>NZ_PNHL01000019.1 GCF_002871795.1 Brachybacterium sp. UMB0905 | reverse complement strand
GTTGTCCATCAATAATTGCCATACAAAATATGGCATCAACAAACAGACACGCTATTGAGATATCAAACAACACGCGCACTCGGAAACCCGAGCCGATCAGGCTCTTCGCTCCGGGGCAACCCCACCAGATTAAGCCAGCCACTCACCGCGAGTCAAATCGATCCGATGTGATCCGAACCGCTTCCCAACTCACGCCCTAGAGAAGCCGACCCCGAACCAGACCCATCGGAACCAACTCTGCGAGCCGCTCCGATGCCCCGGTTCAGCGGGGCACGAGGAAGAACATTACGGGAGGTGGGCGAGAGGGTCAAGCTGGAAGCCCTGGCCAGAGGGGTGATGCCCGCTACATCTCGGCGAGCCGGTCTCAGCCCTGCGCACTTCACCGCCGCCCAGCAGCTCCAACGCCACCCCGGGAACAACAGCACGCTAGGGGACACACCTGCAGCGCGCTGCCCACACCAGCGGGACTTCCCCCGCACCCGCGTCACCTCACCCGGGCCGTAGCGCCTACGAGCCCGCCTCTCAGCTCTCGAGCACGGAAGCGTCGGCCACGCGCCCGCGGTGGAGGGCGACGATCCCACCGGAGAGGTTGCGGTGCTCAACCTGCTCGAGCCCCACGTCGTGGAACCATTCGCTGAGCTCTTCCTGATCAGGCCAATCGAGGATGGACTCGGCCAGGTACTCGTACGGGCTGGCCTCGTCCGTCACGGCAGAGGCTGCGACAGGGATGGCCCGCAGCAGGTACCGCTCATAGAGAACGCGGAACGCGGACCAGGTGGGCCGGGAGAACTCGCACACCACCACTCGGCCGCCCGGGCGCACCACGCGCGTCATCTCGGCCAGGCCCCGACGGGGATCCTGCACATTGCGCAGCCCGAAGGAGATCACCGAAGCGTCGAAGGTGTCATCGGCGAAGGGCAGGCGCTGGGCGTCGGCCCCCACGAACGGCACCGGGGCGCCCCGTCGGCGTCCCTCCCGCATCATGCCGAGCGAGAAATCCGCGGCCACCACCCGGGCGCCTGCCTTGGCGATCGCCGTGGCGGAGGTTCCGGTGCCACCTGCGAGGTCGAGGACCGCATCGCCCTCGTGCAGGTCGAGTGCATCGACCATGCGGTCACGCCACATGCCCACCTGCCCCAGAGCGGCGATGTCGTTCATGAGGTCGTAGCGCCGCGCGACACCGTCGAACATCGAGGCGACATCGGTGGGCTGCTTGTCCAGCTGGGCACGGCTCATGCTCCGATCCTCGCACGGGTGGGCCAGGCGGTGGACCAGCCGCGCCGTGATGGCGAGACGCTGGGATGATGAACCTGTCGCCGCATCCGGCGGCTTTGCCGTGACGCAGGAGGAAATCTACGATGACCGATGCCCGCACTGCCCGCGCCGACGCGATCCGCGCTCTGCAGATCCCCGCCGAGCTGCTGCCCCGTGACGGCCGCTTCGGATCCGGTCCCTCGCGCGTGCGTGATGAGCAGCTGCAGGCGCTGACCTCTGCGGGCCGCTCAGTGCTGGGGACGAGCCATCGGCAGGCGCCGGTCAAGCAGCAGGTGCGCCGGATCCGGGAGGGCCTTCAGGCACTGTTCGACCTGCCCGAGGGGTACGAGGTGGTGCTCGGCAACGGCGGGTCGACGGCGTTTTGGGACGTAGCCGCCCTGGGTCTCATCGAGCGGCGCAGCCAGCACTTGGTGTGCGGGGAGTTCTCCGCGAAGTTCGCCGCCGAGGCCACGGCCGCCCCACATCTGGCGGACCCCATGGTGCTGCGCAGTGAGCCCGGCACGCGGCCCGCCCCGGAGGCGAGCACGGAGGTCGATTCCTTCGCCTGGCCACACAATGAGACGTCCACCGGGGTGATGCTTCCCGTGCAGCGCCCCGCGGGGGCACGTGATGACCAGCTGGTGCTGGTGGATGCCACCTCCGTCGCCGGCGCCGCGAAGGTGGACATCACGCAGACGGATGCCTACTACTTCGCGCCGCAGAAGGCCTTCGCCTCCGACGGCGGGCTGTGGATCGCGATCCTCTCCCCCGCGGCGCTTGAGCGGGCCGAGCGCCTGGATGCCGCGCAGGACCGGTGGATCCCCGAGTTCCTCTCCCTCACTGCGGCGATCACGAACTCCCGCAAGGATCAGACGCTGAACACCCCGGCGGTCGCCACGCTCGTACTGATGGCCGAGCAGATCCAGTGGATCCTGGACCAGGGCGGCCTGGCCTGGGCCGATGAGCGAACCCGCACCACCAGTTCGCTGCTGCAGGAGTGGGCGGGGCGCCGGGAGGAAATCACCCCGTTCGTGGCCGATCCTGCGGCGCGCTCCCAGGTGGTGACCACCCTGGATGTCGATGAGCAGATCGATGCCACCGCGATCACCGCGGTGCTGCGGGCGCACGGCGTGGTGGACGTGGAGCCGTACCGCAAGCTCGGCCGCAATCAGCTGCGGATCGCAACCTTCCCCGCGGTGCCTGAGGAGGATGTGCGCGCGCTCATCGCGGTGCTCGATCACGTGCTCGACGCGACGGCCTGAGCTGCTGCTCGTCGCGCCGCTCGAGCAGGGTGCGGGTCAGCACCGCGCTCGCGGCCTCGATGTTCTCCCGCTCGGCCGGGCTCGCCGCGGCGATGCGTTCGCGCAGCCAGGCGTTGCGCTCCTCGCGTCCGGCCAGCACGGCCTGCACTCCGTGGTCGGTGAGGGTCACCCACACCTGTCGGCCATCCTCGGGGTGGGGGCGGCGCACCAGCAGATCCATCTGCTCGAGCCGCACCAGCATGCGGGTGATCACCGGTGGGCTGACGCGTTCGAAGGCGGCGATCGCTCCGGGGGTGGAGCCGCCGCTGCGGTGGAGGTAGGCGAGCACCGAGAACTGCGAGGCGGAGATGTCCTGTGAGGCGGTGCGGGTGCGCAGGATCCGCGAGGACACCAACAGCAGGCGCTGCAGGTCCGCGGCCAGCTGGATCGCAAGCTGATCCTCGGCGCCGCGATCTTCGGCAGCAGGTTCCGCGGCGCCACGTCCCTCAGCGCCCCGTTCCGTGGCTCCAGGCTCCGCAGCCCGAGATACCTCGCTCTGCAGCTCTGGGCTCCGGGCCCCGCTGTGCTTCGCGCCGCCGTCGGTCACGTCAGCAGTCCCTCGATCGCCCCGCGCAGGAAGTACGCCACGAACAGCACGGCGATGAGGTACATCAGCCAGTGGAACTCCCGCGCCTTGCCGCGCACCAGGCGGATCAGCACGAACATCACGAAACCGGCGCCCATGCCCACCGTGATCGAGTACGCGAAGGGCATGAGGATGATGGTCAGGAACGCGGGCAGCGCCACCTCGACGTCGGTGAAATCCAGCTCGGTGATCTGGGTCATCATGAGGAAGCCGACCATCACCAGCGCCGGGGTCGCCGCTTCGTAGGGCACCAGCGCCACCAGCGGGGACAGGAACGTCGTGAGGAGGAACAGCACGCCCACGACGATCGCTGCCAGGCCCGTGCGCGCCCCTTCGGCCACACCTGAGGCGGATTCGACGAAGCTCGTGTTGGAGGAGACGCCGCCGACGCCGCCACCGATCGCCGCGACGGAGTCGACGATGAGGATGCGCTGGGAGTGCGGGATATCCCCGTCGGCCGTGATCAGCCCACCGCCGGAGGCGACGCCGACCATCGTGCCCATGGTGTCGAAGAAGTCCGCCAGCAGCAGGGAAAAGACGATGACGCTCGCGCCGATCACCCCGGCCGCGGTGATACCTCCCCACGGGTCGACGGTGAACAGGGTCGCGAAATCGGGGATCTGGATGGGGAATTCGCTGACGGTGGGCACGTTCATGGCCCAGCCGCCGGGGTTCCCCGGGTCATCGGGCGTGGCGGGGGCATGGGCGCCGAGCCCCATGAACCGCTCGATGAGGATCGCCAGGACGGTGGCGGTGACGATGGAGATGAGGATGGCGCCGGGCACCTTGCGCACCCACAGCACGAGCATCAGCAGCAGACCGGTGACGAACACGAAGGTGGGCCAGCCGGTGAGGGATCCGTCATTGCCCAGCTGCACGGGGGTGGCCCCGGCGGCGGTGACGAAGCGAGCGTTGTACAGGCCCAAAAACGCGATGAACAGCCCGATGCCCACGCCGATTGCGGTCTTCAGGAACGGCGGGACGGCATCGAACACGGCCTTGCGGAAGCCGGAGAGGACCAGCAGGAGGATCACCACACCCTCGAGCACCACCAGGCCCATCGCCCCGCCCCAGGTCATGCCCGGCAACGGGACCACGGAATAGGCGAGGTAGGCGTTCAGGCCCAGGCCCGCCGCGAGCGCCAGCGGGAACTTCGCCCAGGCGCCCATCAGGATGCTCAGAACTCCGGCGATCAGCGCGGTGCCGGCGGCGACGGCGGGCAGGTTCGGCTCGGCGCCGCCGCCCAGGTATTGGCCGGTGGAATCCGGGACGGTGCCGATGATCAGCGGGTTCAGCACCACGATGTAGCACATCGAGAAGAACGTGACCAGGCCGCCGCGGATCTCACGGGCCAGGGTGGAGCCCCGCTCGGTGATCAGGAAGTAGCGGTCCAGCGCGGAGGGTTCGGCCGTCCGGGCGGCCGACGGGGAGGAGGAGGGGTCTGACTGCTGCATGGCCGAATCGTATCGACGATCCGCCGCGCCCCTCCTCCGCGCCCGGTCAGCGAGCAGCGGTGGAGGACTGCTCTGTCTCGAGAGTGTGCAGGTGGCGGTAGTAGTCGGCGAGCTCCAGGCGGGAGGCGGCGGCTTCGTCGATGACGACGACCACATCGGGGTGCATCTGCAGCATGGTCGCGGGCCAGCGGGCGCTCACCGCCCCCTCGACCATCTGGGCGATGGCCTCTGCCTTGTGCTCACCGCTTGCGGTCAGCACGATGCGGCGGGATTCGAGGATGGTGCCCACGCCCTGGCTGATGGCGCGCACAGGAACCTCATCGGCGGAGGTGAAGTAGCGGGAGTTGTCGGAGATGGTCTGTGGGGTCAGCCCCACCACCCGGGTGCGGGAGACCAGGGAGCTGCCGGGCTCATTGAAGCCGATGTGCCCGTTGGAGCCGATGCCGAGGATCTGCAGGTCCACTCCCCCAGCCTGCTGGATGGCCTGGTCGTAGCGCACCGCTTCGGCCGCCGGATCAGCCGCAGCGCCGTCGGGGGAATGCACCTGTGCGGAATCCAGGTCGATGTGGTCCACGAAGTTCTCGCGGATGAAGCGGTGGTAGCTCTGCTCGTGATCGGCGGGCAGGCCAATGTATTCATCGAGCAGGTAGGCGCGGCTGCGGGCGAAGCTGAGGCCCTCCTCGCGGTGCCGACGGATCAGCTCGGCATAGGTCGGGACCGGGGAGGAGCCGGTCGCCAGGCCCAGGGTGGCGCCCTGGTCACCGGCGTCGCGCACAGCGCGTTCGAAGAGGTCGGCGACCACGCGGGCGCCGGCATCGGCGTCGGGGACGATATGGATCTGCATCGGGCTGCTCCCATCCGGGCACCGCGCCGACCCATCGGCCCCACGGTGCTCAATCATGCTCGTTCGGTGACGTCACCGAGCATACTTGCCGACGACGCACCGCCCGCGTCGCTGGTCCCGCGAGCACCGACGTCGCGCACGATCCACAGCACCGGGACCGACGACGGGGCGCCGCCGCGCTCGCTGCGCGACGGCGCCCCGTCAGTTCCCGGCGCGGCGAACCGCACCCGCGAGGCTCAGCCCCGGATCACTTCTTCTTCCCGGTGTTCGCGGCGTACTCGAAGGCCGCTCGCGGGGTCTCCACCTCCGGGATGCCGATGATGTCGCGGCGGGAGATGAGGTTGGTGGCCCAGCCGGCGATAACCGAGGCCTTCCGCCCCAGGGTGGGCATCGCGTAGACGTGGTACGCGCGGGCCATGGCCCAGGCCGGCAGGCCGCGCACATCGATCTTCTTGTCGCCCAGCGACACCAGAGCCACGCCCTTGTACATGCCCAGCGTCGCCATGACGCCGAGGTTCTTGTGGTAGTAGTCCACCAGCGGGCGGCCCTGCACGGAGCGGGCGATGTTGTCCGCCAGACGCTTGGCCTGACGCACCGCATGCTGGGCGTTGGGCGGGCAGAACTTGCCCTCGCCGGAGGCGAGATCCGGCACCGCGGCGCAGTCGCCGGCGGTGAAGACGTCGTCCAGGGGACCCTCGGCTCCGTTGACGCGCAGATCCGCGAGGGCCTGCACCTTACCCATGAGGGGGCCGCGCTCGGTGACGACCGGCAGGTCCGAGGAGTCCGGATCCGAGAGCACCGGGTGGGGCTTGACGCCCGCGTTCCACACCAGCAGATCGGACTCGAACTCGTCGCCGTCGCTGGTCTTGATCACGCCGTCCTCAGCGGAGTTGAGGAAGGTCTCGAGCTTGACTTCGATGCCGCGCTCGCGCAGCTGGGCCAGCACGTAGGCGCGCTGCTCCTCGCTGAGCTCGGGGAAGATGAACGGAGCACCGTCGACGAGCACGAAACGGATATCGGAAGCGTGCAGGTCCGGGTAGTAACGCAGCGCGTCACGGACCATGTCCTCGGCCTCCGCCACAGCCTCGCCGCCGGCGAAGCCACCGCCGATGAAGGTGAAGGTGAGCAGGCGCTTGCGAGCCTTGGGGTCGCGGGTGGTCGCAGCCTCGGCGAGGTTGGCGAGGATGCGGTCGCGCACCGCGGTCGCCTCCTCGATCTGCTTGAAGCCGATGGCGTTCTCCGCCAGGCCCGGGATGGGCAGCAGGCGCGGCACCGCGCCCATGGCCACCACGAGGTAGTCGTAGGTGATCTCGAGCTGCTCGTCATCCTCCGCGGTGACCACCACGGTGGAGTCCTGGGTGGAGATGCGGGTGACGGAGCCGGTGACGACCTTGGTGCCGGTGAGAATCTTGCGCAGCGGCGCGAGGACGTCGCGCGGGTGGATGCTGCCAGCGCCGACCTCGGGCAGGAACGGCTGGTAGGTCATGTAAGGGCGCGGGTCGACGACCGTGATCGCCACCTCCGCACCGAGGGTCTTACGCAGCTCGGACGCGGTCGTCAGACCGACGGAACCGCCTCCGAGGATGAGGACGTGGGGCTTGCCGCCGAAGTTGTTGGTCATAGGGCAAGAGTATGGCCGTCTGCCGGTCGGATCCAAAAACCCTCCAGGTGGCGGGATCCGGGTGAGAGCTGGGGCCGACGCTCAGCCGCGCCGCTCCAGCAGGTCCAGGGCGATGCCGTCGAGGATGTCGTGCTCGCTCGTGCGGACCGTGGTGATCGATGTCGCGGCGGCCACGCGGTCGATCACCTGCGACCAGATCAGCGCGCCGGCGCCGATGACGTCGATGCGCCCGGGGTGGATCAGGCGGTGGCGCGAGCGTTCCGCGCGGGTGGCGCCCAGCAGGCGATCGCACTGCTCGCGCATCTGCGCGGTCGTGATCTCCGCGCCGTGCGTGATGTCCGGCTGGTACTCCTCCAGACCGAGCGCGACGGCGGTGACGGTGGTGACGGTTCCGGCCACGCCCACCAGGGCGACGGTGCGCTCGAACGGGATGTCCTGCTCCGCGCGGTCCAGGGCCTGCGCAATGTCCGCCTGCGCCGCGGTGATCTGCTGCAGGCTCGGCGGGTCGTCGGCGAGATGACGCTCGGTCAGGCGCACCGAGCCGATGTCCAGGCTGATCGCATGGCTGGGGGTCTGCTCGCCGAGCACGAGCTCGGTGGAGCCGCCGCCGATGTCCACCACCAGGCGCGGCCCCGCGGGCAGTCCCTCGAGGGTGGAGACTGCCCCGCGGAAGGACAGCTCCGCCTCTTCGGGACCGGAGATCACTTCGGGGCGCACTCCGAGGATCTGCTCGATGCCCTCGATGAACACCTCGCGGTTGGCAGCATCACGCGTGGCGGAGGTGGCGGCGAAGCGGATGTCCTCAACCTCCACGCCGTGGTGCTCGATCAGGCGCGCGTAGCGGCGGGCCGCATCCAGGGTGCGCTCGACCGCGACGGGGTCGAAACATCCGGTGCGATCCACTCCGAGTCCCAGGCGCACCATCTCCAGGTGGCGCTCGAGGTCCACGGGGGCGGCGGTGGGGTCATCCCGCCGCGCGATCAGCAGGCGAATGGAGTTGGTGCCGCAGTCGATCGCGGCGACGGGGGCGCTGCTCATCGGGCGGACTCCGAGGCGTCCTCGGGCTGCAGGGCGGCCTGTGCCTGCTCAGAGGGCGAGGCCTCACAGCGGCAGCCGAGCTCACCGCCGGTGATGAGCTCGAGGACCTCATCGCCGATGGGGTTCACCCCAGGCCCCTCGGCGAGAGACTGCGCGGCCAGGGCATGCAGGCATTTCACCCGCGTGGGCATTCCCCCGGCGCTGACCTCGGCGACCTCCTCGGCCTCGCCGATCTCGGCGCGGCGGGCGAGGTACCGCTCATGGGCGCGGCGGTAGCGCTCCCCCAGCTGCTCGTCGGTGGCCACGCGCTCGCTGAGCTCGGCCATCATCCCGGTGGCCTCGAGGCGGGAGAGCTCGAGGGTGAGCCAGGGCAGGGTCAGGTAGAAGGAGGTGGGGAACGGGGTGCCGTCCTCGAGCCGCGGCGCCGTGCGCACCACGGCGGGGCGACCGCAGCCGCAGCGGGCGGCGATCGAGACCACGCCGCGCATGTCACGTCCCAGCTGCTCGCGCATTACGGCGAGGTCCTCGCTGCTGGCCGGGCTCTCCTGAGGCAGGGGCTCGCACGGCTGGGCGGGGCTGCTCATCGCTCCTCCTCGTCGGTTGATTCGGGCTCGTCGGGGATGTCCTGTGGGGTCAGGCGGCTGGATCCCTCGACGCTCTCCCACAGCAGGGTGAACCATTCCGCATCAGCGCGCTGTTCCTCGGCCTGCTGGGCGGCGGTCAGCGGGACGTCCCGGCCCGAGGTGTCGGTCAGCCGGTACTGGGTCTCGCCCGGCATGGCGAACAGCAGACGCTCCCGGGCGCGGGCCGCGACGTAGGCGGGATCCTCCCATCGCGCCACCTGGGCGCGCAGATCCTCGACCTCCTGCTCCTTGGCCGCCACCTCGGCCTCCAGCTCGGACAGCTGCTGGCGCTGGGTGACATAGGAGTTGACCGTGGGGACCAGTGCCGCGAGCGCCACGACCACAAGGGCGACGAGCGCCAGGGTGCGCCGTGTGATGGTGATCCCCGGCGCCTCCTGCTCGGGGCCGCGGGGACTGGTGCGGGCCGGTCGCGCGGCCGCGGCAGGTCCGCGCCGCCGGGCGCTCGTGGAGGGGCGCGACCGTGCGCCGCTGCGCGTCGAGCCGCTGCGGGAGGTGCTGCCCGCGCGCGAGGTGCCGCTGGGGGTGCTGCCGGTGCGGGGGGCGAAGCGCCGCTGCCCGGACGCACCGACCGGGCGCCTCGCAGGTCGCGGGGCGCCCGGTCGTCTGCTGCTCATGCGGGAAGGATACGACCTCCCGCTGGGCGCATCAGAGTGCGAAACGCGGGAAGGCGGAGGCGCCCGCGTAGACCGCGGCGTCGCCCAGCTCCTCCTCGATGCGGATCAGCTGGTTGTACTTCGCCACGCGCTCGCCGCGGGCGGGGGCACCGGACTTGATCTGGCCGCAGTTGGTGGCGACCGCGAGGTCCGCGATGGTGGTGTCCTCGGTCTCGCCGGAGCGGTGGGACATCATCGAGCGGAAACCGTTGCGGTGCGCGAGGTCCACGGCGTCCAGCGTCTCGGACAGCGAGCCGATCTGGTTGACCTTCACCAGCAGGGCGTTGGCGGCCTTCTCGGCGATGCCGCGGCCCAGGCGCTCGGGGTTGGTGACGAAGAGGTCATCGCCGACCAGCTGGACCTTCTCGCCCAGCTGCGCCTGCATGGTCTTCCAGCCCTCCCAGTCCTCCTCGTCCAGCGGATCCTCGATGGACACCAGCGGGTAGTCGGCGACCAGGCCGGCGTAGTACTCGACCATCTCGGCGGCGGTCTTCTTCTCGCCCTCGAAGGTGTAGGCGCCGTCCTCGTAGAACTCGGAGGCGGCGACGTCCAGGGCGAGGGCCACGTCCTTGCCGGGCTCGAAGCCGGCCTTGCGGATCGCCTCGACGATGAGGTCCAGCGCCTCGCGGTTGGACTCGAGGTTCGGGGCGAACCCACCCTCATCGCCCAGGCCGGTGGCCAGGCCCCGGTCCTTCAGCACGGCCTTCAGGGCGTGGTACACCTCGGCGCCCATGCGGGTGGCCTCGGCGAAGGTGTCCACGCCGATGGGGGCGATCATGAACTCCTGGATGTCCACGTTGGAGTCCGCGTGGGAGCCGCCGTTGAGGATGTTCATCATCGGCACGGGCAGGATGTGCGCGTTGGGGCCGCCGACGTACTGGTACAGCGGCACGCCCGCGGAGTCCGCGGCGGCGCGGGCCACGGCGAGGGACACACCGAGGATGGCGTTGGCGCCCAGGGAGCCCTTGTTCTTGGTGCCGTCGAGCTCGATCATCAGCTGGTCGATGGCGCGCTGCTCCTGGACGTCCATGCCGAGGATCTTCGGCTGGATGTCGGCGATCACGGCGGAGACGGCATCCAGCACGCCCTTGCCGAGGTAGCGCTCCTTGTCACCGTCACGGCGCTCGACGGCCTCGAACTGGCCGGTGGACGCACCCGAGGGCACGGCGGCGCGGGCGAAGATCCCGTCATCGAGCAGGATCTCGACCTCGACGGTGGGGTTGCCGCGGGAATCGAGAATCTCGCGGGCGTGAACGGCATCGATCGAAGCTGCCATGGGCTGTTCCTTCCTTCGGTGTGAAGTTCCGTCACGGCCGGTCGGCGCTGACCGTCCACCCGCCAGTCTAGGGGGTGCGGCTGCGCGGATCGGCTGCGTCGGTCCCGGGGTGCGCGGCGAGCCGGGAGCGGGTGCGGCGCAGCAGGGTGCGCAGCGCGGCTTCGGGATCCACATCGCGGGCCTCGGCGGCGACCACGAGGTCCAGCAGGGCTCGGGCGATGTCCGCCCCGGCATCGGGTTCTTGAGCCGCGGTCTGCTCGGCGACGGCATCGGCGGCAGCGAGCAGCTCGGTCAGCCCGTCGGCGCTGCGGGAGCGGTGCACGGTCTTCGCGGCGGTCTGCAGGGCGGGCAGCTGCGCGGGGATGCCCGCGAACCAGGCAGCGCCACCCTCCGCTGCTGCGCCGACGGGCTTCTCCGCGGCTTTGACCGCGTGCCATTGGGCGATGATCTGCTCAACGTCCTCGCGGTTCTCGAGCGCCTGCTCGGTGTGCTCCCCGAACACATGGGGGTTGCGCCGTTCCATCTTGGCGACGAAGGCCCGCGCGACGTCATCCACATCCCAGGCCGGGTCCTCATCCTGACCCACCCGGGCATGGAAGAGGATCTGGAACAGCAGATCTCCGAGTTCATCGGGCAGGGCACGCGGGCCGTGAGAGGCGGGGTCCTCGATCACCTCGAGCACTTCGTGGGTCTCCTCGAGCAGGTACCGCGCAAGCGAGAGGTGAGTCTGCCGATGGGTCCAGGCATCCCCGTGCTCCCCGGCGAGCGCATCCATCACCTCCACGGCACGCAGCAGCTGGGCGCCGCGCGGCGCAGGCTCGGGCGCGGTGCCGGTCTCGGGCGCGGTGCCGGCGTCGGGCGCGGTGCCGTGGTCGGGGCGGGGAGCGTTCATCTCATCCACGCCTTGACTCTATGCGCCCCGCGGAGGGCTCTCCGTTCTATGCGCCGCGCGGCGGGCTCTCCGTCTCCCGCGGCGCCGTGATCTGCTCGGCGGCCGCGGGGACCAGGGTGCGCAGGATGCCGCGGGCCCAGTCCAGCAGGGCGTGGTCGCGCAACTCGGTGCCGCCGAAGCGGGCGGTCATCGGCCGGGGCACCAGCACCTGGCGCAGCGCCGGTTTGATGACGGTGCCGGGGTGCAGGCGCTTCATCCGCATCGCCACCGAGTCCGCGGGCTCCAGGTGCGCGAAGCGGATCATCTTGCCCTGCGCCTGGACCTCATCCACACCGGCGGCGCGGGCGTCGATCCTGAAGCGCGCCACATCCAGCAGCACCTCCACGGGGGCAGGGATCTCGCCGTAGCGGTCGGTGAGCTCGGCGCGGATCTGCTCAATCTCCCCGATCTCACGCACCGCCGAGAGCTTGGAGTAGGCCTCCAGGCGCAGGCGCTCGGAGCCGATGTAGTCGTGCGGGATGTGGGCATCCAGCGGCAGCTCCACCCGGATCTCCTTCTCCGGGGCGGGTGCGTCGCCGCGGAAGGCCGCAACGGCCTCCCCCACCATGCGCACGTACAGGTCGAAGCCCACCCCGGCGATGTGCCCGGATTGCTCACCGCCCAGCAGGTTCCCGGCCCCGCGGATCTCGAGGTCCTTCATCGCCACCTGCATGCCGGCCCCCAGGTCTGTGTTGGTGGCAAGCGTGGTCAGGCGGTCGTGCGCGGTCTCGGTGAGGGGCTTGGACCCGTCGTACAGGAAGTAGGCGTAGGCGCGTTCGCTCGAACGGCCCACGCGGCCGCGCAGCTGGTGCAGCTGGGACAGCCCGAACTTATCGGCGTTCTCCACGATGAGGGTGTTCGCGTTGGCGATGTCCAGCCCGGTCTCCACGATCGTGGTGCACACCAGGACGTCGAAGTCCCGTTCCCAGAAGTCGACGATGACCCGCTCGAGCTGGGCCTCGTTCATCTTCCCGTGGGCGACGGCGATGCGCGCATCGGGCACCAGCTCACGCAGGTGCGCGGCCACCCGGTCGATGTCCTCCACCCGGTTGTGGATGTAGAACACCTGGCCCTCGCGCAGCAGCTCACGGCGGATCGCGGCGGTGACCTGCTTATCGTCCTGCGCCCCGACGTAGGTGAGCACCGGATGGCGCTCCTCCGGCGGGGTGGCGAGGATCGACATCTCCCGGATGCCGGTGACCGCCATCTCGAGGGTGCGCGGGATGGGGGTGGCGGACATCGAGAGCACATCCACGTTCGTGCGCAGCGCCTTGAGGGTCTCCTTGTGCTCGACGCCGAAGCGCTGCTCCTCGTCGATGATCAGCAGCCCCAGCTCCTTGAAGCGCACGGTGCCGGTCAGCAGCCGGTGGGTGCCGATCACCACATCCACGGTGCCCTCGCGCAGGCCGTCGATGATCTGCTCGGACTCCGCTGCCGTCTGGAAGCGGGAGAGCCCGCGCACGGTGACGGGGAAACCGGCGTAGCGCTCGGTGAAGGTCTCCAGGTGCTGCTGGGCCAGCAGCGTGGTGGGGGCGAGGACGGCGACCTGCTTGCCGTCCTGCACGGCTTTGAAGGCGGCGCGCACGGCGATCTCCGTCTTGCCGTAGCCGACGTCCCCGAGGATCAGCCGGTCCATCGGGACGGGCTTTTCCATATCGGCCTTGACGTCGTCGATCGTCGAGAGCTGATCGGGCGTCTCGACGAACTCGAAGGCATCCTCAAGCTCCCGCTGCCACGGGGTGTCAGGGCCGAAGGCGTGACCGGGGGCGGACTGCCGGGCGGAGTACAGGCGCACCAGCTCATCGGCGATCTCGCGGATCGCCTTGCGGGCGCGGGATTTGGTCTTGGCCCAGTCGGCGCCGCCCATCCGGTTGACGCTGGGCTCCTCGCCGCCGACGTACTTGGTGACCTGGTCCAGCTGGTCGGAGGGCACATACAGCCGGTCCCCCGGCTGGCCCTTCTTCGAGGCGGCGTACTCGATGACCAGGTATTCGCGGGTAGTGCGCTTCGCGCCGGCGCCGACGGTGCGGCTGGTCATCTCCACGAAGCGGCCCACGCCGTGGTGGGCGTGGACGACGAAGTCCCCGGGACGCAGCTGCAGGGGGTCCACGACATTGCGACGCCGCGAGGGCATCTTGCGCTCCTCGCCGCGGCGCGCCCCGGACTTGCCGGTGAGGTCCCGTTCGCTGGCGAGGATCAGCCGCTGGTCCTCCAGCACGAGTCCTTCGGGGAAGGGGCCGACGGTGACGACAGCCTCGCCCGGGACGATAGGCCCCTCCAGGGCGGGGGCGAACACGGCCGGCAGGCCCTCGCCGCGCAGATTGTCAGCGGCATGGCGGGCACCGCCGGGGCCCACCATGGTGGCCACGACGCTCCAGCCCTCGGCCCGGCGGCGCTCGAGGTCCTTCGCGGCGTCCTGCGGCTTGCCGGAATAGCCCGGGTGGGTGGCGGCGTGGCGGGTGAGGTCCAGATCCGCATCCAGGCCGATCGCGGCCACGGTGGACCAGGAGCGGGAGGTGGCCAGGGCGTGTTCACGCGCCTGCTCCAGGGGGATGAAGCTCGCGGCCCCCACATCGATCGGCAGCCCACCACCCGCAGCAGCGCTGGACCAGGCGGCGGCGAGGAACTCATCGGTCGTCGCCACGAGCTCATCGGCGCGGGCCCGGCTCTTCTCGGGATCCAGCAGGAGGAACCGGGCACCCGGCGGAAGGGCATCGGTGACCTGCTGCATCGACTCCACGAGCACGGGGCTGAGGGATTCCATTCCGTCCACGGCGATGCCGTCGGCGATGCGCAGCAGCATCTCGCGCACCCCGGGCAGTTCCTCGGCGCGAGCCCGGGCGCGCTCGCGCACCTGCGGGGTCAGGAGGATCTCGCGGCAGGGCGGGGCGTCCAGTCCCTGCTCGACAACATCCAGGGAGCGCTGATCGGCCACGGAGAAGTAGCGGATCTCGTCGATCTCATCACCGAAGAGGTCCACGCGCACCGGATGCGGCTCCGTCGGCGGGAATACATCGAGGATGCCGCCGCGCACTGCGAACTCCCCGCGCTTCTCGACCATGTCCACGCGCACATAGGCGGCATCGACCAGATCGGCGGCCAGATCATCGAGCGGGTAGGTGTCACCGGTCCGAGCCCGCACCGGCCGCAGATCACCCAGGCCCGCGGCGATCGGCTGCAGGAGAGAGCGCACGGGCATCAGCAGCACCCGCACCTCATCGCCGGGGGCGGGATGGGCGATGCGCCGCAGGGTCTGCAGCCGGCGAGCCACCGTGTCGGCCCGCGGGGAGAGCCGCTCATGCGGGAGGGTCTCCCAGGCCGGCAGCTCCGCGACCTGCGCGGTGCCGATCAGTGCGGCGAGCGCTGCGCGCAGGTCCTCACCGGCGCGCGTAGTGGGGGTGATGACCACGAGCGGCTGCGCGGCGGTCGCGCTGCGGGCCAGATCCGCGATGAGGAAGGGGACCAGGCCCGTCGGGGCGAGCACGTCGGCGCCGCGGGCCTCCTCACTGCCGTCCTGTGCGCCCAGCAGCTCGCGGGCCCGGGTGAGGGCGTGACCGGCAGCAACCTGCTGAAGCAGGGGTGCGAGCGGTGCGGGGGACGTCGTGGTGGGGTCGGTGCTCATCGTGCCTCTCGGCTGTGGAAGCGCTGCTGGGCGGCGGAGAGCCCCTCGAGGACGAGAGCCTCGACGGCATCGGCCGCATCGGACAGCAGCAGGGGAAGGTCCTTGCGCTCGGTGGAGCTGAAGGGGGACAGGACGAAATCGGCGGTGTCGGCGCGCCCGGGCGGGCGGCCCACGCCCACGCGCACACGCAGGTAGTCCTTGGTGCCCAGCGCCTTGGTGATGTCGCGCAGCCCGTTGTGGCCGCCCTCGCCGCCGCCGCGCTTCAGACGCAGCGTGTCGAAAGGGATGTCCACCTCGTCATGCACGATGATCACGCGCTCGGCGGGGATCGCGTAATAGTCGGCGAGCGCCTTCACGGGGCCGCCGGAGGTGTTCATAAAGCCGGTCGATTTCGCGAGGATGACCCGCTGATCCGCGCCGGGGATTCCCAGGCGCCCCTCGAGAACGACGGCCGGGGCGCGGCGCGCAGCCGCGAAGCGTCCCCCGGCGGCCTCGGCGATGTGGTCCAGCACCATCTGCCCCACGTTGTGACGCGTCGCGGCATAGCGCGGCCCCGGGTTGCCGAGACCCACGACCAGGCAGGGCCCATCGGGACGGTCGCTGAGGCTCATGGCACTGCTCCTGGGGGTGAGATACGAACTGCCGGATCGAAACTACCGGGGCGCCGCGCTGTCGCGCGACGCCCCGGCACCTGGATGTGAGCAACGGTGCGGACGCGGTCGATTCCCCGCCCGGTCCGGACCGCGGGCGGTCACTCCTCCTCGGAGGACTCCTCACCCTCAGCGGCCTCACCCTCAGCGGCCTCCACGTCCTCGCCGTCCTCGTCGGTCGGCTCCTCCTCGACCTTCGGGACGGAGATGGAGACGACCAGCAGCTCCGCGTCGGTGACCAGCTCGGCACCCTCGGGCAGGGTGACGTCACCGGCGAAGAGCTGGTAGCCCTCCTCCTGGCCCTCGACGTCGATCTCGACCTGCTCGGGCACCTTCAGGGCGTCCACGGACAGGGTCAGGGTCTGCTCCTCGACGAACGCGGCAGCCGGGGCGGTGACCTCACCGGTGATGATCACGGGGATGTCCACCTCGACCTTCTCGCCGCGGCGGACCACGATGAGGTCCAGGTGGGAGAGGGTGCGCTTGAGGGGGTGGCGCTGGATGTCCTTGATCAGCGCGAGCTTGGACTCATCGCCGGGCAGGGACAGCTCGAGCAGGGCGTTGGGGTTACGGGCGGCCAGCGCCGTCTCATGCCCGGGCAGGATCAGGTGGATGGGCTCCTGGCCGTGGCCGTAGAGGACGGCGGGAACCTTGTGCTCGGCGCGGATCCGGCGGGCGGCGCCCTTGCCGAACTCCTCGCGCAGCTCGACGTTCAGGGTCTCAGGCATGGGATGCTCCTTCGTTGCGGTGGTGCTGCGGACTGCTCTCACGGCGCTGTGAGACACGTCGGCGCCGCGGGCCAGGCCCGTGCCACCGCACCGCGTCGATCACGGAGGAACACAGTCCTCCCTCGCCGAAGTACCCGCACACCTTAACGGCTCCGGCCCCCCAGTGCCTATGCGCCGAGGGCCCGAAGGTATGGGATGTTGGTCACCGCCGGGGAGCGGCGGCTCAGACCTCGCCGTCGAACAGGCTGGTCACCGAGCCGTCGTCGAACACCGCGCGGATGGCGCGGGCCAGCAGCGGGGCGATCGACAGCTGCGTGAGGCGGTCGAACTGCTTATGGGTCGGCACCGGCAGCGTGTTGGTGCACACCACCTCGCGCACATCCGAGCCCTTCAGCCGCTCCGTCGCCGGATCCGAGAGGATCGGATGCGTCGTGGCGATCACCACCGAGGACGCGCCGTTGGCTTTCAGTGCATCGGCGGCCTGCACGATCGTGCCGGCCGTGTCGATCATGTCGTCCACCAGCACACACGTCTTGCCCGCCACGTCGCCGATCACCCGCTTGGCCACCGCCTTGTTGGGCTGGCGCGGATCACGAGACTTATGGATGAAAGCGAGGTTCACCCCGCCCAGGCGCTTCGCCCACTGCTCCGCCACGCGGATGCGCCCAGCGTCCGGGGAGACCACCGCGATGTCCTCATCGCCGTACTTATCCGAGACGTACTCGGCCAGGATCGGCAGAGCCATGAGGTGATCCACCGGGCCGTCGAAATAACCCTGCACCTGCGGGGCATGCAGGTCCACAGAGATCATGCGGTCCGCCCCGGCGGTCTGGTAGAGGTCCGCGACCAGGCGGGCGGAGATCGGCTCGCGGCCGCGATGCTTCTTGTCCTGCCGGGCGTACGGGAAGCTCGGGGCGATCGCGGTGATGCGCTTGGCGGAGGCCCGCTTGAGCGCGTCGATCATGATCAGGTGCTCCATCACCCACGTGTTGATGGGCGCGGGGTGGGACTGCAGGACGAACACGTCGGTGCCGCGCACGGACTCGCCGTAGCGCACATAGATCTCGCCGTTGGCGAAGTCCCAGGCGTCCATCGGCAGGACCTCGACACCGAGCTCAGCGGCGACCTCCTGGGCGAGCACGGGGTGCGCCCTCCCAGAGACCAGGACCAGTCGCTTCTCCCCGGTGGTGACGATTCCGCTCATCGCTGCTCGTTCTCCTGCTTCTCCTGGCCGGCGGTGGGGGCGGGTGAGGCGTCGGCGGTGGCATCGGACCGGTCCAGAGCCTCCCGGGCGGCAGACTCGGCCGCTGTCCCCGCGCGGCGTCGCAGGGTCCATCCTTCCACGTTCCGCTGCGACACAGCGTTCACTCCCAGTGCGCCGGGCGCCACATCCTTGCGCACCACCGTGCCCGCGCCGGTCGCGGCCCCGTCGCCAATGGTGACCGGGGCGACCAGCACATTGTCGGACCCCACGCGGACGTGACGGCCGATGGTGGTGCGGTGCTTGCTCACTCCGTCGTAGTTCGCGGTGATGGTGCCAGCCCCCAGATTCGTGCCCTCGCCGATCTCCGCATCCCCGACGTAGCTCAGGTGCGGCACCTTCGCGCCGGTGTCGATCCGGGCGTTCTTCGTCTCGACGAATCCGCCGATCTTTCCCTGCTCCCCCAGGTCCGTGCCCGGCCGCAGGTAGGAGAAGGGGCCGACGCTCGCCCCGGCGCCGATCACGGCCAGCAGCGTGTGGGAGCGCACCACCTCAGCACCCTCGCCCACCTCGGTATCGCGCAGCGTGCAGTCGGGTCCGATGACGGCGCGTTCACCGATGTCGGTCGCACCGTGCAGCTGCACACCGGGCAGGATCACGGCGTCCTGGCCGATGGAGACATCGGCATCGATCCAGGTGGTGGCGGGATCGACGATCGTCACGCCGGAGCGCATGTGACGGGTGAGGATCCGACGGTTCATCTCCGCGCCCAGCTGCGCGAGCTGCACCCGGTCATTGACGCCCTCGACCATCATCAGATCCGCCGTGACCACGGCGCGGACGCTGCGCCCGTCCTCGCGGGCGATCGCCAGCACATCGGTGAGGTACATCTCGCCCTGCGCATTGTCGGTGCCGATGCGGGAGAGGGCATCGCGCAGCACCGCGAGATCGAAGGCGTAGATCCCGGAGTTGATCTCGTCGATCGCGCGCTGCTCGTCGGTGGCGTCCTTGTGCTCGACGATGCCGAGCACCTCGCTGCCGTCGGCGCTGCGCAGGATGCGGCCATAGCCTGTGGGGTCCGGCACCCGCGCGGTCAGCACCGTGACAGCCGCACCCGCGGACTCGTGAGCGGCGACCAGCTCACGCAGTGCCGCGGCCTCCAGCAGCGGCACATCGCCGTAGGTCACCAGCACTGTGCCCTCCGTCGCGGTGACCTGCTCCAGGCCGCACTGGACGGCGCGGCCGGTGCCGGGGATCTCGTCCTGATCGGCGATCACCACATCCCCGGCATGCTCGGCCAGGTGCGCGGCCACCCGATCGCGCTCATGGCGCAGCACCACCACGAGCTGCCCCGGCGCAGTACCGGCGGCGGCATCCAGCGCATGCACCAGCAGGGAGCGTCCGCCGATCTCATGGAGCACCTTGGGGGTGCGGGACTTCATGCGGGTTCCGGCGCCGGCCGCGAGCACGATCACGGCGGCGGGAGCAGCGGACCGGGCGGCGGTATCGGTCTGGGCGGACTCGGTGGGCACAGTGGGCTCGGCGGGCTGCACGTCAGGGCTCCTCTGGGTATGCGATCAGGGACCGGAGCGCCGCCTATCCCCGATGCACGCTGCACGCAGCGCACGAGGGCGACGGGCCGTTCCGCCATCAGGACTCGAACCTGAAACTTCAGAACCAAAATCTGAGGTGTTGCCGATTACACCATGGCGGATCGGCGCTCCCGGCACCGGATGGCCGATGAGGAGCGCGGATCGATCCTAACGGCCCGGCAGAGGATCCACCGTCCGTGTGGGAGACTCGCGCCATGGCGGAAAGCTCCACCCCTCGTAGCAGGTCCACCCGGATGTCCGGGAAGGAGCGGCGCGAACAGCTGCTGACCGTGGGGCGGCGCATCTTCGCCGAGAAGGGCTACGACATGACCACGGTGGAGGAGATCGCCGCTCGGGCGAAGGTCTCCAAACCTATCGTCTACGAGCACTTCGGCGGTAAAGAAGGGCTGTACGCCGTGGTCGTGGACCGCGAGGTCTCCACCCTCCTGGCTGCCCTCGAGGAGTCGCTGGCCGATCAGCGCGAGCACCCGCGGGTGCTCATGGAGAAGGCAGCGCTCGCCTTCCTGTCCTACATCGACACCCACGAGGACGGGTTCCGGATCCTCGTGCGCGACTCCCCCGTCAGCCACGCCGTCGGCACCTTTTCCGCCCTGCTCACCGACGTCGCCAGCCGCGTCGAGGAGATCCTCGCCACCCAGCTGCGTCTGCACTCCTACCCTGCCAAGGACGCGACCGTGTACGCACAGATGCTGGTCGGCATGGTCGCCTACACCGGCCAGTGGTGGCTCGAGAACCGTAAGCCCTCCAAAGAGGTACTCGCCGCGCGCATGGTCAACCTCTCCTGGTATGGGCTCAGCGGACTCGAGCGCAAGCCGGAGCTGCGCGGTCTCTAAACTCGACGCATGCCCTCCACTCCCCCGACCCGCTCCGCCCCCGTCGGCCCCGCTGCTGCGCCGCGCGATGAGGTGGATGGGATCCTCGCCGGCTGGCACCAGGCCCGGCCCGACCTCGACGTCACCCCGCTCGCGGTCCTCTCCCGCATCTCGCGTCTGGCCCGGTACCTGGAGACCGCTCGCCGCGAGGCCTTCGCCGACGCCGGACTCGAAGGCTGGGAATTCGACATGCTCTCCGCCCTGCGACGCAGCGGAGAGGACGCCCTATCCCCCGGCGCTCTCATGCGCGAAACCCTCGTGACCAGCGGCACCATGACCACACGGATCGACAAGCTCGCCGCCCGCGACCTGGTGCGCAAGAACCGCTCCGCACAGGACCGACGGGCCGTGGAGGTGCGGCTGCTGCCCGAGGGCGTCGCCCGGGTTGATGCCGCGATGGAGCGTCTGCTCGCAGCCGAACGGGAGCTGCTCGAGCCGCTCAGCGCCGACAGCTCCGCACAGCTCGCCAACCTGCTGCGCAGCTTGCTGCTGACCTTCGAAGCGGATAACGGCGACGGCTGAGCAGCCGCTGTCATCCGGTTTTCCTGGCTTCCTCGCTTCCTGACGTCCGCACACCCGACGATTCTTTTCGCCCGCCCCACGATCCACCTCCGGAGGTTTCGCCCGTATGGCCCACCTGCTCGGCACCCAGTCCCTCCACATCGCCCTGCCTGACCGGGTGCTGCTGGAGGCGGTCACCGTCGGCATCGAGGACGGGGACCGGATCGGCGTGGTGGGCCGCAACGGCGACGGAAAGTCCACGCTCCTGCGCCTGCTGGCGCGCACTGCGGAGCCGCATTCCGGCCGGGTGACCGTGCGCGGAGGGGTGCGGGTGGGCGTGCTCACGCAGCAGGACCGGGCCGATCACGGCGTGAGCGTGCGCGAGCGCGTGGTAGGTGACCGGCCCGAGCACGAGTGGGCCTCGGATCCTCGGATCCGCGACGTCCTGGCCGGGCTGCTGCAGGGCATCGACCTGGAGGCGGCGCTGACCGACCTCTCCGGCGGGCAGCTGCGGCGCGTGCACCTCGCTGAGCTGCTGGTGGGTGACTGGGACGTGCTGCTGCTCGATGAGCCGACGAACCACCTGGACGTGGAGGGCATCGCCTGGCTCGCCGAGCACCTGCGCCGCCGCTGGTCACCGAAGGACGGCGCACTCGTGGTGGTCACGCATGACCGCTGGTTCCTCGACGCCGTGTGCACCCGCATGTGGGAGGTGCACGACGGGATCGTCGAACCATTCGAGGGCGGGTATGCGGCCTATGTCCTGCAGCGGGTGGAGCGGGACCGACAGGCCGCCGCGATCGAGGCCAAGCGGCAGAACCTCCTGCGCAAGGAGCTGGCCTGGCTGCGCCGCGGCGCCCCCGCCCGCACCTCGAAGCCGAAGTTCCGCATCGAGGCTGCGAACGAGCTGATCGCCGGGGAGCCTCCGGTGCGCGACCAGGTGGCACTCACGCAGCTGGCCACCTCGCGGCTGGGCCGGGATGTGATCGACCTGCTGGACGTCGACGCCGGCTATGGCGAGCACACCGTGCTGCGGGATGTGACGCTGCGGATCGGGCCGGCGGATCGCATAGGGGTGCTCGGTCCGAACGGTGCCGGGAAATCGACGCTGCTCGCGCTGGTGCAGGGCACGCTCGCTCCGCAGGCAGGGCGGGTCAAGCGCGGCAAGACCGTGACGGTACGGCAGGTCTCTCAGCGTCTGGATGGCCTCGCGGAGCACGCCGGGGAGCGGGTCAGCGATGTGGTGGGCCGCTACCGCACCTCCTATCAGGCCGGGAAGGACGAGGTCACCCCGGGGCAGCTGCTCGAGCGGCTCGGCTTCATCGCCGCGCATCAGAAAGTTCGGATCGGGGAGCTCTCCGGCGGGCAGCAGCGGCGGCTGGATCTGCTGCTGACGCTGCTGGAGGAGCCGAACGTGCTGATCCTCGATGAGCCCACCAATGACATGGACACCGACATGCTCGCGGCCATGGAGGATCTGCTGGATACGTGGCCGGGGCCGCTGCTGGTGGTCTCGCATGACCGGTACCTGCTCGAGCGCGTCACCGACCTGCAGTACGCCGTGATCGACGGCACCGTGCGGCATCTGCCGGGCGGAGTCGAGGAATACCTGCGGCTGCGGGCCGACAGCGCGGCGGCGGCCGAGCGCGGAGCGGGAGGTGGCAGGTCTGCAGCTGGTGGGTCTGCAACTGGTGGGTCTGCACGAGGCGGATCTGCGGCTGGCGGGCCGGCGGGGTCCGATGGGGCCGTGAGCTCCCCTGCCGCGTCGGAGACCACAGGGCTCACGGGGGCCGAGGCGCATGCGGCACGCAAGGAGCTCAGCGCTCTCGAGCGGCGCCTGACGAAGCTGGAGACGCAGCAGCAGAAGCTACACGAGCGCCTGGCCGCACATGACCAGTCAGACTATGAGGGGCTCGCCGCGCTCACCGCTCAGCTGCGGGATCTGGAGGATCAGGTGGAGCAGGCGGAGGAGCGCTGGCTGGAGCTGGGCGAGCAGCTGGGCTGAGGTCACCTGCCCCGGGCAGACCGTCACCGAGGATGGCACGGTGCAGCCGCAGCAAGGCATCGTGCACTGTGGGCAGCTGGTGGAAGTCCGGCAGTGGGTCCAGCGGTGGCGGCGCTGCGGGTGGCGCGCTTGTTGCGGGGGGCGCGGCTGCTGCGGTCGGCGCGGGCGCGGGAGTCCATCGCCACGAGCTGACCGTCCTCGGGGTCCGTGTACAGCCGTCGCAGCCGCAGGGCACTGTCTGCATCCGGGCTGGCACAGACAGCCTCATACATGGCGTCCCGGATGTGCTCGTACGGCACGGCGCCGAGCCCTTCGATGAGTGCGGCATCGGCGTGGGCGGGAGCGAGCAGGGAAGCGATCGGTGATGACCACCCCGAGGTCCACGGTGCTGGGATCCAGCGCCTCACCGCCGAGCAGGGCCTGGGTGAACAGGTCCGCCATGATCTGGCCGTGACCGCGTCGATCACCGTGGGAGCGGGCACTCTCCGTGGCGACGGAGAGGCCTTTGCGGATCCGCGGGGCCCATCGTCCGTCCCACACCGTGGACTGCTGGGGCGGTGAGGCGGCCATCGGCGAGCGCCCCGAGCATCCGGGGCATGGAACGGACCAGGCGGCGCGAGGTGGCCAGGCTGCGGCCGGCCGCGGAGGTCGGTTGGTGCAGCGCATGGGATGCCTCTGCTCGCGCGATGAGGCGCGCCTGGCGAGCGGACTCACCACGTTGGCGGGATGACGAGGTCCATCTCGTCGATCCGCAGCGAGTCTCCATCGGCCATGATGAGCATGCGACCATAATCGCACAGCCGTTCGACTCAGGCAAGCGTTCTGCCCATCTTGCGAGCGAAACTCGATCACACGTTCGAGCGCTACTTCTCCTCGAGCACGCTCGCTCCCGGTGCGGATCCGCGCACGACCAGGCAGTTCTGCACGACCTCTCGGGCGGCGAGAGCGTCGGCGAGCATCCGGGCGTGGGCGTCGTCCTCGACGAGCGCGGCGATCGTCGGGCCGGAGCCGCTGACGATCGCGCCGAGCGCGCCCTGCCGTTCGGCCTCCTCCACCACGGCCTCCAGGCCAGGGTCGAGCGCGAAGGCTGCGGCCTGCAGGTCGTTGTGCAGGGTGTCTCCCAGCAGCTGCGCATCGCCGCGGGCTAGGGCTTCGAGCTGGCGTTCATCGACCGCCGGTTCTGCCGGGAGCGCCTTCCCCACTGCCGCGGCGATCTCATCGAAGCGCCGGTACACCTCGGGGGTGGAGAGCCCGCCGCCGGGGATCGCGAGCAGCCAGGTCCATTCCCCGTGGGTCAGGACGGTGGTGAGGTCCGCGCCGGTGCCGCGCCCCAGGGCGGTGTGGCCCAGCATCGCGAAGGGCACGTCAGCGCCGAGCTGTGCTCCGAGCTCGCGCAGTCGTTCGGCGCCGAGCTCGAGGCCCCACAGCCGGTCCAGCGCCACGAGGGTCGCGGCGGCGTCGGCCGATCCTCCGCCCATCCCGCCGGCGATCGGCACCTGCTTGTGCACGTGCAGTGCAGCCCCTGCGGTGCATCCGCTCTCGCGGCGCAGCAGCTCGGCGGCCTGCAGTACGAGGTTCGTGCCGTCGTGCGGGATCGCGCCGGGCACCTCGGAGTCGACCGTGAAGCTGATCTGTTCGGCGCGCTCGGCCGTGACGGTCTCGTACAGGTCGACGGCCTGGAACACGGTGGACAGCGCGTGGTAGCCGCGCTCATCGACCGCCCCGACGGCCAGGGAGAGGTTGATCTTGCCGGGGGCTCGCACCACCACACGCGACAGGCTCATCGGCTCTCCTCCGTGCGCTGCTGCGTGTGCGCCCCTGCCGCCTGCGCGATCGCACTGAATTCCTCGATGCCGAGCCGCTCGCCACGTTGCCCGGGGTCGATACCTGCCGCGCGCAGCAGCTCCTCGGCGCGCGCCGCACTGCCGGCCCACGTGGCGAGCGCCGCCCGCAGCGTCTTGCGGCGCTGCGCGAAGGCGGCGTCCACGACGGCGAAGACCTGCTCACGCTCCGCATCGGACCCGCGCGGCTGCTCATGGCGCTGCAGGTGGACGAGGGCGGAGTCGACGTTGGGGACGGGCCAGAAGATCTGCCGGGAGATCCGGCCGGCGTGGACGGCGGTGCCGTACCAGGCGGCCTTCACGCTCGGGGCGCCGTACACCTTGCTGCCGGGCTGGGCGGTGAGGCGGTCCACTACTTCGGACTGCACCATGACCAGGGCGCTCGTGAGCGACTCGAAGCGCTCGAGCATGGTGAGCAGGATCGGGGTGGCGACGTTGTAGGGCAGGTTCGCCACCAGCGCCGTCGGTTCCCCGGAGTGCGGCAGGACGGGCAGCTCGGTGACCTGCAGGGCATCGGTGTGGACCAGGCGGAAGCGGCCTGCGGGGATGCCGCGCGCTTCCAGCGTGGCCGGCAGCAGCTGGGCGAGCCCGCGGTCCAATTCGATCGCCGCGACGTCCGCTCCGGCCTCCAGCAGCCCGAGGGTGAGTGAGCCCAGCCCCGGGCCCACTTCGAGCACGGCCTGGCCCGGCTGCACCTGGGCGCGCTCGACGATGGTGCGCACCGTGTTGGGGTCCATGACGAAGTTCTGGCCGCGCTGTTTGGAGGGGCGGATCCCCGCGGCGTCAGCGAGCTCGCGGATGTCGCGGGCGCTCAGCAGCGTGGCGGGCCGCTCCGCAGAGCCGTTCATGCGGCGCTCGCCACGCGCAGGTCGTAGACGTCCAGCGTGGTCGCCCGCACCGCGCGGCAGGCCTGCTCCAGGTCCGTCCCAGTGACCTCGGCGATCGTCGCCATCGTGTGCGGGATGAGGTACGAGGAGTTGGGGCGGCCGCGGTACGGGACCGGGGTGAGGAACGGCGCGTCGGTCTCCACCATCACCGGGCCCAGGCCGACGGCGGCGAGCGCCTCGCGCAGCGGCACGGAGTTCTTGAACGTCACGGTGCCGGCAAAAGAGAGGTACCAGCCGTGTTCCACGCACG
Source organism: Brachybacterium sp. UMB0905 (assembly GCF_002871795.1). GTDB lineage: Bacteria > Actinomycetota > Actinomycetes > Actinomycetales > Dermabacteraceae > Brachybacterium. The sequence goes on along the minus strand of NZ_PNHL01000019.1, from coordinate 10,926 downwards.
TGCGGGCGAACTCGGCGTCCCCGGAGAAGCAGTGGAAGACGGTGCGCTCGGGGGCGCCGTCGGCCAGCAGCACCTCGAGCACGTCCTGGTGGGCGTCCCGGTCGTGGATCTGCATCGGCAGGTCCAGTTCCTTGGCCAGCGCGATGTGGGCGCGGAATGAGTCGATCTGCGCGGCGCGGGCCTGCTCGTCTTTGCGGGAGGTGCGGAACCAGTCCAGGCCGGTCTCGCCGACGGTGACCATGCCGCGTCCGCGCACCAGCTCGGACACCTCGGCGATCGCTGTCTCGAGGTCCACCATCTCCCGCCCCTGGTGGTCGTGGCCGCGGGCGTGCAGTGCGGCTTCATTGGGGTGGACGGCGACGCCGCCACGCAGGGACGGCGGGCAGTCCTCGCTCGCGAGCAGCGCGGCGGTCCAGCGCACCGCCTCGAGATCGGAGCCGATGGTGATCTGCGCGTCGATGCCGGCTTCGGCGGCCAGGCGGACGTGGTCGGCGATGCTCAGCGCCGTGTCGCCGTCGGAGAAGTCCAGGTGGCAGTGGTTGTCGATCACCGGGGAGGGCAGCGGCTCGGGGGCGGGCGGCCAGGAACGGTCCCGCCGGGATCCGCGCGGGTCGATGTCCTCGCGGTCGCGCACGGGCGCCGGGCCGGAGGTTGGCGCTGGGGCCGGGGCCGAGGCCGGGGCCGAAGCTTGCGCTGGGCGGGGCGTCGATCCGCTCGGGTTCTGCTGGGGGGTGGGCATGCGACCATGGTAGGAGCGTTCGCGTCCGCACCCGAACACGTCGGATCGAACCGAGTCCAGACCGAACCCGGCCGACGCCCGCGAGGGCCCGCCCAGGCACGTCCGGTGGGCGACGTCACGCCCGGCGGGGGAAGCGCTCCGGGCGTGATTGTGGCAGGATAGGACGTCGTTGCGCTCCCCCGTGCCCCCGAGCGCCCCGGATTCGCCGAATCTCTCGAGATTCCCCAGGCCGGATTCGGGTCGCTGCTCGCCGGGGACGCATCGCCCGTTCATCCTCCGGACCGTCAAGGAGCGTCCCATGGCAGTGCCCAAGTTCAAGATGTCCCGTGCGCGCACGCGCTCCCGCCGTTCCCAGTGGAAGGCCAGCACCACCGATCTGGTGCAGGTCAGCCAGCGCGGCCGCACCGCGAATGTCCCGCGCCGTCTGGCCAAGGCCTACCAGCGCGGTCTGCTGCAGATCGACGACTGATCCGTCGGCTGCCGCCGCAGCTTCTCACGACGCCCCCGTCACCGTGGTGCCGGGGGCGTCGTGCTGTCTGCGGCAGGCGGCGCGTCAGCGGCCCGCCCCGCGCGTCCTGCGGCCCAGCCCCGCGCGTCAGCTCCCGTCCGCAGCCCGGCGGCGAAGCGCGAGGTCGTACAGCTCGCGGGCGCTGATGCCGTCGTGCCCGCGTGCCACCTCCTTCGCGGCGTCCTTCAGACGCTCTCCCGCGGCGGCGCGCTGCAGCACCGCATCCACGAGGTCCTCGGGTCGGGCTGTCGTGGGCTGCGCCCCGCTGATCACGAGCACGATCTCGCCGAGCACCTCGTGCTCGTCTGCCCAGGCGGCGAGCTCGGCGAGGCTGCCGCGCACCACCTCTTCATGCGTCTTGGTCAGCTCGCGCGCCACCGCGGCGGGCCGCTCCTCCCCCAGCACCTCTGCCATCGCCGCGAGGGTTGCGGCAGTGCGGCGCGGGGACTCGAAGAACACCATGGTGCGCGGCTCCTGCGCGAGAGACTCCAGCAGGCTGCGCAGGCGTCCCTCGCGGCGCGGCGGGAACCCTTCGAAGGTGAAGCGGTCCGGGGCGATCCCGGAGGCGGCCAGCGCCGTCAGCACCGCTGAGGGTCCGGGGATCACCGTGATCGGCAGCCCCGCCTCGACCGCAGCGCGCACGGCCTGAAATCCGGGATCGGAGACCACGGGCATCCCGGCATCGGTGACCACGAGCACCCGTCGGCCCTCGCGCAGCGCGGCGAGCAGCAGCTCGGTGCGCTCTGCCTCGTTGTGCTCGTGGTAGGAGATGATCTTCGCCCGCAGCTCGACCTCGAGGTCGCGTGCGAGGCGGGCCAGGCGCCGGGTGTCCTCCGCGGCGATCAGATCCGCCGCGGCGAGGGCGCGCTGCAGCCGCACGGAGGCGTCCAACGGGTTGCCGATGGGGGTGGCGGCGAGGGTGAGGACTCCGGGCTGCAGCATCTGCCCATGCTAACGACGCCCCATCCCTGATCTCCCCGCGCCCTGGTCTCCCCGCGCCCTGACGCCCACCACCCTGCCCATGCGCCGACTCGCTCTGCGGAGCGGGTGCGCGAGGGGGACGATGACCTAGCATTGCCGCGTGCAGGAGCAGGAGGGGCAGACGAGCAGCGCGCAGGTCACAGACCGTGATCGCGCCGCCGGTGCTCACCCGGACGCGTCCGAGGATGCGCGCCAGGATGCCCAGCCCAGCTCGCGGCGCGGCAGTGTGCGCGCGGATCTCGGCTCCCCCGAGCGTGCGGGCATCCTCGCGTTCTACCGTCGGCGCCTGCGGATCGATGACCTGCCCGGGCCCTCCCGCGGGTTCTGGGCGGGGGCGATGGCTCTGCTGGGCCTCGCGCTTGTGCTGCGACTGTGGGGGCTCGGCGGCATTGGCGAGCTGATCTTCGATGAGACCTATTACGTCAAGGACGGCTATACCCTCACGCAGACCGGTGTGGAGATGGACTGGCCTGAGGAGCCCGATCCTGCTTTCGAGGCCGGAGACGTGGACTCCTATGAGCCGACGGGCTCCTATGTGGTGCATCCGCCGCTGGGGAAATGGCTGATCGGCGCGGGGATGCTGCTGCTGGGCGCAGACAGTCCGTGGGGTTGGCGGATCTCCACCGCCCTGGCCGGCGCCGCGGCGGTGCTGCTGGTGACGCTGATCGGCCGACGTCTGCTGCGTTCGCACACCGTCGGTCTGATCGCCGGGCTGCTGATGGCCGTGGAGGGGCAGGCGATCGTCCATGCCCGCACGGGTCTGCTGGACAACTTCGTGATGGTCTTCGCTCTGGCCGCGTTCGGGGCGCTGCTGCGGGACCGTGATGCGTTTCGGGAGCGTCTGGCGCTGGCGGCCACGCGGGTGCATCTGGCCGCCGCGTCCCCGTCGGCCCTGGGCACGTCGGGAGGACTGCGGCCCTGGCGGATCATGGCCGGAGCGCTGCTGGGCATGGCCTGCGCCGTGAAGTGGTCGGGCATCTATTTCCTGGCGGTGTTCGGGATCATGACGGTGCTGTGGGACTGGTGGGCCCGCCGCGCTGTTGGCCAGCGGTCCTGGCTGCTGTCAGGTTTCGTGCGCGATGCCCTCCCGGCATTTTTCGCGATGGTGGGCACGGCGCTGCTGACCTACCTCGCTTCCTGGTCCGGCTGGTTCGCCTCGACGATCGGCTACAACCGCCACCTCGCGGAGTCGAAGGGGGTCGCCACCGGCCACGGGGCGGTGGATGCGCTGCATTCGCTATGGCTGTATCACGTGCAGGCCTATGAATTCCATCGCGGACTGGACTCGGAGCACCCCTACCAGGCCACTCCCCTGGGCTGGCTGCTGCAGCTGCGGCCCACGAACTTCTACTACCGCTCCTATGACTACGGAGAGCATGGCTGCGAGGTCGCCCGCTGCGGGGCGCACATTCTGGATGTGGGCAATCCGCTGATCTGGTGGCTGGGCACCGTCGCCCTGGGGGTCGCGCTGCTGTTCGGGATCCTGTATCGCGACGGGCGCGCATGGGCGATCTGGGCGGGGATCGCGGGCGGATACCTGCCGTGGCTGCTGTACCTGGATCGCACCGTATTCACGTTCTACACGATCGCCTTCACCCCGTGGGTGGTGCTCGCCCTCGCCTACGCGCTGGGACTCATCATGGGCGGCCCCTCCGCCTCACGGGATCAGCGGTTCGCCGGTGGGCTGTTCGTCGGCGCGCTGCTGACGCTGATCGTTCTCGTCTCGGCGTTCTTCTGGCCGGTGTGGACCGGGCAGGTGCTGGATGTCCACCAGTGGCAGTACCGCATGTGGCTGCCGTCCTGGACCTGATCACACCGGGCCCTTCCCGGTGCGATCCGGGCGGCGCAGCCGTCTACGATATGCGCCATGTGCTCGGATACCCCCGCTCTGCGCGACCTCGCCCATGACCTTGGCGTCAGCACCCAGTACTGGGGGTGGGACGGCACGCTGAAGGACGTCTCCCCGGACACGCTGGCCGCTGTGCTCACCGCGCTCGGCGCCGATGTCTCCTCGCCGGAGGCGATCGCCGCCACCCGTGCCCGCCGTGAGCGCGCCCCGTGGGAGCGCACCCTGCCGCCGGTGACCGTGATGCGGGAGGACCGCGACAGCTCGATCCCCGTGCACGTGGACCATGGCACCGCGGTGACGATGCACCTGCGGCTCGAGGACGGGGCCCGGTGGGATCTGCAGCAGAGCGAGGACAACACGGCTCCGTTCGATCTGGACGGCACACTGCGCGGCCGCGCCCGCTTCCACCTGCCGGCCGGGCTGCCGCTGGGCTGGCACCGGGCGGTTGCCGAGCTCGAGGACGGGCACAGCGTCGAGGCCGATGTGGTGGTCACCCCGGCGCGGGTGACGGTCCACGAGCAGTTCGCCGCGCAGCGGGCTTTCGGGCTGCAGGCGCAGCTGTACTCGGTGCGCTCCAAGCGCTCGTGGGGCATCGGCGACCTCGCTGATATGCGGGATATCGCCGCGATCACCGGTGCCCGCCACGGCGCGGACTTCCTGCTGGTGAACCCCCTGCACGCCTCCTATCCGACGGCGCCGGTGCTGCCCTCCCCATACCTGCCCACCACGCGGCGTTTCACGAGCGCCCTGTACCTGCGCATCGAGGACGTGCCGGAGTATCGGCTGCTCACCGAGGTGGCACGGCAGAAGGTGGAGCTGCTGCGCCAGGGCGTGGCCGGCTACAACGAGGATGCCGAGCATCTGGTGCGCGATGCGGTGCTGACCGCGAAGAACAAGGCGCTCGAGGAGCTGTTCGCGGTGCCGCTGACCCCGGCGCGGCAAGCGCTGCTGGACGCCTACCGGGCCCGCGAAGGGCAGGGGCTGGAGGACTTCGCGCTGTGGAGCGCAATCGCCGAGCAGCTGCACGGCACGGAGGATGAGGCGAGCCTCGCCGAGCTCGATGAGCGCACCATCGAGCAGGCCCGCCGGGAGCTGGCCGAGCGCATCGAGTTCCACGTGTGGGTGCAGTGGCTGCTGGATGAGCAGATGGGTGCCGCCCAGTCCGCGGCACAGGATGCGGGGATGCGCATCGGCATCATGCATGACCTCGCGGTGGGCGTGGAGCAGCTGGGCGCCGATGCGTGGAGTCTTCGTGATGTGCTGGCGCTCGGCGTGGGCGTAGGCGCTCCCGCGGACCAGTACAACCAGCAGGGCCAGAACTGGGATCAGCCGCCGTGGCACCCCGAGCGTCTGCGGGAGCACTCCTACCGGCCGTGGCGGGACATGCTGCGCACCCTGATGCGGCATGCCGGTGCACTGCGGATCGACCATGTGCTGGGACTGTTCCGCCTGTGGTGGATCCCCGAGGGACATGAGGCGTCCGATGGGGCATATGTCGCCTACGACCATGAGGCGATGATCGGGATCCTGGCGCTCGAGGCGCAGCGCTCGGGCACCCTCGTGGTCGGTGAGGACCTGGGCACTTTCGAGCCGTGGGTGCGGGACTACCTGGTCGAGCGCGGGATCATGGGCACCTCGATCCTGTGGTTCGAGTACGACGACCAGGGCCGACCGCTCGCGCCGGAGCACTACCGCACCCAGTGCATGGCCTCGGTGAACACCCATGACCTGCCGCCGACGGCCGGGTACCTGGCCGGGGACCATGTGGCGCTGCGGCATGAGCTGGGGCTGCTGGAGCGCAGCCTCGAGCAGGAGCAGGCCGCCGATGCGGAGGCTCGCGAAGAGGTCCTGGATCTGCTGCGCGGCGAGGGCCTGCTGGAGGCGGACGCGGACATCGAACAGACGGTGATCGCGCTGCATCGGCACCTGGTGCGCACCCCGTCGATGCTGCTGGGGGTTTCGCTCGTGGACTGCGTGGGCGAGCGACGGATCCAGAACCAGCCGGGCACGGATGAGGAGTACCCGAACTGGCGGATCCCGCTGGCCGATGCCGACGGGCAGGTGGTGAGCGTGGACGATCTCTCGACCGACGAGCGCACCGCGCGCCTGCTGCACGCGGTGCGGGAGGGTCTCAGGCGCTGACCTGCCCCCACTGCTCGCGCTGCTCCAGCATCGCCCGCGCAGCCGTCTTCGCACCCTCCAGGGTGTGGTGCGCGCCCCAGCCGCACTGGATCTCATTGGCCGCTGGCACCTCATCCGCGGCAAGCAGGTCCCGCAGGGTCGCCTCGAGGACCGGGGTGAAGCCCTCGACGGTGTGGTCGCCCACCAGCAGGACGTAGAAACCGGTGCGGCAGCCCATCGGCGAGACGTCCAGGACGTCCGCGCTGTGGTCGCGCATGTGCTCGGCCATCATGTGCTCGAGAGAGTGGACGGCCTCGGAGTCCAGGTGCTCCCGGTTGGGCTGGGTGAAGCGCACATCGAACTTCGTCAGCACATCACCGCCGGGCAGCTCCTTGCGATCGGCGATGCGCAGGTAGGGGGCGGCAACGGCGCGGTGGTCGAGGTTGAAGCTCTCGACGTTCATGCGGGGCTGCTCGGTCATGGGGACCTCCTTCGGATCAGGTTGCGGGGTGTTCTGACGTGGGGGTGTTCTCGACGTTTGGGGAGCCGACGGGTCAGCGACTGGAGCGGGCGGTGCGTCCGCGCACGACGCCGACGAACTCCTGCCGCAGATCATCATCGGCCTCACGGGGCCAGGCGAGGCCGATGCGCGTGGGTTCGGCGTCCGCCTGCGGCAGGTGCACAGCATCCTTGCGGTGGTGCAGCCGTGCGAGGGGCAACGGCATCCGGGTGAACCCGATGCCGGTGGCGACGATCGCGACGCGATCGGCCGCATCATCGAGATGCTGGGGCAGGATCTCCCTCTCCCCGGACTGTGCGAGGTCCTCTTCGCGGACCTCTTCGTGGAGGCTGAGGAGGTTCTCGTCCCCCACCACCACGGCGGCGCGCTCTTCCCACAGCCGCACCAGGTGCAGCTCGTCGAGCTCGGGCAGCGGCAGCCGCACGAAGCACATGTCGACCTCTGCGGTGGCCAGCACTTCGCGCTGGCGCGACAGCGGCACGGGCACGAGGTCCAGCCAGGCGCTGCGGCGGCCGGTCTTCCACCGGCGCAGGAAGCGGTCCGGTTCGACCCCGGGCACGAAACCGACGCGCAGGGTGGGGCGATGCATGGTTGTCACATCGCCAGGGTACGGGGCGAACGCCGTCCTGCCTGGCAGGTGGCCTCAGCCCTCCCGCTCGCTGCGGGCGAGCACGCGCAGCAGGTCCGTCGTGAAGCGACCGGGGCGGACCAGGTTGACCATGTGATTGCCATAGGGCAGGACCTCCAACGCTCCGCGCGGCGCAGCGGCGACGAAGGAGCGTTCGTGCAGGCGCAGCTGATCACCCCGTCCATGCAGAAAGGTCACAGGCACCGGGATGCGGGCGAGATCCGCGCGCAGGTCCATGGAGGCGACAGCGGCGAAGGCTGGGGCGACCACGGCCACGTCGGCCCTCCCGCCGCGCACGTAGGCGCGGGCTCCTTCGGCGCCGAGCAGCAGACGCAGCGGCCAGGTGCCCTGCCGCGCCCCGGGCACCCGGTCGACCATCTCCATCAGCGCGGCGTACGCACGGGCGGTGTGCGGCGTGGGCTGCACGGCGGCGCCGCAGGCGATGACCGAGCACAGCAGGGCCGGGTCCTCTGCGGTGAGCCGGGCGGCGGTGTGGATGGCGAGCATCCCGCCGAGCGAGCTGCCCACCAGGTGCGTCGGACCATCCTCGGCGGCCACGCGCACGGCCTGGCTGATCACCTCCGCCGCAGCGTCGAGGGTGAACGGCTCCGTGTGGCGCGCGCCGTGCCCGGGCAGGTCGGGGGCGGTCGTGCGATGCCCGGCGGCTTCCAGCCCGGGGCGCTGGAGGTCCCATTGGCTGTGGGAGGTGCGTGTGCCGTGGATGAGCACCACGGGATGAGGCGCTGGCCGTACGGTCACGCCGACACCGCCTGCCCGGCGCAGCGGTGCAGGATCTTCGCGAACCGTTTCGGGCGGGACAGGTTGGAGATATGCCCGGCGTCCTGCAGGATCACCAGTTCCCCATCGCGCGCGGCCTCGAGGAACAGGGCCTCGTGGCGGCGGAACGGATCATGCTCGCCGTTGACGAAGGTGATCGGTACGTCGATTCGCGTGACATCGGCCAGCAGGTCGAAGGAGCCGACGGCGCGGACCACCGCGGAGACCACGCCGTGGGCGCGCCCGCCGCCGTAGTAGCGTTTCGCGGCCTTGCGGGTGTGGCGGCGGGCGAAGGAGCGGGCCACCCGGGCATCGGAATCCCCGGGCAGCCAGTCCTTCATCGTCAGCCACAGCCCGTACAGGCGCGCCATCGCGGGACCCGGGACGATGGTGCAGTCCGCGGCGACCACGCCCGCCAGACGCCCCGGATGGGTGCCGGCCCAGTGCACCGTCAGATAGCCGCCGAGCGACAGACCCACCAGCAGCGGTGGTTCCTCGCAGGCGGCGACCGCTGCATCGATCGTGGCGAGCGCGCCCTCGAGGGTGAAGGGCTCGTCGTGGCGCCGTCCGTGACCGGGCAGGTCCGGGGCGATCACCTGATAGCCGCGCTCACGCAGGCGACGGCGCTGCCCCTTCCACATGGTGCGCGAGGAACGCACTGCGTGGATCAGGACGATGCTGCGGGTCATCGCGGGGGCGGCTCAGGCGTCGGCCGGAGCGGGTAGCACCTCGCCGATCAGGTCCTGCAGGGTCTGCGCGGAGATCCGACGGACCGCCACCTGCTCCTCGGGCGAGCTGGGGGTGTCCATCATGTACACGTCCTGCGAGGTCGCCATCACCGACACCTGGGCGGAGCCGTCGGATTCGGCGCTGGTCAGGACCGTGAGGGCGCGCGTGTCACGCAGCGCCTCGGCGAGCTCCCCTTCACCCTCGAGCTCGGCGGCGGTGGCGCGGATCGGCTCGTCATCCTCGTCACCGGCCACCTGGTCCTGGTCGACGTAGCGGGCCAGTCGGGCGGGGACCGCCGAGCGCAGCGGCAGGCTGAAGTGGTGGAACCCGTCGGCCGTGATGAGCTCCTCGAGGATGCCCTCGCGCGGGAACACGTAGACCATCACGGAGGTGGTCTGGTCAGCGACCTGCCGGGTGAGGTTCAGGACCGCCAGTGGCATCGAGCGCAGCGTGAGCAGGCCGGCGAGGGTGCGGTCCAGCTGGGCGGCGCGCTCGACTGGACGCTCCGGGTCGACGATGTCCTCGCCTTCGTTCTCCTGCTGCGCATCATCGAGGACGACGAGTCCCCGGGCGATCAGGGAGCGGGCGGCGATCGCGGCGGCCAGTTCCCGATCGAACTCGGCCGCGTCGAGAAAGGGGCTGCCGACGAGTTCGAGGGCGCTGGGTCCGCCCAGGGCCAACAGTTCCTCATCGGACAGCACAGCCAGGACCTTCGGGTCCTCGCTGGCTTCGGCGAGCAGGGCGTAGGCCGAGGCGGCGTCACGTTCGGTGAGCAGCGGAGGGGTCGTCATGGGGCGATCCTATGCGGGGATATGATCCGGGCAGCTGAGCAACGGGTGAATTCTGGTACGCCCGGTCACCAGCCGAAGGCCTCGCCCAGACCGCCCAGAGCGTCGGAGACCGCTGATCCGGCATCGGAGATCGCGGAGCCGACGGTCGACGCCGCAGAGCCGATCGCATCTCCAGCCGCGGAAGCGGCTGAGCCGACCGCATTGCCCACGGTGCTCGCAGCATTGCCGACGGTGCTGGTGATGCCGTCCCAGTTGTCGTAGACCATACGGCCGATGTCCATCCCGGCCGAGACGATGCCGAGGCCCGCGCCGACGGCGCCGACGATCGGGGCGGCCGGTCCGGTGAACGGCGCGGCGACCAGCAGGCCGCCACCGATAGCGGACAGGGAGCCGCTGACGCCGTTGTAGATGTCCCCGTCCTTGAAGCCGTTGTAGGCCTGCACGCCACCGAGGGCGATGTCGACGAACGGCATCGCCTTGCCGAGGCCGCTGCCGACGCTCTTCAGCCACGGCGCCACATCGTCGAGCTTGTTCAGCCACTCCAGGGGGCGGAAGTTGCCCAGGGAGTTCGGGATCTTCAGCTTGTCGAAGAGCTTCTCCGCGGCGGCCTGCCAGCCCTTGCCGCCCTTGAACAGCTCATCGAGGTAAGCGGACCGCCACAGCTTCTCGAGCCCGGCATCAGCGAGCTTCCGGAACTCGTCGAACGCGGTGGGGATCGCGTCCACGAACTTCATGAAGTCCTTGAACTTCTTGAACAGCCCCTGGCCCTTGACCCAGAGGTCCTTCAGGAAGCCGAAGGGGTTCCAGCCGCCGTCCTCACCACCGCCGGACCCGCCGGCGCCGCCCTCGCCATCGGCGGAGGCCTGATCCTGCTCCTCGGCGTGCTCCTCGAGACTCTTGCCGCCGTGGTCCACGGTCTGCTGACCGCTCTCGAACAGGCCGGCCACGTGACCGCTCCACTCGGAGCGGAAAGAATCGGCGTCGCTACCGCGCCAGATGCCCTCGTCCATCACCAGCGGCGTCAGCTGGTCACGCAGCTCGATCACTCGCTGCGCCTTGGTCACCATCAGCTGCCCATGCTGGCGCAGATGGTCGGTGTTCGCGCCGTAGAAACCGCTCATCGCCGGTCCGCTCCCCTGCCTGCGACGCTCGCGCGCCGTGGTTATCCCGTGTCCTGCCCCTGACGGCTCACACAGTAGAGAAGCTCAGTGCACCCGGTGGTGTCATAGCGTCGAAGCAACACCCCCGGTCGGCGGGGGTCTGATCGGTGGAGTGTGCGGATG
>NZ_PNHL01000018.1:8847-37788 GCF_002871795.1 Brachybacterium sp. UMB0905 | reverse complement strand
GACCAGGCCAAAACCGAAGAACACGCAGATCAAGCCCAAGCAGCTTGATCAACCGTCAACAACTTGCGGGCAAGCCCACCACGAGCCTCCAGTATTCCGTCGGCACCCCGGTCGAAACGTCGAATCCGCTGCCCGACGCGAAGATGTCCACGAGCTGCTTCACCGAGAATGCCCCTGTGACGAACCCGACGATGGTTATCAGGCCAGAGACGAGACCGATGAGTGCCGCCGGGGTGGGGATTCGAGTCTTTTTCACGATATCGAAGGTGTGCTGGGGCTCATCGGTGGTTGGCACCGAGGTAACGACAATGCCGTGGTTGTCGCCGCCGAAGGCAACACCTCCACCCTTTGCGAATGGAGCTTGGACGTCACCACTCGTCTGGATCTGTTGGTTTCCGTTACTACTGTCGCCGATGCGCTGGGCGTTGGTCACGGGTACTCCTCGGTCGCTGGTGCTGGTCGGGTTCACCGTATGGAACACCACCGACATTCACACCAAAGCTTCACGCCTCGGGAAGATCGAGCGCTACCAGCGGCTGCTAGCTGATGAGTGTCTCTACGCCCGCCCCTACGCCAGTGAGGCCGAGCACCGCGAAGCCATCGTGATCTGGAAGCACCACTACAACTACCACCGGCCCCACACCGCCTGCGGCGATCAGCCCCGCCCTCACGCCTCCACACCGGTGTCGACAACGCCATGACCAACTACAACTAGGCTCGGCTCATGACGACATGGCATGAAACGTGCCTTGCGGATCTCTCGCGCGCTCTGCCCGAAGCGAGAGTTGAGCCCTACGGGTCGGTGGCAGAGGGAGCAGCCGACGGATGGAGCGACCTCGATGTCATCATCACGACGGAATCTCCTGTGGAGATCGAGACTGCCCTCTCCGGGGAGCTGTGGGCATTCCAGTCAACGCTCAGTGGAGAGGAGCACGTCATCCGCGCAGTCCTCGTCGATGGTCGCCGCATCGACATGACGGTGCGCGGGGTGGAGGCTACGCTTTCCGATCTGGCGGCGGATAACGCTGTGCGCTTCGACCTCGCCCTCGCGGCGGCGAAGCTGGGCCGGGGGAGCGACCTCATCGGGCTTCATCTGTGCCTTGGAGCGCTACGGGACGCTCTCGTCCTGGGTATGGAGCAGCGCGATCGGGAGCTCGGACATGCGCATCATCGCGAGGCGACGGCCCATGATCGTGACGCCCTCCGGGTGCTCGACAGTCTGGGTGCTCCGCTCGAGCCCGCCACCGCTCTTCGCACATATGAGACGTATGGGGCGTGGCGGAGAGCCCTGGAGCCGACGTACGTGCCCGATCCCCGGGGGCTGGAGGCGCTTATCGCGCGCAGTATCCCCGCCTGACCCAACGCGAGCGCAGCGTTCGAGGTCGCGGCACCGAACCTCACCGCTCCGCGTGCTGAAGAAGCGATGACGATCCGACCTAGAACGGGTCCAGGAAACTCGTGCCGCCCACCTTGTGCAGCCGCCGCTCCCAATCCGGGAGCACGTCGTGCGCGTCCTCGGCGATGACGTGGTCGAAGATCGTCCGCGAGGCCTCGGGAGGAGCGATGTCCACGAGCACTGTGGTGGCCCCGTGCGCCCGCGCCAGCGGTGCGAGCTGCGCGGCGGGGAATACGGTCCCCGACGTTCCCACCGCGACGAACAGATCCGCTCGTTGTGCGAGGCGCAGAGCGAGGTCGAGCGCTGCTTCCGGCAGCTGCTCATCGAACAGGACCACATCGGGCCGTGTCGGCTTCCCGCACCACGGGCACGCCGAGGGCACCCCGTGATCCTCCGCGGAGAATCCAGCGCCGGGCGTCACCGGTGCGCTCCAGCGGCAGTCCGCCCCCAGGCATACCGCGCGCAGCGCGCTGCCGTGCAGTTCGGCGACGATCTCGGACCCGGCTGCCTGATGCAGCCCGTCGATGTTCTGCGTGATCACCGGTGCCTCGAGCCGTGCGATCGCCCGATGGCCCGGGGTGGGGCCGTGGTCCATGCCGATTCTGGCCATGCGTCCCCACACCTCCCACAGCCGCGGTAGGGAGCCCGGCAGCCGGTCGGCATGCATCGCCTCCTCGGTCTCCGGCTCGAGTGCCCACAGCCCGTCGGGCCCCCGAAACGTGCCCATCCCCGTGCGCGCACTGATGCCCGAGCCCGTGAGGAAGACGATCTCCCGATGCGACGGGCCCGGCGTGAAACGGGCGGGGCTCACCACTCCTCGTGCTCGCGAGAGTCCCAGGCGGCGTCCTCACCCAGATCCAGGGACGCCAGCAGCTCACGGTCCGCATCATCGAGCTGCACGCCCTCGAGGGTGGCGTTGCTGATCTGCCGATCGGGATCGGAGGACTTCGGAATCACCACGATGTTCTGGTCGATCGCCCAGCGCAGGGAGACCTGTGCGGTGCTCACGCCGTGCTTTGCCGCGACCTTGCGCAGCGCGAACTGCTCAGCCAGGCCCTCGCGTCCTCCCAGCGGCCCCCACGCCTCGGTGACGATCCCGCGCTCACGATGGAACGCCACCGCCTCACGCCGCGGCAGGGCGGGGGAGAGCTGGATCTGGTTCACCTCCGGCGCTACACCGGTCGCGTCGATCAGCTCCATAACCTGCTCGGGCCGGAAGTTCGAGACGCCGATATGCGCGGTGAGCCCCTCCTCCTTGAGGTCGATCAGGGTGCGCCACGTCTCCAGCGCCAGCCCGCGGGAGGGGTTCGGCCAATGGATCAGCACAAGCGCCGTCCGCTCCAGGCCCAGGCGCCGCAGCGACGCCAGGTACCCCTCGCGCGCAGCCTCCCGGCCCTGATCGCCGCCGGCGATCTTCGTGGTCACGAGCACCTCATCAGGATCCACCCCGGAGTCCCGGACCGCCTGCCCCACGGCGGCTTCATTGCCGTACTGCGCGGCCGTATCCAGCAGGCGGTAGCCCGAGCGCAGCGCCTGGGCGATCGCGCGGCAGCCGTCCGCGCCCTTCACGCTCGAGGTGCCGAAGCCGATCAGCGGGAAGGGCGTGCCATCGGCGAGAGCGGTGGTGGGAATGGACAGTGCGGTCACGTCGGCCTCCAATGTCGGTCGCGATACCAGCGGTGGATCGGGGTGCCTCCAGGGTAGTCATCCCGCGCCGGGACCGGGCTGGCCTCTGCTAACGTGCTCACGGCGGCGACACGGACGTCGGCGCCCTCCTGGCCCGACGGACGATGAGGACCCGATGACCACCAGCACCGCCCCGCGCGCCGGGGTGCACGATGAGATCTCCCCCCTGCGCCGCGTGATCCTGCACCGGCCCGGGCCCGAGCTCGAGCGTCTCACCCCGGACAGCCGCGAGGAGCTGCTGTTCGACGAGATCCTGTGGCGCGATCGCGCCGACGCCCAACACCGCGCCTTCTCCACCCTGCTCGAGGAGCAGGGCGTGCAGGTGCTGCACCTGACCGAGCTGCTGGTGGACCTTCTAGCCGATGCCGAGGTGCGCGAGACGCTGCTCGAGCGCAGCCTGGACCCCGCCGTGCTCGGGGACCTCGCCGTGCAGGATCTGCGCGCCGCGCTCACGGGCCTGGATGCGCAGCACCTGGTCGATGTGCTCATCGGCGGACTGACCATCGAGGAGCTCGAAAAGCTGGGCGTGAGCCCGCGGTCGATCGCCCTCCAGCACAAGGGCCCCGAGCACCTCGTGCTGGACCCGCTGCCCAACCACATGTTCACCCGCGACTCCTCCGCCTGGATCGGGGACGTCGTCTCCGTCAGCCCCATGCACCGCCCCGCGCGCCGACGCGAGAGCCTCCACCTCGAGCTCATCTACCGCCACCACCCACAGTTCGCGGGCTCGGCGGGGCCGCGCCGTGTTCTGGGCCGCGACGGCGCGGGGGCCGCGACCGTCGAAGGCGGCGACGTCATGATGCTCTCGCCGGGCGTGGTCGCCGTGGGCATGAGCGAGCGCACGAGCGCGGTGGGGGTCGAGCGTCTGGCCGCCGGGGTGCTGGGCGATGGGCAGATCGAGCGGGTGATCGCGATCGCCCTGCCGCATAAGCGCTCCATGATGCACCTGGACACCGTCACCACCGTGGTGGATGAGGAGTCGATGCTGCGCTTCGGTCCGCTCGGGATGCTCGAGACCTTCGAGATCACGCGCAGCGGGGACCGCCTGAATTCGCGCGCCCGCGCCGCCGATGAGATGGACGAGGTGCTGGCCCGGGGCCTGGGAGTGGAGCGCCTGCGGGTGCTCACCCCGCCGCTGGATCCCTATGCCGCAGCGCGTGAGCAGTGGGATGACGGCTGCAACGTGCTCGCCCTCGCGCCCGGCAAGGTCGTCGCCTACGAGCGGGCCGCCGCCACCAACGAGTACCTGCGCGACCAGGGCGTCGAGGTGCTCGAGTTCGCCGGGGATGAGCTGGGCCGCGGTCGCGGCGGGCCGCGCTGCATGAGCTGCCCGGTCGAGCGCGGCTGAGCGCCTAGCCCGTCAGTCCCGAGAGGGCGGCGGGGGATCGGAGTCGCTCTGCATCCCCGCCGTGCTCGCGGGCAGCGGCTCGGTCAGCGACCGCTCCATGAGCAGCTGCTGGGTGCCGAACTCCTCCAGGCCCTTGCGGACCGTGAAGCCCAGGCGTCGCAGCAGCGCCACCGAGCGCTTGTTGCGGGTCTGACTGACAGCGATCACGTGGTCGTCCTCGAGGTTCTCCCGCGCCCAGCCCAGCACCGCCAGGCATGATTCGGCGGCGTAGCCCTGCCCGGTCCACTCGGGCAGCAGGGCGTAGGACAGCTCGAGCTCCCCGCGGTCATAGTCCAGGGTGATCGAGCCGATCATCTGATCGGGCGCATCGTCGGCCGTAGGATCGCCGGTGCCCGCATCGTCGGTCGTCGGATCGGCGGCCCCTTCGCCGTCGGTCCCTCTGCCGATGGGCACGGCCAGCACCCAGCGTCCCCACGTGAGTCCCAGCGGGGACAGCTCGAGCGCCTGGCGAGAGGAGTAATCCACCGCGCCACCGAGGTATTCGCGGGTGACGGGATCTGTCATCAGCCGGATCATCGCCGCGCGATCAGGGTCGCCCGGCTCGCGGATCACCAGCCGTTCGCTGCGGATCCGCACCGGCCAGTCGCTCGTGCCTTCCTTCGCCACGTCCTCCACCGTACACAGGGGGCCGACGGGCCACGCGGGGCTTCGGGCCCGACACCGGTGTCGGCTCCCCCGGATAGCAGGTGCTCTGACGGTGGCCCCATCCCCTCGACACGGCGGCGCGAGCGGACCGGGGCCGGTATGGTGAGCCTGCGACACAGCGGGGTGGCGTGCCACCGGTTTCTCGGCCTGCGCCGAGACGTCGGCACCGTTGCCCGGACGTCGGAAATGACACGAAGGAGCACCATGGTCGAGCAGGACCTGCGCAGCACGCCGCTTGAGGCCGTCCACGAGTCGCTGGGAGCGACGTTCACCGACTTCGCCGGGTGGCGGATGCCCGTGCGATACGACTCCGATCTCGCCGAGCACCGGGCGGTGCGCGAGAGCGCGGGACTGTTCGATCTCAGCCACATGGGCGAGATCCACCTGATCGGCCCGGAGGCCCCGGCCGCCCTGGACCACGCCCTGGCCGGGAAGATGTCCGCCATGAGCGTGGGCCGCGCGAAGTACTCGCTGCTGCTGACCGAGGACGGCGGCATCTTCGACGACGTCATCACCTACCGCCTGGCCGAGGACCACTTCCTCGTGGTCGCCAACGCCTCCAATGCCGAGGCCGATGCCGCCGCGCTGCGCGAGCGTGCCGAGGGATTCGATGTCGAGGTCGATGACCGCTCCCTGGCCACCGCCCTGGTGGCCGTGCAGGGCCCCGCAAGCGAGCAGATCCTCCTGGATGCGCTGTTTGCCGCGGACTCCGGCGTGGAGGCGCTCACCCGTGAGGACATCACGGAGATGAAGTACTACCGCTTCACCACCGGCACCTACCGCGGCGGCGAGCTGCTGATCGCCCGTACCGGCTACACCGGTGAGGACGGCTTCGAGCTGTATGTGCCCACCGAGCACGCCGCAGCGCTGTGGGAGCAGCTGACCGCCGCCGGTGGCGAGCGCCTCACCCCCTGCGGCCTGGCCTGCCGCGACACCCTGCGCCTGGAAGCCGGGATGCCGCTGTACGGCAATGAGCTCTCGCGCGACCTCTACCCCGCCCAGGCGGGCATGGGCCGCGTCGTGGCCCTGAAGTCCAAGGAGGACTTCGTCGGCCGCTCCGGCGTCGAGAACGCCGACGTCAGCTCGCGCCCCGTCCTGGTCGGCATGGTCGCCGAAGGCCGACGGGCCGCCCGCGCTGGCTCGACCGTGCGCGACGCCGAAGGCCGCGAGGTCGGCGAGATCACCTCCGGCGCCCTCTCACCCACCCTCGGCTATCCCATCGCCCTGGCCTACGTGGACCCCGCCGCGGCTGAGGTCGGCACCGAGCTGATCATCGACGTGCGCGGCAAGGACCTGCCCGCGCGCGTGGTCGAGCTGCCCTTCTACTCCCGATCCTGATCCACTCCATCTCCCGCAAGGACACCTGAAGGAAGGACCCTCATGTCTGACAAGCTTCTCTACTCCAAGGACCACGAGTGGGTGCGCGTCGAGTCCGACGGCCTGGCCGTCATCGGCGTCACCGACTTCGCCGCCGAGCAGCTCGGTGACGTCGTCTACGTCGACCTGCCCGAGGTGGACGATGAGATCTCCGCCCACACCGAGATGGGCGAGATCGAGTCCACCAAGTCCGTCTCCGACCTGTTCTCTCCGCTCAGCGGCACCGTCACCGAGGTCAACCAGGCCGTCGTGGACAGCCCCGAGCTGGTCAACTCCTCGCCCTTCGAGGACGGCTGGCTGATCAAGGCCCGCTTCGAGTCTCTGCCGGAGGATCTCCTGGACGAGGCCGGCTACAAGGCCATCACCCAGTCCTGATCCCACCGGGCGGGCGGTCGCACTGCGGCCGCCCGCCCGTCATGTCGGCCCACCCGACCCCACCGTCATCACCCATGTACATCCGCTTCTGAGCAGGGGAACTTCGACTCCATGACCGCATCGCCCGTGTCCGACCACGACTCCTTCGTCCGCCGCCATGTCGGCACCGATTCCGCCGCCCAGCGGCACATGCTCGAGGTGCTCGGCTTCGAGTCGCTGGACGAGATGCTGCGGGCCGCGGTGCCCGGCACCATCCTGCTCGAGGAGGGGTCCGCCGGAGCTGCCTCCGCCGTGCCCGCCGGGATCACCGAGCCGGCGGCGCTCGCCGAGCTGAAGGCGCTCGCCTCCCGCAACACCGTGCGCCGCTCCCTGATGGGCATGGGGTACTTCGGCACCCACACCCCCGCGGTGATCCAGCGCAACGTGCTGGAGAACCCCGCCTGGTACACCGCCTACACCCCGTACCAGCCGGAGATCAGCCAGGGTCGTCTGGAGGCGCTGCTGACCTTCCAGACCATGGTCTGCGACCTCACCGGTATGGACATCTCCAACGCCTCAACGCTGGATGAGTCCACCTCCGCGGCGGAGGCGCTGATGCTGGCCCGCCGCACCGCCAAGCGCAACGGCAACGTGTTCCTCGTCGACGCCGACGCGCTGCCGGCCACCAAGGAGGTCCTCGCCGGTCGTGCGGAGGGCCTGGGCATCGAGCTGCGCGAGGTCGACTTCGCGACCGAGGGCGCGCCCGAGGGCGAGTACTTCGGTGCGCTCATCCAGTATCCCGGCGCCTCCGGCCGCATCTGGGATCCCCGCACGGTGATCGAGCAGGTCAAGTCCACCAAGGCCGTCGCGATCGTGGCCGCGGACCTGCTGGCTCTGACCATGCTCGCCTCCCCGGGCTCGCTCGGGGCCGATGTCACCGTCGGCACCACCCAGCGCTTCGGCATCCCGCTCGGCTTCGGCGGCCCCCACGCCGGCTTCGTCGCCGTGCGCAAGGGCCTCGAGCGGCAGCTGCCCGGCCGCCTGGTCGGCGTCTCCAAGGACGCCGACGGCAACCCCGGCTACCGCCTGTCCCTGCAGACCCGCGAGCAGCACATCCGCCGCGACAAGGCCACCAGCTCCATCACCACCGCACAGGTGCTGCTGGCGGTGATGGCAGCGATGTACGCCGTCTACCACGGCCCGGAGGGGCTGACCAGGATCGGCCGCACCGTCGCTGATCACACCGCCCGGCTCGCCGATGTGCTGCGCCGCAGCGGCTTCCAGCTGGCGAACGAAGCCTTCTTCGACACCCTCGAGGTGCAGGTCACAGGGCAGGCGCATGACGTCGCCGCGAGCCTCAGGGACGCCGGGTTCCTGGTGCACACCATCGGCGATGACCGCGTGCACCTGTCTCTGGACGAGACCGTCACCGCGGAGGATGTGCGCTCGATCGCCGCAGCCTTCGACGCCTACGCCAGCGAGCCCGGCCAGGAGCTGGCCGAGGTCACCTCCGGCGCGGGCTGGGACTCCCTGGTGCGCGAGGATCCGTTCCTGCAGCACCCGGTGTTCTCCTCCTACCGCTCCGAGACCGCGATGATGCGCTACCTGCGCCGCCTCGCGGACCGCGACTTCGCGCTGGACCGCGGCATGATCCCGCTGGGCTCGTGCACCATGAAGCTGAACGCCGCCACCGAGATGGCCGGCATCTCCTGGCCCGAGTTCAACGCCATCCACCCCTTCGCCCCGCGCGAGGACGTGGCCGGCTACCTGGACCTCATCACCCAGCTGGAGACCTGGCTGACGGACCTCACCGGCTACGACACCGTCACGCTGCAGCCCAACGCCGGCTCGCAGGGCGAGTACGCGGGCCTGCTGGCGATCCGCGCCTACCACGCCTCCCGCGGCGAGGGATCGCGCGACGTGTGCCTGGTGCCCTCCTCCGCACATGGCACCAATGCCGCCAGCGCCGTCAACGCCGGCCTGCGCGTGGTGGTCGTGGACTCCGATGCCGGCGGCAACATCGACCTCGATGACCTCAAGCAGAAGATCAAGGACCACGGCGATCAGCTCGCCGCGATCATGATCACCTACCCGTCCACGCACGGCGTGTACGAATCCGAGGTGCGCACCGTGTGCGAGCTGGTGCACGATGCGGGCGGCCAGGTGTACGTGGACGGCGCGAACCTCAACGCGCTGCTGCAGGTCGCCAAGCCCGGTGAGTTCGGCGGAGACGTCTCCCACCTGAACCTCCACAAGACCTTCTGCATCCCACACGGCGGCGGTGGCCCGGGCGTCGGCCCGGTGGGCGCGAAGGCGCATCTGGCGCCGTTCCTGCCCGGCCACTTCGCGATGCAAAAGCCCGAACATCCGGTCGCGGGCCAGGGCGATCAGGTCCACGGCGGCAAGCCCGTCTCCCAGGCGCCCTACGGCTCCCCGTCGATCCTGCCGATCAGCTGGACGTACATCCGCCTGATGGGCCCGGAGGGTCTGCGGCATGCCACCGCCTCCGCGGTGCTCGCGGCGAACTACACCGCCAAGCGCCTCTCGGAGTCCTTCGAGATCCTCTACACCGGGGAGAACGGCCTGGTGGCCCACGAGTGCATCGTGGACCTGCGGCCCTTCACCGACCGCACCGGCATCACCGTCGATGACGTCGCCAAGCGTCTGATCGACTACGGGTTCCACGCCCCGACGATGTCCTTCCCCGTGGCGGGCACCCTCATGGTCGAGCCGACGGAGTCCGAGGACCTCGCAGAGATCGACCGCTTCGTCGACGCGATGCTCATGATCGCGAAGGAGGCCGAGCAGGTTGTGGCGGGGGAGTGGCCCAAGGACGACAACCCGCTGGTGAACGCCCCGCACACCGCAGCGTCGGTCGCAGTCGAAGAGTGGACCCACCCCTACTCCCGCGAGGTCGCCGTCTACCCGGGCATCCATGCCACCGCGGAGGACCCGGCCGTGCACGACACCCGGGCCATGCGGGTCCAGGCGAAGTACTGGCCGCCGGTGCGCCGCATCGAGCAGGCCTTCGGCGACCGCAACCTGGTGCCCACCTGGCCGCTCGAGGGCTGAGGTTCCCTCGCGCGCTCAGCCCACGCCCTGTGTGAACGACGATGACGCCCCGGCCGCCTGGCCGGGGCGTCATCGCATACGGTTCCGGCATGACCGAGATTCTCACCACCCACGCAGGCTCCCTGCCGCGCACCCCCGAGCTCATCGCCGCCAATGCGAACCGCCCCACCGATGACGACGGGCTCACCCCGCTGCCCTCGGAGGAGTTCTCCCACACCCTCCGCGAAGCCACCCGTGACGTGGTGGCGCGCCAGCAGCAGATCGGGATCTCGATCCCGAATGACGGGGAATACGGGCACGTGATGGGCACAGCCGTGAACTACGGCTCCTGGTGGTCGTACATCTTCGACCGCGTGGACGGCCTGGAGCTGACGGGCGAGGACCACCTCACCTCCCAGCCCGTGCGCTCGGAGCCCGGGAAGGTGCGGCTGACCTCGTTCCCGGACCGCCGCGACTGGGTGCGCTTCCGCGATGCGTACCAGGATCCCGAGTCCGGGATCTCCCTGGGCGCGCAGCGCACCTTCCCGTCGGCCACCGGCGCGGTGTCCTACAGCGAGCGCGGCCGGGAGCTGGTGGATCAGGACATCACCAACCTCCGCGCGGCCCTGGACGCCAGCGGTTACGACAACGGCTACCTGGCGAGCCTCTCGCCCGGCTCCGGCAGCCGGATCGTGGACGCCCACTACCGGGACGAGGACGCGTTCTTGGATGCTTGGACCGAGGTCATGCGCGTGGAGTACGAGGCGATCGCGGCCGCGGGCCTGGTGGTTCAGATCGATGACCCCTCGATCGCGGAGAACTGGGACCAGATCAACCCCGAGCCCACCGTGGAGGACTACGTGGCCTTCACGCAGAAGCGCGTGGACGCGATCAACCGCGCCCTGGTGAACGTGCCCACCGAACAGACCCGTTTCCACCTGTGCTGGGGCTCGTGGCACGGCCCCCACACCACGGACATCGAGCTGAAGCACCTGGTGCCGCTGCTGCTGCAGATCGACGCGAAGTACTACTCCTTCGAGGCCGCCAACGCCCGCCACGCCCACGAGTGGACGGTGTGGCAGGACGTGGATCTTCCGGCCGACAAGGTGCTCGTGCCCGGCATCGTCTCCCACTCCACGAACGTCGTGGAGCACCCGGAGCTGGTGGCGCAGCGCATCGAGCAGTTCGCGCGGGTGGTGGGTCCGGAGCGGGTCATCGCCTCGACCGACTGCGGTCTGGGCGGACGCATCCACCCCGACATCGCCTGGACGAAGCTCGAATCCCTCGTGGAGGGTGCCGCGATCGCGTCCGCACGGCTCTGAGGAAGGTCGCGGAGGTGCGGCTCTGAGGCGGCTCCTGCCGCCTCGCCGACGGCCCGGGCGAAGAGTTCACCGGGCCGTCGGCGACATGTCACGTGGCCGTGACACGGGGGCAGGACGCGCGGCGCATCATCGGCGGCGTGAGGATCCTTGTCGTCGCCGAGTCCTTCCTTCCGCACATGAACGGGGTCACCAATTCGGTGCTCCGCGTCGTCGACCATTTCGCCGCCACCGGGGATGATCTGGGGATCATCGCCCCCAAGTGGCCGGGTGCCGATAAGCACCTGCGCACCTCCTGCGGCCGCCGCATCCGCGTGCGCCGCGTCGCCTCCGCCCCCATGCCGGGGTATGCCGAGGTGCGGATCGCCACCACCAGCGCCGGTTCCCTGCGCCGCCGCATCGAGGACTTCGAGCCCGATGTCATCCATCTGGCCTCCCCGATGATCCTCGGCGGCCGCGCGGTGGTCGCCGCCCAGAAGCTCGGGGTGCCGACGGTCGCCGTGTACCAGACGGATATTCCCGGGTATACCGCCCGCTACGGCATGCCGTTTCTGGAGAGCGCCACCTGGCAGCTGCTGCGCGATGTTCACAACCGCGCCACCGTGAACCTCGCCCCGTCGACCGCGACCCGCGATCAGCTGATCGACCACGGGATCGAGCGGGTGGACCTGTGGCGCCGCGGCGTGGACACCTCCCTGTTCTCCCCGAGTCTGCGCAGCCAGAAACTGCGCGCGAAGTACACCGAGCGCGGCGAGAAGCTCGTGGTGTACGTGGGGCGCCTCGCCCCGGAGAAGCAGGTTGCGGACCTCAAGGTCATCCACGATATGCCCGGGGTGCGGCTGCTCATCGTGGGGGAGGGGCCCGAGCGGGACGCCCTGCGCCGCGAGATGCCGCGCGCCCGCTTCGCCGGGTTCCGTTCCGGCACCGATCTGGCCACCCACATGGCCAGCGCCGACCTGTTCATCCACCCCGGGGAGCTGGAGACCTTCGGGCAGACCATCCAGGAGGCCATGGCCTCGGGTCTGCCGGTCATCGCCCCGCGCAGCGGAGGCCCCGTGGATCTGGTGACCCCGTCGTCCACCGGCTGGCTGTACACCCCCGGGATGCTCGATGAGCTGCGCGAGCACGCGGGCGACCTGCTGTTCGACGACGCCAAGCGTCTTGCCTTCGGCCGCGCCGCGCAGGACGCTGTGCGCAAACGCACCTGGCCGGTGCTTGCCGAGCAGCTCAAGGGCTACTACCACCAGGCCATCGCCGAGCACCACCAGGTGGGAGCGGGCTTGCGCTGAGCTGCCCATCGGCCGAACCGGGGCACGCGCAGCTGCCGCCAGGCGCATCGGGCAGCGCGCCCACATCGATGGTTCTGCGGGGTGCCGGGTCGGCTCCGGCGGCTTCCCCGCCCGGGCGCGCCGCCGTCACATTCCGCCACAAACCTCGCCCACCCTGACGCGCAGGGTGTCTCCTGGGTGCTGTCGCGGTCCCGCGGCACTGGATCCCACGGAGAGAGGACAGCATCATGGCGCAGCGCACCCGTCGCCCACTCATCGGCGTGACCGCGGGGACCGCCACCATGATGTCCGGGGCGTGGGTCGGCCATGACGCCGTCACCCTGAACACCGCGTACGTGCGCGCGCTGCGGGCCATCGGCGCCCGGCCCGTCGTCATCTCCCCGCAGGATGAGTGGACCGATGAGGAGATCGCCGAGCTCGACGGCCTCGTCCTCACCGGCGGCACCGACCTGGACCCCGCCACCTGGGGCGCAGATGCTCTGCCCACCGATCTCACCCCGGACCCCGCGCGCGATGCCTTCGAGACCGCGCTGTACCGGGCGGCTCGCCGTGCGGGCGTGCCGGTGCTCGGGATCTGCCGCGGACTGCAGCTGATCGTCCTGGCCGAGGGCGGTGACCTGCACCGCCACCTCCCCCTGGATGTCCCCGCGCACCCGGCGACGGGGGAGCGGCCGACGACGGTCGAGGCGCGCATCGTGCCCGACAGCGACCTGGGGCTCGTGCTCGGCACCCGTGCCCGCGTCACCGCCTTCCACCATCAGGGCGTGCGCAGTCTCCCGCCGAGCCTGCGCCCGGTCGCCTCTCACGAGAGCGGCCTGGTGCTCGCCGTCGAAGCCACCGGCAGCCCCGCGGTGCTGGGCATCCAGTGGCATCCCGAGCTCGACGGCGATGCAGGCCGGGCCGTGTTCGAGGTCCTGCTCACGGCGATCCGTCACCGTGCCGAGACCACGGAGGCGCCTGCGCTGGTCTAGGATGAGCACGGCTGTCCGCGCCCGTCCGCGGATCCGCTCAGCCAGAGCATCGACGTCAGAGCATCGACAGAGGACAAGGCAGATGAGCATCGAGCACACCACCGCCCCTGAGGAGCGCGAGGCCCGCGAGGACAACGTCACCTCGCGCGGCAACAGCACCGTGCTGTCCGTGATCCTGTTCGTGGTGCTGTTCGGTCTGTTCGCCGGCGGGCTGTACGTCATGAGCCTGATCTCCATGGACGAGCCCTCCGTCGGCCTGTTCCTGGGCGGCCTGACCATGAGCCTCGTCGCGCTCTACGCCACCTTCGACCTGGTGCCCCGCGTCCTCAACCGCTGAGCGCGTCCCGCGCGGGGTCGCGCGCCCGCGCGCGAGGCCTGCGCCCGCGCCGCACCGCGCCCCACTCACTGCACGTTTTCGGCTCCTGCGTTCCAGATCTGGAACGCAGGAGCCGAAAACGTGAAGAGGAAGGGTGTGGGCCCCGCGCTCGGCGCAGCTCCCACACTCAGCGCGTGCTGTGGTCGCGCTCCAGCCGCACGATGGTCTCGAGCGCCATGACGATCATGTCCTCGAAGGTCTCCTGGCGCTCCTGCGCGCTGGTCTCTTCCCCGGTGATCAGGTGATCGGAGACGGTGCACAGCGCGAGCGCGCGGCGCGAGAACTGCGCGGCCAGCGTGTACAGCGCCGCTGCCTCCATCTCCACGCCCAGCACGCCGTACTGCGCCAGGTTCTTGGTCACCTCGGGGGAGGGGTTGTAGAACTGGTCGGCGGAGAACAGCCCACCTGCGGTCCACGGCAGCAGTCGCTCATCGGCGACCTCGGCGGCGATCCGCGCGAGTGTGAAGTCCGCGGCCGGTGCGAAGTTCACGTGTCCGAAGCGCGGTACGTTCATCGCCGAGTCGGTCGAGGCCGCGACGCCGAGCACCACGTCCCGCACCTTCACCGCCTCGGAGAGACCGCCGCAGGAGCCCACGCGGATGATGGTCTGCACGTCGTACTCCGCGAGCAGCTCATGGGCGTAGATCGCCATCGAGGGCTGGCCCATGCCGGAGCCCTGCGCGGAGATCCGCACTCCCTGGTACGTGCCCGTGAAGCCGAGCATGCCGCGCACGTCGTTGTACTGGACGGGGTCCTCGAGGAAAGTCTCGGCGATCCACCGCGCACGGTAGGGGTCACCGGGCATCAGCACGTGAGGGGCGATCTGATCAGGGGTAGCACCGATATGTGTCGACATGGCATCACGGTACGGCCCGCAGTCCCCGACTGCGGGCAGGCGCACCTGGTGTCGCCAGCACTGGTGCGCCCAGGGCGGCCTCCGGTGTGCGCTGATCGCGCGCCCGATGCACCCGGGTCGGCCCCCGATACACCCCGATCGTCCCCCGACGTGCCTCGGTCGGCGCCCGATGTGCCCTGATCGACCCTGGTGAGGGGCCGACGGGGCTCGCATCGGCCCTCCGAAACGGGGACAATGGTGACCCGTGAACGATCACGCCACCTCGCCCGTCTCTCCTCGGCCCACTCGCCGCCGGCCCGCCCCGCCAGCGGATGCTCGCCGTGCCCGCTGGGCGGTCTCTCTGATCTTCCTGCTCAACGGCGCATCGTTCTCCGCGATCCTCCCGCGCTACCCGGAGCTCGTCGAGCGGATCGGCCTGACGAACACCGCCTTCGGTCTCGCGGTGGGCATCGGGCCCGTGGGCGGGCTGTTGGCGGGCCTGTTCGCCGCCACGCTCATGCGGCGCCTGGGCTCAGCGCGCACCGCCGTGCTGTTCCAGACCATCGCTTCCACCTCCCACCTGCTGGTGTACACCTCGGCCTCCTGGACGTGGCTGGCCGCGGCGCTGCTGCTGGCCGCCGGGGCCGATGCGATCACCGACATTGCGATGAACGCCCACGGCATGCGCGTCGAGCGCCGCTACCGCCGCTCGATCATGAACAGCTACCACGGCTGGTGGTCCCTTGGCGCGGTCGCCGGCGGCCTGCTCGGCGCCGCAGCCGCACAGCTCGGCGTGCCGCTGTGGGCCCAGGGTCTTGCCGGACTACTCCTGTTCGGAACGCTCGCCGTGGGGTCGCTGCGCTTCATGCTGACCGGGCACGACACCCTCGAGCGGGAGGAACTGCTCGCCGCCGGACCCTCCCCAGCCTCCGCAGGCGAGGTTCCCGCCGATCCCGCGCCGGGCGGCCTCCGGATCGCCGGAATGAGCCTGCGGGCCCTTGGGCTGATTCTCGCCCTCGGTGGGATTCTCACCTTCGCCGGCGCCACCGAGGACGCCGGCAACACGTGGGGCGCCCTGTTCATGAAGGACACCTTCACCGTCACGCCCTTCATGGCCGGGATGGCCTTCGTGGCGCTGCAGGGCGCCCAGACCGGTGGGCGCTTCCTGGGCGATGTGATCGTGGACCGCTTCGGGGACCGCGCCACCGCCCGCGCGGGGGCGCTGCTGTCCGCCGCGGGGATGACCCTGGCCCTCTCCGTGCCGACCCCCGCGACCGTGCTGCTTGGCTTCGCCTGCGCCGGCTGGGGCGTGGCGACCCTGTTCCCTGCCGGCTTCCGCGTGGCCGATGAGCTGCCGGGCGTCCCCCCGGGCGTGGGCATCACCGTGGTGGGCTGGCTGGCTCGCGTCGGCTTCGTGGCCACCCCGCCGCTCGTGGGCGCGCTCGCCGATGCCGTCACCCTGCGCTACGCCTTGTGGGTGATGCCGGTCTACGCGCTCGGCATCATCGCTTTCTCGGGTGTGCTCAGCCCCCGCCTGCCCGCCGCGGATCCACCGCAGGATCCGGCGGCAGGTTCACCGTCGGCCTCAGAAACGTGAGACGTCCCCGGCGCCCTCGCGCGCGATGACCAGCCCATCCCCGGACAGATCCACCACGGTGGTGGGCTCGATGCCCACCTGCCCGGAGTCGATGATCGCCTCCACCTGCTCGCCCAGCAGATCCTGCACCACCCAGCCTTCCGCGGGCGGATCCTCCTGCCCCGGCAGCAGCAGCGTCGAAGAGACGATCGGCTCCCCGAGCGCCTCGAGCAGCGCATGCGTCACCCGATGCTCCGGGATCCGCACCCCGACGGTGTGCTTCTTGGGATGCGCCATCTTGCGCGGCACCTCCCGCGTGGTCGGCAGGATGAAGGTGTACGGCCCCGGCGTCGCATTCTTCACCAGGCGGAACACCGGGTTGGAGACGATGACGAACTGCCCCAGCTGCGCGAAGTCCGCGCACACCAGCGTGAAGTGATGGTCCTTGCCCACCTGCCGGATGCGTCGGATCCGCTCGAGAGCGTCCGTATTGCCCAGCCGACACCCCAGGGCGTAGCAGGAATCGGTGGGGTAGGCGATCAGACCGCCGTCCTGCAGCACCGCCACCGCTTTGTCGATCAGGCGGGGCTGCGGATCCACCGGATGGATATCGAGATACTGCGCAGAGCGCTGTGAGCGGGCCATACCCCAGGGTACGCCCGGAACGGCCGACGGGGGTGGGCCGGGGCGCCGGTCCTCAGGCCACCACGACGAACTCGCGGCCGATCCACTTCGTGCGTCGCAGCCGCAGCACCGCACTGACCGGCAGCGGCCCCATGATGTGCGGGTAGCCGCGCCCCTTGCCGTCACGGTCCGCCTCGATGTCCACCGCGACGCCCGATGCCTCCACGCGCGCCACATCGATCTCCAGGATCACCAGGTTCTCTGGCCGGTCCGGGTACACCCGCTTGGCCACCTGCGAGACCTGCTCCGGCCACGAGGCGTGCACGAAACCTTCCTCGGCGAGGGAGCGGCCCCGCGTGGACTGGGTGTACCGGCCCGACGGCACCGCGGCCTCCCAGGCGGACAGCTCGGTGATGTGCCAGATCAGGGGCGCAGGCATGGGCCGCAGTGTACCGTGACCGGCATGGATGAGACCTCTGCGACGCCAGGCGCGGTGCGCCTGGTCCATGACGCGGACCGCGACCGCTACGAAGCTCTCGACGGCGAGACGGTCATCGCCGTGCTCGCCTACGGCGATGAGGAGCTGCCCCACGCCGATGACGCCCCGTCGGGTGCCCCCACCCGCCTGCGGGATCTGCGCTCCACCGTGGTCGCCCCCGACCGCGGCGGGCAGGGCATCGGTTCCGCGATCGTCCGCTTCGCCCTCGATGACATCCGCGAGCGCGGGATGGCCGCCCGGGCCACCTGCTGGTTCGTGCGCGGCTGGATCGAGCGGCACCCGGAGTACGAGGATCTCGTCGCCAGCCCCCGCCGCCCCGCCCCGTCCGCGCAGGAGGAATCCTCGTGACCTACCGCATCATCACCGTGTGCACCGGCAACATCTGTCGCTCCCCGATGGCGGAGTACGCCCTGCGCGCCGCCCTGGCCGATGCCGGCCTCGATGAGCAGGTGGAGGTGGAATCCGTCGGCGTCTCCGAGTGGGAGGTCGGCAATCCGGTGGACCCCCGCGCCGGCGCCCTGCTTGAGCGGCACGGCATCGACGCCTCCGCTCACCGCGCCCGCGCCATGGACGCCGAGGACCTGCGCGCGGCGGATCTCGTACTCGCCCTGGACCACGATCACGTCGGCCCTCTGCAGCAGGCACTGGGAGAGGAGCGCGCCGCGCGCACCCTGCGCATGGTCCGCGACTTCGCTCCCGGGCACGTGGAGGACACCGGCATCCGCGACCCGTGGTACGGCACCGAAGCGGACTTCGAGCTCGCCTGGGACCAGATCGACGAGGCGATCCCAGGGATCCTCGAGCAGGTCCGCAAGGACCGTGACCGTGAGGCGTCCGCATGAGCGCTGCACCGCTCAGCGCCCTCGAGACTGCCGCCGCGCTGCGGGAGGGCGCGCTGGATGTTCACGACCTTGCCGCCCAGACCCTCGAGGCGGCGCAGGGTGTCGGTGCGCAGGTGGGTGCCTTCGCCCATGTCCTCGAGGACCTCACCCTGCGGCAGGCTGATGCGGTCGCTGAGCGTCTGCGGGCGGCCCGCAGTGCGAGCGCCCGCGAGGACCTCGCCGACGCCGCCCCGCTGCTGGGCGTCCCGTTGCCCATCAAGGACCTCACCCAGATCGCCGGAGAGCCCTTCGAGGCAGGCTCGCTCGCCCTGCAGGGAAACATTGCGCAGGTCACCGACGGGGTGGCCGAGAGCATCCTCGCCGCCGGCACCCTCACCATCGGCAAGACCAGCACGCCGGAATTCGGGATGCCCTGCTACACCGAACCAGCCACCGGCGCCCCGGCCCGCACCCCCTGGGACCAGCGCCGCACCGCCGGGGGATCCAGCGGGGGCGCCGCCGCTGCGGTCGCGGCGGGCGTGGTGCCGCTGGCCCACGGCTCCGACGGCGGCGGCTCGGTGCGGATCCCTGCCGCCTGCTGCGGCATCCTGGGGCTCAAACCCTCCCGCGGCCTGGTCTCCCCGGGGCCGCATGCGAGCGAGGGCATGGGACTGGTGACCGACGGGATCCTTGCCCGCACCGCCCGTGACCTCGCCGCTGGCCTGGACATCATCGCCGGGCCCCGCCCTGGCGACTTCGTCCCGCCCGCCGCCGCGCCCGCATCCTTCCTCACCGCACTGGAGCAGGCGGAGGCTCCCGGGCCGCTGCGCATCGCCGTGCTGCGCGAAGGCTTGGCCGCCGACCCCGAGGTGCACCCGGCCGCGATCGCGGGCCTGGAGCGCGCCGGCGAGCTGCTGCGCGGCCTCGGTCACGAGCTGACTCAGATCCCCGCCCCTTTCACCCCGCAGCAGTGGGAGGCGTTCATGCCGCTGTGGACGGTGGGCGCCGCCACGATCGACCTGCCTCCCGAGCAGGAGGCACAGCTGCTGGAGCTCACTCGCTGGCTGCGCGAGCAGGGGCGGGGCTTCAGCGGCGTGGATCTCGCGCGCGCATTCGGCGGGGTGCAGGCTCTGGCGCGTCGCACTCTCGAGGAGCTCGCCCCCTACGATCTGGTGCTCACGCCCGCGCTCGCCGGCCCTCCGGCCTTCCCGCAGGATCTGCAGCTGTCCGACGGCGGCGCGGACTTCGACGCCCAGCGTGCCTTCACCCCTTGGACCAGCAGCTGGAACATGCTCGGCACCGCGGCGATCGCGATCCCGCTGCACCGCGAGGAGATCGACGGGATCGAGCTGCCCTTCGGCATCCAGCTGGGCGCGACGGGCTGGGGTGCGGAGCCGCTCCTGCTGGCGCTCGCCGCGCAGCTGGAGGTGCTGGACCCGTGGCCGCTGGTGCGCGCACCGCAGCAGCCGTGAACGCCGCCGACTCCGGCCCGGCCGCAGCAGGAGACCGGGCGGCCACAGTCCGTCTGGACGTGTGGCTGTGGAGCGTGCGGCTGATGAAGACCCGCTCCGCGGCGACGGCCGCCTGCCGCGCCGGACATGTGCGCCGCAACGGCGAGCCGGTCAAGGCTGCGCAGCGCATCGTGGTGGGCGATGAACTGCGGATCCGCGCACCCGGCCGGGAGCGGATCATCGTGGTCACGCGGATCCTCACCACCCGCGTGGGCGCACCCATCGCACGCACCGCCTACGAGGACCACAGCCCCGAGCCGGCCCTGCAGCTGGCGGCCGCGCCACCCCGCCGTGAGCGGGGGACCGGCCGCCCCACCAAGCGCGAGCGGCGGGCACTGGACCGTCTGCGCGGCCGCGACTCCTCGCGGCGCGATGGCGGCGGGTACTGAGCGCCTGATTCTGCGGCCTCTGCTGCCCCGGCTGCCTCTGTTGCCCCGGCGGCTTCTGCCGCGTCTTCTGCCGCGGCTTCTGCCCGTGCCGCTTCTGCCGCGCGGGGACGTCCTGAGCCCGCGCGGCGGCGAGAGGCTGGCCCCGGCTCAGCGAGCGTGGGCGAGCAACTGCTGGCGGTTCGACGTCAAGCGGCCCAGCAGCTGCCGTTCGGTCTCCACGACCTTCGGATTCGCGCCATCGGCCAGGAGCCGCTGCCGAATGGAGGCGAGGTCCGCGCTTTCGCGGATGAACCTCTTCATGATGGGCTTCGCCCCGATCTGCGCGGCCCAGCGGCGACCCTCGCGTCGGCCCGACCAGGTGGCGAGCATGTTCACCTCTTCGTGCGTCAGCCAGCCCTGGTTCGCGTAATCGCCCAGGCGCACGCGCGTCAGGCGGGACTCATCCCAGACCAGGAGACCGATGACGATCAGCCAGACCAGCGCGATCACGGCCTTGGTGCCGTACATGAGGAGCAGGCTCACCAGCCCGCCGGGCAGGATGGTCGCACTGAGGTTCCAGGCCGCATGCATGAGCATGCCCGGGATCAGCGCGGGGATGAACGCGATGAAGGTGGGGATCGTCCCCCACTTGCGCGCCACGTACCCCATGATGATGCCGGTGGCCGAGGTGTAGATGGCATGGCCGAAGATGTTCCCCACGCCGCGCAGCATCACCAGGAAGACCAGCCCTCCCACGCCAGCGCCCTCGAAGCCGCGCGTGTAGTAGATGATGTTCTCGGTGAAGGCGAAGCCACCGCCGATCAGGGCGCCGTAGATCAGGCCGTCCAGCGGGCCGTTGAAATAGCGGCGCGCGAGAATCAGCAGCAGCAGCAGGCCCAGGCCCTTCGTGCTCTCCTCGACCAGCGGAGCGCTGATCACCGGGCCGAAGAAGTTCGTGATCGGTTCACTGCCCGTGATCGCGTAGACGATCAAGCTGTTGAAGGTGTTGATCCAGTAGCTGCCGAAGGCAGAGACCGCCGCTCCCCAGAAGATTGCGATGATCAGCAGGGGGATGGGCTGGGGATCCCACCGGTCCGCGAGCAGCATCACCAGCGAGATCACGATCAGGGACATCAGCGCCAGGAACGCGGCGACCGGCCACCAGATGGGGCTCGAGGAGGCCGTCACCACGAAGTCGAGGAAGAAGTAGCCCAGCACCAGAAGCAGGGCGAAGCCCAGCATGACCAGAGCGATCCACACGAGGATGCTCGTGGTGGGAGCCTTGGTCGCCTCCTGCTCGACCTGCTGCACGCGGCGGGTCTGCGTGGCCCACGCCGACTGCGGCTGTGCCTGAGCCGGCCGCTGGATCTGCGCCGGACCGAAGCGGGCGGCCGTCAGGCCCGAGGTGGGGCGCACCGAGGTGTCGTAGGCGCGCGGATTGCCGTAGTCGCGGAAGCGCGGCTGCGACTGGAAGGCGGGTGCGTCGGGCACATGGGTGGGCGCGCCGGGGCGGGGACGCCCGTTGGGCATGTACTGCCCGTGGGGCTGCTGCGGGGGGTGGGACATGACGGCCTCGGTTTCGATGGCGGTTCACTGCTGGGTGGAACGGCACGACGACGGCATCGGTTCCCCTGGACGGGCGCGGTGCGGTCCCGCGACGATGCTACAGGGAGGAAGGTCCCCTCGGCCGTGCCCCGGCATGATGGTGGATAACGGTCCGGAACAGCGTTACAGCCCACACTCCGCGAAGTTGAGCGGAATAGACTCAACCTGGTGTGCGTTGATCCCGATGTCACCGACCATCCGGAGAGGAGCACCGTGGAGTTCCGATTCACCACCCGCTCGCAGGAAGCCGTCACCATGGCGGCTGAACGCGCCGCTGAGCTCGGCAACCCGCAGATCAGCCCCCTGCACCTGCTGTGGGCACTGATGGGGCAGGCAGACGGGATCGCCCGCGCGGCCCTCGAGGCCACCGGCGCCGACCCCGAGGCCGTGCGTGAGCGTGCCGAGAATGCCATCACCGAGCTGCCGCGCGCCACCGGGGCCTCTGCTGCCTCGCCCACCTTCGTCGGCCCCGGCTTCGATGCCCTGGAGACCGCCCGCAAGGAGGCCGACGCCGCCTCCCGCACCTACCTGTCCACCGAGCACCTGCTGCTGGGCATCGCCCTGGGCAGGGATTCCGCCGCTCGTCTGCTCTCCTCCGTCGGAGCTGGCCCCCGCGCCCTCCGCACCGCCCTTGCCACCCTGACCCCAGGAGATGACCCCATGACCCAGATGGACTCCCAG
Organism: Brachybacterium sp. UMB0905; assembly: GCF_002871795.1. Lineage (GTDB taxonomy): Bacteria > Actinomycetota > Actinomycetes > Actinomycetales > Dermabacteraceae > Brachybacterium. The sequence continues at coordinate 15,396 of NZ_PNHL01000018.1, read as the reverse complement.
AACCCTGAAGGAACCTTCAAGAGCCTCGAGAAGTTCGGCGTGGACCTCACCGACGCCGCCCGCGAAGGCCGCCTGGACCCCGTGATCGGCCGCGACAGCGAGATCCGCCGCGTGATCCAGGTGCTCAGCCGCCGCACCAAGAACAACCCCGTCCTCATCGGCGAGCCCGGCGTGGGCAAGACCGCCGTCGTCGAGGGCCTGGCCCAGCGCATCGTCGCTGGGGACGTGCCCGAATCCCTGCGCGGCAAGCGCCTGGTCTCCCTGGACCTCGCCTCGATGGTGGCCGGCTCGAAGTACCGCGGCGAATTCGAGGAGCGCATGAAGGCGGTCCTCGACGAGATTCGCGACTCCGGCGGGCAGATCATCACCTTCATCGACGAGCTGCACACCGTGGTCGGCGCCGGTGGGACCGGCGATGGCTCCATGGACGCCGGCAATATGCTCAAGCCCATGCTCGCCCGTGGTGAGCTGCGCATGGTCGGTGCGACCACCCTGGATGAGTACCGCGAGAACATCGAGAAGGACCCGGCGCTCGAGCGTCGTTTCCAGCAGGTGTTCGTCGGTGAGCCCAGTGTTGAGGACACCGTGACGATCCTGCGCGGTCTGAAGGACAAGTACGAGGCCCACCACAAGGTCACCATCACCGATGCCGCGCTCGTGGCCGCCGCGTCGCTCTCCAGCCGGTACATCTCCGGTCGGCAGCTGCCGGACAAGGCGATCGACCTCGTGGATGAAGCGGCGTCGCGCCAGCGCATGGAGCTGGACTCCTCCCCGGAGGAGCTGGACATCCTGCGTCGTCAGGTGGACCGCCTGACGATGGAAGAGCTCGCGCTCAGCGGCAGCGAGGACCCCGGCAGCATCGCGCAGCTGGAGTCGGTGCAGGCCCAGCTGGCCGAACGCCGCGAGCAGATGGAAGAGCTGGCCGCCCGCTGGGAGCGGGAGAAGGCCGGACTGAACCTTGTGGGCGACCTCAAGGCGCAGCTCGAGCAGCTGCGCATGCAGGCCGACCGGGCTCAGCGCGAGGGTGACCTCACCGCCGCCTCGAAGATCCTCTACGGCGACATCCCTGCCCTCAAGGAGGAACTGCGCACTGCGGAGGAGCAGGAGGCCGCCGGTGAGGAGGAAGACGGCCCGATGGTGGCCGACAAGGTGGGCCCGGATGACATCGCTGATGTGGTCTCCAACTGGACCGGCATCCCCGCCGGGCGCCTGCTGCAGGGTGAGAGCGAGAAGCTGCTGCACATGGAGGAGATCATCGGGCAGCGTCTGATCGGCCAGGTGCGCGCGGTCACCGAGGTGTCCGATGCGGTGCGCCGCTCCCGCGCGGGGATCGCGGACCCCGACCGTCCCACCGGCTCCTTCCTGTTCCTCGGCCCCACCGGTGTGGGCAAGACGGAGCTTGCGAAGGCGCTCGCGGAGTTCCTCTTCGACGATGAGCGGGCGATGATCCGCATCGACATGTCGGAGTACGGCGAGAAGCACTCCGTCTCCCGCCTGGTCGGTGCCCCGCCCGGCTACGTCGGCTACGACGAGGGCGGCCAGCTCACCGAGGCCGTGCGGCGCCGTCCCTACTCGGTGGTGCTGCTCGATGAGATCGAAAAGGCCCACTCAGACGTGTTCGACATCCTGCTGCAGGTGCTCGATGACGGCCGCCTGACCGACGGTCAGGGCCGCACCGTGGACTTCCGCTCGACGATCCTCATCCTCACCTCGAACCTCGGGGCGCATGCCCTGCAGGATCCGGCGCTCGGGGAGGAGGAGAAGCACGAGCGGGTGATGACCACCGTGCGCGCCTCCTTCAAGCCGGAGTTCCTCAACCGCCTCGACGACATCGTGGTCTTCGAATCCCTCAGCCGTGAGCAGCTCGCCCGCATCGTCACCCTCCAGGTGGCGGAGGTTGCGCGACGGCTCGAGGATCGTCGGATCACGCTGGATGTTGATGAGTCCGCGACGACCTGGCTCGCCCAGGAGGGCTTCGACCCGCTGTACGGCGCCCGGCCGCTCAAGCGCCTGGTGCAGAAGCAGATCGGCGACGCCCTGGCCCGCCTCATCCTCACCGGTGGCGTCCACGACGGTGAGCGCGTGACGGTCACCGCCGGAGAGGGTGGACTGGACCTCGAAGTCCAGCACACCGCCTCGGAGGACGATGAGCAGGCTGCCGCGGATGGGGACCCCGCACAGGGCGATGTATTGGCGGGCGAAGCATCGTCGGGTGCGGCGACGCAGGGCTGATCAGCCTCACCCCCGTTCATCCCAGGGCAGCGGGACGTAGGTGCGGCGCAGCTCGTAGGCGGCCTGCGCATCGGTGATGCGGTCGCGTCCTTCCTCCAGGAAGGACGCGACCGATTCCATCTCCTCGGCCGTGCGGTGCAGCGGCGCGGCAGCCTGCGGGCTGGCGACCTCGACTACGTCCGCGGTGTGTCCGATCATCTCGCCCGCGCCGCCGATGACCGCTGGTGCCGCGAATGCGGTGAGGATCTCGGCACCCGACCCGGCCTGGCGATACATGCCCCGCTCGAGGGTCCGCGCGGCCGCGGCTGCATCCCGCTCGCCCACCGCCTCGGACAGCTCCTGGGTGGTCTGCAGCGCCCCCGCGAAACCGTGGTCCATGCCCTCCACCACCTGGGCGAAGGTCGAGCGCTCGCCGATGGCGATGCCGGACAGCGAGTGCATCATCTTCGGTCCGGTCAGCGCCGGGGTGAGCACCCCGAGCCCGGCGTTCTCCAGGCCCCTCTCCACGCCGTCCAGCGCCTGGCCGACGATCTCATGTCCTGGCAGCAGCCACTGCGCCGTACCTGCCAGAGGAATGGCGCCCAGCAGTTTGCGGCGTCCCTTCTGTGCCTGCTCCAGGACCTCCGGGTCCAGGGCGTACTGGTCATCCCGGGGGACAGGTTCCCGCGGCGGTGGTTCGCCTGGCAGGGGTTCGTGCTGGAACGGACCCCAGACCTCTTTCAGCGAGGGGAGCGGGAGATCCCGCAGCTTTTCGCCCAGACGGATCGGGTCGGGGTGGATCATCGGCCCGAAGATCGTCGGCAGATCCAGGGGATCGCGCTGTCCCTGGGCCTCGCGCGGCATGAACCCCGGTCGGGGTGGCCAGGTGAAGGGCTGGTTGCCGAAGTCCCGCTCGGGCGGGGGTGCGCCACGGGTGGGGCTCCCGTCCCCGGAACCGTCGGCGCGAGAGCACTCCTCCTGTTCCCGGGACTCTTCGAACAGGCGGCGGGCGAGGCGTGCGATCTCGCGGCCTACCTCCCGCGTCTTCTCCATCATCCGGTCATGCAGGGTTCGCCAGTCATCGGCGTCCGGCCCGATCCATGGCACGGTGTGCGCGGTATCGGTCAGGGTCGTGGTCAGGTCCCCGAGCCGCTCGGCGGCGTGCTCGAAGGTCTCGGAGACTGTGGTCAGAGCGTCGGTATCGGATCCCCAGAAGGTGTTCATGGCCCGACCGTAGGGACGCCGACGGGGCCTGCGCAGCACAGGCCCCGTCATTGTGGATACCGGCGGGTTGTGGAGGAGAGGTCCTCGGCTCCGCTCAGATCACGAGGTTCACGATCTTCGGGGCGCGGACGATGACCTTGCGCAGCGTCTGGCCCTCCAGCAGCTCCTGGACCCGCTCCTCAGCCATCACGGCCGCCTCGAGGTCCGCCTCGGCGATCTCCGGGTCCACCTCGATGCGGTGACGCACTTTGCCCTTCACCTGGATCACGCACGTGACCAGCTGCGCCTTGGCGAGCTCCGGGTCGGCCGTCGGGAACGGCGCCCGGGCCACCCGGTCGCGGTGCCCCAGGCGCTCCCACATCTCCTCGGCCAGGTGCGGGGCCAGCGGCGCCGCCATCAGCACCAGCGGCTCCACCGCCTCGCGCGGCACCGCACCGGTCGCGGTCAGCTGCCGCGTCAGGTGGTTCACCAGCTCGATGAGCTTTGCGATCGCGGTGTTGAACTGCAGACGCCGCATATCGCGGCCCACACCCTCGATGGTGCGGTGCACCGCCCGCAGCGTCTCCTCATCGGCCGCGTCCTCGCTGATGACGCTCTGACCGGTCTCCTCATCGACCGCCAGGCGCCACAGCCGCTGCAGGAAGCGCTGTGCGCCCACCACCGCGCGGGTCTCCCAGGGTCGGGAGAGCTCGAGCGGTCCCATCGACATTTCGTAGACGCGGAAGGTGTCCGCCCCGTACTGCTCGTACATGTCATCGGGCGTCACCATGTTCTTCAGCGACTTGCCCATCTTCCCATACTCCTGCGTCACGGGGCGGCCCTGATACGAGAAGGATCCGTCCTCTTCCTCGACCACATCGTCGGCGGGCACGTAGAAGCCGCGCTCGTCGGTGTAGGCGTAGGCCTGGATGTAGCCCTGGTTCAGCAGGCGGTGGAAGGGCTCCTGGCTCACGACATCCCCGCGATCGAACAGCACCTTGTGCCAGAAGCGCGCGTACAGCAGGTGCAGCACCGCATGTTCCACCCCACCCACGTACAGGTCCACGCCGCCGACGTCGCCCGCCTCGCGCGGCCCCATCCAGTAGGCCTCGTTGGCGGGGTCGACGAGCTGCTCATCGTCGGTGGGGTCGATGTAGCGCAGCTCGTACCAGGAGGACCCGGCCCAGTTGGGCATCGTGTTGGTCTCGCGGCGGTACCGCTTGGGGCCGTCGCCCAGGTCCAGGGTGACGTTCACCCAGTCCTCATTGCGTGAGAGCGGGGTCTGCGGCTCGGTCTCGGCGTCCTCGGGGTCGAAAGTCTGCGGCGAGAAGTCCGAGACCTCCGGCAGATCGACCGGCAGCATCGAGGTCGGCAGCGCGATCGGCACGTCGGGGGCGTCCTCGGCGTACACGATCGGGAAGGGCTCGCCCCAGTACCGCTGGCGGGAGAACAGCCAGTCGCGCAGACGGTACGTGGTGTGGGCGCGACCGAAACCGCGCTCGAGCGCGAACTGCAGGGCCTTCGCCTTCGCCTCGTCGATGTCCAGGCCGTTGAGGTCCAGCTCGGCGCTGGCGGAGTTGATCTTCTCGCCTTCGCCGGTCCACACGCCCTCATGCCCCTCGGGCGGGCGGACGGTGCGGATGATCGGCAGCTCGAAACGCTCGGCGAAATCCCAGTCGCGGGCGTCCTCCGCCGGCACGGCCATGATCGCGCCGGTGCCGTAGCCCATCAGCACATAGTCGGCGGTGAACAGGGGCAGGCGGCGCCCGTCGAGGGGATTCAGGGCCCACAGGCCGGTGAACACGCCCGTCTTCTCGCGATCATCGGCGGTGCGCTCTTCGGTGCTCTTCGCCGCGGCCTGCGCCTGATAGGCGGCCACGGCCTCGCGGGGAGTGGCATGGCCGCCGGTCCAGGCCTCCTGCGTGCCCTCCGGCCAGGCGGCGGGCAGCTCCTGCGGGTCGACGATCAGGCCGTGCTCGGGGGAGAGGACCGCGAAGGTCGCCCCGAACAGGGTGTCCACCCGAGTGGTGAACACCTCGAAGGAATCGTCGTGGCGCGCGGTGCCCTCCGCCGAGATCGTGAAGCGGATGATCCCGCCGCGCGAGCGGCCGATCCAGTTGCGCTGCATCGCCTTGACCGCATCCGGCCATTCCACCCGCTCCAGGTCATCCACGAGCCGATCGGCGTACGCGGTGATGCGCATGTTCCACTGCCGCAGGCGGCGCGAGAACACCGGGAAGTTGCCGCGCTCAGAGCGGCCGTCGGGCGTGACCTCCTCATTGGACAGCACCGTGCCGAGCCCCGGAGCCCAGTTCACCGGTGTCTCCGAGACATACGCGAGACGGAAGGCTCCCAGCAGAGCCTCGCGCTGCGTCTGATCGAGGGTGTCGCCGGTGGCGAGAGCATCGGCGAGCTGCGTGGGCAGCTCCACGTTCGTGCGCTCAGCCAGGCGCAGCGGATCGATCTCGCCTGCGTCCAGCAGCTCCCGCAGCTCCGCGATGGGGCGCGCACGACCGGTGACGCCGTCGGCATTCTCGGCATCCGGGTCATACCAGGAGTCGAACAGGCGCAGGAAGATCCACTGCGTCCACTTCACGAACTCCGGGTCCGTGGTGGCGAAGGTGCGGCGCGGATCGTGCGAGAGACCCAGCCGGTGCAGCTGCCGGCTCATGTTCGCGATGTTCGCCTCGGTGGTCTCGCGCGGATGGGTGCCGGTCTCGATCGCGTACTGCTCGGTGGGCAGACCGAAGGCGTCGTACCCCATCGCATACAGCACGTTCTTGCCGAGCATGCGCTGGTAGCGGGCGTACACGTCGGTCGCGATGTAGCCCAGGGGGTGGCCCACGTGCAGGCCCTTCCCGGAGGGGAAGGGGAACATGTCCATGATGTAGGCCTTATCCGGCAGCGCGCCGGTGGCGGCCTCCTCCAGGGACGCGGCCGACGCCCGCAGCTCGCCCACGGGGTTGTCGGCGTGGAAGGTGCCCTCCGCATCCCAGCGCGCCTGCCAGCGACGCTCGATCTGGTCCGCGAGCTGTGCGGTGTACCGGTAGGGGGCCTCGGTCATCGATCCATCCTTCGCTGTGGGGTCTGTGCTCGCCCGCTCACGGGCCCTGACATGAAAAAGCCCTCGCATAG
>NZ_PNHL01000018.1:0-8630 GCF_002871795.1 Brachybacterium sp. UMB0905 | reverse complement strand
CGCGCCCGCCGCGGGCACACACACGACAAATGTCGGGTTCCGTGGCATGTTCTGCGCGAATATGCCACGGAACCCGACATTTGCGTCCATATCGACGGAGGGGCCCGATCGACGGAGGGGTCCGATTGACGGAGGGGCCTGCGCCTCACTCCTCCACGTCGGAGACGTCGAAGTTTGGATCCGGCTCGCCGAAGCCCTCGGGCAGCTCGATCGGGCAGAACTGCTGCATCGTCGGGTCCACGTAGGCCTGCGCCTCCTTGACCAGGTTCTCGGGGGTATCCGAGCCCTGGTTCAGGGAGCCCTGCATGGTGAACATCGCGTCCCACAGCTTGGTGCCCACCGGCAGCGGGGGCCGGGACTTCGCCACGGCCATGAGCTCCACGAAGAAGCTGATGTCGCGGTTCCAGCCCTCGGGGTCCTTGACCGTTTCGATGTTCGTGGGGATGCGGCTGATCTGGGGCATCATGATCTTCTGCCCCTCGTACCCGGCATAGAACTTGAAGAAGTCCCAGGCAGCCTTGGACATGCTCGCACCCTTGGGCATCGCCAGGGCGAAGCCGCCGGCCCACGTGAAGGGGTCATCGCCCTCGTTCGGGACCGGCAGGTGCGTGACCTGGTAATCCATATCCGGCTTGTAGTCAGCCTGGCCCTGCACGCCCCACGGGCCGGAGATCTGGAACAGCTGCCGGTCCGAGAAGAACGAGGTCTGCGTGGGCGGGGCGTTCGGCGGCTGGTAGGTCGCCTTGAAGGCATCCAGGCGGTGGAAGTCCAGCCGCTCCACCCAGCCGCGGTACATCGTCGCAACGTCGAGCATCTCCTGGGTGTCCAGGAGCATCTTGCACTCCTCATTGGAGAAGAAGTCGACGTCATTGGCCATCGCCCACATCAGCAGTGAGGCCTGGTCATCCCAGGGGATCCACGTCACGCGCTCATAGGTGCCGCGCTTGTCCTGGACGCTGAACTGCTCCTCGATCTCCCACAGCTGGTCGTAGCTCATGGGCCCGTTCTCGGGATCCAGCAGATCCAGATCGATCCCGGCATCCCGCGCGAGGTCCATGTTGACGTACATGCCGCGGGTGTCGGTGTCCATCGGCAGGCCGTAGTAATGGCCGTCGTAGTAGAGCTCATCGGTGGCGAACTTGACCCACCCGGACATGAACTCCTCGGGGCTCATGCCCTCATGCTCCTCGATGAGCCCATCGATGGGCTCGAGCAGTCCGAGTGAGGCGAACTGTGCTCCGTTGAAGCGGTCCAGGAAGTAGATGTCCGGGCCGGTGCGACCGCGCACGGCAGTGATGACGCTCGAGGCGTCGCCCTGACCGTTGGAGGGCACCTGCGAGACCTGGATCTTCACATCCGGGTTCTGTTCGGTGAAGGCCTCGACGACCTCCATCTCCTTCTCGGCGTCGGAGGCCCAGATGCCCCACATCTTCACGACATTGGGGTCGCGCTCCTCGCCGACGGGACGGTTGGTGCAGCCGACGATCGAACCGCCAGCGATGGTGACGGAGGCACCCGCGCCGAGGGCCTTCAGCAGGGTTCGACGGTTGATCACTTGAAACCTCCCAGGGTGATGCCGCTGATGAAGTACCTCTGGAAGGCGAAGAAGAGAATCACCAGCGGGATGAGCACCAGGAACGACGCGGCCATCAGCAGGTTGAAGGGCACGTCCTGGTTGTTGACGGAGCGGAAGACCTGCATACCGATGGACAGCGTCTGCTTGTTCTGGTCCTGCAGGTAGATCAGCGGTCCCATGAAATCGTTCCAGGTGCCCACCGCGGCGAAGATCGCGATGACGGTCACGGCCGGACGGGCGGTGGGGAACACGATCCGCCAGGCGATGCCCCACTCCGAGGCGCCGTCCACGCGGGCGGCGTCCATCATGTCCCGGGGGACCTGCAGCATGAACTGGCGCAGCAGGAAGGTGAAGAAGCCGCCGGCGAACAGGGCCGGCAGGATCAGCGGAACCCACGTGTTGACGAAGCCGAGTGAGGCCCAGAAGTCGAACATCGGGATCAGGGTGACGGGGAAGGGAAGGAACAGCGTCGCCAGAACGATGAAGAACACCTTGTTGCGGCCCGGCCAGTCGATGCAGGCGAAGCCGTAGGCGACGATGAAGTTGGAGATCACGCTGAACACGACGACGCTGACCGTGATGATCAGGCTGTTGCGGAAGAACAGCCAGAACGGCATCACAGTGACGGCGTCGGAGAAGTTCTCCCAGCGGAACTCATGCGGGAAGAGCGTGGGCGGGAACATCGCCAGCTCCTCCGGGGTCTTCAGCGCCGAGATGAGCATCCAGTACAGCGGCAGCGAGAACAGCACCAGCACCACCAGGATGACGAGGCGGGAGATCCAGGCGCTGATCGGTCCCTGCCGGGAGCCGTCAGGGTTGCGGCCGTAGTTGGAGCGCGACTTGAGCGGCGCAGCTTTGGGGGTATTGCTGCCCGGCGTCATGGTCGGAGTCATAGTCATGATGAGGTCCTCCTTCTCAGCCGGCCGAGACGTCGTAGTTCACGAACCGGCGGGAGAGCCAGTAGATGAGTCCGGCCAGCACCATGCCGAACAGGAACAGCAGCACCGCGAGCGCCGAGGCGAAGCCCAGCTGCCCGTAGGAGAAGGCGTTGCGGTAGAGGTACAGCATGTAGAACAGCGTGGAGTTGTCCGGACCGCCGTTGGTCATGATGTACGCCTCGGTGAACACCATCATCGCGCCGGAGACACCCGTGATCAGGTTGAACAGGATGGTGGGGGTGAGCAGCGGGATGGTGATGGACATGAACTGGCGGAACTTGCCAGCACCGTCGATGCGCGCCGCCTCGTACAGGGTCTCCGGGATATTGCGCAGACCCGCCAGATAGATCAGGGCCGCATTACCGGCGCCCAGCTGCGCCATGACGATCATGACGATCTTCGCGTAGCGCGGCTCGCCCAGCAGGTTCGTATCGGGCATGCCGAACAGGCCCAGGAACTGGTTCACGATGCCGAACTGGGGGTTGACGAACACGATGAAGATGAACGACATCGCGAACATCGGGATCAGCGAGGGCAGGTACAGCAGGGTGCGGTACAGCGCCACCTCACGCACGTTGCGGTTCATCGCCAGCGCCAGCAGCAGCGCCACGACCAGGCCGATCGGCACCGCCAGGAACATGTAGTACACCGTGTTGTAGACCGCGGTGTGCACCAGCGGATCCTGAAAGGCCGAGATGTAGTTCTGCAGGCCGATGAAGGTCGGGGTCTGCATACCGGAGTACTGGGTGAGGCTGATGACGAAGGAATACACCAGCGGGTAGATGACGAAGACCGCCACGCCGATGATCCACGGCGAGATGAACAGCAGTCCGTTGCGGAGGTTCCGCTTCTCCCGCAGGGTCAGCTTCCGTTTCCCGCCACCGGCTGTGGTGGCCTGAGAGCCGGTCCTTCCTCTGCTCTCGCCCGCGGATCGCGCACCGGGGGAACCGGTCACGGTGGGATCCGCGGCGACGCCGTCGCTCGCGCTCATCGTTCTTCCTATCGGGGCTCGCCGCGGAGGGGGCCGCGACGGACAGGCTGGGACGGTTGGGCGTCGGTGCCCCGCGCTCCACAGCTCCACGGACCGCGTCGTCCCATGTGAGGAAGGTTACTCACACCGATGGACAAATGCAATGAGCGCGTGCGCGTGGCGTCGGCCACGACCTTGGTGACGTGTACTGTGAAGCGGGGCACACGGTCAGGGGAGAGAACCGGTGTGCCTGCTCGGAGGTACGCCAGCTACTGAGCCAATCCGCTGTTCTCCATATAGTGCGCTCGCTCGGCGCTGCTGCCGGAGAGCGAGTCATCTGATACGCAGCGAGGAGTGAAACGATGATCCGCGCAGAGAACCTGGTCAAGGAGTTCTCCCGCCCCAAGCGGGTTGAGGGGCGGTTTTCGAGGGTCCGGTCGTTCTTCAGCACTGAGCGGATTATCTCTCGGGCTGTCGATGACATCTCCCTGACGATCGATGACGGGGAGATCGTCGGTTACCTGGGTCCGAACGGGGCCGGGAAGTCCACCACGATCAAGATGCTCACCGGGATCCTGGTGCCCACCTCAGGCATGGTCGAGGTGGAGGGCATCGTCCCGTGGAAGGACCGCCGGGCGAACGCCCGCAACATCGGAGCGGTGTTCGGGCAACGCACCCAGCTGTGGACCGATCTGCCGCTGCGTGATTCGTTCGAGCTGATCTCCCGCCTGTATGGCCTGGAGAGGACCGACTATCGCCGGGCGCTGGATGAGTTCGTGGATCTGCTGGACATGGGCTCGTTCATGGACACCGCGGTGCGGTCGCTGTCGCTGGGCCAGCGGATGCGCGGGGACATCGTCGCTGCGATGCTCTACCGCCCGCCGGTGCTCTACCTCGATGAACCCACCGTCGGGCTGGACGTGGTGGCGAAGGCTCGCATCCGTGACTTCATTGCCGAGCGCAACCGGACCGAGGGCACCACGGTCATGCTCACCACACATGACATCGCCGACATCGAGCAGCTTGCGCGGCGGGTGGTGATCATCGATGAGGGCCGGATCCTGTACGACGGGGATCTCGGCGCGCTGCGCCGTGCGTACGCGCCGCATCGCGAGATCGTGGCCCGCGCCCCGCGAGTGCCGGATGACCTGCGGATCGACCAGATCGAGCTGACCGAGGTCCGGCCCGACGGTGACGATGTGCTGGCGACGTTCCACTTCGATCCGGAGCAGATCGCCCCGCCGGCAGCGATGGCTGCGGTCATCGCATCGTTGGAGGTCTCGGATCTTACCTCGCGCGAGCCCGATGTTGAGGGTGTGATCCGTCAGATCTACCTCGCCGGGGAGGCGAAGGGATGACCTCCACTGCAGTGATGTCGGGTCAGAAGCTGCCCTTCGGTCAGATGCTCGCGGCCGTGCTGGCCTCAGGGGTGCAGGCCGTGCGCGGTCAGTTCGTGTTCCGCACCGCCACCTGGGCCGGTGTGCTCGGCGCGTCCCTGCAGGTGGTACTGGTCTTCCTGGTGTGGAGCGCCGTGTATGGGGCGCGCAGTGAGGTGTCGGGGATCCAGCAGCATGATGCGATCACCTATGCGGTGCTCGGTGCACTGGTCGCGATCCTCTTCCAGCCCTTCGTGTACGACACGATGTACGGGCGGCTGCGAACCGGGGCGATCGCCTTCGACGTGATGCGACCAATCTCCGCGGTCCCGATGACCCTTGCCCAGCAGGCCGGTGCCGCCGCCGCGCAGCTTCCCGCCGCCGGGCTCGGGCTCGTGATCGGCCTGCTCCTCGGGGCGATCCAGCCTCCCGGCTCCGCGATCTCGGCGATCGCGTTCACGGTATCCATCGTGCTGGGCTTCGCGATCGCTCAGCTGCTGAACTTCGTCGTCGGGCTGGCCGGTTTCTGGACCCTGGAGGTCTCCGGCGCGTTCCACGTCTACGGCATGTTCGCTCAGTTCAGCTCCGGGGCGCTCATCCCGCTGTGGTTCATGCCGGGATGGCTCACTGATGTGCTCACCGCGCTGCCGTTCTCCTCTCAGGTGTTTGTGCCGCTCAGCATCTACATCGACCAGAGCCCGGGCAAGCACACCTTGACCGCGATCGGCATCCAGCTCATCTGGGTGCTCGTCCTCATCGTCCTTGCAGCGATGGTGTGGAAGCGGGCGATCCGCAGGATGGTGATCTTCGGTGGCTGATGCCGCAACGACGTCCCGGACCGGGACCCTCGCCCGCCCCGTGCCGCCGTGGCGCACGTATCTGGTGCTGCTGCAGAGCACCTGGCGATCCATGCGGGTGTACCGGGTCAACCTGTTCATGCTCATCCTTGCCAGCTTCGCCATCCAGGGAACCCAGCTCGCCTTCATCGGCGTGCTGCTCGGTACCTTCGGCGCGATCGCCGACTGGACCGTCGGAGAGGTGGCCTTCCTCTACGGACTGCGGCTGACCGCCCACGGCGTGTGCACCATCAATTTCGGGCAGCACGCCTTGAGCGCCTATGCCGTGCGCAACGGTGACTGGGATCGGTTCCTGCTGCGTCCTGCGGGCCCGCTCATGCAGATGCTCACCCGCTACTTCAACCCCGGCACGATCGGTGACCTGGTTCTGGGCCTGGTGATCCTGACGACAGCGGCGAGCATGGTCGAGGCCGCCTGGACGCCCGGGAAGATCCTCTTCCTCATCATCGCGGCCCTCGGCGGCGGCCTGGTGGAAGCCGGCCTTCAGATCGCCCTCTCCGGCCTGGATTTCAGGTGGGGGCCGGTCACCCAGATCAAGTTCACCATCGATCGCGTGCTCACGGATTTCGGCGCCTACCCCATGGCGATCTTCGGCACCGCAGGCACCTGGCTGCTCACCTTTCTCATCCCGCTGGCCTTCATGGCCTACCTCCCCGCCACGATCATCCTGGACCATACAGAGGACCTCGTCGTGCCCCTGTGGCTCGCACAGCTCTCCCCGCTGGCCGGGCCCGTGATCCTCGCAGCGGGGATCACGTTCTTCCGCTTCATGTCCCGCTACTACTCCAGCCCCGGCCACTGAGGAACGAAACGCGCTGGATGCAGTTCCCGCGTGCAGACAGTAACGGGCCCGCCTCGGCTGGGCCAGGCGAGAGTTTGTGAGGTGTCAGCAGATCGAGCGGCAATACTAGGTGTTGCGGGTCATGACGTTGTAGTCAGGGGTGGAGATTGAGGAAACTGAACCGTCCCAGATTCTCTGCCGCTACTTTGTAGGCTCTTCACGGTTCGTGGTGATGGGGAGCGTCGCGTCGTTGGCGTAGGACGGCTCGTGGTCCTGCTGTGATGGGTGTTGTCAAGACATCCACATTCCAGAGGACCACGAGCCTGTGCATGAGAGTACTGGTTCGCAGCGGGATAATGCGAGCACGATCTTCAACCTGCCCAACTACCGCGTCATCGACGCCGTCGACCTGCCCGATGGTGGCCGACGGGCGGTGGTCGCCTCGACCGTCCCGCCGGGCTGTCCCTCCTGCGGGGTGCTCACGACGAAGGTCCACTCCCGCCGGGACCAGCAGATTCGGGACGTCCCGATTGCTGGGGCGATAGAGGTGGTGTGGGCCAAGCGCCGCTGGTTCTGCCTCGAGCCAGCCTGCGCCAGGGGCACGTTCTGGGAGTCCACCGAGCAGATCCCTCGCTACTCACGCTCGACGTCCCGGTTGCGGGAGCAGGTCGTCTCGGCCGTGATCACTTCCGGCAGAGCAGCCTCGGAGGTGGTCCGGGCTCATAGCGTCTCGTGGTGGCTGGTCCAGGCCGCCCTGGCGGCTGCTGCCGTCGTTCTGCCTGCCGTCGACGACGTCCCGGTGACGCGCCTGGGCATCGATGAGCACCGCTACCGCACGGTGCGCTGGTTCCGCACCGATCAGGGTGCCTGGAGACGGTTCGAACCATGGATGACGACGCTGGTCGACCTGGCCACCGGGCAGGTTCTCGGCGTTGTCGATGGCCGCGACTCCGCCGCCGTCAGCCACTGGCTCGGCCAGCGCTCCGAGGCCTGGCGGGAGCGGATCGAGATCGTCGCGATCGATCCGTCAGCCCCGTTCCGCAAAGCACTACGTGACTACCTTCCTGGCGCTGGAGGGTGGTGTCATAGCGTCGAAGCAACACCTCCGGTCGGCGGGGGTCTGATCGGTGGAGTGTGCGGATGGCGCGGGTGGGGTTGTCGTTCAGTGACAGGTCGGAGATCTCGACGGCCTCGAAAGCGGGCTGGTCGGTGCGGAGGATCGCCCGTCACCTGGGGCGTTGCCCGTCGGTGATCTCGCGGGAGCTTCGCCGGAACTCGACGAAGACCCGCGGCTACCAGGCCGTGACCGCAGACGTCAAAGCGCAGCGTCGGCGGGCTCGCCCGCAGCAGCGGAAGGTCGCGGGGGATCCGGTGCTGCAGGCGAGGGTGGACGCCGACCTGGCCGCGTCCTGGACGCCGAACGAGATAGCGGGCCGGTTGCGTCTGGAGGCCGCAGACCCGACCGTTGAACGCATGGCGAACTCTCCTGACGCACGCGGTCGAACCGTCTCCGGTGAGGCTATCTACCAGTACATCTACGCGATGCCGAAGGGTGAACTCGCCCGCAAGGGCATCTTCCTGCAGTCCAAGCGGACCAAGCGCCGACCACGTACGACCGGGCGGACGCGCGGTGGCCCAGTCGTAGGTATGGTCCCGATCGCGCAGCGAGGTGAGGACGCCGCCCAGCGTCGGGTGCCGGGGCACTGGGAGGGTGACCTGATCATCGGGAAGAACGGCACCTCGTGCGCGGCGACGCTGGTGGAGCGGATGAGCGGGTTCACCGGGCTGCTGGCCCTGCCCTCGAAACACGCCGAGCCAACCGCTGACGCGGTCATCGAGTTTTTCAACGACCTGCCCGAGATGATGAAGGCATCGTTGGCGTGGGACCAGGGCAGTGAGATGGCCCAGCACGCGAAGGTCTCCCTGGCCACGGCGATGCCGGTCTACTTCGCCGATCCCCACTCGCCCTGGCAGAGGCCCAGCAACGAGAACACGAACCGGCTCTACCGGGAGTATCTGCCCAAGGGCACGGTGATCCCCGATCACCAGCCCTACCTCACCAGTATCGCCGAGGAGATCAACAACCGACCCCGCCGCCGACTGGGCTATCTCACGCCCACCGAGGCATTCGC
>NZ_PNHL01000017.1 GCF_002871795.1 Brachybacterium sp. UMB0905 | reverse complement strand
GCGACCAGGCCAAAACCGAAGAACACGCAGATCAAGCCCAAGCAGCTTGATCAACCGTCAACAACTTGCGGGCAAGCCCAGTTCTTCCTCGTCCTCGTCCTTGTTGTCGTCTTCGTCGGTGCTGCCATTGACGAGGCGAGATTCGAGGGACTTCGCGTACAGCTCGACGGAATCGGACTCGATCTCGATGCTGCCCTCGATGTCCTGCCACTCCCCGCCGTCCACGGAGAACTGGCCGGTGAAGGTGGTGGTGAGGGTGATGTCGTACCAGCCCTCGAACCGGTACTCGGAAGAGACGCGCTCGGAAGGGAAGGGCTTACCAGGGTCGGTGGTGGTGATCGTGTTGCCGTCCCCGAGGTCCCAGTGGAACTCCACCGGCGTGGCGCGGATCCGCACCGGCGTGCCCAGGATGTCTGTTTCCAATTCTTGGGTGTCGGCGTCGGTGTGCAGGACGTTGACCATGTTCACCGGCAGCCAGCCACGCTCCGGGCCGGCGTGAGCGATCGGGGCCTTGACGGGAAGCTCGGCGAAGTCCTCTACGGTGACAACGATCTGTGCTGCGGGAGTGCCAACCTCAGGAGCGCCGGGGCGGACGCAGTCCCACCCCAGGTCCTTCACGGTGTTCTTCTCCAGGTTCGTCTGCGTGCCATGAACCGTAGACCCCTCCCGCGAGGACCCGCCGGAACGCTTCACGCCAGCAGACAACGTCAGCACGTCATCCCCACTGACCCTGTAACTCGTAGAGTCGCCGTTACCCTCCTGGCAGCTGCCCGTCGGTGGCACGCATGCCAACGCCCCGCCAACACCCATATCGCACTCAATGTTGCCGGGGTTCTCGACCGCCGTCCACTGCGTCACGATGTTGGGGAGTTCGGAGCCCCCTTTAGCGGTCGGAGAATTCTCTGCGGGACCCGGGAGAGGGGTTTTGACGGGTTCTTCCCAGGCTTCTCGGGCACCTACACCCAACTTGTTATCCCCGGAGGTGCTGCCTTCAACGTCGGGCTTATCCTCCTCGTCTGAGCTTTCGGAACCCTCTGGTTGTACGGGTTCCCGCGGCTCACTGGGAGACTGCTGCGTCCGATCTCCAGCGCGATCCTGCCCGTCAGCGAAAGAGCTGGTTGCGGGGATGAAGATGGCGACTTGAGTCAAGGCTAGGAGAGCTATGCAGTGTAAGCATCTGCGAAATAATGGACTCCTAGTTGTGGACATCTTCCCCCCATTCGGCATCAAGCGCCTTCACGGTCCAGCCATCGCCCGACCACTTCATGCCCGCGGTTGAAATGTACTCAACCTCTGGGGCTTCGAAGCGTCCGTCGAAAGAGTCGTTAGGGCGCGTGTGCGGTGATATTGTAAAGAAATATGCAACCTCGACATCATAGTGCTCGGAATCGTAAATACGCGTTCCCACTTCGGTTACATCAAACTTTGACCAGTACTCGCCGTGTTCTTTCATCGGCTCAATCGCCTCGTTGAGTTCTTGACACCCCTTGCAGGCCGCCTCCTCAAGCCTGTGGAGCTCTTCGGTTTCACCCGTTTGGTGCGCCCACATCGACACAGCGATGTAGTACCGAAATGCTTGGAGAGCACCTTCCTCGGTGTGCTCATTCATCCCGGGGAAGTCCGCGCGGTCCGGCGCGGGGATATCGGGCGCGGCCTGGGTCTCGCCGTCACCCCCGCCATCGCTTGCGCCGCTCTCGTCGCCCCCACCATCGCTGGTCTGGGGCTCGAAGCCGAGATCCGGGGGCGGCGTGGTGACCGGGCCTTTGCCGTCGTCGCAGGCGGCGAGGCCGAGGATAAGCACAGCGGATGCAGTGGCGGCGATGAGGCGTCGGGTCATGAGGAGAGCTCCCTGTGTGTGTCCTGGAACACGGCCACGGTAGCGACCCTGCTCCACCGCGTCAGCCAACTCCCCAAAATTGTGGATAACTCTCCCAGGAACGGTCTCACGCGTTCGCGCGGCAGGTGGGCGTCCTTCGCGGGCAAGGCTCCCGTCTGAGACACCACCGCCCGTGCCACGCCGCCGCCCCAGCCTCAGGTGCCTCCTCCCGCGAATCGGCCGAAATGTTCCACTGGGCGGTACACAATGGCCGGACCGTTGGAACAGAACGGCGGATCCGCACCGGCGGGCGGTGGGTGCGGGGAGTCGGCGCTGTCTGGAGTGCAGCACGTGCTCTTCGGTTCCGCCCGGGTGCCCTCGCCGCTCTGAGCCTCGCGAGGCTCCGCCCCGCCCCACCGGCCCCAGCCCGCCCTACTAGCCCTAGCCCTTCAGCTCCAACCTCGCCCCGCACCACCACCCCGAAAGGCCCACCCCATGACCCTCGTCCTCGGCATCGACTCCTCGACCCAGGCCACCAAGGCGCTGCTGGTGGACGCCGCCACCGGGGAGGTCATCGAGCAGCGCCGCGCCGCACACCCCGACGGCACGGAGGTGGATCCGCGCGCCTGGCTCGACGCCGTCGACGAGGCTGCCGGCCCGCTGCTCGACCGTGCCGAGGCCGTGGCCGTCGGCGGTCAGCAGCACGGCATGGTTCTGCTGGACGAGTCCGGCGAGCCGGTGCGACCGGCGCTGCTGTGGAACGACACCCGCTCAGCCCCGCAGGCCGAGGCCCTGATCGACGAGCTCGGAGGCACCGAGGCGTGCGTGGACCAGCTGGGCAGCCTGCTGGTCGCCTCCTTCACCTCCGCGAAGCTGCGCTGGGTGCTCGAGCACGAGCCGGAGAACGCCCGTCGGGCCACCCGGGTCCTCCTGCCGCACGACTACGTCTCCCTCCACCTCGCCGCCTCCGGCACCGAACCGTTCACCGACCGCGGTGACGCCTCCGGCACCGGCTACTACTCCACGCGCGAGGAAGCCTGGGTGCCCGAGCTCGCCGCCGCGGCCATCGGCCACCCCATCGACCTGCCGCGCCTGCCCACCCGGCCGCAGGAGATCATGGCCCGCACCGCACCCACCGCCACCAGCCCCGACGGTGCCGCGATCGCCGCCGGCACCGGTGACAACATGGGCGCCGCGCTCGGTCTCTCGCTCGGCCCCGGGGATGTGTCCGTCTCCATCGGCACCTCCGGCGTGTGCGCCATGGTCTCGGACTCCCGTCCCGGGGACGTCACCGGCACCGTCACCGGATTCGCCGACGCGACCGGTCGTTTCCTGCCCATGACCACCACCATCAACGCATCGCGCATCCTCGAGGCGGCCCGCTCCCTGCTGGGTGTCTCCCACGAGGAGCTCTCGCAGCTGGCGCTCGCTTCCGAGCCCGGCGCCCGCGGCGTGACGCTGCTGCCGTACTTCGACGGCGAGCGCACCCCCAACCGCCCCACCGCCCGCGCCACCCTCACCGGCATGAGCGCCTCCACGACCAGGGAGGATGTGGCCCGCGCCTACGTGGAGGGCCTGCTGTGCTCTCTGGCCGATGGGATCGCCGCCCTCGAGGACCGCACTGGCACGCCTGCTCGGCGCATCATCCTGATCGGCGGGGGCGCTCGCTCCCGCGCCGTCCAGGAGCTCGCCCCGGCGGTGTTCGGGCGCGAGGTGACGATCGCGCCGGACGGGGAGTACGTGGCCCTCGGCGCCGCGCGGCAGGCCGCGTGGGCGCTCAGCGGGGCCGATGAGCCCCCGGCCTGGCAGATCCGCGGCGCCCGCACGGTCCAGGCGGACCCCGCCCCGCAGGTGCTCGAGGCATACCGGGAGCTCAAGGACCACACCGAAGGCTGGGCCTGAACCAGTCAGCGGGGCGGTGCCCGCACACGGCGGCGGGCGCTCGTCAAGAGCTGTCGAAGATCGAATTGGGGTTGATGACCTGCATCGACAGTGGGTCATCGGGGCCTTGGTCCCGCCTTTGTCGGCATTCTTGTGAGAAGTGTGCCAAGATGGGCGCGGCCCTGGCGCAGTGCGTGACCGTCGGACCGCCCGAATCCGGTGCGGACCCCTCACCCCTCGCCGCCCCGTTCCGCTGCAGGTGAAGTGCCATCGCGCGGTCTGATCTGATTCCGGGCGGCCATGGCTCCAGGGCGCCGACCGGGCCGCAGAGGTGATCTGCTCCGACCACGTCGTGCCCTGCGCGCTTTCGCGGATCCCGGTCATCGATCGGTTGACCCGCGACGGAAGGAAGACCCTGTGCCGCCCATGCCCGACGGCGAGATCGTCCAGCTCGGAATCCTCGGCATCATTCTGCTGCTGCTCCTGTTTTACGGGGGCACGATGCTCATGTCCGTAGCGATCTCCCGGAAGCAGGAGAACGCCGACGACTACATGACCGCGGGCAACCGCATCGGCTTCGGCGTCTCCGCCGCGTCGATGACCGCCACCTGGATCTGGGCGTCCTCGATGTACGCATCGGTCACGGCCGGCTACACCTATGGCGTCTCGGGCCCGATCCACTATGGGCTCTGGGGTGCGCTGATGATCCTGTTCATCTACCCCTTCGGGCGGCGCATCCGCGAGGTGGCGCCACGTGCTCACACCTTGGCGGAGGTGATGTATGCGCGGCATGGCCGCTCGAGCCAGCTGATGCTCGCGGCCTCCAACGTGCTGGGCTCCGTCATCTCCCTGACCTCCAATTTCATCGCCGGCGGCGCGATCATCTCGATGCTCTCCCCGCTCAGCTTCGGCGCGGGCATCCTCATCATCGCCGGCGGTGTGCTGCTGTACACCCTGTGGTCCGGCTTCCGCGCCTCCGTCCTGACCGACTTCGCGCAGGTCATGGCGATGCTCGGCGCGGCCGTCGTGATCATCCCGGCGGTGTTCTTCCTCGCCGGCGGACCCTCGATGTTCGCCGAGGGGGTCGCGGCCGGGAACGTCACCCCGCAGCAGGAGAGCTTCTTCTCCTCCGACGCCTTCATGAACCAGGGCGCCCCCTACATCGCCGCGGTGCTCGCCTACGCGATCGGCAACCAGACCATCGCCCAGCGCCTCTTCGCCGTGCGCGAGGACCTCATCAAGCCCACCTTCCTCACCGCGACCGTGGGCTACGGCGCCACCGTGATCGGAGTGGGCATGCTGGGCGTGATGGCCCTGTACCTGGGCATCGAGCCGATGGGCGGGGATGTCAACAACCTCATGCCGCAGATGGTCGGCACCTACCTGCCTGTGGGCCTGGTGGCGATCGCATTCGTGATGATCATCGGGTCGCTGTCCTCCACCGCGGACTCGGATCTCGCGGCGCTGAGCTCCATCGTCATGACCGACGTTTACGGCCAGTCCGTGGGCCGCAAGCGGGTGAACCCCAAGCTCATGCTGCTGATCGGCCGCCTGACGATGGTGACCGCGACCGGGCTCGCGCTGTTCTTCGCCACCGCTCGCTTCAACATCCTGGACCTGCTGGTGTTCGTGGGCGCCCTGTGGGGCTGCCTGGTGTTCCCGGTGATCGCCTCCTTCTACTGGGAGCGGATCACGAATCTCGCCTTCACCGTCTCGGTGCTCGCGGCGCTCGCCTTCTTCCTGCCGGTGCGTTTCGAGCTGTTGCCGGTGACCGGCGCGTGGGCGCTGCTGGTGGAGCTGCTGGCGGTGGTGGGCATCGGCGTGGTGCTCGGCATCATGGCCTTCGGCTTCTTCGGACTGCGCCCGGCGATGCTGGTCGGTGCGGTGTCCTCCCTGGTCGCCCTGCCGTTTGCGATGGGCGCCCTGCGCGACTACACGACGCTGTCCGCGTCGCTCGTGGCCTACGCGGTCTCCTTCCTGGTCTGCTACGCCCTCAGCGTTCGCTCCGGCCAGACCTTCGACTTCTCCGTGATCCGCAAGGTCACCGGCGACTTCGACGAGGAGACCGAGCCAGTCCCGACGGAGGCTCCGCACGGCGAGCACGCTGTGACCGGCACGCCCCGCTGATCTTTCCCCCCTACCGCAACGACCTCGACGCGCCCGGGCCGCATCACGGCAAGCCCTGCGCGGGAAGGAGACTCCCATGACCACCCTGCTGACCGTCTACGTGCTGAGCTGGCCCGTGATCGTCCTCGGCATCCTCATCACGATCGTGCGCGGATTCCTCAAGGACATGCGCACCGCCCGCAAGGAGGGGCGTACGATCATCTGATCCCCGGGGCTGAAGCTGGGGCCTCATCCCGCCTGGGCGCTCAGTCCGCTGGCCGCATACGCCTCCTTGAGCACCCGCAGGCTCACCATCGCCTCCGCGGGGGAGATCCAAAACGGCTCGGGCTCCTCCAGCCGCTCGTAGAAGTCGCGGATCAGCAGCTCATGGGACACGCCCCAGTAGGAGCGGCCCCCGCTGGTCAGCTGCCGCTCGCCCCAGGAGTCCACGCGCCCATCGGCCCACCGCACCGTGAGGGTGCCCTCCAGGCCGCCGCGCAGCAGCACGTACGCCTTCTCGCAGTCCAGCTCGATCTCCACCGGCCGATGCTGCGGCGCCGTGAGCGTCGCATAGAACGAGGTGGTGATCCCGCCGGGGTGGGTCAGCAGCAGCTCCGCGGTGTCCTCCACCTCGATCAGGTCGCCGAAGCGGCGGGTGGCCACGTGCCCATCCACGCTCTCCACTCCGCCCAGCATCCACTGGACGAGATCGAGGGTGTGGATCGCCTGGTTGATGAGCAGTCCGCCACCGGAACCAGCCCAGGTGCCGCGCCAGGGCTTCGCCCGGTAGTAGTCGGCGGTGCGGGTCCACACCACCGACGCCCATGCTCCGCGCACCGCGCCCAGCTCACCGCTTGCGAGCAGAGCGTGCAGCTGCTGACTGGGCCGGTTGTAGCGGTTCTGGAAGCACACCCCCAGCTTCACGCCGCGCGGGGCCGCGGCCTGCGCCGCTTCGACCAGACGCTCACCACCCGCGAGCGTCGAGGCGAGCGGCTTCTCCATGAGCACATGCACCCCGGCGTCCAGGGCAGTGACCACGGGCTCCACATGCTCGGCATGCGGCGTGGTCACATGCACCGCATCCGGGGACGCCGCCTCCAACAGCTCCGCGGTCGTGGCGAAGGCCGGCACGCCGGTAGCCTGCGCGGCACGCTCCCGCGCCGATGGATCCACATCCGCGACGCCCACGAGCTGCAGGCCCTCCACGTCCCGGATCGCCTCGAAATGCACCGCGGAGACATCCCCGCAGCCGATCAGGCCGATACGTCGGGGTGCTGCCGTGCCGTCGTGGTGCGCCATCGCTCCTCCTTGTCGCGTCGCTGCGCCTGTGGACACCCTGCGCCTGTGGGCACCCGGGATCACCCCATCCTGTCGGGCCCGCCGCCGCGACGCCAAGGGTTGCCGCAGCGTGCCCCCGGGGGAGGGGTGATCTGCACGGGTCAGGGCACCAGCCACCCGGCCGCCCGATACAGCTCGTACCACTCGGGCCGGGTCAGCTCCACATCGGCGCCCGCGGCGGCATCGGTGACGCGCTGCGGCGTGGTGGTGCCCAGCACCACCTGCATCTGCGCCGGATGTCGCGTGATCCACGCGGTTGCGATGCCCAGCGGCGTGGAGCCCTTCTCCTCGGCCAGCCGCTCCAGGACGGCGTTCAGCTCCGCATGCTCGGGCTTGTCGAAGAACACCCCGTCGAAGAAACCGGCCTGGAACGGGGACCACGCCTGCACGGTGATCCCATGCAGGCGGCAGTAGTCCACGATCCCGCCGCCATCGCGCACCACCGACTGCTCAAGCCCCTGCATGTTCGCGGCCACGCCCTGGGAGATGATCGTCGAATGCGTGATGGACAGCTGCAGCTGGTTGGCCACCAGCGGCTGATCCAGGTGGCGCTGTAGCAGCTCGATCTGCCGCGGCGTGTGGTTGGAGACCCCGAAATGCAGCACCTTCCCGCTGGCGTGCAGCTGGTCGAAGGCGGCGGCGACCTCCTCCGGCTCCACCAGCGCATCGGGCCGATGCAGCAGCAGAATGTCCAGGTAGTCGGTGTCCAGCGCCCGCAGCGACCCCTCGACAGAGCGCAGGATGTGCTCGGTGGAGAAGTCGAAGTACGGGCCGTCGGGCACGATCCCGGCCTTGGACTGGATCACCACCTCCTCGCGCTCGACCGGCGTGAGCTGCAGCGCCTTCGCGAACCGCTCCTCGCAGCGATGCAGGGCGCCGCCGTAGATGTCCGCATGGTCGAAGAAGTCGATCCCGGCGTCGCGCGCTGAACGCACCAGGGTGCGGATCTCCTCATCGGACTTCTCGGCGATCCGCATCAGACCCAGCACCACCTGCGGGGCAGTGATGTCCGTGTTTGGCATGGGGAAGGTCTTCATCGCGGACTCCGGGGTCGGTGAACGTGGGGGAGGGGCCGACGGGGGTGGTGGCATCGGCGCCTGAGCTCAGCCTATGCCGCGCGGGGCCGCCGCGGCGGGGCCCATCGGCCTGTTCGGGGTGGCTCACTGTGGCCGACGGTGGCGGGGCGCTGGGGCGTGACTGGAGCGGGGTGCTGGGGCCCGACCGGGGTGGCTCACTGTGGCCCGGGTCTCCGCTCTGACCGGCGCGGATGGACGTGACTCCATCTTTTGGTGGATCCGTGGACGCGGCGGGCTTCGTAGCGTAGCGGGCATGAAACGTCTGCTCACCACCTCGCTCGTCTACATGATCCTCGGCCTGCTCAGCGGGGTGTTCTACCGCGAGTACACCAAGTTCACCGGCAACCTCGGCGAACCCACGCAGCTCGCGACCCTGCACACCCACCTGTTGGTGCTGGGCATGGTCATGTTCCTCGTGGTGCTCGCCCTGGATGCGGTGCTGCACCTGAGCGGCCGCCGCTCCTTCACCGTCTTCTACTGGACCTACAACATCGGCCTCGTGATGACCGTGATCATGCAGGCCGTGCGGGGCTTCCTGACCCTGGACGGGCAGGATCCCGCCGAGACCACCGCCGCGATCCCCGGCATCGCGGGCCTGGGCCACATCATCCTGACCATCGGCCTGGTCTCGCTGTTCGTGGCGCTGTTCAAGGCCGTCGGCGAGCGCACCGCCGAGCCCACCGCCCGCGTGGAGCCCGCCAGCACCCGCGCCTGACTCTGCCCGCGCGCCCGTCACCCGCGGGCGGCGGGGGAGAGTTCGCGCTGCAGGAACAGCGTGGCCGCGCCGAGCGCGCCGACGTCGTCCCCGCGCTGCGAGGTGAGGATCTCCACCTCCCGAGGCCGACGCAGCCGGGCGTGCCGCGAGCGTTCCAGCACGCGGCCCAGGGCCACCGGCTCGAGCGCCGCCCAGTTCGGCCCGCCGATGATCACGCGATGCGGATCGTGCACGTCGATCAGGGTGCGCAGCGCCTCGCCGAGCGCGAGCCCGAAGTCTTCCACGAGCTGCCGCGCCCCGGCATCCCCATCGGCCGCGAGAGAGGTGAGGCCCGCGAGGCGCTCCACGGTGGGCAGGTCCGGGTCCGGGAGCGGCACCCCCAGCTGCTCGGCCCGCTCGAGCAGCGCGGCCCCGTCGGTGTACAGACTCAGGCAGGCGCGTCGGCCGCATGAGCATTCGGCGCCCTCCAGGCCCGTGGGCAGGTGCCCGATCTCCCCGGCGAGCGCCCCCGCGCCGTGATGGACGGTCCCGCCGACGCTCACCGCCGACCCGATGCCGGCGCCGATATACAGGTAGAGCACCGTCTCGCCCGTCGGCTGCGGGGTGGACCACATCTCCGCGGTGAGCGCCGCGTTCGTGTCCTTGTCCAGCACCACCGGTAGTCCGGTGCGGGCGCGCAGACGCTTCACCACCGGCATATCCCGCCAGCCCGGCAGCCAGGGCGGATCGACGATCACGCCGCGCGTGACATCGATCGGGCCGGGGCTCGCCACCCCGATGCCCAGCAGCGCCTCGTCGACGTCGCGGCCATCGGGGGTGCGCCAGCCTTCCTCGTGCAGGGTCTGGGTCACCGCGGTGAGCTCCGCGGCGATGCGGTCCACATCGCCCTCCGGGTCGCGGCTGGGGGCGGGCAGTCTCCGCTCGGTCACCACGGAAGTCAGCAGATCCACGATGACCAGGGAGATTGCCGACGGGTCCAGGTGCACCCCCGCTACGAGCTGGGCGGTAGGCACGAGTCGCAGCACGGTGGCGGGCTTGCCGCGGCCGACGGTGACGGTGCCGGCGGTGGAGATGATCCCGCGGTCCAGCAGACGCCGCACGATCAGCGAGACCGTCTGCCGCGACAGCCCGGTGCGGCGCACCACCTCCGACTGCGAGGTCCCGTCGGGGGCGTGGCGGATGAGGTCGAGCACGAGCAGCTCGTTGCGCAGCCCGAGATCCAACATCGTGCGTCCTTGCACGGTCCTCACTCCCTTGCGATCTCCGACGCCCCGGCTTTTGTCCGATGGTGTGAGTAATGTACGTCACGTAGCCGGGGTTGTGCATCGGCGTGCCCGCCCGCGCCCGCCCTGCCACCTACGCCCCCGCGCCCGCCGGCGTCCGCTCAGCCGGACTGTTGTCTCTCTGCCCGGCGCACAGGTCGGATACAGTCACCAGTGCACGTCAGCCGACGATCCGCCGGTCCGTCGGGCCGGGTGCGATCGCCGCTGCGACGCCGAATCCATGAGCCGAGGGAGGCCCCATGTCCGAGTCCACCGCCATTGCGCCCGATCGCAACCTCGCCCTGGAACTGGTGCGCGTCACCGAGGCCGCAGCCATCGCCGGCGGCCGCTGGGTGGGCGCCGGAGACAAGAATCGGGCCGACGGGGCCGCCGTCGACGCGATGCGCTCCTTCATGGATTCTGTGCGGATGAACGGCACCGTCGTCATCGGCGAGGGCGAGAAGGATGAGGCGCCCATGCTGTTCAACGGCGAGAAGGTGGGCGATGGCACCGGGCCCGACGTGGATGTCGCGGTGGACCCGATCGACGGCACCCGCCTGACGGCCCTCGGCTACAACAACGCGCTGTCCGTGTTCGCGGTCGCTGAGAAGGGCTCGATGTTCGACCCCTCGGCCGTGTTCTACATGGAGAAGATGGTGGTGGGCCCGGAGGCGGCGGACTTCGTGGATCTGCGCCTGCCGGTCAAGCAGAACATCCACCTGGTCGCCAAGGCCCTGGACAAGCCCGTGCACCAGGTCAATGTGTGCGTGCTTGAGCGCCCCCGCCATGAGCAGCTGGTGCGCGAGATCCGCGAGGCCGGGGCGCGCGTCAAATTCATCATGGACGGCGATGTGGCCGGTGCGATCGCCGCTGCCCGCGGCACCGGTGTGGACATGCTGCTGGGCACCGGCGGCACCCCCGAGGGCATCGTCGCAGCCTGCGCCATCAAGGCCACCGGCGGCATGATCCAGGGGCGGCTGGCCCCCACCGATGAGGCCGAGAAGCAGAAGGCCCTGGATGCGGGCCTGGACCTCGAGGCGGTGCTGACCACGGGCGATCTGGTGCGCTCGGACAACTGTTACTTCGCCGCCACCGGCATCACCGACGGCGAGCTGCTGCGCGGCGTGCGCTACGAGGGCCGCCGCATCATCACCGAATCGATCGTCATGCGCTCCACCTCCGGCACCGTCCGCACCGTCGAGGCGGAGCACCAGCCGGAGAAGTGGTCCCGCTGGCTCGATAGCTGAGCGGCCCGCGGCCCTCGCCCCGTACGCAGCTCGGCGCCGCGGTGGGGCGCGCCCGCGGCCCGGCCAGCCGGTCGGGCCGCGCTACCGCCCCCACCTGCCGCAGCAGGTCCTCATCCTCTACGCCATGCTCCGCGACGGCACCTACTACCAACCATCCACACCAGCCCCGACCCCCGAGCCAACCGCCCTCGCGGCTTGACTCAGAGCATAGGGCCCCCGGGGGCAACTAATCTAGCGCCCCGGGGAGCAACGGCGTCACGGGTTAGAGAGTCACGCCAGATTGGGTGGCGTACCCCTTGTTCGACGGGAATCTTTGCCGTTCGTAGCCATGAGGTCAGGCGTGCTCAGAGCTCGCCGTTCGATCGTGGCCCCGGCTCCCATGCCGATGGCAAGTAGGGCTAGAGCGCCGGCAAGAATCCACCCGACTGCTTGGAGTGCATCGAAGTGATTTAAGTACGGCAGCGTGGGGATGAATATGAGTGCGAGGATGAAGAACGGCACCCGAACGAGAATCTTGCGGTTCAGTTCAGACATTGATAGCCTCTCGCTCGTCCAACATTTTCCAACCGCCCATCAATCCATATTGAAACACTTGCCGACGTACGCGCCGCCAAGAGCGCTGATGCCAGCCGCGCACGCTATACAACCTGCACCCACCGTGACTGCACAGATCGCTCCGCAGGTACCTACGATTGCGGCAGCAGCAACAATACCCACTCCCGCAGCGGCGAGGCAATCGATAATATCCTGCCTGGACGCTTGTGTGGTCACGGAATTGTCCGATGCTTCGCTATCGAGGGTGAAGTGCTGCTCCTCAGATAGGGTGCCATCGATCCACATCCTAACGTCGGCCGATTGTCCATCGAGGATGTCGATATTAACCTGAATCACTTGGGCGATATCTAGGTCATCTTTATCGAGCATGACGGCAATGTAGGAGCCCTTGTCGGCCTCTTCCCCTACAATTCCAGCACTCACCACATAATACATCCCATCCTCGGTTTGAGTGACGACGGGTGGCTGGTCTCCCAGATGGGTTTCTCCTGAGAGGCTGGCAAGCTCGACTGCTGCTACATCGAGGGCTCGCGTCTCTTCGGAACTTGTGACCGGCTTCAGGACACTCGGGTGATTCTGCGACTCTTGCGCGGACGCTGGAGTGCTACTCACCGAGATCATGATCAAAGCAAGCAATGCGACAAACAGATTCTTCCCTTGCGTTAACATCACTGCGCCTCCTCCATGCAGTAGCCGATAGTTGCGCCGCCAACGAGTCCGAGGCCAACCATGCATGCGACACATCCTCCTCCCGCGGTCGCGCCACAAGCGACGCCACATGCAGTTGACAGAGCCGCAATTACCCACGCCGGAATCCCGGCGCTGGCGAGACAGTCATTAAGTTTTCCCCAACTGAACATCGGGGTCATGATCGGGTCATCCTCGGCCGGGCTAGAGAACTCGCCATCGACAACTTTATTGCCGTCCACCCAAATCGTGGCATATCCGCTCTCTATGTTTCCCGTAAAGATAGCTTCACCAGACTGAACCACCTTCTTCTCAGGAGTAAGGGTGGCGCTGACCGTACCCATGTAGACATCGTCCCCGCTCGCGGGGGCGCTCACGAACCAACTGCCATCGGCAAGCCTCCACGCCTGCGCCTCGTCGAGAGCGACTTGGTGTCCATCTTTCGTCGAGGAGGGCAGGTCTGCGATTTGGGCGAGTTCGCGGGATTCGCTAATCCCTACCTGTTCGGCGCCTACTGCCGGGTTGACTGACCTATCGGCAGGGGTGCGCGCATATGCTCCCGGAGCTACGCCGAGCACTGTTGCAGCCATTACGGCCGCGAGGGTGACGGCCAGCAAGCGAATCAATACACCCTCGCTCGACCGGAAAGCTGCGAGACGTCTGCTGTATGTAACCCCATTGTTCATCGTGATGCATCCTTCCATACCGTGAAGATCCATCATTGGATCCTCGAGACGTTTCTGCGACGCAGCCCACATCGTATACTCGCCCCATATTCCTGTCAACCTCGTAGAGTCTTCTGGGCCAGAAAAGAGGAATCTCTACCTCGGGCCGCAGTTTAACCTCGAGATTTCATGTGGGTGTGGTTGGGTCTGGTGGGTGGTGTAACGAAAGGTGCTCCTGGCCTGGGATGATGCGGGGTGTCACAAGCCGTTTCGATCCGTTGGAAGGAGCACCTTTCAGGTGTCCCACCCTGCCTTGTTCTTCTACCCCCGGCCGCGTGTGGACATCGCTGAGGTTCGAGCGGTCTCGCATGCCGGTGCGGTGCTGCTGACCGACACCCTCCGCGCTACGGGCCTGGCCGCGTCGCTGCGAGAGGCGTTGATGCCGTGGACGAAGCCGCTGGCGGAGCATCACGCGGCGAAGGTGATGCTGGACCTGGCGCTGACGTGCGCGATCGGTGGGGACTCTGCCCGGGATACTGATCTGCTGCGCAGTGAACCGGGGCTGTTCGGTCCGGTGGCCTCAACCCCGACGATCTCCCGCATGCTCAGGACCTTGGCCGATGACGCCCCGGCGGTGATGGCTGCGGTTTCGAAGGCTCGCCAGGTCGCGCGGTAGAGGGCCTGGGCTCTGGCTGGGGAGCATTCCCCAGCCGCGGGGGCCAGTGCGAAGACTCCGCTGGTCATGGATCTGGATGCCACGTTGATCAACGTCCACAGCCAGAAGGAACTGGCCGCCCCGACGTTCACACCTGGTTTCGGCTACCACCCGCTGTGCGCGTTCCTCGACGACGGCAGCGACGGGACCGGTGAGCCGCTGGCGATCCAGCTGCGTGCGGGCAACGCGGGACCGAACCGTCCCTACGAGCAGCAGCACCCTCACCCCCGGGGCTGGAACCCGGCCGCCCGCAACGGACACTGCGACACAACATCACGCCCAGATGCCAGAATCACGGCGTGAACACCGGCACCGACGCCACCCAACCCAGCTCACGAACCCGATGAAACATCGAGACTAAGGTGACGCCATGAACACTCCGGCGCCGGTGCCCGCGATCTGGGTCGCTGTGGACCTCGTCGTGCTCACCCTGCGCAAGGGCCGCCTGTCCGTGCTGCTCATCCAGCGGGATGATGAGCCGTTCAAGGGCGCCTGGGCGCTGCCGGGCGGCTTCGTCACCGAGAACGAGGGCCTCGACCACGCCGCCCATCGGGTGCTGTCCGATGAGGCGTCGCTGGGCACCGGGGCGGTGCACCTTGAGCAGGTGCGCACCTTCGGCACCCCGGGCCGCGATCCCCGCGGGCACGTGGTCGCGGTGGCGTTCATGGCGCTCGGCGCGGATCTGCCCGATCCGGAGCGCGGCGCCGATGTGGCCGATGCCCGCTGGTGGCCGCTCGAGGACCTCGCCGAGGTGCCGCTGGCCTTCGACCACGCGCACGTGCTCGAGGTGTCCGTGGACCGTGCCTGCTCCAAGCTCGAATACACCACTCTCGCGGTGACGTTCCTGCCCGAGGAGTTCACGATCTCCCAGCTGCGCGGCGTGTACGAAAGCGTGTGGGGCCGCCGCCTGGATGCCGGGAACTTCCACCGCAAGGCCACGCGCACCCCCGGGTTCGTGGAGGATGCGGGGCACCATGCGGAGCCGACGGGTGGGCGCCCCGCCCGGCTGTACCGCGCCGGCGGCGGAACCTCGCTCATGCCGCCGCTGCTGCGCGGAGTGGACTGAGGTCCTGGCGCGCAGGGCAGCGTGCGGCGCGGGCGCCATCGGCCGCGCGCGATGCCGGGCCCGTGGGATCATCCGGGCATGAGCACCGACCAGCCCGATGCTGCCCGCCCCGAGCCACCGCGCGATGACGCGCCGGCGGCGCCGACCAAGCACACGGCGCCGACCGCGCAGGCCGCATCGACCGAGCACGCTGCGCCGGGAGCCCCCGAGGCCCTCGCGGCCGCCTATGCAGCACGTCGCGCCGAGGTCCACGCCCTTTCCCGCGCCTTGCACGCGGATCCGGAGATCGCTTTCGCGGAACATCGCAGCGCCGAACGCTGCGCCGCGCTCCTCGAGCAGGCCGGGTTCACGCTCGAGCGTGGCGTCGGGGAGTTGCCCACCGCCTTCACCGCGACGCTCGGCACCGGCTCGCTGGTGGCGGTGCTGTGCGTGGAGTACGACGCGCTGCCCGGCATCGGCCATGGCTGCGGGCACAATCTCATCGCCGGAGCCTCCGTCGGCGCAGCCCTTGCGCTCGCCGACCCGGCTCTGCTGGAGGACCTGGATCTCACGCTGCGGGTCATCGGCAGCCCCGCGGAGGAGCACGGCGGCGGCAAGCAACTGCTCATCGAGCGCGGCGTGTTCGACGGAGCGCACCTGGCGCTCATGAGCCACCCCACTCCGGCCACCGACACCTATGACGTGCTGGGCTCCACCAGCCAGGCGGTGGGCCGCTGGCGCGCCACCTTCACCGGCCGCGGCGCCCATGCCGCCGCAAACCCGGCCGACGGAATCAACGCCAACGATGCCGCAGTCCTCGCGCAGGTCGCCGCCGGTCTGCTGCGCCAGCGGATGCTCGACGGGCAGCGCGTAGCGCTCGTGCCGCAGGCCGACGGCGTCACCAACATCGTCCCGGAGCAGGCGGTCGTGGACTTCGAATGCCGGGCGCTGACCCGCGAGCAGTTCGCGGTGCTGCGCGATCGCCTCCTGGCCTGCTTCGAGGGAGCGGCGCTCGCGACCGGTACCACGGTGGAGATCGTGGAGACCGAGCCGGTCTATGAGCCGCTGCGCCAGGACCCCGACCTCGGGGCCGCGTGGAACCGGGCGATGCAGCGCCGGGGCCGCCCACTCGACGGTTCGCTCGGCGTCTCAGCCGCTTCCACCGACATGGGCAATGTCTCCCAGCGCCTGCCGGGCCTGCACCCCTTTGTCGGCATCACCGGGGCGGGCGGCGCCCTGCACACTCGCGAATTCGCCGAGCACGCCGCGAGCGGCGAGGGCTACCGGCTCATGGACGACTGCGCGGTCGCGATGGCGCAGATCATCGCGGAGATCGCGGCCGACGGGGAGGTGCGCCGGCGGGTCATCGACCGGGCGCGGGCGATGGCTGGGGCGCGGGCGATGACTGAGGAGAGCCGGGAGCGCGAATGACACTCACCCGTCGGCACCTTCTGCGCGCTTCGCTGCTGCTCTCACCCGCCGTGGTGCTGCCCGCCTGCACGGACCGCGATCCGCAGCCCGAGGAGCCCGAGCCGAGCCCGGTCGCGGAGATCGGCGTAGAGGTGCCCGCGCCGTCCGGAGAGGTCTCGGCGGTGCTGGACGCCGCGGGGGATGAGCTCGGGGTGGTGCTGCGCGACGCCGACGGCGAGGATTTCTGGGCCGATGACTTCAGCTACGACCCCGCCGCGCCGCCTGCTCTGCTGTGGGAGACGCAGGCGGATCGGCTCTGGGTGCTGCCCGCCGAGGGCGAGCCGGTGCGCATCGCGCAGGACGCGCAGGGGGCATGGCGCCAGCAGGCCGGAGAGCAGCCTCCGCCTGAGGTCTCAAAGTGGCTCTGACCTGCGGGTGTGCGGGTTCTGTGGCGGGACCCAGGTCCCGGTCCGACGGGGCTGTGGCGGCCTACTGTTAAGGCACCATCGACTCCGGGACCACCCCTTCGGGTCCTGTCGAGACGATGAGGACCCCGGGTCGGCAGGGGAGAGCGGACCCGGTGACAGGGCGGTGGGCCATCGGCTCACCGCCCTGCGTCCTGCCAAGGGGGCTGCGCCGGGCCGCCCAGCCCCGACACCAGCCCGGGAGAACCCCGCCACCAATAGTTGAATATTGGACCAGAGTTCGGGAGTAGCGCCACGTCTCCCGCGATCTCACCATGGACGCCGTCACCCTGCGGGTGGGCGACCTCGAGCTCATGAGCTCCTACTACGAGAACGCCCTGGCTCTGGCCCCGCTCGAGGAGCAGGGCCGTCCCGGCGGCGAGGTCCACCGCGTGCTGGGTCGGGGGCAGGTCCCCTTCGTGCGGCTCATCGCGACCCCCGGCCTGCCGGGCGTGGACCCGCGCCAGGCCGGCCTGTTCCACACCGCCTTCCTCTTCGAGGACCTCGGCGCGCTGACCGCCGGCCTCAGCCGCGCGGGCCTCTCCTTCGCCGACACCGGCCGTTCGGTCCGAGTCGAGGACCCGTGGGGCACCCCGGTCACCCTGAGCCTGCCGGGCACCGGCACCGAGGAGCTGCTCGCCCGCTGAGTATCCGCGGACGCGGAGCCGGGCAGCGCTGACGCAGGTTGGCCGCACTCCCTGCTCCAGAAGTGCGACGAGGTCGGCCAGCGCCTCAGGCGCGGGCGGCGGAGCCCGTGGCGGGCTCCGGCTCCTCCTCGTCCGCGCCGTCCGGCCCGCCCTCGTCCGCGCCGAGCGTGCGCAGCGTGCGGCGCCGCTGGACCACCGCGCCGAGCAGGCCTAGAAGCACGCCGAACACCAGCCAGCCCGACAGCCAGGCGAGGTCCCCGGCCGGGTCGATCCAGCCGCCGCCGATCGCTCCGCGGAAGGCGTCGACCGCATGGGTCATCGGCAGGTACGGGTGGAGCATCTGGAAGAAGCCCGGCAGGGTCGGGACCGGGTAGGTGCCGCCCGCCCCGGAGATCTGCATCGCGATCAGCACCAGGGCGACGAACTTCCCGACCGGCCCGAACAGGGCGCCGAAGCCGTGGTTCAGGGCGACGAACACCAGCGAGGTCAGCCCCGCGAGCCCGAACATCAGCGGCAGGTCGTCGATGGTGAGGCCGATCAGCCAGTGCAGAGCTCCGACGGCGATCAGCGTCTGGACGAGACCCAGCAGGAAGGCGGGGATGAGTCCGCCTGCCAGCAGTCGCACCGGCCCCGTCCCGCGCGCCATCGCGTCGGAGGAGAACGGCGGCATCATCAGGAAGATCGCCATGCCGCCGACCCACAGGCTGATCGCGAGGAACAGCGGAGCGAGGCCCTCGCCGAAGCGGCCCAGATCGTGCTGGCGGTCGAAGTCCATCTGCACCGCGTCCGAGGCGGTGCCAGCGAGCGCGCTGCTCTCCTCGTCGGAGTAGGAGGGGACGTCGTCCTTCGCGTCGGAGAGGCTGTCGGCGAGCTCGGTCGAGCCGTCGTCGAGCTTCTCGGCGCCGTCGTCGAGGTCGGTCGCGCCGTCGGCGAGCTGCGTCGCGCCGTCGTCCACCTGGCGGGCGCCGTCGGCGAGCTCGGCCGAGCCGTCCGCGAGGGTGCCGGTGCCGTCGGCGAGCTGCTGCGCCCCGTCGCGGGCCTCGCCCGTCTTGTCGGCGAGCGTGCCGGCGCCGTCCCTGAGGGTGCCGGTGCCGTCGGCGAGCCGATCAGCGCCGTCGCGGGCCGAGCCGACACCGTCGGTGTACTGGGTGACGCCGGAGGCGAGGTCCTGGGCGCCGTCGCGGGCGGTGCCCGTCGCGGCGGCGAGCTGGTCCGCGCCGGAAGCGACCTCGCGAGCGCCGGAGTTCAGACGATGGATGTCCTGCACGCCCTGGTCCAGGGTGCGGTACGCCTCGGGCAGCGCGCGGGCGGCGGTGCGGGCCTGGTCGGCGAGCTCCGCGGCGAGGTCGGAGGCGCTCTGGCCGGGCTCGGCCGACGGGACGGCGGAGGCGAGGTCGTCCCGCGCCGTGCTGAGGTCGCTGCTGAGGGTCGAGGTGTCCTCGGCGAGGGTCGAGGTGGTGCCCTCGAGAGCAGCGGCGCCCTCGGCGAGTGCCGAGGTGGTGGTGGAGAGAGTCTCGATGTAATCCTCGATATCGGAGGCGGCGTCGCTCATGCCCTCGGCGGTGTCGGCGACGTCGGTGGAGGTCTCCGCGGCGGTCCGGGCCAGGCGGTCGGCCTCGGCCGCGTCGGCG
Source organism: Brachybacterium sp. UMB0905 (assembly GCF_002871795.1). Taxonomy (GTDB): domain Bacteria; phylum Actinomycetota; class Actinomycetes; order Actinomycetales; family Dermabacteraceae; genus Brachybacterium. The sequence goes on along the minus strand of NZ_PNHL01000017.1, from coordinate 22,208 downwards.
GTGGCGGTCTCGGCGTCCTCGCGGACCTTCTGCGTGGTGCCGGCGAGCTCCTCCGCCTTCTGGCAGACGGCTGACTCGGCCGCGGAAGGCTGCTCGGACCCCTCGCCGGGGCCTCCACCGGCCTCGGCGCAGAGTCCTGCGAGCTCGTCGACGCCGTCGGCGAGCTCCCCGGCGGAGCCCTCGGAGGTCTCGGCGGACTGCGCCGAGGTGGAGGTGGCCTCGGCCGCGTCCTGCACGGCCTGGTCGAGCGTCTCGACGTCACCGGCGATCGACTCGGCGCCCTCGCGCAGGGTGCGGGCGTCCTGGGCGCGATCGCCCGTGGACTCGTCGAGGTTCCGGGCGGTCTCGGCGAGCTCGCCCGCCTTCTCGTCGAGGCTCTCGGTGGTGGCTGCGATGGTGTCGGCGGCCTCGACCGGGGCGTCCAGCAGCTTCGGCATCCCGTCGATCGCGCGCTCGAGGTCGTCGATCGCGGTGACCAGGGCTTCGCTCGTGGCCTGGACGCTCTCTTCGGTCACGCCCAGCTCGCGGGCGCGCTCGGCGGCGTCGGTGACGGTCTCGTCCAGCTTCTGGGTGCCGTCGGCGACCTGTCCCGCCCCGCCGGCGAGATCGCTCGCCCCGGTCGCGAGCTGCTCGGCGCCGCTGGCGAGCTCGTCCGCGCCGCTGCGCAGCGGCCGTCCCTTCTCGTCGAGGGTCGCCAGCCCGCCGGAGAGCTGCTGTGCACCGGCGTCGAGGGTCGCGACGCCGTTGCGCAGCGTGACCGCGCCGGAGGTGAGCTGATTCAGCCCGACCACGAGGTCGAGGCTGCCGGAGTGCAGGTCGACCGCGCCCGCGGCGAGCTCGGCGGACCCGTCCGCGAGCTGGCCGGTGCCGTCGGTGAGCTCAGCCGTGCCGTCGACCAGGTCGCCGGTGCCGTCGTGGAGATCGCTCGCTCCGTCCGAGAGCTTGGCGGCGCCGTCGGCCGCGTCGACGATCCCGTCATGGATCGTGGTGAAGCCGACGTAGATCTTGTCGAGGTACTCCTCGAGCACCGAGGCACGCAGCGCGTCGGTCAGCGCGGTGCCGACGGACTTGGAGAAGTTGCCGCCGACGTAGTTCACCGAGTCGTTCGTGCTCACGGTGATCATCGCGGGGGCCGCATCCATTGCGTCGCCGCCGAGCGAGGCGATGTTCTCGGAGAAGTCGGAGGGGATCGTGATGGTGGCGCCGAAGGTGCCGTCGGCCAGGCCGCGCTGCGCCTCGGCGGGGGAGGCCTCCACGAAGTGGTAGAGGTTCTCCTGGTCCTTCTCCAGCAGGGTTTCCGTGAACTCCTCGCCGACGTCGATGTGGGAGACCTCCCCGTCCGGACTCTCCGCGTCCGCCCCGGTGTCCTCGTTCACCACGGCTGCGGTGATGTGGTTCAGGTTGTTGCTCGGGTCGATGAACGACCAGGTCATGTTTCCGGAGTAGACCAGCGGCACGAGGGCCAGTCCGGTCACGAACAGCGCCGCGATCGGCTTCTTCCACTCCCGGGGCAGCAGGGCGACCGCGCCCCGTCCCGCGGCGGACGCGCCCCGACCGAGGGCGGCACCGGCGGTGCCGAGAGCGGACAGGACGGCGTGCAGCGCGGAGGAGAGCGCGGTGAGGAGAGCACGGAGGTATCGCATCACGGGGCGACGATACATCCGTGTATCGAGTTTGTTGCCCCCTCTGTGATGAAGTGTGGTGGGAGGAACTCGGCCGCTCTCTCCAGCTCCGGTCGGCCGACGGGGGCAGACCCGGCCCGGGCGGCTCAGGCCGGCAGATCCACCACCCATGGCCGACGGGACATCCCTGCCGGGTCCCAGGACTCCAGCAGATCGGCCGCGGAGCGGCAGCCCGGCGCTCCCAGCGAGTCTCCGATCCGCTCGACGACGTCGGCCGCGCTCTCCCCGGCGGCGAGACGGTCCCGCAGCGTCACCGCGCCGTCGCGCTTGGCCAGTCGCGCGCCCGCGGTGTTCAGCGCGAGCGGGACGTGAGCGTAGGTCGGCTCGGGAAGGCCCAGCAGGTGCGCGAGATGGGCCTGGCGCGGGGCGGAGCTGAGCAGGTCGTCGCCGCGAACCACCTGATCGACCCCGGCCGCGGCGTCGTCGACCACGACGGCGAGGTTGTAGGCGACCACGCCGTCGCCGCGGCGCAGCACCAGGTCATCCACGCTGCCGGTCACCTCACTGGCCCACAGATCCCGCACGCTCCACTGGGTCACCTCGGCGCGCAGGCGCAGCGCCGGCTCGCGCTGCAGCTGCCCCATTCGCTCGCGGCCCGCGGCGCGCTCCGCCTCAGTGAGGTTGCGGCAGGTGCCGGGGTAGGCGCCGGGCGGGGCATGCGGGGCCCGCGGCGCCTCCTGGATTTCCCGCCGCGTGCAGTAGCACTCGTAGACCGCGCCCGCGGCCTGCAGCTGGGCGATCGCGGCGGCATAGGCCTCGCGTCGCTCGCTTTGGTGCACGACCGCACCGTCCCAGTCGAGCCCCAGCTCCTCGAGGTCCTTGAGCTGCCGGGCCTCAGCGCCCTCGCGCACCCGATCCAGATCCTCCATGCGCAGACGGAAGGCCCGCTCGGTGCGCCGGGCCAGCACCCAGGCCAGAACGGCGGTGCGCAGATTCCCCAGGTGCAGGTCACCGCTGGGGGAGGGGGCGTAGCGGCCCGCGCCGTGCGGCGCTGGGGCCAGCAGGGAGGTATCCAGCGAGGTCATGGCGGGAGTCTACGGATCGCGGATCAGCAGCACGTCCCCGCTGCGCCCTCCCGGTACCGGAGCGTCCGCGGGCGCAGGCCGAAAGCCCAGGCGAAGTGCGAGCGCCCGCGAGGGGGCGTTGCCTCCGGCGGTCACGGCGATGACACGTCGCGCGCCGCCGAGCGTCGGATGGGCGAGCACTGCCCGCATCGCCTCTGCCGCGACCCCCCGGCCCTGGGCCGAGGGGGCGAGTCGCCAGTAGGCGCTGCGCTGCGCGCCCGCATCGGTCCTCAGGAGGCTGATCCCCACGACGCCCAGCAACCCCTCAGGCAGGTGACCGAGTGGTCCGTCGGTCCCCTCACCGCCGCCGCGCGCCCGCACCGTGAGGTACCCGGTGCCGTGGCGCTCCCAGCAGGTGATCCACTGTCCGAGCACCCAGCGCATCTGCGCGGCGGTCTCCACCGGCGCGGTCGAATCCGCCGTGAACACGCGCGGATCACGGTGCAGCGCCAGCAGCTCCGCGAGGTCGTCCCAGCCCACGGGATCCAGCCGCAGCCGCGCCGTGACCAGGGGAAAGTCCCCGGACATGCGGACGGCGCGGCACCCGCCGTCCAGGGACGGGGATGCCGCGCCGTCGTTCACGGATGCTCCGTGGGGCGCTCGCGGGCGATCAGGCGTCGCCGCGGTGGGTGCCCTTCTTGTCGTCGTCGATCGAGATGTCCTGGTCGGACTCCACCTTCACGTCCTTGGGGGTCGTGTCGGAGGAACGATCAGCGGTGTTCAGGGAGGAGGCCACATCGCCGGCGTCGGCCGAGCCCACCGTGTCCTGCACGGTGGAGGAGTCGGTCTCGGTGGCGGAAGCGGCCGGGTAGTGCGCGCGGGCGAAGTCCGCGGGCGGCGCCCACGGGTCCTCGACGGGGCGGGTCTTCTGCCACACCACGTAGCCCGCGGCGGCACCGGCGGCGGCCAGGCCCAGGATGAGCAGCACCTTGCCGGCGCGGCCCTTCTTCTTCTGCGGGGTGGGCTGCAGGACGGCGGTCTTGATGTCGCCCTGGCCCTTCTCGATCTCCTTGCGGGCGGCCTCCGCGGCAGCCTTGAGGACATTGCCGGTGGTGGTGGCGGTCTTGCGGGCGCGCGGCAGGTAGTCGTCCTGCACATCGTGACGCAGCTTCTCGGCACGCGGGCCCAGGTCCTGCGAGAGCTTCTCGCCCTGGTCCATCAGACGCTGCTGCGCCTCCGCGGCCTTGACCTTGGCCTCGCGGGCACCCTCGGTGACCACGGGCCCCAGGGTCGCGGCGAGCTTCTGCAGCTCCTCGACCGCCTGCTCCGCCTTCTGGCTCGCGGTGCCGAAGGCATCCGCGGTGGTCGCGGCCTGCTTCTTGGACTTCTTGGCCTTGCGCTTGGTGCTCAGCGCCATGGGGATTCCCCTTTCGGTCGTCTCCGTCGGGCTGGTCCGACGGTGGTCCCTGGGCGCGGCCGACCGGCGGACTCCGTGGTGGATCGCGGCCGACGCACACCCGTGTGGTCCAACCCTACCGCGCGCGAGTCGTCCCGCTCACAGCCGATGTGGAGAACGGAACCTTTCGCACCGCCCCGCTGCCCCATATGAGATGTCCCGCTGCCTCGATCAGACGTCCCGATGTCCCTGTGGGAGGATGAGCGCATGTTCGCAACTCTGCACACCAACCACGGGGACATCCGCCTGGAGCTGTTCCCCCACCATGCCCCCAAGACAGTCGAGAACTTCGTGGGCCTCGCCGAGGGTACCCGCGAGTTCAAGGACGCCGAGACCGGCGAGAAGACCACTCGCCCCTTCTACGACGGAGTGATCTTCCACCGCATCATCGCCGGCTTCATGATCCAGGGCGGCGACCCGCTGGGCACCGGCACCGGCGGCCCCGGCTACACCTTCGACGACGAGATCTCCGAGAAGAACTTCAACGAGCCCTACGTCCTGGCGATGGCCAACGCCGGCACCCGCCGCAATGCCCTGACCGGTCGGCCGGCCGGCACCAACGGCTCGCAGTTCTTCATCACCGTGGGCCCCACCCCGCACCTGCAGGGCAAGCACACCGTGTTCGGCGAGGTCGCCGATGAGGACTCCAAGAAGGTCGTCGACGAGATCGCCGCGGTCAAGACCGATATGCGCGACCGTCCGCTCGAGGACGTCGTGATCGAGAAGGTCACCATCGAGAAGTGAGGCCGACGGGGGTCGTGACAGCGTGCGCTGTCACCGCCCCTGAGCCGTGACGGGGCCGATGGCCGGGCCGGGTGCGCATCGCACCCGTCCAGCCATCGGCCCCGGCGTCTCTCCCCGCTCGCCCCACCCTGCGGGCCCGTCTGCCCGCCCGCCGCACCCTGCGGGCCTGTCTGCCCGTCCGCCCCGCCCTGCGGGCCCGGCGGACGTGCAGGTCCGCGTGGTGGAATGGAGCGCATGAATCGCCCCAGCTACGGCTACAGCGCCGAGGACTCCCCGCAACCGGACCAGCAGCCCACCTGCCCACGCCATCCGGACCGGGTGAGCTATGTGCGCTGCAAGCGGTGCGAGCGTCCCGCCTGCCCGGACTGCCAGCGCGGCGCCGCGGTGGGGATGCTGTGCGTGGACTGCGAGCGGCAGCTCAACCGCCAGCAGGCCTCCACCCGGCCGCGCAACAGCATGGGCGGGGCGATGACCCGTGGCGCCCCCGTCGTCACCTACACCCTGATCGCCCTGTGCGTCCTCGCGTACCTCGGGCAGATGCTCGCCCCGCACATCGTGAATCAGCTGGGGATGTTCGCGCCCTTCCGCGCGCTCGTCATGCCGTGGACGTTCCTCAGCGCCGGGTTCCTGCACGCCGGGATCCTGCACCTGGTCCTGAACATGTATGCGCTGTACATCTGCGGGCAGTACCTCGAGCAGGTGATGGGCCGCTGGCGCTTCGCCGCCGTGTATCTGATCTCCGTGCTGGGCGGCCACACCGCCGTGTTCCTGCTGACCTCCGCGGCATCGCTGGACTGGTTCGGGGGCACGCTGGGGGCGAGCGGTGGCGTGTTCGGCCTGTTCGCGGCGCTGTTCATCGTCAACCGGAACCGGGGTGCGCAGACCACGCAGATCCTCGTCCTGATCGGCCTGAACCTCGTCATCACCTTCACGGTCTCGAACATCTCCTGGCAGGGCCACCTGGGTGGGCTCGCGATGGGTGCGGCGGTGACCGCGGCGATGTTCGCGCTGCGACCGCGGGCCACCGCCACCTCCGACCGGCAGGCTCTGGGCCGCCGCGCCGCGCTCCTGCACGGCGGCGTGATCGCCGCCGCGGTAGTGCTGTGCCTGCTGCTCGTGGCGGGCAAGGCGGTCATGGTCGGGATGCTCTGAGCCGCCGGAGAGGCGCCCGTTGGCGCCGGCCCGCGGGGAGTTACACCGCTGTAGTTCTCCACAGTCGTGGATGAGATTGTGGATAACTTTGGTCGGCTTGGGGATTTCAGAGACTTTCTGTGGATAACCCGGGGCGTGGTGTGGATGACCGGCCGACGGGGGAGGCCTGCCGGGCACCGGCCGTGCGGGCGATCGTGAACTGGTCGGAGCGGGGGAGAGCGCTGCCGACGGCGGGGTGGCGCGGACGGAGGCGCCCGCGGCTGCGGCTCTCATGGCGCCGTGATCTGCGGAAACGCGATTCTGACGCGGGCTCGCCCCTGCTGTCAGAACGGCAGTGCCGGTGCGGCCGCGCCGACGCCGGGGCGCGGCCGCGACACGCCGCCGCCCCCGCTCTCGCCTGCGGAACTACAGCCGTGTCATTCATCCACCGCTGTGGATGATCTTGTGGATAACTCGGGGGAGGGGTGCCCTCAGTGCTCCGCCCCACCGGTGACCACGAGGTCCTCCGGGCTCTCGAGCGCCGTCCGGATCGCCGCGACCAGACCCCGAGCTACGGCCGCGGGCGGCGCCACGTCGGCCGCGGGAACATGCACGAACCCGCCCCGCGCCTGCGCGAGCTGTGGATCCGTCGCCAGAGCATGGGCGAGCAGATAGAACACGTCATTGCACACGTAGGTGCCCGCGCTCTGCGACACCGCGGCCGGTAGGCCCTGGGTGGAGAGCGCCTTGGTCATCGCCTTGATCGGCAGGGTGGAGAAATAGCCGACGGGCCCGCCGGGCACCACCGGTTCATCCACGGGGGAGGCGCCGGCGGCATCGGGGATGCGGGCGTCGCGGATGTTGATCGTCACCCGCTCGGGCGTGACCGCCTGCCGCCCGGCTGCAAGGCCCACTGCGACGATGAGCCGCGGCGCACACTCCCGCGCCGCGTGCAGCAGCTCGGCGCCGGCGCGCCCGAACTCGACCGGCAGCTCGAGCTCCCGCGTCGTGATCTCAGCGGCCCGCAGTGCCGGGGCGGCCTCCCGCACCGCCAGCCACGACTCGTTCACCGCGGCGCCGTCGAAGGGTGCGAAGCCGGTGAGGAGGACATCGATGCTCATGGGACGAGGGTAGAGCGCGGGGCGGAGAGCGAGCGCTTAGGCTGGCGCGATGACCACGCCCGCCCCTGCCACCGCGCCCGAGCCCACCCCCGCGCCCCCGACCGGGCTCGCCGACGTCTTCCCGCCCTTCGGCCTCGTGGTCCGCGCCGGGGACCTCACGATGCGCCTGCTGCAGGACGCGGACCTCCCCGAGTACGGCGCGCTGCTGCGTCGGCCGATCTTCGCCGAACCCGACTCCCCGCACGTCTTCCCCTGGTACCAGGTGGAGCCCGAGGAGCGAGTCCGCAAGGCTCTGCAGTTCCAGTGGAGCCTGCGTTCCCGGATCAGCCCGGAGGAGTGGACCCTCGCCTTCGGCATCTGGGCTCGCGGCCGCCTCATCGGCTGCCAGGACGTGCGCGCGCTGCGTTTCGCTGAGCGGCGCACCGTCGGTTCCGGCTCCTGGCTCACCCTCGAGGAGCAGGGGCAGGGCTACGGGAAACTCATGCGCCAGGCCATGCTCGTGCTCGCCTTCGACCACCTCGGCGCCGAGGCCGCGGAATCCGCCGCCATCGAGGGCAACGCCCGCTCGTTCGCGACCTCGCACGCCTGCGGCTACGTGGACAACGGCATCGGGCGCTCCACCATGTCGGGCGTGGACGCGATGGAGCAGCGCTTCCGCGTCACCCCCGAGACGTTCATCCGCCCGGCGATGCCCGTCGAGGTCGAGGGCCTCACCCCGCCGCTGCGCGCCATGCTGGGCGCCTGAGTCGGCGGCGGGAGAGGGCAGAACGGACCGATGCGACGTTCCCGCGGGAACGCCTGCGGGACCGACGGGCGGCCGCCGACCCCGCGCCGGATCAGCAGTACGCGGTCGTCGTGGTGCTGCGGACGTAGCCCTTCGAGGCCTTCTTGACGCCGCCCTTGTACTTGCAGGACTCCAGCAGCTTGCCCTTGCTGTTGTACAGCCGCGCGGTGTCGCCGGTGTTGTTCCAGATGTAGCTGGACTTGTTCCAGTACTTGGTCTTCGTGGTGTTCTTCCCCTTGCCGGACCGGATCGTGAGGGTCTTGCCGGGGGCGAGCTTCGTGCCCTTGGGGAAGGTGAACTTCTGCGGGCCGTTGTCGCGGATCACGTAGCCGCTGAGCGTGAGGGTCTTCTTCCCGGTGTTCTTGACCTGGATGTACTCCTTCACGTACTCGCTGTTCTTGGAGTAGTCCCGGCCGGGCGGGTCGTAGTACACCTTCACGATGTCCAGCGGCTTCTTCACCGCGGCCTCCGCCGCGGGCGGGGCGATCGCGAGGGGGACGGCGACCACGAGCGCGGCGAGCAGAAAGGCCAGGAATCGGGCGCGCGAGAGCAGGGGCATGTGCATGGAAGACCTCTGAGGTGAACGGGATCCGCGGGTGACGGCCGGGGTTCGGGCTCTCCTCAGGATCGGGTCCGATGGGGATGAGGGGAACATAGCCCGCCCCCGCCCCGACGGGAAGAGATTCCCGATATCTGCCCGGCGGTGTGCGTCATAGCCCGGCCCCGGCCCTGCCGTTCCTGGTCGGCGCCGGGACCGAGGTCCCGGCGCCGCCGCTCACATCGAGTCCTGCCAGGCCCGGTACAGCGCCGCGAAGCGGCCGCCCGCGGCGACGAGCTCGGTGGGGGAGCCGTCCTCAACCACCTCGCCGCCGTGGACCACGAGCACCCGGTCCGCGATCATCACGGTGGTCAGACGGTGGGCGATGATCAGGCTGGTGCGCTGGCCCAGCAGCTTCGTGAGCCCCTCCTGCACCATCCGCTCGGAGGGGATGTCCAGGGAGCTGGTGGCCTCATCGAGGATCAGCACCCGTGGGTCAGCGAGGAATGCGCGGGCGAAGGAGATCAGCTGCCGCTGACCGGCGGAGACGCGGCCGCCGCGCTTGCTCACATCGGTGTCATAGCCGTAGGGCAGCTTCTCGATGAACTCATCGGCGCCGATCGCGCGGGCCGCCGCCTCGATCTCCTCGCGGGACGCCCCCGGTTTGCCCAGTGCGATGTTGTCCGCGACGGTGCCGGAGAACAGGTATGCCTCCTGCGTGACCATGACGATATTGCGGGTGAGGTCCTGCATCGACAGGTCCTTCAGGTCCACGCCATCCAGCGCCACCCGACCGTCGGTCGCATCGTAGAACCGGGAGATGAGCTTGGCGATGGTGGACTTCCCGGCGCCGGTCTGGCCGACAAGAGCCACCGTCTGGCCCGCGGGGATGTGCAGATCCAGGGGCTTCAGCACGAGCGGACCATCGGCCGTGTAGCGGAAGGAGACCCGCTCGAAGTCGATCTGCCCATCGGAGGCCGGCAGGGGCGTCGGGGTCGCGGATTCCTTGACGTGCGGCTGCTCGGCGAGGAGGTTCGCGATCTTCTCGAGCGCCGCCACGGCGGACTGGAAGGCGTTGTAGAAGTTCGCGATCTCATCGACGGGCTGGAAGAACCTCCGCGAATACAGCACGAGCGCCACCAGCACACCGACCTGCAGATCCCCGGATAGCACCCGGAACCCGCCGACGACCAGCACCGCAGCGATCGTGACGTTCGCGAGCACACGCAGCAGCGGCTGGTAGGTGCCGAACACCTGGATCGAGCGCAGGGAGGCGTTGCGGTAATCCGAGGCGAGGGTGTCGAAGCGCTTCTGGTTGCGACCCTCCTTGCGGAAGGCCTGCACGGCGCGGATTCCCGCCATTGCCTCGACGAAGTGGACGATCAGCCGCGCCGAATGGGTGCGGATCGCCCGGTACTCCACCGAGGAGCGCTTCTGGAACCACACCGTCAGCGCCACGCACGGGATCAGCATCAGCAGCATGACCAGGCCCGTGATCGGGTCCATCGCCACGATCAGCACGATGGTGAACACCATGGACAAGAACGCGCCCACCATGACGTTCACGCCCGCGTCCAGCAGCTCCCGCAGCGCCTCCATATCGGAGGTCTGGCGGGAGACGATGCGGCCGGAGGTGTAGCGCTCGTGGAACTCGAGGTCCTGCCGCTGGGTGAAGCGGAAGACCCTGCGCCGCAGGGCGAGCAGCATCCGCTGGCCGACGACGACGGACTGGCGCACGTATCCGAAGGTGAGGGCGCCGCCGATGAGCGCACAGGCGATGTGCAGCGCTGCGGCCTGCAGCGCGGGGATGCTGTTGCCCTCCATCAGGGCGGGGATGCCGTTGTCGATGCCCCAGGCGATGATCGCGGGCCCCGCCACCACGGCGAGCTGCGCCACGACCACCATCAGCGCCATGAGCGCGAACTGCCCCTTGACCGGGGAGATCAGCTCCCCCAGCAGCCGGAAGGAGCGCTTGCGGGAAGCCTTCGCCTCCGCGGGCGTGAGGTCCCTCTGCTCTTCGTCCTTACGTGAGGTCGCGGCGGTCATCGGCCCTGCTCCGTCCCGCCCTGCAGGGCGCTGAGGTCCAGCTCCCCGGTGAGCGTCTCGATGTCCTGGTCGCGTCGGCGCTCCTCCTCCTGATTGGCGATCACCCAGCGGTAGCGGGCGGAGGAGGCCATGAGCTCCTGGTGCGTACCCACATCCACGATCTTCCCGCCATCCAGCAGCGCCACCCGGTCGGCGAGCGCCACGGTGGAGGTGCGGTGGGCGACGATCAGCGTGGTGGTGCCCTGCAGGACCTCGCGCAGCCGGCCCGTGACGGTCTCCTCGGTTCTCGTGTCCAGGGCGGACAGCGGATCATCCAGCAGCAGCACCGCGGGCTTCGCAGCGATCGCGCGGGCGAGCGCGAGACGCTGCCGCTGCCCACCGGACAGGCTCATGCCCTCCTCGCCGATGCGGGTGTCCACCCCCTCGGGCAGGTCGTAGGCGTAGGTGGCGTCGGCGGTGCGCAGTGCGAGGTGCAGCAGCTCATCCCGCGCGGCCTCATCGAGCGTCGGATCCGCGCCGAGCAGGACGTTGTCCCGCACCGAGTCGGAGAACAGGGTCGCGTCCTCGAAGGCGACGGCGGTCAGGGTGCGCAGATCCATCAGGTCCATCTCGCGCACATCCACCCCGTCGATGGTCACGCGGCCGCCGGTGACGTCATACAGCCGCGGCACCAGCTGCAGCAACGTCGACTTCCCGGATCCGGTGACGCCCACCAGCGCCATCGTCTCCCCGGGGCGGATCTCAAGGTCCACGCCGTCCAGCACATCGGGCACGTGGTCGGGAGCGTCGGCGTACCGGAAGTGCGCGCCCTCGAAGGCGACGGCGCCGCGCGCTTCAGCGGGGTCGATGGCGGCGGGGGTCTCGGGCGCGGTGATGGTGTTGTCCTCATCCATCACCTCGTAGTGGCGGTCCAGGGCGGTGGAGGCGTTGACCATCTGCCCGAACAGCATGCCGAGCATCCGCACCGGCCCCACCACCAGGGTGGCGGTCGCGAAATAGCTTGCGAGCTGGCCGACGGTGATGTGCCCGCCGGCGACCAGGTGGATGCCGACGAACAGCGAGACGCCCAGCGCCAGCTCCGGCAGCATGAACATGAACATGTCGAACCGGGCCATCGACGTGGCCTTGCGGATCTCGGTGGTGCGCAGCTCCTCCGCCTGCGCGGTGAAGTCCTCGAGCGCCGTGGGGCCGCGGCCGAAGGCCTTCAGCACCCGGATGCCCTGCACAGACTGCTCGATCGTGGTGGCGAGGTCCCCGTTCTGGTCCTGCGAGCGGCGCGAGAGCACGGAGAACTCGCGGTGGAAGCGGAAGGCGATGATCGACACCGGCACCGCGGCGAGGAAGAAGATGCCCGCCAGGATCCACGACGAGCGGATCAGCAGCACAAGCCCCGCGATGATCGTCACGGAGCTGGTGACCAGCATGATCATGCCGAAGGCGATCCAGCGGCGGATGATGTTGATATCGCCCATCATGCGGCTGAGCAGCTGCCCGGAGCCCCAGCCGTCATGGAAGGCGATCGGCATGTGCTGGACCTTCGCGTAGAACCGCACGCGGATGTCCTTCTCCACCAGTGTGGAGGGGGAGACGGCGAAGACGCGCCGCAGCCAGATCAGCGAGGCCTCCAACAGGCCGAGTCCCAGCACGATCGCGCCGCCGGTCCAGACCGTCGCGGCGGTCGCGCCGGTATCCAGGCGGTTGACGAGGAACTCGAGGACCTGCGGGATGCCGAGCGCCACGAGCGAGGCGGTCAGGGCGCTGAGCAGCCCCAGGTAGAGACGGATGCGGATCGGTTTCACCGTCTGCCACAGACGGGCCATGGAGCCGAGCATGGGGGGAGTGAACCTCAGGTGGGGGAGGGAGACTCCGACGGTCGGAGCCAGTGTCTTAGCTTAGTCAAAGAATTCGGGGCGCGTCACGGCGGCTTGCGCAGTGGGATGCGGCGGGGGCGTCCGCGCGCCGCAGCGGCTTCAGTCGCGCGGCTCGGCGGGGATCCAGTCGCCGTAGGCCGCGTCGGAGAGCATCGCGGAGGCGGCCGCGGAGACCCCGGTGACAGTCAGCACCGCAGGCCAGGCCCCGATCTTCTTCGCCAGCGGATGCGAGACCCCGAAGCCCAGCAGGTACGTCGCCCCGAGCACCGCGGTCGTCGCCGGGCCGCGGCGCGCCAGCCAGGTGCGGCCCGCGTACAGCCCGGCGGCAGCGAGCACCACGCCGCCGAGCGGCCGGATCCCGGTCTCCCGCGCGGTGAGCCAACCGCCGATCAGGCCGACGGCGACGACGGGGGCGGTGCGGACGGACTCGGCAGGCTTCAGCGCGGTGGTCATGGATACGAGGGTACGCCGGGAGAGCCTGGCTGCGCCGGGAAGATCACGCCCCGCCACGCTGCGCCGCACCCTGCGCTACGCAGCGCTGCTGCTCGGCGTGGTGTTCGTGCTGATCCCCGTATACGTCCTGCTCGTGACGAGCTTCAAGGGCGTGGGGGACGCTTCCCCGGCCCGCGCCTGGCTGCTGCCCAGCACGTGGACGATGGAGAACTGGACCAGCGCCTGGCAGCAGCTCGCCCCCGCCATCGGCCGCACCATCTCGATGGTGGTGCCCTCCACGATCATCTCCGCGGTCCTGGGCTGCCTGAACGGTTTCGTGCTCTCCCGCTGGCGCTTCCCCGGGGCGGACGTGGTGTTCACTCTGATCCTGTTCGGCATGTTCCTGCCGTACCAGGCGGTGATGATCCCGCTGCTGGAGCTGGTGCTGGCCCTGCAGGTCCCCAACGGCGTGCCCTCGCTGATCCTGCTGCACGTGGTGTTCGGTATCCCGATCACCACGCTGATCTTCCGCAACTACTTCGAGACCGTCCCACATGAGCTCATGGAGGCCGCGAAGGTGGACGGCGCCGGGATGCTGCGCACCTTCTGGTCCGTGGCGCTGCTGGCCTCCCTGCCCACCCTGCTCGTGTACGTGATCCTCTCGAAGTACTTCATCTCCGGGCTCATGTCCGGCTCGGTGAAGGGCTGAGCCGCCCCGCCTCAGCGCACCACCGCCGCGCCGTGCGCGGGGATCACCCCCGGGCCGGGGGCCGGGACGGCATCGAGCATGGCGGCTCCGGAGACTGCCTCGAGCACCTCGCCGGGAGCCGGAAGGTCCTGGTCAGAGAGGTTCAGCAGGAGGGTGAGCGGGGCGGGGGCGTCCCCGTCGGCCCCCTCATCTCGCGGGTGCAGCACGATCCGCGCGTACTCATTGCTGAGGCTCTCACCGTCCATGGCGAGGCGGGCGGTGGCGAGCCACGGTTCGCGGCGCCGCAGGGACAGCAGCCGCTGATGCACCTCGAGGATTCGCGGGGCCGCGGCGGGGGAGAACAGCGGCAGCGGGCCATTTCCCGCGATCGCCTCCGCGGGGCTGTCCGGGAACTCGGGGCGCACCGCGTCGTCGCCGCCGGCGCGCTCCTCCTTGATGCCGGTCGCGCCGAGCTCATCGCCCGCATACACCGCCGGCACCCCGGGCAGCAGGGCGAGCAGGGCGTAGGCGACGGCGAGGTCGCGGCCATCGGGCAGCTGGGAGGCGATGCGGGTGGTGTCGTGATTGCCCAGGAACGTCAGCGGGTGCCCGCCACCGGGCTGCTCGAGGAACTCGGCGTGCCGACCCAGAGCGTGCGCAAGCTCGAACAGGTTGTGGTCATGCAGCGCGGACCAGATCGCCTTCCACAGCTCGTACTGGGTGATCGACTGCGCGCCCGAGCCCGCGGCGATCTGCGGGTAATCCCCGTGGATCACCTCGCCCAGCAGCCACGCCTCCGGATGCGCGCGGCGCACACGCTCGAGGATCGGCGCCCAGGCTGCGGCCCCGGCGGCATACATCGCATCCAGCCGCCAGCCGTCGATGCCACGCTCCAGCCAGTGGATCATCACCTGCGCGACCGCGTCCTGCACGGGGGCATGCGCGAGGTCCAGCTCGACGAGGTCCGCATTGCCCTCGAAGCCGTAGGGATGCCCATCGGCCCAGCGGATCCACGCGCCCTCCGCGGTCCCCGGCCCGGCCTTGAGAGCCTGCTGCACCACCGGGTGCTGGACGCTCAGGTGGTTGAACACCCCGTCGAGCACCACGCGGATGCCCCGCTCATGGCAGGCGTCGATCAGGGTCTGCAGGTCTTCCGCATCGCCCAGGCGCGGGTCCACGCGGCGGTGATCCAGGGTGTCGTAGCCGTGGGTGACGGAGTCGAACACCGGGTTCAGCAGCAGCACATTCGCGCCCAGGGACACCAGGTGATTCAGCCAGCCGATCAGACGCGGGAGGCGATGGGAGACCTGGCCCGTCGGCGCTGTGCTGTCTGGTGCTGTCGCGCCCGGTGCCGTGGTGTCACGCTGCTGCGGTGCCCCGCAGAACCCCAGCGGGTAGACCTGCCAGCAGATCGCATCGCGGACCCAGGACGGCGTGGCGGGAATGCTCATGCGGTTCATCGTAGGGGCGCCCCTGCCCGACAGGGCAGGCCCCTACCGTCGGGGCGGGTCCCTGCCCGTCTCACCCGGCGATCACCGCGAGCCCCAGGAGCACCAGCAGCAGCCCCCATTCGCCGCCGATGTTCCAGCGGTTCGGGCGGGCCAGCAGCTTCGCCTGGGTTTTCGTGGGGTCCGACGGGGGCTGCTGCGTGAGGGTGCGTCGGATTGCGATGGCGGCGGCGGCCAGCACGGCAAGAGCCAGCAGCCAGGGCACGAACCAGGCTTCGGCGGGAAGCACCTCCATGATCGAGATGATCGCCAGACCCGTCGCCGCGGAGACGACCCGCAGCCCGATCTGCCACGGGTGCAGGTGGCGGCGCAGCATCGTCACGATGCTCCACACGATCCCGCCGGCCAGGAAGAGCGCGATCACCAGCGGCAGCCACGCCAGGATCTGCATCATGCCGCCACCTCCCCGGTCAGCAGGCCCGCGCCCAGGCCATCCACGGGCCGGGCGCTGTCGGTCAGCACCACCACACCCTGCCCTGTATCGGACCGGAAGCCCGCGAAGGAGGAGTAGCCGCCGGTCTGGCCGTTGTGCCAGATCAGCCTCGTGTCAGCCTCCTCGTCGAGCACGCTGTGGAACCAGTTCATGGCCACGATCTTGTCCTCCCCTTCATGCAGCACCTCGGTGGCTGCGGCGGCGCCCGGCCCGGAGCCATCGATCATCCCGGTCACGTAGGTCATCATGTCCGCGGCAGTGGAGCAGATCCCGCCCGCGGGAGCCTGCCCCTCCATGGTCCAGGCCGCCTGCCGCAGGCCGTTCACCCCATGCCCGCGCCGGTGGGTCTCGCGCAGGTTCTCCGGAGTGATCGGGGCATACGTGCCCGTGAGCTGGGCGGGCTCGAGAATCCGCTCCTGCAGCAGGCTCGCGTAGTCGGTTCCCGTTGCGGCGGCGAGCAGCTGCCCCTCCAGCGCGACGCCCAGGTTCGAGTACGACGACGTGCCACGACCGGACAGGGAGGAGGCGAGTGCATCGTCGATCACGGTCTGTGCATCCCGCCCTGCATAGGGGTCGTGGCGCAGGAAGCCCGCGGTGGTGGCGCGCCAGAGCATGGCCGATGCCAGCCGCGGCAGCCCCGAGGTGTGCGTGGCGAGCTCCGCCAGGGTCGCATCGGCCACCTCGCTGCCGGATGCGCGCTCGCCGAGGATCTCCTCCACGGTGGTCTCCGCGCTCACCTCACCCTCCTCGATCGCGCAGGCCAGTAGGGCGCCGGTGAACGTCTTGGTGACTGAGCCGATCTCGAACTCATCGGACTCACTCGACCCGAAACCGGCGAAACGCGTGGCACCGGAGGGGTCGCGCAGCATCACGGCGACCCGCTGGTGCCCCTTCAGGTGCGGGGCGACGGCAGCGGCGAGGTCGGTATCCCCCGTCGGCTCTCCCAGTGAAGCGGGGCGCGGGAAAGACAGGGCGCCCACGCCGATCAGCGCGGCGGCGGCAGGGATCGTGGCGGTCAGCAGGGTGCGTCGGGACGGGGGTGCAGCAGCGGGCTGGTCGGGCAGAGAGGCGGACACACTCAGCCTTTCTCGAGGGCGATGAGGATGGTCAGCAGGGGGACGATGCGCGGGGCCGGCAGCGCCCAGGCGCCGCGGCGAGGGGAGGTCACCCAGCCCGCGGCCTGCAGCGATGTCAGATGGTGGTAGGCCACGCCCGTGGAGGCGAGCCCCAGCTCATCGACCAGCTGCGCGACCGTGCGCTCGCCCTCCAGCAGGTGCTGCAGGATCGTCAGGCGCAGCGGATGGCCGAGCGCGGCGACGGTGTCCGCATGCTCGGCCCAGTCGGTCTGCTGCAGATGCTGGGTGGGGCGGGCCCACTGGAACTCGAAGTGCCCCGCGCCGACGGTGACGGCGCCGGTGAACTGCACACCGCCGGGCTCGGGGAGGAGGTCCTTGAGCGCGGTGAGGGGAGCGAAGGGGTCGCCGTCGGCCGGGGCGGTGGGGCCCTCGGGGGCGGCGGGGGAGGGCGTGCTGGTGGCGGTGGCCTCCAGCTGGTCTATGCGGGCCTCGAGACGGTCGAGGCGGGCGAGCAGAGAGTCGCGGGCATCGGACACAACCATCATGATATCCGGAGTTCCGGAGAAGCAGAAGATGCGGGGTGGTCAGTCCTGCGCGAGCAGCTCCAATAGCTCCCCAGGCGTGACCGCCGCATGCACCGCATCACCGTGCAGCGCCAGCGGCAGCGCCTCCGCGCCGCCCTGCTCCACCAGCAGATCCATCGCCATCCGGTCCCGGTACACGTTCACCCAGATCACGTCCTCGCGCGGCCCCCGGATCGCGGTGTGCAGGCGGGCCGATGCCGGATTGCCCGGCGCCCACAGCACCACCGTCGGGCGAGCAGCATCAGAGCGGACCGCTGAGGCACGTTCCCGGGCGGCGGCGAGCGAGGTGTGATCCCCGCGCCGCAGAGGGCTCGTCCAATACACCATCAGCAGCGTCAGCAGCGCGACCGGTAGTGCCACGATCTCCTGCCGCACCAGCATGAGCAGGCCGCAGAACACCGCGCCGCCCAACAGCACCAGCAGCGGGCGCAGCCACGCGCTCGCCGGAGCGCTCACATCATCACCGCTGTGCTCAGCCGCTCCTGCGTCTGCGCCACGAGCGCATCCCGCAGCGCCGCGACCGCCGGGATCGACAGCGCCCCGCGCCGGTTCAGCAGCCCGATCAGACGGTTCTCCAGCCCCGGCAGCTCCCGGATCGCGACATCGGCGCTCGGTGCCGCGGCCAGCGCGATCTCCGGCACCAGCGCGACGCCCGCGCCATGGCTGACCAGCTGCTGCACCACGATCGTGTCATCGGTCGAATACCGCACCGCCGGGGAGAAACCGGCCTGTCGGGCGCTCGTGATGAGGTTCGCGCGGCACCGCTCGCAGCCAGCGATCCACGGATCCTCCGCCAGATCCGCCAAGGTCAGACCCGGATCCTCCGCCCGCGGATCCGACGAGGGCAGCACCGCCAGCACCCGGTCCTCCATCAGCGGCGTCCACTCCAACGTGCCCTCATCGCCGATGTCCGTGCACGGGTAGCGGAACACGAGCGCAAGATCCAGCTCGCCCTCACGCAGTGCGCTCACCGCATCCGGCGGCTCGAGCTCACAGAAGGTGACATCGAGGTCCGGGGCGGAGCGTTCGAGGTGCTTCAGCGTCGGTGCCAGCAGCGTCGCGGCGGCCGACGGGAACGTGCCGAAGCGCACCGTGCCGCGGCGCAGCGCGGTGATATCCGCCAGCTCCTTCTGCGCCGCCTCCAGCTGCGCGGCGATCGCCTCCGCATGCGCGGCCAGGCGCGCGCCCGCCTCCGTCGGCGTCACCCCCGTGGAGGAGCGCAGCAGCAGCTGGGTGCCGACCTCCTTCTCGAGCGCCGCGAGATGCTGGGAGACGGCCGGCTGGGTCCAGCCCAGCTCCCGGGCGCCGGCCCCGATCGAGCCGTTCGCCACGACGGTGCGGAAGATGAGCAGCCTGCGCGGATCCATGCCGACCATCGTAGGCGCGGGCGCGTCAGGCCTCAGCTGCGCGCACCACCGCGTCGGCCAGCACCACATCCCCCAGGCCCGACCCCAGGTTCTGCGCGATGACGAGGCCCTCCGGGCGGCCTTGACGCAGCAGATCGCCGGTGGCACCGGTCGCGCGCGGGTAATCCTCTCCGAGCTTCACGGGCCGCAGCGCCTCGAACTGCTCCGGGTCATCGGCGACGAGCGTGCCGGTCCGCGCGATCTCCGCTGCGACGACGGAGGCGTAATCCAGCGGCAGCAGGGTCGCGTCGGGGGCCACGTCACCGGGAGAAAGTGCAGTATCGGTCAGGCCGATGGGCAGCCCGGAGATCACCACGCCCGCCCCGGTGAGCGCTTCGGTGCGGTCCGTCGTGGTGCGCAGGTCAAGGGTCGGGGTGTGCTCGGCGCACCAGGCGGTCAGCTCCTCGAGCGCCTCAGCGCGGCGACCCCAGACGGTCAGCGGGCCGCGGCCCAGTGCTTCGATCACGCGGGCATGCGAGCGGGCCTGCACCCCGGTGCCCAGGAACGTCACGGGCCGATCATCCAGGGCAAGCGACGCCCCGGTGACGGCGGCGGTGCGCAGCGCCGTCAGCTCCGCGGCATCCATCGTGGCGCGCGTGGAACCATCGGGCCCGGAGAGCACCATCAGACCGTCGATCATCTCCTGGCCCTGCTCGAGGTTCGACGGCGTGATCGTCACCCACTTGATGCCCAGCAGTCCGCGCTCCGGCCACGTGGCCGGCATCGCATTGGCGAATCCGCCCTCCTCGTGCACCACCTGCGACTTCGGGGTCACCGAGGCCGAGCCGTCAGCGAGCGCCAGTAGCGTCTCGTGCATCAGCTCCACTGCGCGGGCAGGGGCGGGCAGGAGGGTACGGACCTGGTCATCGCTCAGATGTAGCATGGTCCGACGGTAGCGGCTCAGCCTGGATCAGCGCAGGCGCGTGAGACGCCCGCGGGGCAGCCCCCACAGCGCCGACTCTTCCGCTCCGTCTCATGCGCAGCGCTCGCGCCCGGTCCCACCGAGTGGGACCATGAAGATCCCCCGTGCAGCCCGATCGGCGATCGTCGAGGCCGTGGCGCGGATCGCGGAGCAGCGGGGGGGTGGAGCGGGTGCATGTGGCGCTCGCCTGGCTGCTCGGGCAGGATCCGGTGGTCTCCCCGATCATCGGCGCCACGAAGACCTCGCACATCGACGGAGCGCTCGGGGCGCTGGATCTCAAGCTCACGGCGGAGGAGCTGGAGGAGCTGGGAGCCCCCTACGTTCCCCACCGGGTGATGGGCGCGCTCGCACCGCAGGAGACGACGGTGCCGAAGGACGCGCAGCAGCGCTGAAGCGTTGAGCCTCCAGCAGGGGCGCGGCGTCGCGCCTCAGCCGGGATCCGTCCCATCGGCGGGCTGGCTGCCATCTCGGGATGGGTCCCCCTCGCCCGCCGTGTCCTGGCGGGGCGGGGGAAGGATGCGCCGGGGCGGCTGCAGGGGAGGAGTGGGGGAGCGGCCGATGGCGCCGTGCGGGCTGGACCAGTGCCACGCCTCCGGCGGCTGCGCGGACTGCGGGCGCAGCGACCAGGGCCCGTGCTCTTTGCGCTGGTTGCAGCGCACGCACAGCCCCTGCCCGTTGGCGTAGCTGGTGGGGCCACCGTTGCGGACGGGGTGGACGTGGTCGATGTGTCGGATCGGTGCATCGCACCAGGGTGTGCGACAGCTGCCGTCCCGCAGGCGGATCATCTTCGCGAGGCCCGCGGGGAAGGCCCGGGCGGTTGATTCGAGGGCCACGAGCTGCCCGCTCGTCGGCGCGGTGTAGAGGCGACGGTAGAACGCGATGAGCTCATCATCGCCATCGGATCCCTCTGGTTCGTGATGTTCGGCGTGCTCAAGGCGACCAGGCTCCTGCCCGGCCATGGTGTCGGTGACGATGTGCGCCGGCAGCGGCCCGTAGCCCTCCAGTAGCGCGCAGCCGGTGTAGCGCCCCGGATGCAGCAGCGCGGCATCGGAGAGGATCACGCCCACATCAAGGCTCGGGCGGATGAACCGCAGCGCCGAACCCGGCGTCTTCTGTGCCTGTTCCGGGGCCCGCTCCGGGGCCCGCAGCACAGCCTCGACCAGCAGATCCGCCTGCAGCGCCGCGTGCGACCCGGGCCTGCCCGAGGCCTTCAGGGCGCTGGCGGATCGATCCAGGGTGGCCATCACCGCGGTCGCATCAATCGCCCGCAGCACCGCGGTCAAGCGCGCCATCCCATCACGCATCGGCTGCATCCGCACGTGGCGCTCCCGGGCGGCTCGCTCCGCGCGTTCGCGAGACTTCTCCGGTTCCAGCTCCTGGATGAGCTGCTGCATGTGGGCGCGGACGCGCCGGGTCCCCATACCGTCCAGTGCCTCCGGGCCCTCGCTGAGGATCCGATCGATCTGTGTGCAGGTGTGCGGCTGTGCGCGGTCGAGAGAGGAGGCGACGGCGCGGGCCTGCGCGTGCGTGATCGTGCCATGGCGCAGACGGGAGTGCGTGCCGGGCATCTGCTGGACGAGCCGGCGAGCGGCGGCCAGGGACAGGTCAGCGGACGATGGCGAGACCCGCCGGGCCAGGGCCAGCTCATGCCCGGCTCCGCGCCCCTGCTTGGCGGTGGCCACGCCGTGTGCCGCGTCGTCCCGACGGATCCGCTCTGCCGCGGTCACCTGCCATGATGCTTCGATCCCGCCGAGCATGGAGCGCAGCTGGGCGATACCCGCCACCGCGGCGAGAGCCTCCTCGGCGCTGTCCGGCGCGGTCTCGGGCAGCGGATCTCTCACCGCCTGCGTCGCAGTGAACGCCGCATGCACGGTGGCCAGGACCTCCGCCACGAGCTCCCGGGCGGAGGCCCCGGCATTCAGTGCCGTGAGCTGCCCGGCGGCTGCGCGCAGCGCATCATCGGGCCCCGCCACCGGGTGGCGTTCGGAGGGGCGCTTAGGGCCCTCGGGGTCGCTGATGCTCATGTCCCCATCGTCCAGACGGCGCCGCGCCGCCACCACCTCCGGCCCCGGATTGTGGATGAAGGGGCATTGTGGAGGAGAGGTCGCGGGCCCCCGCCCCGGTCGCCGGTCCGAGCCCCCCGTCGGCCCCTCCCCACCCCGTGGCCTACCATGCGTGACCATGGGAACCTTGCGTGGGAATGGCGAGCACGGACCGGGCGGGGATCCGTCGTGGCTGGGCGGGAAGGACCGTGATCCCAGCCCTGACGCTGCATCGCAGCCGCCCTCGACAGAGGCGGCAGACACCCCCGTACCGTCACCGGATTTCGTCTCGGATTTCACCCCGCAGTTCAGCTCGCAGGCCGACGGGGACTACCAGCCCGCCGCTTCGGATACGACGGGCAGCTTCGCCGCGTCCACCGCATACAGCAGCAAGCCGCCTCTGGCGAAGATCGGGTTCTCCCTGTTCAGCCAGCTGATCGTCCTGGGCTTCATCATGTTCACGATGTACCGCGTGGGCTTCGGCAACTGGTGGTTCGTCATGTTCTTCGCGCTGCCGATCCTGGTCCGCACGGGCAAGCAGATCAAACAGGCGATCGACGAGTTCCAGCGCTAGCCCCACCCCGTCGCCCCGCCCCGCCGCGCACCGATGTGAGGCCCGCGGTACCGGGTCCTTTTCCCGCCGCACGTCGGACCTATCCTCGGGCTTTCATCGTTGAGGTGTCCGAGGGGTGGTCGTAGACGCGGAAAGGTGCTCCTGACCTGGAAGAATAGGGCTTACT
>NZ_PNHL01000016.1 GCF_002871795.1 Brachybacterium sp. UMB0905 | reverse complement strand
CTCTTCCGCTTCCTCATGACGACAACCTCCCGCAGGTCACCACGACCCGCCATCTCAGGTGTCAACAACAGAAGGGTAAGCCCAGAACCCTGGATCCCCGACCGCACCCCAGACACTGAAGGGCCTATCGACCCCGAAGCCCGCCACCGCCGAATCTGAGCCGCGGCCGCCCCCTCAACAACCCTCACCCACCACCCCTGGCAACCCCTGGCACTCCCCTGCCACGATGGGGGGTGACGCGGGACACTGCTGGGGTACGCGCACAAGCGGCCGTCGGCAGTGCTGCCCGTCGGCCCCGCCCCGTGGAAAGGACCCCTCATGGCCGTCTCCGAAGGAGCCAACTACGCCCCCGCCGCGATGCCGAAGCCGGTGGTGAAGCCCGGCGAGTTCGTGTTCGCCGCGATGCATCTCGACCACGGCCACATCGGCGGGATGACCCAGGGTCTGCTCGGCGCTGGCGGCACTCTGAAGTGGGTGTATGACCCGGTGCCCGAGCGCCTGGCCGAGTTCACGAAGAACTTCCCCGACGTGAAGGTCGCCGCCAGCGAGCAGGAGGTCCTCGAGGACCCGGAGGTGCATCTGGTGGCCGCCGCCGCTGTCCCTTCCGAGCGGGCGCCGCTGGGTATTCGCGTCATGGAGGCCGGGAAGGACTACTTCACCGATAAGACCCCGCTGATCACCCTCGATCAGCTCGCCGAGGCCCGCGAAGCCGTGGCCCGCACCGGTAAGAAGTACGCCGTCTACTACTCCGAGCGCATCCACGTCGAGGCCGCGGTGCTCGCCGGTCAGCTCATCGACCGCGGCGCCATCGGCAAGGTCCTGCAGGTCCAGGGCATGGGCCCGCACCGCATGGGCGACCCCTCCACCCGCCCCGACTGGTTCTTCGAGCGCGCCCGCTACGGCGGGATCCTCACCGACATCGGCTCGCACAACTTCGAGCAGATGCTCACCTTCACCGGGTCCGACGACGCCACGATCCTCTCCAGCACCATCGGCAACTTCGGCAACCCCGAGCATCCCGAGCTCGACGACTACGGCGACGCCCACATCGCCCTGTCCTCCGGCGCCACCGGTTTCGTGCGCGTGGACTGGTTCACCCCTAAGGGCCTGCGCACCTGGGGTGACGGCCGCACCTTCGTGCTCGGTACCGACGGGTACCTCGAGCTGCGCAAGTACGTGGACGTCACCACCGACAACGGGCCTGACCAGGTGATCCTCGTGGACAGCGAGGGCGAGCACCGCATCGAGGCGCACGGCAAGGTGGGGTACCCGTTCTTCGGCGACCTCGTGCTGGATGTCCTGAACCGCACCGAGAACGCCATGACCCAGGAGCATGCGTTCAAGGCCGTGGAGCTCGCGCTCAAGGCACAGGAGCAGGCCGTGGAGCTCACCGGGCGGAGCTGAGCCAGCCCCTCCCGGGCATCCTCACAGGCCCAGCACCGCGGTGGCGATCGTGAAGTAGATGATCAGGCCCGTCGCGTCGCAGAACGTCGAGATGAAGGGATTGGAGAAGACCGCCGGGTCTGCGCCCACCCGCTTGGCGATCAGCGGCATCAGGCCGCCCACCATCGCCGCCATGATGCAGATCGACAGCAGGGTCAGGCCGATCACCGCGCCGATAGCGAGGCCGTAGACCAGGCCCGCGATCGTGAACCCGAGCGCCCCGAGCACGGCGCCGAGCACCGTGCCCACACGCAGCTCCCGCCAGATCACGCGCGGCAGGTCCCGCACGCGCACCTCCCCCACGGCGAGCGCGCGCGTGACCGTGGTCGCGGCCTGGTTGCCGGTGTTGCCGCCCGTGCCGGTCAGCAGCGGGATGAACAGCGCCAGGACCACCACCTGGTCGAGCCGATCCTCGAAGATCTCCAGCACCTGCACGGTGAGGATCGCCGAGATCGCCAGCACCAGCAGCCACACGATCCGGCTGCGCACCACGTGCAGAATCGAGGCCGAGAGGTATGCCATCTGCAGCGGCTCCGAGCCGGAGGTGCGGGCTGCGTCCAGGTCGTACTCCTGCTCGAGGATGTCCGCGGCATCATCCACGGTGAGGATGCCCAGCAGCCGATCCTCCCCATCCACGATCGGCATGGCCAGCAGCTTCGCGTCGAAGAACCGGCGAGAGACCTCCTCGCGCCCCTCAGTCGCCGCCGCGGTCACCGCCGGGCGCATGAGCTCGCGCACCGGGGTGTCCGGATCCGACAGCAGCAGTCGACGCAGACCCACCACGCCGCGCAGTACCCGGCCCTCCCCCACGACGGGCAGCAGGTAGATCGTCTCCGCCTGCGCGGCGAGCGCACGCACCTGATCCAGGGCTTCGCTCACGACCGCGTCCTCAGGCAGGAACAGCACCTCGGGGGACATGTAGCGGCCGATGGCGTTCTTCGGATACCCGAGGACCGCGGCGGTCATGTCCCGTTCCGCGGGATCCAGGCCCCGCAGCATCCGATCGGCGACCGAGGCGGGCAGCTCGTCCAGCAGGGAGGCGCGGTCGTCCGGGTCGAGGGCCTCGATGATGTCGGAGACCTGCTGGGTGCGCAGCGCGGAGATCAGCTCCGCCTGATGTCCCGTGGACAGCGCGTCGAACACGTCCAGCGCACGGTCCTTGCCCAGCACGCGGAACAGCAGCGCCGCCTCCGTGGCCGGACTGCTCTCGACGAGGTAGACGAGCTCGGAGTCAGGGAGCAGATTCGCCTCGAGGGCGAGCTGCTCGAGCTCCTGCTCGGTGTGGGTCGGGGCTCGCAGCAGATCCAGGACGGTGTCGATGTCGGCGCCGGGGATGCTCATGATCGCCCGTCACGTCCGGCGGACGTCGCCGGGTCAGCGGTGTGGTCCGCCCCCTGTCGGTTCCGCCGCACCCGCAGCGTCTCGAGGACGCCACCGGCGATGCTGCCGATCGCGAGGGCGACGAGCCCGATCACGATCATCGTCGACACCCCGATCCCCGATCCGCCGCCGAGCAGGATCAGAACGCTGATCAGCAGGAACAGCGCCGTGATGGCCCCGGCGAGGGACAGTCCCAGGCGCACTGCGGGAACCCGGGAGGCGATCCCGGCGAGCGCCCCGACGATCGCGGCGATGGCCACGAGATCGATGATCACCCCGGCGATCGCCACCAGCACCGAGGAGGACATCGCGAGGAACAAGGGAATGTTCTGCACCGGTTCACCGAGGGCGACAAGCCCGCCGCCGGTGATCGCGAGGATCATCCCAAGCTGCTCGCCGCCACGGTCCAGGGCCGTGAGGACAGCGAACACCCCAGCGGCGATCACGCACAGCAGCCCCAGGATCATCGCGATCTGGCCGATGGTGGCGATCGTCCCGTCCGAACCGATGAAGACGCTCGTCAGCGCGAGGATCACGCCGAGCAGCAGGCCAAGGCCCACGGCGAGTCCGGCGCGGTTCCAGGACGGGCGGGGGGTTGCGGCGACCGCGCCGACCAGCACCAGGGAGGTGGGCACGGCGATCAGCACGCAGGCCAACGCGACAGCGACCAGCTCGGTGGGGTTCACGTCGAAGGACATGGTGTCAAGCTCTCGTCTCGGGGCGGCAGGCGCGGTGGGCGCCCACCCGTCGGGCATCCATCATGCCCCGCCAGGGCGGCGCTGTGGTGGGGTGCGGCGCTGTCGTGCGGGGCTGGTGCGGGTGCGGTGCGTGTGCGGGGGCGGCGCTGTTGCGGGGCGCAGCGCCGAGCTCACAGCACCAGCAGTGCGAGCGCGGAGATGACCGTCAGAGCCAGCACCAGGTTCTCGAACAGGGCCTGCGGGATGCGCCGCGCCACCTTCGCGCCCAGGTAGGAACCGATCAGCACGATCGGCACCAGCAGCAGATCGAGGGTGAGAACCTCGCGGGTCATCAGACCCAGGCCCGCGGAGAACGGCACCTTGAACAGGTTGATGATCGCGAAGTACCAGGCGGAGGTGCCCAAGAACGTCAGCACCGGCATGCGCATGGCATAGAAGTACATGCTCATCACGGGGCCGGCGGCGTTGGCGACCATGGTGGTGAAGCCGCCCAGGAGGCCGAAGCCGATGCCCTGCGCTGTGGCCGCGGCACCGGGGCGACTGCCCCCGGTAGAGAGGGCCGACGAGTCCGGGTCCCCCTCGGCGTTGGCGACGGCACGCGTCTCACGACGGCTGGTGACCCGGCGTCGCCACACGGTGACCACCACGAGCGCCAGCAGGATCAGCCCGATGGTGACCCGCACGGTGGGCCCGTCGGTGATGGCGAAGAACCACACCCCGATGAGCACGCCGACCATGGCGCTGGGCAACAGCCGGATCAGGGTTCGAACATCCGGCTCCCGGCGGTAGACCCACAACGCGGTCATGTCCCCCACGATCAGGAGCAGCAGCAGCGCGGCGGTGGACTCCTTGGCGGGCAGAGCCAGGGCGAACAGGCCCACGGCGATCGTCCCGGCGCCCGGCAGCGCGGTCTTGGAGAAGCCCACCACGAGGGCACCGAGCACCAGCACCACCCAGCCGACAGAGCTGAGGCCGGGCGGGAGGGCGAGGAGGTCGGACACGGCCGGGAACCTATCAGGGTGGGGCGGAGGCGAGGGGCAGGGTCCAGGGATGGCTGGGGCGGAGCTGGGCTGGGGCGGGCCAGGGCTGGGGCGGGCCAGGGCTGGGGCGGAGCTAAAGCGGAGGGAATCGACCTCTCAGCGGCACATGCCCTGCATAGTGCACGCACCGTGCCGCTGAGCGGTCGATTTCCTCCGGCCCTTCTGGAGACACGGCGACGCGAGGCCCGTCGAGACCACCGCAGGGTCCAAGCACGGCCCCGGCGGACGCCTTCCACAGACGGCACTGTGCTGACCGGCCGCGTGCATATTGCAGGTCGCCGGTCATCTGAGTACCTTTCGCGGAAGCACCCGCGGCAGAAGCAGCCCCCGCTCGGCCACCCCACCGCTACTGTGACCCCATGACCTCCCTCACGACCCGCCGGGCCGGGTTGCTCCTCTCGCTGCTCACGCTGCTGCTGGCGGCGAGCCTTGCTGGCGCTCCTGCCGCCTGGGCATGCAGCTGCATGGGGTACGACTTCGACGAGGCGATCGAGGCGGCGGACCTCATCGCGGACATCGAGATCGTCGAGGTCATCGACGACGACCAGGGAGACGTCACCTACTACGCCGCCGTGGACCGCGTGTGGAAGGGCGAGGAGTCCCGCACCATCGAGTTCTCCACGCACGAGCAGACCGCCGCTTGCGGCCTGGGTCGCCTGAGCACCGGTGACCGTATCCGGGCCTGGGCGAACGGCGCGGACGGCTCCTACTCGATGACCTGGTGCGCATATCCGATGGATCCTCCGGAGGACGAAGCGGCGGCGCTCACCGAGAAGCTCGGGGAGCCTGCCGATCTCACCGACCAGCAGATCCCGCCGGGCCCGAGAGGGGAGGACCCGGAGCTCGACGACTCCCCCGGCTCCCTGTCTATCGCCATGGTGGTCGGCGGCGCAGTGCTCGCCGCAGCCCTGGGGCTCATCCTGGCCGTCGGGGCTGTCACGGTGGTTGTGCTGCTCGTGCGGCGCAGCAACCGCCGCAGCTGACCAGCCCAGGGCCCGATGCGGCGCCCGTCCAGCCGGAGCCGTGGCCGCGAAGACCGCGGAGCGACGACGCTCACCGCTCACCCGATCCAGTCGGTCGCGACCTCACCACCGTCAGCAGCCGCTCGGAGCGCTCCGATCCTGCCGAGGGCTACGGCACCGGTCTGCTCGCCGACGGCTGAGGACACCGCATGCGGCCTGCCCCGAGACGCTGCGGGAGATCGGTCCCGGGCGTGGGCTCGGCCGGATGCCCCCTCCCAGCCCTGCCGCTCATCCTCCCCTGCCGCACCGTGCCCGGTACGCTCGGTCGGAGTGACACGTCGGCGGGGGCCGACGGGTGAGAGCAAGGAGGAACCATGGACGGGGTGAGCATGGGCTTCGGCGCATTCGGCGCGATGTTCTCACTGGTCGCGCTGCTGCTGGTCCTGGCGGGGCTGTGGATCGTGATCTCAGCCGTGCGGGACCTGCTGCGGGCGCGGCGTCTGGCCTCGAGCGGCATCCGGACCGAGGGGCGGGTGATCTCCTCGCACGTGCACTACAGCGGCACCCGGGAGAACCGCTCCAGCCGCGTCGTCGAGACGATCGAGTTCACCACCGACCGCGGGCAGACTGTCCGCGCGAACCCGGTGGTCAGCGACATCGGGACCGTGGACCGCAGCGGGATGAGCGTGACCGTGCTCCACGACCGCGACCGGCCCGAGCGCTTCATCGCGCCGCAGAACGGGCGCGGCATCTCCGCGCGGGTCCCGGTGATGCGGATCGGCTTTGGCCTGCTGTTCCTGGTGGTCATCGGGATCATCGTGAACGGCGGTCGGATGATCCTCGGCCAGCTCCCCTTCTTCTGAGGCGACGCCGGCCCACCGGAACCGACGCCGCCTCGGGCTGCGTCCGCAGAAAGGGGACCCCCGCGGTACGGCGCGGCGCTGAGCTCCGCCGAGTGCTGCTGGAGCCCCTTTTCTGCTGATCCCCTCCCGGCGCCGTATCCGCCCGCACGCCTCCGCTCTGCCGATGCCGCGTCAGCTCTGCGCCGGGCCGCGCGATCGCCGGGCCGCACAGGTCGCCGGATCAGCTCTGCGTGTCTCCGCCGCCGTCGGACGGCGCATCCGCCGGGGGTTCGCCGCCCTCGCCCGGTGCACCCTCGGGCGGGGTGCCGCCCTCACCGTCGGGGCCGCCCTCTCCATCGGCCGGCGGCTGGCCGCCCGGACCGCCCTCGCCGCCGCCCATCCCGCCGACCTCCGGCTCGGTGGTGGTGTCGATGGGGACGTCGATCGTGAAGGCGTAGCCGGAATCCAGGTCGCCGGACAGGGTCGCGAGCTGCTGCTCGTAGCCGTCGGAGAAGACGTTGTCGGTCTCGAGGGTGAGCTGGGAGAGGTTCTCGGCGCTGCCCGCGTACTCGGTGAGCTCGTACACGCCGTCCGCCTCCGCCTCGGGCATCGCGATCTGGGAGGTGAGGATCGCGTTGCCCGCATCCACGATCGACTCCGCATCGGGGAACACCTCGAAGTGCAGGTGCGGCCAGCGGCCCGCGTAGCAGCCGGGGAAGATCGAGGTGAAGGTGACCGCCCCCTGCGCGTCGGCGATCTGCACGCCGCGCAGGTAGGTCTCCTCCTCCACGCCCTCGGAGTACATCGAGTACCGCCCAGCCGCATCGCACTGCCACAGGTACACCGCCGCACCCTCCATCGGCACGTCGCCGCCGGCCATGTCGATGATGGTCATGGTGATGTCGAGGGGGACGCCCTCGACGGTGGTGCCTCCGTCGATCGAGGAGCGGATGTCGGAGCGCTCCACGCCGCTGGTCTCGAGCACGTCGGCGCCGTTGGAGCCGTCGCCCGGGTAGGGGCCGGCGGTCTCGCCGGGCATCTCGGTCAGCTCGGAGGCGGTGGTGCCGCCGGCGTCACTCGCCCCTCCCCCGTCGCTCGCGGCGGCGGTGGTGGAGGCGGAGCCGCCGGTGCAGGCGGCGAGGACGGCGGTGACGCTGCCCGCGCCGAGCACGCCGAGCGCGCCGCGTCGGGAGACCAGAGTGCCGACGTCGAAGGCGAGACCCTGGTCCTCGACGTCCTCGGCCGGGTGGTGGAGGGGCCGGCCCTCGAAGCTGTTGCGCGGTGCGGTGCCCGAGGGGACCGCTCCGGCGGAGTTCTGTGCGGCGGTGTGCTCGCGCGCCTCGGGATAGGGGCGGCCGACGCGGCGGGGGTCGGTGGTGTCCATGACGGTTCCTCTCGGTTTCCTGTGTGGAGCCGGAAACGTAGAGACGCAGGCTGTGGAGCCGCTGTTACCTTTCCGTGACATGTCGGGAGGGTGCCCGGGAGCTCGCTGGGCGTCATGGGCGACGCGGTCCCCGGGGCGGCGGCGAGGGCTCGGGCCGCACTCGGCCGTGCAGAGTCCTGAAGGTCGACCCTGACCTGCGACGGGGGCATGGGGCCTGTCGGCCGGAGAGGAGGATGGCGAAGCGTCGGAGGTGCCGCCTCGAGAAGTGGGCGGGGCCGGGCGCGCTGTGACGCAGACCGCCGCCGAGGCTGCCCCCGTGCACGCTCACGACGGATCTCGTACGGTGCTGAGCATGCGCCTCCTCCTTCTCCGGCACGGTCAGACCCCCTCCAACGTCGACGGAATCCTCGACGCCGCCTATCCGGGGCCCGGGCTCACCACGCTCGGTCACACCCAGGCCCGTGCGGTGCCCGCCGCGCTCGCGCACGAGGACATCGCCGGGATCCACGTCTCCCGCCTGCTGCGCACCCACGAAACGGCGGCTCCGCTCGCGGCCGCCCGCGGGCTCAGTCCGCGGCTGACCGAGGGGATCGAGGAGATCCGCGCCGGGATCTACCAGGGCCGACAGGACGCGGAGGCCGTCGATGCGTATCAGGACAACCACCAGCGCTGGAGCGCCGGGGTCCTCGAGGACGGCCTGCCGGGCGGGGAGACCGGGCGGGAGTTCTGGGACCGCTGGACCAGGGCGCTGCGGCACATCGCGGACCAGCACGCCGAGGACGCGACCGTCGTCGTGGTCAGCCATGGCGCCGCGATCCGCGTGTTCGCCTCGGTCGCCGGAGGGCTCGGCGCCGCCTCGCTGTCCGAGCGGCCGCTGTACAACACCGGTCTGGTCACCCTCATCGGCAGCCCTGCGAGGGGATGGCGCGTCGAGGACTGGGTGAGCAGCCCCATCGGCGGCGAGCACCTGCTGCGCGACGCCGAGCACGACGTGACCGCGGACGACGCGGCCGACGCGAAGGCCTGAGGCGCGACGGCCGAGCGGCGCCGACGTTCCCGCGGGAATGTCATGCCGCGCGCCGGGCGTTCCCGCGGGAACGCCCGGCGGCGCAAGTCACCGCGCCGTCGGCCACTCCAGGCGCGGGGTGTCCGGGCCCTCGTAGGGCGCGTCGCCGACCTCGGCCTGCATCTGCGCGGTGAGCTGCTGCATCGCGGCGAGCTGCTCGGCGTAGGCGGGATCGGCGGCGACGTTAATCATCTCGCGCGGATCGGCCACGAGGTCGTAGAGCTCGTCCTCGATCGGCATGATCCGGTCCGATGAACCGGGGGTGCCGAGCCCATCGTTGTAGTAGCGGATGTACTTCAGCTCCGGGGTGCGCACGCCGTAGTGCGCGGGAGCGTGATGCTCCGGGTCATCGTGCTCCCAGTAGCGGTAGTAGACGGCCTGCCGCCAGTCGGGGACCTCCGTGCCGTGCAGCTGGCGCAGGAAGCTGCGGCCCTGCTGGTCGGGCAGTTCGGCCGACGGGTCCAGCCCCGCGGCCTCGAGCAGCGTCGCGGCGATATCGACGTTGCTGAGGGTGTCGGTGACGCGGGTGCCGGGCGGGATCGTCTCGGGCCAGCGGGCCAGCATCGGCATGGTCAGCGACTCGTCGAGCATCAGGCGCTTGTCGAACCAGCCGTGGTCGCCGAGGAAGAACC
Source organism: Brachybacterium sp. UMB0905 (assembly GCF_002871795.1). Classification (GTDB taxonomy): domain Bacteria; phylum Actinomycetota; class Actinomycetes; order Actinomycetales; family Dermabacteraceae; genus Brachybacterium. Next base: position 48,472 of record NZ_PNHL01000016.1, on the reverse strand, counting down.
CTTGGTCCGAGGTGTAGATGAACAGGGTGTTCTCCGCGACGCCTGCATCCTCGAGGTGCTCAAGGAGCTGGCCGATGGAGTCATCAACCGCCTGGACGCACCGCAGGTAGTCGCGCATGTACCGCTGGTATTTCCAGGCCGCGCGCTCGCGGCGGTGCTCCTCGCCTTCGAGCTGCGTCGGCAGCTGATCCTTGTAGTCGGTGGGGGTGAGGTCATCGAGCTGCATCCGCACCTGCTGCACCACCTGGGCGCGACCCTCATGCTCATCCCACATCGTCTCCGGCTCGGGGATGGTGCCTTCTGCGTAGCGGCCCGCGTAGCGGGGGTGGGGGATCCACGGCCGATGCGGAGCTTTGTGGTGAACCAGCAGGCAGAACGGCCGCTCCGGGTCGCGCCGCTCCAGGAAGCCCAGGGACTGCTGCGTGACCACGTCAGTCGCGTACCCCTCGGTCTGCTCTCGACCCTCTGGCCCGATCATCTCCGGGTTCCAGTAGTCGCCCTGGCCAGGGAAGATCCGCCAGTCATCGAAGCCGCGCGGCAGCGCCTCCGGTGTGGTGCCGAGGTGCCATTTGCCAAAGATCGCGGTCTGGTAGCCGTGCTCCTGGAGGGCTTCGGGGACGGTCCGCACGCGGTGGTCGAAGATGGAGTAGATCGACGGGGCACGGTTGATGTGGCTGTAGGTGCCCGTGAGGATCGAGGCGCGCGACGGGGTACAGATGGAGTTCGTGCAGTACAGGGCGTCCATCCGCGCGCCCTCGTCGGCCAGGCGGTCCATATGCGGGGTGGTGTTCACGCGCGAGCCGTAGGCGGAGATGGCGTGGGCGGCGTGGTCATCGGAGAGGATGAACACGATGTTGGGGCGGGCGGCGCGGGGGCTTGCGGCGCGGGGGCGGGCGGCGCTGGGACCTGCGGTGCTGGGGCGGGGAATGTCCGGCATCATCGACCTTCGCTCGGCGGTGCGAACCAGTCTGTCACGTGCGGAACACGCTGCCCAGGCATGACCAGACCCGGGACCGACGGCCGCTGCGGGACCGCTTCCTGGCACTGCCGGCGGCGGCACCCCTCGTCGCCGGCTGCACAGTCTCGCCGTCAGCCGCACAGTTCCACCGTCGGCCGCACAGTCCTGACGGCACGCCCCGTCGGCCCCCTTCCCCGTAGACTCGCGGCAGTCCCCGAGGAGGACTGCGCACCATGGCACCCTCGAGCGGCTCGAGGGCGGGACCAGCCACGTGCTGCGCTACCTCGTCGATGAGCGCGAGGGGACCTACCGCGAGGACCACCGCACCGACGTGCCCTATCCTCGGCCGTCTCCAACGCTCACCGCCTGGGCGGCGGCACTATCCAGGACGGCTTCGTCGTCGGCTCCGGGCGGGCCGGGGTGTTCAGCGAGCACGCGGCCGACGGGACGGTGCTAGGCAGTTACCGCTACTACGTCCCCAACGACGGGTACCGGCTGTACAAGAACACCTTCGCGGGGTGCTGGTTCGCGCGGGAGTGAGGGGCGGGGCTCGAACGGGTGGTCGATGGGGCGGCGACAGGATGCCACTCACGGCCCCGGTGGAGTGCTCGCTGGAGCGCCCTGTGAGGTGAGCCGACGAGAGGCGCGCCCACGACGGGCATCAAGTCGTCTGTCAGACCCGTTTGGCACACTGGAAGCTCAGCGCGGAGGTAGGAGGCCAGGGTGAGCGAGCAGTTCTCAACACTCGAGATCTGTGCCGGGGCAGGAGGCCAGTCGTACGGTCTTGAGCAGGCAGGGTTCGGTCATGAGCTCGCGGTCGAGATCGATCGTGACGCCGCGGCCACCCTTCGCGCGAACCGCCCTGCCTGGCAGGTCCACGAGGGTGATGTCCGCGAGATCAGCGGCTTAGACTTCCGGGGGATCGACCTCCTGGCCGGGGGTGTCCCCTGTCCGCCGTTCAGCGTGGCAGGTAAGCAGCTGGGGGCCGATGACGAGCGTGACCTCTTTCCGGAAGCTCTCCGGCTGGTGCGGGAAGCACGGCCGCAGGCGGTCATGCTGGAGAACGTCAAGGGACTCGCATCGGCCCGGTTCAGCACGTACCGCCAGTCGATCCTGGATGAGCTCTCCGCCATGGGCTACGAGGCTGATTGGCAGCTGCTCCTCAGCTCAGAGTTCGGGGTCCCGCAGCTGCGGCCGCGCTTCATCCTCGTCGCGTTTCGGTCCTCGAAGTTCAAGAAGTTCCACTGGCCCGGCGCAGTGGGGACGCCGCCGTCCGTCGGCGAAACTCTCGGCTCACTTATGGCCGCTCGGGGCTGGGCGGGTGCTGAACGCTGGGCCGACCAGGCGAACGGCATTGCGCCCACCATCGTGGGGGGATCGAAGAAGCACGGTGGTGCAGACCTGGGACCCACGCGCGCGAAGGCCGCATGGCTCAAGCTGGGGGTGGACGGAAAGGGTGTTGCCGATGAGGCACCCGGCCCGGAGGCTCCGCTAGACCACATCCCGCGCCTAACGAATGAGATGGTGGCGAGGATCCAGGGGTTCGACCGGGACTGGAGTTTTTCCGGCCGCAAGACCTCGGTGTACCGCCAGATCGGGAATGCTTTTCCGCCCCCGGTGGCGAAGAGCATCGGGATGTCGATTCGTGAGGCACTCGGGGCACCCGCAGCCAAGCCTGCGCGCGACGGCAGTCAGCTCCGTATCGTCGCCTGACCGCTGAATACCGTTCGTCCGGTGAGTCTTTCGGCTCATGGAGTGGAGGGGCCGGGAGGACAGCGGTGTCTCCGTCGCGGGCCTGACGCCAGTACCTGCCGCCCAGATATGCGCCGGTGTCGTCATCACTGGGCACCACGCGCACCGAAATGTACTCATCGGGGCGGGGCACGGGGACTCCCAGCGCGATCGCGATGCGCCGATGATACTTTCCGGAGAGAATAAGAATTGACTCTTTAGCGAGAATGTCGCGGGATCCACCGTTGCCTCGGACTCGCTTTTGCGCATCAAGCTGTCGACTCACCGTTGCCACGATGCTGCGGTGGACGAGGCGCCCCTCCGCGGCACGGAAGAGTTCATGGGTGCGCTGCGTGCCGAACTTGTGCGCGAAGATCCGGTCGACCTGTTCGGAGTCAAGCTGCAGCAAGACGTTCGGCGGCAGCGGAGCATCCCGCCACAGCCAGTGCACCCTCGCGAGCCCTTCCCTGCTGAGAGAGCTTTTCTGGTCACGGTTCCGGGACGTCTTCCGGACAGCCTCGGTGACGCGGATGATTCCCAGGGACCAGACGGCATCGTGATCGCTGCCGGTTGCCACAAGCGCCAGTTCATCGAACACTTCGGGGGGCAGCATCCATCCGCCCATCGACTGGGACCACTTCGCATCGACCTGGTGGCCCGCAATACGAAAATCTGTCGTATCGCCGCCGTCGAACTCAAACTCACGCTGAGCAAAGATTTCAAACAGGGTGCCGAAGTGGGTTTTCTCCGTCTTCATGAGTTGGTCCCACCGGTAACGGCCAGTCTCCTGGCCGTTATATATCACGTCGTAGGTGTGCCGGATGACAGCGGCCCAACGCTCTCCCGTCGGGTCGAGGCGTCGAAGCTCTGTCACGACCTCCTGGAGCGCGTCATCGCGCGTCGGCTCGTCATCCTGCAGTTCCGGATCCATGGCATGAGGTTAGCCGTCGACCGTGGCGCACGCCGCAGAGTCACCGATCAGCCTCCGTCACCGCGAGGTCGGAGTCGACGGCGCGCCCCGCTCCCCCGCTGACCGGCCCCGCCGCACTCCCACCACCCCGAACACCAACATCCCCGCCACCGGCACCAGCGGCCACCACCAGGTGACACCGCCCTCGCCCGCCACGCCGACGTTCGCCATGACGGCAAGCCCGGCGATGATCGCAAGCGCCGCCCCGAGGGGTTTCCACACCGGCGGGGCGGGGCGATCGTCGGGCCGCGGGGTCTCGAAGCGGCCCATCACCAGCACCATCAGACCGGTGAGCGCCAGCAACACGAGCGCCCACAGCGGCCGGGTCGCCCACCACAGCCCGCTCAGCGGCTCGGGCAGCAGCGCCGTCGCCCCGAGGCCGAGCAGCAAGTAGGCAAGGCCCACCATGACGGTCAGGTGCCACAGGAACCAGGTCATGATCCGCAGGTTCACCATGACGGTCACCATCCACACGCGCGGCCTCGCGAGCAGCGCCTCGAGGGGCTTTTCGAGACTGAGTACGAGCCCGGCCTGCAGCATCCCGAGGAACGCCATGGTGACGCGGGTGGGGCTGGAGTTGGAGATCGCATCGGCCGCGGAGGAGATCATCGACACGGGATAGGGGCCAAACGCCACGAGAGCGAGTAGCCCGATCGCGCCGATCGCGGCAAGCAGCATCCGTCGGCCGATCCCGGCGAGGCGACCATCCAGCCACGCGTAGCCGACCTGGTGGAACGCCGCCCACACCAGCAGGTAGTTCGGGTAGCCGAGCAGCGGCTGGTCCAGGCTGATGCTCAGCGCATCCACCGCTCCGGCGAGCGCGACACCGCCGACGATGGACCACCAGCCGTAGCGTTCCCACAGCACCAGGCACGGCGGGGCCGCGAGGATCACCATGAGGTAGGCGGCGAGGAACCACGTGGGGATCAGCGCCATCTGGCTGGCAAAACCGACCGTCGCGGGATCCGCGCCGGCCAGCACCGCAACCACGGCGATCACCAGCCAGGCCAGCAGCAGCGGGATCAGGGGGATGCCCAGGCGGCGCAGGCGCGTGCGCAGCCACTGGGCGTAGCCGACGCCCTTACGGCGGGCCGAGCGCCAGGACAGGGCATTGGAGTAGCCGCCCACCAGGAAGAAGATCGGCATCACCTGGAACACCCAGGTCAGCGGATGGGTCCAGCGCGCTTCGTCGAGCACGCCGTGGGGCTGGATCCCGCCGGTGGGGTCCACGGCGATGATCGTCCAATGCCCCAGCACCACGACGGTGATCGCGGCGGCGCGCAGGAAGTCCACGACGCGGTTGCGGCTCGCGGGCGTTTGCGCGTCGATCCTCTGCGCCCTGGTCATCGGCCGATCCGTCATCGCGCGTCCCTCCCCTCGGGCGCGCGCCGCTCGCGGCCCTGGTGAAGGAGCCAATCTATCCGAGGGCGGGCGGGGCACCCCACGATCTGCCATCCTCTCCCCATGAGCCGCGATGCCCAGCACCCCGATGAGTCCCTGACCCCGGCCGCCTACTGGGAGCAGCGCTACACCGACGCGGATCGCGTCTGGTCTGGGAAGGTGAACGCCACGATGGCCGATGTCGTCGGCCCCCTCACCCCCGGCACCGCGATCGATCTGGGCTGCGGGGAGGGCGGGGATGTGCTGTGGCTGGCCGAGCAGGGCTGGCACGCGACGGGACTGGATATTTCCCCCACCGCCGTGGAGCGCGGGCGCGCCGAAGCCGCCGCGCGGGGGCTCGAGCAGGCGCGGTTCGAGGCCGTGGACCTCGAGACGTGGCGCCCGCAGCCGGGGACGTCGGACCTGGTGACCGCGTCGTTCTTCCAGTCGCGGGTGGCGCTGGACCGGATCGCGATCCTGCGCCGAGCCGGGACAGCGCTCCGCCCGGGTGGGCATCTGGTGATCACCGCGCATGCCGGGCCGCCGTCGTGGAGCACGGAGCACCGCTTCACGCTGCATCCGGCCGCGGAGCAGCTGGAGCAGCTCGCGCTGCCCGAGCCAGAGTGGGAGCTGCTGATCGCCGAGGATCGTGAGCGCCCCGCCACGGCGCCCGACGGATCGGCCGGGCATCACCTGGATGCGCTGGTGGTGGCGCGGCGCAGGTGACGTCGTGGTGGCGCGGCGCCGGTGGGGCCGATGGGTGCGCGGCCGCGCGACCATCGGCCCTGGTCCCCGGGCGGCCATCGGCCCTGGTCCCGGCCTGCCCGGCCCGGCGCGCCGTAGAATCTTTGCATGTCACCGGCGTCATCTGATCCTGCCCCGGCCCGTCCGCTCGCGAAGCTCGACAAGGCCGCCTACGAGAAGGAGCTCAAGCGCCTGCAGGCCGAGCTCGTGGCGATGCAACAGTGGGTGATCGAGCGCGGCGAGCGGATCATCATCATCTTCGAGGGTCGCGATGCGGCGGGGAAGGGCTCGGCGATCAAGCGGATCACCCAGTACCTGAACCCGCGGCACACCCGGATCGTGGCGCTGCCCGCGCCGACAGAGCGGGAGCAGACCCAGTGGTATTTCCAGCGGTACGTGCAGCATCTGCCTGCCGCCGGGGAGATCGTCATCATGGACCGCTCCTGGTACAACCGTGCCGGGGTGGAGAAGGTCATGGGCTTCTGCACGGAGCAGCAGTACCACCGTTTTCTGCGGCAGGCCCCGGATGTGGAGCGGATGCTCGTGGAGGACGGGATCCGGCTGCTGAAGTACTGGTTCTCGGTGTCCGATGAGGAACAGGAGGCACGGTTCCGCTCCCGGGCCCAGGATCCGATGCGCCGCTGGAAGCTCTCCCCGATGGACGTCGAGTCGATCACCCGCTGGGAGGACTATTCGCGGGCCAAGGATGCGATGTTCGCGGCGACGGACCTGCCCGGCGCCCGCTGGGTGACCGTGGAGAGCGAGGACAAGAAACGCTCACGCATCAACGTCATCGCCGACATCCTGCAGCGCATCCCCTGGGAATACGTGGAGCCGCAGAAGATCGAGATCCCCGAGCGGCCCGCCGAGCGTGAGGACGGGTACCAGCGGCCCGACCGCTCCGGGTACGTGTATGCCGAGGATGTGGCCGAAGCGCTTGCGCGGCCCCGCGGCTCGCGCGGGAAGAACGGCAAGGGTGCGAAGGCACGGAAATCAGCGAAACAGGTGGCGTCGGGGCCGACGGGGAAGAAGCGGTCCTGAGGCGAGTCCGGGTCCACGGCCCCTGGCGGGTGCATCGGCCGCGGCCCCCATCCGCAGCCGACCCCCAGGGGCCGGACCCGGGTCCCGTCCTCACCCCCTCGGTGAGGCCCGCACCCAGTACCTGGAATCTATGACTGATCCGTGACCAGCGCGATGGGGCGGACTGCACGGGGAGAACTCCCCATCGGCGACGGGCCAATGGGGAGTTCGCATCACACGCCGTCGCGAGGCCCCCGTACATCCGGCGGCGTAAGCCGGTAGCGGGTGGTCCGGTCGCCCTGACCGCCTTCCATCGTCACGATCCCGTCGAGGAGTGGCTCGCGCAGCGCCCAGCGCAGCTGTGCGGGGCTCAGCGCGGTCCGCTCCTGGAGCTCGCGGAAGGAGAGGGGGCCCGCCTTCTTCAGCACGGCCCACACCTGCTCCCCATTGCGAGTCTGGAACGGCGCCGGGACCTCATCGACGATCCGGGTCGCCAGGTCCTCAGTGCGCTGCGCCGACGGGAGAGGAAACTGGACGGGTCCGACCATGACATCGCGCTCAGGGCGCCAGAGCAGAGCCTTGAACTGCACTCCGGTGTCGATGAGCTGCGGCCTCGGCAGCCCGCGGTCGGCGGTTGACCGGAAGACCTCGCGGATCCCTCCGCCTTCTCCTTCGATGATCGACGCACCATCGGCCGTGCGCAGCTTCTTCGCCATCTGATAGAGCCGCTGGTTGACCGCCGCCTGGGCGTGCTCCTCGCTCTCCAACTGATCCAGCGCCACACCGCGCAGCCCACCGGGGCTCTGGATGAACAGCGCCCGCGGCGTGAGGCGCACCTGCACTCCCTTGCCCATGCCGAGCGTGTTCGGACCCAGGTCACGATGCACCAGGGCATTGGCGAGAAGCTCCCGCACCGCATTCATCGGCAGCTCCGTCACGGTGTCCATGTGGCCGTCTGCGCGATATCCGGTGATGGTGTCCAGGTTGGTCAGCGCCCAGCCCAGGAGGTCATCGAGCAGCACGGGCAGTGGCCCGGTGAAGTCCTGGAGGTTGCGGGTGCGCGGCTGTCCCTCCCCGCCGCGCAGCTGGACGGCGGCCGTGACTGTGAGCCCCGGATAGCGGCCCTGGGGGTAGTCGCCGAGCGCATAGAGCCCCGCGAGCGTCGGCTCCCCCTGCGCAGTGATCACGCTGGTGCGACGGAGTATCTCCTCATCGGTCCGCTCCCGGAGCCGCCGGTCCCGCTCCCGGGCTGTGGCCAGGTAGGAGCGGACCAGGCCTGGGTCGAGGTCCTCGACGGTGAGCCCAATCGCCGGGGTGAGGTCGTAGCTGACCTGCTCCTCGGTATGGAGGCGAGCGACCTCCAGCATGCGCAGCTCGTGGTCCTGCATCCGGTAGGCGCCGTCGGACTGGCGCAGATATGCGCTGCCGCCGAATCGGGCCGGCCGCTCCGTGATGGGCAGCGGTGCGACGTGGACCAGGAGCACCCGCTTCCCCTCCACAGTGACAGTCTGGGATGTGAGCTGCGGGCTCGGACTCACACTGAGGCGCGCCTGGCTGGTGATGCCCGCCTCGAGCGCTGCTTCATCGTCGGTACCGGTGACGGTGAAGGCCCCGCCCTGTTCGTTGATCCCCAGGATGATCGTGCCCCCAGCAGGCATATTGGCGAAGGCGCAGAGGGTCTCGCCGAGCTGGGGGACTCCCCCGCTGGCCCGCTTGACCTCGATGGAGGTCGTATCACCGCGGCGTTCTCGCAGCTCATCCAGGACGTCCTGCAGATACTGTTCCGACCAGACCACACTGTCAGAGTAGCAGTCACACTGTCAGAGTGTCACCGATATCGGCGATGAATGACACTCTGCAGGGCATTCACAATGACACTCTGACAGTCTGCGAGATGGCGCCCCCACGCTCACCACTCGTAGCGCAGGTCCCGGGTGGGGCCGACGGAGGGCACATCGCGCAGCTGCCCCACCTCATGCCCTGCCTGCCAGGTGCCGGGCCGTACGCCGATCAGCTCGAGCAGCAGCGGGGTGACGTGCTCGCTGCGCAGCACGCTGCGGTCGGCCACCTGCTTGCGCAGGCGCTCCGCAGCGCCGTCGGGCCCCACCGCATGCAGGGCGAGGAAGGAGCGGCGCACCTGCACCTCGTCCTCGCCGTGGCCGCCCTCGTCCTTGTGGCCGTGGTCGGTGACCACGGCGATCAGCCACTCCTCCCCCAGCTGCTCGTACCGTTCACTGACGGCCTTGACCAGGTAGCGGGTGTGCTCATCGACGTCACGGATGGCCTGGCGATACTCCTCCCCAGTGGAGCCGTGAGCGTGCCCGGCCTCATCGACGCCCTCGAAGTACACGAACGCCGCATCGGGGCCCTCATGGTTCAGCGTCCAGGCGGCGCGGGTGCGCACCTGCTGATCGGCGCTGCGGCAGCCGCGGGAGAAGTCGGTCGCGGCGAACAGCTGGTGCTGCCCGCCGATCTGCTGATCCACCCGCTGATGGATCACGGGCCCGGCACTGGTGGCCGAGACCAGCGCATCCCACGTGCTCGCGGCGAAGGTGCGCGCCGCCGGATCGCCGAAGAACACCTGGGAGAGGAGGTCCGGGGTGCGGGCCAGACGGTGCCCCACGAACTCGTTCCACCACACATTGTTCTGCTCATGCGTGGTGCCGGTCAGCAGCGAGGCCCAGCCCGGCCCGGAATCGGTCGGCGGAGTCATCCACACCGGCAGGATCGCCCCGCCGTCCACGAGGCGCGCGAGGGTGGGCGCGAGGGGGTCGGCGGGCGCGGTGGGTGCGGTGGCGGGCTCAGCGACCGGGTCCGACGGGGGCTCGGCGGCGGGGTCGGCATCGACGGCTGGCTCAGCGGCAGGGGCCGACGGGGACTGCGCGGCGGGCACCGGCTCCGCGGCGAAGCGCGGGTCGGCCGGGTGGTCGGGCTCGGCGAAGCCGGGCACGCGGTCCATCACCGCGGGTAAGGCGAGGTCGATCCGCACCCCGTCCAGGCCGATGAGCAGGAGTTTCATGAGGGGTCCTCCGGGTTGTGGCGGTCAGCGGGCCGGGTCAGGCGCAGGGTGAGGATCTGGAAGGGCCGCAGGCGCAGCGGGATGCTCTGCACCTGCTCAGCCGGGTGCAGCTCGCCAGACCGCTGCTTAGCCGACCGCTGCTCGCCATCCTCCGCGGGCAGCGGCTCGCCCTCGCCCGGCACAGCGCGGACGTCAATCTGCGGATCCTCGAGGTCTTCTTCGAGGGGACTGACCTCGCGGACGCGCTCAGCGGGCATCCCCAGGTGCAGGTGAGTGTCCACATGGCCGCCGTGGCCCTCGTGCAGACGCAGCACCATATCGCCGCTGCCGTCACGGGCCGGCAGCACCGCATCCACATGCACGCCCGGGTCCTCAATCCAGGCGGCCTGCAGGATCCCTGCCGACACGGCGCCTTCCTCGCGGGCAGCACCGGGGTCACCAGCGGCCCCCGCATCCCGCACGGCGCCGACGGCAGCCTCTGCCTCTGTGCCTGCCTTGCTTTCCACGAGCCGCAGCGGCAGGTGCATTGCCTCGGCGGCGTGCACCGCGCTCACCGGGTCCGCATCGGCCAGCAGGGCGTAGCGGATGGTGCGGCGGGAGCGGTCGGCGCGCGGGTCGGGCCAGTTCGGCGAGCGCAGCAGCGACAGGCGCAGCATCACCTGCGCGCCCGCCTCAGTGCCCGGCCAGCCGGTGCCGAGCTCCCCCGGCTCCTCTGTCTCACTCGGAGCGGATCTGCCGGGCAGCGCGTCGTAGCCGTAGCCGCCGTCGGTCAGCAGCGCCGCGCCATAGCCGGGTTCGGCGGCGAGCACCCAGCGCTGCATCGGCAGTTCGAAGCGGGCGAACTCCCAGGAGGTGTTCTCGTGGAAGGGGCGGGCCAGGTGTCCGAACTGGATCTCCGCCCGATGCTCCGTGGCGGCGATTGCGAGCGGGAACGCGGCCTTGACCAGGGTTTCCCGCTCGCCCCAGTCCACTTCCAGGCGCAGGTCCACGCGGCGGGCATCGGCCTCGAGGGTCACGTGCTGGATGGTTTCGGAGTCGCCCAGGCGGCGTCGGATCTCCACGCTCGCGCGCAGCTCAGAGGCCTCCACCAGGCGCAGCTGCGTCGGCTCCCCCACCCGGTCCTGGCGTGCCCCGCGGTAGTGGCGGTCCACGTCCCAGGCGTCGAACTCATTGGGCACATCTTGGAACATCTGCAGCTCATTGGCGCGCGCCCCGGCGGGCAGCAGCTCGCGCCCGGCCGTCAGGTCCCGCACCGCATCCAGCGTCCCATCGGCCGCGATATGCACGCTGAGCTGGCCGTTGTCCAGGGTGATGGTGCCATCCGCGTGCTGCTCGGCGCGCACCTCCTGCCGGGGCTCGCAGCGCACCTGCGCGAGCGGGGCGAGCGCCGAGCCGGGCACCTCCACCAGCTGCGGCCCCTCGGCCGTCTCCACGATCCCGCGGCGCCGGTGGCCGCCCGGGTTCAGCACCCGCGGCGCGGTTCCGGTGCCCAGCAGGGCGAGGCCCTCGGCGGTGATCGCCTCTGCCTGCTCGAGCATGCGGGCGTAGTCTTCGCGGGCTTCGCGGTGCACCCAGGCGATCGAGCTGCCGGGCAGGATGTCGTGGAACTGCAGCAGCAACGTGCGCTCCCACAGCCGATCCACCGCCGCGACGTCCAGCTCGCCCGCGCCCTGTCGCGTCACGAGCGCCCACACCAGCTCGAGGGTGCGCAGCGCCGCCTCCATCCGCCGGTTGCCCTGCTTCATCTCCAGCTGGGAGGTGAAGATCCCGCGGTGGAACTCCAGGTACAGCTCGCCGCGGTAGGTCGGGGCGGCCGACGCGTATTCGGCGCGCAGCTCGTCGAAGAAGCCGTCGGGGTCCCCCATGCGCAGGCGCGGGGAGCCGTCGAGGTTCGCGCGGCGGCGGGCCCGCTCGATCATGTCCGCGGTGGGTCCGCCGCCGCCATCGCCGTAGCCGAAGGGAATGACCTGCAGGCTCGAGCGACCCTTCTCGCGGAAGTTCCGTTCCGCGGCGGCGATCTCATCGGCTGTGAGCATCGAGTCGTACATATTCACCGGCGGGAAGTGGGTGAGGATGCGGGTGCCGTCGATCCCCTCCCACCACATACTCGAATGCGGCAGCTGGTTGGTGCGGCTCCAGGAGATCTTCTGGGTGAGGAAGCCGGTCAGCCCCATCTGCCGGGCGATCTGCGGCAGCGCCGCGGTGTACCCGAAGGAGTCCGGCAGCCACAGGGTGCGCGAACGCTGCCCGAAGACCCGGTCGAAGTACCGGATGCCGTGGGTGAACTGGCGGATCAGCGCCTCCCCGCCGGGCATCATCGCATCGGACTCCACCCACATCCCGCCGGAGGGGAACCAGCGGCCCTCCGCCACAGCCGCGCGCACGCGCGCGAAGATCTCCGGGTGGGCCTGTTCGAGCCACGCGTACTGCTGGGCGCTCGTGGCGGTAAACGTCAGCTCCGGATACTCCTGCATCAACGCAGTGACGTTGGAGAAGGTGCGGGCCACCTTCCGGGCGGTCTCCCGCACCGGCCACAACCACGCCGAATCGATGTGCGCATGGCCGATGGTGATCGCCTCGAGCGCGGAATCCGCGGCGGGGGCGGCGAGCGCGGGGGCCAGGACCGCGCGGGCGCGCGACGCGGTGGCGGGCACATCGTGCAGGTCCACAGCATCGATCGCGCGGTCGAGCGCCTCGGTGATGTGGGCGCGGCGTGGGGAGTGCTCTGGCAGCTCGGGCACCAGGTGGCGCAGGACGTCCAGGTCGTGCAGGAGCCCCCACACTGCGGGCCGACGGGTCACGAACCGGGCCTCGCGCAGGGAGTACAGCAGTTCGGGGCCCGCGGTGAGACGGTCGCCGATCTCGGTGGGGATGGTGCCGTGCTCGAACAGGTCCGGGTTCGCTGCCGCCTCCAGCAGGTAGGTGACGTGCTGCCCGGCCGGGGCGGTGACGGGCACGGTGCGGTTGCGGGAGTTGATGGCCTTCAGCGGCACGAGATCCGCATCGCGCAGCAGGCCCTCGCACTGGTTGCCCGGCCAGTCGTCCTTGAAGCCGAGGTCCGCCTCCAGCAGCACCGGACCATCGGCCGCGGGCACCTCCCCCTCGAGGCGGAAGAACCACGTGGACCAGGCCCGGCCCCACGGGTACGGGAGCTGGACGGCGGTGAACTCCTCGGCCGGCGGGACCTGCTGGACGTCGATCGGCTCACCGTCGCCGGGAACCTGCCACACGCGCACGCGCAGCGGCCCCAGATCCTCGTGCACCGCCGGGGTGATGCGTTCGGTGAGCGCCCGGTCCACGCGGGCCAGCACCCGCTTCTCGTCGTGGTGCATCGGGGTCTCAGCGCAGGTAGGAGAGCTCGGGGAAGGTGTGCGCGGCACGGTCCAGGGCTTGCCGGGCCACGCCCACGCCGTCGATCAGCGGGTGCAGGGCCAGGGCCTCGACCGCGAGCTCGCGCGACCCCTCGAGCGCGGCGCGGATCACGGTGCGCTCCACATGCTTCACGGTCGAGACCAGGCCGCGGGCGTGATCGGGCAGCGGGGACACGGGCAGCGGGCGGGCACCCTCGGCGTCCACCTCGCAGGGCGCCTCCACCACGGCGTCCTCGGGGAGGAAGCCGATGGTGGAGCCGTTGCGGACGTTGAGGATCAGCTGGGCGCGTTCCCCTTGGCCGATGGCGTGCATGATCGCCAGGGCCACGCGGTCGTAGCCGCCGGATTCGAGGTCCTCCTCGTCGCGGTCCATGCCGCCGGCGGCCTCGCGGGACGTGGCCATGTAGGTCTTCTCCCGGTCGCGCCGGGTGCGCTCCCACAGCTCATGGGCCTCACGGGGGCTGGCGTCCCGGGCCTCGCGGTAGAACGCGGCCTGCTGCTGGGCGAGGTACACGCCGCGGGTGTGCTCAGCGGCGGCATCGGCATGCAGCAGCTCGCGCGCATAGTAGTAGTAGTGCAGGTATTCGTTGGGGATGCAGCCCAGAGTCTGCAGCCACTCGGCACCGAACAGGCGACCCTCTTCGAAGTCCTCCAGCAGCGCGGGCTGTTCGAGCAGGCGCGGCAGCACATCGGTGCCGTCCACCTCGATGCCCTGCAGCCAGCCCAGGTGGTTCAGCCCCGCGTAATCCAGGCGCACCTCGCCGGTGCCGACGCGCGCCGCGGTACCCGGGGAGACGACGCCGCCATGCTCGAGGGCGGTGATCGCGCGGCGGGCCAGGCCGATCGGTGAGTCGCAGATCCCCAGCACGCGGTCCCCCAGCACGGTGCGGGAGGCCTCGGTGATGATGCCGGCGGGGTTGGTGAAGTTGATGAGCCACGCCTCGGGGGCGGTCTCGGCGATCGTGCGGGCGATCTGCAGGGCGACCGGCAGGCCGCGCAGCGCATAGCTGATGCCGCCAAAGCCCGTGGTCTCCTGGCCGATGATGCCGACCTCGCGGGCGATCTGCTCATCGGCTGCGCGTCCGGCGGTGCCGCCCACCCGGATGGCGGAGAACACAAAGTCTGCGCCGCGCACCGCCTCGGCGAGGTCCTCGGTGAGCACGACCGCGGGAGCGTCGGGGCGGTCCCCGGCGAGGTCGGCGAGGATCTTCGCCATGGCGCTCAGACGCTGGGGGTCGGTGTCGTGCAGGCGCACCTCGCTGATGCGGGCGTCCGAGGTGTCAGCCAGCAGTGTGCGGTAGACGAGGGGGACGCGGAAGCCGCCTCCGCCCAGCAGTGCGAGTCTCATGGGTGGATGACCTCCGTGGAGTGGGCGGCGGCGTGTTCAGCCAAGGGCGCGGGCAGGGGCTGGTCGGTGACCACCGCGTCGACGGTGGCCAGGTCGATGGCGCTGTAGGCACCGGTGCCGGGAATCTTGCTGGCATCGGCCAGCAGCAGCGAGGAGCTGGCGGCCCGCAGGGCGGCGCGCTTGACGGCAGCCTGGCGGGTGTCGGTGTCCCGCACGATGCCCTTGTCGCTGATGCCGGCGCAGCCCAGGACCGCGCGGTCGATGTGCAGGGCGCCGAGCGCACGCTCCACCTCGATGCCCTGGGTGCAGCGGTATTCGCGGTTGTAGTCCCCGCCCAGGACGATGAGGTCGATGCCCGGGGAGGCTCCGAGTAGGTCCACGACCCCGAGGGAGCTGGTGATGACGGTGAGCTCACGGCCGATCAGCTGACGGGCAAACTCGTAGGTGGTGGTGCCGACGTCCACGAACAGGGTCTGCCCGTCATGGATCAGGGCGGCGGCCGCCGCGGCGAGGGCCTGCTTGGCCTCGCTGTTGCGAGAGAGCACCTCGGCGAAGGGGTCGTCGATCGCGGGACCGGTGGCGTGATCGCTCACCGGGGAGGAGTCCGGGGCGGTGCTGGCGGCGCCGCCGGTCGCACCGGATGCAGACCCGGCAGCAGCGGCGCCGATGGGTGCTGCTGCCCCCTGCTCTGCGTGTGGCTCCGCACTCGGCACCGCGTCGGCGCGCGCGGGGTGCAGCCGCGCCCCGCCGAAGACACGCTCGATCGCACCGTTGGCCTCGAGAGCGTCCAGGTCGCGCCGCACGGTGGCGGTGGAGACGCCCAGCAGCTCGGCAATCTCCTGCGTGGACAGCACGGTGCGCTCGCGCAGCAGTGCTTCGAGGGCGGAGAGGCGGGCGATCCGGATCACGTCTCCACCCTAGTAGCGACCCCACCGACAAGCAACAAAGTCGCGCAACGTCGCTCACGGCTGCCCCGGTGGCCGCTTAGTCACTTCTTCACTTGATGTTCATCTATGCGCGCCCTTGACAGTTTTTGATTGCGAACTCACACTGTGGATCGTTACGTCGTCGGAGCAGCGGCGGCAGTGGCGGGATGCACCCCGCCACCGCCCCGCTCCCCCACCGAACGGAGAGCAGATGTCGTCACCGCCGACGATCACGCCGACCTCGAGCCCCACCGCCCCCGCGGACGCTCCTGCGCGGCGCGACCTGCTGGCCGTGGGCGAGCTGTTCCTCGACGTCCTCTACGGTCCGCTCGAGCGGGCACCGCGTCTGGGCGAAGAGCTGCACACCGACCGCGCCGCCCTCGTCCCCGGCGGGATCGCGAACTTCGCGCGGGCCGCCGCGGCGCTCGGGGCCCGCACCGCCGTGGCCGCCCCCGTCGGCGACGGCGATGCCGCCACCGCCCTGGTGCGCGCCCAGCTGCAGGCCGAGGGCATCGCCGTGGACGCCCTGCAGGTGCGGCCCGGCTGGGCACTGCCGATCACCTCCGCGATCGCCTACGACGGGGACCGCGCCCTGATCACCGGCGGAGCGGACCGCACCGGCGCGCATCGCATCACCCCGGACACCCGCGGGGCCGACGCCGTCGCGGTCCACCTGCACCTCGAGGACATGCCCTGGCTCGCGGGCACTGAGGGCAGGGTCTTCGCCGACGTCGGCTGGGACCCCACCGGGCGCTGGGACCGGGCGATCCTGCGCCACCTCGAGCACTGCTTCGCCATGCTGCCCAACGCCGAGGAAGCCCAGGCCTACACCCGCACCGACACCCCCGAACAGGCCGTGCGCGCCCTCGCCGAGCTGGTGCCGGTGGCAGTGGTGACCCTCGGAGCCCGCGGAGCGCTCGGGATCGACGCCCGCACCGGAGCGCAGGTGCACGTGGAGGCGCTCGACCTCGGACCGGCCGATGCCACCGGTGCCGGCGACACCCTGGGCGCCGCGCTCATCGTCGGCTTCTCCCTCGGCTGGGAGCTGCCCGCAGCTCTGGAGCTCGCGACTCTCGCCGCCACCGCCCGTGCCGCTGGTGTCGCCGGACCCGGCCGCATCCCCGCGCTGCCGCAGCTCGCCGAGCTCGCCCGCGCCCATGACCTGCCCCTCGTTGACCGTCTCGACGAGGTGCTGCGCAAGGACCCCCGCTCCGAGACCACCCCCGCCACCTCCGACACCTGCACGTCCGACCGTTCCACCCCCGCCCCCGCTCATCACCTGTCAGGAGATCTGTCATGACCGCTTTCCGTCCCCATCGCCGCTCCGTCCTCGGCGCCAGCGCGCTGGCCGCCATGGGCCTGCTGGCCGCCTGCTCCACCTCCACCACCGGGAAGTCCGGCGGTTCCGACGGCGGCGGTGCCGGCGGTGGCCAGAACACCATGTGGTACTGGCCCGAGGGCTTCGACGAGAAGATCATCAGCGCCGTGCAGGAGAAGTTCCCCGAGGCGGGATTCTCCCAGGTCATCCAGGGCGGCGACTTCAAGCAGAAGCTGCAGACCACCCTGCAGGCCAAGTCCGGGCTACCCGCCATCACCGGCATCAAGGGCGAGGACATCGCGTTCTTCAAGTCCGTCCCCGAGTACTTCGTGGATCTCAACACCCTGGGCGCCGAGGACAAGAAGGGCGAGTACCTGGATTGGAAGTGGGAGCAGGCCACCACGACCGACGGCAAGCAGCTGGGCATCCCGATCGACATCGGCCCCACCGCCCTGTTCTACCGCTTCGATGTCTTCGAGGAAGCCGGACTGCCCGCGGATCCCACGGAGCTGGGTGAGGCCATCACCGAGTGGGATGCGCTGTTCGAGATGGGCAAGAAGCTGCAGGAGAAGGACTCCGAGACCTACCTGCTGCGCAACCTCGCCGGCGTGTTCGACTATGCGCGCCGCCAGTCCGGCAAGGCGTTCATCGACGAGTCCGGCACCTTCATCGGCGCGGAGGAGCACGTCCGTCACGCCTGGGACCTCGCCGTCTCCGCCCACGAGATGGGCATCAACGCCGCGCTGGACTCCAACACCGCCGACACTGCCGCGATGGTCGCCTCCGGCAAGCTCCCCGCCGACTTCGGTGCCTCCTGGCACCTCGCGGACCTCATCGTCGACGCCCCCGACACCTCCGGGAAGTGGCATGTGACCACCCACCCCGGTGAGGCCACCAACCAGGGCGGCTCCTTCCTCGGCATCCCGGAGGGAGGCACGGAGGATCCCGAGCTCGCGCTCGAGATCATCTTCGAGATCCTCAGCGCCCAGAACCTCGCCACCGAGTACACGCACTCCGGCAACTTCCCGGCGAACATCGGTTCCTTCGACACCCCGGAGGTCACCGGCGAGGTCGAGTTCCTGGGCGGCCAGGTGGCCTCGGAGGTCTTCTCCGCCGCCGCCGAGCATGTGCGCCCGCTGTTCGAGGACTCCCGCGACGGCACCGTCGGCGCCCCGTTCTGGGCCCAGCTGACCGAGGTCGAGGCCAGCGGCAAGGACCCCGAGACCGCGTGGAACGACGCCGTCAAGGAGGCCACGCGCCTGGCCGAGCAGAACGGCGTGAAGGTCGACTGATGACCCTCGCGGATCCACGATCGACGCCCCCGCCGCCGCGGACCGTGTCTCCGCGGCGGCGGGGACGCCCCATCCCCCACGAGCCCGGGACCCTCGTGCTGCGCGGCAGCCGCGCAACCAAGGCGTATGCCGCCCTGTCGCCGTACTTCCTGCTGTTCCTCGTCTTCGGCGCGATGCCCATCGCGTTCACGATGGCGCTGGCCTTCACCGACTGGCGGGGGCTGGGCAGCTGGAACATCATCGGCCTGGAGAACTTCCAGTACCTGCTCACGGATCCGCTGTTCCGCAAGGCCCTGGTCAACACCCTGATCCTGTGGGTGATGTCCACGGTGCCGTGCCTGACCCTCGCCACGCTGGTGGCCCTGGGCCTGCATTCCACGGTGCGGTTCTCCACCGTGTACCGCGTGGCCTACCTGGTCCCCAACATCACGTCGCTCGTGGCGATGGGCATCCTGTTCAGCTCGATCTTCTCCTCCAACTTCGGCATCGCCAACGCCCTGCTGAACGTGATGGGTCTGGACTCGGTGCGCTGGCTGCAGACTGAATGGGGCATCAAAGTCGCGATCGCCTCGCTGTCCGCCTGGAGCTTCGTGGGCTACAACGCCCTGCTGATCCTCGCGGGCCTGCAGTCGATCAACAAGGAGGTGTACGAAGCGGCGCAGCTGGACGGCGCCGGGCCCGTGCGCACCTTCTTCTCGATCACTCTGCCGCTGCTGCGCCCGATCGTCACCTTCGTGACCATCATGTCCACCATCGGCTCCCTGCAGTCCTTCACCGAATCCCAGGTGCTCACCAGCTCCCTGGGCGGCGGCGCCGCGAGCGCCGGCGGCGTCGGAAACTCGGGGCTGACGATGGTGCTGTACTTCTACTCGGTGGCGTTCCAGGAGAACCGCTACGGGTACGGTGCCGCGATCGCCTGGGGCGTGATGGTGGTGGTCATCGTCTTCACGATCATCAACTGGTTCGCCACGAGGGAGCGCCGCTCATGACCCTCACCAGCCCGGGGGGCACCCTTCAGAGCGCCGACGGGACCGCGTCCGCGGGCCCCCGTCGGCCCGCTGCGCGGAACCGACCCGCTGCGCGCCGTCGCCCGGTGCGTCGGCTCCTTCCGGGGTTCGTGCGCCATCTGCTGCTGGGGATCGGCGCGCTGATCGCGCTGTTCCCGCTGTACTGGATGTACGTGCTGTCCAGCCACCGCTCGGCGGCGATCTATCAGTTCCCGCCGCCGCTGTTGTTCGGCGACAAGATGGCGGAGAACTTCTCCACCGTCATGAACACGGTCAACGTGTTCGGCGCGATGGGCAACACCATCATCGTCGCCACCACCGTGACGGTGCTGGTGCTGCTGATCGACTCGCTGGCCGCTTTCGCCTTCGCGAAGTTCTCCTTCCGGGGCAAGAACCTGCTGTTCCTCGTGGTGATGGCGACGTTCCTGCTGCCCTCCCAGCTCTCCACGATCCCGCAGTTCCTGCTCATGGCGAAGATCGGCTGGGTGGGGCAGCTGCAGGCCGTGATCGTGCCGTCCCTTGCCGGGGCGTTCGGGATCTTCTGGCTGCGCCAGTACTTCCAGAACTCCGTGCACCTGGAGCTGATGGAGGCTGCGACGCTTGACGGCTGCGGGTTCCTGCGCCAGTACTGGCATGTGGCGTTGCCCTCGGCCCGCGCGGCCCTATCGTTCCTGGCGATCTTCACGTTCATCGGCTCGTGGAACGACTTCATGTGGCCGCTGATCGTGCTGAACAACCCCGACCAGCTCACCTTGCAGGTGGTGCTCTCGCAGCTGCAGACCACCCACGGCACCGACTACGGCATGCTCATGACCAGCGCCGTGATCGCCGTGACCCCGCTGCTGATCGTGTTCGTCATCGGCGCCCGGCAGTTCATCAACGGGATCACCGACGGTGCGGTGAAGTGAGGGAGTAAGGGATAGCCCCGGCACGGCCCGGCCCCGAGAACGGGGCCGGGCCGTGCGAGACCTCAGTCCACCGGGCTGGCCGCCGCCGCGGTTCCGTTGGCGGTTTCGAGCGAGGCCACCAGGCGCACAGTGGCGCCGTCAGCGGCCTTTCCTGCCAGCTCGACGGTGATGCGATGGTTTCCTCCGCGGTGCTCGGTGGCATCCAGAGCGCCCAGCACCGTCGTGCCATCCCACAGGTAGGCCCGCACGGTGCCAGCGCGCGCCAGTCGCACCTGCGCGTTCACCACGCCACCGGAGCGGTGCACGTTCTCCAGCAGGAGCGAGCCGCTGGGCAGCGCCGGTGCACCGCCCAGGCCCACCCCGTCGGATGCGAGAGAGGATCCTCGACGAGCTCGGCGGGGAGTGAGAGCATCACGGTGATGCACCACAGTTGAATAAGGTTGCAGCTGAATAAGGTTGCAGCGAATGCCGCGAGAGGAGACCCATGCTCGCCGTCGTCGTCCACGCACCCGATGACCTCCGCGTCGAGGAGGTCCCTGACCCCGTTCTCGCCCCCGACCAGGTGCTGCTGCGCATTGCGTTCGGCGGGATCTGTGGATCAGACATCGCCTATTGGAAGGACGGCATCTCCGGCACCGCCGTGCTCAAGGACCCACTGATCCTGGGGCATGAGGTCTCCGCGACCATCGCGGAGATCGGCGCCCAGGCCGCCGCGCAGGTCCGTAAGGCCGGTCTCGACGTCGGCTCCGCGGTCACCGTGCATCCCGCCACGCTGGTGGGTGATCACCGGATGCCGCCGCAGACCGCGCATCGCACCAACCTCTGGCCGGAGGTCCGCTACCTCGGATCCGCGGCCTTCGACCCGCATGAGCAGGGCGGCTTCTCCACTTTCCGTGCGGTGCGGCCCGCACAGCTACGGGCCATTCCCGACGGGGTCTCGCTCAAACAGGCCGCGCTCGCCGAGCCGTTCGGTGTGGCGCTGCACGCTGTGGCACGCGCCGGAGACATTTCCGGGGCAGACGTGCTGGTCAATGGCGCGGGGCCGATCGGGGCGCTCGCCGTGGCCGCCGCCCGCCGGGCCGGTGCCGCCACGGTCACCGCCGCGGACCTCTCCCCCACTGCCCTGGAGATCGCCCAGGCGATGGGTGCCCACAGCACGGTGAACATCGCCGCCGGGGAGCAGCTGCCGGCGAACGTGGATGTCGCGATCGAAGCCTCGGGGGCTCCGCGGGCGCTCGGCGGGGTGATCGCCGCGGTCCGCCGCGGTGGGGTGCTGGTGCAGGTGGGCAACCTGCCCTCCGCCGAGGTCTCAGCGAGCCTGGGCGGCATCGTCACGCGGGAGATCGACTACCGCGGCTCCTACCGTTTCGTCGATGAGATCAGTGACGCCCTGACTGCCATGGCAGAAGGCCTGGACGTCTCCCCGATGATCACCCACACAGTGCCCGTCGAGCGCGCCGAAGAGGGGTTCCGCCTCGCCGCCGACCGCAGCAGCGGATCCTCCAAGGTGCTCATCGACCTGCGGTAAGTCCCGTGGGGCCGACGGGGCCCGCAGCGTCATCGGGGCACTGCAGGACAGGTAGGGCATCTCCCCCTGTTCGCCGGGGGCTGACCCCCACGCGATCTCCAGGCGCACGCGCTAGCCTGAATCCACGTCCTGGACGCTCTGCGCCCCGGTCCGGCCCGGTCCGCGGACCGTCACCGGCCCCGGTGCTGCACCGTCCGTTCCCGAGGCCATGAGGGGGTCTGGTGAGCAGCAGCGAAGGTACGACCCGCCACGGGTCTGAGGCGGGAAGCGGCCGCTTCCCCGATCCCTTCGCGCCCGACGCCCGGCACGCGCAGCCCGCTGGTGAACAGGCCGCTCACCCTCAGCCCCACGCCCCGCAGCGCCCGTCGGCGACCCCGACTCCTGCGGCCACCCCCGCGCCCGACACCCCGGCACCGCAGCCGCCGTTCGCACGGGGCACCGCGCAGGACTCGGCGGCTCACACACCGTCGGCCCCTCCCCCGCACCTGGCCCCACCCACCGCGTCGGGTTCCCGTGACCTGCCGTGGAAGGCGACGGCGGAGCGGCGCACGATGTGGGGGCAGCGCCCTGCGCAGGGGCCGCTCGAGGGGAAGGTCCATCCGCCGCACTCGAAAGCCGTGTCGGTGCCGCGCCGCCGCGGGAAGTGGCTGACCCGCGGCGTGCCCACCGTGCTGGGCGGCGTGAGCGGGTTCAGCGTGTTCACGGTCTTCGGGATCGCTGCGCTGATCGGCGGGGCCGGGCTGCTGTGGCCGCTCGCGGCGGGCCTCGGCGTCGGCGCCGTGGTCGGCGGTGGCTCCGCATTCCTGCTGCGCAACCGCAAACCGGCCAAGCCCCGTCTGACCTTGACCGATGCCGATATGGCGCCCTCCACCCGCGCCCTGCTGGAGGAGGTCGTGAATGCGACCACGCAGCAGCGCCGCCGCATCGTCGAGCTGCGCCGCCGCTCCCCCGGCTCCGCCGTGAAGCCCGTGCTGCAGCATGCCGATTCGCTGCTGGCCCGGATCGATGCCCTCCTGGGCCACGAGGTGCTGCAGGGGCGTCGGCCCTCCGATGGGGACGTGATGATGCTCGAGGGCATGTCCTCGCGGTACATCCCCGAGCTGCTGGATGCCACCGAGGACACCATCCGCTTCCTCGCCTCGTTCCAGGGCGACGCCCGGCGCGAGGCGCTCGCGAACCTGAAGAGCATCGATGAGCAGCTCACCGTGCTCGCCGAAGGGGTGGAGCGTATCGAAGGGGACGTGGTCTCCGGGGTGACCCGCTCCCTCGAGGTACACCACGAGTTCCTCACCACGCGGCTCGCCGATCGGCGCCTGGACCCCACCTTCGACGTCTGACACCTTCGCACTCCCCCGTCGGCCCTGACCTGCGGGAGTGACCGCCCACCCTGACCCGCCTGCCCGACCAGACCTGATCTCACCGCTTCGACCCCGTCCCAGGAGGACCCCATGGACAAGCTGCAGCCGCCCGCCCCCGCCACCGAGCTGACCCCCGCCGAGCCGACCGAGCAGGTCACCGAGGAGCAGGCCGTCTCCGCCCTGCCGGATCTGCCGCCGGAGCAGCAGCGTGAGCTCGAGCGACGGGCCGATGCGTGGGTGGAGCAGGTCGCCGCGATGAACCCCGCCTCCCAGGAGTACACCGCGCAGGTCAACGCGCTCGGCGCGGTGGCGCGACGCACCTTCGAGCGCACCAGCCAGAGCTCCTCGCGGTTCATGCAGCAGACCCTCAAGCAGTCCAAGGACAAGGGCAACGCCCAGGAGTCGGTCGCGAAGTCCCTCGCGGAGCTGCGCACCACCATGGAGGACCTCGCCCCCAAGGAGGAGACCTTCGCGGACAAGGCGCTGGGCTGGCTGCCCGGCCGCAATGCCGCCAAGCGGTACTTCCGCAACTTCGAGACCAACCAGGATCAGCTCGACCAGGTGCTCGGCGCCCTCTCGCGCGGCCAGGAGATGCTGCAGAAGGACAATGCGGAGCTCGCCGTGGAGCGGCGCGGCCTGTGGGAGGACCTCGAGGCGCTGCAGAAGGCCTCCCACCTGCTGGGTCTGCTGGATGACCGGGCGGTGCGGCGCGCCGAGCAGCTGCGCGGCGAGGGCAAGGGCATGGAGGCCGATGCGCTCGAGCGGGACGTGCTGTTCGCTGTGCGGCAGCGCCGCCAGGACGTGGCCACGCAGATCGCCGTGACCGTGCAGGCCTACATGTCCATGGGCGTCATCGAGGACAACAACACCCAGCTGCAGCAGGGCGTGGAGCGGGCCCGCACCACCACCGTCACGGCGCTGCGCACCGCGGTGATCACCGCCCAGGCGCTGGAGAACCAGAAGATCGTGCTGGACCAGATCGATGCGGTCAACCGCACCACCGACTCGCTGATCGACCGCACCTCGAAGATGCTCGCCGACAATTCGGTGAAGACCCAGCAGCAGGCCGCGACCTCCGGGGTCTCCGCCGAGACGCTGCAGGCTGCCTTCGACAATCTGTTCAGCACGATGGACGGGATCGACACGTTCCGCGCCCAGGCCAATCAGAACTTCCTGACCACCGTGACGAACCTGCAGCAGCAGGTGGATCGGGCCCAGCCGTACCTCGAGCGGATGAACAAGGAGCGCGCCGAGGTCACCGAGATCGAGTCCGCCGCGAGCCTGCTGGAGATCGACGAGGGGCGGTGAGAGGCGGGGGTCACCCCTCTCAGGCGTGGGGCACGAACTCCTGGCGCTGTTTGCCGAGGCCGTCGATCCCCAGCTCCACCACGTCTCCGGCCGCGAGGTAGGGGAAGCGGCCGGAGAGGGCCACGCCCTGCGGGGTGCCGGTGTTGATGAGGTCCCCGGGCTCGAGCACCATGTACTGGCTGAGGTGGTGGACCAGCTGCGCCACGGTGAACACCATGTCGGAGGTGTTCGAGTCCTGACGGGCCTCGCCGTTCACGCTCGACCACAGGCGCAGCGCCTGCGGGTCGACCTCGTCGGCCGGCACCAGCGCGGGTCCGACGGGGTTGAATCCCTTGCCGCACTTGCCCTTGGACCACTGCCCGCCGGAGTCCTCCAGCTGCCAGTTCCGCTCCGAGATGTCGTGGCTCGTGACGTACCCGGCGATGACGTCCAGCGCCTCCTGTTCATCGGAGAGGTAGGACGCCTGCGCGCCGATCACGACACCCAGCTCCACCTCCCAGTCCACGGTGGTCGCCCCCGGCGGGATCTCGACGGGATCATGCGGACCCACGACGGTGTTCGGGTGCTTGAAGAAGATGATCGGGGTGGTGGGCGGCTCCGCCCCGGACTCCGCGGCATGCGCGGCATAGTTCTGGCCGATGCAGATCACGGCCTGCGGCCGCGCGATCGGGGCGCCGACCCGCTCACCATCTGCGTCGTCCCAAACGGGCAGCTCCCCGGCAGCGAGGGCGCTGGCCGCGCGGGCGAGCCCGTCGGAGGCCAGGAACGCGCCGTCCACATCAGCGGTCAGGCCGTCGAGGCGGTAGGTCACCCCCTCGTGCACGAGAGCTGGTTTCTCCTGGCCGACGGGGCCTAGACGTCGCAGTTCCACGGGATCCTCCTGGAGACGCTCGGTGGGGCGGCCGGCCGCTGCGTTCTGCACCAGCCGCGATACATCCGACCTTAGCGGGTGGCTGGCCGTAGGATCGAGGTGTCCGAGCTCTGATCTGGAGGTTCCCGTGTCCCCTTCCACCGCTCCCGCCCTCGAGTACGACGGCATCCGCGCCCTGGTCACCGGCGGCGCATCCGGCATCGGCGCCGCGACCGTCCGCGAGCTCATGGCCCGCGGCGCGCGCGTGGCCGTGCTCGATCTCCACCCCGACGGCGCTCCCGCCGGGGCGCTGCCCTTGACCTGCGACGTCTCTGACTCTGCGAGTGTGGACCAGGCTGTGGCCGAGGCAGCCGAGCAGCTCGGCGGGCTGGACGTCGTCATCAACAACGCCGGGATCGGCGCGCAGGGGGACGTGACCGCGAACGACGATGAGGAGTGGGCGCGGGTCTTCTCCATCAACGCCACCTCGGTGGCGCGCGTGGTCCGCGCCGCCCTGCCGCACCTGCGCGTCTCCGAGCATGCGGCCGTGGTCAACACCGCCTCGATCGCCTCCGAAGTGGGGCTGCCCGAACGGGTGCTGTATTCCGCCTCCAAGGGCGCGGTCCGCGCGATGACCCTGGCCATGGCTGCGGACTGGGCGAAGGACGGCATCCGGGTCAATGCCGTGGTGCCGGGCACGGCGGACACCCCGTGGATCGGTCGGCTGCTGGAGAAGGCCGAGGATCCCGCGGCCGAGCGGGCTGCGCTCAACGCCCGCCAGCCGCACGGCCGGCTCGTGTCCGCCGAGGAAGTGGCCGAGGCGCACTGCTACCTGGCCTCCCCGCGCAACCGGTCGACCTCGGGCGTGCTGCTCGCGATCGACGGCGGGATGATCGGGGTGCGGACGCGGGGGTGAGGGCCGGTGGGCCGGTTGGCTCGGGGCTGGGGCCGAGGCTGTCCAGGCCGGCGGGAAACGGGCCGTAGGGAATCGACCTCTCAGCGGCATGGTGCGTGGCGCGTGCCGCTGAGAGGTCGATTTCCTCCGCTACCGCCCGGGCCAGCCGCAGTCGGCACAGCTCAGGCACGGCCAGAGCCCGCCGGGCCCCGGGCCAGAGGCCGCCGAGCCTTCGCTCAGCCCTGCCCGACCCGCACCGGCTGGCCGGTCCGCACGGATTCCTGCGCCGCGGCGACGATCCGCACGGTCCGCAGGCCCACCTCGCCCGTCGGCTCCACGGCCTCACCGGCGCGCACGGCGTCGAGGAAGGCGTCGATGAGCACGGCGTCGGTGTTCTCGCCGTAGGCGTGCCACTGGCCGGGTCCGCCCACGTGCTGGGCGAAGGCGTCGATCTGCAGCTGCCCGCCGGTGCCCACGGCCTGCAGCCGCAGCCCGCCCCAGGTGGAGGCGTTTTCCGGCTGGGACCAGGAGCAGTCGATGGCGGCGACCATGCCGGAGGCGTAGGTCAGGGTGACCAGGCCCCCGGTCTCGGCGCCTTCGCCGGCGCGGTCGGCCCACAGGATCCGGTTGGCAACGGCGTGGACCGTCTCGGGCGGCCCGAACATGCTGTCGAGGATCTCGGCGATGTGCACGGTGTGGTCCACGAGCGCCCCGCCGCCGGCGAGCTCCACATCGGTGAACCAGTCCCGGCCGTCGGGCAACTTGCCGTTGTTGGTGCCGGTCAGGCCGATCACCTCGCCGAGCGTTCCCTCGGCCACGGCCTGCTTCAGCGCGATGACGGCGGAGGCGAAGTGCACGGGGAAGGCGGTCATGAGCACCACGCCGGCCCCGGCGCACGCGGCGACCATCTCCTCGGCGTCCGCGACCGACGTCGCCAGCGGCTTCTCGCACAGGACGTGGGCGCCGCGGCGGGCGGCCTCGAGCACGAGGTCCTTGTGGTCGGCGTTCGCGGCGGTGACCACGATGGCGTCGGGCCCGCTATCCCACGCCTGCCAGGCCTCGTCGTAGCTGCCCACCACGCGGCTGGCCTGCACGTCCCCGAACCCGTCGGGGTCGGCGACGACGAGCTGGACATCCTCGCGGCCATCGAGCAGCGCGGCGTAGGAGCCAGCGTGGGTATGGGCGCAGCTCATGAGCGCCACCTTCAGCGGCGCGGCGGTATCGGTCGAGGTCAGCATGCGATGCTCCGTCCGGTGCGCAGGGACTCGAGGGCGGCGCGGGAGACCTCCACGGCGGTGACGCCGTCGGCCGCCTCCACGCGGGTGGGTGTGCGGTGCTGGATCGCGGAGATGAAGTCGACGATCTCCGCCGCATAGGGGTCGCGCATCGTCGATACATCCGGCAGGAACCCGTCACCCGAGCGCTGGCGCGCAGAGGCCACCGCGTCGAACATGACCCCGGGATCGCCGTCACTGTCGTACTGCAGGCGCCCCGCGTCCCCGGCGATGTCGAAGGTGTAGCGGAAGGTGGTGCCCTGCGCGCCCCACAGACCACGGCAGTGGCTGATCGCGCCGGAGGCGTGGGTGAGGACCACGTGCGCGGTGCGGATCCGATCGTCCGACGGGGCGATCTGCTGCTGGGCGTAGACGCTCACGGCGGGCCCGGCGATCCACAGCGCCTGGTCGATATCGTGGATCATCTGGTCCATCACGATGCCGCCGGAGAGCTCCTCATCGGCGTACCAGTCACGGTCCGGAAGAGTGCCGGTGCGCTCGAAGCGCAGCACCGCGACGGTGCCGACCCGCCCGGCGTCCACGGCCTGCTTCGCCGCGTGATACTGCGGGAAGTACCGCACCACATGCGCGGGATACAGGGCGCGGCCGACGCGCTTGGCGTGCTCGGCCATCTCGCGGGCCTCCTCGCCGGTGAGGGCGAAGGGCTTCTCGCAGATCACGTCCTTATCGGCGTCCAGGGCGGCGTGGACGATCTCTGGGTGCGAGGGCGTGGGCGTGGTGACGTCCACGATGTCCACGGCCTCAAGCAGCGATGCGAGCGAGTCGTGGACAGTGGCCCCGGTGCGCTCGGCGTACTGCTCAGCGCCCTCGAGACTGTGACAGTGCAGCTCGACACCGAGCTCGCGCCAACCGCCGAGGTGGGCGAAGGAGATCCCGCCGGTGCCGACAACGCCGACGCGCAGCGGGGGAACTGGGGTGGTGGTCATGCGCTGGTGTCCTTCCTGACCCGACCCCGCGGGACCGCGCTGGAGCGGTTCGCGGGATCCGGCACCGACAGGTTCAGTCGGAACGCTACCAGCGCAGACGCATTATGCAACCGGCTTGGGGAAATGGGTTGAGGGTCGTCGAACGTTGAACGGTTCAGCCACGCACGTCGGCGGTCTGCTCCTCCCGGAACAGGCCGACGAAAAAGATGGTGACCAAGACAGCGAACGCTGCCGGGATGAGCCAGATCGACCTCCAGTCATGGGTGCCGTCGCTCTGCAGGAACATGTCCACCAGCGGCCCGGAGACCAGCGCACCGATCAGCAGGCCCGCCCCGTACGTGGCCAGCGAGATCAGACCCTGCGCAGCAGAGCGCACCTTCGCGGGAGCGAAGCGATCGGTGTAGATCTGGCCCGCGACGAAGAAGAAGTCGTAGCAGACGCCATGGAGGACCAGGCCGATGATCACCATCCACATCATCGCGCCGGAATCCCCGAACCCGAACAGCACGTAGCGCAGCGCCCAGGCCAGCATCCCCACCACGATCGTCCACTTGATCCCCAGCTTCCTGAGCATCAGAGGCATGGCCAGGAGGAAGAGCGCCTCCGACATCTGCCCGATCGACTGCACGGCCGCGGCGCGCTCCACACCGATCTCGTTGAGGTAGAGGTTGGTGAAGTTGTAGTAGAACGCCAGGGGGATGCAGATCAGGATCGAGGAGATGAAGAAGACGAGGTAAGAGCGGGTCTTCAGGAGCGCGAGCGCATCCAGGCCGAGGATGTCCCGGACCGTGGCGGGGCCCTCTGTCGCCTCTGGCGGGGTGTGGGGGAGCGTGAAGGCGTAGAAGCCGAGCAGAGCGGACCCGATCGCAGCCATCACGAAGGTGTGGGAGAGCGTCTCGGCGGCCTCCCAGCCCAGCCAGCCGATCAGCAGCCCGGCGATGATCCAGCCGATGGTCCCGAAGATCCGGACGCTCGGGAACTGTCGTTCCGGGTTCTCCATGCGTCGGAACGAGATGGAGTTGGCCAGCGCGAGGGTGGGCATGAACGACACCATGGCCAGCAGCGCGAAGATGAAGAAAGACCCGAACCCTTCCTGGCGACCCGCCAGAAACAGCATGGCCGCGCTGAACAGGTGCAGCACGCCGAGGATCCGCTGCGCCGGGAAGAAACGATCCGCAATCAGCCCCACGATGAACGGCGCGATGATCGCCCCGAGCGACTGGGTCAGGAACGCGAGGGAGATCTGACTCCCTGAGGCGCCGAGCTCCACGGCGAGATAAGTGCCCAGCGTGACGAACCATGCTCCCCAGACGAAGAACTCGAGGAACATCATGAGTGACAGGCGCACGCGCGTGATGGTGTCCAGCATGACCCCGCATGCTAGTACGTGGCGCAGATCACGTCATCGTCCGTGGCTCTGCCAGTCGTGACCTCGGGGTGATCTCGACCAAGCCGGCCCTCGCCCCTACCCCACACTCCCGCGCTCCACCAGCCGATGCGGGGTGGTCACCACACGCGGCTCGCCCCGATACCCGCCGATGCGCTCGAGCAGCAGGTCCAGCACGGTCGCAGCCAGGCGTGGCCGGTCGGGGTCGATCGTGGTCAGCGGCGGAGTGGTCAACACGGCTTCGTGGATGTTGTCGTGGCCGATGACGGCGATGTCCTCGGGGATCCGCGCCCCCATGGCGTGCAGTCCGGCGATCGCGCCGCGGGCGATGTCGTCGTTACCGCACACGATGCCGTCCACCTGCGGATGCTCCGCCCGCAGCTGCCCCACGGCCTCCAGGCCGCCCTCCGGGGTCCAGCCGGGCACCTCCTGCACGATGGGCTCGAAGCCTCCGTGCTCGGCGAGCGCCCGCCGGTATCCCATCACGCGCAGCATCGAGGTGGAGTGGGCCTGCCGGGCTTCAGCGACCTTGAGCGCCCCGAGGTAGGCGATGCGGGTGCGGCCGGCCTGCAGCAGGTGAACGGTCGCGTCGTGGGCGGCCTGCTCGTTGTCGGTGCGCACATAGTCGGAGCCCTGCGGGAGGCGGGTCTCCTCGAGGTGCTCGCCGATGAAGACGGTGGGTTGGATGGTGTGGCCCAGCTGCGCGAGGACGTCTTCGCCGATCAGCAGGGGGTTGAACACGACGCCGTCGCCGAGCACGCGGGTGAAGCCGGACAGCACGCTGTGCTCCTCGTCCCGTCCGGCGGCGGTGCTGTGGAGCATGATGCTGCGGCGGCGGCGCTGTGCCTCGTCGGCGAACTCCTGGGCCAGTTCGGAGAAGTAGCCGCCGGCCAGGGAGGGGATCGCGAGGGTGATGAGGCCGCTGGTGCCGGTGCGCATCTGTTGGGCGCTCACCTGCGGGCGGTAGTTGAGGTCCCGGATGGCCTGCTGGACCTTTTCGCGGGTGGCGGGGCCGACGTTGGGCCGGTCGTTGACGACGTTGGAGACGGTCTTGATCGACACCCCGAGCAGCTGGGCGATGTCCCGCATAGTCGCCGGGCGCGGCTGCTCCATCGGCCCTTTGGCACCTGCGGTGTGTGTGCCGCTCACGCTGCGGCCGCCGTCTCCTGGGCCTCCGCGATGCGCTGCTCCCAGGCGCGGGCCAGCAGCACCGCGGTCACCGTCACGCCGATCCCTCCGCTCATGAGCAGGCCCACGGGCATGATGATCCCACTGATCACCGCCGCCGCGGCGATCGTGATCATCCAGGACAGTGTGGCCCCGGGCAGCAGTAGCGGGCCGGTGAGCGCGGCGGTGCGCGCGGCGGGAAAGGGCAGCTGCGGGTGCACGGCGCGCAGGGCGAGGGCGTGGGCGCTGCATACCGCCCCCAGCAGGGCGAGCACCGCGGCGACGATCAGCCCAGCAGGCACGAACCAGGTGGGCAGCAGCCCGGC
This sequence comes from Brachybacterium sp. UMB0905, assembly GCF_002871795.1. Taxonomy (GTDB): domain Bacteria; phylum Actinomycetota; class Actinomycetes; order Actinomycetales; family Dermabacteraceae; genus Brachybacterium. The sequence continues at coordinate 17,440 of NZ_PNHL01000016.1, read as the reverse complement.
GATGCCGAGCAGCACGTTCAGCGCCGCCGCGGCACCGATCAGCAGGAAGGGCCCGGCCACGCGGTTGGCCGGACCCAGCTCGGCCCGCCAGGCGACCAGCAGCCCGCTCCACCCCGAGTCTGCGACTCCCCCGTCGGCACCCCGCACGGCGCCCTCTCCGGCAGCCTCAGCGGCCCTTTCACCCCGCTCGCGCAGGATGCGGATCAGCACCACGGTGGCCGGTGCTGCTCCCAGCAGCACACCGCCCAGCACCGTGAGGGCCAGCCACGCCAGGTGCAGCAGCACCAGGCGTGGCACCCACGCCAGCACCGCCATCACGGTGCCGGCGGTTCCTCCGCCGAGGGTCTCCGCCGTTGTGGCGGCGTGCTGCTGGGTCATCGCCCGGACCTCATCCCTTGTTGCCGGTCAGGGCGATCGATTCGATGATCTGGCGCTGGAAGATGAGGAACACCGCCAGCACCGGGATGAGGGAGACGATCGAGGCGGCCATGATCAGCGGGAAGTCGGTCTGCACCGCGTAGGTGGCGTTGAAGTTCGCGATCACCAGCTGCAGGGTGTGCACGTTCTCGCTGTTGAGGTAGATGATCGGACCCAGGTAGTCGTTCCAGGTGCCCATGAACCACAGGATCACCTGCGCGGCGATCGCGGGCCTGATCAGCGGCAGCACGATCCGTCCGAAGATCTGCGGGTGCGAGGCACCGTCGATCACGGCCGCTTCGATGAGCGAGTCGGGGATGCTCATGAGGTACTGGCGCAGGAAGAACACCATCATGAGGTTTCCGAACAGGCCCGGCACGATCAGCGGCAGCAGGGTGTCCACCCAGCCGATCCTGCTGAACAGCATGAAGGTGGGGATCATGAGCGCGGGGAAGGGGATCATGATGCCGGCCAGCAGCCCCAGGAAGATCGCGTTCTTGCCGGGGATCTTCATCTTGGAGAACCCGTAGGCGGCGAAGCTCGAGGTGATGGTGCCGATGGTGATGACCGTCAGCGACACGATCGAGGAGTTGATGATGCCGGTAAGGATGGGGCCGGCCTCCCAGATCCGCAGGTAGTTCTCCCACACGATCGGGTCGGGGATCCACTGCGGCGGCAGGACGAAGACGTTCTCCCGGGTCTTCAGAGATGTGGAGAGCATCCAGGCCAGCGGCAGCAGCATCGTGAAGGCACCCAGGCACAGCAGGATGAACACGATGACATCGGCCGGGCTCTGGAAGCGGCGCTCGCTGCGGCGCCGACGCGGGGCGGCCTCGGCGCCGACGGCGGCGGGCGGGGTGGAGCTCAGTGCACTGGTGGTCGCCATGGGTCGGTCCTCCTCATTCCACCGTGAAGACGTTGCGCGAGTTCAGGTAGAACTGGAAGGCCGTGACCACGAAGATCATGAGGCCCAGCACGAGGCTCATGGCGGTCGCGTATCCCAGCTTCAGGTTCTGGAAGCCCTGCTGCCAGATGTACCAGACGATGGTGGCGGAACCGAACTCGGGGCCGCCCGTCGGGGTCATGATGTTGATCTCCGCGAACATCTGGGCGCCGCCGATGATCCCGGTGACCACCAGGAAGAACGTGACGGGGCTGAGCATCGGCACGGTGACGTGCAGGAAGCGTCGCCAGGCCCCGGCGCCATCCAGCATCGCGGCCTCCAGGAGGTTGCGCGGCACGGACTGCAGGGCCGCGAGGTACAGCAGGGTGGAGAAGCCGATGCCCTTCCACACGCCCATGATGATCAGCGCGGGCTTGACCCAGGCCTTCTCCGCCAGCCAGTTCGGTCCCTCGATGCCGACCATCGCGAGTACCTGGTTGATGAGGCCGAAGTCGCCGTTCAGCGCCCACTGCCACAGGATCGAGATCGCGGCGACGGAGGAGACGCCCGGCAGGTAGTAGATGACGCGGAACGCCGCGCGGCCGGGGATCCGGCGGTTCAGCGCGAGGGCCAGCGCGAGGGAGATCGAGAGGCCGATGGGGATGCCGAGCATGAGGAACACCGTGTTGCCCAGCGACTGCCAGAACTGCGGGTCGCTGGACATAGTGCGGAAGTTCGTCAGGCCCGAGAACAGCGGCGCGGACAGCCCGTTCCAGTGGGTGAACGCCGCGTAGAAGGAGAACAGCAGCGGGGCCAGGGCGAACAGGGCGAAGCCCACCACCGGCGGGGTGATGAACAGGCCACCCCAGATACGTTCGCGGCGGTGCAGTCGCCCTTTTTCGTGCTGCGGCCGCAGGGGGACGCCGCTCCCGGCGGCGCGCCCGGCGGCACCGGAGGCCGCGGCAGAGCCGACGGCGAGCTGGTCACGGGGGCTCGTCATGAGTTCGCCTCCTGGTCGATGCGGAACTGTTCGTTCCCGGCGTCGAGGAAGCCCTGCATGGACTGCTGCGTCTCGGCCAGGTATTCCACGACATCGCGGCGGCCCTCGAGGACGGGCTGGAGGTTGGTGTGGAAGGCGTGGAGCCACTCCGGGGTGTAGGTGAGCATGTCCTGCACGAACCGGCCGTAGTCCTCGACGATGTCGATGTACTCCTGTTTGTTCTGCGGCTCGGTGGAGGTGTCCTTCACCCATTCGCGGGCGTGGGTCTGCGTGTTGGGGATGGTCTGGCCTTCGCCGACGATGATTTCCTGCGCCTCGGGGTCGCAGGCGAGGAACATGGCGAGTTCAGCGGCCATGTCCTTTTTGGTGCTGTTCGCGGACACGCCGATGCCGAGGGAGCCGATGAAGGTGGCCGGCTTACCGGTGGCGCCGACGGGGTAGGGGCACAGGTCGAAGTCGAAGTCGAGGGTGCGGTAGAGGGTCAGGTCCCAGGGGGCGACGGGGAAGAAGCCGATCTGTCCGCGCAGCCAGCGCTGGTAGCCGTCCAGGCCCTCGGTGTCGTTGATCGAAGGGGTGACTTCGTGGACTTCCCGCAGGTCGACGATGAACTGCAGGGCTTCGGCGAACTCGGGGGTGTCCACGGTGACCTGCGTGAGGTCCTCGTTCAGCCAGTCGGCGCCGTTGGACCACAGGAACGCGTGGATCTCCGCGCCGACGTTGATGGACGCACCCCAGGTGTCCACCTTTCCATCGCCGTCGCGGTCCCCGGTCAGCTGCTGACAGCGTGAGAGGTACTCATCCCAGGTCAGCGGGACATCGGGGTCGGGGTGCTCGACGCCCATCTCGTCGAAGAGGCTCTTGTTGAAGCCGAAGGAGAAGGGGCCCAGATCCTTGGGCATCCCGTAGATGGGGCCGGAGCCGCGCTGATCGCCGTCGAACGTGTACAGGTCCAAGCCCGCCTGCCAGATGTCATCCACGGGCAGGTCGGTGGATTCGACGTACGGGGTGATGTCCGCGAGGACGCCGTTGACCATGTAGGCGGTGGCGCGGCCAGCGTCGAAGTAGAACACGTCCGGGGTGCGGCCGCCGAGGATGGCGGTCTGCAGCTTGGTGGCGTACTGGTCCGCCGAGGTGGAGATGATGTTGACCGTGGTGTCATAGCGCTCTTCGAAGAGCTTGACGGCCCGCGAGAACACGTCTCGCTCCTCCGTGGAGCCGCGGAACATGAAGGTGATCGTGTTGGGGTCCGCGGACTGCATATTGCCGCAGCCCGTCGCGCCAAGGGCGGTGAGGGCCGAGGCGCCAAGGGCGCCGCTGAGGAATCGTCGTCGTCTCATCCCGGGTGATCCATCTCGTCGTCGAGAGTGCTCCTGGTGGCCGGTGGCTCCCGGCCGGGCTCCCGGAGCTCATCGACGAACTCCGGCACCCCACTGCTGTGTGAGGCGTGACACAGAGTACATCGTTGAACTAAGGTCGACAACACCTGTCGCCCAGACACCTCGCGCGGTGCCGTTGCCGTCACCGCCTCCCGAGCCAGGAGTGAGTCGATGAGCAGCCTCGCCCGCATCGCCCTGCACCCTCAGTTCGTCATCGCACCCGTGCGCCGTAGGCTGTTCGGGGCGTTCGTGGAGCACATGGGGCGCTGCGTCTACACCGGCATCGTCGAGCCCGGCCATCCGCGAGCCGATGCTCAGGGGCTGCGGGAGGACGTGCTGGAACTGGTGCGGGAGCTCGGGGTGAGTATGGTGCGCTACCCGGGCGGGAACTTCGTCTCCGGCTACCGCTGGGAGGACGGGGTGGGGCCCGTCGAGCAGCGGCCCGTGCGGCGGGATCTGGCCTGGCATTCCACGGAGCCGAACACGTTTGGGGTCGATGAGTTCATGGCCTGGTGCGCTGCCGCGCAGGTGGAGCCGATGATGGCGGTGAACCTCGGCACCCGCGGCGTGCAGGCGGCGGCAGATCTGCTCGAGTACTGCAATGGCGCCCCGGGGACGGAGCTCGCGGATGCGCGGGCGCGCAATGGGCATCCAGAGCCGTACGACGTGCGCCTGTGGTGCCTGGGCAATGAGATGGATGGGCCGTGGCAGCTGGGTCATATGCCGCCGGAGCAGTACGGGATGCTCGCGGGTGCGACGGCTCGCGCGCTGCATCGGGCGGATCCCGGTTTGGAGCTTATCGCCTGCGGGTCCTCGCATTGGACGATGCCCACCTACGGGCGCTGGGAGCAGGTGGTGCTGGAGGCCTGCGGGGATGAGGTCGCGATGATCTCCGCGCACGTCTACTACCAGCAGCGCGACGCGGATGCCGCCTCCTATCTCGCCTCAGCCGATGACCTCGATGGGTACCTACGCGCGGTGGCCGCGGTCTGCGATCACGTCGCAGCCATGCAGGGTTCGCGCGAGCAGGTGCTGATCAGCCTGGATGAGTGGAACGTGGTCCATCCCGGGCCGGACCCCGGCGAGGAGCCGAGCGGTGATGACTGGCCGATCGCCCCGCGCTTCGCCGAGTCCACCTATGACGTGCAGGACGCTGTGGTGCTGGGAAGCCTGCTGATCACGATCCTGCAGCACGCCGACCGGGTGGGCGCCGCGTGCCTGGCGCAGCTCGTGAACGTCCTCGCGCCGATCCGCACCACCCCTGGCGGGCCGGCGTGGCGGCAGAGCATCTTCCACCCCTTCGCGCTGACCTCCCGGCATGCCCACGGCACGGTGCTGCACACCGTCGTCGACTCCCCGATGTTCACCAGCGCCCGGCATGGGGAGAGCACCTGCCTGGACGCGGTCGCCACCTGGGATGACGAGGAAGGCCTGCTGACCGTGTTCGCGGTGAACCGCTCGGCGGAGGAGACTCTCGAGCTTGCCGTGGATGTGAGCGCGTTCGGGCCGCTCACGGTGATCGAGGCGCTGCACCTGCATGAGGAGGACCCCCGCACCGTCAACTCCGCCGAGGACCCCGCGGCGGTCACCCCGCGGCCACTGCCTGGGGTGCACGCCGAGGACGGGCGGATCCTCGCCGAGCTTCCGCCGATCTGCTGGGCGATGCTGCGCCTGCGCGCCGAGCAGCCCTGACAACGGGCACACCTGACCGGCAGTTCCCGACCGAGAAACCCTGCAGAGAGGACCCCGATCATGCGTCGACGCACTGTGACCACGGCCCTGGCCGCGGCGCTCACCACCTCCGCGGCCACTCCGGCGATCGCGGCGCCACCCCCGTCGGCCCCCTCCCGCCCTGGACGCGGGCCGCGCCGCGGCCAGGACCGTGCGCCGCAGCTGCTGCACGACGGGGTGGGGCTGTACCCGCGGGTGCTGCGCCTTACCCGCCAGGACGATCCGACCGAGCGGCTGCTCGCCTCGATCGTGACCTTCGAGGGCCCCTCCGGGTCCGGGGCGATCTGGGAGTCCACCGACGGTGGTGCCTCATTCACGCAGGTGGGATCCGTGTTCGACGATGCGACCGCGGGCGGGGAGGGCCTGTGCTGCGCGACGCTGTTCGAGCTGCCGCGCGCCGTGGGTGAGATGCCGGCCGGGACCCTGCTGTGGGCGGCGTCGGTGGGGCAGGATCGGCCCGAGCGGCGCATGTCCATCCGCATCTGGGCGAGCACCGATGTGGGCCGCAGCTGGGAGCAGATCGCCATCAGCCACGTCGCCGAGAACGAGGGCGGACTGTGGGAGCCGGAGTTCGCGGTGGCCGATGACGGGACGCTCGTCATGTGGTTCTGCGATGAGACCGACGGGGAGAACCACTCTCAGAAGATCGTGCAGCAGACCTCGACCAATGGGCTCACCTGGACGGATCCGGAGCCGGTGATCGAGCTGGAGGATCCGTCGGCCCGTCCCGGGATGCCGAATGTGCGCCGCCTGCGCACCGGGGCGTGGGCGATGAGCTACGAGGTGTGCGGGCCCAAGGATTTCTGCCGCACCTTCGTGCGCACCACCGATGATCCGCGCCACTGGGGCGATCCGACCGCGCGGGATGCGGTGATCCGGGCGGCCGATGGCACCGAGCCCCGCCACACCCCCACCCTGCTGGTGGACGAGGACGGATCGGTACTGCTCGGCTCGCAGATGCACTACATGGACGACGGGGGGCTCTCCCCGCTGAACGGGCAGGTGGTGCTGCGCACGAACAGCCGCTCCCTGCAGGGGAGGATCCGCTGGGTCACCGAGCCCGCGCCGGTGCCGGTCGAGGATCCGTGGGACAACTACTGCCCGAACTACTCCCCCACGTTCGTGCGGACAAAGACCGGACACCTGCTGGAGATCACCACCGCGCCCGGCGAGGACGAGCTGTGCCGCGCCTGGTTCGGATCGCTCGGCTGACCGGGCGTCGCGGGTAGGCTCGCGCAGGTGAGGACCCCGAGGACCCGCGCTGGCTCACGCCCGAGGAGCAGCGGACCTGGCGCGCCCTGACCAGCCTGCTGGAGCGCCTGCCCGACCCGGCCGACGGCCGCACCACCCTCGCCGCCCTCACCGAAGCCGGCTTCGAGAAGGTCGTGGCGACCACGCCGGGCCATGCCGTCGAGGTGCTGGACCTCGCGATCGATCCTCTCGCTCCCGAGCAGTTCCTGGCTCTGCGGGAGATCGCCGAGCGGATCGTCGGGACGATCGAGAAGACCCGGTAGGGCTCGACCCGGTGGGCATTCGTCAGCCATCACTCGGCGCGGCACCCGATGACGTGGTGCCGGATGGGTCAGCTCATCCTCGACCTCCCGGAGTGATCCCCATACCTCGCCTCGTCTCCATCGAGTTCTCGTGCGACGGGCCCCTTCGGCGCGGAGGCCGCTGCCGCGTGCGCAGAGCTGGCCGACGACATCGCCGCGGAGGACGGCCTGATCTGGAAGGTCTGGACCGAGGGCCCGCGAGCGTCCGTGGTGGGCGGCGCCTATCTGTTCGCCGACGAAGAGTCTGTCGAGCTATACATCCACAAGCACACCCGGCGGCTGGGCACCCTCGGGATCACCGATGCGCGGATCTCGAACCTGGGCGTCAACGAGCAGCTCGCGGAGCACTGGCCAACAGGCCTTCCCCGCGCCGATGCTCGGCCTACGTCCTGTCGACCGCCGCAAGCGCTCCACCGGCCGCACCGACAAGATCCGTCGCGAACCGCTGCGCCTCGGCGCCGGTGAGGTCGTGGACGGTCAGGCGGAGGTGCCCAGAGGGATCGGCGCCCGCGGAGCCCGAGGCGAGGCGGAACTTGTCGCCGGTCCGCACCCGCCATCCCCGACGGGCGAGCTCCGCCGCGACCTCCCGGGCGAGGTGCGGGACGGGGACCCACAGGCTCATCCCGTCGGCCGCACGGACGGGCAGGCCCCGCGCCGTGAGCAGCTCGGCGAACTCGGCGTTCCGGGCGGCGTAGTGCTCTCCGGCGCGCTCGACGAGGGCACGGGACGCGTCGTCGGCGAGGACCCCATGTGCGATGCGCTGCAAGAGATGGTTGACCCAGGTGGTGCCGGGGCTGAGCCGCAGCGCGAGCCGGCCCGCGGTCTCCGGGGCGGCCGACGGCGCCGGCGAGCGCCGGGGCGAGGTCCGGGATGAGGGCGGCACCGGGGACGTCTCCGAGGCGACCAGGCACATCCGCACCATCTCCGCCGAGATCCGGGCGCTGTCAGCCCGCTCGGAGGACGAGCTGTACCTCGCGGCGCCCGCGCTCGAGGGGCCGCCGGCCGACGGGCCGCCGGTGCGGGCCGCGCTCATCCGCGCCCCGCTGATCGAGGAGATCGGGGCGGCCGCGGAGCTGCTCGCCGCGCTGCCGGACGGCCGCGCGGTCGCGGCGCGGCAGGGTCGGGTCATGGGTCTCGCCTTCCACCCGAGTCCACCGGCGAGACACGCTTCCATGAGCTGTTCCTGCGGGTCGTGCGGAAAGGATGAGGAAAACGGAACGGTCGATTCGGCCTCATCCGACGCGATCGACAGGGTCCAGGACTTCCAGCCCGAGATGCGCCGCGACGTCTTTCATCGTCCTGTCATGGGTGGCGACGACGACCGGCTCGCCCAGGAGCAGCGCAGTGGCGAGATGCAGCGCATCGAGGGTCTTCACGTGGCGCTCGATGGACTCGGCCACAGCATGCGTGTCGCGCCCGATCTCGAGCAGTCCCACCCGATCCAGGAGCGGCGTCCCGTCGACGAGGGACCGTCCCTCACGGCGGAGGACGCGCACCACCTCGGTGCGGAGCAGGCGGGAGGACACGAGAGTCCCGGCCCGGTCCATCCAGGACTGGACGTTCGTGCGCTCCGGTACATCGAGGATCGCGCGGAGAGCAACGGAGGAGTCGAGATAGACGAGGTCACTGCTCATGACTCAGTGATCGCCGCGCATCTCGGCGAGGAACGCATCCGCCTCACTCGAGGTGTACACGGGCCCGCCGACCCGCGACGGCCACGGGGACGGCGTCGACCGCGCAGGGGTGAATCTCCCCTGCCGCTCGAGCCTCGCCAGCACGCCTTCGGATTCTCGGGCGCTGCTGACGCGCCACCGCGGCACGCCCCGCTCCGTCACGACCACATCCTCCGTATCGGTGACACGAGCGAGCACCGCGGCGGTCTGCTGGTTGAGCTCGCGCTTGCTGATCGTGGTCATGACCGCATTGTACTACCGGTGTAGGACATCGTCACTGCAGGTCAGCCCCCGAGCAGCCCCACCAGGTGCCGTCCCCACTCCTTGACGGCCTCGAGGTCGCGGAAGTCGCCGACGGGGGTGCGCATGGACTTCAGCAGCAGCCGCTCGTGCAGGGGAATCTTGTCCATGATCACCCAGCCGGGGAAGTTCTTCACGGCCATGGGGTGCAGGGTGAGCTTGGCGAGGAACGCGTCGGTGGGCTTGAAGTTCTCACGGTTGGCCGGGTCTGCGGCGGAGCCGGAGACGGAGAAGAAGGCGAAGGGCCTCGTGCCGAGCGCGTCGATATGCGTGGTAGCCCAGGTCGAGGCGCTCTTTTCGACGGAGAGGGCGCGGATGCCGGAGCCGAGCACCACGGCGTCGTGCGCGGCGGGGTCCGGGTCGGTCTCGACGTCGGCGAGCACGGGGTCCAGCCCGGCCTCGCGCAGCGGTTCGGCGAGCGCTTCAGCGAGGGTGCGGGTGGCGCCGGAGTGAGTGGCGTAGGCGATGAGCACGGTCATGGCCACATCCTGGCACCAGCGCTCCGTGGCAGCCAGGGACCGAAGCCATCCGGGCCCCGGGCACTGCACCGTCCGGGCACCGCACAGCCAGCGTCACCAGCACTGCCAGCACTCCCGAACCGGGCACGCCTCAGCGGATGAGCCGACGCTCCCGGGCCACGCGCAGGGCGGCGGTGCGGTTGTCCACGCCGAGCTTCTCGTACAGGTGCACCAGGTGCGTTTTGACGGTGGATTCGGAGATGAACAGGGCTTTGGCGACCTGCCGGTTCGTCGCGCCACCGGCGAGGGCTTCGAGGATCTCGCTCTCGCGCGGGGAGAGGGCGGTCGCGGGGCTGGTCATGCGGGCCACGAGCCGCTGCTGCACCTCCGGGGACAGCACGGAGCGTCCGGCGGCGGCCTCCCGCACGGCGTCCACGAGGGCCGCGGTCGGGGAGTCCTTGAGGACGTAGCCGACGGCCCCGGCTTCGAGGGCGCCGACGATGTCCGCCTCGGTGTCGAACGTCGTGACCGCGAGGACCTGCACCCCGGGGTGGCGTTCGCGCAGGGTGCGGGTGGTCTCGATACCGCCGGCGCCGGCGCCGAGGTTCAGGTCCATGAGCACCAGGTCCGGGAGGGTATCACCGAGGGTGACCAGGCGGTCCAGTTCGGCGAGCGCCGCCTCCCCGGATCCCACCTCGCAGCCCACCTCGATGTCCGGGTCCGCTTCGAGCAGGGCGCGCAGGCCCGCGCGGACCACGGGGTGGTCGTCCACCATCATGATGCGGATGCTCATGGCGCCTCCTCGGGGACTGCGGGGGCTCGGGGCTCAACGGCGGCGTGGGGTGCTGCGGGGGCTCGGGGTTCTGCGGGGGCTGTGGTCTCGGGTCCCGCAGCGGGTTCCAGCGGCAGCACGAGCCCGACGGTGGTGCCCTCGCCGGGGGCGGAGTCGATGCTCACGGTACCGTCGGCGCTCGCAAGGCGGCGGCGCAGCAGGCGGAGCCCATCCCCGCCATCGACGCGCTCGGGCCCGTTCCCGCTGGCGGCGCGGGTGGTCACGGTCGCGGGGTCGAAGCCGATGCCGTCGTCGGCCACATCCAGGCTCACCCGGTCCTCCCACCACGCCAGGGTGAGCACGCACCGCTCCGCCCGGGCGTGGCGCAGCACGTTCGCGACCAGCGACTGGGCGCCGCGATGCAGGGTCTCGATCTGCGCGGGCTCGAGCTCGCGGGCGCTTCCGTCCACGCGCAGCTCAAGGCCCGGCGCCCCGGGCTGGCGTTCGGCGGCGGCGATGACGGTCCGCAGGGACTGCTCGAGCGTGCTCTCACCGGCGCGGTCGGCGAGGTCGCGAACGATCCGCCGGGCCTCGGCGAGGTTCTCCCGAGCAGTGTTCTCGATACCGTCCAGCTCGGTGGCGGCCCCGGGGTGCACGGCGGCCGCGGCCCGGGATTGCATGACGATGGAGTTCAGGCCCTGGGCGAGGGTGTCGTGGAGGTCCTGGGCCAGGCGCTGGCGTTCCTCGACCACGCCCTTGCGGCGCTCGGAATCGGCGAGGTCCTGCTGGGCTTCGCGCAGCTGGGCGAGCAGGCGGCGGTTGCGGTCGGATTCGCGCAGCAGCCGCCGGTAGACGGCGTGGGCGATGAGGGAGAACACAGCCCCGACCATCGGCCCCATGATCTCCCCGATCCCGAGCGCCCACTGCTCATGGGCGAGCAGCGGCGTGAGGATCGCCCAGATCGCCACGATGGCCAGGGCGATCACCCGCGTCACGCGCGGCAGAGCGAACAGGACCAGGAAGAACAGGGGGAAGGCGACCCACACGAAGGCGGCGGAGACGATCGTCGTGCCCATCCACACCACGGTCACCGCCGTGACCCATCCGCCGGCGGGAAGCTGCAGGTCCAGGGTGCCGTCGGCGCGGCGGGAGGGCCGACGCATCGCCCGCTCGGCTCCCAGCGCGTAGACGGTCACCAGCAGGGCGGCGGTGGTGATCGCGAGGGCCTTGGGGGTGTCGGACGTGGTGATGGCGCGCAGCGCACCGACGGTCGGCAGCAGCAGGAACCCCAGGTGCATGGCGATACGCAGCGGCGCGGCCAGCGTGTCGGTGCTGTCGCGGTCCAAACCGTCCTTCAGGGCGCGCATTCCTCCAGCGTAGAGCCGGGGGGTGGAGGGGACATCGTCCGAACGGACCGCTCCGGGCTCCACCGAGCAGCGGCCGATGCCGCCCTGCCGGGCGGATCCGTCGGGCTCGCGTAAAGAGTGGAGTGGAGGCATGTTCGTCGCACTTCGAGACATCCTTCATGCCAAGGGGCGTTTCACCCTCATGATCGGGGTGATCGCCCTGCTCACACTGCTGCTGGTGCTGCTGACCGGGCTCACGCGGGGCCTGGCGCACCAGAACATCTCCGCGATCGAGGAGCTGCCGGCCGATGCCGTCGTCCTCACCCCCACGCTCGGGGACCAGGTCTCCTGGGCTGATTCGCAGGTCTCCACCGATCAAGCTGCCACCTGGTCTGACGCCGAGGGTATGGAGACCGAGGCGCTGTCGGTCGGGCAGATGCGCATCGACGCCGACGGGGAGGTGACCTCGCTCGCGCTGATGGGGATCGACCCGGAGGGGCAGGTCGCCGCCTCCCTGCCGACCGCGCTGGACGAGGGGGAGATCCTGCTGCCCGTCGATACTGCCGAGGCGCTGCAGGTCAGTGACGGGGACACCGTCTCGATCAACGGGCAGGAGGCGACTGTGGCGGGGACCGTGGAGGTCAGCTGGTACTCCCACTCACCCGTCGGCTACGTGGACGTCGCGACGTTCCGGGCCTTCGCCCACCAGGCCAAGGACACCGAATCCTCCGCTCTGCTGGTGCGGGGCGCTGCCGCGGACGACGAGGCCGTCCAGGCGGTCGCCGCGGATACCGACACGCGGGCGCTGAGCGTCCGGGAGTCCCTGCAGGCACTGCCGTCGTACTCCTCGGAGAACGGCTCGCTCTCCCTCATCCAGGGGTTCCTGTACGGCATCTCGGCGCTGGTCACGATCGCATTCCTGTCCGTGTGGACGATCCAGCGCACCCGCGACATCGCGGTGCTGCGGGCCTTGGGCGCGAGCGCCCGCTACGTCCTGCGCGACACCGTGGGCCAGGCGGCGATCCTGCTACTGGTCGGCGCGGCGGTCGGCGGGCTCGTCGGCTGGGCCGGTGGCGCAGCGCTCGAGGGTGTCGCCCCCTTCGAATCATCCGTCGTGACGGTGGTGCTGCCGGTAGTGGGCGTGCTGCTCATCGGCCTGCTGGGCTCCATCGTCGCCACCCGCCGCGTCACCCGCGTGGATCCGCTGCTTGCCCTGGGAGGGAACTGATCACCATGAGCACCGCTGCACCTATGACCACCACGACCACGACGACCGGCACGAACACCCATCGGGCCGATGCCCCGGTGCGCACTGCGCTGCGGATCGACATCGTGACCGTCACCTATCCCGATGGCACCCACGCCGACGGGACCCCGCGCACCACGACAGCGCTCGACCACGCGAGCCTGCGGGTGGACCGCGGCGAGTTCGCGGTGATCCTGGGGCCCTCGGGCTCGGGGAAATCGACGCTGCTGAGCGTCGCCGCGGGCCTCGTGGTCCCGGATTCCGGGGCCGTCATGATCGAGGGCACCGATATTGCGCAGCTCAGCGAGAAGAAGCGCACCCTGGTGCGGCGGGACCGGATCGGCGTGGTGTTCCAGCAGCCGAACCTCCTGCCGGCCCTCACGGTGCGCGAGCAGCTGCTGGTCACAAGCCATATCGCGGGGCTGCGTCGGGCGGAGAAGAAGGCCCGGGCACAGCGGGCCGATGAGCTGCTGGAGCGGGTGGGCATGGAGCAGTACGCCCGGCGGCGTCCGCATGAGCTCTCCGGCGGGCAGCGCCAGCGGGTGAACATCGCCCGGGCGCTGTGCACGGATCCGGCGGTGCTGCTGGTCGATGAGCCCACCAGCGCCCTGGACCATGAGCGCTCCCGCACCGTGGTGGATCTGCTGGTGGGGATCACCCGGGAGCTGTCCGTCGCGACCGTGATGGTCACGCACGATGAGGAGTTCGCAGACGATGCGGACCGTGTGATCACGCTGCGCGACGGCGTCGTCCAGCCCGCCGCCTGAGCGGCGGGTGCCCTCCCGGTCCCGGAGACCGGTTCAGCTCTGTGGACGGGGCCGGGAGGGAGGCTGCGACCCGGCCTGGGGCGCGATCGGGGAAGAGGTCGCCATCCGGCCGGGTCCAGCCTGGGGGGCCAGGCCCGTCGGGGCCGCGGGGGTGGCCTGCGCGGTGGGTGCGACGGAGTCGCCCTGCGCCTTCTTCGCGGCGGAGCGGCGGGTCAGGATCACGCCGCCCACGATCACGGCGGCCACGCCCACCAGGAACATGACCCCCACGAACGCCGCGATGATGACGATCAGCATGCCGCTCAAGGCTGCCATGGGGACCTCCTGCTGGTGAGACCGGGGACGGCGGTGGCCGACGGGGCTGAGTTTACTGCGACCGTGGCCGGTGACGTGAGCGGGTGGGGGCTCTGCCGGGTCGGTTGACGGTGCGCCAGATGGGGCGGGTTCGCCCCCGGGGTGCTGAGTGGTGTCCTGGGCCTGGGGTCCTGGGCGAGATAGGTTCCGGGCGGCGCGAAAATCCTGTGGTGACATCAATGTCATGGCGCGACACACCGGTCTGACCTGCACGGAAGTGATGGTCTCGGGGCGTACTGTCGACGCATGACCGTCCTTGACACTCATGTCACCCCCGCGCAGCTCGGCAGCTTCAGCATCGGAGAGCTGTCCCTTCGCACCGGTGTCAGCCAGCGTTCGCTGCGCTACTACGAGGCGCAGGGGCTGCTGGAACCGATGCGCACGCCGCTTGGGCATCGGCGCTTCGATGCGGCCGATGTGGTGCGGGTGCGGCTGGTCCAGCGGCTGTTCGGTGCGGGGCTCAGCAGTGGGGAGATCGCGCCGCTACTGCCCGCGCTGCTCGGTGAGGCCGGGGCCGATGGGGGTGCGGTGGAGGAGCTGCGGGCGCATCGGCGGCGCCTGGGCGAGGAGATCGACCGCCTGCGTGACACCGCGGAGATCCTCGACGAGGTCATCGAGGGGTGCGACGCGCCCGAGTGAGGGCGGGGGGCGCGACGGGCGGCCCTGAGCGCGGCACGCTGCCCCTGGCGAGGCTCGCGAACCTGGGAGAGTTATCCACAATTTTGGAGAGCCAGCTGACGCGGTGACCTCGGGTCGCTACCGTGACTGTGTTCCACGACACGAATAGGGAGCTCTCCTCATGGCCCGACGCCTCATCGCCGCCACGGCATCCGCCGTGCTCATCCTCGGCCTCGCCGCCTGTGACGACGGCAAGGGGCCCGTCACCACGCCGCCACCGGACCTCGGCTTTGAGCCCCAGACCAGTGACGGCGGGGGTGACGAGAACGAGGCGAGCGACGGTGGTGGTGACGACGGGGCCAGCGATGGAGGCGGCGACGGCGACACCCAGGCCGCACCCGATATCCCAGCACCTGACCGCGCGGACTTCCCGGGGATGGATGAGCACACCGAGGAAGGTGCGGCACAAGCGTTCCGGTACTACATCGCCATGTCGATGTGGGCCCACCAGACAGGTGACGACTCCAGCCTTCCAATGCTCGAAGATCCAGACTGCTCCAGTTGCGCGGAACTCAACGCCACCATCGCGCCACTTAAAGAACATAATGAATACTGGTCTGAGTTCGATATCACAGACGTCGGCATCCGCACACACGATTCAGATCTCAATGATGTGGAAGTCGGATACCTCTTCACCATCTCATCTCATACGCGGCCGAACGACACCTTTAAGGACAGAGTCGACGTGCCTGAGCTGGAGTACAGCACTGTCGGCGGAATGAACTGGAATGACGGAGCATGGAAAGTCTCGGGAATCAATGCAGAGTGGGGCACCGATGCACACGAGTGAACCTCAGAGCCTCCGACTACCTCTGCGGCTTACCTCAGCGACCGCATTAGCTATTATCGCCGCTTTCGCAGGAGGACCCGCAGCAGTCGCAAACCCGCAGACAGACTTCGGTGGCGAAATTACCGACAGTGAAGTCCGGGTTGGCACAGGCTCAGCGCTGGATTGGTCTCTCCCTCCCCCTAAGGACAACACAACGGACGTCAAAGCATCTGCAAGCGGAGCAATTTCTACAATCGTGACCGAATGGAATACGGTGGCTGATCCCGGAAATATTGAGTGCAGCAGCGCCTCCGCGGACGAATTCTCGTGTGTACCTCCGACGAACAGCTGTCACGAGGGAAGTGGGGCGTCCACCGACTATCGAGTTAGCGGGGATGACGTCTTCACGCTGACCGCTGGAGTCAAGCGCTCTGGCGGGGCTCCTCGGAAGGGCTCTACGGTCCACGGCACGCAGACCAATTTGGCAGACAACAGCGTGAAAGACCTGGGGTGGGACTGCGTCCGCCCCGGCACCCCCGAGGCCGACAGCCCCGCGGCACAGATCGTGATCACAGCCGAGGACTTCGCCGAACTCCCCGTCAAAGCCCCCATCGCCCACGCGGGCCCAGAGCGTGGCTGGTTGCCGGTGAACATGGTCAACGTCCTCTACACCGACGCCGACACCCAGGAGCTCGAGACCGAGGTCCTCGGCACCCCCGTCCGGATCCGCGCCACGCCGGTGGAGTTCCACTGGGACCTCGGGGACGGCAACACCATCACCACCACCAATCCCGGCAAGCCCTTCCCCTCCGAGCGCGTTTCTTCCGAGTACCGGTTGGAGGGCTGGTATGACATCACCCTGACCACGACCTTCACCGGCCAGTTCTCCGTCGATGGCGGGGAGTGGCAGGACATCGAGGGCAGCATCGAGATCGAATCCGACCCCGTCGAGCTGTACGCGAAGTCCCTCGAATCGCGCCTCGTCAACGGCAGCGCCACCGACGAGGAGGACGACGAGGACGAGGACGAGCCGTGGATCCCCGAGCGCACCCCAGACACTGAGGGCCCCATCGACCCCGAAGCCCGCCACCGCAGAATCTGAGTTCGACGAGCACCACTCGACTATGGAAGTCCCCGCATGGTCAGACGCCTCAAGACCCACGCCGCCGGACATCGAGTGCCCACGGCCCGCCTCAAGCATTCATCGCGTACAGGGGTGATTCATCATGGCTGAGATAGTCGTCGTCGCGGTCCTGACCGTGCTGTGCTTCATTGCTGGCCTCACCGGCGGACGTCGCATAGCTGCGAGCGCTATGGCCCCGGCAATTCTGCTTTTTCTCGCCATTCTCGGCAACCACAGCAGTCTCGCCTCAGTACCTCCCGGTACAGCTTTCTTCACAACGAATGGCTGGTTGGTCGGAGCGCTCACTTTCATCGTATTCCTGAACGACAAGAAGAGCCCTGGCGTCACAGATTCGCCCCACGGTGATCAGTCCAATGATGCGAGAAGCTCGGAGTCGCTCATGTCGAGGTGAGGCCGCTCGTGGACCCACTTCCGCCGCCCTTACATCCGCTGGACCAGCAGGCTGCGCGGGCGGCACCACCTCACCCCACCACGCGCCCGTCCTCGAGCCGCAGCACCTGGTCCGCGTCGCGCAGAGCTACGGGGCGGCGGGCGATCATGACGATCGTCGCCCCCACCTCGCGCAGGCCATCGATGATGCGCTCCTGCGTGAGGGCGTCCTGGTGGCTGGTCGCCTCATCGAGCACGAGCACCGACTCGCGCACCCCACCAGGCGCATCGGCGGCGCGCAGCAGGGTGCGCGTCAGCGCTCCCCGCCGCTCAGCGCCGCAGCACGGCGGCCCACAGTGCAGAAGCTCCTCGACAACCTCGGCCACGAAGGTCACTAATCAGTGGCACGAGTCAGGTGAGACCCCACCGGGAACGATAAGGGGCCGCACGGTGAGGTGCGGCCCCCTTCTGCATGCAGGTCACCTCAGGTCCGTGTGGGCTGGGGTGTGTCAAGGATTTCGGACAGTCGATGTGTTCTCCGGTGGTCAGGCGACCACTGGGAGGGTGGTGGGGGTGGTCTGCTCGGTCCACGCCTTGGCGGGGG
>NZ_PNHL01000015.1 GCF_002871795.1 Brachybacterium sp. UMB0905 | reverse complement strand
CGACCCCGCCGCCGACTGGGCTATCTCACGCCCACCGAGGCATTCGCTCGACTGCTCGCCGGCGAGCCCCATGTTGCTTCGACGCCTTGACATCGCCATAGGCGGTGGATTGCATTACTTCGACTAGGTACTCACGCGAGGCAAAGGCGTTTGGTGTTAGTCGATAGGTTTTGTCGCTGAGGTATAGTGTTCGTCCGCCGTTTTGGGCTATGGCTGCCGAACCTACGTGATGGATTGATCCGCTTGCGCGGGTGACGATGAGGTCGCCGTCGAGGACTCGACTGCTGTCAGGCAACACTGTGGACGGTAGTAGTTTCTTGTTTGCTTCGGGGCGGAAGATGCCGAAGTTGGTGCAACCTGCTTTTAGGACGCCGGCCTCATCAGCCACAGCTGGGCTCGAATCGGCATCCGGACTGAACCCCTGATCGGTTGCCGACAAGAAACGGCGCAAGGGGCGCGTCTCAGCTTCGAACCTTGACAAAGAGTCACTTAGCTGTGCGTGAACACGCTCGTGAGAAAGTTCCAGCAAGGTGGCCAGGTCCGCAATAAACGCATCGATCTCGGCGGTCTCGTGGTCGAGGTAGTCGGCGATTGCACGCTGAACTGCCAGCTCTGGGTGCGGAACCAGGATTGCGGAGAGGTCTGCTTGATTGAGCTTGTCGCGAGTTGAACCCTTGATGTAGGGGCGATAGTCGATGCTGTTGAGTGCGTACGCAAGAAACCTGTGATCGGCAAACTTGGAAGGCCGAAGGACGTGTACGTGGTTATTCGGCCAGATGGGCTCGTCCGTGGCGAACGCCACGGGACGGATCGGGTCGAAAAATGGGGCTCCGTCCTCACCGATAAGTGTGAGCGGACCGGAGACGAGTGCTCGCTCGACGTGGTCGACAATGCTGTTTGCTCCCCAGTAAGGGACCTCGCCCGGGAACTCGGCACGTTCAGAAGCGTTCATGGGGATGCGCAAGTGGTCGAGGTTGGTCGTGACTCGCCGCAGCTCGACTAGGGGGAATCCGCTCACCCCTTCACCTCCTCGAGCCGCGCCCGGATCCGCCCGAGCACTTCATCCAGGTCCCGGTCGATCTCCTCCAGGGGCCGAGGCGGCACATACTCGTAGAAGTGCCGGGTGAACGGGATTTCCGCACCTTCCTTGGTCTTCGAGTGGTCGATCCAGGCGTCGGGCACCCAGGGCTTCACCTCGCGCTCGAGGTACTCGGCGACGTCTTCATCCCACGGCACGTTCTCGGTGTCCCGCAGCGCCGCATCGGGCAGGGGCTTGCCGGCCTGCATCACGAGCTCGCCCTCGTCGTCATGCTCGGCGAGCTCGCCCAGCACGGCCTTGAGCTGCGCGGCCGTGAGCTTCAGCTGTGCTTCGTCGGCGATCTCGCCCACGCGGGCGCTGAACTCCTTGCGCGAAGTCGAGGTGACGCCGCCATCGGCATCGGCCGCCTTCTCCATCCCGGAACGAAACGCGGCGAGCGCACCCTCGTCGGCCTTCTTCAGCTGCCGGAGCGCCATCACCCGCTCCACACGCGGCGGCAAGAACGCGTAGTCCACCCGCAGCGGGCGCTCCACCGTGATGGTGCGGTAGAAGAAATCCTCCGTGCGGAAGATCTTCGAATGCTTGGACTCCTCGAACGCGTCGAACAGCCGGGTGATCTCCGCGATGTGCTCGCGGCTCAGCTGCTTGCGCTTGGACCCCACGGACTTGCGCATCTTCTCGAACATGCCGGTCGCGTCGATCAGCTGGACCTTGCCGCGGCGCCCGGCCGGCTTGTCCTTGTTCAGCAGCCAGACGTAGGTGGCGATCCCCGTGTTGTAGAACATGTCCGTGGGCAGGCCGATGATCGCCTCCAGGTAGTCCTGCTCCAGCACCCACTTGCGGATGTTCGACTCCCCGGAGCCCGCCCCGCCCGTGAACAGCGGTGAGCCGTTCAGCACGATCGCACCCCGCCCCGCCTGGGCGTTCGGATCACCCGGCTGCGGCTCGCGCAGCTTCGAGATCAGGTGCATGAGGAACAGCGTGGAGCCATCGGACACGCGCGGCAAGCCCGGCCCGAAGCGGCCCTCGAAGCCCCGCACCTCATGCTCCTCGGTCACGATCTTGCGGGACTGCTTCCAATCCACCCCGAACGGCGGGTTCGAGAGCGCGAAATGGAAGGTGCGGCCCCGGAACGCCGGGTTCGTCAGCGTATTGCCCAGCACAATGTTGTCGATCGGCTGGCCCTTCACCACCATGTCCGCCTTGCAGATCGCGTAGGACGCCGGGTTGATCTCCTGCCCATACAGCGAGACCTCCGCCGTGGGGTTCTCCGCCTTGATCTTCTCATCGGCCATCGTGAGCATCCCGCCGGTGCCGGCGGTGGGGTCGTAGATCTCCCGGGCCACATGGTCCTTGCCTAGATCCTCCGCGTGTGCCAGCAGCAGCGTCACCATCAGATCGATGACATCCCGCGGCGTGAAGTGCTCACCGGCCGT
Organism: Brachybacterium sp. UMB0905; assembly: GCF_002871795.1. Classification (GTDB taxonomy): domain Bacteria; phylum Actinomycetota; class Actinomycetes; order Actinomycetales; family Dermabacteraceae; genus Brachybacterium. The sequence continues at coordinate 57,823 of NZ_PNHL01000015.1, read as the reverse complement.
CTCGTTCGAGGCCTCCGCGAACTTGCGGATCAGCTCCTCGAAGATGTGGCCCATCTGCTCGTTGGAGACCGCGTTCGGATGCAGATCCACCTTCGCGAAATGCTGCAGCACCTGCAGCAGCAGATCGTTCTGCGCCAGCTCGATGATCCGATCCTCGAAGGCGTACTTCTCGAAGATCTCCCGCACATTGGAGCTGAACGCGCTGACGTAGTCGCGCAGGTTCTCCTCGAGATTGTCCGGATCGCCCTGCAGAGACTTCAGGTCATGCCGGGAGGTGTTGAAGAAGGTGTACTCGTGCCCGGCCCGGTTGCGGAGCATCGCCGCCGGCGGCTCCGGATCCCACTGCGCATCCCCGAGCACCTCCAGCACCCGCTGCTTGGAGGGCGCCAGCACCGCATCCAGCCTGGAGAGCACCGTGAACGGCAGGATCACATCTCCGTACTGATGCTGCTTGTACGTGCCGCGGAGGATGTCCGCCGCGGACCAGATGAACTGCGCGTGATTGAAGGACACGGGATGACGCTCGCTTCCTCGGGGCAAGGCGGGAACGCGCGGCCGCTGCGACGCCGCAGCCACCGAACGCATCAGCAGGATACGTCCCACCTGCGACATCGGGCGGGGCCACTAGGGCAGGGCTACACGGACCCACGCAGCCCCGCCCGCGCCCCGGCTTACCAGCGCTGCGTCACTGCCCGCCGAGCCCCGTCGTCGCGAAGCCCTTCACGATGTGCCGCTGGAACAGGATGAACAGGATCAGCAGTGGCAGCGCGCCGATGATCGCGCTAGCCATCCCCTGCGCGTACTGGATGCCGTAGGCGTTCTTCACCGTGCCCAGCCCCACCGGGATCGTCATCAGCTCCGGGGAGTTCGTGACGATGAAGGGCCACAGGAAGTTGTTCCACGAACCGATGAACACGAAGATCGCCACCGCCACGAGGATCGAGCGGGACAGCGGCAGCACGATCTGCCACAGGATCCGCAGGTTCGAGGCGCCGTCAATCCTGGCCGCCTCCTCCAGCTCCACCGGGACCTGGTCGAAGAAGTTCTTCAGCACGATCACCATCAGCGGCGCCACCACCTGCGGCAGTGCCACACCCAGCAGGGTGTCCGAGAGCCGCAGCAGCTTCATCTGCTCGAACAGCGGCACGATGAGGATCTGCGGCGGCACCATGATCGCCGCGACCGTGAGAGCGAACAGCAGGCGTCGGCCCGGGAAGCGATGCCGCGAGAACACGTACGCCGCCGGGGCGGACAGCGCCAGCGTCAGCACCGTCACCAGCACCGACACCACCGTCGAGTTGAGGATCCAGCGGGGAATATCCCCGGCGGCCAACACGCTCACGTAATGCTCGAGGGTGAAGCCCTCCGATGGCCACAGGCTGAGCGGCGTCGCGGTCGCATCGGCCTCCGTCTTCAGCGAGGTGACCACCGCGAAGGCAATCGGCGTCACCCACAGCAGCGCCACGACGGCAAGGGCGATGAACGCGGCCGTGCGCAGCACCGGCCCCTTGCCGAGGGTCAGATCCCGCATCCGCGCCTGGTCTGCCCGATCCGCATGCCGGTCGGCGCGCCGAAGCGTCGGCCGCATCGCAGAGGTGCCCGTCGCGGGGACAGGGGTGGTCGTTGTGGGGGTGGCGGTGGACATCTCAGGCCTCCTTCGAGGTGCGGCGCATCAGGGCGACCTGCACCAGGGAGATCAGCACGATCAGGGCGAAGAACAGGTATGACACCGCCGCGGAGTACCCCAGGCGGTAGCCGCTGAAGCCCACGTCGTAGATGTACTGCAGCACCACGCGGGTGGAGCCCTCCGGACCGCCGGCGGTCAGCAGGAACACCTGGTCGAACACCTTCATCGACGCCAGCAGCTGCAGCAGGATGATCAAGATGGTGGTGGGGCGCAGCATCGGTAGCGTCACCGACCACAGGCGGCGGAACGGTCCCGCGCCGTCGATCTGGGCGGCCTCATAGACATGCTCGGGGATCGCCTGGATACCCGTGAGGTACAGCAGGAAGTTGAAGCCGATGGTCCACCACAGCGTCACCAGCACGATCGCCCACAGCGCGATCGACTTATCGGACAGCCACGGGATCTGTTCGGCGCCGACGCGGGCCAGCAGCCCGTTGATCAGCCCGAAGTCATTGGCGTACAGCATCCCCCAGATCCCCGTGACCACTGAGACCGGCAGCAGGTACGGTGCGAAGAACGATAGGCGCCACAGCCACTGTCCTGGCAGCCCGGTGGCCACCAGGTAGGCGAGCAGCAGCGCGAGCGCCACCAGCGGGACCGAGGAGACCACCGTGAACACGACCGTGGTCCACAGGGCTCTCCACAGTTCCGGATCGCCGAGCGCCTCGATGTAGTTGTCCAGGCCGATGATGTTCAGCCGGGTGGTCGCCAACGACTGATCGGTGATCGACATCCACAGCCCGTAGACGATGGGCCATAGCAGGAACAGCGCGAAGGAGATCGCATAGGGGACCGCGAACCAGAGGGCGCCGCGGGAGGCAGCGGGGGTGTGTCTGCGCATGGGGGCCTCCTCAGGCCGTCGGGTCGGGGCTGGACAGGAATCCATCGAGCACATCCACGAGCGCTTCGGCGCAGCGGGCAGGCTCGATGGTGCCGCGGAACCCCTCGATGAGCTGCTGGCTCATCCGGTTCTGGAAGTCCGTGCCGGCGCCGGTGAACCACACCGGCGGATCGAACACCACGGTCTCCGCAGCGGCGGCGTAATGGTTCTGCGGCAGCAGATCGCGGTACTCCGCGGTGTCCTGCGCGGGCAGATAGGCAGGGATATGACCCGCGGTGCCCCACTGACCGCCCTGCTGCAGCATCGCGGCGAGGAATTCATACACGTACCGCGTGTGTTCAGGAGAGGTCCCGCGCTGCGCGGGCAGCACATAGGTGTGGGCGTCGGCGTAGTTCGCGGGGGTGCCGAACATCGTCGGCATCGGCATCGCATCCAGATTCTCGACGGCCTCGCGGAACCCGCCGAGCTCCCATTCGCCGGAGAGGATCATGCCGGTGCGGCCGCTGCCGAATGAGGCGAGCGCCCCACCGTAATCCAGGTTGTCCGGCATCACGGTGCCGTCCATCCACGAGTTCACGGCGCTGATCACGCTCGCGGCGGCGTCGATGTCCAGGGCGGCTTTCTTGCCCACCTCGATCTGCGCCTCGCCGCCGGTCTGATGGAACAGCCCCCAGAACAGGCGCCACGCCTGCGCGGTGTCCAGCAGGTATCCGAAGGCGATGCCCTGGGCGCCGGTGACCTCGGCGAGCTTCGCCCCCACCTCCTGCATCTGCTCGGGGGATCCGATCTCCACGGTCCCGTCGGAGGCCAGCACCCCGGCCTCCTCCGCGATCGCCTGATCGAAGAACGCGATGAACGGGTGGGTGTCCAGCGGCAGCGCGAACAGCTCACCGTCATAGGTGCAGCTCTCCCACAGCGCCGGGGTGAAGTCCTCCTGGCGGATCCCCACCTCGGCCAGCAGCGCCGGGTTATATGGGGTGAGCAGACCGCCGGGCGCGTACCCGGGCATGCGCGAGACGTGCATGATCGCGGTGTCCGGCGGGGCCTGCGAGCTCGAGGCCATCGCGAGCTTCGTGTAGTACGGGTTGCCCCAGGACAGGGTGGTGGGGCGGACCGTCAGCCCGTCGATGCTCTCCTGCACCTCGGCGATCATCCCGCGCATGTTCTCGCCATCGGCGCCGCTGAACAGATCCCACACGGAGACCTCGCTCGCTGCGGAGCCCAGCGGGCCAGAGCAGCTGGCGGCGGCGAGCGGGGCGAGCGCTCCGAGGCTGAGCAGCGCGCGGCGGGAGAGGCCGGGGTGGGTGCCAGTCCGTCGGGCGCCGATGGACGGGGTGCCCGCAGCCCGGGAGCCGACCTGCGGGGTGCGTCGAAGGGAATGCAGCGGTGCCATGCGAGCTTCCTTCTGGTCGTCGATGACCGTGTGCAGTAGCGTGTGCCACACGTTGTTCTCACGTGAGAGTGAAGCACTGGAGCCGGGTGCCGGTCAAGACTGGAGGCGTCGGCCGCTGGTGCTGGACCATGTGCTGCGCCAAGCGGGAACCGGTCATGGGGCGGCGGAGCCGCAGGAAGGACGGGTGGGACATGCCGCGAGCCGAGGGCGCGCGCCCGCGCCGCGTGACGATCAAGGACGTCGCCGCGCGCGCCGGGGTGTCCTGGAAGACCGTCTCCAACGTGGTCAACGACCGGCCCGTGGTCAGCCCGGCCACGCGCGAGCGGGTGCAGCGGGCCATCGAGGAGCTCGGCTACGTCCCGAACGTCCTCGGGCGGGATCTGCGCGGCGGGCCCACGCGGCGGATCGCGCTCGTCATCCCCGAGCTGTCCAACCCGTACTTCGCCCTGCTCGCGGAGAAGCTGCAGGTGGCCGCCGCTCGACGCGGCTATGACGTGCAGATTCAGGTGTCCCTGGGGCGCACCGAGGTGGAGCAGCAGTACCTCGAGGGCGTTCCGGGCAGGCCCGTTGACGCCGTCATCATGTCCCCGCAGAAGCTCACCGACCGCGACATCTACGCCCGCACCACCGATGTCCCCCTCGTCCTCCTCGGTGAGCGTGTCCGGGCCGGGCACGGCGTCTCCCACGTCGCGATCGACAATGTCACCAGCGCCGTCGACGTCACCCGCCACCTGCTCGAGCGTGGCTGCACGCGACTGCTGTTCCTCGGCGTGGAAACCCGCCACCTCTCCACCGGCGCCGAACGCCTGCTCGGAGTGCGTGCAGCCCTCCGCGCCGCCGGCGGCGCGGCATCCCTGGTGGGGGAGATCCCGCTGCCGGAGTGGGGGCGGGAGCGGGGACAAGAGGCCACCCGTCGGGCTCTGGCCGAGGGGACGGAGGCCGACGGAATCATCGCGGCCAACGACCTCGTGGCCCTCGGTGCTCTGGCCGCGCTGCGCGAGGCCGGGCGTGCGGTCCCGGCGGACGTGGCCGTCGTCGGCTGGGATGACCTGCCCGAATCCGCGTACGCCGTCCCGGCGCTGACCACCGTGGCGCCGGATCTCGAAGCCCTCGTCGCCGCGACACTCGATGCGGCGCTCGACCCCGCCTCCGGCGGCCAGGAGGTCGTGGTGGGGCACCGGCTGGTGGTGCGCGAGTCCAGCGGGCACCGCTGAGAAACCCCCAACGGCACCCTTGTTAACGCTCGGGATTCCCACGTTGCAATCCGGGGGAAAGTGCGGTTCGATGGATGCATCGCCGCGGAATGGACCGCGCGCAGACCCGCGACCGAGGAGGTCCCCGTGCCTGACCGAGCCCAGCCCGACTCCGCCGCCCAGCCGACCGTCGGCCTCACCGACCTGCTGGATCGCGCCACCGAGCTCGCCACCCACCTCGAACCCCCGCTCTCCGCCGCCGCCGATGTGCCGCGCCCCGAGCATCCGCGCCCCCAGCTGTGGCGCCCCACCTGGCTGAACCTCAACGGCACCTGGGACTTCGAGATCGACCGCGGGGACTCCGGGATCGACCGCGGCCTGCTCACCGAGCCCTACAGCCGCAGCATCACCGTGCCGTTCGCCCCCGAGTCCGAGGACTCCGGGATCGCCGACACCGACTTCCTCGAGGCCGTCTGGTACCGCCGCGTCGTCACGATCCCGGCCGACTGGGCGGGCCGTCGGCCCATCCTCCACTTTGGCGCCGTGGATCATGACGCGACCGTGTGGGCGAACGGCCAGGAGGTCGCCCGGCACCGCGGAGGCTTCACCCCCTTCAGCGCCGACCTCACCGGCATCGCCGCCGCCGGGGATGAGGTGGAGGCCGGGGATGAGGTGGAGATCGTGGTGCGCGCCCGCGACCCGCGAGACGCCGCGCAGGCCCGCGGCAAGCAGGCCACCTGGACAGCCAACACCCACTGCCAGTACACCCGCACCACCGGCATCTGGCAGACCGTCTGGCTCGAAGGCGTGCCGCAGGCCGCGATCCGTTCCCTGCGGATCCTCCCGCAGCTGGCGGCCGACGCCTTCGCGATCGACGTGCCGCTGACGCGCGCGGTGCCCGGCAGCCGCCTCGAGGCGCAGGCCGCCGTCCCCGGCGGGGACGTCGTCGCTGAGGCCAGCATCCGCGCGGACCTCGACCTCGCGCCGCACCTTCAGCTCGTGATCCCCACCGAGCATGTGCGCGTCTGGGCGCCCGGCGCGCCGGAGCTGTACGCCCTCACGATGCGTCTGGTGGACGCCGACGGGCAGGTGCTCGATGAGGTGCACTCCTACGCGGGGCTGCGCTCCACCAGCCTCGATGGCCGCGAGTTCCGCATCAACGGCCGCAAGGTATTCCAGCGCCTCGTCCTGGACCAGGGGTACTGGGCGAGCTCCCTGATGACCGCCCCGTCGGACGCCGCGATCCGCGAGGATATCGCGATCGCGCTCGAAGCCGGGTTCAACGGGGCGCGCCTGCACGAAAAGGTCTTCGAAGAGCGCATGCTCTACTGGTCGGACCTGCACGGATACCTCGTCTGGGGCGAGTTCGGGGACTGGGGCGTCAGCGGGCTCGGACCCGTCGGCCACAACCAACAGCCCACCGCGTCGTTCGTCGCCCAGTGGGTCGAGGCTGTCCAGCGGGACATCAACCACCCCGCAATCATCGGCTGGTGCCCCCTGAACGAAACCCACCAGGCGCTGCACGATGAGATCACCGTGCTCGATGACGTCACCCACGCGATGTACAACGCGACCAAGCTCGCCGATCCCTCCCGGCCCGTGCTGGATGCCTCCGGGTACTCCCACCGCGTGCGCGGCGCCGACGTGTACGACTCACACTCCTACGAGCAGGACCCGCAGGCATTCCGGCGCGAGCAGGCGGGACTGGCCGACGGGGATCCGTTCCTCAACCGTGCGCACCTGCCTGAGCTGACCCGCCCGCACATGGACGGCACCTTCTCCATTCCCTACGCCGGCCAGCCGTTCTTCGTCTCCGAATACGGCGGGATCTGGTGGAACGAGGAAGAGGCCAGGCGCGCCGCGGCTCGGGCCGATGCGAACGGCGGCGAAGGTGTGGATCAGGCTGAGTCCTGGGGCTATGGGCAGCGGGTGCTCGACGTCGAAGAGCTGTACGAGCGCTTCGCCGGGCTCACCGCCGTGCTCATGGAGGACCCCGACATGTTCGGCCTGTGCTACACGCAGCTCACCGACGTGTTCCAGGAGAAGAACGGCGTGGTCGCCTTCGATCGCTCCCGCAAGCTCGACCTCGCGCGGCTGCGCGCGGTGCTCGAGCAGTCCGCGGCGTACGAGAAGGAGTGAGGTCAGGCGGGGCGGTGGTGCCGGGTGCGGCGCCGCCGTTCCCAGCCCTCACCCGGCGTCGGCCGTCTCTTCGCGCTGGCGCCGCCGGTCCCGCAGGCGCTTGGCCAGGAACCCGATCCCGCCGATGATCCCGATCGCCGCGACCACACCCGAATACAGGCGCACGAATCCTTCGAGTGCCTCCCCGCCGGCGATCCCGAAGAAGTAACCGGCCACCACGAACAGGGCATTCCAGATCCCTGACCCCAGGCCCGTGGCCAGGGCGAACAGCCAGACCGGCATGTTCTCGATGCCCGCCGGGATGGAGATGAACGTGCGCACCATCGGCACGAAGCGCGCGATCGCCACGGCGGGAAAGCCGTAGCGGTCGAAGAAACGCATCGCCGCATCCACGTCGCTCTCCTCCAGCAGCGGCAGCCGCTGCACGAGCGCCCGCGTGCGCCGCAGCCCCAGGGCCCGCCCCACGCTGTACACCCCGAGCCCGCCGAGCACCGACCCGGCGGTGGTCCACGCGATCGGCACCAGCACATGCTGGTGGTTCTCCGCCGCCGTCACCCCCGCGAACGGCAGCAGGATCTCCCCGGGAATCGGCGGGAACAGCGCTTCCGCAGCGATGACCAGCATAGTTCCGGGCCCGCCCAGGAACTCCATGACGGCGATCGCCCATGCGGCCAGGTCCATGCTCGCCCCCTCCCCATCGTGCGTGCGAGCGGCATTCTGCGCGGCACGCTACTGACGCGCGGTGGCGAGCAGGTGAACACGAATGGGCGGCGGGGCCCGATAGGGCGGCGTGAGCCGACACCTGTGCCGCGAACCGGGCGCGTGCCGCAGCACGCCGAGTCTCGGGACCGATTATCAGGATGAGTGTGATGTGCTCTACAGTGCCGTCATCGTCGTGCCGTTTCGCTGAGGAGAATGATGAACGCTGATGTTCCGACCCTCCGGGGAGGTCGCGATGCCCGCCCTCCAGAGGACGGCGCTGACCTCAAGGCTCAGGCCGTAGAGGCGCATCCTGAGCCCCAAGCGATCGCACGACGCCGGCGCCCTCTCGCGCAGCGGATCTACCACTCCTACGTTCTGCGCCGACTGGTGCGTGCCGTCTTCGTGATCTGGGTGGTGGCCTCTGGCGTGTTCCTGCTGGTACGGCTGCTGCCCGGCAACCCCGTCGAGGTGTACATCAACCAGCAGATCGCGCTGTACGGCAAGTCCTACGACCAGGCCAGCCGCGAGGCGCTCGCCTACTTCCGCTTCGACCCCTCGACTCCGCTGTGGCGCCAGTACCTCGACTATCTCGGCGGTCTGCTGCGCGGGGACCTCGGCACATCGATCGCCACCCCCGGTGTCGGCGTCGCAGAGAAGATCGCCGAGTACCTGCCGTGGACCCTTTACAGCGTGGGCATGGCCCTGATCATCTCCATCACCGTCGGCCTTCTGCTGGGGATGATCATGGCCTACCGACGCGGCGGGATCATCGACCACGCCGTGTCCATCATCGGTTCCGGCTTCCACGCGATCCCCAACTACCTGCTCGCGATCCTGATCGTCGTGGTCGGTGCCGTGCAACTGGGCGTCATCGATTACACGCGTATGCGCGGCAACGTCAGTCCGGGCGTCTCCCCAGAGCTGTCTTTCCGCTTCCTCTCCGACATCGGCTACCACGCGACACTGCCGATGATCACCTACATCCTCACCACCCTCGGCACCTGGGCGCTCATCATGAAGGCATCCACCACGCAGGTGCTCGGCGAGGACTACGTCACCGTGGCTCGCGCCCGCGGCCTCAAGGACGTGCGGATCCAGACCAACTATGTGGGCCGCAACGCCCTGCTGCCCCTCATCGCACAGATCGCCACTCAGGCCGGCTTCATCGTCGGGGGTGCGATCTTCGTCGAACAGACCTTCTCCTACCGGGGCGTGGGTCTGCTGCTGTTCGAGTCGATCAACTCCCGCGACTACCCGACGATCCAGGGTGTGCTGCTCGTGGTCACCATCACCGTCGTGCTCGCCAACCTCGCCGCTGACCTCGTCAATGCGGCACTCGACCCGAGGATCCGTCTGGGCGAAGGAGGAGCGGCATGACCGCCACGGCACCCTCGGCAGGCACCACTGACGCCCTGCCCACCCAGTCCAAGGCCTCCGGCGTCAGTCCGCTGCGCCGCCTGTTCAATGAGCTCACCCGGTCGTGGTCCGGGTTCGGGGGCCTGTGCCTGGTCGCTGCGATCGTGCTGCTGTCGCTGCTGGGACCGCTCATCATGGGCACGCGTGTGACCGGTGACCCGTCCCGGGCCTGGGAGGCGCCCAGTGCCGAGCACTGGCTCGGTCTCGAAGGCGGTGGGAAGGACACGTTCCATCTGCTGGTCACCGGTGGCCGCACCGTGCTCATGGTCGGCTTCCTCGCCGCCGTGATCACCACCGTGATCGCCGTGTCCATCGGCGCCCTCGCCGGGTATTTCGGCGGCCGCTTCGATGCGCTGATGCTGCAGATCACCGACATCGTCATGACGGTCCCGCAGATTGTTCTGCTCGCCGTGGTGGGCGCCTTCTACAAGCTGGATTCCCCCCTGCTGCTGGCGCTGATCATCGGCATGCTCAGCTGGCCGGTGCTCATGCGGTCCATCCGCGCGCAGGTGCTCTCCCTCAAGGAGCGGGAGTTCGTGGAGGCCGCGCAGCTGCTGGACGTGGGCTGGGTGCGCATCGTCTTCGGCGAGATCGTCCCGAACATGGCCAGCTACATCCTCATCAACTTCATCATCGCCGTCACCAACGCGATCTACGCGATGGTCGGCATGTACCTGCTGGGCCTGGCCCCGCAGAAGGGCTCCAACTGGGGGATCATGATCAACGACGCGTGGACCGCCGGGGCAATGTTCAACCCCGATGCTATGCCGTACATCATCGCGCCGGTGACGATGATCGTGCTGCTCCAGCTGGGACTGATCCTCCTCACCCGCACCCTCGAGGAGATCCTCAACCCCCGACTCAGGGAGCGCTGATGAGCACGACTGTCCCCTCCACCCGCCCTGCCGATGACCGCAGCTCCGCGCCGGACGCCCCGGTGCTGTCGGTGCGGGACCTCGAGGTCGCCTACCGCACCGGGAAGAACCAGCGCGTGCGGGCCCTGCGCGGCGTGAGCTTCGACCTCTACCCCGAGACCTCCCTGGCTCTGGTGGGCGAATCCGGGTGCGGCAAGACCACGCTGGGGCTCGCGCTGCTGCGCCTGCTGCCCACCCTCGGGGAGATCACCGGGGGCAGCATCGAGTTCACGGGGGAGGATGGCCAGCGGCGCGATGTCACCGCGATGACCTCCTCCCAGCTGCGGCGCTGGCGCTGGTCAGAGGCGGCCATGGTGTTCCAGGGCGCCCAGAACGCCTTCAACCCCGTGCTCACCGTCGGCCAGCAGATGGCCGATACCCTGCGCGATCACGCCACCCACCGCATCTCGCGGCGCGAGATCGCCGAGCGCTCCGGTGAAGCGCTGCGCTCGGTGCGCCTGGAGCCCTCGCGTGTGCTCTCCAGCTACCCGCACGAGCTCTCCGGGGGAATGAAGCAGCGAGCCCTGATCGCCACCGGGCTGCTGCTGAACCCGCGCCTGCTGGTGTTGGACGAGCCCACCACGGCACTGGACATCCTCACCCAGCGCACCGTCATTGATCTGCTGGCTGAGCTGCGGGAAATCCACCGTTTCGCGATGATCTTCATCTCCCATGACCTGGCGCTCGCAGCTGAGCTCGCCGACCGCGTCATCACGATGTATGCCGGGACCGTGGTGGAGACCGGCTCCACGCGCGACATCTTCTCTGCACCTCGACACCCCTATACCTCCAAGCTCATCAACGCCGTGCCGCCGGTCAAAGGTGATCTGCCCGAGCTCGCCTCGATCCCCGGTGCCCCGCCGTCACTGGCCACCCTTCCCCCTGGCTGCCCGTTCGCACCGCGCTGCGAGCTGGTGACCGACGCCTGCCGGGAGGCCGAGCCTGCGCTCATCCCGCTCGAGCAGCGCGAGCGGGACATGACCCATGCTGCCGCCTGCATCCACCATGACCAGGTGCATCACGAGAGGAAGGTGATCGCCCGTGCCTGATTCCCGCGCGGACATCGTGCCCGGTGCTGGCACCGAGGCTCCGCCGCTCATCGAGCTCGACGGTGCGTGCCAGGTGTTCCACGTTAAGGGCAAGGACCTCCCGGCCGTCTCCGATGTCTCCCTGGCCGTCGGCGAAGGGGAGGTGCTCTGCCTGGTGGGCGAATCCGGCAGCGGCAAGACCACCACGGCGCGCCTTGCTGCGGGCCTGGCCGCACCGACCTCGGGTGCTGTGCGCTATCGCGGACAGGACCTGCAGGCCATGTCCCGGCAGGACCGTCGCAGCTATCGCCGCGACGTGCAGTACATCCACCAGGACCCGTACGCCTCGCTCAACCCGATCCGTTCGGTGCGCTCCACTCTCTCGATCCCGCTGCGCCGCCACGGCCTGGCCCGCACCCGCGCCGAGGTCGATGCGACCGTGGACGAGCTGCTGACGCGGGTGGACCTCACCCCGCCGGAGAGCTACCGCGAGAAGTTCCCCCACCAGCTCTCCGGCGGTCAGCGCCAGCGCATCTCCGTGGCGCGCGGGCTCACCCTGAACCCGAAGCTGCTGATCGCCGACGAGTCCACCTCGATGCTCGACGTATCGATCCGCGTGAGCCTGCTGAACATGCTCACCCGGCTGCGGAAGGAGGAGGGCGTCGCTTTCATCTACATCACGCATGACCTCGCCCTGGCGAAGTACTTCGCCTGGGAGGGGCGCACCGCGGTGATGTACCTGGGGCGGATCGTGGAAGCCGGCCCCACCCCGCAGGTGATCAACAATCCCCAGCACCCGTATACGAAGGCGCTGCTGGAGGCCGTTCCGGAGCCCGATCCGGACCTGGTGCGCGAGCCCGACCCCGCGGCAGGTCTGCGTAGCGCAGAGATTCCGAGCCTCGCCCACCTGCCGGAGGGGTGCAGCTTCCACCCGCGCTGCCCACTCGCTGAAGACCGCTGCCGACAAGCCGTCCCGCAGCTGCTCACTGCCCCCGGTGCCGCTGCGCAAGAGGTCGCCTGCACCGTCATCACCGATGATGCGGGCGCCGGTCGCGAAGGGAACTCCGCCGCCTCGGGGTCCGTCGCAGCTCCCGCGGCAGGAGGCGCGCCGTGATCGACACCGCCACCCGGGCACTGCTGTCGCTCGGCTGTTTCATCGGGGTCGGGGCGGCCCTCATGCTCCCCCTGACCGGAGCCGGAACTGCAGAGCGGGTCGTCGCGATGCTGGCGCTTCTGCTCGGCGTGGTCGCCGTCGCCGGAAGCGTGCTCGTGCGTCTGCTCCTCGCGCGCCGTGCCGCTCTGCCCTACGAGACCTCGGACGGTGCATCGGCCGCCCGAGATGCCCACCTCCGTCACGATGACGCGGCGGAGCCCCACCACGACGACGATGTCGTCACCACGAAGGAGAACCGATGAGCACCACCTGGAGTCGGCGCGATGTCCTCAAGGCCGTCGGATTGACCAGCGTCGCAGGCGCGGGCATGGTCGCCTGCGCCCCTGCCGAGCCGGACGGCGGCGGGGGAGGCGGCGGTGCGGGAGGGACCTTCCACGCCGCCTGGCCGTTCAACCAGCCGCCCGAGGGGCACTTCAACGTCGGCGCGCAGCCGTACGCGGGGCTGCCCAACGTGGTCCTTGCCGACAGCCCGTACCGGGACCTGCTGGTGCCGCCGTCGGCCCTATGGCTGTGGGCGGACCAGACGTGGGAGTACCTCATCGCCGAGTCCCATGAGCTGGACCAGGACGCCAAGACCCTCACCGTCACGCTCAAGGAGGGGCTGACCTGGAGCGACGGGTCCAAGCTGACGTCGCAGGACTACCTGACCACGTTCTACGTGCAGTTCATCCAGCGCTCGCCCGCCTGGGACTTCATCACCGCCCTCGAGGCGCCCGATGAGAAGACCGTGGTGATCAGCTTCGAGGATCCGCCCGCGGTGCTCGAGCGCTACGTGCTGAAGTCCAACATCATCTCCACCGCCCAGTACGGCGAGTGGGCGGATCGGGCCCAGAAGATCGTCGAGGCCGGCGGAACCATGGACGAGGGGGATGGCGAGAAGCTCGGCACCGAATTCCAAGAGTTCAAACCCGAGAACGTCATCGTCTCGGGCCCCTACGACTTCGACTACGACACGATCACCAACACCCAGCTCACCTTGCGCCGCAACGACAAGGGCTTCAACGCGGACACGGTGAAGTTCGAGACCATCATCGTCTACGCCGGGGAGACCACCGAGGTGACCTCCCTGGTCCAGTCCACCGACGTGGACTATGCGACACACGGCTTCGCCCCGGCCTCGGAGAAGCCCTTCGAATCCGCCGGATACACGATTCTGCGGCCGCCGGTGTATTCCGGCCCTGCGCTCTACCTGAATCAGGGGAAGTTCCCCGAGTTCAAGGACGTGCGCACCCGCCGGGCATTCGCGTACCTGCTGGACCGGGCGACCATCGGCCAGGTCTCCTTGGCCGAATCCGGCATGGCGGTGGAGAACATGGTGGGCTTTTCCGACAACTTCGTGGACCAGTGGCTGACAGACGAGGTCAAGGGCAAGCTCGAGCCCTACGCGCAGGACACGGAGAAGGCGACCGCCCTCCTCGAGGAGGCGGGATGGACGAAGTCCGGCGAAACCTGGAAGACCCCCGAGGGCAAGACCGCGGCCTACGAGATCCAGTTCCCGCAGACCTACGCGGACTGGTCAGCGGCCGGCAAGAACGTCGCCGAGCAGTTCTCCTCCTTCGGCATCGCGGTCACCGCCCGCGCCCTGGATGAGAAGCAGGCGCCGATCGACATCGACAAGGGTGACTTCGAGATGGCGATCCAGGCGTGGGGCTCGTCGGCGCACCCGCACCCGCACTTCTCCTTTGTCACGGACCTGTTCGTCCACAACATCCCGCTGGCGAAGAACCAGGGCGGAAGGGGCTACGACTTCCCCCTGCAGGATGTCGAGACCAGCGAGGGCACGGTGGACCTCGAGGAGCTGGTGACCCGCTCCGGTCAGGGCCTGGACGAGGAGGAGCAGAAGAAGAACATCTCCGCGGTCGCGCTCGCGTTCAACGAGCTGCTGCCGATCATCCCCCTGTTCGAGCGCTACGGGAACAACCCCGCGCTCGAGGGCGTGCGCGTGCAGGGCTTCCCGACGGAGGACGATCCGATCCTCGAGAACGCCCCGTACGCGGACAACTTCGTGGTCCTCAAGATGCTGCGCGGCGAGATCACACCCGTGGAGGGCTGAGCGAGACGACGTGTCAGGCGCGGGGCCCCGGCGACCAGCAGGACGCCGCGGGTCCCGCGCCGCATTCCGATCATGTGGTGGGCTGCCGCGCATCCGCCTTCCGGATCACGGTACGCAGCTCGGTGCCGTGCGCCACGAGCACGACCCCGGCCGCGAACCCCACGCCGGTGGCCAGCAGGTCCAGCGTGTGGAGCAGGGCAGTCAGCGGTACGCCCTGCAGCGCGGCATCCGCCCCGGAGCTGATCAGCAGATTCCGGACGGTCTCGGCGATCGCAGCACCCACCGTCGGCATCGCGACCAGAGGGCTGAACAGCAGCAGCACCCCCGGGGACGCGAGAGAACCCGGCGACCAGCGCGTCGCTGCCGCGATCACCACGAGCACACCGGCCTCGATCAGCCCGGGCCCAATCATGAGCGGCGCGCGCTTCTCGAACAGGGCCATCCGCACAGTGTCCAGGAGCCCCGCAGCTCCGATGCTCAGCATCCCCAGCGCCACCGGCACGATCACGAGCGCCCACAGGGCACTGACCACCTGTGCCGCCAGGCGCCAGAAGGGGCTCTCGGGATCAGGGCGAGAGGATCCGCGTGACGAGGAGGCCGATGCCTGCTCGGCAGTGCTCCCGCATTCCGCACCAGTCCCCGTCGGGCCTGCGTGAACGGCCCCGGCCAGGGCCTTTCCGCGCCTACGATGTCCGCATGAACGCGAGCAGGGCCGCGACAGAAGGCGCCAAGGACGTCGAGAACGCCGCCGAGGATGTCGCGGAGCATCCGATCTTCGAGAACATCGCCCGCGGCGGGTTCGTCATGAGCGGGCTGGTGCATATCCTCATCGGCTGGATCTCCCTGCGCCTGGCCCTGCCCGGAGGCTCCTCGCAGAACGCCGACCAGTCCGGGGCGCTGCAGACCATCTCCTCCGTACCCGGCGGGAACATCCTGCTGTGGATCGGTGGGCTCGCGATGGCGTTGCTCGTGCTGTGGTACCTCGCCGAAGCGTGGTTCGGCGCGAAGTGGGAGCAGGACGCGAAGAAGAAGGCCACCCACGTCGTGAAGACCCACGGCAAGGCCGCGGTGTACGGGGCGCTGTCCTTCACCGCCCTGCGCTTCGCCGCCGGTGGCAGCAGCGACTCCGGCGAATCGACCTCCGAGCTCACCGCCGGGCTGATGGGCAACCCCGGCGGGCGGATCCTCATCGTCGTCGTGGGACTCGTGGTGCTCGGCATCGGCGGCTACCACGTCTTCAAGGGCGCCTCCCGTGGCTTCGAGGACGATATTCGCCCGCCCGAGGACGGCAACATCGGCCGCGTCGTCCTGGTCACCGGCATGATCGGCTACATCGCCAAGGGCATCGCGCTGATCGGCGTGGGGGTGCTGTTCGGCTGGGCTGCGATCGCCGCGGACCCCGACAAAGCCACCGGCATGGACGGCGCCCTGAAAGCCATGACGGATCTGCCCGCCGGCACGATCGCGCTCGGCGTCATCGGCGTGGGCCTCGCGCTCTACGGCATCTACGCAATCGCCCGCTCGCGGTACCAGCCCATGTGACAGGGGCCGACGGGGGCCGACGGGCGCCGACGGGGCCGGATGCCCCTCGGCGTGCTCAACGGCAGATCGCGATGGTGCAGCGCTGCGCGGTCTCCAGCCGGTAGGGCCCGAGCTCCCGCGGCGCCTCCATGACGCAGCGGTCCTCCGTGATCGTCCTGCGCCCACCTTCGCGGTCCACAAGCACATGGCCCGCGCCTGCGAGGACGTGCAGGGCCTTCCCGTCGTCCACCCGCAGCAGGATCGGACAGGTACGCAGGTCGGGCCGCAACATGCCATCCACCAGCATGGCGCTGCCGGTCACGGTGGTGCGGCCGGCCCGCAGCGCCTCGAGGATGCTCGGCCAGGAGGTGTCGGCGGCGCAGATCCACGTGGTCGGGGTGCCGGGACGGATGGGATCCTCGGGCGAGTGGAAGTCACCGCCGCCCAGCAGGGTCAGCGGCGCCAGGCCCCGGTGCCTGCGCGAGGCGTCCACCTGGGCGAGCCAGGCGAACGCAGCGGTGGAGGACGGCTGCGCATAGGAGTCCGCATGGAGGATCTCCACGCCGCCCACCTCGTCGGGCACCGTCTCCAGCCAGGAGCAGTCCCCGGAGACCGGATGGTTTACGGACAGCAGGCCGCCCGCGGCACGCACCTGACGGGCCCAGTCCTCGACGCTGTGACGGAAATCTACCGCGGGCATCGGCCCCAGGGCGTTGGCGTGCCCACGATGCGAGGTCACCTCCTGCCCGGGGAGCAGGCCGATCCCGTGACGCTCCGCAACGGCACCGAGGTGGGCGTGGTGGCTGACGGTGTTGTGGTCGGTGACGAACAGCAGGTCAAGACCGGAGCGGACGCCTTCGCGTGCCAGTTCGTGCAGACCGCAGCGGCCATCGGAATGGAGGCTGTGGCTGTGCATGTCCGCGGCGTACCACCGCAGACCAGCGGGAGCCGGCAGCTGCCGAGCGCTCCCGCGGCCCGTGCGCGGCGCCGCATCGACATCTGCCCCGTGATCCGGGTGCTGCACGGCCGGTGAAAGCACCCGGACCCTCGCACGCGCGGGCCCGCCGGGCAGGGCGTGGATGCCCAGGATGACGCTCCACGGGCCGCTCTCCAGAGGACCGGGCACATACCCCGGCGTGGCGGTGTCCTCGCCGATCATGAACCCGGTCCGGGCCCCACCGGACCAGCCCCGCCATCCCGCCGGGCCCTCACATCCGAGGTCCACCACGGCGCGGTCCTCACCGGCACTGCCCTTGATGCTCACCCGGACCTCGAACGACCTCGTCCCGGGAGCCACCGTGAACGGGACGGACACGTATCGATCACGGGACTGCCGTTCGAGGGTGAGGTTGACGTCGTGCACCGCTTCCCCGGAGGGCGAGGGCGCGCTCATGCCGCGGCCTCCCACGCCCGCTCACCCGACTCCCGATCGAAGAACAGCGTGCGCGGCAGAGGGAGCGTGAACCGCCCCAGCTGCCCGAGCTGCGGCATCCGGTCATCGGGGATCACTGCCTGCACCCGCTCCTGACCGCGGCGCGTAGAAACCAGCACGCTCGCCCCAAGGTTCTCGACGCTCACCACCTCGGATTCGATGGAGACCGTCCCCTCGGGCGGCGCCAGGGCGGCCTCCCCGACCGGGGTGAAGCCGACGTACTCCGGGCGGATCCCCACGGTCAGCGGATGCCCGGGGGCAAGCGCCGTCCCGTCCGGCAGCAGCAGCTGCGAGGTGGGGATCGTCATGCCGAGCATGTCGACGCCCTGCTCGCCGACTGTCCCCTCCAGCAGGGTCATCGGCTGGGATCCGATGAACCCCGCGACGAAGCTGGTGCGCGGATCGTGGAACACCTCGCGCGGGGTGCCGACCTGCTGGATCCTGCCGTCCTGCATGATCGCCATGCGGTCAGCGAGAGCAAGGGCCTCAGCTTGGTCGTGGGTGACGAAGACGGTGGTGACCCCCAGTTCGCTCTGCAGCTCCTTGAGGAAGGTGCGCGCTTCCAGGCGGAGCCGCGCATCGAGGTTGGACAGCGGCTCATCCAGGAGCAGCACCTGCGGACGGGCGGCCATCGCACGCGCCAGGGCGACGCGCTGCTGCTGCCCACCGGAGAGCTGGCCGGGCCGCCGATCGAGCAGATGCGCGAGCGAGAGCCGCTCCGCCCGCTGCTCAGCTACCCGGTGCCGTTCCCCGCGGGCCACCTTCTTGATCCGCAGGGGGTAGGCGATGTTGTCGGCGACATCCATGTGCGGGAACAGGGCGTAGTCCTGGAACACCATCGCTACGTCCCGGGCGCCGGGCTCCAAGGAGGTGACGTCGCGCTCGCCGATGTGCAGTGTGCCCTCGGTGATGGTCTCCAGGCCGGCGATGGAGCGCAGCAGGGTGGTCTTCCCGCAGCCGGATGGGCCCAGCAGCGCGAAGAACTCCCCGGCCTCGATCTGCAGGTCAATGCCGTCCACGGCCCGCACCCCGCCCGGGTACTCCTTGACGACCCCGTCCAGGGCGATCGGTGATGTCATGCCTTGATCCCTCCGAAGAAGCGGAAGCCGAACTTACGGTTCACCACCAGGTAGATCACCAGCACGGGTGCCACGAAGATCAGCGAGAAAACCGAGATGAGGCGGAGATCGGCCTGGCCCGCCTCCGTGTAGAACGTGTACATCAGCACCGCCGCAGGCTGCGTGTTCGGGTCCCTGAGCAGGAGGAAGGGCACCAGGAAGTTCCCCCAGACCTGGACCATCCCCCAGATCGCCACGAACGCGATGCCGGGGCGGGCCACCGGGACCACCACATGGGTCAGCACCTGCAGCCGACTGGCACCGTACAGCCGCGCCGACTCCTCGTAGGAGCGCGGGACAGAGTCCATGAAGTCCTTGAGGATGAAGATCACCGTCGGCAGCAGCCCACCGGTGAGCACAAGCGCCACCCCGGTGCGGGTATCGATCAGGTTCACCGCGGTCATCAACTGGAAGGTGGGCACCATCGCGGCAGTGCCGGTCACGATGGAGCTCAGCAGCAGCATCCCGTAGAGCAGCGCATCACGCCCCGGGATCCGCACGCGGGACAGCGCATAGCTCGCCAGGGTGGCCGTTACGACGGTGACCGCCATCGTGCCGACGGCCAGAAGCAGCGAGTTGCCGATGGACCGCAGTGTGTACGGATTCTCCGCCAGCGTGCGGAAGTTCGCGAGCGTCCAGTCGGGCCACTGCACGGACATGCTGGGGGAGGCGTCGAACGGGGCGACCATCAGCCACGCCAAGGGGATCGCGAAGAACGCCCCCACAGCGACCAGGAACACCACGAACAGCACACGGGAGATGACCGAGCGGCCAGTACGAAGAATCATCGTCGCGCCCTCCCTGCCGAGATGGACACTACGGCGATCACCAGGTTGATCACGAGCATGATCACCGACAACGCTGCGCCCATGCCCAGCTGACCGCCGGGGATCGCGGTCTGGTAGATGTACACGGACAGCACGCTGGTGCGTCCGTTCGGTCCTCCGGCCGTGAGCAGGTAGGGACCGAAGGAATTGAAGGTCCACAGCGTGATCAGCAGGACGTTGGTCAGAATGTGCCCGCGCAGAGAGGGCAGGACCACGTCCCGCAGCTGCGCGAAGGTCCCGGCACCCGCTAGGCGGGCACCCTCCAGCTGGCTCGGCGGGATCGTTGTCAAAGCGGAGGAAAACAGCTGCATCGAGAATGCGGCGCCCGCCCAGATGTTGAACAGGATGATCATGGACAGCGGGTTCTCGATCAGCCAGGCGTGCCCCGAGGTTCCCAACAGCTCATTGAGGGTCCCGCTGCGCCGGTCGAGCAGGGCAAGCCAGAGGAAGGCCTGGACCGACCCGGGGATCACCCAGGCGGTAAGCACGAGTGTCTCGAGGATCCCGCGGGCGGTGCCCCGCAGACCCCGCAGCGCCCAGGCGAGGGCGAAGCCGAGCATGGTCTGCCCGAGAATCCCGGAGACGACCACAAAGATCAGCGTGATCCGCAGGGAATCCCAGAAACTCGGATCCGCGAGCGCCCGACGGTAGTTGTCCAGCCCCACGAACTCGGTGGCGATCGCCGCGAGCCCCGTGAGCCGGTAATCGGTCAGCCCGAGATAGATCGTCCACAGGGCAGGGAACAGCAGAAACACCGCGATGAGCACGAGCGCCGGCATGACGAAGCCGATCGCGCGCGCTATCCCGAGCCCGGCGGCATCCGTGGCGCGGACACGCCCGGGCGAGGAGCTGCGCCCCTGCACCCGGGCGGGGACCAGGCGAGATGTCATATCAGCTGCTGCTCACGTTCTCGTCACCGACGATCCCCCCGACCGTGTCGGCATAGGTCTGGGCGGCCTCCTCCACCGAGACGCCGGAGACCACGTCGAGCGTGGCCTGCTGAAGCGCGACAGAGACCTCCGGGTATTCGGGGAGGCTGGGGCGGTACAGCGACGTCGGCAGCACCTCGTCGGCAATCATCGACAGCAGCGGATCATCGCCGAGCCGCTCGGCGTTCACGTCATCACGCTGGGTGATCGAGACAGTGTTCTTGGTGCGCTCCTTGATGGCATCCGCCGACGTCATGAACTCGATGAGCTGCCAGGCGAGGTCAGGATCGGCGGCATTGGGGTTGAGCACCTGGCAGCCGGCGCCGGAGAAGGAGACGAAGTCCTGGCCATTGACCCCCGCCCCCGGCTCGCGAGCCGAGATCTTCGCGAATCCCACCACCTCGTCACGGTTCTCCATCGGGGCGGTGCCGACTCCCTCCTCCGGGTTCACGACGGCCCGCCAGAAGTAATCACCCTCCAGCAGGATGCCGATCCGGCCCTGGGAGAACTCCTCGAAGGAGGCGTCGCGGCCGTTTGCCTCCTGCTGGAGGATCGGGTCACCGAGCTCTTCGTCGATGTAGATGGTGCGGTAGAGCGTGAGGGCCTCACGCAGGCCCTCGGTGTTGCCGAGCCAGGTGCCGTCCACCCAGACCTCCTCGCCGACCCCGGCCAGGATGGGCAGCAGTCCCTGCATGGTGGTGGCCTCACCCATGGCGGTGCCCGCATTGAGCTGGATCGGCACCACTCCGTCAAGCTCCTTCAGGGCGCGCCCGGCCTCCAACAGGTCTTCCCAGCTGGTGGGCTGCCAGTCCTCGGGCAAGCCGGCCTGCTGGAAGAGATCGCGATTGAAGTACCACACGCGGCCGTTCGTGCCGTCGGGGACCCCGTAGAGGTCGCCGTCAAAAGCCGCGGAGTCCCGAACGGCCTCGTTGATCTGGTCCCAGCCGTCCCAGTCCTCCACCCCGTCGGCAACCTCGGTGAGGGGCTTGATGTATCCGGCCTGCGCGAACTCACCCACCCAGGTGCCGTCGATGCCGATCACGTCGGCTCCGCGGCCGGAGTTCAGATCTAGGGCGACCTTGGTCTTGTAGTCCTCGTCGTCCACGCCCTGCGGCTCGAAGGCGACCGTCACCTCCCGGCCGTTCTCCTTCTGCAGGGCGACGAACCCGGGGATCACATAGTTCTCGATCCACTCGGCGCTCTCGGTGTTCTTGCCCCCGACGATGGAGTTGCCGGTGATGGTCACGGTGTCGGGATCGGATGCGCCGCCATTCTCCGAGGAGCAGGCGGTGGACAGGAGGGTGAGGCCGCCGCCGGCGACGGCGGCAGCGGACAGGGCGGTGCGGCGGGAGATGGAGGTGGAGTGCTGACGGGCCATGATCAACCTCTCGGGTCGGAGCTGCGGGAGCCGATGGGCGCGACAGATCTGCGCTTTTTCTTGCTCGTAGAATAAGCAGGCTTCCGGGTGGATAGGAGGCTGTCGCGCAGAATTCACCGAGCGTGTCGGCACTGTTCAGCGGCCCCTCGCCGCCGGTTCGTCACGCCCTCAGGCAGGGTCGGCTGTCACCGGAATCGGCGGTCCAGCACCACGCTGGCCGCACCGACAGCCCCGGCATCCTGGCCGAGCGCGGAGGCCAGGACCCTCACGGGTGCGCGCCCGTGCTGGGCGGGGCGTCCGATCGTTTCCTCGGCGTGGGGGAGCCGGAGATCCCGCACCAGCTCCCAGTACGGGCCGCCGAGGATCACGAAGCCGGCATCCAGGACGTCCGCCGCCACCGCGGCGACACGGTGGATGCGGTCCCCCGCGGATTGCAGGAGGGACAGGGCGCGCTCGTCCCGGGTCTCCGCGAGCGCGCAGAGCTGGCGGAACGCGTGCCCGATGTGGCGGGGATCCGGGGAGCGTGACCCCGCAGCGTTCTCGAGGAGCCCTTCGGCGAGGGCGGTGGTGACCACATCCGCGGGGTCATGGGCCGTGGCGGCTTCCGTAAGACCAGGG
Organism: Brachybacterium sp. UMB0905; assembly: GCF_002871795.1. GTDB lineage: Bacteria > Actinomycetota > Actinomycetes > Actinomycetales > Dermabacteraceae > Brachybacterium. Next base: position 35,460 of record NZ_PNHL01000015.1, on the reverse strand, counting down.
GACGAGAGCAGCTCGAAGAGGCGTCCGGCCTGGCCGGCGTTGCCGGATTGGCCCGGCACGGCACGGCCGTCCACGGCGATCCCGAGTCCAGTGCCGGTCCCGTGGTACACGAAGATGCTGGTCGCATCGAGGAGTTCGCCCCCGCGCACCCAGATCTCGCCGGACATCGCCGCGAAGGTGTCCTTCAGCAGCGGCACGTCGCGATGCAGGCGCTCCCCCAAGATCCCGGCGACGGGCACCCCGTTCCAGTGAGGGAGCCATACGGAGTCGGCGATCGCGCCGTGCGTCGGGTCGATACGACCGGGAACCGCGAGTGCGCACTGGACCGCATCGGCGTCGGGAAGCTGTGCATCCTCTAGAACCTGCTCCACCATGCCTGCTGCCGTGGCGAGAGTGGAGTGAGGATCGTCCGGGTCCACGGAGTTGTCGTGTGCGATCTTTACGGGCTGGCCGGTCATATCCAGCGCGACCACGGTGATCAGCGCTGGGTCGAGGTGGATCCCGATCGCGTGGGCAGCGTCGGGCACGAGATCGAACACCGCGCGGGGGCGGCCCCGGCCATTGCTCTCCGTGCGTACGACGCGCAGGGTCCCGCGCTGCTCGAGCCCTCGCACGATCACGGAGACCGTGGGGATGGAGAGGGCGGCGTGCTCGGCGATCTCGCGCTGGCTCGACGGGCCCAGGCGGCGCAGGGCATGGATCACTGCCCGGATGTTCAGCTCCCCGAGCTGCGTGCGGCTGGTCCCCGTCGACATGTCGATCCCTCCTGCGGGGAACAGTCAACCATCTCGCAGCAGGCTCCTACCGGTACCTGGTTCGCGCGGGCCTGTGTCATACCGAGCCGGAGCGGGACATGGTCCCGCGCACAGCGCCCGGGCGGGGTGAGCGATGCGGCGGGCCGACGGGGGAGTGCGCCCATCGGCCCCTGCCCTCAGTCCAGCACCTCGCCAGCCAGACGCTCGACCGGCAGACCCGCCCGGTAGGCCTCCAGCCAGCGGCGATAGCCGGTCGCGCCCTCCGCGGTGGGCTTCAGCTGCGAGAGCTCCTGGGTCGCGAACACGTCGGCATCCAGGTACTGGGCAAGGGACTGCTCGGACCCGCCCGCGCGGTGCGCGGTGTGGGCGGCGAGCAGCGCCATGCCCCAGGCGCCGCCCTCCCCAGCGGATTCACCCACCGCCACGGGGGTGTCGAGCGCATCGGCCAGCACCTGCTGGGCCACACCCTCGGTGCGGAAGATCCCGCCGTGGGCGTACATGACGTCGATCCGCACGCCCTCATCCACGAGCAGCGCATCCATGCCCACCGCGAGCGCGCCGAAGGCGCCGTACAGCTGGGCGCGCATGAAGTTCTCGAGCGTCAGCTCCGCGCTCTGCTCGCGCACCAGCAGCGGCCGGCCCGAGGGGACATGGGTCTGATGCTCGCCCGAGACGTAGTTGTATGACAGGACCCCGCCGGCATCGGCCGCGCCCTGAGCGCCCGCGCCGAACAGCGTCCCGAACAGCTCCTCGGCCTCCAGCGGGCGTCCGATCAGCTCAGCGAAACGCGCGAACACCCCCATCCAGGCGTCGAGGTCGCTCGTGCAGTTGTTGGTGTGGATCATCGCCACCGGGTCCCCGGCCGGGGTGGTGACCATGTCGATCTCCTCGCGCGGCCCCGACAGCGGCCCCTCCAGCACCACCATCGCGAACGCACTCGTGCCCGCGGAGACGTTGCCGGTGCGCGGGGCGATCGCGTGGGTGGCGACCATGCCGGTGCCCGCATCCCCCTCCGGCGGGGCGGTCAGCGCCCCCGGCTGCAGGGTCCCCGTCGGATCCAGGCGCCTGGTCCCCTCCGCGGTGAGACGACCGGCCTCCTGCCCAGCCACGAGCACCCGCGGCAGCACCTCCCGCAGCTGCCACGGCAAGGGCCGGACCTGCTCGAGGGCATCGAAGCGCTCCAGCTGCGCGGCGTCCCAGTCCCGTCCCGCCTCGCCGATGGGGAACATGCCGCTGGCCTCACCGACGCCGAGCACGCGCTCGCCGGTGAGCCCGAGGTGGATATACCCGGCCAGGGTGGTCAGGAAGTCCAGGCGTTGCACGTGCTCGGAGCCCAGCTGGATCTGGTGCAGCAGATGCGCGACGCTCCAGCGCAGCGGCATGTTCACCCCGAGGGTGCGGGAGAGCAGCTGCGCAGCCTCGGTGGTGTCCGTGTTGCGCCAGGTGCGGAACGGGGCAAGCTGCTTCCCCTCGGCGTCCAGGGCCAGGTAGCCGTGCATCATGCCGGAGATTCCGAGGCTCGCCAGCTGCGTCAGCGGCGCCCCGTGGCGCTGCTGCACGTCGCGGGCGAGGTCCGCGTAGCAGGCGCGCACGCCATCCCAGGCGTCCTCCAGGGAATAGGTCCAGGTGCCGTCCACGAGCTCGTTCTCCCAGGCGTGGGAGCCGGTGGCGAGCACGGCGCCGGCGTCATCCACCAGGGCGGCCTTGATGCGGGTGGAGCCGAGCTCGATGCCGAGGTGCGCGCGGCCCTCCGCGATTACGGAGGCGGCGTCAGCGGGATGGGGGGTCACATCGTCGTGGGGCATGACCCCATCTCACCAGGGTGAGTAATCGATTTCAAGAGTGGGTGGGGCGTGGCGGCTCAGCGTCGGTACGTGAGGATCCGGTACCGCAGGCCACCGGCCCCGGTGTGCCAGCCCTCGGCGGGATCCGTGCGCTGAAGCGTGAAGTCCGCGGGGATCTCGGGTGCCGTCGTGTCGCCATCGACCGCGAGGTCGATCTCGGTGACGACCAGCAGATCCGCATGCACCATCGCTGCGCGGTACACGGCGCCGCCGCCGATCACCCAGATCGTGCCGGGGTCGCTGGTGGAGGTAGGGCCGACGGTGCCGGGCTGGCTGGCGGGGGCTGTTTCGGCAGGCCCGTCCGCGTTGGGCGCCTCGCGCGCGGTCCCGTCAACGTCCCCGGCGAGCACCCCCCGCGCGAGCTCCAGCGCCTCCTCGAGGCTCCCGGCCCGCACCGCCCCGTCGGCCGCGAAGTCCTCCCGGGAGGTGATGACGATGTTCGTGCGCCCCGGCAGAGGGCGGAACCGCGGCGGGAAGGACTCCCAGGTGCGTCGGCCCATCACGACGGGGCTGCCCAGGGTGGTGCGCTGGAAATGCTTGAGGTCCTCCGGCAGATGCCAGGGCATCGTCCCGCCCGCGCCGATCACGCGATCCCGCGCCTGCGCCCAGATCAGCCCGACCTGGGGGCGGCCACGCTGGCCGTCTGCGTCCGCCGAACCGCCGCCGGCTGCGCCCCCGTCGACCCTGAGCGCGGGGGAGCGGCGCATCGGGTCCGTACTCCCGGCCGCCGCAGCCCCGTCGGCCCTCTTCTCGCTGTCCGCGCTCACACCGCCACCGGCGCCTTGATGCCCGGGTGGTGCTGGTAGCCCTCGATCTCGAAATCCTCGAGTTCGTAGTCGAAGATCGTCTCCGGGCGGCGGAGGATGCGCAGTGTCGGGTACGGGTAGGGGTCCCGTCCGAGCTGCCGGGTCACCTGTTCCACGTGGTTGTCGTAGATGTGGCAGTCCCCGCCGGTCCACACGAAATCACCCACCTGCAGATCCGTCTGCTGGGCGATCATGTGCGTCAGCAGCGCGTAGCTGGCGATGTTGAACGGCACCCCCAAGAACAGGTCGGCGCTGCGCTGATACAGCTGGCAGGACAGCTTCCCGCCATGCACCTCGAACTGGAACAGTGCATGGCAGGGGGCGAGCGCCATCTGCGGGATGTCCGCCGGGTTCCACGCCGAGACGATGAGCCGACGCGAATCCGGGTTCGTGCGGATCTCCTCGACCACCTGGCTGATCTGGTCGATCACTCCGCCGCCACGGGCCGGCCAGGAGCGCCACTGCGCCCCGTACACCGGGCCCAGATCCCCGTTCTCATCAGCCCATTCATCCCAGATCGTGACGTCATGCTCGTGCAGGTAGCCGATATTCGTATCCCCACGCAGGAACCACAGCAGCTCCACCACGAGCGAACGGATGTGCACCCGCTTAGTGGTGATCAGCGGGAAGCCCTGGGAGAGGTCGTAGCGGATCTGGCGGCCGAACAGGCTGCGGGTGCCGGTGCCGGTGCGGTCGCCCTTGGGGTGGCCGGTCTCCATGACCTCGCGCAGCAGGTCCTCGTAGGGGGTGGGGATGCTCATGGCGTGACCTCCAGGGTGCGGCAGTGCAGGGCGGGGTGGGCAGGGCCGACGGGTCGGGCGGGGTGGGCAGGGCCGACGGGTCGGGCGGGGTGGACAGGGCCGACGGGTCGGGCGGGGCAGCGGGGCCGACGGGTCGGGCGGGGCGGTGCCCCCATCCTGCCCTGTCGACGGCGCGGCGCGGCGCAGGCTCGGCGGAGACCCCAGCGCAGACGGCTACGTTTTCGTGCTTATTGAGCCCCGATAACCACGAAAACGTAGCCGGATTGGCTGGGGGAGGGCCTCACGGATTGGCTGGGGGAGGGAAGCCTCGCGCGTCACTGATACGAGACGAACCAGGGGCGGGGCTCGACGTCGTAGGTCTCTTCGGGCGTGAACATCGGGGAGTCCTCGTCGTAGAAGTTCTTCCACGCCATGAAGATCCCCTCGGGCAGGTCCTGCTGCAGCGCGTTCCAGGTGCCCATCTTGTCCGCGCGCCCGCCGTGGCCGTCGGCGTGCAGGGTGATCGCGAGCTCGGGCCGGGAGGTGTCCACGTCCTGCCGATCGCGGATCATCGAGAGGTTGAACTGGTGGAGGATCAGCAGCTTCTGCGGCAGGGAGTTGTCGCGCGTGAGGTCCGCCAGCCACGTGACCACCTCGTTGACTTCGGCAGCGTCCACCGAGCCGATCTGCACCATGTGCTTCTGCCCGGGCTTGAGCCGCCACTCCGGATCCAGGGCGAGCCCCACATGCGGGGAAAGCAGTAGGTCCTCGTAGAGCTTCGCCTGGGTGAGGAAGTCGGTGTGGCCGGGCTGCAGATCCAGCACCACGTACACCCCGGCCTCTCCGGCGGCATCTACCCAGGGCCGCAGGGTCTCGATGTCCAACTCGGTGGAGTAGTTGCCGTCCCCGCCGGCTGCGGCGGAGGCGACGGTGGTGATGATCTCGAAGGCCGGGATCAGCGGTTCGTCGGCGAGCCCCTCGTATTCGCCGACGAGGTCCTTGACGCGCTGGATCGACTCGTCGAGCCCCTGCTCGCCGAGGATCCCCAGGCTCGGGGTGCCCGGGGAGCCGTAGGCGGCGATCATGCGTCGGCCGGGGAAGGCGATCTGGCCGCCGCCGGGCAGCTCCGCGGTCTCCACCACCGACTGCACGGTCTGGGGCCACTCCTCCGCGGGTCCGAAGCTCTCACCGAGGGCGAGAACACCGGTGGACGGGTCATCCCCGGCCGCGTCCTTCACCGCGCCGACGCTCTCGCCGGTGGCGCGCACCTGCCCGCCTGGCACCTCCGTGACGGTGCCGCCGACGGATTCGATCACAGCGGTGGCGAGCTCCGTGGCGGAATCCTCGGCGTCGGGATCGGTGAGCAGGGTGACCGCGAGGGCCGGGGCATCCACCGCCACATCCTCCAGATCGGCCGCCGGGTCCTCCGCGGTCAGATCCAGCTCGGTGGTCTCCCGGTCGCCCGCGAGCTCGCCCAGCTCGGTGCCGGCGCCGATGACGAGGGTCTCCGCTCCCAGGCGTTCGATCTCCTCGCGGACCTTCTGGTCGGTCCCCACCAGGAGCGGGAGCCGATGGGAGGTCGCGACCGGCAGCAGCGCCTCCAGGGTGTCGGGGGTGGCGATGACGACCTGGCGGGCGGAGGCCACGAGCGCTCCGCTGAGCGCGACCGCGGCGGCGGCCGGGTCATCACCCGGCACCAGGGCCGAGGCCGGCGGCTCCGCGACGTACTCCACGGTGGCCTGCGACGATCCGCCCTTGCCGCCCTTCCCATCCGCACCGTTGTCGGTGCAGGCGGCCAGGGCTCCGGCGAGGCCGAGCGCTGCGGCGCCGCCGAAGGTGCGTCGCGTGATGGTTCCCCTGTGTGCCGAGCGTGCTGCCACGAGTCCTCCTGGATGGGATCAGCCTCCTGCCCACCGCGCGAGGTGCCGGGGCGGGACCGGACATATCGTGTCAGACCCTGCGGGTCGTGCCGGGCAGGCGCCGCCGTGCCGCAGCCACGATGCGATGGGAGTCATCGTCTGCGGCACTTCGACGGTAGCGTTGGGCCATGGTCTCCACGCTCCCGCCCAGGTCTCTCGGCGTCCGGTTCGAACCCTCCACCGCGATCGACTCTGCCGTGGCCGGCAGGCGCGCGGATCGCGTCGTGAGCGCGGCGTGAGAGAGCTCGACCTGGTGGCAGGCGGCCTTCCTCGTCGCGAGCTGCTGGCCGCGCTCGATGCCGCCGGGGTGCGGCGCAACCCCTCGGCGGAGACCCTGCTCGAGCATCCGGTGTTCGAGCAGCCGTCGCCGCAGCGCCTCCATGTCCGGGTGGCCTCGCTGGCAGAGCTCGGGTTCGCAGAAGGCGCGACGTTCCCACAGGTCATGGAGGGTATCGAGGTGCGGGGTCTGGCACCGTGCCCGCCCGTAACCGGCCCGTACCTGCGTCTCGCGATGCCCGACCAGGAGCCGTCGGCCGATCCGCGGCTGTCGATCGGCCGTGCCCCGGATGCGGCGATCACCGTGCTCTCGCCGCGGCTGCGGCCGGAGGTCGAGTTCCCGCTCGGCTTCTATCTGCGGGTGGTCCAGGGCGTCACGTGGTTGCGCGGCTTCCGGGCCGACGATGAATGGGTGCTCTCCGACACCGATGTGCTGGCCGTGGCTGTCGAGGGTGGGAAGTTCAGCGACTCCTGAGCATCTCGACATCCACCGTGACCGGGTTGAGGTCCGTGAGCTTGACCTGCGTGATCTGGCGCCCGTGGCGCACCGTATGGGTGCCGATCGCGCCCGGGCCCACCGCCCGCAGCGCGAGCGCGGTGACCTCCCCGGCCTGCCAGGTCATCTCCACCTCGATGCCAGGGTGCGCTCGCAGTCCGCGCATGCTCCCGTGCGCGAGCATCGGGGCGAGCGCGGGCAGCAGCTCGATGTCGCCGCGATGCGACTGGACCAGGCATTCCGCGAGTGCGGCGATGATTCCGAGGTTTCCGTCGATCTGGAACGGCGGATGGGCGGAGAACAGGTTCGGGTACAGCCCGGCCCGGTCCCGCTCGCCCGCGCGCTCCGCGGGCCTGAGGTACATCTCCAGCAGGCGCTGCACCCGGTCCGCCCGGCCCAGCCGCGCCCAGATCCCCGTCTTCCAGACGAGCGACCAGCCGGTGGCCTCATCCCCGCGCGCGAGCATGGTCGCCGTCGCCGCGGCCTCCTGCTCCGGGGTTGCGGGCACATCCCCGGGGTAGAGGAACCCCAGGTGGGAGAGGTGGCGGTGCGTCGGCTCCACCTCCGGAAGGTCGTCTGCGTGCCATTCGATCACCCGCCCATCGGCCCCGATCCGCACCTCGGCTACGCGACCCAGCGCCTCCCGGGCCGCGGTGACGACGGCGTCCTCCCCGTGGCCGGTGAGCTCCGCGGCCTCCAGCAGATGCGTGAAGGTCTCCCGCACCAGCCAGCGATCCATCCCGGAGCCCGCGGTCAGCGCCACCACATCACCCTGGGCGTCGCGGTACAGGTTCTCCGGGGAGATCGACGGGAAAGTGACCAGGTGCCCGTCGTCCCCCTCACGCAGCAGCGCGAGGGCGAAGCGGGCGGCCTCCCGCAGCGCCGGGAAGCGTTCGGCCGCGAGATCCTCCCGGGTGCGGCCGGAAAAGCGCAGGTGAGCGTCGATCTCCCGTTCCATCCACAGGCCGCCGACGGGCCACGTCGCCCACGACGCATCGCCCCGCACCGGGTCGGTGTACCCCCACGGGTCGGCGTTGTGATGCAGGGCCCACCCGTCGGCCCCGTAGAGCCGTTGCGCGGTCTCTTGCCCCTGCTCGCGCAGCATCGCCACCCACGCGGCGAAGGTCCGCGCCGCCGTGGGGAGGTGCGCGACGCCCGCGCCCCAGTGGTTCATCTCCAGGTTGATGTTCGTGGTGTAGTTCGAGGACCACGGCGCCTCGAGCTGCGCGTTCCAGATCCCCTGGAGCGTCGCGGGCGGCAGGCCCTCCCGGGAGGACGCGGCGAGCAGATACCGGCCGTACGCCCACATGGTGCTCAGCAGCTCCGCCTCAGGCGAGCCTGTGAACTGCAGCGATACGGCATCCAGGTCCGGCAGCGGGGTGGCGTGGTGGCGTTCGCGCAGCTGCTGCTCCCCGCGGTCCAGGGCCGATGCGGCCTGCGCGCGAGTCTGCGCAAGGACGTCCTCGAGCGGCCGATCCGGCATGCGGCCGAGCCCCTGCCACGTGGTGCCGATCGCGCACACCACCAGCAGACGCTCCCCCTCGCGCCGCGCCCGCACCACGACGGCCGCGCGGCTCGCCCCCTCGGGGTCCCACACGATGGGCTCCTCGTCGCGAAAATCGACGGCGCGCTGATCCGAGGGGGCGCGTAGCACCATCTCGAGGGCGCCGGGGGAGTGGTCCTCCTGCTCGATGTGCAGCGGTGTGGCCAGGGTGAGACGCGGCAGCGGGGCATCGGCCGGCCAGGGCATGGCGTGGATCAGCACCTCGTCGGCGAGGCTCACCGCGGTCCACTGGGTGCCGGTCGCGGCGTGAATGGTGTGCTCGGCGCGGGCGAGGTCGAGGATTCGCTCCGCGGGGGAGGGGCCGACGGGGGTGGTGCTGGGCGTGGGGTCGACGGGCGCCGGCGCACCGTTCGCGGCCGACGGGGACTGCGCGTCCGCCGACGGTCCCGGTTCGATGAGCAGATCCCCGACCGGCAGATACGCCTGTGACCAGGAGCTGCCGAGCTCCTCGATCGCATCCTGCGCCGCCCGCACCTGCCCCGCACGGAACAGCTCCCAGGACCTGGCGATCGCATCGCGGGCCTGCTCCGCGGAGGTGTGGCGGTGCTGCGTCGAGGCCGGCGAGCCAGACCACAGCGTCGCCTCGTTCAGGGAGAAGCGCGGAGTGGCCGGATCGCCCCACACCATCGCGCCGATCCGCCCGTTCCCGAGCGGCAGCGCCTCCAGCCAGCGCTCGGCCGGGCCCGTGCGACGCAGCAGCAGGAACTCCGGCGTGCCGGGGGCGGGGGTGGTAGGGGCCGACGGGGCGGCGGCCGACGGGCTGGGGGCGGACGGGCTGGTCATCTCAGTCTCCGAGGGGGCGCAGGCGGGAAGATCCAGCATCTCACGGTGGACTGATGCAGGGCAGCTCACGCACTGTGGCCGAGTGTGCTGGGGTCCACGGGGAAACGCGCCGGCTCACCGGCGACCAGGCGCCGCACCTCTTCGAGCGCCGCAGCGCCCATGCGGTGCAGCTCATTGCCCTGCGACCCGGCGATGTGCGGGGTGATCGAGACCGTCGGCACCTCCCACAGCGGATCATCGGGCGCCAGGTCATCATGCACATCCAGCACCGCGCTGAGCCGGCCCGAGACGAGCTCATCCCGCAGGGCGTCGAGACCCACGAGCGCCGGCCGAGCGGTGTTGATGAACGTGGTGCCGTCGCGCATGAGCGCCAGCAGCTCGCGGCTGACCATGCCGCGGGTGGCGGGCACATCTGGGGCGTGCAGGCTCACCACGTCGGATCGGGCGTACAGCTCCTCCGGCTCCACCCGGGCTGCACCCAGGGCGGTGATCTGCTCGGCGCTCGCGAACGGGTCGGTGATCAGCACCTCGAGATCGAAGGGCTGCAGCAGCTGCGCCACCAGCGTCCCGATCCGGGAGGCCCCGATCAGCCCGACGACCGCCCCGTGATTGCCCACGTCGCTGGGCATACGCAGGGCCGATGGGCGGCCGTGCTCGGCCCGATGCCGCGCCTCCTGCGCGAGCGACCGTTTTCCGGCGAGCAGGATCTGCGCGAGCGTGAACTCCGCGACCGGCACGGCGTTCGCTTCCGTGGCGGAGGTGACGACGATGTCGCCGCGCTCCCACACCGCTGGGCCCGCCACGAAGCGGACCGTCCCGGCGGTGTGCACGATCGCCCGCAGGCGCGGCATCCGCGCGAGCGCTGCGGCGTCCACGAGCGGGGAGCCCCAGCCGGTGATCAGCGCCTCTACGCCGCCGAGCACGGCGTCCGGCGCCGCACCGAAGTCCGTGATCGGCTGCTCCACATCGACGTCCACGAGCTCGGCGAGCTTCTCCAGCTGGGCGGGGGAGAACATGCGGTGCTGCAGCCCATCGGGCAGGGTGAGCAGGGCCTTCATCGTGCGGCCTCTGCGCTCATCGGATCATGGGCGTCCTGCTCCCCGGCAGCGATGAGATCCCGCAGCGTCTGCGCCTCCCGGGCCAGCACTGCCGGGTCATCGCCCGGCACGAACTCCAGCAGCGCATCGCGGTCGCTGCCCTCCGCGGCGAGCACCGTGAACACCTCCTGCCACAGCGTGGAGCGCTCGGCGAGCGGCAGGCGCTTGGCCATCGGCCACCACGAGAACACGTGGATCGTCGAGGCCAGCGGCAGCACCTGGTGCAGGGTGTCGACGGCCGCGGCGCGATCCATGCCCTGATGCGGCTGCCAGTAGGAGCGCAGATTCGCTCGCCCCACCTCATCGAGCAGCCGCAGCGTCGAACCGATCTCATCGGTCAGGGTCTTGCCGTGGAACTCGAGCCCCACCTCGATGTCCTCCGCGGCCGCCGCATCGCACACGTACTGCAGACGCTCCACCACCGCCGTGCGCTGCTGAGCGCCAGCCTCCGCGGAGCCGGTGCGACCGGCCCACACCCGGATCCGCGGCGCTCCGAGCTCCCGGGCCGAGGCGAGTACCTGCTGCGTCGCTTCTTTCAGCGCCCCGTCGGCCCCCTCCATATCGAGGTATGTGCCGTAGGAAGCGACCGCGAGCCCGGCCGCCTCGGTGGCCTCCCGGGCATGGCGCGCCGCGGCCAGATCCCCGGGTGGCACATGCACGTCCCCCGCCCATTCGATGCACGCGAGACCCGCAGCGGCAGCGAGCGCCACCACCTGCGGCACCGAGAGCTCACGGAACGTGACCGAGCACAGACCGGGACGGATCATCGAAGACCTCCTGAAGAGCGGAGCGATGCACCGCATCGACCAGCACATGTGAACCCTCTCATGTGCATCTCGGGCCCGTCTCATGACGCCGGGGTTAAGTACAGGTAACACGTCAAGCCCGCCCCCTGGGGGACAGCACTGAAGGAGAGCATCATGCGGAAGAAGACCATCTGGACCGTGGCAGCCGGAACCACCGCCGCCGTCCTCGTCCCGGGCGTGGCCTACGCCCTCGTCGCCGGTGGCCCGAGCCTGCCTGAGGAGCGTGGCGGCGTGGGCGACGGCGCCGTGACCGAGAGCGATGCTCAGCGTGACGTCGTCTCGGCTGCCAGTGCCAATGCTCCGTCCCCGGAGCGGGTCCCGCCGGTGGAGGACATGGCCAGCGCCACCAGCGCGCCCTCGACCACCACCCCGTCGGCCCCCACCGCGGCGTCCCCGGCCCCCGCGCCGAAACCGGCCCCGAAGCCGGCCCAGAAGGCCTCCGCTCCCACGGCGCAGTCCGCCCCGTCCCCGGCCCTGGCCCCGAAGCCTGCGCAGAAGGCCGCCGCGCCGTCGGCTCCCTCTCCGGCCCCCGCGCCGACGCAGCAGAAGGTGCAGTCCGCCCCGAGCCCGGTCTCGGCGCAGTCCGCCCCGACGGCTCCGTCTCCGGTGAGCGCGCAGTCCGCACCCAGCCCGGCTTCCGCTCCCTCGGCGCCGAGCGCCACCTCCGCACAGTCCCCGAGCTCCGCGGGCTGAGCGGCGCTGCGCACTGAGCAGCGCAGCAGACGACAGCGCCCCGGTGAGCTGATGCTCACCGGGGCGCTGTGCATTGGCCCTCGCCTCAATCCCGGCGCCGCGCCGCCTGCAGCGTCGGGGCGAGAGGCCCCACCATCTCCGTGAATGCCGCGTCCTTGTCCTTCGGTGCCGGGGTGACCAGATAGAGGATCGCCCCCAGCACCGCCCAGCCCACCAGGATGATGTGCTCATAGGGCCACACGAGCGTCATGCCCGTGCCGGGGATGAGGCAGAACAGGATCACCAGGATCGCGCCGATCGCGCCCAGGGCCGGCAGGAACGCGGGGCGCGCCCGGTACCCGTACTCGAGCCCCGGATAGACGCGCGGCATCCGGTACTTCGCGATCACCACCATCACCCACACGATCGACAGGAACACGCCGCCCGCATCGAGGAACCAGATGATCGCGCCGGGCCCCAGCAGACCCAGCACCACCGTCACCACCAGCACGAACAGCAGGGCGTTGCGGGGCACGCCGGAGCGCTCGTCGACGACCGCGAGGGCGGAGGGCAGCAGGCGGGCGCGAGCGAGCGCGAGGGTGACGCGGCTGGAGGCCACGAACAGGCCGATGAAGCTGGTGATGAGCCCGAGCACGCCGATGAGGAACGCCCCGAAGCCGAGCAGCGGGAAGCCGGCCTGGGTGAAGGCGTCGATGGTGCCGAGATCCGCGCTGGCCACGTCCTCCCAGGGGATCACGTATGCGGTGGCCAGCAGCACGATGGTGTAGAACACCGCGGCGACCGCCACGGTGGCGACCACGGCCCGGCCCACCTGCCCGGGCTTCAGGCTCGACTCCTCGGCCAGCACCGCCACCAGCGAGAAACCGACCACGTACGTGATGCCGGGGACGACCATCCGCAGCGTCGAGGTGGCGGGGTTCTGCTCGGGGGTCCACATCGGCCACAGGTTCCCCGGCTCCCCGACGACGAGCGCCGTGGTCGCGAGCGCCGCCCCGATCGCGAGCATCACGACGAACAGCAGCACCTGGATCTGCGCCCCGATGCTCACTCCGAACCAGTTCAGCGCGAACACCACGAGCGCGAGCGCGATGCCGACGGCGAGCACCGGCAGCGTCACCGCCTCACCGTTGACGCTGTACAGCGGCATCTGGCTCATCATCGGCACGTACTTGCCCAGCAGTGTGCCGAGCGCGGTGATATAGAAGGACAGCGAGGCGATATATGCGCCGATGTGGAACCATCCGGTGGCGAAGCCTGCGGAGCGGCCCAGCGCCGTGTACCCCCACACCACCTCACCGCCAGCGCGCGGGATGGCGCTCGTCAGCTCGCCGTAGGCGAGGGCTACGAAGGACGCGAACACCGCGCCGATCAGCAGGCCGACGATCATGCCGCCCGCCCCGAGATCGGCGAAGAACGTCGAGGAGGTGTAGATCCAGCTGGAGCCCACCACCCCGGCGACGCCGAGGGCGATCAGGGAGGGGAACCCGAGGGTTTTCTTGAGCTCTGCCACGGCAGCTCCTTCGCGCGCTCAGGGGAGAAAGGGCCGCGCCGTGCGGCAGGGGAGCACGCCGCGGGAGCGCCCAGTATGGCGCACCGGTGCGGTCAGGCCCGATCAGCCTCGCAGGATGCTCTCCATCTTCTTGCCGCGCGCCAACTCGTCGACGAGCTTGTCGAGGTAGCGGATCTTCTGCATCAGCGGATCCTCGATATCCTCCACGCGCACTCCGCAGACCACGCCGGTGATCAGCGGCGCGTTCGCATTCAGCTGCGCCCCGGCGAAGAAGTCCTCGAAGGTGGTGCCCTCGTCGAGGTGCTGCGCGATCTGCTCGGCGTCGAAGCCAGTGAGCCAGCTGATCACCGTGTCCAGGTCCTCGCGGCTGCGGCCCTTCTTCTCAACCTTGGTGACGTAGTGCGGGTACACCTCAGCCACGGGCACGCTGAAAATGCGGTGGATCATGGCAGGGAGACTATGCGCAGGGTGCTTCCGGGGTCGCGTGTCCAGGGTGCCGCGGCGGGTGAGCCGTCCCATGCACCCACCACCTACCCCGGAGTACCGCGGGTGCCGTTCGCTATACGGGGTTCACACCTGCACCAGGGCGGGACAAGTGGTAACCCTCCGCGCAACCGGACGTACCGGCGCGGTCAAGCGTCCCACACCTCGATGAGGTCTCGGTCTGCGGGGGCGATCACGCGGAGCATAGCTGCATCGAAGGTGGCCAGGCGCGTTCCGTGATGAGCTGCAAGATTGAGCAGCTGGAGGTCCGTGACCTGCCGTCGTCCAGCGAGCACTCTGGTGTCGATGGAGGGGGCCGCAAGTGACGTGCTGTCGTCGAGAAAACGCCATCCAGGAACCGCGCGGATGGCGCGCAGCTGGCCGAGGGCTTCCGGGCCCTCGACCTTCCGGCCCGTCAGTTTCTCCGTGAGGAGCGCCCGTAGAAGCCCTCCCTCCGTGATGGAGCAGGTGCTCCACTGGGAGAGCTGCGAGAAATGGCGATGCGCTGCTCGATGATGAACGTGGGTGTCCAGCGACAGCGGGGCTTGTCAATCCCTGTGTGTAAGGGGTGTGACGGGGGTTACAGGTAGGGTTCGATTCGTTCGGGGTAGACGAGGGCGAGTTGGCCGAGGGCGGCCTTCCAGTTCGTGGTTACCGATCCTTCGATGAGGCGTCCGGGGGCTCGGCGTTCAGCGGCGGGTAGGCCGCGTTCCTTCTCGCGCTCCCGGGTTCGCTTGTCCTCGATGTTGCAGATCGCCAGCCACAGCAGCTTGACCACGGCGGCGTCGTTGGGGAAGTGGCCGCGGTTCTTGGTGACCTTGCGCAGCTGGTAGTTCAGCGACTCAATCGCGTTCGTCGTGTAGATGACGCGGCGTAGCTCGGGCGGGAAGGCCAGGAACGGGATGAACCGCTCCCAGGCCGCCCGGAACGTCCGCGCCGCGGCGGGGTACTTCGTGCCCCAGGGGCCGGCCTCGAATGCCTCCAGCGCCTCCAGAGCCGCGTCCTCACTGGCGGCGGTGTAGATCGGCTTCAGCGCCGTGGCGACGGCCTTGCGGTCCCCGTAGGACACGAACCGCATCGCGGCGCGGATCAGGTGGACCACACAGGTCTGCACGGTGGCCAGCGGCCAGGTCGCCTCGATCGCCTCGGGAAAGCCGGTCAGCCCGTCGCAGCACACGATCAGCACATCGCGCACCCCGCGGTTGGCGAGGTCCGCGCAGACCTGGGCCCAGAACTTCGCGCCCTCGTGGGTCTGGACCCAGATCCCCAGGACGTGCTTGATGCCGTCCATGTCCACGCCGACGGCGATGTGGGCGGCCTTGTTGACCACGTGAGAGCCGTCCTTGACCTTGACCATGATCGCGTCGAGGTAGATCACCGGGTACAGCGACTCCAGCGGACGGCGCTGCCACGCGAGGACCTCCTCGGCGATGGAGTCCACGACCTTGCTGATCGTCTCGTGACTCACGTCCACCCCGACCGTGGAGGCTAGGTGGTGGGAGATGTCGCGCAGCGTCATCCCGCCGGCGTACAGCGAGATGATCATCCCGTCGACCCCGTCCAGGCGGCGCTGACCCTTGCCTACCAGCATCGGGGTGAAGGTCCCGGCCCGATCGCGCGGGATCGCGAGCTCGATGTCCCCGACCTCGCTCGTCACGGTCTTGGCGTAGTACCCGTTACGGGAGTTCGGGTGGTCGGCGGCATCGACCGCGCCCTTCTCATAGCCCACGTGCTCACTCAGCTCGGCCTCCAGGCCCCGCTCCAGGGCGGCCTTGAGCATCCCGCCCAGCACCCCGCCGTCTCCGGTCAGCGGTTCACCGGCATCGATCCGGGCGAAAACCTCATCCAGGGCTCCGGTGGTCTTGAGCTCGGCCGCGAGCTCGGCCTGCTTTCTACGACGCTCAGCGCGCTCCTCGGCGCTCATCTTCGGCATGGCGTCAATCGTCACAGTGTGTCTCCTTCAGGGGGTGGTGCCACACCCCTTACACACACCATTTGACAGGCCCCGACAGCGCGATGAGGACGTTGACGTCAAGAAGCACAGCATTCCTCGGGTTCGTCATCGCGATGCTCGGCCACGAGCTCATCGGTCACCACATGCCCCGGTGCTCCGCGGAGCACCGGGAAACCGCTGCTTGTGTCCGCGGAGGCGGTATCGAGATCCAGGCCTCGCAAGGAGATATCGGACAATGCGCGGCCGATGGAAATCCCCTGAGCCTGTGCACGTGCACGGGCGGCACTGAGCACCGCCGGGTCCAGGTCGAGTGTTGTCCGCATATGCGCAATCTAGCGATCACCGCATCGCCGCATCACTACATCAGCTCGGCAGGAGTTTGTCTCTACGCAAGATCACTACCTACCCCGGAGTACCGCGGGTGCCGATCCGTATAGAGCCTTCGCACCCGCACCAGGCCGGGAGAAATGGTGGCGTCACCACATGCCTGCGGCTTCTGCGCGCGGCTGCCCGCCCCCGCCAGCCACGCGCGGCTGCCCGCCCCCTCCAGCCACCTGCCCCGTCAGCTGCGCGCCCCCTCCAGCCACCTGCCCCGTCAGCTGCGCGCCCCCCTTCAACCACCTGCCCCGTCAGCTGCGCGCCCAGACCTGCGGGGAGCGGTCCAGGTCCTGCACCAGGTGGAGGAAGCGCGCGACGTCGGTGTAGATCCGTTCGGCGGTAGCGCGGATGTCGGCGCTGGTGGGGTCGAGGCTGAACAGGTTGACGTCCACGCTGAAGGCCAGATTGATCCGGCTGCCGGTGAAGGAAACCCCCACGGACTCCGTACCCATCTCGGCGATGAACGCGCTCAGGGTCTCGATCAGCTGCGGCGTCAGCAGGGAATGGGCCTCAGCCGGATCGGTGCTCCAGCCCTCCACCCCGTCGGGCAGCTGCAGTCCCGCCATCGGCACCGGCTCCAGCTCGCTCTCGGCCGCCTCCTCGCGGTCCAGGGAGGTCAGGCCGCGCGTGCGCTCCGACGGCAGGAAGTACGTCTCACTGGCGAAGGGGCGGTGGAAGTCGGCGGAGAAGAACACGAGCGAGGGGCCCAGCTTTTCCACCTCACGCCTCTTCTTCTCCAAGGCCCTCTCCAGCTGCTGCTCGAGCTCGCTTTTCTGCTTCGACTTCCAATACATGTACTCGGCCCGATCATTGACCGCGGAGCGACTGATGCGCAGGCCGCTCTCGCGCAGCTCCTGGCGCGCCAGGGAGCGCCATTCGCGCCGCTGCCGGGCACTGGGCTCCGACGTCTCCCGTGCACGCTCTTCAGGCGTGACCGCGGACTGCCACTTGAGATCGGCCAGGACGAACTCGGTGTCCCCGAGCCGCCCGGTGATCACATCCTCCTGCACCATCTGGGTGTCGTAGACGAGCCCCGCACTGGCGAGCGTCCGCGCCGGGACCGTGCCATCCAGGGCGTAGCTCGCCCGCAGCACAGGTACCGAGCCGTCAGCCGCAGCGGGCGCGGCACCCGGGGTGCTCATGCCCGCAAGCAGCTGCTCCATCAGCGGCGTGCCCACGGACTGGGAGAAGCTCTGCCGCGCCGTCCCCGCCTGCGTCAGTCCCACGAACGCCGAGACGCCCAGCAGGGCGACGCCCGCCAGGCCGATCAGGAGCCCGAGCAGATTCGAGACGACATACACGAGGATGCCCAGGACGAATCCGATGAGCCCCAGCACCACACCGGCCTTCACAGCAGCGCCGAGCGGGCCTTCCATCCGCGCATCCCGCGTGCTCTCCCGCACGGCAGCCTCGTCCACCTCCATCTGCGCCCAGACAGATGCGAACGGCGGGATGGTCAGGTCGCGGTGCGCGGCCATGAAGGTGCCTCCAAACGTCGATCACGCCGCCCTGGCCAGCGGCTCCGCACGACGGTAGCCGTGCTGAACGGGCGGAGCTGAGGCGCACAGAGAGCGCCCCGGTTCAGCCTCGGCCGCCCAGCAGCTTCCCCATCGGCGTGAAGTCCGCGAACTCGGGATCCAGCCCCCGGGCGACGCTCTCGCCCGCGGCCTGCGCGGCGTCGCCCGCGGCCTGTTCATCGTCGCCCGTGGCCTGCTCAGCGCTGCGAGCAGGGTGCGCAGCAGCGCCCGACGCCGCCCCATCGGCCGCGAGCATCACCGCGAGCTCCCGCGCGGCCCGCGCCGCCCGATCAGCGAGCGGAGCTTCGTCGGCCTCCGTGGCATCCGCCGCCCCGAAATCACTGGCGGCCGCGAACACCGTCGTCGGCACCACGCGCGCCTTCAGGTACTCGAAGGACGGGCGCACCGCCAGATCCAGCGCGAGCGTGTGCCGCGCGGTGCCGGCCGTCGCCCCCAGCAGCACGGGCTTGCCCCGCCACACCTCGCGCTCCACGGCGTCCAGGAACGTCTTGAACAGGCCGGATGCGCCCATGTTGAAGATCGGGGTGACGGCGATGACCGCATCGGCCGCGCGGACCTGGCCGATGACCTCCTGCAGCGACGCGCTCGGGAAGCGCGTGACCAGGGCGTTCGTGATGTCCGCGGCGTGGTCGCGCAGCTCGTGGACATGCACCTCGAGCGGAGCGCCATCGGCCGTGAGCTGCGCGCGCACCGCGGCTGTCAGCTGATCGGCGAGCATGCGCGTAGAGCTGGGGGTGGACAGTCCCGCTGCGAGGACGACGAGGGAACGGGATGCAGAGGTCATGAGGCCCTATTCTCCGCCCGATCCTCCGCGCGCAGGCCCGTCCAGTTGTCGCCCGTGTGGAAGCGGTACGTCGGATCGAACACCCCGTCCCGCGTCTCCTTCTGTGCGACCAGCGAGGCATGCGTGGGGGCATCCGGCACATCGGCCGGCCGACGCGCATCGAGCTCCTTGCGCAGCACCGGCACCACCTCGGTGCCCAGCAGCTCGATCTGCTCCAGCACCGTCTTCAGCGGCAGCCCCGCATGGTCCATGAGGAACATCTGCCGCTGGTAGTCGCCCACATGGTCGGCCATCGTCAGGTAGCGCTCCACCACTTGTTCCGGGGAGCCGACGGTCAGCGGCGTCATCTGCGTGAACTCCTCCATCGACGGCCCGCCGCCGTACACCGGGGCCGCGTCGAAGTAGGGGCGGAACTCGGTCCACGCATCCTGGCTGCTCTTGCGCATGAACGCCTGGCCGCCGAGCCCGACGATCGCCTGCGCGGCGGTGCCGTGGCCATAGTGCTCGAAGCGCTCGCGGTACAGCTGCACCATCTGCTTGGTGTGGCTCATCGGCCAGAAGATGTTGTTGTGCAGGAAACCGTCGCCGTAATAGGCGGCCTGCTCAGCGATCTGCGGGGAGCGGATCGAGCCGTGCCACACGAACGGCGGCACCCCATCCAGCGGCCGCGGCGTGGAGGTGAACTGCTGCAGCGGCGTGCGGAACTGTCCCTTCCAGTCCACGACATCCTCGCGCCACAGCCGATGCAGCAGCTCGTAGTTCTCGATCGCGATCTCGATGCCCTTGCGGATGTCCTGCCCGAACCACGGGTAGACCGGCCCGGTGTTGCCGCGCCCCATCACGAGATCCACGCGGCCCCCCGTGAGGTGCTGCAGCATCGCGTAGTCCTCCGCGATCTTCACCGGATCATTGGTGGTGATCAGCGTGGTCGCGGTGGACAGGATGATCTTTTCGGTCTGCGCGCCGATGTACGCGAGCGTCGTGGTGGGGGAGGACGTCACGAACGGTGGGTTGTGGTGCTCACCGATCGCAAAGACGTCCAGGCCCACCTGCTCGGCGAGCTTGGCCTGCTCGACGATGCCGCGCAGGCGCTCCTGCTCAGTGGGGACATTGCCGGTCGCGACATCGGGCGTGATGTCGGCGATGGAGAAGATTCCGAACTGCATGCTGTGCTCCTCGATGCTCGCACCGCCGCGGGGCTGGGTCGGCGGTCCATGTTCCCGAAGGCCGACGGATCCGGCGGGGCCAGGTCCCAGGGGCCCGGTGAACCGGTGGGGCCAGATCCCCGGGGCCCGGTGGGGCCAGATCCTGGGATCCGATGGGACCAGGTTCCCGGGGCTTGGTGGGATCCGGCTCCTGTCGGGTCCGACGGGGCGTGGTACCGGCTGGGGCCGTAGGGTCTGGCTCTAGGCGGGGCCGACGGGGTGGTGCCGACGGGGCCGCGGCGGGTGGCGTGGGCCTGCGACTGTTCTGGTGCAAGCCTGCCACGATGTAGATAGTTAAATAGTAAACGATATGTGAAGCGAGGGCAAGGGGCTGTGACGCGAGGGTGAGGGGCGGGGCCGCTGGGTCAACAGGCGTGGGCGGCGCGGGCCGCGGGGCCGCCGACGGGCCCGCCGGTGCGGGCACGGCCCACCGGGCACGAGCACGCCCGACGGATGGCAGGATGGGGTTCCATGACGTCAGCGACGAGCATCGAGACCCTGCTGGACGCGGCCCGCCTGGGCGGCCTGACCACCACGAGGGGAGGCAGGATCCTCGCCACAGTCAGTCGGCCGGACGCCAAGGGCACCGCCTACCGCACCGCCCTTGTGGAGCTCGAGGATGACCGGATCCTCCCGCTGACCCGCGGCGCAGCCTCCATCGGCGCGGTCGCCGCCGCGGAGGACGGCACCACCTTCTTCACCGCCAAGCGCGTGGGGGAGGACGGCGAGGAGGCCGACGATGCGCAGCTGTGGGCGCTGCCCGTGCGTGGTGAGGCCCGTGAGCTCGCCGCCCGTCCCGGTGGCTTCGGCCGCCTCGAGCTTGCCGGGAACCTGCTGGTCACGGAGCTCCAGGTCCACTCCCAGGCCAGCGATGAGGTCGAGCACGCGAAGCTCTCGAAGGAGCGCAAGCAGGCCAAGGTCACCGCCGCGCTGCACGATGCCTTCCCTACCCGCTACTGGGACCATGACCTCGGCCCGGCCCGCCCTGTCCTCGCGATCGCCGAGCTGCCCGACGACCTCATGGCCGCCAAGCCGACCCTGCCCCCGGGCGTCCCGGACCCCGACACCACCGACACCGCCCCGTCGGACGCCGAGGACGACACCCCGCGCCGCCAGGTCCTGCACTTCCGCCACATCCCCATGCCGCCCGGCCGCCTGGTGGCCTGGAGCGTGGACCGCGCTGGCACCCGGGCGCTGGTTGCGATGTCAGATTCCCGCCATGACCTGCTGGCCGTCGCGGACCTTTACCTGCTGGACCTCACCGGCGAGCAGGAGCCGCGGCTGCTGCGCGAGGCGACAGCCGAGACCCAGCACTATCCCGGCCCGTTCAGCCCCGACGGGTCCCGTGCCCTGATCGGCCGCTCCCGCACCTGGACCGAGGAAGCCACCCTCTCCTCCTCCACCGAGATGCTCGATCTCACGACCGGTGCGACCACCACGGTGTGGCCCGAGGCCGACGACTGGCTGGACATCGACTGGCTGGACGATGCGACGCTCGTGGCCACCGGCGATGACCACGGCCGCGGCTCGGTGTGGATCGGCGGCCTCACCGACCCGGCGCCGCGGCGCCTCGCCGGCGGGCTCGAGCAGCAGCTGACCTTCTCCGACCTGCAGGTGGCCGGGGAGCAGCTCGTCGCAAGCGCCTCCGGCATCACCGTGGCGCCGCATCCGGTGCGGATCTCCCCCGCCACCGGCACCGTCACCGCGCTGCCGAACCCTGCCGATGAGCTCGACGCCCCCGGGCAGCTCACCGAGGTCACCGCCCACGGCGCCGATGGCACCGAGGTGCGCGCCTGGCTGCGCCTGCCTGACGGGGAGGGCCCGCATCCGCTGGTCGTGTTCGCGCACGGCGGCCCGTGGGGGTCGTGGAACGCCTGGACCTACCGCTGGAACCCCAGCCCCTTCGTCGATGCGGGCTATGCGGTGCTGCTGCCGGATCCGGCGATCTCCACCGGCTATGGGCAGGCGATGATCGATCGCGGGCAGCATGAGCTGGGCGGCGCGCCGTTCACCGACATCATGGCGCTGACCGATGCGACCATCGGCCGCGCGGACATCGACGCGGACCGCACGGCTTTCGCGGGTGGCTCCTACGGCGGGTACATGGCCAACTGGGTGGCCGGACACACCGGCGACCGCTTCCGCTGCATCGTCACCCACGCCTCCCTGTGGGACACCGCGACGATGGGCTCGACCACCGACAACGCGGCCTGGGAGCGGCCGATGCGCCGCCAGAACCCGCAGTACAACCCCAAGGAGTTCGTGCGCGACATCGTGGTGCCGATGCTCGTCATCCACGGTGACAAGGACTATCGGGTGCCGATCGCCCAGGGTCACGCCCTGTGGTACGACCTCAACACCTTCTCCGCCACGCCGCGGGATGAGCAGGGCCGCACCCGTCACCGCTACCTGTACTTCCCTGATGAGGGCCACTGGATCATGGGCCGCGGCAACGCGCAGGTCTGGTACGAGACCTTCATCGGCTTCCTCGACGAGCATGTGAAGGGCGAGGCCCCGGAGCGCTCGGCGCAGCTGGGCTGAGCGCAGCTGGGCTGAGCTGCGCGGCGGGCGCCGGGCGGGTCAGCTGACCTGCTCGGCGTCCGCGCTCCAGGTCGCGCATTCGCTGAGGAAGCCGCGGGCATCGCGCCCGGCCCCAACCCACGCGGCCCGGGACTGGCGCGAGGGGTCACCGGCGCTCGCCGGTTCGGCCTGCGCGGCGTCGGAGGTGACGAACTGCTCGACCCGGCCCGTCGGCCGCACCCCCTGCGGCAGCTGGAACGCAGCGGCGGAGGCCATGCAGGACAGCTGCAGGTTGTAGCGCCGCTGCGCCTCCTCTGCCCCGGCCTGGTCATCGCCGAGCGCGACCAGCAGCGCCGCGTAGTAGCCGTCCAGGCTCAGCGCGTTCATCACCAGGATCGCGGTGGAGTAGGACAGGTGCCACATGTACAGCTGCGGCACCTCCTCCGCGGAGGCGTTCGAGAACCCCGGATCCCAGGTGGCGGGCCAATACACGGTCTCATCATCGGTGCAGGCCACGGGCGCATCACCGGTGAAACGGTCGGCGGGACAAGCGGAGTTCGCGGGCGGAGCATCAGCCGTGAACACCTCCACCGAGAGGTTCGGCAGGGTCACGTCCTGGGTTGCGAGCGCATCTCGCCAGGTCGTCGCCAGGCACGCCATGCCCGCCTCGAGGTAGGTGGGCAGGTCATCGGCGGGCACCAAGCCCGCGTCCGCCTCCGGCAGCTGGCACTGCGCGGGCACCGGCAGCCGTGCACTCACCAGCGGGTTCTCGATGAGGACCTGCCGCAGATCCGCGGCATCACCCCCAGGCACGGTGCCCTCACCGAGCGGCGCCCACACGCCGGGCTCCGTCTCGGCGGGTCCCTGCGACGGGGCCTGGGTGGCGACCGGTTCGCCGAGCTCCCCGCCGCGCAGATACACAGCGGTCAGGCCGCCGCCGATCATCAGCACCAGCAGCAGCACGCAGCCCGCCGCGAGCGCCGGCACGAGGAACCGCGGCCGACGCCGCCCGCCGGTCGCATCCACCCCGGGCGGCCACGCGGGGGAGGGAGCCGATGGGGAGGCAGCCGATGGCGCTGGTGAGGCTGGGGTGGGGCCGGAGCTGACGGGACTGTGCTGGCCGGCAGCGCTGGGCGGGCCGGCGGGGGAGTACTGAGGGCCGACGGGGGAGGGTCCCGCCCCGGCATACCCCGCGCCGCCGACAGCCCCGGTGGCCGCGCCTGCAGCGCCGGGACTTAAGGCCGCGGGGCGCGGCGGCGCCGAGGCCGACGGCGGGGTGTCATCCGTGGGCAGATCCTCCTGCGGCGGCAGCACCGGCGGGGTCTGCGGCACCTCGAAGCGGGGCCGCACGTCGAAGCGCTGGATCGGCGCAGTGTCCGGCATGCGCTCGGCGGGCGTCGACGGCGTCCCCTGTTCCGCCGGTGCAGCCTCCGTCGGCTCCTTCGGATGGAGGAACTCCATCGCCGGCGGCGAGGCCTGGGCTCCTGATCCGGGGTCTCCCAGCGGCACCTGGTCGATGAACCCGTCCCCGGGCTCGGGCGCCGGGGCGGGGGTCGGCGCGCTGGCCGGGCGGCGCAGCGTCTCCTCATCGGGCGCGAAAGCGGACTCGTCGAGCACAAGCGTCTGATCGAGATCCACGCGCCGACGCAGCACCGTCGGCTCCAGATCACCGTCGGGATCCCCGGCGCCATCGGTGATCGGTGCAGGACGCTCGAGCGTCGGATCGTCCGTCGGCGCGACGCTGGTGCTCCCGGCATCGGTCCTGGGTGCGCGCACCACGGTGTCCTCGTCGAGGCCGCGACCCGCTCCGGGCTCGGCGTGATAGCCCGCACTCGGCCGCACGACGGTGTCGTCGTCCGCGGGATCCTCATGCTCGGCGGCGCCGTCGGGCCTGGTGTTCATCATCCTCCTGCTCCTGCGGCCGGTGAGATGCGGTGCGGGGGCGTCAGCTCGGTGCTCGTCAGGTGGTCTGCTCGGCCGGAGCGGTCCAGGTGGTACAGGCGCTCGTCTCGCTGCCAGAATCCAGGCCCGTGCCGATCCCGCAGGCCCGCGGCGGGCCACCCGACTGCGGCCTATACCCGTTGCTGCTCACGCTGTCCCCTCCCCGTCGGCCCACGACCTGAGGGAAGGATATCCCGCTGGTCATAGCGGCGGGAGCGGACGTGCGCCGCGATGGTCACAGGTCGGTGACACACCCGGATCGGGGACCGACGGGGCTGACGGGCGCGCAGCTGAGCATCTGGGTGACGCACCAGTCGTCGGGGGTCCGGGGGTAGGGCCGACGGGGCCGCACCCCTCAGGCCACCTGCTCCGCGGGGGCGGACCAGCTGTTGCAGGTGCTGAGCTTTCCCTCGCCCCCGAAACCCTTGCTGATCCATCGTGCCCGTGATTCCGGGGCGAGGACTGTGGTGCTCCGGTCCGGATCCCAGGTCGCAGGGTCTTCCAGTGCCGAGCGCAGGTCCGGGGAGGGGCGGACCTCGCGCGGCAGACGATCCACCGCGAGCGAGGCCAGGCACACTGACTGGCTCGTGTACCGGCGCATCGCCTCCTGACCCTTCTCGCTGTCCTCCCCCTCAGCATCCACAAGGTCAAAGTAGTAGTAGGCCAGGGTGGAGGTGAACATGAAGAGCGCGGGGAAATGCGCCGCGATGCTCCACAGCACGAGGGCCGGATAGTCCTCATCGGACACGTCATCGACGCCCAGATCCGCGCCGAGCGGGAAGCTGATCGTCGCATCGATCATGCACACCATGGTGCGGTCGCTGTCCTCGCCCTCGCCCCAGTCGCATTCCGAGGCGGGGCGCTCGCCTTGCTTGGTGACCACCACACGAGCTGGTGCCCAGCGCAGGCCGCGGTCCGAGGCGGCGGAGGAATAGATGCGGTTCAGGCAGGAGGCTGCCGCCGTGGCGAGCTCCTGGACCTGCTCGAGGTCTGCATCAACAGGGGTGTCGGGCAGCTCGCACGTGGAGGAGCCGGGCAGGTCCCCCTGGGTCAGGGGATTGTCCGCCATCGCCGCCCACAGCGTCTCGAGATCTTCCGGGGGATCCTCGCCGCGCCGCAGCACATGGAACGGCTCCGCGGGAGGCTCCGGCGTGGGCGGCGTGGTGGTCGGGCTCGGTGATGGGGCATCCGCGGACGTGGTGGTGCTCGTCTCCCCGGCGGTGGTGGCCGCGGTCTCCCGCAGCACCAGCACACCCACACCGCCGACCACGGCGAGCAGCAGCGCGAGGATGCAGCCGGCCGCAACGGTGATCAGCGCCCAGGGCCGACGGGGCGGCGCGGGAGGCGGGCCCCATCCGCTGTTGCTCATGCCATCCCCTCCCGCCTGTGCACTCATGCCGCGCTCACGTGCACTCGTGCCGCGCGGCCGCTTCATCGCCGTTGCTCCGGCAGGATATCGACCCCTGACCAGGAAGGGAGGGCGGGGCAGGTTGCGAGATGGCATCGGTGCCCGCACGCGAATCGACCCCTGCCCTGCAGCGAAGCCGAAGGTCAGGGGCCGAAAATCGGCGGAGGATGGGGGATTTGAACCCCCGAGGGCGTTAACCCAACACGCGTTCCAGGCGTGCGCCATAGGCCGCTAGGCGAATCCTCCAGCGCTCGATGAGAGCACTGAACAGCCTACCTGACGCGCCAGGTGCGCGCGAACCCGTCGGGCGCAGGTCACATCGGTGGGCCCGCAGCGAGGCGGCGGCAGGCCGAGCCGTCCGATATCCCGCCGACCTGCTCGGACTTCGCCCCGGTGCCCGAGCGGTCACGTCCACGGACGGTACTCAGGTGACCGGCCGCCTGCATATGGCACGCGACCGGTCAGGAGAGTGCCGTTCGTGGAACCGACGCCCGCAGCGCCGGCCCGGTCCCGGTGGACTCGCGCAGGTGCAGCACCGGTTCCACGTCGCTGATGGCGTCGCTCGTGCGCCCCTCCATCCGCTCCACGAGCATCCGCGCGGCCACCCGGCCCATCTCCTGCCGTGGCTGGTTGACGCTGCTCAGGTGCGGGCGCACGGTCAGCGCCACGGCCGAGGAGTCGTAGCCGATGATGCTCAGCTGCTCCGGCACCGCGACCCCGGCGTCGGCCGCGCGGTGCAGTACCCGCACGGCCGTGATGTCGTTGGCGGCGAACACCCCGGTGACGGCATCGGGGTCGCCCCGCCGTAGGGCACGCAGCAGCAGGTCGACCCCCTCCTCGAACTCTTCCGGCCCCACCACCTGTACCTGCTCACGCAGCCCCATCTGCTCGGCCGCGGCCAAAAACCCGGCCCGGCGCTGGGCTGGGCCGGGCCGTGTGGACAGGGTGACGTGCGCGAGACGGCGGTGGCCGCTCGTGACCAGGTGACGCACCGCGAGGGCCGCCCCCTCGCCGTCGCGCCCGCGCACCGTGTCGGTTCCCGGCACGGTGTCCTGCATCCTCCCGATCACGACCGTGGGCACGAGGTCACCGGCCTGCTCGAGCGCGGCCGGGCTCAGCCACGTGGTCACCGCGATGACCCCGTCCACCCCCAGGTCCAGCAGCCGCTTCAGCTGCCGTTCGAGATGCTCCCGGTCGCGCCGACCATGCGCGATGACCACTCCCAGTCCCGCCCGTTCGGCGAACTCCTCGATCCCGGCGATCACATCCGTGTGGTACGGATTCCCGAGGTCCGTGGGCAGCACCCCGATCAGTCCGCTGCCGCGCCCGATCCGTCGGTATCCGAGCTCCCGCGCGGCCGCCTGGACCCGGCGCCGGGTCGAGGTGCTCACCCCCGGCCGATCGTTCAGCGCCAGCGAGGCCGCGGCTGAGGACACCCCGGCAGCACGCGCCACATCGGCCAGCCGGACACGCGGTGCAGAGGGACCCATATGCCCCACCCCATCACGGTGCGGAGCCCGATGCATCCCTTCTCACCTGCGCAGCTGAACAGTTTCAGTAAAAGCGGCCAAGGCGTGATGACGGGTTCACCCGTCGTTCATCACGCCTCGTCATGGGCTCCCTAGCGTGGCCGTGACGGCCCGGACCGCGGGCCCCAAGACCGGATGGAGCGCCGTGACCACTGCACCCCGCAGCCCGCAGCCCGAGCACCCCCTCGAGCTCGCCCGCACTCCGCTGTCCGTGGAGCCCACGGCGGCGGGGGCGGGCCCGGTGCTCCCTGCGCCGCGTGCGCTGCTGCTGGATTTCGGCGGCGTCGTGGTCACCACCGCCAAGCGCATCAGCTGGGCGCGGGAGCTCACCCAGTCCCTGGTCCGACGGGCCCGCGCCGCCGGGCTCGCGCTCGATCCCGCGCTCGTCGAATCCTCCCTGCGCACGGGCCGCGCCGCCCTGTCGCTGTGGAAGAACGCTGCCTCGCGCCGTCTGGCCCCGCGTGAGCTCGCCTCCGCCGAGATCCTCACCGACTTCCTGCTCAGCGACCTGCCCGCCCCGGCCCGCGCCGCCCTCGCCCTGGATGCCCAGGCGATCCTCGCCGAGATGGCGATCCTGGTGGCCGACCATCACGTGCGCCCCGGTGTGCCCGAGCTGCTGGCCACCGCCCGTGAGCACGGCATCCCCTGCGCGATCGTCTCCAACGCCCACTCCGGCCGCGCCCACCGCCGCATCCTCGCCGACGCGGGCTTGGCTGAGTATTTCGGCGTGCAGATCTATTCCGACGAGGTGGGGATCCGTAAACCCCACCCGGACATGATCCGCCTGGCCACCGGCGCCCTCGGGGTGCGGCCCGAAGAGGCCTGGTATGTGGGGGACACGCTGGACCGCGACGTCGTGGCCGGTCGCCGGGCCGATGTGGGCGCTGTGATCATCACCCGTGACCGCCGCACCGATACCCCGCCCTTCCCCATCACCGACCGCCCCGACCTGGTGCTCGAGACCCCCGAGGGGCTGCTCGACCACCTGCGCGCAGCTCTCGACCAGGCCGACGGGTCCAGCGCCCCGCAGACGGCAGGCGGAGCCGCACCGGGGGAGACGGCCCAGACCGCAGCTAACCTGTCGGCCTCGGCCCGCGGCAGCGCACCGCGCCACCCCGCCCTGCTGCTGGATCACGGCGGCGTGATCACCACCTCCACCCCCAACCCCGAGCGCGACCGCGTGATCGGCGCGCGGATCGTGGAGATCTCGCGCGCCATCGGCCACCCGATCGGCCAGGACACCGCCGAGCAGGCCATGCGTGAGGGCTGGGAGCTGTTCCGCGCCGTCAAACGCAGCCGCGACGCCGACGCCGAGCCCGGCCGCCGCCACCGCGAGATCGCCCCCGCGACCCTGTGGGGCGATCTCATCGGCGCCAGACTGCCCGACCCCCTCCGCGCCGCCCTGCGCCTCGAAGCCCCCGAGCTCTCCCACCTGCTGCACCGGATCAAGAACCATCCCCGCCCACGCGCGGGAGCGCTCGAGCTGATCCGCTGGGCGCATGAGCACGGCATCGTCGTCGGCATCGTCTCCAACACCATCTCCGGCCGCGGCGTACGCGCCACCCTCGAGCGCTACGGCATCGCCGACCTCATCGGACCCGCCGCCTACTCCGACGAGATCGGCGTGCGCAAACCCGGCGGAGAGATCTTCGAGGCCGCCCTTGCCGGTCTCGAGACCGACCGCGCCGACGTCCTCTACGTCGGCGACAAGGCGCTGAACGACGGTCGCGGCGCTCGCGAGGCCGGCATCGGCACCATCTGCCTGCTGCGCGGCGGGAAAGACAGCGACGACGCGCTCGACGCTGCCCTCGCCGCTGGGCACGCCGACCACATCCTGGACCGCCCCGACGAGGTCATCGACCTGCTCGCCGCCCGCCTCGACATCCCAGTTCCCGACGCCCGCTGACCCCGACGCCCGCTGACCCCGACACCACCCGACCCCGACACCACCCATCTTGCCCGACCTCGCATCCCCTTCGGACCCGGAAGGACCCGCCATGACCACCCAGACACCCCAGGCCACCCCCGAAACCCCGCGCGATGAGCGCCGCGGCACCCTGCGCGGCGCCGTCGACGGCGTGCGCAGCGTGGAGCTGTCCACCTCGCAGAAGCTCATGATCTTCGTGCTGTCGATGTCCCTGTTCGGGCTGTCGAACATCATCCTGGAGATCATCCCCGACCTGTCCATCGGCCCCGTCGACGTCTCCGTCTCCTACCTGGTGTTCGTGCCCCTGACGATCGCCGCCCTGTTCTCCCCGTTCTGGGCCGCTCTCGGCGCACCGCTCGGCGAGATCGTGTTCACCGACCTGCTCATGGGCGACTTCTCCGGTCTCGCCGAGATCGAAGGCTTCCTGCAGATGTTCCTGGCGATCTACATCGCCGGCTCCCTGATCCGCAACCCGCGCTCGAAGGGTCAGATCTTCGTGGGCGCCGTGGTGCTCGTGCTCGTGGACAAGATCCTCTCCGCCGTTGTGGACCTCGCCAAGGTGTGGATCGGCGTGGAGGAGGCCGAGTACGTCGAGGGTCTGCCCGAATCCGTCCTCGCCCTGGAGGCCCTGGGGCTCGGGGTGGACGTCATCATGTCCGGGATCCTGCTGGGCGCCATCCCCGCCCTGTGGCTGATCCCCGCCCTGCACGGCAAGATCGAGCCGCTCATGGGCATGCGCCCGCGCGTCCCCGGTGAGCCGATCCCCGGCGAAGCCCCTAAGACCGCGATGTTCGTCGGCTTCGCGGTGCTGCTGTCCATCGCGTCCTTCGGCTTCGCGTTCCTGGAGGCATTCGACCTCTCGGCCGGGGCCTGGGAGCCGGACTTCCTGGACCAGTTCGGCAACTGGTTCATCCTCGTGTCCGTGGCGGCCATCGCCGTGGTGCTGATCGTGGCGATCCTGCTGTTCCGCCTCTCCCGCACCGCCGCCGACACCCAGGACCAGCGCTGAGGCGCTGACCCCGCCAGGAGCCCCCGTGTACACCGCTGCCCCGGCCGCCGCCACGACCATGACCACGCCCGATGCCCAGCCCGCTCCCGAGGCGCCGCGTCCGCCCGCGATCGTCGTGAAGGACCTGTCCTTCCGCTATCCCGGCACCGACCGCGACACCCTGCGCAATGTGGACCTCACCATCGAGCGCGGTGACTTCGTGGCGGTGGTCGGCGGCAACGGTTCCGCCAAAACCACCCTGTGCAAGACCTTCAACGGCCTGGTGCCCCACTATTGGAACGGCGACTTCGCCGGCAGCGTCCACGTGGACGGTGTGGACACCTGGGAATCCTCCGTCGCCGAGCTGTCCAGCCACGTCGGCTACGTCTACCAGGACTTCCAGAACCAGCTGGTGCGTCCCACTGTGCGCGATGAGGTCGCCTTCGGGCCCCTGAACTTCGGGCACGCCGACTACCGCGAACGCACCGAGGAGGCCCTCGCCCAGCTCGGCATCTCCCATCTGCGCGAGAAGTTCGTGTGGCAGCTCTCCGGCGGGCAGGCCCACCTGGTGGCCCTCGCCGCTGTCCTCGCCCTGCGGCCCGAGGTGATCGTCGTCGACGAACCCGTCGCGGAGCTCGACCCCGCCCGCGCCCGCGAGATCTACCTGCGCCTGCGTGACCTCAACGAACGCCACGGCATCACCGTGATCACGATCGAGCACCACGCCGAATTCATCGCCGAGTTCGCGAGAACCGTCGTGCTCATGGCCGACGGGGCGCCCGTGTGGCACCTGCCCGTCCAAGAGGCCATGAACCGCCACGCCGACCTTGCCGCCCACGGCATCCCCGCCCCCGATGTGGTGGCGCTGAGCGCCGCCGTCGGCGCGGACCCCGTGGCCCTGGACGTCGCCGGCGCCGTCGGGGCTCTGCGAAAGCATGTGCGGACCGCACCGCGGGGTGAGATGAAGGGGGCCGACGGGGAGCAGCGCCCCGCCGAGCTTGCCCCGAGCACGGAGGTCGTCGCCGCGGTCGAGGGCGTCACCCACGGATACCGGTCCGTCGGCGGCGAGCTCTCCACCGTCCTCGATGACCTCTCCCTGAAGCTGCATGCGGGGGAGCGAATCGCGCTGGTCGGCACCAACGGGGCCGGCAAGACCACCCTCATGAAACTGCTGACCGGCCTCATCGTCCCTCGCCAGGGCACCGTCACCGTCAGCGGCATCGACACCCGCTCCCGCTCCGCCGCGCGGATGGCCGACCACGTCTCCTACCTGTACCAGCACCCCCAGCAGATGTTCCTCAAGGACAGCGTGCGCGAGGACATCGCCCTGTTCCCCCGCGGCCGCCAGGTGCCCGACGCCGAGCAGATCGTCGAACGGATCATCGCCGACGTGGGCCTCACTAAGCTCGCCGAGCGCGATGGGCGCACCCTCTCCGGCGGGCAGCAGCGCCGCGCCACCCTCGGCATCGGCCTGGCCATGCGGCCCAGCCTCCTGCTGCTGGACGAACCGACCTCCAGCCTGGACATCCGCTCCCGCGGCGATGTCACCGCGATGCTCGAGGCCCTCTCCGACACCGTGCGCTGCGCCCTCGTCGCCACGCACGACATGGAGCTTGTGGCCACCTGGGCCAGCCGCGTCATCGTCCTGGATCAGGGGCGAGTGCTCGCCGACACCACCCCGCGCGAGCTGTTCACCCGCTCCGAGACCACCGGGCAGGCCCGGCTCATCCCACCGCAGGCCGCACGCGTGGCCCTCGACCTGGGGCTGGAGCCCCTGCCGTTGACCGCTGCGGAGCTCATGGCGTGGCTGCCGCCCGAGACACTGGGGGAGGAACGCTGATGGCCCGCAAGACCCGCGACGTGCTCAGCGTGGACTGGGTGCGGCTGGAGCTGCTGCGCACCGCCTACTCCACGCGCGGCGGCCTGTTCGCCCGCATGGACCCGCGCATGGTGCTCGCCTGGTACCTGGTCATGGCTATCGCCCCGTGGCTCACACACGACCCGATGGTGCTCGCGGGCCTGTTCGGCATCGGCGTGCTCGCGGTGATCCTCGCGCGCGTGGGACCGCTCGTGCTGGGGCTGTTCCTGTTCGGGCTGCTCAGCAACATCGTCGGCCTGTTCATCGCCGCGCTGTTCTTCGGCGGGAACCTCGAGACCCTGTGGGCGCTCGCAGAGCTGAACCTCAAGCTCGGCGCGGTGTCCATGGCATCGATGGCAGCGTTCGTGTCCCTGGACCCGGAGAAGCTCTCCGATGCCCTGCTGTGGTTCCGCGCCCCCGACCTGCTGGCCTTCGGTGTCTCCTACGGCTACCGGATGCTGCCGATCCTCGTGGACGAGTACGTGACCGTGTTCGAGGGGCAGCGGCTGCGGCACGCCCCGGTGGACAAGCCCGGACTGTTCGGCTGGCGGGTGGTGCTGCAGTGGTGCGTCCTCGCCGTCACCGCGTTCTACCCGATCATGCTGAACACCGCCAAGAACGTGCGCACCACCGTGGAAGCGCTCGAGACCCGCGGCTTCACCTACGGGGCGAGTGATCCCCGCGGACGCGAGCTGCGGCTGGCGTACCTGCAGGTGCGGGGTCTGGACCTGCTCGTCGTGGGCGTGACGCTCGCAGCCGTGGTGGGCGCGTTCGCAGTGCCGGGGGTGATGCTGGGCTGACGGCTGTGCCGCTGTGCTGGGCTAACGGCCGCCAGCCGACGGCGTCGCGAACGGGTCGATGAGCCGCAGGCCGTCAACGCCGGTGAAGTCCCGGGTATTGCGCGTGGCCAGTGCTGCGCCATGCGCCACACAGGTACCGACGATCTGGGCGTCGAGCACACTCATCGGCCGACCCTGCGAACGGGCCTGCGCGAGAATCCGGGCCGTGTACTGGGCAGAGTCGTTATCGAAGGCCAGCGTGCGACGCTCGAAGAGATCCAGCATCCGTTCCCAAGCGCGCGTGAGTTGAGCTCGGCGCTGACCGGCGGGCAAGGACTCCACGCCGTACTGGATCTCTTGCACGGTGATCACACTGATATGCAGCTCGTCCGTCCCCACCGAGCGCGCCCAGTGAAGGACGGCCGGATCGGGGCGTGGCCGCATGAACTCGCTGACCACGTTCGTGTCGGCGATGATCACGGCAACGCCAGGTCCCGGGGCAGTTCCGTGCGCTCCGGGATCTCGAGTTCGGCGATGTCGACGTGATGGCCGCTGTCGGGCGCGGTGCCAAGTTCCTCGAGCAGCAGCTCATGCAGCTGGAGCAGCAGGTTCTGCTGAGGAGCATTCACGGTGTCGGACAGGATCGTGCGCACCTCTGCCTCGACGGAGCGTCCGTTCCGGGCTGCCCGAGCGCGCAGCAGATCATGCGTCGGTTCATCGACGTTGCGGATCGTCAACGTGCCCATCTGCACCACCTCCTGATAGCAATGCTAGCAACGGGTTCGGTGGACGGTTAGATGTACTGACCGGAGACGTTGATCGAGCCCCAGCTCGGGTTTCAAGCCAGGAGGGGCCGCCAAGTTGCGGCTTTGCCAGCGAGCACACGGCATGATCGGGTCTACAAGGAGGTGACTGCTTACATGGCGACGGAGTCGAGGACGCGAACGCTCCTGCGAACGCGTGACGTCATGGACCGCCACTTCAACGAGCCCCTCGACGTCGCTGAGCTCGCCACGATCGCACATCTGTCACCAAGCCACTTCCTGCGCCAGTTCAAACTCACCTTCGGGGAGACGCCGCACCAGTACCTGTACCGCCGACGCATCGAGCGCGCTGGCACGCTCTTGCGCTCCACTTCACGATCGGTCACCGACATTGCGCACGAGGTCGGGTACGAGTCGCTGGGCACCTTCACCCGAACCTTCACCAAGCTGATGGGACATTCCCCACTTCAACACCGCGCTCTCGGCCCACTGCCGCTGGCGCCGGGCTGTTGGATCATGGCCAATGGCCGTCCCACGCAAGTGAACCTGCACGGGGGCACCACGGAAGCGCAGTGATTTTGGAGAAGCCAGATGCCAGCGCGGCCACCTAGCGTGAGCCACATGATCACTGACATCGCCATCACGCCCCTGTTTGTCAACGATCAGGATGTCGCGCTGGACTACTACACCCGCGTGCTCGGGTTCGAGGTCCATACAGACGCGGACCTAGGACCGATGCGCTGGCTTACCGTGTGCCTGCCGGGCCGCCCCGAGCGCGAACTGATGCTCCAAAAGCCCGGACCGCCTCCGATCGATGTAGAAACTGCACGCTCGGTGACTCACATCACGGAAAAAGGTGCCCACTGGATCATCCTTCACACCGACGACATCCAGGCCGATTTCGAGAGGTTGAAGGCGGCAGGCGCAGAGATCACCCAAGAGCCAGCAGAGCAGCCCTACGGCGTCGACATGGCCATCCGTGACCCGTTCGGCAACCAGATTCGGCTGAGCCAGCCCGCCAGTGCGCCTCAGTCGCACTGATTCAGATCGCACATGCCTACCACTGGGGCCCGGCCGTATGGCCGGGCCCCAGTGCGACGTTCGGAGAAACCATGTCCCATGCGAATGCAGCATTGACCCCGCGCCACAGACGGATCGTCGCGCGTCTGGTCGTAGACGAGGGCTGGCCGGTCAGTGAGGTTGCTGCCCGCTTCCAAGTCTCGTGGCCGACCGTGAAACGCTGGGCCGACCGCTACCGGGCCGGCCAGTCCATGCAGGACCGGTCCTCACGCCCGCACCAGTCCCCGAACAAGACCAGCCAGACGACCACCAGGCGCTGTATTCAGCTTCGCCTGCGTCTGCGCGAAGGACCCGTGCAGCTGTCTTGCCGGCTCGGCATCGCTCGGTCCACGGTCCACCGGATCCTGACCGACGCGCGCCTGAACCGGCTCTCCCACGTCGACCGCGCCACCAGGGAGCCAGTCCGCCGCTACGAACACGACTACCCCGGCGCCATGCTGCACGTCGACGTGAAGAGGCTCGGCAACATCCCCGACGGCGGGGGCTGGCGCTACGTCGGTCGGCAACAAGGCGCGCGCAACCGCGCCGCCACACCCGACAAGCCCCGCAACAAGTACCGGGATCCGCTCATGGGCAAGGCCTATGTCCACACCGTCATCGACGACCACTCCCGCGTCGCCTACGCCGAAGTGCACGACGACGAAACCGCCCTCACCGCCACCGCCGTGCTGGTCCGGGCTGTCGAGTGGTTCAACGCCCGCGGTGTCACGGTCGAGGGCGTCCTGTCCGACAACGGCGGCGCCTACCGCTCACACCTGTGGCGCGACACCTGCGCCGAACTGGGCATCCGGCACAAGCGGACCAGGCCGTATCGGCCGCAGACCAACGGGAAGATCGAACGCTTCCACCGCACCCTGGCCGACGGCTGGGCTTACGCCCGCTGCTACACCTCCGAGACGGAGCGCCGCGGTGAGCTCGATGGCTGGTTGCACCACTACAACCACCACCGACCCCACATGGGCTTGCCCGCAAGTTGTTGACGGTTGATCAAGCTGCTTGGGCTTGATCTGCGTGTTCTTCGGTTTTGGCCTGGTC
>NZ_PNHL01000014.1 GCF_002871795.1 Brachybacterium sp. UMB0905 | reverse complement strand
CCCGCGCCATCCGCACACTCCACCGATCAGACCCCCGCCGACCGGAGGTGTTGCTTCGACGCTATGACACCACCAGGTGTCCTTCTCCGCCTCGATCAGGGCTGACTTCTCGTTCAGCCCTGCTCCCTGGCGAAGAAGGCCGCGGCTTTTTTTAAAAACTCGTTCTCCATCCGGAGCCGACGATTCTCGACTTCCAGTTCCGCGAGCCGGGCATGATCTGACGGGGTCAGCTTCTTCTCGGGCTCGGGATTCTCTTCACGGTACTTGTTCACCCAGTTCCCGAGGGTGCCGGGAATGATCCCCAGCTCGCCAGCGACCTCGACGATCGGCCGGTCGGACTGGATCACCAGCTGGACTGCCTCGGCCTTGAACTGGGGACTGAACTTACGCCTGGATCTTCCTGCCATGTCCTTGATCCTTCCTCATAGAAGACTGTCCAAGAACCTTGGTACACCCCGATCGCGCCGTTGCGGAGTACGAGACTTTCCATGGGACCCGCACCGCACGGGTGTGGGCGGGGAGGAGCGACGTCGCTTCCCGACCGTTCAGCTCCTCCAACAGCGTGTCAGACGCCGGTAGCGCCTTACACCCCGAGCAGCGCGGACACCGCCAGCAGCACCAGCACCGTGCCGATCGTCGTCACGAGCACAGTGTCCCGCGCCAGGTTCTCGGCAGCCCGGTAGCGCGCGGCGGCGACGTACACGTTCTGCGCGGTGGGCAGCGCCGCCATGACGACCACCTCATACAGCCCCGTGCCACGCAGCCCCAGCAGCAGTCCGATCCCGAGCGCCACGAGCGGCATGACCAGCAGTTTGGTCGCCGATGCCACGGCGATCAGCCCGCGATACCCGTCATCGCGGGCCAAGGGCCGTGAGCCGTGCAGCGACAGGCCATAGGCCAGCAGCATCGCCGGGATCGCCATATCGGCGAGCGAGCGCACCGGCTCGAGTGCCACCTCCGGCAGGCTCACCCCGCCCGCGGCCAGGGCGAGCCCGATGGCGGAGGCGATGATCGTGGGGTTCGCGATGATCGAGCGCAACACTCCGTGAAGGCCCTGCGGCCCCTCGGCGCCCTCGGTCACGCGATGCAGGATGAGCAGATACAGCGGTGTGTACACCGCCTGCTGGAAGAGGATCACCGGGATCGCGTGGGAGATGTCCCCGAGTACATACAGCGCGATCGGGAACCCCATGTTCGCGCCGTTGACCACGGAGCCCGAGATCGCTGTGACCACGAGGTCCGCGCCGCGCCGCCGGGTGAGCAGCCGCACCGCACCGGCCAGCAGCGCCCCGGTGAGAAGCCCGGCGGTGCCCGCCACGACCATCGGCCGGGAGAGCACCTCCGCCGGGTTCGAACTCAGCAGTCCCACCAGTACCAGGGCAGGGGAGGCGACGAAGAAGGTGGTGCGGTTCAGCACGAACCGCCCGTGCGGTCCCAGCACCCCGGCGCGGCCGACGATCCAGCCCACGCCGATGAGGGCCCAGACGATGAAAAAGCCCGTCAGGACCCCGCTCATCAGCGCATGCCGCGGGAGGTGCGTCCGTCGATCTGATCCGGCATGCCGGGCACCGGCTGCGCGCCGTCAGCACCGAGCTCGACGATGCGGTTCTTCTCATCGACATGCACCACGCGGGGGCGGTGAGCGGCGGCCTCAGCTGCGTCGAGCTGCCCGTAGGCCATGATGATCACAAGGTCACCGGGCTCGACGAGATGCGCGGCAGCACCGTTGATGCCGATCACGCCGCTGTCGCGCTCACCCTCGATGACGTAGGTGACCAGGCGGTTGCCGTTCGTGATATCGACGATGTGGGCCTGTTCGTTCTCCAGCAGGCCGGCCGCCTCGGTGAGCGTGGGGTCGATGGTCACCGAGCCCACGTAGTGCAGGTCCGCCTGCGTCACCGTGGCCCGGTGAATCTTCGAGGTCATGAAAGTGCGCAACATCGCCTGCATTCTCCCATCGATCCCGCATGCTGGATGATGGGGGAGCCCGATTCGTCAGGAGGATCACGATGCCAAAGGCCCGCCGCCGCTCGGCCCGCCGCGCCCAGCCCTTCGAGGACATGCCGCTGCCGCAGGAGCTGCTGGATGTGCTGCAGGACCAGGGGCTCAGCCGCGCCTTCCCGATCCAGACCGCGATCCTCCCCGACGCCCTGGCCGGCCGGGACGTGCTGGCCCGCGCCGAGACCGGCTCCGGCAAGACCCTTGCCTTCACCCTGGCGATGACCGCGCGGTTCCGCGGCCGTCGGGTCCACCGTCGGCGCCCGCTCGGTGTGGTGCTCGTGCCCACGCGCGAGCTCGCCGTGCAGGTCGTGGACACCATCCACCCCTTCGCCCGCGCCGTGGGGATCACCGCGCAGCTCGTGGCCGGGGGGATGAACATCGACAAGCAGGCGCAGGCCCTGGCCCGCGGCGTGCACATCATCGTGGCCACCCCGGGGCGGCTGATCGACCTGGCCGAACGCGGGCAGCTGGGCCTGGACTCAGTGGAGACGACCGTCGTGGACGAAGCCGATCACATGGCGGATCTGGGGTTCCTGCCGCAGGTGCGGGACATTCTCGCCGCGATCGAGATGGGCACCCAGAAAATGCTGTTCTCCGCCACTCTCGATGGGCAGGTCCAGCAGATCATCGATGCCTTCCTGGTGGATCCCGTCAGCCACGAGACCACCCCCGTCAGTGCCGCCGTGACCACGATGGATCACCACGTGCTGGAGATCGCCCCGGCCGCCAAACGCGAGGTCACCGCGCAGCTCGCCGCCCGTGAGGGCCGGACCCTGCTGTTCACCCGCACCCAGCTGGGCGCCGAGCGGGTGGCGCAGGAGCTCGTCGAGGTGGGGGTCGCCGCGGCGGCTCTGCACGGCAGCAAGCAGCAGGGCCTGCGCACCAATGTGCTCGCCGGCTTCCGCGAAGGCGCCTTCAGCGTGCTCGTCGCGACCGATGTGGCCGCCCGCGGCCTGCACATCGATGACGTCAGCATGGTCGTCCACGTCGATCCGGCCGACGGCGTCAAGGAGTACGTGCACCGCTCCGGCCGCACCGCCCGCGCCGGCGCCGCCGGCACCGTCGTCACCCTCGCCCTGCCGCACCAGACCGGACGCACCCGCAGCGTCCTGGAGGGCGCGAAAGTGGAGCCGACGTGGGTTAAGGATGTCTCCTCGGCCGAGCATCCGCATCTGGCCGAGATCGGGGGGCGCACCCCCTCCGGTGAGCCCGTCACCGACCCGGCGACGATCAAGCACAAGGGTGCCCCGCGCCGGCTGGATCTCAGCGGCCGCCGGGGGGCCGATGAGCGCCGTGCCGCTGAGCGCCGCGCCAATGAGGAGCGCCGTGCCGCCTGGCAGGATGACGACGCCGCCCCGCGCGATTCCCGCGGCGGCCGCGGCGGCCGTGGTGGCGCTCGTGGCACCCGTGGCAGCAGCTCGGGCGGGCGCGGCTCCGGCGCGGGACGGAGCGCCGGCACCACCCGCAGCGCACGCTCCGACCGCAGCGGCGAGGCAGGCCAGCGCTCCTCCGGCACCCCCCGCCGCGGCGCGAGCAGCACCGGCCGCAGCGGACGCCCGCCCCGTCGGCGCGGCCGCTGACACCTCACCTATCCACTCCCCGTTCTCCCCGCCCATTAGGAGGTCCGCACGATGAGCGTCAGCACGTTCGACATGTTCAAGATCGGCATCGGCCCCTCGAGCTCCCACACCGTGGGCCCGATGCGCGCTGCCGCCCAGTTCGCCCGCGAGATCCTCGCAGATCCTGAGCTGGGGCCGCGCGTCGCCGATGTGGCCGTGCACCTGTACGGGTCGCTGGCCGCCACCGGCGCCGGCCACGGCACCATGAGCGCCGTCGTGATGGGCCTGGAGGGCAACGACCCCGAGACCGTGGATCCCGTGGCGGGGCTGCAGCGCGTGGACCAGATCGAGGCCGAGGGCAGCCTGCTTCTGGACGGACGGCTGCCCGTGAGCCTTCGAGCCTCCACCATCGTTCTGCACCCTCTGACGGTCCTGCCGCAGCATCCCAATGGCATGGCTTTTGTGGCCCTGGACTCCGAGGGCGAGGAGCTGCGCCGCGAGGAGGTGTTCTCCGTGGGCGGCGGTTTCGTGGTGAGCGCCGAGGATATGGACCGGCCGATCGCGGACGTCGCCTCCGAGGATGAGGGGCGCGCCGTGTTCACCACCGGCAAGGAGCTGCTGGCCGTGTGCGAGGACCGCGGCATCTCCATCTGGCAGGCGATGCTGATGCGTGAGCGGCAGTGGCGCAGCGAGGAGGAGATCCGCACCGGGCTGCTGCGGATCTGGCGCACCATGGAGGACTGCATCGAGCGCGGCATGCGCACCCCCGGCACCCTGCCCGGGGGCCTGGATGTGCAGCGCCGCGCCGCCTCCTGGTGCGAGTCCCTCGCCGCTGAGGATCCCTCCCGCCTGCCCGTGTACGCCTTCGAATGGGTGTCCCTCGCGGCGCTCGCGGTCAATGAGGAGAACGCCGCCGGTGGCCGCGTGGTCACCGCCCCCACCAACGGGGCCTCCGGCATCATCCCTGCGGTCCTGCACTACGCCACCACCTACATCGAGGGCGCTGACCCCGAGGAGATTGCGGTGCGGTTCCTGCTGACCGCCGGGGCGATCGGGTCGCTGTACAAGGAGCACGCCTCGATCTCCGGGGCCGAGGTGGGTTGCCAGGGCGAGGTCGGCTCGGCCTGCTCGATGGCCGCCGCCGCCCTGTGCGAGGCGATGGGCGGCAAGCCCACCCAGGTGGAGAACGCCGCGGAGATCGCCATGGAACACAACCTGGGGCTGACCTGCGATCCGGTGGGCGGGCTGGTGCAGGTGCCGTGCATCGAGCGCAATGCCATGGCGGCGGTCAAGGCGATCACCGCCGCCCGCTTCGCCCTGCGCGGCACCGGGGAGCACTTCGTGTCCCTGGACACCGTGATCGAGACGATGCGGCAGACCGGCAAGGACATGTCCGACCGCTACAAGGAGACCGCGATGGGCGGGCTCGCCGTCACGGCGGTGCCGGTCAGTCTTCCCGAGTGCTGAGGAGGATCTGCCGCGGCACCGCCGCGGGGCCCAGCCGGTCATGGATCAGCGCCCTCAGCTCCTCAGCGGTGGGCGGGTCCACGCCGGCCGGCAGCTCCCCGATCTCCACCTCCGCGATGGTGCGCAGCCCGAACCGCGCATCGGGCACCGCGCGCAGCTGTGCCGCGCGCACCCCGGGGCGTTCATGCAGCAGCCAGGCCACCTCATGCGGATGGTGCAGCATGCCGCCGGAGGAGATCTGCCCATCGGCCCGTCCCTGCACCACGACCCGGCCCCGGGCAGTGACCTTCCCGCGGTCGGTGACGATCTCGCGGCCCGCGGTGAAGGGGGAGCGCACGTGTAGCAGCCCGTCGCTCTCGCGGATCCGCACTCCGCGCAGAGGCTTGCCGTCGACGGTGAGGCTGCCGGTCTCCGAAGTGCCGTAGACGTCATGGACCCGGGCGCGGAAGCGCCGGGCGAGATCGGCGCGCAGCTCATCATCCAGGCGATCGGAGCCGGAGATCACGTGGGGGATGCGCAGGGAACGCTTCGCGGCGTGCTCGAGGTCCGCTGTGAGCACATCCGACAGGTGCACCGGCACGCCGGTCAGCAGATCCGGGCTGGTGCGGTGCAGCAGCTCGATGCGTGGGCGGGACGGCAGGTGGCTGAGGTCCACGAGCACTGCGCCCAGACCGAGCGCGCCGAGCGCCACCTGCAGGCCGTGCCCGTGCACGCCCGGGGCGGCGCTCGCGACGGTGCGGCCCGGTCGCAGTCCCACACGGCGCGCCAGATCCAGCAGCATCACCAGCTGCTTGGCGCTCAGCGGGCCGCGGCGCTGCAGGCGCGGCTGCCCCAACGTAGTGCCGCTCGAGCGCAGCAGCAGCTCCCCATCGGCCGCGAGCGCCGTGACGAGCACCTGACGCAGGGGAGCGGTGGCCGGCAGGTCTGCGAGACCCAGCGGCACCGAATGCGGGCTCGAGCCGGGGGTGGCGCGTCGCAGCCGCACCAGGTCCAGCAGATCTCCGGCCCGCAGCGTGCCCTCACGGTCCACGAGCACGACGCGCCCGGGCCGCAGCGCGAGGCGCCGCCGAACCACGGTGCCGATGCCCCGCCTTCTCATCGGCGCACCTCCCGGCGGCTGAGGCGCGTCACCCAGGCCCCGGCAATCCCGGTGGTGTGTGCCGCGAGGGCGGGGACCGCCTGAGAGAGCACCGCCCCGGTGCGAGCCCAGGCGGGGGAGACGAGCGTGAGCGGACGATCCAGAGCTCGCAGCACCAGCGCCGCGGCCTGCTCGGGGGAGAGAGCACCGCGCGGTGCACTGCCGTAGGTCGGGGCCGCCATCGCGGTTGCCACGAGCGGCAGCTCGATGATCGCAATGCGCACCCCGGTGCGGGCGGCCTCTGGGCGGATCGCTCGCAGCCAGGCGTCCAGCCCCGCTTTGCTCGCCCCGTAGGCGGCCCAGCCGGGGTTGGGGATGCGCGCGGTGGCGCTCGTAACCGCGATGACCACCCCACTGCCGCGCTCGCCCATCGGCCCGAGCAGCCCCAGGATCAACCGGGCGGGGCCCAGCAGGTTCGTACCCGTGAGGCGTTCGAGGTCATGGGGACGATCCAGCGAATCCGCAAGCGGCCGATGGATGGAATGCCCGGCCAGGGAGATGACCGCGGCGGGGACCCCATCCGCAGCGAGCACCTGCTCCACCAGCTGCTGGACCTGTGTGGCATCGCGCAGATCCGCCGGGCGCACCACAGCGCTGCCGCCGCGCTCACGCACCTGCTCGGAGAGTTGGTCGAGCCGGGCGCGGTCGCGGCCGCTCAGCACGAGGTGATGGCCGCGCTTCGCCAGCTGCAGCACCAGCGGCACCCCCACGCCGCCGGTGGCTCCCGTGACCAGCACCGGGCCGGGCGGCAGGGCGGCCCGGCGCGCGGGACTCACCACATCCCCCGGTGGTACGGCCCGGGATAGAAGGACGCATCGCGCACCCCGAGCTCGTGGGCGGCGCGCTGGGGCCAGGACGGCTCGCGCAGCGCCACGCGGCCCACGGCGATGAAGTCCGCATCCCCGCGGTCGAGGATCGCCTGGGCCGCGGTGGGTTCGGTGATGATCCCGACGGCCGCGACGGGCACGTCGACCGCATCGCGCAGGGTGCGGGCGAAGCCCACCTGATACTCGGGGACCGCGGTGATATCGGCGCTGACCGCCCCACCGGTGGAGATATGCAGCGCATCCACCCCCAGCTGCTCGAGCTCCCGGGCCAGGGCGATCGACTGCTGCACATCCCAGCCGCCGTCGATCCAGTCCGTCGCGGACAGTCGCACGATCAGCGGACGATCAGCCGGCCAGCGCTCGCGCACCGCGGTGGTGATCTCGAGGGCCAGGCGGTGCCGTCCCGCGGCATCGCCGCCGTAGGCGTCGGTGCGGGCGTTCACCAGCGGTGAGAGGAATTCGTGGACCAGGTAGCCGTGGGCGAAGTGCAGCTCGATGGCATCGAATCCGGCGGCCAGGGCCCGGTCGGTCGCCGCGGCGAAGTCTTCCACCAGCTCGCCGATCTGGGCGACGGTGAGGGCATCGGGCACTTCCAGGCCGGGGAACGGCTCACCCGTCGGCCCCACCGGATGCCAGCCGCCGGCGAACTCGGGGATCGAGCCGCGGCGGGATGCGAACTGCGGCAGTGCGGGCCAGGTGGAGGCCTTGCGGCCAGCATGCGCCAGCTGCACCGCCATCGCCGCCCCCTGGGCGTGGCAGAAGTCCGTGATCCGGCGCCACGCGGTGACCTGCTCGTCGTTCCAGATGCCGACGTCCTGCGGGCTGATCCGTCCGCTGGGGGTCACGGCCGTCGCCTCGGTGATGAGCAGTCCGAAGCCCCCGGCGGCCCGGGCTCCGAGGTGCATGAGGTGCCAGTCGGTGGGGACACCGTCGCGGGTCTCGACCATGTACTGGCACATGGGGGCCAGCCAGATGCGGTTGCGCATCTCGAGCGTGCGCAGGCGGGCAGGGGCCACGAGGGCGGGAGGAGGGGCAGCCGGGGTGGGGCATGCGGCGCGGACCGGGGAGATCATGGTGGCTCTACGGTAACGCCCGTACCAGGTGGGAGGCGCATCGGCAGGGGGAGGGACCGCGTCGTGACGAGACTGTTGACCACGCTCAGAATAGCGGGCTAGCATGCTCGCATGGCAGTTTCATCGAGCACTCCCGCTCAGACCCCTAAAGCCCAGTTCAACGTCTACCTCCCCAGGGACCTCATCACCGCGGTCAAGCACCGCGCGATCGACGAGAGCACCTCACTCAGCGCCCTGGTCGAACAGGCGCTGCGCCACCACCTCACCACCCCGCTGCCCCATGCCACCCGGAAGGGGAACCACTGATGAATACGACCCCCGCCAGCACCGCCCCGCAGTTCGCCATCATGCCGCTGCGCTTCAGCGATCAGCCCGCGCAGATGATCGCCTTCCTGCGCACCCTCGGTCTCGCCGACGTGGTGACCACGCAGGGGGATAACTTCGCCGAGCTCGTCGCGGGCGGAGGAGGGCGTGTCCTGGTGCACGCCGCCGCCGGCAGCGAGACCCGTGCCCACAGCGGCACCACCGATCTGTGCCTCATGGTGGACTCGGCCGATGAAGCCGCCCGCGTGCTCGTCGAACGCGGTCTCGACGCGGAGGTCTGGGACGAGAGCTACGGCAGGCAGGGAGCGCTGCGGCTGCCCGGCGGGGAGGTCGTGGCCCTCAATGAAAAGCAGCAGGATCTCTACGGCTACCAGGGGCATCCGGGCACCGGAGCCGATGAGCGCCTGCGGGTGGTCGGCGTGCTGGACAGTCCGGACATGGACGCCGACCAGGCCTGGGCACAGCAGATCGGCCTGCGAGCGGAGGGGGAGGGCGATGAGTGGTACCGCTCCCTCGGCGCCCCCGGGG
Organism: Brachybacterium sp. UMB0905; assembly: GCF_002871795.1. Taxonomy (GTDB): domain Bacteria; phylum Actinomycetota; class Actinomycetes; order Actinomycetales; family Dermabacteraceae; genus Brachybacterium. The sequence goes on along the minus strand of NZ_PNHL01000014.1, from coordinate 65,737 downwards.
CCGGTGCCCTCGGTCTGCACGGCCCCGGCGCCGAGGTCGAGCGCACCCGGGACGTCGGCTCCGAGCTCGGCCCCTCGCTCCTGGTCCGTCTGGGCCTGGAGACCTCCGAGGATCTCGCATCCCTCGCGGAGCGCCTCACAGCCTCCGGATATCCGGCCCGGGTGGTCGACGAGCACGGCCTGCGCGCCGTCCACCTCACCGACCCCGACGGCGAGCACCTGGAGATCCACCCCCGCTCGGATGTCTGAGTGCCCCGGCGGCGCCGATCCACCCGGGCGGCGCCGTCGGCGCTCTGTCGCACCGTCGGCCTGTCGCACCGGCGGCCTCCTGGCACGGTGCCCGGCAGCCATCCGAGGAGTGTCCAGAATGCGCGTGACGTGGGTCTCCTGCGATACGGTGAGCTCGACCGACCTGTCCCGTGCCACGGGACCGACGATGCAGGAGCGCAGATGTCCGACGACGCCGTCACCGGGATCGAGAACCTCTCCCAGGAGACCCGCACCTTCTCCCCACCCAGCTCCTTCGTGCAGGACGCGGTGGCCCGCCCCCGCCTGTACGAAGAGGCGCAGCGCGACCGTGAGGCCTTCTGGGCCTCCCGCGCCCACCTGCTGAGCTGGAAGAAGAAGTTCACCGAAGTCCTGGACTGGTCCAACCCGCCGTTCGCCCGCTGGTTCGCCGACGGCACGCTGAACGCCGCGTACAACTGCGTGGACCGCCACGTCGAGGCTGGGCATGGCAAGCAGGTGGCCCTGCTGGCCGAGTATGAGGACGGCTCCGATGCGTCCTTCACCTACGCGGAGGTCAAGGACGAGATCTCCAAGATGGCGAATGTTCTGCAGGACCTCGGCGTGACCACCGGAGACCGCGTCGCGATCTATCTGCCGATGGTCCCCGAGGCCGTCTTCGCGATGCTCGCCTGCGCCCGCATCGGCGCCCCCCACTCGGTGGTCTTCGGTGGCTTCAGCGCTGAAGCGCTGCGCAGCCGTATCGAGGACGCCGAGGCGAAGGTCGTCATCACCGCCGATGGGCAGAACCGCCGCGGCAAGCAGCTGCCGCTCAAGCCCGCCGTGGATGCCGCGCTCGCCGGTGGCGGCGAGAGCGTGAAGCACGTGCTGGTGGTGCGCCGCACCGGCGGCGGCGTGGAGTGGACTGAGGGCCGTGACGTGTGGTGGCACGAGGCGCGCGAGAACGCCTCGACCGAGCATGAGCCGGTGTTCGTCGAGGCCGAGCATCCGCTGTTCATCCTCTACACCTCCGGCACCACCGGAAAGCCCAAGGGCATCGTGCACACCACCGGCGGGTACCTCACCCAGGCCGCCTACACCCACCGCAATGTCTTCGACCTCAAGCCCAAGACCGACGTGTACTGGTGCACCGCGGACGTCGGCTGGATCACCGGGCACACGTATGTGGTGTACGGGCCGATGGCCAACCGCTCCACCCAGGTGATCTACGAGGGCACCCCGGACACCCCGCACCAGGGCCGCTGGTGGGAGATCGTCGAGAAGTACGGCGTGACCCAGTTCTACTCCTCGCCCACCGCGATCCGCACCGCCATGAAGTGGGGCGAGGACATCCCGGCGAAGTTCGACCTCAGCTCCCTGCGCCTGCTCGGCACCGTCGGGGAGGCCATCAACCCTGAGGCCTGGATGTGGTACCGCCGCGTCATCGGCGCCGACCGCTGCCCCATCGTGGACACCTGGTGGCAGACCGAGACCGGCGGCATCATGATCTCGCCGCTGCCGGGCATCACCGACACCAAGCCCGGCTCCGCCCAGGTGCCGCTGCCCGGCATCAGCGTCGACGTCATCAACGACGCCGGGGAGTCTGTGAACAACGGCGAGGGCGGCTACCTCGTGATCACTGAGCCGTGGCCCGCCATGCTGCGGGGTATCTGGGGTGATCCGGAGCGGTTCCAGGACACCTACTGGTCGCGCTTCCCCGGCGCCTACTTCGCGGGCGACGGCGCGAAGAAGGACGAGGACGGGGACATCTGGCTGCTCGGCCGGGTGGATGACGTCATGAACGTCTCCGGGCATCGCCTGTCCACCATGGAGATCGAATCCGCGCTGGTCAGCCACGAGTGGGTGGCGGAGGCCGCGGTGGTGGGCGCAAGCGACGACACCACCGGCCAGGCCCCGGTCGCCTTCGTGATCCTGCGCTCCGGCTCCGAGGAGGCGATCGCCGAGGCGGGCGGCGAGCAGAAGGTGCCCGAGCTGCTGCGCGCCCATGTGGGGGCCGAGATCGGCCCGATCGCCAAGCCCAAGAAGGTGCTGCTGGTCAGCGAGCTGCCCAAGACCCGCTCCGGCAAGATCATGCGCCGTCTGCTGCGCGATGTGGCCGAAAATCGTGAGGTCGGGGACACCCAGACTCTCGCCGATGCGTCCGTGATGGACCTGATCCAGCAGGGGCTCAGCGGGAAACGGTGACGTCCCCCAGATCCGAGCGTGCGCGGAGGGTGCCCACCGGGGTGCCCTCCGCACTGCGTATCGCGGGGTCCACGCGCACATCGCCGAGGTCGGTCGTGGCCTCCACCTCCCAGGTGGCATCACCGGCGATCCGTACGGTCACATCGCCCAGGTCCGCGGTGACGTCCGCGGTGCCCTGCGCCCCACTCGGCAGCTGCACCGCGACATCTCCCGTATCGGTGCGCGCCTCCAGATGCTCGGTGGGAACACCGCTGATCTCCACATCGCCGAGGTCGGCGAGGACCGTCAGGTCCGGTGCCTGCCCGGCGGGGATCAGCAGCAGCACATCCCGCGGCCCGGCTTGGCCGGGCAGGGTGCTGATGCGCCCCGGCTGAGCGATCTCGAGGGCGGGATGCGCTGCATCGCCGGTGACGCTGATCGAGGCACGGACCAGCTCGTCCGCAGCGGGCGGCTGCGTCTGCCCGGGCTCGACCAGTGCCGCCGTCACCTCCGTGACCGCGGGGCTCGCGAGCACGCGCACCGTCCCGAGATCCGAGCGCAGCGTGAGGCTCTCCGGTGCCCCGAGCATGACCACGGCCGGCACATCGGTGAAGCGCGCTCCCTCCTGGCGGGCGATCAGGCTCGCCGCCAGCAGCCCGACCACCAGCAGCCCGACCAGGGGGAGTGCCGTCGCGATGGTCGCGGTGCGCACGGCCCGGTCGGTCGTCGGGCGGGGTCCGAGGCGCCGGGCAGGCTCGAGGCGGGCCGGTGGCGCGCCCGGAGTGGCCGGCGGGGCAGCGGGCGCGGGCGATCGGGCATCGGCCCCGGAGGGATCAGCGGGTGCGGTTGCTGCCGGGCCGAGTGGTTCCGGGGGCGGGGTGCTCATGACCGGTCCTCGGATTCCAGGTAGCGCAGCACCGCCATCACCCGACGGTTCTCGCCCTCAACCGGGGGCAGATCGAGCTTCAGCAGCAGGGAGGAGATGTGCTTCTCCACACTGCCGGCGGAGACGAACAGTGTCTCGGCGATCGCCTGATTGGAGCGGCCCTGCGCCATCAGGGTGAGGACCTCCCGCTCCCGCGGGGTGAGGGACTCCAGGGTGCGGCGCTGCCGGGACCGCACGAAAATCTGCTGGACCACCTCCGGGTCGAGCCACGTGCCGCCCGCGCCGACGTCCTGCACCACGCCCAGGAAATCATCGACATCGGCCACCCGGTCCTTGAGCACGTAGCCCAGCCCGACGGGGGAGTCGGCGATCAGCTCGGAGGCGTAGCGCTCCTCGACGTACTGGGACAGCACCAGCAGACGCACCCGCGGGTTTTGGGCGCGGATCAGGGTGGCGGCCTTGACGCCCTCATCGGTGAACGTGGGCGGCATGCGCACATCGATCACGGCCAGATCCGGCTGATGATCAGACACCGCAGCGAGCAACGCCGTCGCATCGCCGACCGCCGCGACCACCTCGTGGCCGGCCTCGGTCAGAAGCCGTTCCAGACCCGCGCGCAGCAGCACGGCATCGTCGGCGATCACGATCCTCATCAGGGCATCTCCTCAGCGGTGGGGTGGGCGGCCGGCGGCGCAGCGACGGCCACGGGAGGGGCAGGGCGGCGCGGGGCGGAGGGCTCCACATCGCCGATGGGAAGGGTGGCCTGCAGAACGGTGCCGCCGCCCGGCGGGGAGGTGACCTCCAGATAGCCGCCGGTGGCGCGCACCCGGTCGGTCAGGCCCGCGAGGCCGGTGGACTGTCCGTCACGGTGCACCCGCGCCCCGCCGCGGCCGTCATCGCGGATCCGCACGTGCAGCGTCGAGTCATCCTCGCGCACCGTGACCTGCACCGCGTTGGCCCCGGCGTGCTTGGCGACATTGGTGAGCGCCTCAGCAACCAGGAAATAGGCGACCGCCTCACGTTCTCGATCCAGACCCGTGCGGTCGGGCGGCAGCAGGGAGACCTCCAGCTGGACCGGCACCCGGGAGCGGGCCGCCAGGGCCGACAGCGCCGCATCGAGCCCGCGGTCGGTGAGGACCGCGGGGTGGATGCCGCGGGCCAGCTGGCGCAGATCTGTCATCACTGACTTGGCCTCCGCATGCGCCTCACCGATCAGGGTCTCGGCCCGCGCGGGGTCGCTGCGGATCGCCGAGCGGGCCAGCCCCAGCGTCATCGCGAGATTCACCAGGCGCGGCTGCACCCCGTCATGCAGATCCCGCTCGATGCGCAGCCGCTCCTGGGCGGCGGCATCCACCGCGCCGCGGCGCCGCGCGGACATCTCCGCCACCTGCTCACGCAGATCCTCCTCGGAACCGGAGATCAGCCCCTGCGCCAGCCCCCGGTCGGCCAGGGCTCCCAGCACGAGCGTCCCCGCGGCGAGCAGCACCGCGCTGAAGCCGATCAGCCCCAGCCCGGGCCGACCCACCTCGCGGCCCAGCAGCGTCACACTCTCGTACAGCAGGGCGAGATCCACCGCGCTCCACCCGATCCACAGCAGCCCTGCAGCGCTCACCGCGAAGGCACCGCTGATGAGCAGGCTCAGATGGTGATGCAGCACCCCGCGCCAGAACGCTCCGCTGCCCAACTCGAACCAGACATCCTGCAGCACCCGCCCCATCCCGTGCCGCGTCGAGCGGAGACGGGGCGGCAGGATGACGGTGATGCCGTGGATCGCGACCGCACGGCGCCGCTCCACGCGAACCACCGGAATCATCACGGCGAGCCAGGGCGCGAGCAGCAGCACGCCCGCACCCAGCGCCGGCAGCGAGCTGAGACCGCCGAGCAGCAGCACCAGGCTCAGCGGCAGCCACGTGATCGCGAGCGCTCCGCCGACTACCACCGCGGCGAGGGCGGCGGCATTCACGCGCGGCCGACGGGGAACCGGCGCCTGGGCGGTGACGGACTGCATGAGATGACCCTAGGCCCTCGCGTCGGGGGCACAGCACGGTGTAGGCCCCGCGGCGAAGGCGGGGGGAAACCCCCATAACGTGATCTCGTCGAGGTGAGCCGCGCCGCGGCGGCGGATGCGGTTCAATGGGTCCCATGAGCAGTGACGCCCACGCATCCGACGACCACGTCGACCCCGTCTCCGATACCTCTCGCGCCGCCACCGAGGACGGCAGCAGCGGCCAGATGATCGACAACCTGCGCCGCACCCAGGAGCAGATGATCTCCGACGGCCAGGAGCGCGGAACCCTCCGCGATGTGGCCGACTCCCTGGGCATCTCCAGCGCCGTCGCGCTGCGCGCCCTGCGCGGCGCAGCGGAGATCAAACCGCAGATGGCCGCCCGGGTGCGGGAAGCGGCAGAGCGCCTGCACTTCCCCCTCGACGAGCTCAGCGAGGAGACCGAGCACCGCGGCGTCGTCGCCGTGCTGGTCAACACCATGCGCAACACGTGGATCTCCGATCTCGTGCGCTCCATCCGCATCGAGCTGACCGCCACCGGCCGCACCGTCGTCGTGGTCCCCACCCGCCGCCGCATCCCCGAGTACCCGGTGGCTGCGGACACTGACGCCATCGAGAACCTCGTGCACCTGGGGGTGGACGGCTTCCTCATGATCTCCGACCTCGCGGACATGGATCATGTCCTGGAGGCCACCGGCAGCCGGCCGCTCGTGGGCATCGGCTGCTCCCGCTCCCTGGCGGGCCGCTTCGACACCGTCCGGATCGACGACGAAGTGGGCCAGGGGCTGCTGGTCGACCACCTGGTGGGCCTCGGCCACCGCGAGATCGCCCACGTCGGCGGTGTCGGCGCGGAAGTGGCGCGCGAACGCGCCGAAGCGTTCCGCAAGGCCATGGAGCGTCATGGCCTGGGAGATATCGCCCGCGTCGAGCCCGGTGACTTCACCGAGCAGGTGGGGCAGACCGCCGGGTCGATGCTGCTGCGCGGCTCCAAGGTCCCCACCGCCGTGACCTGCTCCAACGACGTCAGCGCGATCGGTGTGCTGGCTGCCGCTGCGGAGGCGGGCTACGCGGTTCCGGAATCCCTCGCCGTGGCCGGCTACGGCAACACGTCCCTTGCCTCCTCCGGCATTGCAGAGCTGACCAGTGTGGATCCGAACTCCAGCCGACTGGGGGCACTGGCCGCCCAGTATCTGGTGGAGCGGATCTCCGGGCATGATGGTCCTGCCCGTGACGTGGCCGTGGCTCCGTCCCTGGTGGCGCGTCGCACCACTTCCGCCGGGCCCCGCCCCGAGACGGTGCGCCGCAAGCGCATCAGCGTGGACTGAGTACGACCGCTCTTGTGGACGGCACGATCACCGACCCCGACACCCTGAGATAGGCTTCCCGGCATGATCAACACCACGAACGACCCGAGCACGCCGCCCACCCAGCGGTCCATCGGCGAGCTCGTCCAGTCCATCCGCGACGAGCTCCTCGGCGTCGTCCATCACGAGATCGACATCGCCAAGAAGGAGTTCACCGCCCTCGGCATCAAGGTCGGCATCATCGCTGGCTGCGCCGCGGTGCTGCTGTTCCTGCTGCTGTCGGCCTGGGTGATGCTGCTGTTCGCTGCCGCCACCGGCCTGCAGGCGCTGGGCCTGCCGTCCTGGGGCGCTTTCCTCATCGTCGCGGGCGTGTTCATTCTCCTGAGTGCGATCGCCGGCCTCGTCGCCTTCCTGGCGTTCAAGAAGCTGCAGGCCCCGCAGACCACGATCGACACCTCCAAGAACATCGTCGATGCCGTCCAGGGCAAGCGGCGCCGCAACGCCGTGACCTACGACGACACCTTCGAGGAGCTGTACGGCAAGCAGGTCTCCGCCCGCGCCGAGTGAGGGCGGCCAGCCGCAGCGCCCGCGCCGGGCGCAGCGTCCCATCGGCCGCCTGACCTGTTCGGGCCTGACCGGCAAGGCAGTACCCTGGAGCCTGTGAGCCTCCACCTGCACGACACCGCCACCCGCACCACCGCACCGCTGAACCCGGTGCACCCGGGGGCGGTGTCGCTGTATGTCTGCGGCCCCACCACCCAGGGCGCCCCGCATCTGGGGCACCTGCGCACCTTCCTGGCCTTCGATGTCCTGGTGCGCTGGCTCGAGCGCAGCGGATACGCCGTCACCCACGTGCGGAACGTCACCGACATCGACGACAAGATCCTGGCGAAGTCCGCCGAGGCGGGCGCCGAGTGGTGGGCATGGTCGCTGCGGTTCGAGCGGGAGTTCGGGGACGTGCTGGATCGGCTGGGGAACCGTCGGCCCACCTATGAGCCCCGCGCCACCGGGCACGTCCCGGAGATGATCGCGTTCATGCAGCGGCTGATCGAGCGCGGACACGCGTACGCCGACGGCGCTGGATCGGTGTACTTCGACGTCGGCTCCTTCCCCGAGTACGGGGCGCTGACCCGCCAGTCGCTCGAGGACATGCAGGATGCGGGCGAACAGATGGAGCCCGGCAAGCGGGACCGGCGCGACTTCGCGCTGTGGAAGGCGGCCAAGCCCGAGGAGCCCGCCACCGCTGCCTGGGACACCCCCTTCGGGCGCGGCCGGCCGGGCTGGCACCTCGAATGCTCTGCCATGAGCCGCAAGTACCTGGGGGAGACCTTCGACATCCACGCCGGGGGCCTGGATCTGCGCTTCCCGCATCATGAGAACGAGCAGGCGCAGTCCCGCGCCGCTGGCTTCGGCTTCGCCCAGCGCTGGATGCACTCCGGTGTGCTGACCGTCGACGGGCTGAAGATGGGCAAGAGCCTGGATAACTTCGTCACCGCCGCCCGCGCGCTCGCCGAGCATCCTGCTCCCGCGGTGCGCCTGGCCCTCGTGGGAAGCCATTACCGCGCCACCGTCGAATACAACGCCCGTGCCGTGGGCGAGGCCGAGGTGGTGTGGGAGCGCTTCACCCAGACCGCCCGACGGGCCGCCGGACTGCTGGGGGAGCATCCCCTTGCCGCTGCTGATGCGGATCTCAGCGCCGTGGAGCTGCCGGCGGAGTTCACCGCCGCGATGGATGATGACCTCTCCGTGCCTGAGGCCCTGGCTGTGGTCCACCGCACCCAGGCGAGCCTGAACACCCTGCTGTCCACCGGCAGCGCAGCGGACCGCGGGCAGCTCGCGGCGACGCTCGGCGCCCTGCGCGGCATGCTCGATGTGCTGGGCCTGGACCCGCTGGCGGCGCAATGGGCCGACGCGACCGCAGGCGGCGCCGAGCATGCCGTGCTCGATGCGCTGATCCAGACCCAGCTCGCGGCCCGCGCCGCCGCCCGCGCCGAGAAGGACTGGGCGCGCGCCGATGCGCTGCGTGATCAGCTCACGGCCGCGGGCATCCGCATCGAGGACGGCCCGGATGGCGCGAGCTGGAGCCTCGCGTCCGAGCACTGAGCAGCGAGGAGACACCCCTATGGCAGGCAACAGCTCGCGCCGCGGCGCGGTGCGCAAGAGCAAGAAGGGCGTCACCGTCGGTTCTGGCGGCAAGCGTCGTCGCGCGCTTGAGGGCCGTGGCCCCACCCCCAAGGCGGAGGATCGCCCGGCCCACAAGGCCTACACAGGCGGGACCGGGAAGAGCCGCAGCACGCGCACCGAGCGCAAGGCCCCCGGCAGCGACCAGGTGGCCGGACGCAACGCTGTGCTCGAGGCGCTGCAGGAGGATGTGCCCGCCACCAAGCTGACCATCATGACGCGCCTGGACACCGATGAGCGGGTGCGGGAGATCCTGCGGCTGGCCGCTCAGCGAGCCCTCCCTATCGCCGAAGCCTCCCGCACGGACCTGGACCGCATGACCGACCATGCCGTGCACCAGGGGGTGGCGCTGACCATCCCGCCATACGAGTACGCGGACGTGCCCGAGCTGCTGCAGATCGCCGCCGACCGGTTCGAGACCCCGCTGCTGGTGGCCCTCGACGGGGTGACCGACCCGCGCAACCTCGGGGCGATCCTGCGCAGCGCCGACGCCTTCGGCGCCCACGGCGTGATCCTGCCCGAGCGGCGCAGCGTCTCGATGACCGCGAGCGTGTGGAAGGTCGCCGCCGGGGCCGCCGGTCGCGTGCGCGTCGCCCAGGTCACGAACCTCAACCGGGCCCTGACGTCCCTGAAGTCCCAGGGTGTGTTCGTTCTGGGACTGGACGCCGACGGGGATGTCACCACGCGGGATCTGGAGCTCGGCACCGAGCCGGTCACCCTCGTGGTCGGCGCGGAGGGCAAGGGACTCAGCCGACTCGCCCGCGAGATCAGCGACCAGGTGGTGTCCGTGCCGATGGCCGGACGCGCCGAGTCGCTGAACGCCTCCGTCGCTGCGGCGATCGCCCTGTATGAGGTCTCCGGGGTGCGGGAGCATCGCGGCCTGCGCTGAGCCGCACCCAGGAGGTGCCGACGCTGCTTGCCGCGCAGCGCGACGGCCTGTGCCGCTCAGCTGTCGAGGATCGGGAGAGCCGAGGTCTCCGTCGTCACGAGGGATTTCTCATCGGGGCGGTGGCTGAGGACGGTGAGGATGTAATCCCGCACCGTGTCATCCAGGCTCACATCCTGCCCGCCCCGTTCGGACAGGAACCACTTGTGCTCGAGCACCTCGTGGTAGAACTCCGGCGGCTCGAGCTTGGAGCGCATGGACCGGGGGATTGCCCGCACCACCGGCTCGTACTGCTGCTTGAGCCACTCGTGGGCCACGAACTCCTCGTCCTCGGCCTGCTGCTCGGTGGCCGCCCGGTACTGGTCCAGATCGTTCAGCAGCCGCCGCGCCTGGTTCTCCTGCGCATCGATGCCGGTCAGGCGCATCAGACGCCGGGCATGGTGCCCCGCATCGACCACCTTGGGCATGATCGACAGGGAGGTGCCCGACAGGTCCGTGGTGATCTCCAGCTCGCCCACGTCGAAGCCGAGCTCGTTGAGCTTCTCGATGCGGGCTGAGACCCGCCAGCGCTCATCGGCGGAGAACCGTTCGCGCGCTGTGAGGGTGTCCCACAGCTCGGTATAGCGGTCCACCAACTCATCGCCCACCTCGACGGGATCCACTTCGGGGTCGAGCATCTCCCCGGCCTGCAGATCCATCAGCTCGCCGATGATGTTGGTGCGCGCCAGATCCAGGTCGTAGCGGCGCTGCCCGTCGGTCAGCTCCTCATGCAGCGTCCCGGTCTCCACATCCACCAGGTATGCGGCGAACGCCCCGGCGTCGCGGCGGAACAGCGTGTTGGACAGCGACACATCCCCCCAGTAGAAACCGGCCAGGTGCAGACGCACCAGCAGCACGGTGAGCGCGTCCAGCAGCCGCTGCGCGGTCTCCTCCTGCGAGACCTGGCTGAACACCGCCCGATAGGGGAGGGAGAACTGCAGATGGCGCGTGATCAGCACCGCATCCAGCGGCTCCCCGGCGGGTGTCACACGCCCGGAGATCACCGCGAAGGGCTCGACGCACGGCTCGCCCATGCGCCGCAGCACCCGAAGCATGTCGTACTCGCGGCGGGCCAGATCATGGTTGATCTCCTTCAGAGCCAGGACGCGGCCGGAGACGCGCACGAAGCGCACCACATGCCGCGAGATGCCGCGCGGCAGAGCGGCCAGGATCTCCTCCGGCCACTGCTCCAGCGGCTGCTCCCACGGCAGGTCCAGCAGGGCCGGATCGGGCCGGGCCGCGGTGATCTCCAGAGGTGCCATGGCTCCATTGTCCTCCCTATCGACCGTGGGGCGCGCCAGCGGCCCGGACGGGCGACGGGCGCCCGGCTCTCGGCCGGACGCCCGTCGCGCTGCGGTGCGGGGTGGGTCAGTCGCCCAGACGCTCACCGGTCTTCGTGTCGAACAGGTGCACGTGGTTCTCCTTGGGGCGGAAGTGCACCGTCTCACCCTTCTGGGGAGGACGGCGGCCGTCGACGCGCGCGATGAACGGCTTGTCCGTCTCCTCGGCGCCAGCGCGGCGGCCGTAGATGAAGGCGTCGGCGCCGAGCTCCTCGACCACGTCCACCTCGACCGGGATGCCCTGGCCGTCGGTGGCGATGTCCAGATCCTCGGGGCGCACACCCACGGTGACGGTCTTCTCATCGGTGCCCGAGAGGGTCGTGCGGTCCACCGGGAGGATCGCGTCGCCGAAGCGGGCGCCCTGATCGGTCAGCTGCTCCTCCACGAGGTTCATGGCGGGCGAGCCGATGAAGCCGGCGACGAACACGTTGTTGGGGTGGTCGTACATGCGGCGCGGGGTGTCGATCTGCTGCAGCACGCCGCGGTCGAGCACCGCCACGCGGTCACCCATCGTCATGGCCTCGGTCTGGTCGTGGGTCACGTACACGGTGGTGACGCCCAGGCGGCGCTGGAGGGAGGCGATCTGGGTACGGGTGGACACACGCAGCTTCGCATCCAGGTTGGACAGCGGCTCATCCATGAGGAACACCTGCGGGGAGCGCACGATCGCGCGGCCCATGGCTACACGCTGACGCTGACCACCGGAGAGTGCCTTCGGCTTGCGGTCCAGGTACTCGGTGAGGTCGAGAATCGCGGCGGCATCCTCGACGCGCTGACGGATCTCCGCCTTCGGGGTGCCGGCGATCTTCAGGGCGAAGCCCATGTTGTCGGCCACCGTCATGTGCGGGTACAGCGCGTAGTTCTGGAACACCATGGCGATGTCACGATCCTTCGGCGGCACGTCGGTGACGTCGCGCTCGCCGATCAGGATGCGGCCCGCGTCGATCTCCTCGAGACCGGCGAGCATGCGCAGGGCGGTGGACTTACCAGAGCCGGAGGGGCCGACCAGGACGAGGAACTCGCCGTCGCCCACTTCGATGTTCAGCTCGTTGACCGCGGGCCACTCCTGGCCCGGGTAGATGCGGCTGGCGTGGTCATAGGTGACTGTTGCCATGGGGATTCTCCTTCACCGGCAGGTACGTGCCGGACGGTCCGTCGTGAAGTGATGGTCACCGGGTCCGGCTGGCCTCCGCGAGGGGGTGCGCCATCGCACCGGTGGGTACCACTCTAGACCATGTCTCGACTCCGACGTGACGTGCCCGACACGTGGGCAGAGGACAGGCGGGCGGAAGGGGCAGAAGGAGGACAGACGGACAGAAGAGCAGAAGGGCAGAAGGGTAGGAGGGCAGCGGGCGCGAGCGGCCGTGCGGGAGGGCAGCGGATGAGGTAGGCCGTTGATGCGGCGGGCGGTGCGGAATACTGGCGCGGTGGACATCACCGAGCTGACCGAGAAGATCCTCACCCGCCGCGCGGGCACCGACGAACCGCTGCGGATCGTGCAGGCCGGGCACCCGGCTCTGCGCCGCCAGGCGCTGCGCGCTCATGGCCGCCTGGAGGCATCGCTGCTGAGCGAGCTGGTCGCGGCGATGGTGGTCACGATGCGCAAGGCTCCCGGTGTGGGGCTCGCCGCCCCGCAGATCGGCCTGCCGCTGCGCCTGGTGGTCGTCGAGGATCCTTTCGCGGATCCGGACGATCCCGATGATCAGCTGCTCGAGCGCGACCCACTGCCGCTGCGCGTGCTGCTGGACCCGGCGGTGGAGCTGCTGGGCAGCGAACGCGTCTTCGCCTTCGAGGGCTGCTTGTCCGTGGATGGCTGGCAGTCGATCGTGCCGCGCTCCCGCCGCGTGCGCCTGTCCGCCACCGAACTGCTGGCCGACGGAACCCTGCGGGAGGTGGAGGAGGAGCATGTGGGCTGGACCGCGCGGATCCTCCAGCACGAGACGGACCACCTGCACGGCACCCTGTGTCACGACCGCGCGGTGCCCCGCTCCTTCGTCGCCGCGGGCTATGCGGGCCGCTACGCGTCCCTGCCCGATGCCGTGCGGCGCCTGGGCCTTCAGGGAGGGGTGACGCGCCTGGGGGAGGGCGAGGTCATCCTCGCGGACTGACCGCCCACCGGCCTGCACAGCCCGCCGGGCGGCACGGTGCCGGACGGCGCTGCGTGGCACCGCCCCAGGGCCCGGGCAGGGTAGCGTTGCCCTGGTCCCGCGGTCGCGGGACCGCGAACGCGAGACAGCAGGAGGACCGACGGTGGCAGACGAGCAGAACCCCAGCATGGACCCGCAGATGCCGGCGCCGGGCCTGGCTCCCGCTGCTGCGGGCGAGGTGGAGCTGGCCGACGAGCCCTGGATCGACCTCCTGGACCGTGTCCTGCAGGCCCAGGCTCCGCTCGCGCGCGGCTACGTCGAGCGCCTGCGCGCCGAGCGTCCGGAGGCCACCGAGCGTCAGCTGCTCGAGCTGCTCACCGGACGGTTCGTCGCGCTGACCACCACCGTCGGCGCCGGAGCGGGAGGTGTTGCGGCACTGCCGGGGCTGGGCACCGTGGCGGCCTTCGGACTCACCCTCGGCGAGGGACTGACCTTCGCGCAGACGAGCGCCTTTCTGACCCTCGCGGCCGCCGAGATCCACGGCGTGGACATGAGCGATGAGCAGTCACGGCGCCTGGTGCTGATGGCCGTGCTCAGCGGTGAGCGCGGCACCGAGATCATCGCCAAGGCGCTGGGCAAGCAGGGGCTGCAGTGGAACGCCGTGTTGGGCGGGGGCGGAATCGTGCCTGGTCTGATCAGCCGTCAGGTGGGCAAGTACATCCGCCGTCGGATCCTGGCCCGCACCGGCCGGGTGTGGGTCACCCGCCTGCTGCCCTTCGGGATCGGCGCGGTCCTGGGCGGACTGGCAGCCCGCGCGGTGGCACGCTCCGTGGTGGAGGCGCTGCACGAGATCTTCTCCCAGTCCGCCCAGTCCGCTGGAGGACGCGGGATCAATCCTCCTGCGTGAACTCGTTGGCGTGCTCGGTGCCCACCGCACGCTGGTAGGAGCGACGGATCTCCGCCTCCGCGTCCGTGCGGCCCTCCCAGTGGGCGCCCTCGACGCTCTTGCCCGGCTCGAGGTCCTTGTACACCTCGAAGAAGTGCTGGATCTCCAGGCGGTGGTACTCGGAGACGTCGGTCAGCTCCTGCCGCCGTACCTGCCGCCGGTCACCCACCGGCACCGCGATGATCTTGTCGTCACCGCCGGACTCATCCCGCATGCGGAACATGCCCAGCGCCCGGCAGCGGATCAGGCAGCCGGGGAACGTCGGCTCCTCCAGCAGTACCAGGCAGTCCAGGGGGTCCCCGTCCTCACCGAGGGTCCCCTCGATGAACCCGTAGTCATCCGGGTAGCGGGTGGCGGTGAACAGCATCCGATCCAGGCGAATGCGCCCGTTGTGGTGGTCCACCTCATACTTGTTGCGATTCCCGCGAGGGATCTCGATGGTCACGTCGAATTCCACGACAGAGGCTCCATTGCTCCGGCCCGCTGGGCCACTGACACTGACCGGGACACCCTATCGTGGGGTCATGGCCAGGGCCGCACGCGAGAGGATCTGGCGCACCACCGCAATGGTGATGTGCGCCGCCGTCCCCGTCTCCTTCTACGTGCTGGGGGACCTCACCGACGCCTTTCCCGGTGTGCTCACTCTCACCCGCGAGGAGGAGGGTCCCACCTCCGGTCCGCGCGCCGTCTCCGAGGACTGGAAGCGCATCCCTGTCCCCGACGCCGTGCCCGGGGTGCCGCCCGCCTCTGCGCCCGCTGAGGCGGAGAGTCTGCAGGAACGCATGGAGGCGAAGGCGACGCTGCCCGTGGTGGACGGCGGTCTTGCCTTCAGCGTGGTCGATGCTGAGACCGGTGAGGTGCTCGCCGCCCGCGACGCCGAGAGCGCGCATGTGCCCGCCTCCACCCTCAAGCTGCTCACCGCTGCTGCAGTCCTGCGCCAGTACAGCGGCGATGAGGTCCTGGTCACGCGCGCCACGCTCGACGGCGACACCATCACCCTCGTGGGCGGCGGGGATATGACCCTCAGCGAGAAAGACGTGAAGAAGCTGGCTTCCCAGGCCGCCACGCTCGCGAAGGACGCCGACCTCACGACGGTGCAGGTGCGGTACGACGACAGCTACCTCACCGGCGGCGCGAACCCGGCCTGGGGGGACAACGGGCCGGCCGGAGGCTGGGTGGCGCCCACCGCCTCTCTCGCCCTCGACTCCGGCCGCCTGGATGCCGAGCCCTACGGCCGCAAGTCCCTGGACCCTGCACGGGATGCCGCCGAGCGCTTCGCCGAGCTTGTGGCCGCGGAGGACCTCGAGGTCGCCGGTGACGTCACGAAGGGAGAGGCACCCCAGGACGCCCCGAGCGTCGAGGTGGCCTCCGAGCCGCTGTCCGAGCTGGTGCGCCACACCCTGCTGGTCTCCGACAACACCACCGCCGAACTGCTCGCCCACCTCGTGGCGCTGGCCCGCGATGAACCCACCACACCCGAAGGTGCGGCCGCCGCGGTGGAGGCGGAGATCCGTGAGCTCGGCGCCGAGCTCGGCGTGGACCAGACCTCCTTGGACACCCTCGAGATCCACGATGGCTCCGGCCTCTCGCGCAGCAACCGCGTCCCGCCCGCGCTGCTGTCCGCGGTGCTCGCCCAGGTCGCCTCCGGCAGCGCCCCCGTGCTCGAGCAGATCCTCTACGACGTGCCGATCGCCGGGCTGAGCGGCACCCTCGCGGACCGCTTCGACCGCGGAGATACGTCAGACGCCGACGGGCTGGTGCGCGGCAAGACCGGATACCTCGGGGGCGCAGCCACGCTCGCCGGGGTGGCAGTGCTGCCCGACGGCAGGACCGTCGGCTATTCCATCGTGGTGCACGGCTTCGACGGGGCGGACGCCGATGACGCGCGCGCCGCCGTCGACGCGGTGGCCGCCGAGCTCGTGCAGGTGGACTGATGGCCGGACCACCCCCTGTGGTCGCCCGCGCCCGCACCGCGGTGCGCGCAGCGGTGACCGTGCGGATCGAGGACCTCGCCGATGCGACCGCCGTCGGCGACCTATCCCCGCGGCTCCTCGTGGGCCTCTCCGGTGGCGCCGATTCCCTGGCTCTGCTGGTGACCACCGCCTGGGTGGGGGAGCGACTGGGCCTGCAGACCGAGGCTGCGATCGTCGACCACGGCCTGCAGGACGACTCCGCGCGCATCGCCGAACAGGCCCGCACCACCACCGAACAGCTCGGCTGCCTCGCGCACGTGCTGCGCGTCCACGTCGACGCAGAGGCTCCTGGCGGTGTGGAGAACGCCGCCCGCACCGCCCGCCACGACGCCCTCGAGCAGCTGCGGGCCGACCGTGGGGCGCTCGCCGTCCTGCTCGGCCACACTCTCGATGACCAGGCCGAGCAGGTGCTCATGGGTCTTGCGCGCGGTGCCGGTCCGCGGGCGCTGGCCGGAATCCCGCGCCGCCGCGGAGCACTGCTGCGGCCGTTCCTCGGTACCGGACGCGATGAGCGCACCGCCCTGCGCCGTGCCGACACCGAAGAGATCTGCCGCCTGCACGACCTCACCTGGTGGGAGGACCCCATGAACGCGGACCGCACACTGCTGCGCGCCCGCGTGCGCCACGAGCTGCTGCCGCAGCTGCGGGACGTGCTCGGGGACCAGATCGATGAGAACCTCGCACGCACCGCTGACCTCGTCCGCCCGGACGTCGACCACCTCGACGCCGAGGCCGCCGAGCTGCTCACGGCCCTGCGCCGCGACACCGGTGAACTGCACGAGACGGGGGATGTGCTGGCCCTGGACGTGCACGCCCTCGCCGCGGTCCCCACACCGCTGCGCACCCGTGTGGTGCGCGATGCCACGCGTTCCGCCGAGCGCGCAATCCGCCCCACGGCGCCACAGGGCTCCACGAAATCCCTGCTGAGACGGCACGTGCTGGAGATCGATGCGCTGGTGGTCACCTGGCACGGTCAGGATGCTGTAAGCGTTCCGGGTAGGATCGAGGTCGCTCGCCGCGACGGCCTGCTGGTGTGGCGCCGTCAGTCCGACTGACTGCCGTCCCGACCAGGGAGCATGATCCCGCGGCGAGAGCCCCGACGGTCCTGGACCCGATGTACCTGGAGGAGATCCGCGTGCCTGAGACGCACATCCACCCCGACGTCGAACGGGTCCTGCTGGACTCGCAGCAGATCCGCGACCGGCTCACGGAGATGGGTGCGCAGATCACCGCCGACTATGCCGAGAACCCCCCGATTCTGGTGGGTGTGCTCAAGGGCGCTGTCATGGTGATGGCGGACCTCGCCCGCGAGATCGACCTCGCCGTCGAGATGGACTGGATGGCCGTGTCCTCCTACGGCTCGGGCACCAAGTCCTCCGGGGTAGTGCGGATCCTCAAGGACCTCTCGGGGGACATCACCGACCGGGATGTGCTGATCGTCGAGGACATCATCGACTCCGGCCTGACCCTCAAGTGGCTGCTGTCCAATCTGCGCTCGCGCGGACCGCGCAGCGTTGAGATCGCGACGATGCTGCGCAAGCCCGAGGCCGCCCGGGTCCAGATCGACGTGAAATACGTCGGCTTCGACATCCCCAACGAATTCGTCATCGGCTACGGGCTGGACTACGCCGAGCGTTACCGCAACCTTCCCTACGTGGGCGTCCTCGCACGCTCCGTGTACCAGGACTGATCACGTGGCAGATTCTTCCCAGAACACCTCCAAGCAGCGCGGCGGCACGAAGAAGCGCCGGCCCGGCTCGATCGCCCTGTGGGTGGTGGTCGCGCTGCTGCTGGGCATGCTGCTGTTCTCCGTCCTGGGCCGCGACGGCTACGAGCGCATCGACACCGAGCAGGGACTCGAGCTGCTGGCCGGGGACACCGTCGAGCAGGCCAAGATCATCGGTGGCAACCAGCAGCGGGTGGACCTCGTCCTGACCGAGGAGTTCACGGACGGCGAGGAGAAGAAGGGCAAGCAGGTCACCTTCGCCTACGTCGACGCCCGCGCCGAACAGGTGGTGCAGGCCGTTGAGGACGCCGCGCCCGAGAAAGGCTACACCGACGAAATCTCCACCAGCGCCTGGTGGTCCACGCTGCTGCTGAGCTTCCTGCCGCTGCTGCTGTTCATCGGCCTGTTCTGGTTCCTCATCATGAACGCGCAGGGCGGCGGACGCGCCATGCAGTTCGGCAAGTCCAAGGCCAAGCTGTTCAACAAGGAAGCCCCGAAGGTCACCTTCGAGGACGTCGCCGGCGCCGAAGAGGCCGTCGAGGAGCTCGACGAGATCAAGCAGTTCCTCGTCAGCCCCGAGCGCTACCAGGCAGTCGGCGCGAAGATCCCCAAGGGCGTGCTGCTGTACGGCCCGCCCGGCACCGGCAAGACCCTGCTCGCGCGCGCCGTGGCCGGTGAGGCGAATGTGCCGTTCTACTCGATCTCCGGCTCCGACTTCGTGGAGATGTTCGTGGGCGTGGGCGCGAGTCGCGTGCGCGACCTGTTCAACACCGCCAAGGAGAACGCCCCGGCGATCATCTTCATCGACGAGATCGACGCGGTGGGCCGCCACCGCGGTGCCGGCATGGGCGGCGGGCACGATGAGCGCGAGCAGACCCTGAACCAGATGCTCGTGGAGATGGACGGGTTCGACGAGAACCAGAACGTCATCCTCATCGCCGCCACCAACCGCGTGGACATCCTGGATCCGGCGCTGCTGCGCCCGGGCCGCTTCGACCGGCAGATCGCCGTGGAGGCCCCGGACCTCAACGGCCGCCTGCACATCCTGCAGGTGCACGCCAAGGGCAAACCCCTCGCGCACGACGTCGACCTCGAGCACGTCGCCAAGCGCACCATCGGCATGTCCGGTGCTGATCTCGCCAACGTCCTCAACGAGGCGGCGCTGCTGACCGCCCGCTCCGGCAACCAGATCATCGACAACCGCGCCCTGGATGAGGCGATCGACCGCGTGTCCATGGGTCCGCAGCGGTACTCGAAGGTCATGACCGAGCGAGAGCGGCAGATGACCGCGTACCACGAGGGCGGGCATGCGCTCGTGGCGGCGGCGCTGAACCACTCCGCGCCCGTCACCAAGGTGACGATCCTGCCGCGCGGCCGCGCCGGCGGCTACACGATGGTGGTCCCCACCCAGGACCGCAACTACCAGTCCCGCAATGAGCTGCTGGATCGCCTGGCCTACGCCATGGGCGGCTACGCCGTGGAGGAGAGCATCTTCCACGATGTCACCACCGGGCCGTCCTCGGACCTGCAGAACGCCACCAAGATCGCCCGCACGATGGTCATGCAGCTGGGCATGAGCGCCCGGGTGGGCCAGGTCGCGCTGAACGGCGACCAGGACGAGGTGTTCGTCGGCATGCAGCAGGGCCAGAGCCCCAAGTACGGCGCGGAGACCGCGAGCCTCGTGGACCAGGAGGTCCGCAAGCTCCTGGACGATGCCCTGGACGAGGCCTGGACTGTCATCGAACGCAACCGCGACGTGCTGGACCGCCTGGTGGAGGAGCTGCTCGAGAAGGAGACCCTGAATGAGAAGGAGCTCGCCGAGATCTTCCGTGACGTGCGCAAGCAGCCGCCGCGGGATGTGTGGGCCTCGAGCACGGAGCGCCCGGCCCTCGCCGCCCCCAGCGTGGGCGGCCCGAGCGGCGAACCGGAGGCCTCCGACGCCGGCGAGCCGCTGACCCCGGGTCCGCCCGAGCTGCCGCACCCGGGTGGGGACGGCCCCCAGATCCCCGGGGCGCCGCAGGGATGAGCGAGACCAGCGCGGGAATGACCGGCGAGCCGTCGCTGCCGACGGTGGATCACGCCCGGATCGAGGCGGCGGTGCGGGAGATCCTCGCGGCGATCGGGGAGGACCCGGACCGCGACGGCCTGAAGGACACCCCCGCCCGGGTGGCCCGCATGTACGCCGAGGTGTTCGGCGGGCTCGCGATCGAGCCCAGCGAGGTGCTGCGCACCACGTTCGACATCGACCACCAGGAGCTCGTGCTGGTGCGGGACATCCAGTTCTTCTCCATGTGCGAGCACCACCTGCTGCCCTTCTTCGGCACCGCCCATGTGGGCTACATCCCCGGCAGCGGCGGCGTGACGGGCCTGTCCAAGCTCGCCCGCCTCGTCCAGGGCTTCGCACGCCGCCCGCAGGTCCAGGAGCGCCTGACCTCCCAGGTGGCCGATGCCCTCACCACGGAGCTCGGCGCCGCCGGCAGCATCGTCGTCGTCGAGGCCGAGCACATGTGCATGTCCATGCGTGGGGTGCGAGCCGCGGGCGCCCGCACCATCACCAGCGCGGTGCGCGGGATGCTGCGCGAGACCAGCACTCGCGCCGAGGCGCTCGCCCTGATCCGCGGACACTGACCGGAAGCGATGGCGCGATGACGATGAGCCAGCTGCGACGCCCCGACGGGCTGCCCTCCCACCTCCCCGCCGACGAGACGCTCGTGATGGGCGTGCTGAACGTCACCCCGGACTCCTTCTCTGACGGCGGCCAGCATCACGAGCTGCCCGACGCCCTCGCCCACGGCCGACGCCTCCTCACCGAGGGCGCGAAGATCATCGATGTGGGCGGGGAGTCCACCCGCCCCGGGGCACCCCGGGTGGATGAGGCCGAGGAGCTGCGCCGCGTCATCCCCGTGGTGCGCGAGCTCGCCGCCGAAGGCGCGGTGATCAGCGTGGACACGATGCGCGCGAGCGTCGCAGCGGAGTCCGTCGCCGCCGGAGCGCTGATCGTCAACGACGTCTCCGCTGGACGCGCCGATGCGGATATGGGCCGCGAAGCCGCACGGCTGCGCACCCATCTGGGCACCCCACCGGTGTTCATCGCCATGCACTGGCGCGGCCACAGCGACGTCATGAACGACCTGGCCGTCTACGACGACGTCGCCGCCGAGGTCGCCGCGGAGCTCGCCGAGCGCCTCGCGGATCTGCGCGAGGCCGGCGTGGAAGATCGTTTCCTGGTGGCGGACCCGGGCCTGGGCTTCTCCAAGACCGCCGAGCAGAACTGGGCGGTGCTGTCGCAGTGGGAGCAGATCGCCGAGCACGGCCTGCCGATTCTCATCGGCGCCTCCCGCAAACGCTTCGTCGGCGCCCTCGGGGTGGACCGCGACCAGGCCACCGCCGCGATTAGCGCCTACAGCGCCGAGCGCGGAGCCTGGGCGGTGCGCGTGCACGCCGTGCCGCCGAGCCTCGCCGCCGTCACGGTGGGGGACAGGCTGCGCCGGAGCCGCGGGCGATGATCAGCCCGCGCCGCCGCCTGGACCGCATCGAGGTCACCGGTATCCGGGCCTGGGGGCACCACGGCGTGCTCGCCCAGGAGACCGCCCTCGGCCAGACCTTCAGCGCCGATGTCACCCTGGGGCTGGACACTGCGCCCGCCGCCGCCGGGGATGATCTCACCCGCACCGTGAACTACGCCGACGTGGCCCGCGCCGTGCAGGAGGAGCTCTCCGGGGAGCCGGTCGCCCTGCTGGAGACCCTCGCCGACCGGATCGCCCGCAGGATCCTGCAGGACGTCGGCCATCCGCTCGTGCGCCACCTCGCGCTGCGGCTGCACAAGAGCGCCGCCCCCGTCGGCCTGCCGGTGCAGGACGTCACCCTCAGCATCGAGCGGGAGGCCGCCCCGGAAGAGGCCGTGCTAGCCCTCGGCACCAACCTGGGGGACCGCGAGGAGCACCTGCGCGCCGCTCTCGAGCAGCTGCACGCCGCGGAAGGGATCGACATCGCCTGGACCTCCCCGGTGCTGCGCACCGCCCCGGTCGGCGGCCCCGCGGATCAGGGCGAGTTCCTGAACGCCGTGATCGGGGTGCGCACCCTCATCGGGCCCTGGGAGCTGCTGGAGCTCGCGCACCGCATCGAGCAGGCCGCCCAGCGTGAGCGGAGCATCCGCTGGGGCCCGCGCACCCTGGATGTGGACGTCATCACCTACGGGACCTGGCGCAGCGACGATCCGGAGCTGACGATCCCGCATCCGCGCGCCCACGAGCGTGCCTTCGTGCTCGGCCCGTGGCATGCCGCCCGGCCCGAGGACGAGCTGCCCGGGCACGGGCCGATCGGCGCGCTGCTCGCGCAGGCAGCGGACCGCGCCGACCTCGCGCCCGGCCCCGAGATTGAGGGGTTCGCGCGACCGTGAAGCCCCTCAGCATCCCCATCCTCGTGCTGATCTTCGTGCTCAGCACCGGTTTCGGTGCGCAGATGCTGGATACGGTGCTGCGGCGGGGCCACACCCTGCCGATCTCCGGCTGGCTCACCAGCGCCGTGCTGCTCACCCTCGCCGCGGTGCTGCTGGGCTACGGGCTGCCGTTGCGGCGGTACATGCTCGAAAGCGCCGAGCGGCGTGAGCATCCCTCTCTGCAGCCCCGGCGCCACCAGATCGACCTGCCCACGGCTTTCCGCACCGTGCTGCTGGCCCGCGCCTGCGCCTACACCGGCTCGGTGATGGGCGGGATCTTCACCGGCCAGGCGCTGTTTCTGCTGCTTACCGGCGTGGGCGACCCGGTGCGCGGGATTCTGCCCACCGCGGCGGCGGCTCTGGCGGGGATCATTCTCGCCGTGCTCGGCGTGATCGTGGAGCGCTGGGGCCAGCTGCCGCCCGATGACGGGCAGGCCCAGCCCGAGGACGGCGTGGAGGCCGGCGGCTGAGCGCACACATGCCGCGCGACGCTCCCGCCGCTGGTGCCACGGAAGACCTGGTGCCCGGAAGACATCGACTTTCGCCGGAGGTCGAAACGCCGCATGTCGTAGGGCATCGGCGCCGATGGATGCCACGATGGATGCCATGACCGATTCCCCCACCTGTCCCGCGGCGGAGCACACCCCCGCAGCGGCGGAGAGCACCCCCGCAGCGGCGGAGAGCACCCCTGTATCAGCGGTGACACCCGCGCCGCTGTCGGACCCGGCCGATGGCCTTTTGGGCGCTGATCAGCTGCGCCCGGTGTCAGAGCGCCTGATCCCCGCCCGCTACCTCGCTTCCCTCGTGCTGTATGCGATCGGCCTCGCCCTGGCCGGCGCGGCCGTGTGGGGATGGCTCGCCACCGACTGGTGGTGGCTGGGGGCGCTGGGCCTCGTGCCGCTGCTGCTCGTGCTGCAGTCCCTGGTGTTCACCCCGCGTCGGGTGCGGGCCCTCGGCTACCGTGATGATGAGGACCACCTCACCGTGGCCGACGGCATCATGTTCCGCACCGTCCAGACCATCCCGTATGGGCGGGTGCAGTCGGTGAAGATCGACGAAGGCCCGATCGAGCGGAAGTATGGCCTGGCGACCCTTGAGCTCACCACGGCCGCCAACGGCACGGTCACCGTGTCCGGCCTGCCGCGCGAGGAGGCTGAGCGGCTGCGCGCCCTGCTGTCCGAACGTGGCGTCGAGCTGATGGCGGCGCTGTGAGCACCCCCGATCCCGTCACCGCCCCGCCACCCGACACCTCGCCCGAGGCACCGGAGGCGCCGAGCATCGAGCCCGGCACGTCGGCGCCCCGTCACCGCACCCACCCGATCACCCCGCTCGTGACCGGGTGGAAGATCATCGTGGGCGCCATCGCGGTGGCCACCGCGCAGAACATCGCCCGCCTGCTCGAGGACTTCACCCTCACCCGGGCCCTGGTCGCCCTCGGTGTGCTCGCCGTGGCGCTTGTCATCGCCGTCGCTGTCTCCACCCTGTCCTGGTGGTTCACCACCTACGCGGTCGATGCCGAGGGCGTGTCCCTGCACACCGGGTGGATCAGCCGTTCGCGCGAGTTCGCGCCGCGGGTCCGCATCGAATCGGTCTCCGTGGAACGCCCGCTGCTGGCGAGGCTGCTGGGCCTGGCGAAAGTGCGCGTCGAGGTGGCCGGGGCCGGGGACTCCTACCTGGACATCGAGTACGTGCGATCGGCCGATGCCGAGCGGCTGCGTCGCGAGATCCTCACGGTCGCCCAGAGCCCGGAGGAATCGCCCGGCAGCGCCGCGCACGACCCGGAGGCGGGGGAGGAGCAGACGGCTGCGGATGCTGGTGATGCTAAGTCCGCACAAGCTCCCCGGGACGGTGTGGCTGCGCGGATGCACCAGGTGCTGTACGACGGGGTGACCGATGGCGAGCTCATCGCCCAGGTGCCCACACAGCGCCTCATCCACGCCCTGTTGCGGGATGTCGGATTCGTGATCGGCATCCTCGCCGGGGTGGGCGGTGTGCTGCTCGCCATTGGCCTCGCGATCTGGCAGGACGGCTTTTCCTTCGCGGTGATCGTGCCTCTTGCCCCCGTCGTGATCGCCGTGCCGAAGTATGTGCTGGGCCGGATCGAGGCCGGATGGGGCTTCGTCTCCCGCAGCACCGACGGCGGCCTGCGGATGCGCCGCGGCCTGCTGAACACCCGCACGGACAACATCGCTCCCGGCCGCATCCAGAGCCTTGAGCTGCACCGCCCCCTGCTGTGGCGCAGCCCGGGCTGGACTGCCGTGAACGCCACCGTGGCCGGCATGGCCGAGCTCGGAGAGGACGGCGATCGGCCCGTGCTGCCCGTCGGCACCCGCGAGGAGCTCGCGGC
This sequence comes from Brachybacterium sp. UMB0905, assembly GCF_002871795.1. GTDB lineage: Bacteria > Actinomycetota > Actinomycetes > Actinomycetales > Dermabacteraceae > Brachybacterium. The sequence continues at coordinate 41,171 of NZ_PNHL01000014.1, read as the reverse complement.
CACCCTCGGGCATCTGGCCGCGCCGCTCGGGACCGACGATGACCTCGCCACGCTCGAGCACCTGCTGACCGCCCCGGCCCGGCAGATCGACGGACTGCGCACCCCGGTGCCGCTGTACTGGATCGCACGGCGCACCGAGGTGGCCGTGCTGCTGCCGGGCGCGCTGCTGCTGCGCTCCGGCATCTTCACCCGGCGCGTGCAGATCATCCCGCGCGAGCGCATCCAGCAGCTCTCGGTGGGTGACGGGCCGCTGACCCGGCGATTCGGGGTCCTGGACCTGACGGTCGAGGTGGCCGGAGATAGCGCGATGCTCACGAACCTCGCGCGCGCGGATGTCCTCGCCCTGCACGCCACCCTCAGCCGGGACGCCGCGACGCTGCGCCGCTACAGCGACCGTGAGCACTGGCCGCGCCCGGTCCTCGCCGGTGGCCCGCCCGTGCCGACCCCGCCTGCGGAGATGGCTCCGTGACCGGCCCGGACGCCCCGCGGCTCGGCATCGGTGTGATCGGCGCGGGCCGCGTCGGCGCTGTGCTCGGCGCGGCCCTGCGCGAGGAGGGGCACGCGATCACCGGCGCCTACGCCGTCTCCGATGCCTCCCGCGAGCGTGCCGCCGAGCTGCTGCCCGGGGTGCCGCTGCTGGACGTGCCCGCGATCGTCGAACGCAGCGAGATGCTGCTGCTCGCCGTGCCGGATGATGAGCTCGCGCCCCTGGCCGCCGGGATCGCCGCCGCTGGCCTCGCCCCCGGCGGGCAGCTCGTGGTGCACACCAGCGGCATGCACGGCGCCGACGTCCTCGCACCCCTGGCCCGGACCGGCGCGGCGACCCTCGCGATCCACCCCGCCATGACCTTCACCGGCACCCGCGCGGACCTGCCGCGCCTGACCGGCTGCCCCATGGCGGTCACCGGGAGCGAGGAGCTGCTGCCCGTCGCGGCGGCGCTCGTCGTCGAGCTCGGGGGAGAGCCCGTCATACTCGCCGAGGGTGACCGCCCCCTCTACCACGCCTCACTCGCCCACGCCGCCAACCACCTCGTGGTCCTCGTCGACCAGGCCCGCGAATCCCTGCGCCGGATCGGCATCGAGGACCCCGGCGCGTACCTGCGGCCCCTGCTCGAGGCGGCGCTCGAGAACTCCCTGCAGCGTGGCTCCCGGGCCCTCACCGGGCCGGTGATGCGTGGGGACGCGGGCACCGTCGGCGCCCACCTCGAGGCCTTCGCGGACCTCGATGCCACCGCCACCCCGGGCACCGCCGCGGATACGGCCGACACCTATCGGGCCCTCGCGAGGGCCGCGCTGAACCGTGCGACACTGCGGGACGAGCAGCGCGCTGCCCTCCAGGCCCTGCTCACCCCGCCGCCGGAGCAGGAGAACCCATGAGCGAGCGCACCACCACCCTGGTCACGACGATCCCGCAGTTGCGCGAACAGCGTGATGCCCTCAGCGGCAGCGTCGCCACCGTGATGACGATGGGGGCCCTGCACGACGGGCACCTCGCCCTCGTCGCGCGCGCCCGCGAGCTCGCCGACCACGTGATCCTCACGGACTTCGTGAACCCCCTGCAGTTCGGCCCCCATGAGGACTTCGACGCCTACCCGCGCGACCTCGGCGCGGATCTCGCCGCGGTCGACGGCCTGGTCGACCTTATCTTCGCCCCGGCCGTGGAGGAGATGTACCCGGTGCTGCCGCCCACCGTCTCGGTCACCGCCGGACCGGCCGGGACCGTGCTCGAGGGCGCCCAGCGCCCCGGCCACTTCGACGGCGTGCTCACCGTGGTCACCAAGCTGCTGCAGCTCACCCGGCCCGACGTGAGCGTGTTCGGCCGCAAGGACGCCCAGCAGCTCGCCCTCGTCCAGCGCCTGGTCGCGGACCTGCACCTGCCGGTGCGGATCGAGCCCGTGGACATCCAGCGCGAACCGTCGGGCCTGGCCCGTTCGAGCCGCAACATCTACCTCAGCGAGGGCGGGAAGCAGGAGGCGCTCGCCCTGTCCCGCACGGTCACCGCCGCCCGGGCCGCCGCCCCATCGGCCAGCGCGATCCGTGCCGTCCTCGCAGATGCCCTCGACCGGGCGGAGGTGACCTGGGACTACGCCGCCGCGGTGGACCCGGCGACGCTACGCGAGATCACGGATGCGCACCGCGGTGAGGTGCTCATCATGGTGGCCGCCCGCGTGGAAGGCACCCGGCTGCTGGATGCCGCTGTGGCGGAGGCGACAGCACCCTGAGGTCGACCGGGCATCGGACAGAAGGTGATGAGACAATCGCCCCCATGAGCGAGAACACCCCTGCCCCCGAGCCGACGGACACCTCCGACCAGGTCGCGGTCCGCCGCTCCAAGCGGGAGCGCCTGCTGGCCCGCGGCGAGGAGGCCTACCCCGTCTCCGTGCCCGTCACCACCACCATCGCCGAGGTCCGCGCGCAGTACGGCCACCTCGAGGCCGGTCAGGAGACCGAGGATGAGGCCGGAGTGGCCGGCCGCGTGGTGTTCACCCGCAACACCGGCAAGCTCGCCTTCGTCACCCTGCAGGACGGTGAGGGTCAGCGCCTGCAGGTCATGGCCTCCCAAGCCGTGATCGGCGAGGAGCGCCTGGCGCAGCTGAAGGCCGATGTCGACCTCGGCGATCACGTGTTCTTCCACGGCCGTGTGGGCGCTTCCCGCCGCGGGGAGCTGAGCATCTTCGCGGACTCCTGGCAGATGGCTGCGAAGGCCGTGCGGCCCCTGCCGGTGCTGCATGCGGATCTGTCCGAGGAGTCCCGGGTGCGCCACCGCTACGTGGACCTCATCGTGCGCCAGCAGGCGCGCGACACCGTCCGCACCCGCGCCAAGGTCATGCACGCCCTGCGCGAGTCCTTCCACGAACGCGGGTACATCGAGGTGGAGACCCCGATGCTGCAGGTCATCCCCTCCGGTGCGGCGGCCCGCCCCTTCGTGACCCACATGAATGCCTTTGACCTGGACCTGTATCTGCGGATCGCGCCGGAGCTGTTCCTCAAGCGCGCCGCTGTGGGTGGGCTCGAGAAGGTCTTCGAGATCAACCGCAACTTCCGCAATGAGGGCGCGGATTCCACCCATTCGCCCGAGTTCGCGATGCTCGAGGCGTACCAGGCCTACGGCGATTACAACACCATCGGCGATCTCACCCAGCAGCTGATCCAGGAGGCCGCCGAACATGCCACCGGATCCCAGGTGGTCACCCTCGCCGACGGCAGCGAATACGACTTCTCCGGCCAGTGGCGGAAGATCACCGTGTACGGCTCCCTCTCCGAATCTCTGGGCGAGGAGATCACGCCCGAGACCACACCGGAGAGGCTGCGCGAGATCGCCCGTTCGCTGGATCTGGATCTGGAGCATCCCAAGTATGGGCACGGAAAGCTCGTCGAGGAGCTGTTCGAGCATCGCGTCGGCGATCATCTCCACGAGCCGACGTTCGTGCGTGATTTCCCGGTCGAGACGAGCCCCCTCGTGCGCGGGCATCGTTCCACGCCCGGCGTGGTGGAGAAGTGGGATCTGTATGTGCGCGGTTTCGAGCTGGGCACGGGATACTCCGAGCTCGTGGACCCCGTCATCCAACGCGAGCGCTTCGAGCAGCAGGCCCGCCTGGCCGCGCAGGGCGATGATGAGGCGATGCGCCTGGATGAAGATTTCCTGCAGGCCATGGAATATGCGCTGCCGCCCACCGGCGGCATGGGAATGGGCGTGGATCGCCTGCTCATGGCGATCACGGGTCTGGGGATCCGCGAGACCATCCTGTTCCCGCTGGTGAAGCCGGAGGCCTGAGATGGGTTCCGGGTTCTGGTTCGAGGCCGGTGCACTGCTGCCGTCGATCGGCGTGGGCCTGATCTTCTGGTTCGCGATCCGCGCCCTGCTGCGGGCTGATCGGCGGGAACGCGAGGCCGAACGTGAGGCGGAACAGGAATATCTGCGGCGAGCGGACCAGGATGAAGGTTCACGAACAGTTCGGTAACGTGTGAACGCGTTTGTTGTTTGCTCTTTCCGTCAGCAGTCGTAATACTGTCCCGTGACGCACGACGATGAGCGTGCACCATCGAACCCATTGAACACAGGCGAGGGAAACCATGGCACGGAAGACCTATGTGGAACTGATCGACGACCTCGACGGGACGAAGGCGGCCCAGACCGTCACTTTCGGCCTGGACGGCGTCGCCTATGAGATCGATCTGTCCGAGGAGAATGCGGAGAAGATCCGCGAGCAGATCGGCACCTGGGCGCAGCAGGCCCGCCGCGTGGGCGGCCGCCGCACCCGCGGCACGGCCCCCGCCTCCCGCAGCAGTGAGTCCGCGAAGATCCGGGAGTGGGCACGCAGCGCCGGCTACGAGGTGCCGGACCGTGGCCGCATCTCCGCCACCATCCGCAAGGCCTACGAGGAGGCGCACGCCTGATCCGGCCCCGCGCAACGTGACGGGCCCGCACCATCTGCGTGATGGTGCGGGCCCGTTGCTGTGCAAAGACCCCGTTGCTGTGCAGAGACGCTGCGCAGCTGCTGGCGGCCTGAGCACTCACCCCAGTGCTGACGCGCCGCAGCGCCGCACGTGCGCTGGGGGCTCACCAGCCGCGAATGCTCCAGGACGCCTCGTGCTCACCGCCGGGGGCCAGGCGCACCACATCGATGCCGCTGCGGAAGGCATCGGGCGGGCAGGTCATCGGCTCCACGGCCAGACCCAGACGATGATGCTCCGGCTCGGGTCGATCGGCCGTGTGCAGCTGCAGCCACGGGCACTCCTCCCCGGCCGTCAGCTCTACGCCGGTGCCGCCGGGAGCGGTGACGGTGACACGCCAGAGCCCCTGCGCATCACGGGCCAGACCGGTGAAGGCGTGGTCGATCTCCTGGGCGCCGATCACGCGGCCCGCGGAGAAGTCGAACTCACTGCCCGGGGTGACGTCCGCCGTGCCGGTGGGCAGCAGACGATCCGCGGTCACCTCGAGCACCTGCCCGGCGGTGACCTGCAGGGTCCACGTATCGAGCGCTTCGGGGCCGGCGACCAGGTAGGGGTGGGGGCACGTGCCAAAGGGGGCATCCGCCGCGCCGATGTTCCGTGCGGTCACCGACGTGGTCAGGCCCGCCTCAGGATCCAGGGCGTGGTGCACCGTCAGCAGCAGGTGGAAGGGATACCCGGTGGTGGGATACAGCTCACTGCGCAGCACCACCTCGTCCTCGGCGAGGGTCACAGGGGCGAAAGGCTGGAAGGAGATCAGGCCGTGCAGGGCATTGCCGCGCTCCACCTCGGTGATCGGGGTCTGCAGCTCCTGACCGTCCCACGTGTACCGGCCATCGCCGATCCGGTTGGGCCATGGAGCGATGACCGCGCCGCGATAGAACAGCATCGGCCCCGTCTCGGGGTTGCGCACCAGCAGATCCCGGCCGCCCACGGTGAGGGACTCGACCGTGGCGCCGAGCGTGGAGATCTCCGCGCGATACTCCCCGGCCTCGAGGGTCAGGAGGTTCCCGCGGGAGCGTGCCGCGGCGGTCTCGTGTTCGGTCATGCGTCCTGCTCCTTCGCAGTGGGGTGGTGCGGCGTGCTCTTCTGGGCGGGCGGCTTCTTCCCGGCAGGCTTTGGCTCTGCGCCAGGCTCCGGCTCTGCAGCAGGGTTCGGCTCCGGGGCGGGCTCGATGAGCACCACGTCCAGGCGGCGCGGCCCATGCACGCCCTCGACGCGGCTGAGCTCGATGTCGCTCGTGGCCGAGGGGCCGGAGACCAGCGTCCACGGCGCCGTGGGATCCTCCCCCATGCGCTCGATGGCCTTCGGGACGCCGAGCACCACCTGATCAGCCTCGACCACGACCACGTGATGGTCCGGGATGAGGGTGATCGCGCGGCGGCCGCCGCGCCCATCGGCGCGCAGCACGAGCGTGCCGGTGATCGCGATCGCCGTGTGGCAGCCGGTGAGGACGGCATCGACCTGGTCGAGCTCGCGCGGGGAGGCGGTGCCGTCGTCGGTGGTGACCGTGGCCGTGAGCTGCTCGGTCCACGGCGTGGGCAGTCCGCCCGGCACGACGATGCTGCGCGCCCCCTCCAGGGCGCGGGCGATGGTCTCGCCCGCCTGCTCGGGTGTGGTGCGGTGGACGGTCGCGGTGTAGTCCTCGAGCCGGTCGATGAGCACAGCGCGGACCTTCGCGGGATCGGTGGAGACCTCCTGGCGGTCATCGGCCCGCTGGTAGGTGCGCGGCACATCGTCCGCCTCGGTCACCGCATCGTGGCGCGGCACCGCGAGGGCGGTGCGCAGCCGTCCGAGGATCTCCTCTTTCGCACTCGTCCCGGGGGTGCGGGTGGGGCGGCGGTCCTGCCAGCTGCTCATGCCTGCTCCTCGCTGTCGCGGCCCTCCGCCGGCCCTGCCGACGCCGCCTGCTCCGCGGATCCTGTCGAGCCGTCCGACTCTGTCGCCTGCTGCGCCGCCGCCGGGGCGGGGCGGTTCTTCCACCAGCTACGGAATGATGGGCCCGGCTGCGGCAGATCACGGTGGTCGGTCCAGCCGGTCACGAGCGGCACGATCTTCGGCAGCCTGCCGATGGTCGTGCCGGGCAGCATTCCGGTCAGCGGCCCGGCGGAACGGACCGCGATGTCGTAGGCGCGCGGGGAGCTCATGAGCTTCCCGGCTCCCTGCAGCGCCCGGTCCCAGGGGGAGCGGAATTCGCCGCGGGTGGCGCGGCGACGGTCCACGTCCTTGGCCCGCAGATGCACCAGGATCGAGGGGAAGTCGATCTTCACCGGGCACACATCCGAGCAGGCCCCGCACAGGCTCGAGGCATAGGGGAGTGCGGCCGAGGGGTCGTCGGTGCCGATCGTTCCGGTCATCTGCGGGGTGAGGATCGCGCCGATCGGGCCGGGATAGGTGGAACCGTAGGCATGTCCGCCGGTGCGCGAATACACGGGGCACACGTTCAGGCAGGCGGAGCAGCGGATGCAGTGCAGGGCGCTGCGGCCCTCGGGATCGGCGAGCACGGCGGAGCGACCGTTGTCCAGCAGCACCAGGTGGAACTCCTGCGGGCCATCCCCCTCGTGCACGCCGGTGAACAGCGTGGTGTACGGGTTCATCCGCTCGCCGGTGGAGGAGCGCGGCAGCAGCTGCAGGAACACCTCGAGATCCTCGAACGTGGGGATGATCTTCTCGATCCCCACCACGGAGATGAGGGTCCGCGGCAGCGTCAGGCACATCCGGCCGTTGCCCTCGGACTCCACGACCGCGAGGGTCCCGGTCTCGGCGACGGCGAAGTTCGCCCCGGAGATCGCCACCGAGCCGGGCATATCCAGGAACTTCTCACGCAGGAAGCGGCGGGCCGCCTCGGCGAGCTCCGCGGGGTCATCGGTGATCGAGGGATCCAGGTCCGGCATGGCCGCCAGGAAGATCTCGCGGATCTCGGCGCGGTTGCGGTGGATCGCGGGCACCAGGATGTGGGAGGGGGTGTCCTCAGCGAGCTGCACGATGAGCTCGGCGAGATCCGATTCGATCGCGCGGATCCCCGCCGCGGCGAGGGTCTCGTTCAGCGCGATCTCCTGGGTGGCCATCGACTTGACCTTCAGCACCTCGGCGGCGCCACGCTCAAGCACCAGGGAGGTGACGATCTCTCCGGCTTCCTCGGCGTCGCGCGCCCAGTGCACGACGCCACCGGCGGCTGTGACCTTCTCCTCCAGCTGTTCCAGCAGCTCCGGCAGATGGTCGGTGACCTGCCACTTCAGGGCGCTGCCGGCGCTGCGGAGCTTCTGCCAGTCCCGCATCTCGCGCACCACGGCGGCGCGCTTGGCGAGGATCGTCTCGGTGGCGTGCGCGAGGTTCGCCCGCTGCGTCGAGTTCTGCAGATCCTCCCGCGCGGCATCGGGGAACAGGCGCTCGCCCCGCAGATGCGAGGACGGCGAGGCGTGCTGGGGGCGGAAGGTCGGAATGCCCAGATCGACGGTGCTCATGAGGCCCTCCCGAGGATGGTGTCCGCGGGGACGAACGGCTGCTCGCGGGTGGAGGCGAGGATCTGCGCCAGATGGATGGCACGCGGCCCGCTGCTGCCATGGCCGGTGCGTTGCAGTTTTCCGCCGATGTTCATCAGGCACGAAGCGTCCCCGGCCACCACGTACTCTGCGCCGCTGGCCACGACGTTGCTGGCCTTATCGGTGACCATCGCATCGCTCGTGGCGTCGTTCTTCACCGAGAAGGTGCCGCCGAAGCCGCAGCAGGTATCGGAGCTTGGCAGGTTCTTCACCTCGATGCCCTCCACGGCGCGCAGCAGCTTCAGCGGGCGCGGCCCCACTTTGAGGAACCGCATGGAGTGGCAGGTGGGGTGGTAGGTCACCGAGTGCGGGAAGTACGCCCCCACGTCGGTCACCTTCAGCACGTCCACGAGCAGCTCGGAGAGTTCGTAGGTCTTCGCCGCGACCCGTGCCGCACGCTCCTCGAGCTGGGCGTCTCCTTCGTGGCGGGCCACGAGGGCGTGCTGGTCGCGCACGCAGCCGGTGCAGGACCCCGAGGGCATGACGATCGCATCGACCTCTTCGAGGGCCGGCTCGAAGGTGTCCACGAAGGAGCGCACCACCGGGGCGGCTTCCGTGTAGTAGCCGGAGTTGGTGTGCATCTGCCCGCAGCAGGTCTGGCGCTCATCGAACACCACCTCGTGGCCGAGCCGCTCCAGCAGCAGCACGGTGGAGCGCGCCACATCGGGCGCCATCACATCCACCAGGCAGGTGGTCATCAGGGAGATCCGCATCCGTGCTCCTCACAGTCGGGGGTTGCGCTCTCAGGTGGGCGGCGTTGCTGCGATCAGTGCTCCAGGCCCAGCGCCGCGGCAGTGTGTTCGAGGGTGCGATGGGCCAGCTCGCGGTCCGCGGAGAGGTCTGTGCCCCAGGAGGGCACCATCTGGGTGATCTGCGGGCGCCAGCGCTCGATCCGCTCGGGGAACATCGTCTCCAGCAGCCGCAGCATGATGGAGGTGGCGGTGGAGGCGCCGGGGGAGGCGCCGAGCATCCCGCCGATCGACCCATCGGCCGCGGTGATCAGCTGCGTGCCGAACTGCAGCACCCCGTGCTTGGTCTTGTCCGGGGCGATCACCTGCACCCGCTGTCCGGCGGTGATCTGCTCCCAGTCCGATTCCTCGGCGGAGGGCATGTACTCCAGCAGCGCCGTGAAGCGCTGATGCCGCGTGGCGGCGAGCTGAGAGCCCAGGTACACCATGAGGTCCAGGTTCGGCGGGGCGACGGCCATCATGTGGGTGACGTTGCTGGGCTTCACGGACTGAAGCAGGTCCGTCCAGCGTCCGGTCTTGAGGAACTTCGGGGTCCAGCCGGCGTAGGGGCCGAACAGCAGGGAACGTTCGCCGTTCACATAACGGGTGTCCAGGTGGGGGACCGACATGGGCGGGGCGCCGACGGCGGCCTTGCCGTACACCTTCGCGTCGTGCCGAGCAATTACCTCAGGGTTCGTGCATCGCAGCCACTGCCCGGAGATGGGGAAGCCGCCGAAGCCGCGGATCTCCTCGATCCCGGAGCGCTGCAGCAGCGGCAGGGCGTAGCCGCCGGCGCCGACGAACACGAACGGTGCCCGGACGACGTGCATGTCACCGCTCGAGGTGGAGCGGGCCATGACGCCCCAGTCGGAGCCCATGCGTCGCAGGTCCACCACCTCGGTGGAGGTCTTCACGGTGGTACCAGCGCGTTCGGCGAAGGCGAGCATCTCGCGGGTGAGCGACCCGAAGTCCACATCGGTGCCGTCGGGGGAGCGGGTGGCGGCGATCGACTCGGTGACTGGGCGGCCGTCGCTGACCAGCGGCGCCCAGGCGGCCAGCTGCGCGTGCTCGGTGGTGAACTCCATGCGGTCGAATAGGGGGTTCGCCACCAGTGCCTCGTGGCGCCGTCGCAGGTAGTCCGCGTTCTCCAGGCCGTGCACGAAGCTCATATGCGGCACGGTGTGGATGAAGGAGGAGGGATCGCCGATGCGGTCGTTCTCCACCAGGTGGGCCCAGAACTGGCGGGAGACCTGGAACTGCTCGTTGATGGAGATCGCCTTGGCGGGGCTGACGGAGCCGTCCACGTCCTGCGGGGTGTAGTTCAGCTCGCACAGTGCGCTGTGGCCGGTGCCGGCGTTGTTCCAGGCATCGGAGGACTCCGCGCCCAGCTGATCCAGGCGCTCCAGGACCACCACGTTCCAGTCGGGCTCAAGCTCCGTGAGCATCGCGGCGAGGGTGGCGCTCGCGATCCCGCCGCCGATCAGCACCGCATCAGCGCGGCTCACGTCCAGATGGGTCATCTCTCTCCGTTCGCTGCTCGTCACCGGGCGTCCATGACGCCCCGGGCGGTCATGTGCACCAGCGTATCCCTCCGCCGCGGGACCACGGGCGCGGCTGCACCGTGGGTTCGGTGTTCAGCTGCGCGCGCGGGCATTCGCCCGCGCGGTCGCGGCGAGGTCCTCGAGTAGGACCTCCAGGTGCAGGCTCAGCAGCCACACGGCGATCCGTACCGCGACCGCCGCACCGAACAGCAGGGCGAGCGGCGGTGCCACGGTGCACAGCGCTGTCCACGCCACCAGCAGCAGGATGAGGCCGATGAACCGCAGTGGCACCATCGCGGGCAGCAGCAGGGCGAGCCTCCAGGAGGTGATGAGGTCCTGCCGACGGGTGCGCGGCACGACGGCGAGGATCGCGAGAGACACGGTGGACCAGGCGGCGCTGATCACCGCAGCCCCAGACAGCAGCAGGGCGGGAACCGAGCCGGGCACGCCGCCGCCCATGATGATCCACAGCATGGCCAGCGCCCCCGCCTGCACGATCAGCAGCGGCAGCATGCGCAGGTTCGCGGGTGCGAACTCCCGCTTCCAGCTGTCCCACATCAGCGGCAGTACGCGCACGCGCGCGCCGTGCCGGGCGGCGAGGAACGCATCTCCGGCAGCGGCGGTGGCCGGGGCAATGCCCAGCACCACCGCACCCAGCAGGGTCAGCAGCAGCCAGGTCAGCTGGATACGGACGGCGAGGAGCAACGCGTCGATCGCTTCATTGGCGCGCAGCACCCACGTCGGAACCTGGGAAGGGCCGGGGCGCGCGTCGGGGGAAGGCATGCGGACCAGCGTAGCCCGCGGGCACCGGTGAGCTTCCCACGATGAGGCCCTCCGCTTCCCTAAACACCCGATCTTTGGTGAAATGGTGCGCATGGACTTTCCGCCGCTTCGTCCGACGCCCGCGCAGCTCACTTGGCAACGTGACGGGCTCGGCGTCTTCTTCCATGTGGGTGTGAACACCTTCGCCGGGGTCGAATGGTCCGATGGGACGCTCCCGGCGTCGAGCTTCAATCCCAGTGACCTGGACGCCGATGAGTGGGTGCGCACCGCCCGCGACCTCGGCGCACGGTACGTCGTGCTGACCGCGAAGCACCATGACGGCTTCTGCCTGTGGCCCACCGCCACCACGGACTACTCCGTCGCCTCCTCCCCGTGGCGAGACGGGAAGGGAGACCTTGTCGCCGAGGTCGCCGATGCCGCCCGTCGGCACGGGGTGAAGCTCGGGCTGTACCTGTCGCCCTGGGACCGCCACGCCCCCGAGTATGACGATCCTGCGCGGTACGACGAGTTCTACCTGCGCCAGCTGCGGGAGCTGTGCACGAACTACGGAGAGCTGTGCGAGCTGTGGTTCGACGGCGCTGGCTCCGCGGGCCGTGAATACGACTGGGAGTCGATCGGCGCGCTCATCGACGAGCTGCAGCCGGGCGCCATGGTGTTCAACATGGGGCCGGCCACCATCCGCTGGGTGGGCAATGAGGACGGTCTGGCCGCCGACCCGGTCCACTACGTGACCACCTCCACTGACCTCAACAACTATGACGAGGACGTGCTGGAGACCGCCGAGGCGCGCTACCTCCCGCCGGAGTGCGATGTGTCGCTGCGCCGTGGCTGGTTCTGGCAGGAGGGGGAGGAGCCCAAATCCCTCGCGCACCTGCTCGCCATCCACGACCGTTCGATCGGCCTGGGCGCGAACCTGCTGCTGAACATCCCACCGGATCCGCGCGGACGGATCGACCCGGAGGATGCGGCGCGAGTGGCGGAGTTCGCTGCTGCGCTCGAGGCTCGCTTCGGGTCCCCGACCGAGGGGACGGTGCGGCAAGAAGGCAACTCGGTCCGCATCGATCTCGGCGGGGAGCAGACCTTCGACCACATCGAGCTCGTTGAGCGCCTCGAGGACGGGCAGCGTGTGAGCGCGCATCGAGTGCTGCATGAGGACGGCACCGTCCTCGCCTCCGGCGGCACCATCGGGGTGCGCCGCATCCACCGGCTCGAACAGCCCGTGCGCGCCGCCGAGCTGCGCGTTGAGCTTGAGGGCGACAGCCCCGTGCTCGAGGCCGCGCGGGTGCACGACGCGACCGGCGCCCCGGTGCCCGATGCCGACATCGCCTACCGCGCCACCACTGAGCGGCCCGACGCTGCCTGAGCGGCGCGGCGCGACGTCCGCGCGCAGCAGCGGGACGAGCTGCGCGATGTGTTTCACGAGCTGCTCGGAGTAGTTCTCCTCGTCTCCGAAGCAGTAGGTGAACAGATCATCGGCGCGCTCGAGCTGGTGACCGGTGAGGATCCGGTCGGGGAGCGGCTCGCTGCCATCGAGATGGACTCCGCGTGGCTGACCACGGGCTCTCCGGCAGACCCTCCATGAGCTCCTCGTGCCACAACGGCGTGTCGTACCAGGTGGGGTCAGTGAACCCGGAACAGCGGAACAGCTCGGGTGAGGGTGCCGAGCCCATGTGCTCCTGCATCACCCGGGCACTGTGACGCAGTCCACGGCGCAGGAAGACCCGGTCCGGACGGCTCAGCGCCGACGGGGATCATCCTGCTGCGGGGCGCGGCCCCGGGGCGGCCGTGGCCGCTACGCGGCCGGTGAGCGCGAGGAGGAGGCTTGCGGTTGCGGCACCCAGGACGCTGCGTCGGCTCGGCCGCACCGCGGCGGGCTCTGCGGACCGCGGACGCGCTGCACTGCTCGTCATCGATGGTGTGTTCATGATCGACCCTTCGTTCATCGTGACTGTTCTTCTGCATCTGTCAGCATCAGAACCGACAGCGGGGCCGGGGATCGTCCATCGGCGGGCGATCACCGGCCCCGGTCCCGTTCCAGACGATCACGCCTGGTTGTCGTAGGCCTCCTGATAGATCTGCACGAGGCTGTCCACGCCGACCGTCTTGGCCTTCTCCACGTAGGCCTGCCAGTCCGCGTCCTTGGTCATGTCTGAACTGCCGGTGGCGAGGGCCGCGTAGGTCTGCTGGAGGTGCTGAACGACATTCGTCTCCAGCTCACCGATCTGCGCCGACTGCTCCATGTCGTAAGCCATCGTGGGCACCACCAGGTCCTTGGGGATCTGGTACGGATCGTAAGCCACACCGGCTTCGTAGAGCGACGGTTCGACCGAGCCAGAATCCGGCGTGACCGCCTCGCCATGGCGCTGGTCCTGGGACTTGAAGAAGGGGCCCCATTCCCACCAGCCCTGGTTCGCCACGTCCTCACCGGCGTCCAGCACCTCGTACAGAGCCTGCTCGCCGTCGATCCCCGTGAGATCGGTGTCGGCGAAGTCCCAGCCCTTGCCCTGCTCGCCGCGGCCCATCGAAATTGTCAGGGTCAGTTCGAACTGATAGTCCGCCCAGCGGATCATCTGGACGGGATCGGGACAGGAATTCGTGATCACGAAGTTCGGAGAGCCGACCTGGTTCCAGGCCCAATCGACGGTGCGGACCCCGGAAGGACCCTCCATGGGCGGCAGCGGCTTCATCACCGAGCCGACGCCCTTCGGATCCTTGAAGTCCACGGAAGAAGCGAAATCACCTTGCGAGTTCCCGTAGACCACGCCGAGCTGCGGGCCCTCCGGGTCATCGCCCAGGCGCTGCAGCTGCTCTGCCGTGAGCGACATGATGTCCTTGGAGAAATGTCCCTTGGCGAACTGCTCCTGAATCCAGATCATTCCCTCGCGATAGGCATCCTCCGTCGGACCCCAGACGATCTTCCCATCGCGCAGCAGCGTATGGGTGCTGGTGGCCTCGGTGAACGCGCCCATGAAGAACGTGAACAGGTTCATCATCGTGTCCGACTTGGTCACCACCAGCGGGGCATCCGGAACCTTCGAGGAACTCTTCCATTCGGCCAGCAGGGCATCGAAGTCTTCCAGCGTCTCAGGGACAGAAGCACCGACGGCATCCAGCCACGTCGTGTTGTACCAGGTGCGCACGCTCCCGATCTTGCAGTGGTAGCAGTCATTCATCGAGGGGACCGCGTACAGCTTCCCGTCAGGGGCGGTGAAGTTCGTGCGCATGTCCGGGAACAGCTCGAACATCTCGCGGATGTGCGGGGCATGCTCATCGATCAGCTTGTCCAGCGGTAGGAACAACCCCTGCTGGCCGTAGACGGCAACCTGCGACACGGAGAACAGTCCCATCCCGGTCATCAGAGCATGCGGTAGATCACCGCCGGAGAGCATGGCGTTCACAGTGGTCACGCCGTCATCCCCCAGGGGGACAGGCTGGTAGGAGACCTTGACCCCGGTCTTCTCTTCTAGCAGGTTCGCGTAGTAGTTGGTCTCGTAGTCGAGCTCAGGGATGGTGCGCCCCAGCACGGTGAACTCGGTCTCGCCGTCGCCGAAGGGCTCCAGCTCCCTGGCCTTGGGGCCCTTGTATTCAGGGGCGTAGTTCACGCCCTCGATCTCCGGGCCCAGCTCGACCTGGGGAGAGGCACTGCCAGGCTCGTAGTCGTCCTCGCCGACGATGTCAGGGTCTGCCCCCTTGTCCCCACCACAGGCAGACAGGACGGAAGGTAGAGCGACGGCTGCGGCGCCCACAGCGCCGGCCCGGGTTATAAATCCGCGTCGGGAGACGGAACGACGGTTTTTCGTGGTCATGAGGGGCTCACTTCCTTGTGGATGGTGCGGATTGGGTGGGGCGATGTGCCAGCGCTGTCAGAACAGCCCCGTCTTGGTGATGCGACGGGCCAGATAGTTGACTGTGATCAGGAGGACCAGAGCGATGACGCTGCGGAAGAGTCCGATAGCGGTCGCATAGCTGTACTGCGGGATGGGACTGTTTAGACCCACCTCGTAGACGTAGGTATCGATGACCTGGGAGGTGGTGAGGTTCAGCTGGTTCTGCATCAGCAGGACCTTCTCGAAGCCAACGCTCATGATCGAGCCGACCGCGAGGATCATGAGCACAACGGCGATCGGCAGGATCGCGGGCAGGTCGATATGCCAGATGCGGCGCAGATGCGAGGCGCCGTCGACCTTGGCCGCCTCGTGCAGCTCCGGGGGCACCGAGGAAAGCGCGGCGAGGTAAATGATCGCGCTAAAGCCTGCGGTCTGCCAGACGCCGGACCACACGTAGGTATGGCGGAACCACCCGGGGTCGGTGAGGAAATCCGGCGGAGAGATGCCGAGCAAGCTGATGAAGTGGGGGACGATTCCGGTACGCGGGTCCAGCAGCATGACCATGATGCCGACTACGACGACAACGGAGATGAAGTTCGGCGCGTACGTGATGAGCTGGACCACGCGGGAGAAGTACTTCTGCCGGACCGCGTTGAGAGCCAGGGCCAGGAGAATCGGGATCGGGGTGCCGACCAGGAGCTCGTAAAAGGCTAGGACGATCGTGTTCCACAGCAGCCGGGTGAAGTTGTAGCTGGTGACGAAGCGCTCGATGTGCTTCAGCCCTACCCAATCGGAACCGGTGAGACCACCGACGGGCGTGTAGTCCCGGAACGCGATCTGAATCCCGTACATCGGCCAGTAGGCAAAGATGATCACCCAGGCCACGGCGGGTATGAGCAGAAGGTAGAGCTGCCAGCTGGAGGCCAGACGCCGGGCGAGGGGAACCTTCCGCTGTCCCTTGAGGACGGGACTCCGCTTCTTCTTCTTTGCGGTGTCGTCATCGAACCGCAGCTGATCGACGAAGTTTCCCTGGTCAGTGGTGGTCATGTTCTCAACCCTTCAGAGAGCCGATCATCATGCCCTTGACGAAGTGCTTCTGCACGAACGGGTAGGCGATGAGGGGCGGGACGGAGGCGATGATGATGAGCGCGTACTTCAGCTGGGCGGCCAGGCGCTGCATCTCGAGCACCTGCTCGGGACTGATGCCCGGGACACGACTGGGATCGAAGGTGTTGCCCAGCAGGATGTTCCGCATCACCAGCTGCAGCGGGTACAGCGAGTCATCGGTGAGGTAGATCAGGGCGTTGAAGTAGGAGTTCCAGGTCGCCACGCCGTACAGCAGCAGGTTCACCGCGATGATCGGTTTGCTCAGCGGCACGGCGATCTGCGCGAAGAAGCGCAGGTCGCTTGCCCCATCGATGCGGGAGCATTCGAGCAGTTCGTGCGGGATGGTGGTCTGGAAGAAGGTTCTCGTGACGATCAGCTGCCAGACGCTCACCGCGCCGGGCAGGATCATCGCCCAGATCGTGTTGATCATCCCCAGATCTCGCACCACCAGGTAGGTGGGGATCATGCCGCCGGAGAACATCATGGTGAGGATGAACAGGAACGTCACCGGTCCGCGTCCCCACAGGTCTGCGCGGGAGAGCGCGTAGCCGCCAGTGAGGGTCACAAAGGTGCCGATCAGCATCGCGGACCCGGAATACAGCAGGGAGTTTAGGAACCCGCGGGTGATGTCGGGATACTCCAGCACCGCCTCGTAAGCACCGACGGAGAATCCCACGGGCCACAGCCACATCTCGCCGGAGGACACGGCCTGCGGATCCGAGAGCGATGCGCTGATGATGTAGATGAACGGGTAGACGATCGTCAGCGTGAACAGTGTCAGGAGCACGATGAGGACGACGTTGAGTACGCGGTCCGAGCGTGGATCGCGGATCCGCCGGGGGGTGGCGGAGTGCGCGGCGCTCTTTCCCGCGGTCGCCGGGGTCTCGGCTCGCGAAGCGATGGACATGGAAGCCCCTTCCTAGCCTCATCTTCGAGGAACAGTGGGACCATCGTGAGCAATGGTCGGAGGTCTGTCAACCGGACATCGGATGACAATCCCGTCACAGCTGGGAGCGGGGGGAGCGCGATAGCTACCTTGAACTGCGCGTCTGAGGCGCGCGTTGATCCGGTTGCGACCTGGATGGAGGCGCGTACGTCGGAGGTGTCGGCGTGCAGGCTGCGCTGCTTGCATTCCAATCCTCCGACTTCTACTGTGGTTGAAACATCGGAGGACTCGATGTGGGTCCTGCGAGCGGTGACTCGTGCTCAGAGTGGAGCACTGCACCTGTCCGATGATCCCGTGAGTCAAGGAGCCCCCGTGTCCACCACCTCCACCATCACCGAGCTGCGGGTGCGCGACGTCCGCTTCCCCACCTCGCGAGACCTCTCCGGATCGGACGCGATGAACCCGGACCCGGACTACTCGGCGGCCTACGTGGAGCTGCACACGAGCGACGGCGACCACGGCGATGGCCTGGTGTTCACCATCGGCCGCGGCAATGACGTGCAGTGCGCAGCGATCGAGGCGCTCGCTGGTCACGTGGTGGGCCGCGACGTCGAGGAGCTGCTCGCGGACCTCGGAGGTTTCTCCCGCGAGCTCATGGGCGATTCGCAGCTGCGCTGGCTGGGGCCCGGCAAGGGCGTCATGCACATGGCCATCGGCGCGGTGGTCAACGCCGCGTTCGACCTGCGTGCCCGCCGCGAGGGGAAGCCACTGTGGCTGCTGCTGGCCGAGCTGTCGCCCAAGGAACTGGTGGACCTCGTGGACCTCCGCTACCTCGGCGATGCACTGACCCGTGAGGAGGCGCTCGAGATTCTCGAGCGCGCCCAGGACGGCAAAGCCGAACGCATCGCCCACCTGCTCGAGCATGGCGTTCCCGCCTACACCACCACGCCGGGGTGGCTCGGCTACAGCGATGAGAAGCTGCGGCGCCTGCTGCACGAGGCCCGCGCGGAGGGCTTCGGGATGGTGAAGCTCAAGGTGGGCGCAGACCTCGAGGACGATGTGCGGAGGATGCGCATCGCCCGCCAGGAGATGGGGCCGGGGTACCCGATCGCGACTGACGCGAACCAGCGCTGGGGCGTCGAGGAGGCGATCACCTGGATGCGGCACCTGGCCGAGTTCGAACCCGCCTGGATCGAGGAGCCCACCAGCCCCGACGATCTCCTCGCCCATGCCGCGATCCGTCGGGGCGTGGCGCCGGTGCCGGTCGCCACCGGCGAGATGATGCAGAACGCGATCCTCGCCAAGCAGTTCCTGCAGGCAGGCGCCCTGGACGTACTGCAGCTGGACGCCACGCGCGTGGGCGGGGTGTGCGAGAACCTCGCCATTCTGCTGCTCGCCGCGAAGTTCGACGTGCCCGTGTGCCCGCATGCGGGCGGCGTGGGGCTGTGCGAGCTGGTCCAGCACTACGCCTTCCTGGACGCGGCCGCCATCGGCGGGGAGCGGTCCGAGCGAGTCATCGAGTACGTGGACCATCTCCACGAGCACTTCGAGGACCCCGTCGAGATCGTGGACGGCGCCTACCAGGCGCCCCGTCGGCCCGGATCCGGCGCCCGCATGCACGACGCCTCGATCACCGCGCATCTCTTCCCCGACGGCGCGGTGTGGCAGGATCCCGCCGACCGCACCGCAGCCTGAACTCCCGCAGCTTCGAGAGCACGACCACGAGACCGCGACGCACGAGGAGACCCCCGATGGAGACCATCGCCCTGCACACCCGCATCGCCGCCGGCCACGAAGCCGACTACGTGCGCGAGCACCAGCAGATCCCCGCCGACCTCGACCCAGCGATGCGCCGCGCCGGCGTGCAGTCCTGGCGGATCTGGCGCGACGGCCGCGACCTGTTCCACCTGGTGGAGGTCGAGGACTACACCGCCATGCGCCGCGCCCTCGCCGCGGATCCCGCCAATCAGCGCTGGCAGGAGCACATCAACCAGTTCCTCGAGGTCGCTGACTCCTATGACGGTGACGACCATGGCATCGAGCACGTGTGGTCCCTGCCCGAGCAGCCGCCCGCCCCGCAGGGCCCGGAGGCGGGCCAGTGAGCCGGGCGCCCGTCCTGCCGCAGCTCGGCTTCGGAGCCGCGCAGCTGGGGAACCTCTACCGCGTCACCACCGACGCAGAAGCCCGTGGCGCCGTCGAGACCGCGTGGGAGGGCGGAATCCGGCTGTTCGACACCGCCCCGCACTACGGCATCGGTACCTCCGAACAGCGACTCGGGGCGCTCCTCAAGCCCTACCCGCGTGATGAGTACCTGCTGTCCACCAAGGTGGGACGTCTGCTGCTGCCCGGTCCCGGGGACGGCGACGACATGGCCCACGACTTCTCGGTGCCGAACCATCACGTGCGCGCCTGGGACATGAGTGAGACCGGCATCCGCCGCAGCCACGCCGAATCCCTCGAGCGCCTGGGACTCGAGCGCGTGGACATCCTCTACCTGCACGACCCCGAGGAGGGCCCCACCGAACAGGCCTTCGCCGAGGCCCTGCCCACTCTCGCCGCGATGCGGGAAGAGGGGCTGATCAGCCACGTCGGCGTCGGCTCGAAGGACGCGGCCATCCTCACCCGCGCGGTGCGCACCGGGCTGTGCGACGTCATCATGCTCTCCGGCCGCTACACCCTGCTCGAACAGCCCGCCGCCGCCGAGCTGCTGCCCGCCTGCCTCGAGCACGACGTGCAGGTCGTTGCCGTCAGCGTGTTCAACTCCGGGATCCTCGCCCGCGCCGAAGTGAGTGACGACGCCCGCTACGAGTACAGCGCCGCCTCCGCGCCGCTGCTCGCCCGCGCCCGTGCCCTCGCAGACCTCGCCCGGGCCCATGGCGTCGAGCTGCCGGACCTGGCCGTGCAGTATCCGCTGCGTCACCCGGCGATCAGCTCCGTGGTGCTCGGCATGCGCACTCCCGAGCAGGTGCGCCAGAACATCGCCCGCGCCCGCCGCCCGATTCCCGCGCAGCTGTGGGAGCAGATCGATGCGTGAAGACATCCCCGCCGCCCCGCCTGCCACCGGTACCACCGACGCCCATCTGCACCTGTGGAACCTCGACGGACCCGGCTACGGCTGGCTCGAGGGCGCACCCGCGGCCCTGCGCCGCAGCGCCACCTGGGAGGAGGCCGCACCGCAGCTCACCGCTCTCGACGTCACCCGCGCGGTGCTCGTCCAGGCCGATGACACCCTCGCCGACACCCAGGCCATGCAGGCCGCGGCGGCGCGCATCGAAGCGGATGACACTCCGATCAGGCGGGCCGACGTGGTGGCCTGGCTGCCGCTCGAGCGGCCCGCACAGCTTGCCGAGCTGCTCGCCGACCCGTCGGCCCTTACCCATGTGGTGGGGGTGCGCCAGCTGATCCACGACCACCCCGATCCCGGGTACCTGGACCGGCCCGCGGTGCGGGAGTCCCTAGCCCGGCTCGCCGCGGCGGGTCTGCCGCTGGATGTGCCCGATGCCTACCCGCGCCACCTCGTCCAGGCCGCGGAGGTGGCAGACGCCGTCGAGGGCCTTGTGATCGTCCTCGACCACCTGGGCAAACCGCCGTTCGGCGACGGTGAGGCGATGGGGCGGTGGGAGCGCCAGCTGCGCGATCTCGCCCACCGGCCGCATACGGTCGCCAAGCTCTCCGGGCTTGCGACGAGCGGCATCGGCGCCGAGCAGGCCCCGCATGATCTGCGCCGCGCCGTCGACGTGGCACTCGAGCACTTCGGCCCGGAGCGCCTGCTGTGGGGCAGTGACTGGCCGATCGCCCCGCAGCCCTTTGACCTCGCGGCGGGCACGACCGCGCTGCGGGATCTCATCGGGCAGCTTGAGCTCACCGAGCAGACGCAGATTCTCCGCGGCACCGCCGAGCGGATCTACCGCCGCGTGGGGGACTGATGCGGTGGGCGCGTCCCGGGTTCAGAGGGGCGCGCCCCGCGTGATCACTCGGGCACCGCAGCGTTCTTGAGCACCCAGCTCTCGACCGCCCCGATATGCGCCGCCGCATGCACGCGCGCCAAATCCGCGCGGCCAGCGCGCAGCGCATCCAGGATCCGCCGATGCTCCGCCAGCGTGGTCTCCACCGCCGAGCCCTCCGTGAGCCCGCGCCAGACGCGGGCGCGCGCGGTCGCCGAAGCCAGGCCCTCCAGCAGCGAGACCAGGTAGGCGTTCGGGCAGCGCGAGGTGATCAGCTGGTGGAAGGCGATATCGGCCTCCACCAGCTCCTCCACGCTCGAATGCTCACTCAGATCCACCATCAACTGCTCGAGCTGCTCGAAATCCGCGACCTCCAGATGCGGGCAGGCCTGCTCCACCGCGGTGGGCTCCAGCAGACGCCGCACCTCCAGCACATGCTCCTCCCCGGACCCGCGGTGCAGATCCAGCACGAACGCCAACGACTCCACCAGCAGGCTCGGGGCCAGCGAGGTGACGTAGGTGCCATCGCCCTGGCGCACATCCAGCACCCGGATCACCGACAGTGCCTTGACCGCCTCGCGCAGGGAGTTGCGGCTCACCCCGATCCGCTCAGCCAGCTCCTTCTCCGGCACCAGGCGATCCCCCGGGCCCAGCTCGCCGCTGACGATCATCTCCTTGATCGCGTCGATCGCGCGGTCCGTCACAGCATGCGGTGTCGACATCATTGCCTTCCTCCCCGCCCGGTGCGCCCGCGCCGGTCAACCATGGTCCGATGCTAAACGACACCCGCCCCGGTGCGCCGGGACGGGTGTCGCGAGATAGAGGCGGCAGGGGAGCGTCGCGCAGGGCGCCGGGTCACGCCCGCGGCGAACACCGGGGCTTTGGCGGGGGAAAGCCGCGTACCCTCGATCCATCACCACCACGGATGGGGAGGACCATGTTCGAACGCTTCACCGACCGGGCCCGTCGCGTCGTCGTCCTGGCGCAGGACGAGGCCAGGCTGCTGAACCACAACTACATCGGCACCGAGCACATCCTGCTGGGCCTGATCCACGAGAACGAAGGCGTGGGCGCGAAGGCGCTCGAGGCCCTCGGGGTGAGCCTCGATGCCGTGCGCGAGCAGGTCCGCGACATCATCGGCGAGGGCAACCAGACTCCCTCGGGCCACATCCCCTTCACCCCGCGCGCCAAGAAGGTGCTCGAGCTGTCCCTGCGCGAGGCGCTGCAGCTGGGCCACAACTACATCGGCACCGAGCACATCCTGTTGGGCCTGCTGCGTGAGGGCGAGGGCACCGCGGTCAAGGTCCTCTCGCGCCTGAAGGCCGAACCGTCGGCCGTGCGCCAGGAGGTCATCGAGCGTCTCTCGGGCTACCAGGGCAAGGAACCGGCCACCGCCGGCGGTCCCCCGGAGGGGCAGCCCTCGGGGTCGCTCGTGCTGGATCAGTTCGGCCGCAACCTCACGCAGGCCGCCCGCGACGGCAAGCTCGACCCGGTGATCGGGCGCGAGATGGAGGGCGAGCGGGTCATGCAGGTGCTCTCCCGCCGCACCAAGAACAACCCGGTGCTGATCGGCGAGCCCGGCGTGGGCAAGTCCGCCGTGGTCGAGGGCCTGGCCCAGTCGATCGTGGCCGGGGACGTGCCGGAGACACTCAAGGACAAGCAGCTGTACACGCTGGACCTGGGATCCCTCGTGGCCGGCTCCCGCTACCGCGGCGACTTCGAGGAACGGCTCAAGAAGGTCCTCAAGGAGATCCGTACCCGCGGGGACATCATCCTGTTCATCGATGAGATCCACACCCTCGTGGGCGCCGGCGCGGCGGAGGGCGCGATCGACGCCGCCAGCATCCTCAAGCCCATGCTGGCCCGCGGTGAGCTGCAGACCATCGGCGCGACCACGCTCGAGGAGTACCGCAAGCACATCGAGAAGGATGCGGCGCTCGAGCGGCGCTTCCAGCCCATCCAGGTGGAGCAGCCCTCCGTGGCGCTGACCATCGAGATCCTCAAGGGCCTGCGGGACCGCTACGAGGCGCACCACAAGGTGACCATCACCGACGGGGCGCTGGTCTCCGCTGCGAACCTCGCCGACCGCTACGTCAACGACCGCTTCCTGCCGGACAAGGCGATCGACCTGATCGATGAGGCCGGGGCGCGCCTGCGCATCCGTCGCCTCACCGCGCCGCCGGAGCTCAAGGAGTACGACGCCAAGATCGAGCAGGCGCGTACGAAGAAGGAAGAGGCGATCGACGGGCAGAACTTCGAGCTCGCCGCTTCGCTGCGCGATGAGGAGCAAACCCTCAAGACTGAGCGGGACGAGAAGGAGAAGGCCTGGCGCCACGGCGAATCCGATGCGGTCACCACCGTGACCGAAGAGGTCATCGCCGAGGTCCTCGCCGCCTCCACCGGCATCCCGATCGTGAAGCTCACCGAGGAGGAGTCCTCGCGCCTGCTGCACATGGAGGACGAGCTGCACAAGCGCGTCATCGGCCAGGACGAGGCGATCAAGGCCGTCTCCCGGGCGATCCGCCGCACCCGCGCAGGTCTGAAGGACCCCAAGCGCCCCGGCGGCTCGTTCATCTTCGCCGGCCCCACCGGCGTGGGGAAGACGGAGCTCGCCAAGGCGCTCGCGGAGTTCCTGTTCGGCGACGAGGACGCCCTCATCCAGCTGGACATGTCCGAGTTCGGCGAGAAGCACACCGCCTCGCGTCTGTTCGGCTCCCCGCCCGGCTACGTCGGCTACGACGAGGGCGGCCAGCTCACCGAGAAGGTGCGCCGCAAGCCATTCTCCGTGGTGCTGTTCGACGAGGTGGAGAAGGCCCACGTGGACATCTTCAACTCCCTGCTGCAGATCCTCGAGGACGGCCGCCTGACGGACTCGCAGGGCCGCCTGGTGGACTTCAAGAACACCATCATCATCATGACCACGAACCTCGGCACCCGGGACATCGCCAAGGGCGTGTCCATGGGCTTCACCGCCGGTGGGGACCTCTCCACCGACTACGAGCGGATGAAGTCCAAGGTGCATGAGGAGCTCAAGCAGCACTTCAAGCCCGAGTTCCTCAACCGCGTGGATGACATCGTGGTGTTCCCGCAGCTGTCCCACGCCGAGATCGTGCAGATCGTGGACCTGGAGATCGCCAAGCTCTCCCACCGCCTGGACGACAAGGACATGTCCCTCACCCTCACCCCGGCCGCACAGAACCTGCTGGCCGACAAGGGCTACGACCCGGTGCTGGGGGCGCGGCCGCTGCGCCGCACCATCCAGCGGGACATCGAGGACCTGCTCTCCGAGCGCATCCTGTTCGGCCAGGTCCAGGTGGGCGATGAGATCGTCGTGGACGCCGAGGGGGAGGCGCCGCTGGGCGAGCTCACCTTCGCCCGCCGCGGCAAGGACGGCCAGCTGACCGAGATCTCCGAGGAGATCGATATCCAGTCCATGACCCAGGCCCGCGCGGAGGACGCCACCCACGCCGATGGCGAGGCGGCCCCCACCGCCCCGGAGGCCGAGGACGCCGAGTCCGGGGCCCGCTGATCCCGGACTGCTGACCCGGGCCGCCCCGCTGCCCGCGCAGAATGGGGCGCCCGGGTCCGCGCGGACTCGTCGCGCGAGGAGGTGAGGACATGGACCGGCTGCTATCGCTGAGCTCGGTGCTTGAGGAATGGATCCTCCAGGTGGCCGACGCCTGGTGGGTGCATCTGGTCGTGTACCTCTTCGCGGCCCTGGACGGGTTCTTCCCCACGGTGCCCAGCGAATCCACGATCGTCACCCTGTCCTCCCTGTGGGCCAGCTCCGGGGAGCCGATGATCTGGCTGGTGGCCCTCGCCGCCTGGGCCGGTGCGTTCACCGGCGACAACCTGGGTTACCTCATCGGCCGGAAGATCGGCTGGCGGCGCTTCCGCTTCCTGCGCGACGGCAAGGGCCGGCGGGCCGTAGAGGCCGCCGAGCGAGGACTGGAGCGCCGCGCCCTGCTGTTTCTCATGACCGCCCGCTACATCCCTTTCGGCCGCACGGCGGTGAATCTCGTGGCCGGGGCGGTCCGGTATCCGCACCGCCAGTTCTGGCACCGCTCGCTGCTGTCCACCTTCGTGTGGGCGGTCTACTCATGTGTGATCGGCGCGGTGGCCGGCTCCTGGTTCGAGCACAATCACCTGCTGGCCATCACCGTGGCGCTGATCGCGGCGGTGATCATCGCGCTGGTCGTGGAACGCCTGGTGACGGCCCTGCACAAGTGGCTGGATCGCCGCGCCGAACGTCGCGAGACGGCGGCAAAGGAGGATGACGCCGCGTCGGAGCAGCCGGGTACGCGCGGATCTGACAGCAGCAGCGTGAACGCGCAACCGCATCAGGAGCGGGTATGACCGGCGCTCCGATGGACGACACAGCGCGCCGCGAGATCATGATCCGCCCTGCACTGCCCCGGGACGTACGCGGCATCAACGCCCTCGTCGAGCCCCTCGCGCATGAGGGGATCCTGCTGGGCAAGGATCTGGTGTCCTTCTACGAAGCCGTCCAGGAGTTCCTGGTGGCCGTCGACCCCGAGGGCGAGGTGGTGGGCTGCGGCGCCCTGCACGTGATGTGGGAGGACCTCGCCGAGGTACGGACCCTCGCGGTGCATGCGTCCCAGCGGGGCACGGGCCTCGGGCATCGGATGCTCGAGGAGCTGCTGCAGCGTGCCCGCGGGCTCGAGCTCAGCCGCGTGTTCTGCCTGACCTTCGAGGTCGACTTCTTCTCCCGGCACGGCTTCGAGGAGATGGGAGAGCAGCTGGGCCCCGAGCTGTATCTGCAGCTGCTGCGCTCCCCGGATGAGGGCATCGCCGAGTTCCTGGATCTCGCCCGGGTCAAGCCCAACACCCTGGGCAATACGCGGATGATGCGGCGCCTCGACGGCTGAGAGCGCGCAGGGCGCGGCGGGCCTCAGGGCAGCCGCAGGTGCTCGTGATCCCAGATGGCGAGCCCATCGGCCACCAGGGAGGCGGTGCAGCGTCGCACGCGCTCCGGATCCGCGGGATCCAGTGCCGCTAAGCGCGTCGCATCGGGGTGCTCATCGCTGCGCAGCAGCGCCATGATCTGTCCGCGCAGCTGCCGATCCGTGCCCTCAAAGGCCTGGGTGCGGCGTGAGCCCTCGAGGGGCGCGGGGGAGCCGGCCGCGACCCAGGCGCAGCGGCCCGCGGCGAGCGGACAGCTTTCGCAGCGCGGTGAGCGGGCAGTGCACACCAGAGCTCCGAGCTCCATCACCGCCTGGTTCCAGCGCACCGACATCTCATCCTGCGCCGGTAGCCAGCTCGCGGCCAGCTCTCTTTCGGCGGCTGTGTACGACGGGGCCGGCAGTGCGGCGCCGGTGACCGCTCGCGCCAGGACCCGTCGAATGTTGGTGTCGGCGACGACGGCGCGGCCGTGGTGGGCGAAGGCGGTGACCGCCGCGGCGGTGTACTCGCCGATGCCGGGCAGGGCCCGCAGCGCGTCGATGCCGCGCGGCACCTCACCACCGTGATCGCGGACGATCGCGCGGGCGCATTCCTGCAGCCGCAGCGCCCGGCGCGGGTAGCCCAGACGGTCCCAGGCTCGCAGCACCTCCGCGGTCGGGGCGGCAGCAAGATCCGCCGGGGCAGGCCAACGGTGCATCCACTCCTGCCAACGCGGCAGCACCCGGGAGACCGGGGTCTGCTGCAGCATCACCTCGGAGACGAGAATCGACCAGGCGGAGGCATCCGGGTGGCGCCACGGCAGATCCCGCCCCGCCTGCTGGAACCAGGTGATGACCGCATGATGCACCGCCTCCGGGGTGGCGGGCATGACAACGGCGCGGGGCGGAACCTCTCGGTCCCGCCCCGCGCCGGGGTCGCTCGGTGCCGGGGCACCAGGGGTCATGCTCAGACCTGCGGCGGGTTCTGCGGGTTCTGCGCGGTCGTGCCGGGGGTGGTGCCGCGGCCGGTGAGGGCATCGCGGATCTCGGTGAGCAGCATGATGTCTTCGGAGACCGGGGTCTCCTCGACCTCCGGCAGGCCGCGACGCTTACGGTCGAGCTTGCGGGCCTGAGAGATCGGCAGGACGAAGACGAAGTAGACCACCGCAGCGGTGATCAGGAAGGCGATCACGGCCGAGAGCACCGCGCCCAGATCGACGCGGGTGGCCTCATTGGCCTGAATGATCTTGAACGACAGCCCGTTCACGTTGGTGCCGCCGAACACGTTGATCACAGGCTGGATCAGGTTGTCGACGAAGGCTCCGATCAGAGCCGTGAACGCGCCACCGATGACGACACCGACGGCGAGGTCGATGACGTTGCCCTGCATGACGAAGTCCTTGAAGCCCTTCATGGGGTCATCCTTACTGAAGAGGGGGATGGGTCGGCCGCGGCGCGGCCCGGGGGGCACTTTAGCCGATGACGGTCACCGTCACACCGCCAGCTGTTAATGAGTGCGCGACCTCACCGACGTCTGCGCGGCTGACCTGCACGATCATGGGAGCTCCGCCGCCTGCGGCATTCCCTGGCAGCGGTGAGTCCGCCGCAGCCGCGGGAGCTTGGAGCACGACGCCCTCCACCTCCCGGCTCTGCCCTGTGATGGGATCGCTCAGCTGCAGCGCGACGGCGGTGCCGGGTCGCAGATGGGCGGTCAGCGCCTCTGGGGCCGGGACGGCGACCAGCGCCGATCCCTCAGGCACGGCAGAGGCGGCAGGGTCCTCGAGCATCGGTTCGAGCACCGCGGTTCCGGCCGGCACCGGCACGGTCACGGTTCGGCCGACCAGATCGGCGGGCTCCTGCACGGCGCCGACCGGTACCAGCCGCGCGGCGACCCGCACCATCGTGAGATCCTCCGGCGCCAGGACGGTGCCGATCGGGAGATCATCACGAGCGGTCGCCACGGTGATGCCGTGCGTCGATGGCGGCAGCAGGGAGGGGGCGATCGAGGCGAGCAGCACAGCGAGAGCCAGGGCAGCGAGGGTGCGGCGGCGCCGCCGCAGCGCACGTCGCCACAGCGGAATCTGGGAGCGCAATCGGGAAAGCATGGCCCCGACGCTAGGCGCCGACGGCCCGCACGTCCCCGGCCCCAAGCGAATTGTGGATAAAGGGCCGTTGTGGAGGAGAGGTCAGGCGGCCGATCCGCTCGCGCCTGTGGTGCTCGTCGAGCTCCCGGAGCTGCTCGTGCTCGTCGAACTCCCGGTGGAGGACGGGGTCCCCGAACCGTCAGATCCGGACGCCCCGGAGCCGGAGCCCTCAGAGCCTCCGCTGCTCGGGCTCTTCGCCGCGGTCGATCCCGGCGCGGAGGACTGCGAATCGGTGGAGTAGAAGCCGGAGCCTTTGAAGACGATGCCCACGGTGTCGAAGACCTTGCGTAGGGTGCTCTGCTGGCACTCGGGGCACGTGGTCAGCGAATCCTCGCTGAAGCTCTGGTACTGCTCGAAACGGTGCTCGCAGCTCTTGCAGGCATAAACGTACGTGGGCACGCGGATCCTCCGGGGTGGGTCACAGCCCGCCGCCGTGGCCGGGCCGAGCAGATCCTACGACCTCCCCGGCCCTGCCGTGCGCGGGAGCGCGCTCGGCAAGATCAGCCGAGCGCCTCGAGCCCCGCTGCGGTCAGCACCTCCGGGACCGGCACATCGTGCGCATCCCGCGGCAGCGTCCCCGTCGGCAACAGGTCATCAGGGTTGATGACGGCGATGATCCGGACCTCCTCCGGCGCATGGCGCAGCGCACGGTCGTAATATCCGCCGCCATGTCCGAGCCGCGTCCCGCTGCGATCGACGGCGAGCGCCGGGGCGAGAATGAGGCTCACCTGAGACAGGGCGTCTGTGCCGCGGCGCGGGCCCTCGGGCTCCTTCCCGAAGCCACGGCCGGGGGAGTCCATGAACGGTGAGCTGCCATCCCACACCGCCCAGTCCAGCTCGCGACCCGCGGCGACGGGGAACAGCACTTCGGCACCCGAGCGCGCCAGGGCGGCCGCAAGCGGCATCACGTCGGCCTCGGTCGGGGTGGGATGGAACGCCGACACCCGCACGGGGGCACTGCCGTCCCGCGCGGAGCGCGCTGCGGCCGTGGCGATCATCTCGAGCAGCGGGGCGGCATGCTCGAGCAGCTGCTGCCCCTCCCGCTCCCGCCTCCGCGCGCCCTCCGTAGTGCCGTACAGCTCACGACGCCGGGCACGCAGCTGAGTGCGCAGCGCACGCTTGACGGCGACGCGCTCAGGGTCGGCGGGGGAGCCCGGGGAGTCGGTGCGAGCGGTGGGGTCGGTATCCATAAGCGCACCATGCCACAGGGCGCGCGTCGGCACAGGGAGCTCGGGGCAGATCCTGTCCGGTCTACGATGACGCGATGGTGCATGTGTGGCCGCTCGTCCTGCGCGATGAGGAGCTCGTGCTGCGACCGCTGCGACGACGCGACCGCGGCGCCTACGAACGCCTGCGGGCGCGCAACGCCCAGTGGCTGCGGCCGTGGGACGCGACCGACCCCGAACACCCCGGGCACATCCCCGACTTCCGATCCGTCCGCCGCTGGGGCGAGCAGCAGGCCAAGGACGGCACCCACCTGCCGCTCGCGCTGACCGTGAACGGGCAGCTGGCCGGGCAGATCACCGCCGGCCCCATCCAGTACGGGGCACTGCGCAGCGCCACCCTGGGCTACTGGATCGACCACGAGCGCGCCGGACAGGGCCTGGTGCCCCGCGCCGCCGCCCTGCTCATGGACCATCTCTTCGCCGAGCTGGGACTGCACCGCATCGAGGTGACCGTCCGCCCGGAGAACGCTGCGAGCCTGCGCGTGGTCGAAAAGCTGCAGCTGCGGCCCGAAGGTCTACGTCGCAGCGCCATCCACGTCGACGGTGCCTGGCGCGACCACCTCGTCTTCGCCCTCACCGCGGAGGATGCCCGTCTGGATCTGGACGGTCGCGGCGTGCTGCGGCGGCTCAAGAATCAGATGCGTCACCAGAATCAGTTCGTTCACCGCGCCGCCGCCGCGGCGGAAAAGCCGACGGACTCGCCGCGAGAAAAGGAGATCGCGCCCGACACGCCCAGCCTGTGACCAGGG
The DNA here is from genome assembly GCF_002871795.1 of Brachybacterium sp. UMB0905. Classification (GTDB taxonomy): domain Bacteria; phylum Actinomycetota; class Actinomycetes; order Actinomycetales; family Dermabacteraceae; genus Brachybacterium. The sequence goes on along the minus strand of NZ_PNHL01000014.1, from coordinate 11,341 downwards.
AAAGCACATCGGTGTCATTACTCTGGGCGCGTGGAGTCGATCAATCTCGGAGCGGTGCTCTTCGCCCTCCTCCTGCTGCTGTGGCTGGCCTATGCGCTGCCGCGCACGGCGAGCCGCCGTGAGGTGATGGGCCGTGCCCGCGCCGCGGAGCAGGCCGAGATGTCCTCCCAAGCGCGCGACCTCTCCGCTGCCGTGCGCTCCCGTCGCTCCCCGGCAGAGATGAGGCCCGCTATGAGCCAGGACCGCGTGATGCTGCGTCCCGTCGACCCCACCGCCCGCCCCCGCTTCGACGCGGAACCCGGAATCCGCGTGGATCTCGAGGGCGAGCGGGCCCGCTCGCGTCGCCTGCTGAGCGTCGTACTGGCAGTGCTGGTGCTCAGCGTGATCGGTCTGACCATCGCCGCGGTGCTCGGCCCCGTCCCGTGGTGGGCGCCCCTGGCCGGGCTCGCGGTGCTGGGGGTCTACCTGATCGGGCTGCGCCGCGCCGAGCTGCGCCGTCGGGCCCTTGCTACGCGCGCTGCCACGCGTGCCCGCCGAGAGCGGGCCGAGCGGGAGACAGCTCGCCGCCGCGCCGAGTCTCAGGCAGCCGCCCGGACCACTGGGGCGTCGGCTCGCATCGATGCCACGGACACCCCGACTGAGCGCGTTGATCTGGAGCAGACCGCCGAACGCGCCCGGGCCCAGGTGGAGCGGCCTGGGGAGTGGACTCCGCGCCCCGTGCCGCGGCCCACCTATGCACTGCGCGGCGAGGTCGATGACCTCGCCAGCCGCCACGCCGCCCACCGCCAGTCGATGCTCCGCTCCGGCGTCCCGTTGGAGGCGGAGAACGTCGAGGAGCTCGAAGCCACCTCCGAGTCCCTCCCGGCCGCGCTGGACCTGCGCCTGGACGAGATCCTCGAGCGCCGTCGCGCTTGACCAGCACCGCCCGGAAGAAGCCGCCATGACCGACCGCATCGCCACCATCGAGCGTCTGCTCGCCCGGGCGGGCGCAGACCAGCGGCCTCTGGCAGTGCTGGATCTCGATGCCTTCGACGCCAACGCCGAGGACCTCGCGCGCCGCGCACAGGGCATGCCCATCCGCGTGGCCTCCAAGTCACTGCGGGTGCGCGGCCTGCTGGAACGCGTGCTGCGCCGCCCCGAGTTCCAGGGGATCCTCTCCTACAGCCTCCCCGAGGCGCTGTGGCTCGTCGAGCACGGCATGGATGACGTCGTCGTCGCCTACCCGACGGCGGAGCGCGCCGCCCTGCGCGAGCTCGCCGCCCGCCCCGCTGCGCTGGATGCCATCACCCTCATGGTCGACGAGGTCGCCCAGCTCGAGCTGATCAGCGCGGCGATCGCGGACCTGGCGCCACTGCCGGGCGGCTCCCGGATCCGCGTGGCCATCGAGCTGGATGTGTCCTACGCGCCGCTGCCCGGGGTGCGCTTCGGCGCCTTCCGCTCCCCGGTGCGCACACCCGCGCAGGCCGCTGCGCTGGCCCGCGAGATCGTGGCCCGGCCCCAGCTGCTCCTGGTGGGAATGATGGCCTACGAGGGCCACATCGCCGGGGTCACCGACAACGCCCGCACGCCCTACGGCATGGCGGTGCGCGGCATGAAGGCCCTGTCACGGCCTGATATCGCCGCGCGCCGCGCTGAGGCGGTCGCCGCGGTGCGGGAGCTGACGGACCTCGAATTCATCAACGGCGGCGGCACCGGCTCGATCGAATCCACCCGCGCCGAAGCCGCGGTCACCGAAATCGCCGCCGGATCGGGCCTCATCGGCCCGGGCCTGTTCGACCGCTACGTGGACTTCACGCCGCAGCCCGCGCTGCTGCTGGCCCTCAGCGTGGTACGGCGCCCCGCCCCCGAGGTCGCAACCCTGCTCGGCGGCGGCTGGATCGCCTCCGGCGTGCCGGGGGAGGACCGTCTGCCCACAATCGCCCACCCGGTCGGACTCGCCTTCGCCCCGCAGGAGGCCGCCGGGGAGGTGCAGACCCCCGTCATGGGACCGGCAGCCGCAGACCTGCGGGTGGGCGATACCGTGTGGCTGCGGCACGCCAAAGCCGGCGAGCCCGCAGAGCACTTCACGCACTACCACCTCGTCGACGGCGACGAGCTGCTCGGCACCATCCCCACGTATCGCGGCGAAGGGGAGCTCTTCCTCTGACATCACGCCGCCGGCCCGAAGGAGTACCGGTGAGCATCACCACCCACAGCCACCGCAACTGGAGCGGATCGGCTCGCTTCACCCCGCAGGAAATCCTCGCCCCCACCAGCGAGGACGAGGTCACTGCAGCGCTCGCTCGCGCCCGCGCGCTCGGGGTGCCGCTGCGCGTGATCGGCGGCGGCCACTCTTTCTCCCCGCTCGTGCGCACCGACGGGGTGCTCATGAGCCTGGACGGCTATCAGGGACTGGTCAGCGCCGATCCGAGCACGGGCCTGGTGACCCTGCGCGGTGGCACGCGCCTGTGGGCGATCGGGGACCTGCTGGCCCCGCACGGTCTCGCGCTCGCGGTGATGGGGGATATCGACCGGCAGTCGATCTCCGGGGCCATCCAGACCGGCACCCACGGCACCGGCGCCTACTACACGGGCTTCGCCGGGATGGTGCGGGCGCTGCGGCTGGCCCTGGCCGACGGGTCGATCGTGGACACGTCTCCGACGCAGGACCCGGACCTGTTCCAGGCCGCGCGGTTGGGCCTCGGCGCGGTGGGCGTGATCCTCGAGGTGACGCTGCAGGCGGTGCCCGCCTACCGGCTGGAACTCGTGGAGGGCACCGAGGGGGTGGACGCCACGGCCGCATCGTTCCTGGCGGACTGCGAGATCGCCGACCACCACGAGTTCTTCTGGTTCCCCCGCACCGGGCGGGCAACGGTGCGCACGATGCGCCGCCGGGGGATGGAGGCACCGCGGCAGCGCCCGTCGAAGCTCGCCGAGACGATGAAGTCCGAGGTGCTCGGCAACGGGGTGTTCGAGCTGATGTGCCGCAGCGCTGCGCTGCTGCCACCGCTCAGCCGCCCGGTCGCTGAGATCGCCTCCCGGGCCTTCGCCTCCACCGACACGGTGGTGGATGATTCGCCGCGCGTGTATGCCGCGTCCCGTCGGGTGCGATTCCACGAATCGGAATGGGCGATCCCCGCGCACCGTTTCGAGGAGGCCTTTGGCGCCCTGCGCCGCCGCTTCGAGGACGAGAACGTGCGGGTCACCTTCCCGCTGGAGATCCGCCGGGTCGCCGCCGATGATGCGTGGCTGTCCACCGCCTACGAGCGCGAGAGCGTGTACATCGCCGCCCACCGCTACTGCTGGGAAGAGGCTGCGCCGTACCTCCTGCTGGTCCAGGGCGCTCTGGCACCGTTCGCTGCCCGCCCCCACTGGGGCAAGCAGCACTGGCTGGGGGCACGGGAGCTGCGGGAGCTGTACCCGCGGTTCGAGGACTTCCGGGCAGTGCGGGAGGCGGCAGACCCCGACGGGGTGCTGATGACCCCGTATCTGCGGCATCTGCTGGGCTGATGTCCGAGGCGCAGGCACCCTCCCCGGACGGTGAGGGCACGGGATAGCCTGGCCGCGATGAACACCACCGCGCCTGCCCCCACCCGCCTGCTCGAGATCGCGACCGCCGCGGCGCATGAGGCCGCCCAGTATCTGCGCGCCCTGGACCGCGACCACATCGCCCGCGAATACAAGACCAGCAGCCACGACATCGCCACCGAGCATGACCGGGCTGCGGAGGACATCATCGTCGCCGCGCTGCGGGACATGCTGCCCAGCGCCCGGATCGTCGGCGAGGAAGGCGGGGAGCGCCCTGCCGAGGCCCCCCCAGGACACCGCCGGGGAGGCGGCGGCAGAGGCCGGTGACGCCGCCCAGCAGGTCTCCTTCTACGTCGACCCGATCGATGGGACCAGCAATTTCGCGGCCGGTCTGCCGCTGTTCTGCATTTCGATCGGCGTGACGGTGGGGGAGGAGCTTGTGGCCGGGGTGATCGACGCCCCGATCCTGGGTCAGGTGTTTACCGCGGCCGATGGGCCCGCGATGCTTAACGGCCGCGTGCTCGAGCCGCGGCCCACCCGCCCGGCGCGTGACGCCATGATCCTCTCCGGCTTCCCCGGCCAGTCGATCGGCCGAGAAGCCCCGGACTTCGCGGGCCCCGCCTCCGTGGAACTCGCGCGCTCCGTCTCCGCGGTGCGCCACTACGGCAGCGCCGCGCTCGAGCTTGCCTATGTCGCTGCAGGCTGGGCCGATGCGACCGGCCTGGGGCACATCAACGCCTGGGATGTCGCCGCCGGCTTCCACCTGGTGCGCCAGGCCGGCGGGTCGATCCGTACCTGGCCCGGACGGGAGGTCGCCGAGCGGCCCGACTACCTGCAGCCGGCCTATGTGGCCTGCACCGGCGCGGAGCGCCTGGAGACCTTCGATGCGCTGATGGAGCAGCTGCAGCAGCTGCGCACCAGCGGGCAGGGTGAGCAGCTGGGAGCCGGGCACTGAGGAGGCTGTGACCTTCGTCAAGACCGCCCGGGCGAGGCGACGACACCCCTGATCGGGTGCTAGTCTTGCCAGGTCGCCCGGCGACATGGGGCTATGGCGCAGTTGGTAGCGCGTCTCGTTCGCAATGAGAAGGTCGGGGGTTCGAATCCCCCTAGCTCCACCGAGTATCACGCTTTGAGTATGGCCCCTGACCTGGTGTTCCACCGGATCAGGGGTCGTTTCGTTTACGCCGTGGACACGCGGTGGACACACACGGCTCAGGTGTACGTGTCCGCGAGTGACGCCTCCAGCTCCTCCCACGCGGCGTCGGCACGGGCGGCGACGTCGTCCAGATCGCTGTCGAAAAGGTCGCTGTAGACGTCGAGCGTCATTGCCGCGCTCTCGTGACCGAGCATCCTCTGGACTGCCTTGACTGATGCGCCCGACTGCACCGCAAGCGACGCGGCCGTATGCCGAAGATCGTGAGGAGACAGGTACGTGATCCCCGCACGTCCGAGTGCCGCCTGGAGCCGGCTGGGATTCCCCGGCGCGTCTTCAGCAACATGGCTCGGGAGAGTGCGGAACGCATCAGGATCGCGCGGAGAGGGGAGCGCGAGCGAGTCCCCCGATCAGCCAGCGATGAGCGCGTCGAGCTCCGTTGCGAGATGGCGTGGGATCGGGACGCTACGCCGCTCCCACGTTTTCGGGTCCGTCACGTGCCACACGCCGTCGACCAAGGTCGCGGACCGGCGTACGTGCAGCCGACCACGAGCCGTGTCGACGTCCTCGACACGCAGGCCGACTGCCTCACCCCAGCGAAGGCCGCCGAGCGCGAGCACCAGGAACAAGCAGCGATCGGCAGGGGTTCTGCACACGCCTGCGGCAGCGCGAACATCCGCCCGGGAAAGGTAGCGCCGATTGGCACCCCGCTTCCCCCTGCCCTTCCGTGGAAGCTCGATACCTTTCGCCGGGTTGGCGGCGATGCGGCGGTCCTCGACGGCCACCTCGAGAGCCCCTCGAAGGACCTCGACCGCACGGATCACAACCGTGGCGGACCGGGTGCCCCGCTGCCTGGAGCGCGCCATCTCACTCATCGGAACATCCTCACCCGCCGCCAGAGAGGTCACCCAGCGCTGGATCCCACGTCGCGTCACCTGAGCGACCTGGACCCCTCCCATCGCGGTTCGACGTAGGAGGCCCAGGATCGCTCCAGCGAAGATAACGAGGAGGGCTTCAGGCGGGTCGACTTCGAGTCTCGATAGTGCTCCCAGCACAACGCGACCGTCACCCTCCCAGAGGACATGGAGGCGTAACTGCCGGATCGAATCTCCGCCTCCAGTTCGGAACGGGCCTCCCGCGCGCGGGCCATAGACGTGAACCCGCGACGCTTGATGGACTTGCCTTCCCTGTCCCGTATGCGGAATAGGTATCGGGTCACTCCCAGGCGGGTGTCGTACTCGTAGATCCCCGGATAACGGGTCTTCCGCTCCCTGACATCAGACATGACATCCCGCCCCTCGCCTGCGGTCACAGGGCGTCGACTGCGACCGATGCCACAGGCCACGCATCGAGTGCGCGGATGCCGAAAAGTGGGCCGTCACCGCGCCGACACCACGAGCTGAGCCTCAGTCCATTCGATGAGGTCGGCTTCGCGGTAGCGGACCGCCCCGCGGGGCGACTTGCCGGTGCGCACGAAGGCGGGTCCGGTACCGCGGAGCCGGTACGTCTCGAGCGTCCGACGGGACAGCGCCAGAGCGTAGGCGGCCTCGTTCGTGGTGAGCAGGCGCAGCGACGCCCGCTGAGATGTCGTGCGATCCATGATGCAGATCCCTCCGTGTCCTTCCAGAACGCGGGCTCCGGCCGGAACTCGCGGACGGACGCCCGATCGCAGTGGAACGCCGTCACTTCCTTCAGTGGGCGGGAGATACTCCACAGTGCGATCAGACCCGATATGAGGGCAGGCCTCTTAGCCCCGCGATACTCCCGTCCGCCCATCGGCCGCCTGGAGAGGACCCAGCGCGCGCACGACGCCGACGTGAAGTTGACCCCCGGAGCGAACGCTGTCCGACGCAGCATCCCGTTCGCGCTCGATGGCGCTTGGGACTACCGTCAGCGGTCTAACCTCGATGTTTCATCGGGTTCGTGAGCGGGGGTGGTCGGCGTCGTTGCCGGTGTTCATCGGGGGATTCTGGCGTGGGGGTGTGACGGCTTGCCGCGTGTCGTCGCGGTGGTCGGGGTTCCAGGGGCCGGGTCCTTGTGGTCGTGGGCGGTCAAGGGTCGCGGTGGTCTATCCGCTGGGGGCGGGCAATGCGCGCAGTCGAGCGTGGGCGGCCTGGACAATCCCGGACCAGGCCGTCCGCTGTGACAGGCGCACGATCCGGGCGCGGGCATGGCGGGCGAATGCCGCCGGGATCTGGAACAGCCGGTGGCGCAGGCGTTTGGGCTCCCACCTCCTGGCTGGCTGATCAGGGTGGCCCAAAAGCCCCATCCAGGCCGTGATCTCGCTGGCCAGTGCCACGATCTGGCACCAGATACGGTTTTGCGCGAAAGTCCTCAGCGGCAGGTTCTCAAGGCCTGTGTCCTTGGCGATCCGGATCCTGTCCTCGCAGCGTGCACGGCGGCGGTGCCGGACCTCGAGATCAGCAAGCTGCCCGCGCGTAGTGTTCGTCGCAAACGCGGTCAGCCGATACCCATCGACGTCATCGAACCGCAGCTGCACTCCCGGATGAGGACGCTCCCGGCGCACGATCACCCGCATCCCCTCCGGCCAGCCTGTCAGGTCCAGCAGGCCGGTCAGCTCCGCGACGTCCGCTCCCTCACACGGCGTGCCATCGGGATCATAGGCGGGCTCCCACACGTGCTCGGGGATCACCCGGTAGAGCTCCGGAGTGTTTGTCGGCAGGGTGTATCCCACCGAGTACGACACCCGGCGGCGGGTCAGCTCCTGGAGCGTGGCCTTCGTGGATCCGGCACCATCGATCCTGATCAGCACCTTCTTGCCCGGTCGGGGACCGACTCCGGCCTGCTCCAGGGCCGAGCGGATCACCGTGGCGTGGTCAGCGGCAGTGTTGGAGCCGGCACTGCCGGGCCGCAGCAGGCAGGTGAGCATCTCTCCACCCCCGGCACGACCGTGGTCGGCAAAGGCCAGCAGCGGATGAACCCGAAGCCCTTCTTGAACGTCGGTGCCGCGTGCTCTTTGTCGCTGTGAGCCGTCACCAGCGTCGCATCCAGATCGATGACCAGCGGATCCGCTGCACACGCCCCGTGGGACGGGGCGTGCTCCCCCGCCAGGTCCCAGGCCGTCTTCCGTGCTGCCCGGCGGGCCGCGCCGATCGCCCGCACGGCCGTATCCACGTCCCCAGCCAGGACGCTCAGCAGGCGGGAGATCGTCGGATCAGAGGCCACGGGACCATACACCTCGGGCTCTGCCCGCAGCGTGGAAACATCAGCCAGGCAGTCACCACCCAACACGAGCATCAGCGCGAGATCCAGCAGGATCTTCCCGGGGTCATGCCTGGCCAGCGGCCGCCGCCATGGCGCCAGCGCTCTGGAAAGCTGCCCATCCAGGCCGGTGGCGCGCACGGTCTCGGTCAGCAGCACCCCGCCCGCGCTACCCACCGCGGACACTCTCGCGACATCAACCTGCACACGCGGATACAACCCGGTACTCTTCACCGTGAAGGTGCTCCTTTGACCTTGAAGACGTGGACTCTTGACAAGCCCTATTCTTCCAGGTCAGGAGCACCTTCCCGCATCACGACCCACCCCACGGACACCACACCGATGAAAGCCCGAGGCTAATGCTCGGGGTCGGTATATCGCACGCCAGGATTCGGATGACCTGGCGACGATTGGGAGGTTTGACCGCCAGTACGAGCACCTGATTCGTCATGATGTAGATTTTGGCTGGACGGGATATGAGGTGGCAGTACCTGAGGAAGTTCTCGAGAGGCACTATAGTAGGCCCTTACGTGTTAATGGCTCTGGAAATCCGTTTTGCGCAGGAGCGATAATGGTTCTCCGCGAACTATTGACTTCCATCGGAGGTTGGAGGCGAGAGGCATTCTTGTGCGAAGACTACGATCTGCACATCCGGCTACTTAACACGTGCGCTCGGTGGGGTTTTCTTGAGGGCGGGTGGTATAGGTATAATGTGAGGGGAGGTAGCAGCCACGTTCGTCACGGAGTTGAGATGGCTTGGTACGCTGAGCAGGTGCCGAACGGCGTCTTCCGCACATGGCCGGTCTCCTGGGGGCAGAGAGTAGGCGAGATGCGTTCACGCGCTAGTTGGGCGAAGAAGTTCTCAGCAAGCGGATTCTACTTGGAAGCGATGGAGGCTCTACGTGGCTCGATTCCGGCGCGTCGTTCGTAATATTCGGGAGGTGTCACCGTTTGGGCTGTCGTTTTGGGTTATGGCGTGGTCGCTCCGGGTGACGCCGTTAACCTTGTTGTGCTGTGCGGCAATCGAGGTTGTTGTCGCGCTACTTCCCGCCATGCAGGCTATCGCTTTCGGTTCGCTGGTCGATTGTCTCAACCGGGAGTGCGCTGGGTCAGATTTGATAGGGAACTTAGCGGCGACGGCCGGGATTGTCGGACTCGCGCAGGCACTCTCCTCTGTCGGGGCTTCGGTGAGGATGATTCTGAATTCCGACCTAGAATACGGTGCGAAACGTGAGCTTGCGAGGGCGGCCGCATGGCGCACCGCAGGTGACGTACAGGACCCGGGGAGTGGGCGCAGGCTTCAGGAAGCGAAGAATGCCATCCCTCTTCTCGCGATGATGCCTCAGTCCGTGATGACTGTTGCCGGAGCTGTGATTACCGCGGTGTCGCTGTGCTTGGCAATCTGGCACTACAACTGGGGCGCGGCGCTTTTCGTCGTCTTGGCGTTGTTTCCTTCCATCGTGGCTTTCATGAAAGTCTCGAAGATCGCGCGTCCGGTCTGGAGTGTGGTGGGCGAGGATGAGCGTATTGCCGAGTACCACTTCGACCAACTTAGGTACGAGGCGACCGGGGTTGAACTTGCGATGCTTGGCACGTCGACTCGGGTCGCGGAGCATGCCGGGCTCAGATGGGAGTCAGTGGGGGATGTACTCCGCCGCTTGCGGCTCCGTTCCGTAGGAGTGGAGCTCCCAGCAGGCGTCGTGACTGCTCTCTGCCTACTGCTGGCTTTGGCGATGCTGACGGTTTCTGGCAGCGGGAGTGCCGGAGCGTCTGTCGGCGTGCTTGCTATCGTCAGCGGGATAGCATCCACCAGCAATGCGGGTAACGCGGCGGGCCGCGTGTTGGCAGCTAACACGAGGGTGGCGGGCTACCGGCTGTTCACGGAGGAGCAGCGGGAGCCGAAGACTCAGCGAATAGTGCGGGACATCGGTTCTGTCGAAGTGCGGGATCTCGAGGTGACCTATCCAGGGGCGACGAAGCCCGCCCTCGATCGCGTGAGCGTAAAGGTCGAGGCGGGTGAGATGATCGGTATCGTCGGAGCTAATGGCGCGGGGAAGACGACCCTTGTATCGGCTATCTGTGGTTTAGTCCAAGCCCAGAGCGGCTCCGTCTTGATCGACGGTGTCGATCAGGCGGTGAGGTCGGAGACGGAGCGGTTCGCGATGATCGGCACGCTTTCGCAGGAGTTCGGAAGGTTCCAACTGTCCGTTCGTGACTCCGTGCTCCTGGGGACGCCGGAGCAGGATGTCCCGGATACGCGCATATGGGAGGCGCTCGAGTTCGTGGGGATCGCCGATCTTGTCCGGGAGATGAGTGGCGGGCTCGATGCCCAGCTCGGCGTCCAGTGGGGTGGGCGCGGTCTGTCGGGCGGCCAGTGGCAGCGGCTCGCGCTCGCCCGCATTGTCGTACGCGACGCTGGGATCTGGATCCTGGATGAGCCCACTTCGGCGATCGATGCGGAGGCGGAGGAGGAAATCTTCTCGCTACTGACTCGGTCGAAGAAGGAGAGGATCACCTGTGTGGTTTCGCATCGGGCTTGGACCTTGAAGCAAGTTGACAGAATCTATGTCCTCCATGAGGGACGGCTCGTCCAAGAGGGGCACTACGATGACCTCGTTACGTCTCCGGGGCGGTTCAAGGAACTGTTCCGCCAGCAGTTTGCGTGACGCTCAAGCATAATCAGTCTATGGTCGCCTCCCCCGACGGTTGCGTACGAAATCGACCTCAACGAGGAGAACGCCTCGAAGCGGCGCGAGGACCTGGCTGCGGGGATCGAGCCTTGCCGGCGCATCGGCGGACTCGCTCGCCGCGGCACTGCGGCGCGGAGCGCCTGCGATTTGAAGCACATCTGCGCCTGTACGCTGGAGCAGGGGCTCGAGGTCGGTGAGCGCGAGCGCAACAGCATGAAGCGTCCTGGGTTTCGTTCCGTGGTTACACGGTCGCGGGCACGGCCGTCGTGGGGTGAGTGTAGGTCGCTTCGACGGTTGCGGGGTTCGGTAGCCGAGAGCTTCGTGGAGCCGGGACGTGTTCCACCAGTGGACCCAGCCCATCGTGGCGAGCTCAACTTCGCTGACCGACCGCCAGATCCGCTTGGAGTAGATCAGATCCGTCTTGTAGAGGCCATTTACGGTCTCGGCCAGCGCGTTATCGTAGCTATCGCCGACCGTGCCGACCGAAGTTTTCAGGCTCTTCACAGATGACGGTGTAGTTCGGTTCTGAATCCTCCGGTGTCCAGCAGCGATCGGATGACGTAGTGGGCGAGGTTGCGGAAGCCCAGCGCGGTGCCGCGGAGGTGCTCGAGCCGGCTGTTGATCGCCTCCGTGGGGCCGTTGCTGGTGCCGGGGTGGTCGAAGTAGGCCAGCATGTCCCCGGCCCGGTGTTTCAGGGTCCAACCAAGGGTGATCAGCTCTTTGAGCTGCTTGGGTACTTCCTCGGTGAGGTCGTCGATCACTGCCTGCA
>NZ_PNHL01000013.1:9798-91080 GCF_002871795.1 Brachybacterium sp. UMB0905 | reverse complement strand
TCCACGCCGTCTGGCCGGCAGACCAGACCGATACGTCCCACAACCCCTCGCCTGCAACCCCTGCCGGGTATCACACAAACAAGGTTTAGCCACCTCCGCTTTCGCTCGCCACTACTCACGGAATCACTTTTGTTTTCTCTTCCTGCGGGTACTGAGATGTTTCACTTCCCCGCGTTCCCTCCATACCACCTATACATTCAGTGGCGGGTACCAGAGCATGACCCCTGGTGGGTTTCCCCATTCGGACATCCTCGGATCACAGCTCAGTTGTCAACTCCCCGAGGCTTATCGCAGACTCACACGTCCTTCGTCGGCTCCTTGTGCCAAGGCATCCACCGTGCGCCCTAAAAAACTTACAGCAACACAAAGACACTTTGTGCAAAACAAAATTGCTTACAAGATGCTCGCGTCCACTATACAGTTCACAAAAAACAACCCCACACCACCACCCCCAGTCACAAACCAGGACGCGGCAGGGAGGACCAGCCACACCATCCAACACACCCACAAAAACTGCGGAATGCTGGGCTTGGCGTGCAGCCTCATGCCCCAATAGCGTGCCTCCACCTCAAACCCCCTGCCCCCATCTCGTTCCCACCCCAACAGGGCGTACTAGACATGCGGCACAGACGATGAAGTGCCTATCCGTTGATGTTCCACCCATGAGCAACCACCCACCCGACACTCGCGGATGACGATGGCCACCAATACTTGGTGATGCTCCTTAGAAAGGAGGTGATCCAGCCGCACCTTCCGGTACGGCTACCTTGTTACGACTTAGTCCCAATCACCGATCCCACCTTCGACAGCTCCCCCCACAAGGGATGGGCCACTGGCTTCGGGTGTTACCGACTTTCGTGACTTGACGGGCGGTGTGTACAAGGCCCGGGAACGTATTCACCGCAGCGTTGCTGATCTGCGATTACTAGCGACTCCGACTTCATGGGGTCGAGTTGCAGACCCCAATCCGAACTGAGGCCGGCTTTTTGGGATTCGCTCCACCTCACAGCTTCGCAACCCATTGTACCGACCATTGTAGCATGCTTGAAGCCCAAGACATAAGGGGCATGATGATTTGACGTCGTCCCCACCTTCCTCCGAGTTGACCCCGGCAGTCTCCCATGAGTCCCCACCCGAAGTGCTGGCAACATGGAACGAGGGTTGCGCTCGTTGCGGGACTTAACCCAACATCTCACGACACGAGCTGACGACAACCATGCACCACCTGTGCACCAGTCCGAAGAACACCCCATCTCTAGGGCTGTCCGGTGCATGTCAAGCCTTGGTAAGGTTCTTCGCGTTGCATCGAATTAATCAGCATGCTCCGCCGCTTGTGCGGGCCCCCGTCAATTCCTTTGAGTTTTAGCCTTGCGGCCGTACTCCCCAGGCGGGGCACTTAATGCGTTAGCTACGGCGCGGAAAACGTGGAATGTCCCCCACACCTAGTGCCCAACGTTTACGGCATGGACTACCAGGGTATCTAATCCTGTTCGCTACCCATGCTTTCGCTTCTCAGTGTCAGTAATGGCCCAGAGACCTGCCTTCGCCATCGGTGTTCTTCCTGATATCTGCGCATTTCACCGCTACACCAGGAGTTCCAGTCTCCCCTACCACACTCTAGCCTGCCCGTACCCACCGCACGCCCGAGGTTGAGCCTCGGGTTTTCACGGCAGACGCGACAAGCCACCTACAAGCTCTTTACGCCCAATAATTCCGGACAACGCTTGCGCCCTACGTATTACCGCGGCTGCTGGCACGTAGTTAGCCGGCGCTTCTTCTGCAGGTACCGTCACTTTCGCTTCTTCCCTACTGAAAGAGGTTTACAACCCGAAGGCCGTCATCCCTCACGCGGCGTCGCTGCATCAGGCTTCCGCCCATTGTGCAATATTCCCCACTGCTGCCTCCCGTAGGAGTCTGGGCCGTGTCTCAGTCCCAGTGTGGCCGGTCGCCCTCTCAGGCCGGCTACCCGTCATCGTCTTGGTAAGCCATTACCTCACCAACAAACTGATAGGCCGCGAGCCCATCCCCCACCGATAAATCTTTCCACCACACACCATGCGATGCGCAGTCATATCCGGTATTAGCCACGATTTCCCGAGGTTATCCCGAAGAAGGGGGCAGGTTGCTCACGTGTTACTCACCCGTTCGCCACTAATCAACCCGTGCAAGCACGGGCGTCATCGTTCGACTTGCATGTGTTAAGCACGCCGCCAGCGTTCGTCCTGAGCCAGGATCAAACTCTCCATGAAAACATGAAAAACAATAAATCCCAGCAAAAACAGACAAACAACCAGCATTACTGCCGTTGTCCATCAATAATTGCCATACAAAATATGGCATCAACAAACAGACACGCTATTGAGATATCAAACAACACGCGCACATCATCACCGACCTACTCAGTAGGCCGACTCAGAGGCTCGGGTGCGCCGCGGATTTCTCCGTGGCGACGCTTTGCTTCGTCGTCCCGGCGCGAGTCACTACTTTAGCAGTTCCTCGCCGGCCGGATCAACTCGGCGGGCTGTGGTTCCGGTCTCATGATTCCCTTGAAGGGCAGAAGGCCAGAGCCACTCGACGCTCCCGGTCTCCCGGTCCCGTCGGTCAGCTTCTCGCGGAGCCCCTTATGTGGTCGCTGTGGGCGACCCTTTCGGGCACTTCCGGTCGTGCTGACAGACGACTACAGTAGGCCCTGCCTCAGCCGGGGTCAAACTCCCGCGTCACCTCGCGTTCACCGTCATCGTGGACGAACGCCGCTGGTCAGCGAGCTTTCTCAGGACCCGGAGCGCCGTTGTTCACCCGGATGTGAGGTGCATCTGTCAGCGGGATCACCGCTTCAGGTGGACCATCGCCGCGTTCTTACGGCCGCGGCGCAGCAGGACGTAGCCACCGGGCAGCGCATTCAGGGCACCGAGCTCCTGCTCGAGCTCCTCGGCCGCGACCTTCTGGCCGTTCACCGACAGCCCGCCGCCCGTCGCATCACGGCGGGCCGCACCCTTCGACGCGGTGATCCCGACCTCGCAGAACGCATCGATGAGCACCGCGCTGCTCGGCAGCTCCACCGTCGGCAGCTCTTGGGCGAGAGCCTGCAGGGTCGGCTCATCCAGATCACGCACGTCCCCGCGCCCGAACAGCACGGCCGCTGCCGCCTTCGCCTGGTCAGTGGCCTGCTGGCCGTGGACCAGGGTGGTGATGTCATCGGCCAGCGCCTTCTGGGCAGCCCGCTCATGCGAGGCCTCCTGGGTGGCGCGCTCCAGCTCGGCGATGTCCTCGCGGTCGCGGAAGGTGAAGAACTTCAGGTAGTTCACCACGTCCGCGTCGGCGGCATTGAGCCAGAACTGGTGGAAGGCGTACGGGCTGGTGAGCTCAGGGTCCAGCCACACCGCTCCGCCTTCGGACTTGCCGAACTTGGTGCCGTCGGCCTTGGTCACCAGCGGTGTGGTCAGGGCGTGGACGTCCGTCCCTTCGACCTTATGGATGAGGTCCACTCCGGAGACAAGGTTCCCCCACTGATCGTTGCCGCCGTACTGCAGGGTGATGCCATGGCGGCGGTACAGCTCGAGGTAGTCGATGCCCTGCAGCACCTGGTAGCTGAACTCGGTGTAGCTGATGCCTTCATCGCTGGCGAGGCGACGGGCCACGGTGTCCTTGGCGAGCATCGTGCCCATGCGGAAGTGCTTGCCCATGTCGCGCAGGAACTCGAGCGCGCCCATCTGTCCGATCCAGTCCAGGTTGTTCACCATGGTCACCGCATGTGGGCCCTCGAGGTCCAGGAATCGGGAGATCTGATCGCGCAGTCCCTCGACCCACTGGGCCACGATGTCGGCATCGTTCAGCACGCGCTCCCCGGACATCCGCGGATCACCGATGAGGCCCGTCGCGCCGCCCACCAGGGCGTAGGGATGATGCCCGGCCAGCTGGAAGCGTCGCATCGTGAGCACCTGGGTGAGGTGACCGACGTGGAGCGACGAGGCCGTGGGGTCGAAGCCGCAATACAGGCTGATCTCTCCGTCCGCCAGAGC
Organism: Brachybacterium sp. UMB0905; assembly: GCF_002871795.1. Lineage (GTDB taxonomy): Bacteria > Actinomycetota > Actinomycetes > Actinomycetales > Dermabacteraceae > Brachybacterium. The sequence goes on along the minus strand of NZ_PNHL01000013.1, from coordinate 87,061 downwards.
GCTGCCGAGCGCCTCACGCCCGGTGGTCTGCACGACGAGGCCTCGCCAGGCGAGTTCGTCCAGGACGGAATGCATCAGGTCTCTCCTCGAGGGTCAGGGCGCACTCGGCGCCAGAACCGGTCATAGGACCGGGTCGTCGGTCTCCGGTCATGAGGCCGGAGTGGTGGGTGTCCGTCCGCGGGCACGGGGCCGACGGGACAGCGCCCGGGTCCCGATCGGGTCCCGGACGCCATTGTCACAGATGCGCGGCCTGTCGCGGGGATCCGCTCAGGCCGACGCGCCGCGGTCTGCCCCGTCGCCGGTGAGGGCGTCGCGTGTAAAGGCGCGCAGCTGCTCGACCTCTGCTTCCGCGGCATCCTCCTGCTCGGCCACCCGGACGGGGGCGGTGCCGCCCTTCGCATCCCGGGAGGCGATCGAGCCGTCCACGCTCAGCACCTCACGGACTGAGGGATCGAGATGCTCGGAGATCCCGGCGAGGTCCTCATCGCTGAGATCCCACAGCTCCTGACCGCGGGATTCGGCGAGCTTCACACAGGCGCCGGAGATCTCATGGGCCGAGCGGAAGGGCACCCCGCGGCGGACCAGGTGATCGGCGATGTCCGTGGCGAGGGAGAAGCCCTGCGGGGCCAGCTCCGCCATCCGGTCCGTGTGGAAGGTGAGGGTGGCCATCATGCCGGTGAAGGCCGGAAGCACCAGCTCCAGGGTGTCCACCTGGTCGAAGACCGGTTCCTTGTCCTCCTGCAGGTCCCGGTTGTAGGCGAGCGGCAGGGCCTTCAGCGTGGACAGCAGCCCGGTGAGGTCGCCGATCATCCGGCCCGCCTTGCCGCGGGCGAGCTCGGCGATGTCCGGGTTCTTCTTCTGCGGCATGATCGAGGAGCCGGTGGAGTAGGAGTCATCCAGGGTGATGAAGGAGAACTCTTTCGTGTTCCACACGATCACCTCCTCGGCCAGACGCGAGAGGTCGATGCCGATCATCGTGAGCACGAAGGCGAACTCCGCGGTGAGGTCCCGCGCGGAGGTGCCGTCGATCGAGTTCCACACGGAATCGGCGAAGCCCAGCTCCACGGCGACGGCCTGCGGGTCCAGCCCCAAGGAGGAGCCGGCGAGGGCCCCGGACCCGTAGGGGGACAGCGCCGCGCGGGCATCGAGGTCCCGCAGGCGCTGCACGTCGCGCAGCAGGGGCCAGGCGTGGGCCAGCAGGTGGTGGCTGAGCAGCAGCGGCTGGGCGTGCTGGAGGTGGGTGCGGCCGGGCATCGGCGCTCCGTGGACCTCCCGCGCGCGGGCGATGAGCACATCGACAAGATCCAGCACCTGGTCGCCGAGGGCCCGCGACTGGTCGCGGATGAACAGGCGGATCAGGGTCGCGATCTGATCGTTCCGGGAGCGCCCGGCGCGCAGCTTCCCACCGAGCTCCGGTCCGGCCCGCTCGATGAGGCCGCGCTCGAGGGCCGTGTGCACGTCCTCATCCTCGGGCGCCGCGGTGAACGTACCGGAGGCGACGTCCGCCGCGAGCTGATCGAGCGCCTGCTGCATCGCGGCGAGCTCGGCATCATCCAGCAGACCGGCGGTGTGCAGAACGTTAGCGTGGGCCTTTGAACCGCGTAGGTCGTACTGGGCCAGGCGCCAGTCGAAGTGCGTGGAGTCCGACAGCGCCGCGAGGGCTGCTGCGGGTCCGGTGCCGAAGCGGCCGCCCCACAGGGCGGCGTGCGCGTGGGCCTGTGCTGCGCCGCTCGCGGGCTCGGGGCTGTGCTCGGTGCTCATGCGTTCTCCGCCTCGAGGTTCTCACCGTTGCCGTGGGCGACGTCGCGGGCAGCGGCCTGCTTGGCGGCCAAGCCGTAGATGTCGATGAAGCCGCGGGCGCTGCTCTGGTCGAAGGTGTCGCCCTCGTCGTAGGTGGCGAGGTTGAAGTCGTACAGGCCGGTCTCGGAGCGGCGCCCGGCGACGGTGGCGCGGCCGCCGTGCAGGATCATGCGAATATCACCGTTCACGTACCGCTGGGTGTCGTCGATGAAGACATCCAGGGACTTCTTGAGCGGGGAGAACCACTGGCCGTCGTAGACCAGCTCGGTCCAGCGGTCGCCCACCATGCGCTTGAAGCGGGCCTGCTCGCGCTCCAGGGTGACCCGCTCGAGCTCCTGGTGGGCGGTGATGAGGGTCATCGCACCGGGGGCCTCATAGACCTCGCGAGACTTGATGCCCACCAGGCGGTCCTCGACGATGTCGATGCGGCCGATGCCCTGGGCGCCGGCGCGGCGGTTGAGCTCCTGGATGGCCTCCAGCGGCGTGACCGGGCGGCCATCGATCTGCACCGGGATGCCGTGTTCGAAGGTGATGGTCACCTCGTCGGCCACGGGCGGGAAGGCGGGGTCATCGGTGTAGGAGTAGACATCCTTGGTGGGCTCGTTCCAGATGTCCTCGAGGAAGCCGGTCTCGATCGCCCGGCCCCACACGTTCTGGTCGATCGAGAACGGGTTGTGCTTCGTGGTCGCGATCGGCAGGCCCTTGCGCTCGGCGTAGTCGATCGCCTTGTCGCGCGTGAGCGCGAGGTCCCGCACGGGGGCAATGCAGCGCAGCTCCGGGGCAAGGGAGGTGATGGAGACCTCGAAGCGCACCTGGTCATTGCCCTTGCCGGTGCAGCCGTGGGCCACTGTAGTGGCGCCGAACTTCTTGGCGGCCTTCACCAGGTGCTTGGTGATCACCGGCCGGGAGATCGCCGAGACGTTCGGGTAGGCGTCCATGTACAGGGAATTCGCCTTGAGGGCGGGCATGCAGTATTCGGCGGCGAACTCGTCGCGAGCATCGGCGATATAGGCCTCCACGGCGCCACAGTCCAGGGCACGCTGGCGGATGACCTCGAGGTCCTCTCCGCCCTGGCCGACGTCCACCGCGCAGGCGATGACGTCAGCGCCGGTGGCGTCGTGGATCCAGCCGATGGCCACGGACGTGTCGAGGCCGCCGGAGTAGGCGAGGACAATGCGTTCGGTCACGGTGTTTCTCCTCAAGAGATGGGGGTCTATGGGGTGGGCGCGGGGCGCCCGGAGGGTGATCAGGGGGTGGGGGCCGACGGGGGTGTGCCGGGCTCGGGGGCATCGCGGCGTCCCTCGGCGAGGTTCAGCAGACGCTCGGCCAGACGGTCGCCGCCGGCAGGGTCGCGGGCCACCAGCAGCACCGTGTCGTCGCCCGCGATGGTACCCAGCACATCGGGCATCACGGAGCGGTCCATCGCCGAGGCGAGGTACTGCGCAGCGCCCGGTGGGGTGCGCACCACCACGAGGTTGCCGCTCGCCTCGGCGGAGACCAGCAGGCCTTCGGCGAGGCGGGGCAGACGCGCCTCGAGCAGCTCGCTGCCCTCTCCCGCGGGGCGGCCGGTGCCGTTCTCGGGCGGCAGGCGGTACACGAGCGCCCCGGTGGAGCCGCGGACCTTCTCCGCCTGCAGCTCCACGAGATCCCGGGAGAGGGTGGCCTGGGTGACCTCGAATCCGGCGGCGGTCAGCAGCTCGGCCAGCTGCGCCTGGGAGGAGACCTCCTGCAGGGTCAGCAGCTGGACGATGTGCCGCTGCCGGGAGGTCTTGGTCTGGGCCATGACGCGACGGGGCTCGCTCATCGGGTCACCTCCACGGGTCGGGCATGGGCGGCGGTCTTCTCATCGGGGTGTTCGAGCAGCCAGGTCAGCAGCGCCTTCTGGGCGTGCAGGCGATTCTCCGCCTCATCCCACACCACCGAGCGGGGCCCGTCGATCACCTCGGCGGTGACCTCTTTGCCGCGGTAGGCGGGCAGGCAGTGCAGGAACAGGGACGTCGGGCCGGCGAGGTCCATGATCTCCTCTGTCACCTGGTAGGGAGCGAAGGTGTCCTCCCCGCGGCCGTCCTCGCCCTCCTGTCCCATCGACACCCAGGTGTCGGTGAGCACGGCGGTGGCGCCTCGAGCGGCCTCGTGCGGGTCCGTGGTGACGGTGACGCTGCCGCCGGTGCGCTCAGCGATCACGTGCGCGTCGGCGAGGACCGCGGGATCGGGCTGATGGGCGCTCGGGGCGGCGATCCGTACATCCATGCCGGCATTCGCTCCGCCCAGCAGATAGGAGTGGGCCATGTTGTTCGCGCCATCGCCGAGGTAGGCGAGGGAGCGTCCGGCGAGCGCGGCATCGCCGTCGGCCAGTCCCCCGGTGTGCTGGGCGATGGTCATGAGGTCGGCGAGGATCTGGCAGGGGTGGAACTCATCGGTCAGGGCGTTGATCACCGGCACCGTGGCGACCTGCGCCATCTGGTCGATGCGGTCCTGCCCGAAGGTGCGCCACACGATCGCGGAGGCCATGCGGGTGAGCACGTGGGTGGTGTCGGCGATGGATTCGCCGCGGCCCAGCTGGCTGGAGTCGGCCTCGATCACCAGGGGGCTGCCGCCCAGCTCGGCGATGCCGGTGGCGAAGGAGACGCGGGTGCGGGTGGAGGATTTGTCGAACAGCACCGCGACGGTGCGCGGTCCCTCGAGGGGCCGACGGGCGAAGCGGTCGCCCGCGAGGTTGAGGGCGAGGGCCAGCACCTCTTTCTGCTCAGTCGGCGCGAGGTCATCGTCGCGCAGGAAGTGGCGGGGCATGTCAGTGACCTCCTTCGGTGGCGGCATCGAGCAGGGCCGGCAGCGCAGCGGTGAAGGTGGCGAGTTGCTCGGCGGTGATGATGAGCGGCGGCGCGAGGCGCAGCGTGGTGGGGCCGGTGGCGTTGATGATGAATCCCTGCTCCAGGGCGGCGGTCACCACGCGTGGGCCGATGGGCGCGGCCAGCTCGATGCCGCGCAGCAGCCCGGCACCGCGGACCCCGGTGATCAGCGGATGCCCCAGGGCCATGACCTCGCGCGCAATCTGCTCGCCGAGCGACGCAGCGTGCTCCAGGAGGTGCTCCTCGTGCAAGGTGCGCAGCACGGCGAGGGCGGCGGCGGCCGCGGGCGGGTTGCCGCCGAAGGTGGTGCCGTGCTGGCCCGGCTGCAGGAGGTCATGGACGGCGGGCCCGTAGGCGATGACGGCGCCGATGGGGTACCCGCCGCCGAGCCCCTTGGCAAGGGTCATGACATCGGGCTGCAGGCCCGGGATTGCCTGATGAGCGAACCAGTGACCGGTGCGGCCCACACCGGTCTGCACCTCATCGAGAATCAGTAGGGCACCGTGCTCGCGGGTGAGACGGCGGGCGGCCCGCAGGTATTCGCCATCCAGGGGCCTCACCCCGGCTTCGCCCTGGATGGGCTCAGCGATGAGGGCGGCGACCTCACCGTCGGTGAGGGCCTGCTCGAGCGCCGCCACATCGCCAGCGGGCAGGAACTCGACGCCTCCAGGCAGCGGTTCGAAGGGGGTGCGGTAGGCCTCCTTCCAGGTCAGGGCCAGAGAGCCGAGGGTGCGGCCATGGAAGGAGTTCTCGAGCGCAAGAATCCGGCCGCGTCCCGTGCGGCGGGCGATCTTGACAGCCGCCTCGTTGGCCTCGGAGCCGGAGTTCGCGAAAAACACGCCGGAGCCGGCAGGGGCGCCTGCGAGATGCAGCAGCTGCTCGGCGAGCTCGATCTGCGCCGGGGAGGTGAAGAAGTTCGAGATGTGGCCGAGCGTGGCGAGCTGCTCGCTGACGGCTCCGGTCACGGCGGGGTGCGCGTGGCCCAGGGCGTTCACCGCGATGCCGGCCAGCAAGTCCAGGTACTGCGTCCCGTCGGCGTCCCAGACGTGCGCGCCCTGTCCGCGCACAAGGACGCGCTGCGGGGTGCCGAAGACGGGCAGCAGGGCGTCGCGATAGCGGGCGGTGAGGCTCTCCTGGGTGGGGGTGGTGCTCATCGGGCTTTCCTGCTCAGACATAGTCGTCCCTTCTGACCATCGTGCCCACGCCCTTGGTGGTGAACACTTCCAGCAGCACGGCATGTTCGATGCGGCCGTCGATCATCGCGGCGGTGCGCACGCCCGCATCGACCGCTTCGAGCAGCGCTTCGGCTTTCGGGACCATGCCTTCGGTGAGGGTGGGGAGCATGGTCCGCAGTTCGCTTGCGGAGATCTCGGGGATCAGCGAGTCGCGGTCGGGGAAGTCGCGGTACAGACCCTCGATGTCGGTGAGCATCACGAGCTTCTCCGCGTCCAGTCCCTCGGCGATTGCGGCGGCGGCGAGGTCGGCGTTGATGTTCAGCACCGCGCCCGTGGGCGTGCCAGCGGCATCCACTTCGGGTGCGATCGAGGAGATGACGGGGATCCGCCCGGCCTCGAGCAGGTCCTGGATGCCGGCGGGGCGCACCTGGGTGACAGCGCCGACCAGGCCGATGTCCACCGCCTCGCCGTCCACCTCGGCGGTGCGGCGCTCGGCGGCCAGCAGCCGTCCGTCCTCGCCGCTCATGCCGATCGCGTAGGGGCCGTGCTGGTTGATCAGTCCGACGAGCTCCCGGCCCACCTGGCCGACCAGCACCATGCGCACGATCCGCATGGTCTCCTCATCGGTGACGCGGAAGCCGCCGCGGAACTGCGAGTTAATGCCGACACGGTCGAGCATCCGGGTGATCTGCGGTCCGCCGCCATGGACGACGACCACGTGGATGCCGGCCTGACGCATGAAGACGATGTCGGCCGCGAAGGCGCGGCGCAGCTCCTCGTCGATCATGGCGTTGCCGCCGTATTTGACCACGACGATTGTTCCCGCGAAGCGCTGCATCCAGGGCAGGGCCTCGATGAGCACGGCGGACTTCTCGCGGGCCTCGACCTGGTGGGGTTCGAGCTCAGCGAGGGGGTTCTTGCCGGTCATGGGCATTCCTCCGATCGGAGCAAGGGGCTGTCAGCAGCGGGTGGCGGGGACGGTGGGAGGGTGCGAACGGGTGCTCTCAGGTGGAGTAGGCGCTGTTCTCCTCGACGTACTCGTGGGTGAGGTCGTTGGTCCAGATGTCGGCGCTGGCCTCCCCGGCACCGAGGAAGACTTCGATGAGGCATTCGCGCGGGCTCATGTCCACCAGCTCGCGGTCCTCCCCCACACCGCCGCCGCGGCAGACCATGACGCCGTTGACGCGGACGTCCAGGTCCGCGGGATCAAAGGGGGCGACCTCCGCGGGCACGCAGCCGGCGGCGGCGATGATCCGCCCCCAGTTGGGGTCGTTGCCGTAGATCGCGGCCTTGACGAGGTTGGAGCGGGAGATCTCGCGGGCGACGGCGAGCGCCGCGGCGTCGGTGGTGGCGCCGGAGACAATGATGTGCACGTCGTGGCTGGCGCCTTCGGCATCGGCCACGAGCTGGCGGGCGAGGTCTGCACTCACCGCGCGCACGGCCTCGGCGATCTCGGCAGGGTCCGCCGTGCTGCCGGAGGCGCCGGAGGCCAGCAGAAGCACGGTGTCGTTGGTGGACATGCAGGCATCGGAGTCCACGCGGTCGAAGGTGACGGCGGTGGCCGCGCTCAGGGCCTGCTGGGCCTGCTCGGCGGTGAGGACCGCATCGGCGGTGATGACCACGAGCATGGTCGCCAGTTGCGGGGCGAGCATGCCGGCTCCCTTGGCCATGCCGCCCACGCTCACGCCGCTGGGCAGGGTGGTGCTGGCGGTCTTGGGGCGGGTGTCGGTGGTCATGATCGCCGCGGAGGCCGCTGCATCCGCCTCCGGCCCGGTGGCGAGGGCGGCGGTGGCCGCATCGGCCCCGGCCAGGAGCTTGTCCATCGGGAGACGTTCGCCGATCAGCCCGGTGGAGCACACGAGGACGTCCTGGGCGGAGACGTCCAGCAGCTGCGCGACGTGCTTGGCAGTGCGGTGCGTATCGGCGAAGCCGTCGGGGCCGGTGCAGGCGTTGGCGCCGCCGGAGTTGAGGATCACGGCGCGGGCGCGTCCGTCGGTGAGGGCCTGGCGGGACCAGGTGACGGGGGCGGCTTCGATGCGGTTGGTGGTGAACACGCCCGCGGCCACGTCGAGGGGGCCGTCGTTGATGACGAGGGCGACGTCGGGGTTGCCGCTGGGCTTGAGTCCGGCGGTGACGCCGCTGGCGCGGAATCCGCGCGGCTGGGTGATGCTCATGGGTGCCTCCGGGCTGGGGTGGGGCGGGCTGGTGTGTGGGCGGCGGCGCGGATCAGGGGGCGAGACCAGTGCGGGTCAGGCCGGTGTTCTCCGGCAGGCCTAGCGCGAGGTTGATGGACTGCACCGCAGCACCGGCGGTGCCCTTCATGAGGTTGTCGATGGCGCACAGGACGGTGGCGTGCCCGCTGCGACGGTCCACGACGGCGCCGATGCGGGCGGTGTTCGCGCCGGTCACCTGGGAGGTGGCGGGCATCGTGCCCTCGGGCAGCACGTGGATGAAGTGCTCGCCCGCGTAGGTTTCGGTCAGCGCGGCCAGGAGGTCCGCGGTGGTGACCTGGGGGCCGACGGGGGCGCTGCACACCGCGAGGATGCCGCGGCTCATGGGTACGAGCACCGGGGTGAAGGTGAGGCGGGCGTCTTCGATGCCGGTGGCGCGGCGGATGTTCTGCAGGATCTCGGGGATGTGCCGATGGGTGCCGCCCACGGCGTAGGGGCTTGCGCCACCGGCTGCCTCCGCATACAGCAGATGCTGCTTGGGGGTGCGCCCGGCACCGGTGTAGCCGACGGGCAGCACGGCCTGCAGCTGCGCGGGGTCCACGAGCCCGGCGGCGAGCAGCGGGGTGAGGGCGAGGGTCACGGCGGTGGCGTTGCAGCCGGGCACGGCGATGCGCCGTGCAGTGCGCAGGTGATCGCGCTGGCGGGTGCCGTCTGCGAGTGGCAGCTCGGGCATGCCGTAGGTCCAGGTGCCGGCGTGTGCGCTGCCGTAGTACTCCTCCCAGTCGGCGGCGCGCTCGAGGCGATGATCAGCGCCGAGGTCCACCACAAGGGTGTCGGGGCTCGCGGTCTCGAGCTGGGCGGCGATCTGTCCGGACTGCCCGTGAGGCAGAGCGAGGATCACGACGTCATGGCCGAGGAGGTTCTCGAGGGTGGTCTCCTGCAGGGTCCTGTCCTCCCCGAGGTCCAGGTGCGGGAGGATCTCGCGAAGCGGCGCTCCGGCGGTGGAGTGCGCGGTGAGGGCGCCGATCTCAAGGCCCGGGTGGCCGGCGAGCAGGCGCAGGCTCTCCCCGCCGGCGTATCCGGAGGCGCCGACAAGCGCGACGCGAGGGCGCGCGGCGGTCGGATTGAGGGAGGCCGATGCGGTGGCGGCCGGAGTGCTCTGCGACATGCGCGCAACTCTATGCAGAATCATGCATAGTCTCAATGTGGGTCCGCAGAGCGTGTGCACCGTCACGTCGGCTCCGCGGCACCCGCCCCTACGCTGGGACGATGGACGATGCCCCGCAGCAGCCCCCGCAGTGCGCCGATGACCTCAATGAGTGGACACGGGTGCTGGCCGTGGATCCGGGACACAGTGCGCGTTACGCCGAAAGGTTTCGCCGCATGGCCCGTGAAGGGCAGGACCTCGACGGCGAAGCTCGCCTCATGGATACGCTGGCGCCGCGCAACGCACGGATCCTGGACGCCGGCTGCGGTCCCGGCCGCGTAGCCGGGCGGTTGCACACGCTAGGGCACCACGCCATCGGCGTGGACCTAGATCCGGCGCTGATCGCTGCCGCCAAGGTCGATCACCCCGGCCCCCGCTACCTGGTCGGTGACCTGGCCGAGCTGGATCTGCCCGCGCGCGGGATCAGCTCGCCGATGGATCTCATCGTGTGCGCCGGCAACGTCATGACCTTCCTGGCACCCTCCACCCGTGTCGAGGTGCTGCGACGCTTGGCGCAGCATCTCGATCTACAGGGCCGCGCCGCGATCGGCTTCGGTGCTGGCCGCGGCTATGAGTTCGGCGCATTCCGCGCCGATGCAGCCAGCGCCGGCTTTGTCGAGGAGCTGCTGCTGTCCACCTGGGATCTGCGCCCCTTCACGGCGCACAGCGACTTCCTGGTGGCGGTGCTACGAAGAGGCTGAGGGCGGATTCGGAGCGAGAAGCGGCACGACGCCGCGCAGTGACAGGGCCGTGCACCACACCTCAGTGAACTGATGCGCTGGCCGGTGGCTGCGAGGCCGAGCCCGTCCAGAACGCGCCCCACCCCGCCCCCCCGACCGCTACACCCTCATCTGCGAAGAGCCGGTTTCTGCCGGGGCCATGCCGCAGGCGCTGATCCCGAGGTAACGATTCGAGAAAGACAGACCTCGGAGGATAGGTCGGACCTCTAGCGCGTACTACTCTGTGCTTCACCGGTTAAGTGCTCCGAGGCGACGACGCCCGCGGAGCGCCGCGCCGACCCCACCCCGAAGTACCGACGATGGTGCGAGCGCAGGAGAACCCGTGACGACGAGCACAGGACAGGTGACCGCCGCCGAGACCGGCGATGCGGTCCCACAACAGCCCGCGAGGCCTCGCGCCCGCCGAGTCCCTCCCAACCTGATCTTCCTGGCCAAGCGCCTGGGGACCTACATCGTGGTGTTCCTCATCTCCGTGGTGCTGAATTTCGTGCTGCCGCGCCTGATGCCCAATGACCCGGCGCAGTCGATGATCCGCGACATCTACGAGAAGACGGGCCAGCGCCCTTCTGAGTACCAGATGCGCATCATCCACAACATGTACGGCGACCCTGACCGTCCGATCTGGGAGCAGTTCTGGAACTACCTCCAGCAGCTCTCGCGCCTCGACCTGGGCCGCTCGATCATGTACTACCCGATGGAGGTCACCGACCTCATCAGCCAGGCACTGCCCTGGACGGTGTACCTGGGGCTCATCTCCACCTTGCTGGGCTGGATCATCGGCACCTACCTCGGCGCGCGTCTGGGGTGGAAGCCCGGTCGTCTGCTGGATTCGATCATCACGCCGTTCGCGATGTTCTTTTCCTCCATCCCGCCGTTCTGGCTGGGCCTGCTGCTGGTGTGGTACCTGTCCTACAGCAAGGGCCTGTTCCCCGCCCAGGGCGCGGTCAACCAGCGCATTCGCCCCGCGGAGCTCGGCAACATCGACTTCCTGCTGTCGATCGCCTACCACTCCATCCTGCCGCTGTTCGCCCTGATCGTCGTGGGCTTCACCGGCTGGATGTTCAGCATGCGCAACATGATGATCACGACGGTCAACGAGGATTACGTGCACCTGGCCTACGCCAAGGGGCTGTCCGATGAACGGGTCCGCAATGGCTACGCCGCACGCAATGCACTGCTACCGAACATCACCGGCCTGGCAATGTCCATGGGCGGGGTGCTCATGGCAGTCGTGCTCGCCGAGGCGGTGTTCATCTACCCCGGCCTGGGCGGCTTGATCGGTGCGGCGACCGCCGTGCGCGACTACCCCCTCATGCAGGCTCTGCTCCTGATCGTCATCGTCATGAGCCTGGTCTTCAACTTCATCGCCGACAGCGTGTACGTGCTGCTGGACCCGCGTACCCGAGAGGGGAACTGACCGATGATCCGTCGCTTCCTCGAGAACCCCAAGGTCATCATCGGCCTGGCCATCATCGGCTTCTTCGCTCTGGTGGCTGTGGCCGGAAAGCCCTTTGCCACGCATGTGCTGGACCGCAACCCCACCACCATCTTCCCCGACGCCATGGGCGCGTCGCCCTCCTGGTCGCACCCCTTGGGCACCACCGTCTCCGGCCAGGACGTGCTCACCTGGATGCTGCACGGCACCTACAACTCGATGTTCGTCGGCTTCGCCTCCGCGATCATCGCCTCCCTCATCGCGATCGCGATGGGCACCGCGGCGGGCTTCCTCGGTGGCATCGTGGACCGCCTGCTCAACGGCGTGATCCTGGTCTTCCAGAACATCCCCTCCTTCCCGGTTCTGATCATCGCCGCGACCTTCTGGCGCGAGATGCCGCTGATCGTGGTCTCGGTGCTGATCGGCCTGTTCGAATGGACCGGCGGGGCGCGCCGTATCCGCGCCCAGGCGCTGAGCCTGCGCGGACGCGACTTCACCGCTGCGCTGCGCACTATCGGCGAATCGAAGTTCCGCGTGGTGTTCGTGGAGGTCATGCCGCACCTGTTCGGCATCCTCTCCCCCATCTTCCTGACCCTCATCGCCGCCGGCGTGGGCATGCAGGCGTCCATGGCGATGCTCGGCATCGGCAGCGCCGCCGAACCCAGCTGGGGATTGATCATCAACTACGCCTTCGGCATGAACGCCCTGTTCCGCGGTATGTGGTGGTGGTTCGTCCCGCCTGGCCTGTGCCTCGCGCTGCTGGGCTTCGCCACCACGATGGTCAACTTCGGGATCGACGAGATCACCAACCCCACGCTGAGTTCAAAGCGCATGGCCCTCATGCGGAAGTTCCTCAAGGAGAACCCGCGTCAGGTGCCCGAGTCCGCCACCGCATCCACCCCGACGGCCCGAACCGGAGCGACCTCGTGAACTCCCCCATCACCACTGACCCGGCGCACGTCACGGCCGAGCAGGTCGTCGACGCCAACCAGATCGCCGTCGAGACCACCGCGCAGATCGCCGAGCGCCTAGAACGCTCGCCACTGCTGCTCGAGGCCCGCGAGCTGGACGTCACCTACGTCATCGAAGCCGGTGAGGTACCGGCCTGTCGCGATGTGAACCTCCAGCTACGGCGAGGCGAGATCCTCGGCATCGCCGGGGAATCCGCCTCCGGCAAGTCCACTCTGCTCAACGCCCTCTCGCGCCTGCAGCGGCCCCCAGCGGTCACGTCTGCCGGACAGGTGATCTTCCATCCCACCGACGGGGAGCCGGTGGACCTCACCGCCCTGGACCGCGACGGCCTGCGCCGCTACCGGTGGAACTCGCTGTCCATCGTCATGCAGTCCGCGATGGCATCGCTGAACCCGGTGATGCGCCTGGACAGCCAGTTCATCGACGTGATCATGGAGCATGACAAGTCCATGACCAAGAAGCTCGCACGCGAGCGGGCCGGTGAGCTGCTGGAGATGGTGGGCATCCCCTCCTCGCGGCTGCGGTCCTACTCGTACGAGCTCTCCGGGGGTATGCAGCAGCGGGCTCTGATCGCCCTGTCGCTGGCCTCCAATCCGGAAGTCGTGTTCATGGACGAGCCCACCACCGCGGTGGACGTCGTCATGCAGCGCCAGATCCTCACCCAAATCCTGCAGCTGCAGGCCACCTTGGGCTTTGCGATCGTGTTCGTCACCCACGATTTGTCGCTGCTGCTGGAGATCTCTGACCGCATCGCGATCATGTACGCCGGACGAATCGTCGAGATCGGCATGCCGGAGCATCTGTTCGCCAATCCTGAGCACCCCTACACGCGCGGCCTGCGCGCATCCTTCCCCCCGCTGTCCGAGCCGGTCACCCGCCTCGAAGGCATCCCCGGCACCCCGCCGGACCTGCTGGATCTGCCCAGTGGCTGCGCCTTCCACCCGCGCTGCCCGCTCGCAATCGATCGCTGCCGTGAGGAGCGCCCGCCGCTGGTTCCGAACGACCACGGCTTCGTGGCCTGTCACCGCGCTGGGGAGATCCCCGCCCCGGGCAGCCCTGTCACCGAGACCACCGCGGAGGAGAACCGATGAGCGTCAGCCACACCGCTGCGGGTGCCGCCGAGGTGGCCGCCGAGCGCAACAGCGTGTTCACCACTCGTCGGCTCTCCGTCCATTTCCGCGTGGACACGCCGAACGGGAAGCGGACCGTACGCGCCCTGGACGAAGTGGACTTCACCCTCCATGAAGGCGAGATCGCCGCACTCGTGGGCGAGTCTGGCTCCGGCAAGACCACTTTGGCGCGCGTGTTCTCTCTGCTCTACAGCCCCACCTCCGGTGAGGTGGAGGTCTCCGGGGTGCCGCTCGAGAAAGCCGCGAAGGATGAGCGACGCTACTTCCGGGACGTGCAGCTGATCTTCCAGGATCCCTTCGCCTCGCTGAACAGCCTGAAGAAGATCCGGCACATCGTGGAACGCCCGGTGCGGATCCACAAGATCGCCTCCGGCCGCAAGAAGGTGGCGCAGAAGGTCGCTGAGCTGCTGGAGAAGGTGAACCTCACGCCGGCTTCGCGGTACATCGACCGTTACCCGACGGATCTTTCTGGCGGTCAGCGCCAGCGCGTGGCGATCGCGAAGTCCCTCGCGGTGGACCCCAAGGTTCTGCTGGCCGATGAGCCCACCTCGATGCTGGATGCCTCGATCCGCCTGGAGGTGTTGAACCTGCTGGCGGATCTGCGCGATGAACGGGGCCTGGCGGTCCTGTACATCACCCATGACATCGCTTCTGCCCGGTACCTCTCAGATCGCATCAACGTCATGTACGGCGGGAAGATCATCGAGGCTGGCCCCACCGAAGCGATCGTCTCTGATCCTGTGCATCCCTACACCCAGCTGCTGCTGGATGCCGCTCCGGACCCCGCCCATTACAAGGGGTCAGGGCATTCGGCGGCACTGGCCACATCCTCTGCGGCACCAGTGGACAACTCCGTGGAGGTGATCGGCTGCCGTTTCGCCAACCGCTGTCCCCTGGCCCGTCCGGAATGCACCGGTGCCCCCATCCCCCGTTACACCGGCCCGGACGGGCGCGAAGTGCTGTGCGTCCTGGCCGGCGACCGACCCGATTTCACCCCACCCACCCCTGCCGCTCCCGCGGCTCACCCCACAAAGGAATGATCGAGGATGATCTCTAGCAACATCTCCCGCCGCGGCGTGCTCGGAGCCCTGGGCATCGGCGCGGTCAGCACGGCTGCAGTCGCCTGCTCCGGCGGCAAGGGCGGCTCCGGAGGCAGCGACAACGGCGGTGGCGAGGGCGGCGGCCTGTTCGTCATCGGCACCGGCGTGACCGCCACCAACCAGTTCGCCAAGAACTTCAATCGCTACGGCGGCGGCGACACCGCGCCGGGCCTGGACCTCGTGTACGAGCCGCTGTTCCGTCTGTCCTCCAAGGACGGTGGCCAGCTGCTGCCCATGCTCGCCGAGTCCGCCGAACACTCCGAGGACGGCAAGGAGGTCACCTACCACCTGCGCAAGGGCGTGACCTGGTCCGACGGCGAGCCGTTCACCTCGAAGGATGTCCTGTTCACGCTGGGCTCTATCTACGGCAAGCCCAACCCGAAGCCTGCCGAGGACGAGTTCGTGTGGCTCTCGGACCCGATCGAGACGCCGGACGAGCACACCGTGATCGTCAAGTACAACAGCGATCAGCGTCAGCAGGAGGTGAACCTCGCGCTGTACTACCCGATCGTGCCCGCGCACGTGTACCAGGACGGCGACAAGCTCGAATTCCCGCAGGACATCATGGACAACCCCGTCGGCACCGGACCGGCGACCCTGGAGTCCTTCGACACCCAGCTGGTCACCTACACCATGCGCGATGACTACTGGGGCGGCACCTCCCAGGTGGGCGAGGTGCAGTTCGTTCCCTCCGGCCAGGCCGGCAACATCGAGACCGAGATCACCAAGGGCAACGTCGACTTCGCTGAGGGCGGCGCCCCCGGCGTGGTCAATGGGTTCGCCGACCAGGCGGAGACCAACCACTACTCCTTCATCGCCGACGGTGCCTCCCAGGGCATCATCTTCATGACCGCGCGTCCGGAGTCCCCCATGGCCGATGTGAACGTCCGCAAGGCGTTCCGTGCGGCGATCGACTACGCCGCGGTGATGGAGGCCTCCGGTATCGGCTACACCCTGCCCAACGCCGCAGGTGTGGACCCCATCCTCAACGAGTCCCTGCAGCAGCCTGAGTTCAACTCCCCCATGGAGCTGGACGCCGAGGGCGCGAAGGCGGCGCTGGAGGAGTCCGGCTGGACCGTCAACGATCAGGGCAACCTGGAGAAGGACGGCAAGGAGCACAAGCTGCTGCTGAACATCCAGAACGACAACGCGACCTTCATGGTGACCATGCCGATCGTGGTCTCCAACTGGGAGGAGCACCTGGGCGTCAAGGTCACCTTCGACCCCAAGCCCAAGGACGTCATGGACACGATCCTGGCCACCGGCGAGTTCGACATCGTCGCCTCGGGCCTCGGCTACCCCGGCTCCCCCTGGTCGAACTACACGATGTACGACCAGCCGGTCAAGCCGATCGAGGAAGAGACCAACAACGGCAACTGGGGCCGCTGGGAATGGGGCGAGGAGGCGGAGACGAAGATGCAGATCCTCGTCTCGACGCTGAACACCCCGGAGACGCAGGATCAGATCGCCGAAGGCGTCCAGGGTGTGCAGCAGGCCTTCCTGGAGCAGGCGCCGCACGCGCCGGTCCAGGGCGGCGGCACCGGCGTCATGTACTCCACCATCAACTGGACCGGCTTCCCGGATCCGGCGGATGTGGACTACTTCCCGCGTGTGGGCGGCATGGGTAATCTCACCAACCTGCTCATGGCGATCAAGCCCGCCTGATCCTTGAGCACACGGCAACGGGCCGGTCCCTCCTCGCGGAGGGAACGGCCCGTCCGCTATTCCGGCACCGGTCCTGCGAGTCAGGCCGCTGCACGGGGCGGAACTCTCCGGATGTCGGCACCGGCTGCGGTGCGCAGCTCCGCTCAGCGCGGTTCAGCGGGCATCGGCCGCCCGCAGCCGCTCGCCGATCCGACGGGTCCACGTGTAGTCGGTGCGGGTGATCTCGTCATCGAGGAAGGCGGCGCCGTCACGGTCGATCGCGTAGGAGAACACTCCACCCTTCGTGGCGCCGTCCATCTGCCAGTCAGTGAAGGCCGCCGCGCGGGAGCTCTCGAACGGCTCAGAGGTGTCGTCCCAGCGGTTGAGGTCGAACTCCTCGTAGAAGGAGAAACCGATCAGGTACTGAGCCGGGTCGATCTGTCCGGCGAAACTCTCCCAGGTGCCCTGGAGCGTGTCCACGCCCCGGCCGTAGGACTGGACGAGCACATAGTCGAACGCACTGGCGGTCTCGCGGAACACCTGCTCATCACCGCCGAGGTTCGTGTCGTAGATCAGCAGCTGCTCGGTGCCGGAACGAGGACCCAGCTGCTCGGAAAGAGCGTGGAACACGCCCGCGGCCCGTGCGGCCTGCACCGGCTCGAGCCGCCGCTCCATGTCCACGTCCAGGCCATCCAGGCCGTGCTCGAGGACGAGCTCCTCGATGAGCTTCTGCGCGAGCGCACGGTGCCCGGCGTCGGTGTCCGGGAAATCCTCGTCCAGCAGGAGGCCGATGTCACAGGTGCGCACCACGGCGGTGCCGCGCTCATGCAGCTCGGGGACGTACTCCTCGCGCAGCACCGACCAGAAGCGGTTCTGGGGCGGGGTGAAGTCCGGGAAGACGAAGGCGACATCGACGTCGGCCGGGATATCACCGAAGCGGTTGGGCTTCGCCGGATCGCAGGCCTCGTCGTGCCAGGTGCGGAAGTAGGCCATCTGCAGGCCGGTGCGGTGTCGCGGGCTCGTGACCACGGGTCCTCCTCGAGGCGGGGCGAGAGGTCGGACCTCTATCCTGTCACGTTCCAGAGGCCTGTCCGCGGGTCGGCCGCACGCGGTGCATTATCCGCGCGAACGGCACCAGCCACGTGTCCAGCAGCGCAAAGGTCTCCCGCTCGCCGAGCACCTCCGGCGCATCGCACCACACGGACAGCGAGGCTCCGAGCACCGGGTCCGCCTCCCCCACCGGCACCGGCGGGATCTCCACGTGAACATCCTGGGCGGCGAGGCCCATGAAGCGGCGCGGGTGGAAGGTGTCCGCGAGCAGACCGAAGCGGCGTCGGCCGTGCGGCTCGGGGACCCCATCGGCGGAGAGCACGAAGTACAGCTGGTCCCCGTGGGAGTTGATGACCCGGTACCCGGAGTCCAGGTAATCGGTGACCGACGGAGTCCACTCCCGCCAGCGGATCCACACATCCACCACCGCCTCGCGGGTGATCGGTACGAGCGGCTGCTCGTGGGCTGGGACGATGTGGTCGTTCCACAGCAGCGGGGTCTGTCCGCGTTCCAGCGCCCGCTCGGCGAGCGCGTTCATGAACAGGGCGTAGGAGTCCAGCGCCGTGGCCTCCGGGCCGGCGACGGCGCGAGCGTGCTCGACGAGAGAAGGGAAGCGGTCGGCGCGCTGGGCCTCTTCGTCCTCCCACGGGGCCGCGAAGAACTCATCCCCGCCCAGGTGGATCGCCTCGCCGGGAAACATCCGGGCTGCGGATTCCGTGAGGGCAAGGGCGAGCTCGAGTGCTTCGGGGTGGGAGATGTCCAGCCGGTCCGGGTGCACAGCGCCGGTGCGGTCCCTGAGGTGCAGGTGCTCACGTCCGGCCAGCAGCGCTCCCGCATGGGAGGGCAGGTCGATCTCGGGAATGAGGGCGATTCCGGCCGCATCGGCCGCGCGCACGATCTGTGCCGCATCCTCCGCATCCCAGGCGTCCGGGGCGGCGAGGTGCTCGAAGCCCGGCAGCTGCACCCCCACCCGGTGGGTCTCGGTGAGATGCAGATGCAGCGCCGTGAAGCCCAGCTCCGCCATGCGCCGGATCAGACCGATGACGGCGCCGGGATGGAAGGCTTTGCGGCCCACGTCGAGGCTGAGGCCCACATAGCGGGCGTCGTGAAGGCCGGTGGGCGTGCTTCCGCAGGGCATCGACTCAGCCGTGGCCGGGTCGGTGGCTCACCAGCGCCGACCGCGGCTGAGCAGAGATGCTGGTCATGCGCGCAGCACCCCGCCGACGGCGTCCGCCACCGCGGTGATGCAGCGCTCCCGCGCAGCCCCGATCTTCTTCGCATCCAGCGTGCCCTCGGTGGAGCGCAGCCGCACCGAGAATGCGAGCGACTTCTTGCCCTCGCCGATCTGCTCGCCGGTGAAGACGTCGAACAGGTGCACCTTCTCGGCCAGGTCTCCGATACCCACCACGATCGCGGCCTCCACGGCGCTTGCGGGCACGGACTCATCGACCACGAAGGCGAAGTCCTCCTTGGCCGCGGGGTAGGTGGGGACCGGCTCGGCGCGCACCACCGCGGGGGCGGCAGCGATCACGGCCTCGAGGTCCAGCTCGAGGGCGGCGCTGCGAGCGGGCAGGCCATAGTGCTGGATCACGGCAGGATGCAGCTCCCCGGCATGACCCACGACGCGGGACTCCCCCTCGGCGCCGGTCACACGCAGCTGCCCGACGCGACCGGGGTGGAAGGGAGCGTGCTGGCTCTGGCGCACCTCGAGATCGGCGCCGACGGCGGCCGCAATGCGTCGGGCGAGGTCCAGCGCATCGGCCCAGCCCCACGCCTCCGGGGCGCCCTGCCAGGAGTCCGGTCCCGAGGCTCCGCCGATGAGGGCGGCGATCGCCCCGGTCTGCTGCGGCAGGGCCGCAAAGATCGCCTCAAGCTCCGCGTCGCTGGGCCGGGCCGCAGGGGCCGGCACCGGGGCATTCTGCTCGCTCGCGCGCGAGGTGCTGCCGCGCTGGAAGATCGCCACGGACTCCTCGCCGCGGCCCAGGTTGCGGCGAGCCACCGGCAGCAGGGTCTGCAGCAGCTCGGTGCGCAGCAGCGGCTCATCATCGGCCAGCGGGTTCAGCAGGCGCACGGCGTGGCGGCGCTCGTCATCGGCCTCGTAACCCAGCACATCGAAGACCGACTCTGGGATGAACGGGTACGACGCCACTTCCGTCAGTCCAGCCTCGGCGAGGGCGCGGGCGGCATGGCGGCGGCCCTGCTGGGCACGAGTGAGTCCGCGGCCCCCGGGGGCGGTGGGCAGCTGCGAGGGGATCTGCTCGTAGCCCACCAGGCGCGCCACTTCCTCCACGAGGTCCTCGGGGATCGTGAGGTCCGGCCGCCAGCTCGGCGGAGTGACGGTGAGCGTCCCGTCCGCGCCGGGCTCGACTATGCAGCCGATCTGCTCAAGACTGCCGGTGACCTGCTCGGGGGTGTAGTCGATGCCGACGATGCGCTGGGCATCATCGATCCGCGCGGTGATCGCAGCGGGCTCGGTGACTGTGCCCTCGTCGGTGTGGCGCAGGTCCAGGGTGCCGCCGCCGTACTCGGCCAGCAGCTCGGCGGCACGCAGCGCGGCGATCAGCGGGATCTGCGGGTCCACGCCGCGTTCGAAGCGCTTGGACGCCTCGGAGGGCAGGCGGTGGCGCCGCGCGGTGCGGGCGATGCTCACCGGGTCGAAGGTCGCGGCCTCGAGGATGACGTTCTTCGTGGTCTCGGTGACTTCGGTGTCCGCGCCGCCCATGACGCCCGCGAGCCCCAGCACGCGGTCCCCGTCGGGCCCGGCGCAATCGGTGATCAGCAGGTCCTCGGGATCGAGGGTGCGGGTCACGTCATCGAGGGTGGTGAGCTTCTCCCCCGCTCGGGCGCGGCGCACCACGATCGGGCCGACGAGCTTCTCGCCGTCGTAGGCGTGCAGCGGCTGACCAAGGTCGAGCATCACGTAGTTGGTGACGTCCACGATCAGGGAGATGGGGCGCATCCCGGCCTGGGTGAGGCGGCGAGCCATCCAGCGGGGCGTGCGGGCGGTGGGATCCACCCCGCGCACCTCGAGCGCAACGAACCGCGTGCAGCCATCCGTGCCGTGCAGCGGGGACTCATCGCGCAGCTGCACGGGGATCCCGGCGCCGGTCAGCTCGGGGATCTTGACGGTGGTGGCGGGGTCGGTGAAGTCCGCGCCGGTGGCGTGTGCGTACTCGCGGGCCACGCCGCGCATCGCGAAGCAGTAGCCGCGATCGGGCGTCACGTTGATCTCGACGACCTCATCGCCGAGTCCCAGCAGGGAGACCGCGTCGTCGCCGGGCTCACCAGTCAGCCCCGCGCCGTGGCCGCGGCCCAGCACGATGATGCCGTCCACGCCGTCGGGGTCCGGGCCCAGGCCCAGTTCCTCCCCGGAGCAGATCATGCCGTCGGACAAATGTCCATAGGTCTTGCGGGCGGCGATGGGGAACGGGCCGGGCAGCACGGTACCGGGCAGCGAGACGACCACGAGGTCCCCGGGCTCGAAGTTGTGGGCACCGCAGATGATGCCGCGGGAGGGGCGTTCCTCGCCGGGCTGGGGGTCCTTGGGGTTGTCGAGGTCCTCGTTGTGCTCGGGGCCGACGTCCACGCGGCACCAGTTGATGGTCTTGCCGTTCTTCTGCGGTTCCTTGACGAGGTCGAGGACACGGCCGACGACGAGCGGCCCGGTCACCTGGGCGCCGAAGATCGCTTCTTCCTCGAGGCCCACGCGGGACAGGTCGGTGGCGACCTGCTCGGCGCTCGCGCCGACAGGCAGGGTGGTGTGCTCAGAAAGCCAGGTCAGGGGAATGCGCGGCATCTCAGATCTCCGTCCCGTAGTGCTGGGAGAAGCGGACGTCCCCCTCGATCATGTCCCTCATATCGGCCACTCCGTTGCGGAGCATGAGCAGCCGCTCGATCCCGAGGCCGAAGGCGAATCCCTGGTAGCGCTCGGGGTCCACGCCGGCGGCGCGCAGCACGTCGGGGTGGACCATGCCGCAGCCGCCCATCTCGATCCAGCCGGTGCCGCCGCAGACGCGGCAGTCCGGGGCGGGGTCGTGGTCGGTGCCCAGGCGTGCCTCGCAGCTGAAGCAGCGGAAGTCCATTTCGGCGCTGGGTTCGGTGAAGGGGAAGTGGTTGGGGCGCAGGCGCGTGACGGGGCTGCCGCCGAACAGGTGCGCGGCGAAGGCGTCGAGGGTGCCGACGAGGTTCGCCATCGTGAGGTTCTCGTCGATCGCGAGTCCCTCCACCTGGTGGAACATCGGCGAGTGGGTCGCGTCGATCTCATCGGCCCGGTAGACGGTGCCGGGGCAGGCGACGTACAGCGGAGCGCCGCGCTCGAGCATGGCGCGGATCTGCACCGGGGAGGTCTGGGTGCGCAGCAGCATCCCGGAGTCCTCCGGCGCGAGGTACAGGGTGTCCTGCAAGGAGCGCGAGGGATGCTCGGGGTCCGCGTTCAGAGCATCGAAGTTCATCCAAGAGGACTCGATCTCCGGGCCCTCGGCGATCTCCCAGCCGATCCCGATGAAGAAGTCCTCGATCCGGTCGGTGAGTGCGGTCAGCGGGTGCAGGGCGCCGCGCGGACGACGATCCGTGGGCAGCGTGACATCCACCGTCTCGGTGGCGAGCGCCTGCTCCTGCTCGGCGGCGGTGAGCTCCTCCTGTCGGGCGGCAAGCGCCTTGGAGATCCGCCCCTTGGACTCGCCGACGAGCTTGCCGGTGGCGGCCTTGTGCTCCTTGGGGACCTCGCGCATGGAGCGGCCAGCCACGGTGATCGGCGCGTCATCGCCCAGGTGGGAGATGCGCACCTGCTTCAGCTCCGCGGTGGAGGGCGCGGCGGCGATCGCCTCGAGGGCAGCGGTCACGGCGGCGGTGACGACGGGCTCGGTGACGGCCGTGGGCAGTCCGGCGTCAGGGGCAGGAGGTGTCTGGGACACGGAGTCTCTTTCGTCCGGCGACAGGAGCGGCCCGCGCCAGAGGCAGGGCGGACCGCACAGGACCTGACCATTCTAGGGGGCCGGGCCCCGGTGCGCCGAGGTGTCCCCGCTGTGGTCGACCCGGAACCGATCACGAGCGGTATCGGCCCGATAGGCTGACGGGAAACCCCTGCTCTCGACGAGAGGACCCCCGATGTCTCAGACCGTCAAGGGCGTCATCGCCCGCGCCGCGAACCAGCCCGCCGAGCTCGTGGATGTGGTCATCCCCGATCCGGGCCCGAACGACGTCGTGGTGGACATCGCCGCCACCGGCGTGTGCCACACCGACCTCGCCTACCGCGACGGCGGCATCACCGACGACTTCCCCTTCCTGCTAGGCCACGAATCTGCCGGCTACGTCTCCCAGGTCGGCGAGGACGTCACCCACGTGACAGTGGGCGACTACGTGATCCTGAACTGGCGAGCCGTATGCGGGCAGTGCCGCGCCTGCCGCAAGGGCGTCGCGCAGTACTGCTTCGACACCCACAACGCGTCGAAGCCCATGACCCTCACCGACGGCACCGAGCTCACGGCGGCGCTGGGCATCGGCTCCTTCGCCGAGAAGACCCTGGTCCACGAGGGCCAGTGCACGAAGGTCTCGAAGAACGCCCCGGCGGAGGTCGCCGGGCTGCTGGGCTGCGGGGTGATGGCCGGGATCGGCGCCGCCGTGAACACCGGGCAGATCCAGCGCGGCGAATCGATCGCCGTGATCGGCCTGGGCGGTGTGGGCTGCGCCGCGATCGCCGGCGCCCGCATGGCCGGGGCCACGACGATCATCGGCCTGGATCTGGACGAGAAGAAGCTCGCTGCCGCAAAGGAGCTCGGCGCCACCCACACCCTGTCCACCAAGGACCTCTCCCCCGAGCAGATTGCGGAGAAGGTCCGCGAGCTCACGGGCGGTTTCGGGGCCGATGTGGTGGTCGACGCCGTCGGCATCCCGCAGACCTACGAGACTGCGTTCTACGCCCGTGACCTCGCCGGCCGCGTTGTGCTCGTGGGCGTTCCGCGCCCCGGCGTGGAGGTGACCCTGCCGCTGTTGGACGTCTTCGGCCGAGGCGGGGCGCTGAAGTCCTCCTGGTACGGCGACTGCCTGCCGGAACGGGATTTCCCGTACCTGATCGACCTGTTCGAGCAGGGGCGCCTGCCGCTGGACCGCTTCGTCACCGGCCGCACCGACCTCGAGGGCGTGGATGCGGCCCTGAATGGTCTGCATGACGGCATGAACCTGCGCACCGTCGCGATGATCGGCGCCTGAGCGCACTGGCCCACCCCACGCCAGCACCACACCAGCACCATGACTTCTGAGGAGACTGCGATGACCGCACGACTGGACCACACCACCACCTCCGGCACCTTCACCCTGGACGGCGAGACCTTCGAGGTCGACAACAACGTGTGGGTGCTCGGCGACGATGAGCAGTGCATCGTGTTCGACGCCCCGCACAGCGTCGAGGCCGTCGAAGAGCTCGTCGGCGACCGCGAATGCGTGGGCATCCTGCTCACCCACGCCCACGATGACCATGTGCGCTTCGCCCCTGAGCTGTCCGAGGCGCTCGAGGCCCCGATCCTGCTGAACCCCGCGGACCGTGAGGTCTGGCAGCTCACCCACGGGGATCTGCCCTGGGATGACGATGTGGCCGATGGCGACATGTTCACCATCGCCGGGGTGAACCTCGAGGCCATGCACACCCCCGGCCACTCCCCCGGCTCCACCTGCTACTACAGCGAGGAGCTCGGTGCGGTGTTCACCGGCGACACCCTGTTCCAGGGCGGGCCCGGTGCGACCGGCCGTTCCTTCTCCTCCCGCGAGACGATCGAGGAGTCGATCCGCGAGCGGCTGTTCCAGCTGCCCGCGGACACGGTGGTGCACACCGGGCACGGCCCGGACACCACCATCGGCGCCGAGCAGGAGGCCGCGCGCGGCGACTGGCTCTGAGGGGCGCGGGGCCGGGCTGGTTCGGGGCCCGGCCGCGCGACCGCCGCGGTCTCGCGAGCGCGGCCTTCTCGTGACCGCCGCCTACTCGTGACCGCATCTTCGCGGCCGCGGCGTTCTCGAAGCCGCTGCTTTTCCTGGCCCCGGGGGCTCAGCGTGAGGCTCAGGCCCCGTGGCCTCCGTCGTCCTCGTCGTCGTCATCGAGCTCCGGCAGCGGCCAGGCGTGACGGATCGTGTTCGCCCGCACGGCGAAGACGAAACGTGCCACGGCGATCACCGCTGCGCCTGCCAGCATGATGACGATGCCCACCAGCAGGGTGTTCAACCACCACAGCGGGGGCTCTTCCACCAGCGCCATCTCCACCGTGTCAAAACGCACCGCGAACCCCAGGGTGCTGATGAGCACGCCGAGGCCCAGCACCACCTGACCGGTCTGCAGCAGCATCGGCCGGTCCCCCGCATGCACCTCCAGCTCCTGGGCGGACGGGCGCACCTGGCCCTCGCGGCCTTCCGCGATGATCCGCCGCAGGGTGCGCTCCTCCTGCCAGGTGGCCATCGCGATGCCGACCCCGCCCACCAGCGTGAGGACCGCGCCGAGAACCGCCGCGATACCGAGCAGTGTGAGGATGAGGCCCAGCATCGTGCCCAGATTCTCGAGGTCCCCGCTGAAGTCCAGCGGATCGCAGTCCTGACAGGGCTGAACGATCGGCGCGATGATGGTCGCACCAATTCCCCACGCCCCGAGCAGGAAGCTCCCGGCGGCCATCCCCACCGAGCCCACGGCCCGCCAGACCCGTCGGCCGCGCGGATACTCATCATCGACGGAGGGAAGCTCGAGCTCCTGCTCCTCGGCGAGCCGGCGCAGGTTCTCTACCGCCTGCTTTCCCCATGCTCGGTCCAGGTCATGCTGCATCTGGTGGGAGAGTGGCGCGGCGTTCAGCTGGCTGCGCAGGAAGAGCACGCCCACCACAGTCATCAGCACGCCGATCGGCAGCGGATACCAGAAGTCCCTCACGCTGCCGGCGAACACGCTGATCGCGACGATCGGGCCCATCAGCACACCGCCGAAGCCGAGCACCGCCAGCCCGGTGGAGGATTCCCGGCTGAGACTGGCCCGCTGGCGCCGGATCGGGACCAGCAGCTCGGGCTGCGCGGCCTCGGCGAAGATCCGCAGGAGGTGCTTCCGTTCGAACCTGCCGTGCAAGGCGCGCACCACGAACATCACCGACAGGCCGCCGAAACCCACGACGAGCGGGCTGACCATCGCGGCGCGCGACCGCCGATCCACAGCGTCGATGTCGAGCCACTCCGCGCCGTCGAAGACACCGGTCTCCACCGGCAGCATGATGGCAAGTACCAGGAATAAGACGATGAACGCGGCGAGGCTGCTCCCCATGAGCACATCGCGCAGGGCCAGCAGCGCGGTGATGCCCGGGGGCATCGGGTATTCGTGCTGGCGCGGGGCGGTCGGAACGGCCGTCATGAGGGCATGGTGCCCGACCGCTCGGTCTCTACTCCCCCGTTTGCCCATCGATCGCCTCGCGCAGAAGGTCCCCGTGGCCGTGATGGCGGGCGTACTCCCCGATCATGTGCGTGAGAATCCAGCGCAGCGAGACCGGGGCCTGGCCGCCCCAGGCCGGATGCTCGGCGGCGAACGCGGCGGCGCGGTCGCCGTCATGCTCGGCGATGAGCGAGGTGACGATGCCGCGCGAGCGGTCGGCGCTGACGACACGCCACCACCACGCCGCCGAGAACACCGATACGTCTCCATATCGCCACAGATCAGTGCACTCGGCAGGCGGGGACGGCATGTCGAGCACGGGCCCGCCCCCGCTCAGTTCTCCGGCTTGTCGAGCCCGGCGAGGTAGCGGTTATAGGCCTCGAGCTCCGCGCCCCCGTCGCGGTCGGCCTTGCGGTCCCACTGCCGCGCCCGACGGTCCTCGCTGCGCATCCACCACACGGCGACGATGAGCGCGTAGCCGACGGTGGGCACTTCGGAGATCGCCCACATGATCGAGCCGCCGCGCACCTGGATCAGCTCCAGCCGCTCCAGGGAGTACATGCCCAGGTCCTGATACCAGTCCTGCGCGATGATCCACGTCGCACTGGTCAGTGCCACCCCGAAGAAGGCGTGGAACGCGAGGGTGACCAGCAGGGTGATGAGCTTCAGCACCGGGTTGATGGGCTTTGTGGAGGGGTCGATGCCGATCAGCACCCACGCGAACAGGTACCCCGAGGCCAGGAAGTGGAAGCTCATGAGGATGTGCCCGAGGTGGTGGTACATCGCCGCCTCGAACAACGGAGTGAAGTAAAAGATGACCAGGGAGCCGACGAACAGCAGCCCGGCAATCGGCGGGGAGGACACAAACCGCGCATACCCCGAATGCAGGGCGGCGAGCACCCACTCGCGGATGCCGCGGGACCCGTCGGTGCGGGGCGCGACCGCGCGTGTGAGCAGGGTGACGGGGGCGCCCAGCACCCACAGCGGCGGGACGATCATCATCATCGCCATGTGCTGGACCATGTGCGCGTCGAAGCGGAACTTCCCCCACGCGGCGGCCCCGCCGCTCAGGACCCAGATGAAAGCGAAGCAACCAGCCAGAAAGCAGATGGTGCGCACCCACGGCCAGTCGTCCCCACGCCGACGCAGCCGCGCCACACCCGCGAGGTAGAACCCGGCCATCGCCACACCGATCGCGATCGAACCCCAGTCCGCATGCCACACAGTCAGCAGGGCCAGCGGGGAGAATTCCTGCTCCGGCGGCAGATACCCCACGAGCGAGAGGACCGTGAGATCTCCGACGGCGGGGATCTCCTGCGGCACCGGCGGGGCGGAGCGGCCCAGGGCGATCGATGCCCCGATCACGAGCGCCATCACCACCCCCTCGGTGAGCGCGAGGTGGCGGAAGCGCACGCGCTCCCCCAGGCGTGCGCGCTGCGCCGCACCGAGCACGGCCAGCCCCAGCAGCCCGACGGTCTTCAGCAGCACCACCTGCCCGTAACCGGTGGTCAGCAGATCCCCCCAGCCGGCCAGGCGGATCGAGGCCGACAGCAGCCCGCTGAACGCGATCGTCACCACCGCAGCGAGCGCCCACGGGGAAAAGCGGCGGATCGTGGTGGCGAGGTCCTGCTCCGTGAGGCCCGGTGCGAGCAACGCGATGGCGAGCAGGCCACCGGCCCAGACGGCGACCGCCACCAAGTGCAGCATCATGGCGTTCACGGCGTTGATGTGGTCCAGGCTCGCGCCGGCATGCCCGGCAAGCCCCAGCGCCCCCACGCCGAGGCCCGCGAACGCAAGACCCCAGCAGGCCATGACCGTGCCGCGGGCGAACAGCAGGAGCAGGGTGGCACAGCCAGCGAGGATCGCGATGCTCAGCTGGATGCGGCCCAGCTCCGTGCTGAGTGCCACCTGCCAGACGTTCAGGCCGCTTCCGGCGCCCGCAGCCTCGAGACCGCCCAGGGGGATGAGGGCGAGTGCCGCGATGGTCCACAGCAGCGCCCCGTATCCGGCCAGACGCACGGCGCGACGGCGCGGCGGGTGCAGGGTGTGCACGTCGCGGCGGCCCGGGCCGGGCAGGAGCAGCACCGCGGTGCCTCCAGCGCCGATGGCGAGTAGCACGCCCAGGTGGTGGAGCACCCGTGCGGCGGGCAAACCCCAGGTGACCAGGGGTGAGGCGGGCACGAGGGCGGCGGGTCGCAGTGCGCCGGTCGCCGCCATGCCCGCGAAGGCCGCCGCGAGGGTCAGCAGTACGAGCACCGCGAGGATCGCGCTCTCCGCCGTGTGGCCGACCCGGCGAGGGAAAGCCTGCTGCGGGGCGGCGGGCCGGGTGCGCGGAGCGCTCATGCTCATGCGCCCTCCCGTCGGCGGCGGAGCGTCTCGAACAGGCACACGGTCGCGGCGGTGTGCACGTTGAGGGATTCGGCGTGCCCGGCCAACGGAATCCGCACGGCGAGCGGCGCGGCCTCAAGGGTCTGCTCATCCAGGCCGTGCGCTTCGTTCCCGAAGATCCAGGCGATGCGAGGCGGAAGCTCCGCGGCGAACACATCAGCTGCGGCATACCCGCTGGTGGCAGCTGCGGTGATGGCGTGTTCGGCCAGCGCCGGCAGGACCTCGTCCATCGCTGCTTCGGTGAGGACCGGCAGGTGGAACAGGGATCCGACGGAGGCGCGGACGGCCTTCGGGGAGTACGGGTCGGCGCTCGTGCGGGTCAGCAGCACCAGGTCCGCGCCAGCCGCATCGGCGGTGCGGAGGAGGGTGCCGACGTTCCCGGGGTCGCGCACCTCATGCAGCACGACCACGGTCACGGGGTCCGCAGCGGGCAGCGTGTGGAGCGCCTGGATCGCGGCGGTGGGGTCGGCGCCGGGCAAGTCCGCGACCGCCACCACGCCCTGCGGGGAGACCAGAGCTCCGGGGGCTGCGGCCCCGTCGGCCCCGCCGGGGTTCTCGCGCACCATAGCGCGCAGCACCGGTTCGTCGATCACACGCAGCGGCACCCCGGCCGGGCGCGCGAGGTCCCCGAGCTCGGGGTGCTCGTCGGCGCCGCGCTCGGTGGTGAACACTTCGCGCGCCAGCTCAGGGCGGTGCTGCAGCAGGGAGCGCACGGCCTGCGGCCCCTCGACGCGGAAGCGTCCCTGCTTGCGACGCGCCGAGCGCCCGGTCAGCGCCGCCGCACGCCGCACCCGCTCGGAGCGGGGCGAGGTGGGGACGGGCTGATCCGGGCGCTCGGTCATCGCGGTCGTGCTGCGATGCGCGTGTCAGGCCGCGGGGGCGTTGACGTCCTTGGGGAGGGCGTCCTTGGCGACCTCGACCAGGGCGGCGAAGGTCGCGGCGTCGTTCACGGCGAGCTCGGCGAGCATGCGACGGTCCACCTCGACACCAGCCAGGCCCAGGCCCTGGATGAAGCGGCTGTAGGTCATTCCGTTGGCGCGGGCCGCAGCGTTGATGCGCTGGATCCACAGCTGACGGAAGTCACCCTTGCGCTTCTTGCGGTCGCGGAAGTTGTAGGTCTGCGAGTGCAGCACCTGCTCCTTCGCCTTGCGGTACAGGCGCGAGCGCTGACCGCGGTAGCCGCTGGCCTGCTCGAGGATCTCCCGACGCTTCTTATGGGCGTTGACCGCCCGCTTCACGCGTGCCACGTGATACTCCTTCGATCGAAATGTTCAGGGCGCAGGCGCTGGCCTGCGCGGGGCGCTCAGCGGCCCAGCAGCTTCTTCATGCGCTTGACATCGGCCTTGGCAACCTCGGTGTCGTTGCCCAGGCGGCGCTTGCGGGTGGAGGACTTGTGCTCCAGCAGGTGGCGGGCGTTCGCCCGCTCACGCATGAGCTTGCCCGAACCGGTCACGCGGACCCGCTTCTTGGTGCCCGAGTGGGTCTTGTTCTTCGGCATGTGCCTGTTCTCCTCGTTCCGTTCTCAGGACGCGTCGTCGGATCCGTTCGCCGGCTGGGACTTCTCGTCCTTCGCCTTGGCGGCGGCCTTCTCGGCGTCGCTCCTGCGCTTGCGGGCCTCGGCCATGGCCTGGGCCTTCTTCTTGTGAGGCCCGAAGACCATCACCATGTTGCGGCCGTCCTGTCGCGGGCGCGACTCGACGAACCCGTACTCGCTGACGTCCTCCGCCAGGCGCTCCAGCAGGCGCACCCCCATCTCGGGACGCGACTGCTCGCGGCCGCGGAAACGCAGCTGGACCTTGACCTTGTCGCCACCGGACAGGAACTTCTCAACGTTGCGGCGCTTGGTCTCGTAATCGTGCTTGTCGATCTTGAGACCCATGCGGATCTCCTTCTGGACCGTGTTCGCCTGGTTCTTGCGCGCTTCACGGGCCTTCAGGTTGGCCTCGTACTTGTACTTGCCGTAGTCCATGAGCCGGGCGACCGGGGGGTTCGCTCCGGGGGCAACCTCGACCAGGTCGAGATCGGCTTCCTGGGCGAGACGCAGGGCGTCCTCGACCCGAACCTCGCCGACCTGTTCGCCGGCAGGTCCGACCAGGAGGACCTTGGGGACCCTGATCTGACCGTTGATGCGCTGTTCGCTGATGGTGGCTCCTCACCTCGAGTTGGGGCGGGACACGACGAAGGCCCCCGCTGAATCCGTGCGGAGGCCCCAGGGTGAGCGGAGCGGGCACCGAGCGCCACTGGCGCTGCTACCTGCTCCCGGGCACGATGGCCCGGTGGCGATGCTGACCCGGCAACTGCTGGCCGCTGTCCGCGGCCGGTCGTCACGAGGTGGGAGGGGACTCCACTTGCGGGAACGGGCGAGGTCTCGTCCTGTTCCGGTCGACTATCCTACCAGCGAAACGGCGTGGGTCCAGGTGATGTGCGTCGCGCAGCGCAGTGCAGCTGCATGCAGAGCAGTTGAGCAGTCTGCAGCGCAGTCGAGCGATCGAACGATATCGAACGATGAGGAGCAGCGGTGGCGACGGATCGCGAGACCCCTGACGAGCAGCCTCAGCGCGCTGAGCAGGGTGAGCACGCCGAGCAGATCCCGACGGGGCTCACTCCCGCTGAGCCGTCGCCTGCGGATGCACCATCGAGCACTGAGGATCCGGGCACCGGGGAGGCGCACGCCGAGAAGCCATCGCACCCGGAGGGGGCCTCGCCTGCGGATGAGCCGACGGCCCCGCTGCAGGATCTCGCTGAGGATCCGTCGGAGCCGGAGCCGTCCACGCAGACCCGCCTGCGCAATCAGACCACGGCGCGCGCGGTCCTGCGCCCGGTTCCCGAGGGCTTCCCCACTCCCCCACCGCGCCCAGCCCGCCCGAACCGTCGGCCCGCTCTGGTCACGCCACCTGAACAGCGTGATCCCGGTCGGGGCCGCCTGCTCGTCGTCGCCGCGGCGTTCGTGGGGGTGCTCGCCCTCGTGATCGCCGTGGGCGGTGCATTCCTCGTGGTGCGCACACTGCCCGCGGACGGGGAGAGCACTGCCCCCGCGGCCACCGCATCCGCCGATACCTCCGATGGGTCCGGGCAGGACGCGGGGCCCGTGGAGGTCGACGGCGTAACGGTCGCTGAACTCAGGACGGAGACGGGACTGGATTCCGTGGGCAGCGGCGCCACCGAGGTCACGGCCGAGGGGCAGTTCGTGGCGGTCATCGTGGAGATCACCAATGACAGCGAGCGCACCCTCCAGCTGACCGCAGATCGCGTCACCTTGGCAACGGCGGCAGGAGAGAATATCCCCAGCTCGGCCGCTGCGATCTCCGCCTATGCGCGCGATTCCGATTCGGCCTCCACCCGGCCCATCCCCGTCGGCGAGACCCGTGAGTTCGTCGCCGTGTTCGACGCGCCCATCGGCAGCGAGCCCGCCGCACTGCACCTCGAGCTGGACGGGGACCTCACGATCGAGCTGCCCCTGGCAGGCTGAACCGCAAGTGTTTTCCACCCCGGTGCGTCGGATCGAGAGAATTCGCGCCCTTCCCGATGACGCCAAACCCGATGAAGGAGCCCCATGACAGAGCCGACCAGCTCCGAGCCGAGCACGACTGCGGCGAGCACGACTGAGGCGAGTAAGACTGAGCCGACCGGAACTGCGCCGAGCCCCGAGCACCACGCCTCCCCCGCGACTGAGAGCGGCGGTCCGGCGACCACGGACGCGGAGGCGGCTGCTGAGCTGCGGGATATCGCCGATGTGGCCGCGGTGGAGATCATCAACTCCGCCTGCGTGCACCTCATGAGCGCCGCGGCGGTGAAGGTGGGCCTCGCCGATGACGAGGAGACCGGCAACTATCAGGACCTCTCGGAGGCGCGGAAGCTCATCACTGCGCTCGCGGGGCTGGTCACCGCGGCGGCACCGGAGATCGGCAATGTGCATGCCCGCTCGCTGCGCGATGGGCTGCGTTCCCTCCAGCTGGCCTTCGCTGAGGCGCTGCCGTTCCCCGATCCGCCTGGCGAGGCGCCGGGCGAGAAATACACCGGCCGCGTCAGCTGACCCGGCGCGGCGCCCCCGTCGGCCCATTCCCCAGGACGCGGCGCCACCGTCGGCCCCTCACCTGACCTGACCGGCCACCATGGGCGCTGCGTCCCGGGGCCTACCCGGCCAGGCGGCGGCGGGTGCGCCGCAGCCGCCAGGCGCGCAGTACGAAACCGGTCAGCGCGAGAGCGATCGCCAGGGCGGACCCCACGAGGATCCCCACGCGTGGTCCGGCCAGGTCGATGACCACGCCGATCAGCGGGGCACCGACCGCCGCTCCAGCAGTGAGGGCGGAGCCATGCCAGCCCATCGCCTCCCCCCGCACCTGCTCGGGGACGCGGCGGGCGATCGCCTCCCCGGTCGCGGTGATGATCGGGGCCAGCGCGAGGCCTGCCCCGAAAGTCGTGACCGCGAGCATCCACACCGACTGCGAGGCCGCGATCGGCAGGGACAGCACCCCCAGGGCGAGCAGCACGGTGAAGGGGCCGATGTCCCGGGCGCTCGCCCCGTAGACGAACCCGCCGATCGCCGACCCGGCGCACCAGATCGCCAGTACCCAGGCGATCGCCGTGGTGTTCCCATCGCCCTCGAGGAACGCGACGACCGTCAGGTCCGTCGCAGTGATCAGCAGCGACCCGACGAGCGTCGCGGCCAGCAGCGCCAGCCCGCCCAGGGTCAGCAGATGCGGCCGCACCGACGGGGCGGGCAGCTCATGGACCGGACGGCCCGTGCGCTCGTCGATCACGGGGATCTGCCCGGTGGTGAGGTTCTGGGCAACGCGCGCCTCATGATGCGCCTCCCCGGTGGCGAGCATCCCGGACTCAGCGGCCTCCAGGGCGCGCGGCAGACGGGTGGGCAGCATGATCTGATCGCTGCGAGTGGGCGGGTTCGCGAGCATGATCCCGATCCCGGCCAGCACGATCAGCCCGGCGACGACGAGCAGCGCCGTCGTGGTGCCGAGCGCCACCGCGGCGATCGTCGCCGCGGCCGGGCCGAGCATGAACACCAGCTCCGTGGACACCGAGTCGAGGGAGAAGACGGTGCGGCGCTGATCGGCCGGCACCAGGACCGACAGTGACGTGCGCACGATCGCGAACACCGGCATCGCGAACAGACCACCGACCAGTGCCAGCAGCACCAGCGCCGAATAGGGCACGAGCGTGGCGACAGCGAGGATGAGCGGTTGGAACAGCAGCGAGGGCAGCACGGCGCGCCGCAGTCCGTGGCGGTCCAGCAGCCGCCCACGCAGCGGGGAGGCGATCGCGATGCCGAGCGTCGAGGCGGCGACCACGAGCCCCGCGGAGAAGAAGCTCTCCTGCAGCGTGATCACGGTGTGCAGGGTCAGCAGGATCCCGATCGTGGAGAACGGGATGCGGGCCAGGAAACCGATGGTCAGCACCACGGGGACGCCCGGGGTGCGCAGCGCCGCACGGTACCCCTGCAGAGCCATGTCCCCTCCTTGTCACCGCCGGTGTCCACAGGCCCGATGGGCGTCGGGTCCGGGAGGCACTATCTCAGGTTCTCGCGCGCGAGACCGCCGTGCGCTGGACGGAACGTGCTCAGCGCGACAGCGAGAGCTTCAGCGAGGTGATCCGCTCGGCGATCAGCGGGCTGTCCCCGAGGGCTGAGCTGATCGCCTGCACCGCCTGCTGCAGTCCAGTGCGATCCAGGCCCTCCACGAGCCGGGCCACGAGCGTGACTTCGCTGGACTGACCCGGCTGCGCGGTGAGGGAGAGCACCGTCGGCACCTGGGCCGCGATCTGTTCGAGCTCCGCGGCGACCTCAGGATCCTCATGCGGCGGCACCCAGGTGCGGCCCTGGGCGAGGGCCCACAGAGCTGAGCGCTGCAGCAGCACCGGGCCGGGCTCGTCGGGACGCGCGGCATCCACCAGCAGGGCGGTACAGCCCTCCTGCACGGCGGCCTGCGCTGCCTGCGCCGTCACGACGGGGACGGGCCGGGCCGTGCCCTGCCAGCGGGACAGCTCGGTGACGGAGGTGAACACGGGCAGCACGCGGGACCCATCGGCCGCAGTGATCGTGACCATCGCCATGTCGGCGCCGTTGTCGGAGGTCAGTCCGTGGGCGCTGATCGTCTCTTCGGTGCCGACGGCCATGATCGGCACCAGCACGCGGGAGGCCGCCAGGGCGGCGACCAGGCCCGCCCGGTAGGGGTCCTGCCCTTCGTGCAGCTGCTCGAGCGCGGTGCGGAGCACCGGCGGGCAGGATCCGTCGTCCTCGGGGAAGGGGCTGGTGGTGTAGTCGCGGCCCTTCCACGGCACCCCGGCGGTGTCGGTCAGCGGGGATTTGTCCTGGAAGTGGGCCGGCAGTTCGCGCCGGGCGGTCACGGCCGGCCCGCCACCTCGAGCGCCTCGGGGAGGGTGAAAGCCCCCGCGTACAGGGCCTTGCCGACGATCGCGCCCTCCACGCCGTGCGGGACCAGGGCCCGCAGCGCCTCGAGGTCCGCCAGGGAGGACACCCCGCCGGAGGCGACGATCCTCGCGTCCGTGCGCTCGCACACCTTCTGCAGCAGCTCCACATTCGGGCCGCGCAGGGTGCCATCCTTGGTGACGTCTGTGACGACGTAGCGCTGACAGCCGGCGGCATCGAGCCGTTCGAGCGTCTCCCACAGGTCGCCGCCCTCGCGGGTCCAGCCGCGGGCGGCGAGGGTGCTGCCGCGCACGTCCAGGCCCACGGCGATGCGGTCACCGTGCTCGGCGATCACCTCCGCGGTCCACTCGGGGTTCTCGAGCGCCGCGGTGCCCAGGTTCACGCGCCGGCAGCCGGTAGCAAGGGCCGCGGCAAGGGACTCGTCATCGCGGATACCGCCGGAGAGCTCCACGTTCATGTCCACGGCAGCGACCACTTCTGCGAGCAGTGCGGCGTTGGAGCCGCGGCCGAAGGCGGCATCGAGATCCACCAGGTGCAGCCACTGCGCGCCGCCCTCCTGGAAAGTCAGTGCGGCATCCAGCGGGGCGCCGTAAGCGGTCTCGGTGCCTGCCTCCCCCTGGACCAGGCGCACGGCCTGGCCGTCCTGGACGTCGACGGCGGGCAGCAGGTCGAGCACGGGAGCGGTCATGGGGTGCCTCCTTGAGGGCGACGGGGGCTCGGATCGTACCGGGTGAACAGCAAGAGCGGGCGTGAGGGCGGGCGCGAAGGGTGGGTGCGAGTGCGGGCGTGACGGTCTGGGCTCGGGTGCAGCATTGGCAGGGACGGCGGAGGGTCGGGCCGTGCCGATCAGCCGGACTGGATCCGCCAGAAAGAGATCGCCAGGCACGCGATCGCGATGGCGGCAAGGCCGACGGTCATCCACCACGGCTTGCCGGAGCGGTGAAAGGACCACACGCCACCCAGCAGCATCCCCCCGACGAACAGCATCACGAACGCGAGGATCATGCGCTCGCCTCCGCCCGGCCGTACCGTGGCAGGGTGCCCAGCCAGTTGCGCAGCAGACGCGCCCCGGCCTCACCGGACTTCTCGGGGTGGAACTGCGTGGCCATCAGCGCGCCATTCTCCACCGCGGCGATGAAGCGGTCTCCGCCGTGCTCAGCCCAGGTCACCAGCGGCGCCTCAAGGGGGCCGACCGCATCGAGCTCCCAAGTGCGCGCAGCATAGGAGTGGACGAAGTAGAAGCGCTCACCCTGGATACCGTCCAGCAGCGCGGTGCCCGTCGGCGCGTCGACGGTGTTCCAGCCCATGTGCGGGACCACATCGGCCATAAGGCGTGTGATCTCGCCGGGCCACTGCCCCAGTCCCGTGCTGCGCTCGCCATGTTCATCGCCAGCGTCGAACATCACCTGCAGACCCACGCAGATGCCGAGCACGGGGCGGCCCCCGGCCAGTCGCGTCTCGACGATGCGGTCACCGCCCACGGCGCGGATCTGCTGCACGGTCGCGGCGAAGGCGCCGACGCCGGGGACCACCAGCCCATCGGCCTCCAGTGCCGCGGTGCGATCCGCGGTCAGCTGGACCTCGGCGCCGACGGCCTCGAGGGCGCGCACCACCGAACGGACGTTCCCCGACCCGTGGTCGAGCACGACCACGCGGGCGGGCGGGTCGGCCAGCCCGGTGGCCTGCGGGGAGGCCTGCTCGGTGGCCTGCTGGGCGGTCACTTCCGCTTCCTCCCGGTGGCGATCCAGGTCAGCGCCTCGGTGCGGGACAGTGCCGCGGGGTCCAGTCCCTCCCCCAGCTCCTCGACGCTGCGGGCGCCCAGCAGCAGCTCCTCGACCACGTCATCCACGGCGCCGAGCACGATCACCGGGGAGATGTCCTCGCTGCGCTCGCCGGTCATGTAGCGGGTGGCGGTCATGCGGTCGCCGCGGCGCCAGAACAGCACCAGGCCATTGCGCTGCAGGGCGGTGGAGGTGATGGCGGCCAGGTCATGCGCGGCCGCCTCCTGCAGCGCGCCGACGGCGATCGCGCCGGTGGAGGTCTCCACGGTGCGGGTGCCCTCGGGGATGGTCAGGCCGTCGGTGCGGGCCTCCACGCCCAGGCGGATCATGCCGGCGAGGGCCTTCGCGGTCGCCACGGAGGTTGCGATCACGGCGATGCAAGGGGTGTCATCCCCACCGTCGGACTCCGCCAGAACGTCCTCCACGGTCAGGGCGTCACCGTCGTCCAGGCTCAGCCCCTCGGTCAGGCGGGCGAACTCGGCGTCGATGTCATCGTGCGGGTCACGCGGGTCGGCGGTGCTCATAGGGCTCCCTTCGTGGAGGGGACATCGAGGACACGGTCATCGTGCGCGCAGGCGGCGCGCAGCGCGCGGGCGAGGGCCTTGAACTGCGCCTCGACCACATGGTGCGGGTCGCGGCCAGCCAGCAGGCGGATATGCAGGCAGATCGCGGCATGGTGCGCGAGGGACTCGAAGACGTGGCGGGTCAACGAGCCGGTGAAGTGCCCGCCGATCAGGTGCAGGGCCTGGGCTTCGCTCTCCCCGCTGTGTACGCAGTAGGGGCGGCCGGAGAGGTCCACGACGGCCTGGGCGAGGGCCTCATCCAGCGGCACCATCGCGTCGCCGAAGCGGGCGATGCCCTTCTTGTCTCCGAGGGCTTCCTTCAGGGCCTGGCCCAGCACGATCGCGGTGTCCTCGACGGTGTGGTGGGCGTCGATATGGGTGTCACCGGTGGCCTTGACGGTCAGGTCGAAGCGGGCGTGGGTGCCCAGCGCCGTGAGCATGTGGTCGAAGAACGGCACAGTGGTGGAGACATCCACCTGGCCGGTGCCGTCGATATCCAGGGTGACCTCGACACTGGACTCGCGGGTGGTGCGGGAGATGCTCGCGGTGCGGCGGGGGCGGGCTGCGGGCAGCGCCTCATCGGACCCCTGGGGCGCGCGGTTCAGGGACTCGGTGTTCTGAGAGTCGGTGTTCTGAGAGTCGGGGCTGGTCATCGGGGGTCGGCCTCCTGCAGGGCGGTGCGAAATGCGATGTTGTCCTCCTCGGTGCCCACGCTCACGCGCAGCCAGCCGTCGGGGCCGACCACGCGGATCAGAACCCCGCGTGCGAGCAGCTGCTCGAACACGTGCTGGCGGTCCGCGAAGGAACGGAACAGGACGAAGTTGGCGTCCGACGGGGCGACGTCATGGCCCCGCTGGATCAGGTGCTCGGCCAGGGCGTCGCGCTCACGGCGCAGCAGGGCGACGGTGCCCAGCAGCTCCTTCCGGTGCGCAAGCGCGGTGCGGGCCACCACCTGGGTGACGGCCGAGAGGTGGTAGGGCAGGCGCACCACGCGCAGTGCGTCGACGATGTCCTGGTGCGCGACGAGGTAGCCCAGGCGTGCACCGGCGAGCGCGAACGCCTTGGACATCGTGCGCGTGACCACGAGGTTCGGCGTAGTGAGCAGGAGCGTGAGGGCGCTCGGCACACCGTCGCGGCGGAACTCGCCGTAGGCCTCATCGACGACCAGCAGGCCGCGGCGCGGGGCGAGGGCCTGGGCGGCGGCGCGTACCACCTCGAGGTCGAGCGCAGTGCCGGTGGGGTTGTTCGGGGAGGTGAGAACCACCACGCCGGGGTCATGTTCGGCGATCGCGGCGGTGACGGCCGCGGCATCGAGCGTGAAGTCCGGGGCGGGGCCGCGCTCAGCGGTGACCCAGGCGGTGTAGGTGTCGCGCGCGTACTCGGGGTACATCGAGTAGTGCGGGGTGAAGCCGAGGGCGGTGCGGCCGGGCCCGCCGTAGGCGAGCAGCAGTTGGTGCATGACCTCGTTGGAGCCGTTCGCGGCCCACACCTGCTCCGGTGGTGGGGCCGGGATATGGGACTCCGCGGCGAGATATTCTCCCAGGTCAGCACGAAGGTCGAGGGCCTCGCGGTCCGGGTAGCGGTTCAGCGTAGTGGCAGCCTCAGCAGCGGCGCGACCGATCGCCGCGGCAAGCTCCGGGGAGGGCCCGTAGGGGTTCTCGTTGACGTTCAGGGCATGCGCGACCTCGAGCTGCGGAGCACCGTAAGGGGCGGCGCCGGCGACGCCTTCGCGGGGGATCGGCAGCGCGGACACGTCGGGGCGCAGATCGGGCTGGGCAGGCATGGGCCCCATCGTATCCGCGGGTGCTGCAAGCGGCCCGAGCGTCCGCGGGGCGGCGCGGGCACGGGAGCAGGGCGGGGGCGCGGCGCGGAGCAGAGCACGGGCGCGGCGCGGGAACGGGGCAGAGCGGGCGCGCGGTGGGCCTGGGTGGGGCCTCAGGTTCTAGGCACCCCCGCCCCCGGCGATACCCTGACGGGATGTTCCGTTCTCTCGGCGCCCTGGTGGGCGATCTGCTCGTGGTCTTCGTGTTCGTCGCCGTGGGGCTGCTGTCCCATAACAACCCGCTGACCGTGGAGAACGTGTTCCTGGTGGGCTGGCCGTTCGCGGCCGGCGTGCTGCTGGGGCACCTTGCGATCCGAGCCTGGCGTGCCCCGTTCCGCCTGTGGCCGCACGGCGTGTTCGTGTGGGCGATCACGGTCGCGACGGGCATGACGGTGCGGACCCTCTTCGGTGCCGGCACTGAGCCGAGCTTCATCGCGGTCACCGCCGGCGTGACGGCGCTCGGCATGCTCGGTTGGCGCCTCGCGGCCACCTACCTCACGCGCGACGAGCGCACCACGGTCAAGACGCCACAGCGCTGAGGGTCCCAGCCACCCAGGCCGCACGGGAAGCATGGGTTCCGACTCAGATTGGAGTCGAAAGCGATGCTTTTCGCGAGCTGGGCCGTGCAGGGTGCTTATCGAACCGCACGTCCACGGCCCGGCCGTGCGAGGGCAGCCCCTCCGCCGCGGCCAGCACTGTCGCCGCGCCCCGGGAAGCCTCGAGCGCCGTCTTGTCGTAGCGGATCTCGTGGATGCCGCGCAGGAAGGTCTGCACCCCCAGCCCGCTTGAGAACCGGCTGGTCCCGCCGGTGGGCAGCACGTGGTTGGAGCCCGCGGCGTAGTCGCCCAGGCTCACGGGGCTGTAGGGGCCGACGAACACGGCGCCCGCATTGGTCACCCGCGCCGCGACGTCCTCCGCCTCCGCGGTCTGGATCTCCAGGTGCTCGGCGCCGTAGGCGTTGACCACCGCGAGCCCCTGCTCCACGTCATCGACGAGCACCACGCCGCTCTGCGGCCCGCGCAGCGCCTGCTCGATCCGTTCCCGATGCGGCGCCTGCGGCACCTGGGCGGCGAGCTCGCGCTCCACCGCCTCCACCAGATCCGCTGCGTCCGTGACGAGGACGCTGGCGGCCAGCGGGTCGTGCTCGGCCTGGGAGATGAGGTCTGCGGCCACGAACGCTGCCTCCGCCTGCCCGTCGGCGAGGATCGCAATCTCCGTCGGCCCCGCTTCCGCGTCAATCCCCACCACGCCGCGCACCAGGCGCTTCGCGGCAGCGACGTACACATTTCCGGGCCCGGTGACGAGGTCCACGCGCTCGAGCCCCGCTCCGTCCCCGAGATCCTCCGCGCCGTGGGCGAGCAATGCGATGGCCTGGGCACCGCCGGCGGCGATCAGCTCGTCCACGCCCAGCAGCGCGCAGGCCGCAAGGATCGTGGGGTGCGGCAGGCCGCCGTGCTCCTGCTGCGGCGGGGAGGCGACGACGATCTGCTCCACCCCGGCCACCTGGGCGGGCACGACGTTCATCACCACGGAGCTGGGCAGCACCGCGCGCCCGCCGGGCACATACAAGCCCACGCGTCGCATCGGCACCCAGCGCTGGGTGACGGTGCCACCGGGCACCACCTGCACCGCGTCCGATGGGCGGGTGTGCGCGCTGTCCACTGCCCGCACTCGCTCGGCGGAGGTCTCGAGCGCCTCGCGCACCGCCGGGTCCAGCTCATCGAGCGCCCGGCGCAGCTCCGCAGGCGGGACGCGCAGGTGCGGCGGCCGCACCCCGTCGAACCGCTCGGAGGCCTCGAGCACCGCAGCGGCCCCGCGGGCGGCGACGTCCTCGACGACCGGCCGCACCGCTTGCACGGCGGCCTCAACGTCCAGCTCGGCGCGCGGCAGCGCCGCCTCGAGCTCGGCGGGAGCGAGGCGCCGCCCGCGCAGATCGGTGACGGCCAGGAATGCAGCAGGTGAGGACATGCACAGAAGTCTAGGAGCGGACGCGGTGGCGCGGTCCCGTCGCCCGCGTCTCGGGCGCACTAGGGTCAAGGGGTGCTTCTCGCCTTCCTCCTGACCCTGCTCGCGGGCGGTGCCACCAGCATCGGCGCGGCCATCGCGGTGCTCGGACCCGGGACGGGGCCGCGGTTCCTGGCCGGTGGGCTGGGGCTTTCGGCCGGGGTGATGCTGTACGTGTCCTTCGTGGAGCTGCTGCCCGAGGGTGCCGCGGTGCTTTCCGGCGGTGAGACCACGCCGCACGGTACGGCGATCGCGGTGGGCTGCTTCTTCCTGGGGATCGCGGTGATCATGCTGCTGGACCGCCTGGTGCCCGATGCCGTGAGCCCGCACGAGTTCTCCGGCCGCATCGACGCCGCCCATGACACGCGGGACGCCGAGGAGCGTGCCGCGGATACCGCCCTGCGGGCACGCCTGTTGCGCACCGGCACGGTCACGGCGATCGCCCTGGCCCTGCACAACGTGCCCGAGGGGTTCGCGACCTTCGTCGCGGCGCTGCAGTCTCCCGAGATCGCGATCCCCGTGGTTGCCGCGATCGCGCTGCACAACATTCCTGAGGGGCTCGCGGTGGCGGTGCCGGTGCGGCGCGCCACCGGGTCTCGGAAGACGGCGTTCTGGCTGGCCACGATGACGGGGCTGGCGGAGCCGGTCGGCGCCGTGGTGGGGTTCGCGCTGCTGGCGCCCTTGCTGAGCGGCGCCGCGATGGGCGGGGTGCTCGCGGCGGTCGCAGGCGTGATGGTGTTCGTATCGCTGGATGAGCTGCTGCCCGCCGCGGAGGAGACCGGCGAGCATCATGCTGCGATCTACTCGCTGGTGGCGGGAATGGCGCTCATGGCGGCGACCCTGCTGGTGCTGTGAACACTGCCGTGGGGATCAAGGCGCTGCACCACCGGTGCCCCAGAACCCTTCCGATGGAGACGGCGAGCGCCGTGCGCCCGACGGGGCCGTGCCGTCGGGTACGTTCGCTCCAGGTGTGTCACCGCGCACCGCGCGGATTGGTGCAGATCCGCGGGAGGACCGAGCGTACCCGGGGAAGGAGGCGGCGCCGATGAGCACAGGTACACCACGACCGAGCGCACGCGCACCGCGACCGAGCGCACGCGCCCGCCCCGGCAGGGCCCCCTCCACCCACTCCGCGCATGAGAGCGCCAGTGTCCGGCCGATGCGCACGCCCTCGCGGCCGCTCTCCCCGCGCCGCCCCGTCCGCGCCGCTGCCGTCCTCGCCCTGGGCCTCGCGCTCACCGGCTGCGATGCCCTGCCCGGCAGCGGCGGCACCGCCCCGTCGGCCGCTCCCTCGCCGATGGATCCCGCACAGGTGGAGCAGGCGGCGACCACGGCGGTTGATCCCGCGTGGCTGTGCGGCACCGGGGGCGGTGATGACCCGGTGCCGGTGCGCAACCGCGGCACATTCACGCCTGAGTCCGTGAGCGCCGAGGGCAATGACGTGCTGATCACCGGCGCCTTTCAGCTCGATGACCCGGAGGCCTACACCGGGTTCTTCCCCGATGCGCTGGTGCTTCCGGCGCAGCCCGAACAGCGCGGAACCGTCGCCGAGCCCTACGACATGGACCTCGCGGATCCGAGCGCACCGGCCCCGCCGATCGTGGTGCGGGCGCGCGTGGAGATCCCCTCCGATGGCCCGCCGCCCACTCGGGCGACCGCGAAGCTCACGCTCGGCACCTGTGATGATGCGCCGCTGCCCGATGGGCAGTACGTACTGCTGCTGCGCGGTGATGGCGGGCAGGGTCGCGCCGCGCGGGATTCCGGCTGGGCCGCCCCCGCACCGGTGCTGATCGATGTGGCGGGTGGGAAGGTCCGTCCTGTGCCGGGCGTGGTCACTGCCCCCGAGGACGAGGGGCGGATCGATCCCTCGCCGCTGCGCTGCGGCGCGAGGCTCGAGCCGGTCGGGGATGGCGCCGGGGTGACGCTCGAGCTCGGCGATCGCACCGAGAACATCTCGACTGTCGCGACCGAGGAGGACACCACGCCCGCGGTCACGGCGTCGCTCACGTTCGCGACGCAGGAGCCGGGCACGCGTGCGCTGCTGCCGGCGGTGGTGCTCACCGACCCGGACACGGGGCGGATCGTCGCAGGGGCCCGCAATGCCGAGCTGGCGCCGCTGCACTGGGTGTCCGCGGAGGGGACGACGCTGTCGGAGCTCGCCCGGGTGGGTCATGAGACCTGCTCCGGCTATGCCCTCTCCCCGGGCACGTACACGGCGCACGGCGCCGCCCTGACGCGGGATGCCGAGGGCACGACTCACCTGATCCTCTCGACGCCCTGGGATGTGACAGTCACCGATGAGGAGCCCGACGGGCAGGAGTGACCCGTCGGCCCATCCCGGTCGCCGCCGCGGGACGTACCGTGGAGGGGTCCGGACGCCCGGCCGCCCGTCGGCCGCCGTCGATTAGTCTTGACGTCAAGACACCTGCTCCATCGACCCGAGGGAGACCGCTGCCCATGGCGCGCATCATCTACACCCATACCGACGAGGCGCCGATGCTGGCCACCGCCTCGTTCCTGCCCATCCTCGACGCCTTCTCCGACACCGCCGGGATCGACGTCACCACGCGCGACATCTCCCTGGCCGGCCGCATCGTC
The DNA here is from genome assembly GCF_002871795.1 of Brachybacterium sp. UMB0905. GTDB lineage: Bacteria > Actinomycetota > Actinomycetes > Actinomycetales > Dermabacteraceae > Brachybacterium. The sequence goes on along the minus strand of NZ_PNHL01000013.1, from coordinate 43,843 downwards.
GCCGCCTTCTCCGATCTGCTGCCCGAAGAGCAGCGTGAGGCCGATGCTCTCGCGGAGCTGGGCGAGCTGGCGCAGACCCCCGAGGCGAACATCATCAAGCTGCCGAACATCTCCGCCTCCGTGCCGCAGCTGAAGGCCGCGATCGCGGAGCTGCAGGGCCAGGGCATCGCGCTGCCGGACTACCCCGAGCCCCCGCAGACCGAGGAGGAGAAGGACGTGCGGGCCCGCTACGACTCCGTGAAGGGGTCGGCGGTGAACCCGGTGCTGCGCGAGGGCAACTCGGATCGGCGTGCCCCCGCGGCGGTGAAGAACTTCGCGAAGGCCCACCCGCATCGCATGGGCGAGTGGGCGAAGGATTCGAAGTCCTCTGTCGCAACGATGCAGGCCGATGACTTCCGCGCCAATGAGCAGTCCGTGGTGATGGACAGCGAGGACACCCTCACGATCGTGCATGTGGGCGAGGACGGCAGCGAGACGGTCCTCAAGGAGACCGTGCCGGTGCTGGCCGGTGAGGTGGTGGACTCCACGATCATGCGCGCTGCGGCACTGCAGGAGTTCCTGCGCGCCCAGGTCGCGGCGGCAAAGGAGAAGGGGGTACTGCTGTCGGTTCACCTCAAGGCCACGATGATGAAGGTCTCGGACCCGATCATCTTCGGGCACGCCGTGCGGGCCTACTTCCCCACCGTGTTCGCACAGTACGGCGAGCAGCTCGAGGCTGCGGGGCTGTCCCCCAACAACGGTCTGGGCGGCATCCTCGCCGGCCTGGAGACCCTGGATCCGCAGGTCCGCGCCGGGGTGGAGGCCGCGATCGAGCAGGACATGGCCGACGGCCCGGACCTGGCGATGGTGAACTCCCACAAGGGCATCACGAACCTGCATGTGCCCAGCGACGTCATCATCGACGCGTCGATGCCGGCGATGATCCGCACCTCCGGGCACATGTGGAACAAGGACGATCAGGAGCAGGACACCCTCGCGGTGATCCCGGACTCCTCCTACGCCGGGGTGTACCAGGCCACGATCGAGGACTGCCAGGAGCACGGCGCCTTCGATCCGACGACGATGGGCACCGTCCCGAACGTGGGGCTGATGGCGCAGAAGGCCGAGGAGTACGGCTCCCACGACAAGACCTTCGAGATCGCCGCGCCGGGCCGCGTGGAGGTCCGCGATGCCTCAGGTCAGGTGCTCATGAGCCATGACGTGGCCGCCGGGGATATCTTCCGCGCCTGCCAGGCCAAGGATGCGCCGATCCGTGACTGGGTGCAGCTGGCGGTGCGCCGCTCGCGCATCTCCGGGATGCCGGCCGTGTTCTGGCTGGATGACTCCCGCGCCCATGACCGCAACCTCATCGCGAAGGTGAAGCAGTACCTGGCGGAGGATGTGGACGGCGAGAGCACCGAGGGCCTGGACATCCGGATCCTCTCCCCCGTGGAGGCCACGAAGCACACACTCGCCCGGGTGCGCCGCGGCGAGGACACCATTTCGGTGACGGGCAATGTGCTGCGCGACTACCTCACCGACCTGTTCCCCATCATGGAGCTGGGCACGAGCGCGAAGATGCTCTCGGTGGTGCCGCTGATGAACGGCGGCGGGCTGTTCGAGACCGGGGCCGGTGGTTCGGCCCCCAAGCACGTGCAGCAGCTGCTGGAGGAGGACTACCTGCGCTGGGATTCGCTCGGCGAGTTCCTGGCGCTCGCGGAGTCTCTGCGGCATCTGGCTCGCACCGCGGACAATGCTCGCGCCGGCGTGCTCGCCGCGGCGCTCGATCGCGCCACGGAGACGCTGCTGAACGAGGGTAAGTCCCCGCAGCGCAAGCTCGGCTCGATCGACAACCGCGGCAGTCACTTCTACCTGGCCCTGTACTGGGCGCAGGAGCTTGCGGCGCAGTCCGAGGATGCTGAGCTCGCGGAGGCCTTCGGGCCGATCGCGGCCAAGCTCGCGGACAGCGAGCAGGTGATCGCCGAGGAGCTGCTGTCCGTGCAGGGCAAGAGCGCGGACATCGGCGGCTACTACCGTCCGGACCCGGAGAAGACGGCGGCGGTCATGCGCCCGTCGGCCACCTTCAACCGGATCCTGGAGGAGATCTCCGCCGCCCTGTGAGGCGGCGACCGCACGGCGGGTCGGGGCGTGGGCCCCGGCCCGCCGTCGTCTATGACAACGCTGACGAGGACAATGGGGTCATGTCTCACCGCGTGTCGTCCCGTGCCGATGGCACCGTGCTGGTCTACGACCGCGCGAGCGCCGGCCCCGCTGCGTCCCCTGATGCCACCCCAGTGCTCCTGCTGCACGGCTCCGTGCTCTCCCGGGCGCTCTGGCGGGGCCTGGGCTATGTGGAGGCGCTGCGGGCCGAGCGCGAGGTGCTGCGGATGGATCTGCGGGGGCACGGCACCTCCGGCAAGCCCGTCGACCCGGCCGCGTATGCGACGGGCGTGCAGGTCGAGGACGTGCTGAGCGTGCTCGATGATGCGGGATTCTCGCGGGCGCATCTGCTGGGCTATTCCCTGGGAGCACGCGTGGCGCTGGCCACGGCGGTCGAGCATCCCGCGCGGGTGGAGCGCCTGGTGCTGCTGGGCGGGAGCGCTGCCGCCCAGCAGGGCGCGCTCGAGCAGCTGTTCTTTCCCGGCGTGATCGAGACGCTGGCCCGGGAGGGGATGGAGGCGTTCGCCGATCGGCAGGGCCTGACCGCGGATCGCACGGATCCTCTGGCGCAGTCCACCCGCTTCGCGTTCCTGCGGGCCGATCCGCAGGCGATGGCGGCGCTGTTCACCGCAACCGATGCTGCCGACGAGATCCCGCCCGAGGTGCTTGCCCAGGTGGCCGCGCCGGCCCTCTGGATGGCCGGGACCGAGGATCACCCCCGCTACGAGCAGTCACAGCAGGCAGCTCAGGCGATGCCGCAGGCCCGGTTCGTCCCGCTCGTGGGCCGCGATCACGGCATCACCCTGGCCCCGGCAGGCCCGGTGCTCGAGCAGGTACTGCCGTTCCTGCGCTGACCCGGTCCACCCAGGAGCGCCGTGCAGCAGACACCGCCGTACAGCCGACACAGCAACGCAGCGCCCGACGCCGTCGGGGATATCTGCTCAACCTATTGGTAGGCAGATAAACCGCGGGCGACTGGAGCGTAAACGGGGCGCGACCCCCTTCCCTGCCGAGCGGTCAGTCTCCCTTGTGACACCCGGACAGCTGTCGCGTACCGCAGAAGACGCCTCGACGCAAGAGCTGGGCGGCGGAACGAGCAATCGTCCCCGTCTCGTGACCGTCGTCAATAGGGTCGGGGCTGTGGCGCGAGCCAGCCGCGGCCCTCGCTGCGGTTTCAGACCCTGGAAGCAGGAAGGACACAGTCATGACCGCTGACAACCTCTCCCCCGCTGATCTGCAGAACGCCAAGGTGGTCGACTCCACCGGTGCGTCGGTGGGCGACGTCAAGCAGCTGTTCGTCACCCAGGACGGCCATGCCCCCTCGTGGGTCACCGTGAACACCGGCCTGTTCGGCACCAAGGAGACCTTCATCCCGCTGGCGGAGGCGAGGGTCGAGTCCGGCACGATCAGCGTCCCCTACGAGAAGTCCTTCATCAAGGACGCTCCGAACGTGGATGAGGATGGCGAGATCACCCCCGAGCAGGAGGATGAGCTCTACCGCTACTACGGCGTGTCCGACTCCGACATCCCGGGTCAGGCGCACGGCAACCACCGCCGCGATGGCGACCTGCACGATGATCGCCGTGACCAGGAGGGCCTGCGCGACGACCGCCGCGATGGCGACCTGCACGATGACCGCCGCGACCAGGAGGGCCTGCGCGACGACCGCCGCGATCACGGGCTGGATGATCGCGACCGTGCAACCGCCGGTGCCGCAGGTGCTGCGGGAGCGGCTGGCGCTGGCGCGGGAGCGGGCATGGACCACGACCGCGACGGTGTGCGCGATGGTGTGCGCGACGGGGACGGCGCCTCCACCACCCTCCATGAGGAGCGTGTGAACGTGGGCACCGAGCGTCGCGAGACCGGCCGTGTGCGCCTGCGCAAGTACGTCGTGACCGACACCGAGCAGGTGGAAGTCCCGGTGGAGCACGAGGAGGTCGTCCTTGAGCGCACTCCCGCCTCCGGCGAGGCCGACGGCGCCGAGCTCTCCGAGGGCGAGATCGAGGTGGCCCTCCACGAGGAGCGCCCGGTCGTCGACAAGGAGACCGTGGCCACGGAGAACGTCTCGCTGGGCAAGCAGTCGGTGCAGGACACCGAGACCGTCCGCACCGACGTCGCGCGCGAGGAGGTCGAGGTCGACCGCGATGGAGACCGCACCGGCCGCGACGGCCTGCGCGAGCAGGATCGCCCCGATACCCAGCGTCACTGACGCTGTGAAGACCACCCCGGGGGCGGGGTGAGCGCAGGGCCCGGTTCCACACGGATCCGGGCCCTGCCATCTGCTGCGAGCCGCTGTGCCAGCCCTCCAGCTGTGCTCAACCCGCCACCAGGTCCGGCGGGCCCGATGGGGTCGATGGGGCTTATAGGGCCGATGGGGCTGATGAGCCCGGCGGGCCCGATGGAGTCTGCCGCCGACCAGCTCTCACATCACCTGCCGCACGAGCGCCACCAGCGCGACAAGCACAATGACACCGCGCAGCAGCCACTCAGGCATTCGTTTGGCCAGGTGGGCGCCGAAGTAGCCGCCCAGCAGAGATCCCACCGCGATCGCTGCGGTCGCGCTCCACAGCACGGCAGCTCCCCACCACAGGTGCGCCACGAGGTAGACGAGCGCCGCGGCGACATTGACCACGAGGCTCAGCAGGTTCTTCACCGCGTTGACCGAGCCCATGGTGCGGCCGGTGAAGATGCCGAGCACTCCCAGGTACAGCACGCCCTGCGCGGCGGTGAAGTATCCGCCGTACACGCTCGCCGCTCCCATCGCGGCCACGAGTCCGCGCTGCCGGTAGGGGGAGAGGTCATGCGAGGCGGCCGACGGGACCGTCTTCGCGTCCTCAGCGCCGTCGGCGGCCTCCCCGCCGCGGGCAGCGATCCACGGCCGGTCCTGCCGTCCGCGCAGGGCACGGGTGAGCGGTTTCTGAAACACCACCATCGCCAGCGCCACGACGATCAGCACCGGGACCACCACGTCCAGGGCCCCCGAGGGGGAGACGAGCAGCAGCATCGCTCCTGCGGTGGCGCACAGCGAGGTCGTGATCACCAGCGGCGCCAGCTGCTCCTTCTCCGCTGCGATCTCCCGGCGATAGCCAAAGGAGGAGCCGAGGGTGGAGAACACCATGCCGATGGTGTTGGTCCGCACCGCAGCTCCCGGCGGCACGCCGATCGCCAACAGGACGGGCAGGGTCAGCAGCGATCCTGAGCCGACGGCGGCATTGATCGCCCCTGCCATCACCGCCATGGTGAACAGGACGAGCAGGGAGAGGGGTTCCACAGGGGTCGAGACTATCTGTCCCCCGAGCGGGGTTGAGCGCCGCCGCCCTGTCGCGGCCGTGATCCCGGCTCAGGCCCTGGAGGTGAGGTGGGTGGCGAGCACCCGGGCATGGTTGCGCTCGGGATCACGTGCCGCGTAGACGATAACCAGGTGATCAGCACCTGCGTTGCGGGCTCGCTCGGCGAGCGCCTCAGCCTCCCCGGAGGCGGTGAGCTCTTCGCGATACTGCGCGGAGAACTGCTCAAAGCTCAGCTCATCGTGGTGGAAGGCTCGACGCAGCTCCGTGCTGGGCGCGACGTCTTTCGTCCACTCGGTCAGGGCCAGGCGGTCCTTGCGCACTCCCCGCGGCCACAAGCGATCCACCAGGGCGCGATGCTCGCCCGGGGCGGGACCGCCGTCGTCCAGCAGATCCCGCACCCGGGCGCAGGAGATGTCCAGGATGCTCATCGAGCACGCACCGCGCAGATGCAGCCGTTCAGGACAGAGCCGCCTTCGCCGCGTCGTAGTCGGGCTCGTCGGCGATCTCGGGGACCTGCTGGGTGTAGATGACCTTGCCGTTCTCATCGGCGATGACCACCGCGCGGGAGAGCAGCCCGGCGAGCGGACCATCGGTCATGGTCACGCCGAAGTCCTCACCGAAGGAGGAGCGGAAGGCGCTCGCGGTGGTGACGTTCTCGATGCCCTCGGCGCCGCAGAAGCGGTCCTGCGCGAACGGCAGATCCTTGGACACGCACACCACGCGGGTGTTCGGCAGCTCCTCGGCGAGCTTGTTGAAGGCTCGCACGGACATGGCGCAGGTGCCGGTGTCCACCGACGGGAAGATGTTCAGCACGAGGCGCTGACCAGCGAGGTCCTCGCTCCGCACGGCGCTGAGGTCAGTGCCCACAAGCTCGAAGGCAGGCAGGCTGCTGCCGGTGGCCGGCAGCTCGCCGATGGTGGTCACGGGGTTGTTCTGAAAGGTGATGGAAGCCATGGCCCCATCCTCACGCGGACTCGCCGCGGGCACAAGGTCCCCCCTGAACCGGCAGGTCCGCGGAAGGATGGCAGCTTCTCGCTCAGGCCATGGTGGCGCGCAGGCGCTCCATCTGCTCGGCCACGTCGAATTCCGCCACGGGCCACTGCGGGTCGATCTCCTCGAGTGCATCCAGCAGCAGCTGCTGGACCGCCAGACGCGCGAACCACTTGCGATCCGCCGGGATCACGTGCCACGGGGTGCCGACGGTGGAGGTGGCCCGCAGCGCGCGGGTGTACGCCTCCATGTAGTCCTCCCAGTGGCTGCGCTCATCGACGTCCCCGGGATTGAACTTCCAGTGCTTGTCCGCCCGCTCGAGGCGTTCCATGAGGCGCTGACCCTGCTCGGCGTGGGAGATGTGCAGCATGACCTTGATAACGGCGATGCCGTCCTTGGCGAGCTCACGCTCGAAGGCGTTGATCGCGGTGTAGCGCTCGCGGATCTCACCGGCGTCGGCCCAGCCGTGGACCCGGTGGATGAGCACGTCCTCGTAGTAGGAGCGGTCGAAGACACCGATGAGGCCGGGCTGCGGCAGACGCTTGCGGATCCGCCACAGGAAGTCGTGCTTCTTCTCCTCCGCGGTGGGGGCCTTGAACGCGGCGATCTCGACGCCCTGCGGATCCACCTGCCCCACCACATGACGCATGATGCCGCCCTTGCCGGAGGTATCCATGCCCTGCACCACGAGCAGCACGGACCGCCCGCCGTCCGCGCCGTGGTGCGCGGCGTACAGGCGCTCCTGCAGCTCGGAGAGCTTCTCGGAGCGCTCGGCGAGCAGCTGCTTGCCCTGCTTCTTGCCGCCGTCGAACCCGGGGGTGGCCCGAGGATCGAATTCGGTGACGTCCCCGGTCCAGCCCGAGGGGATCTCGTAGCCGTGCGGGCGGGCCTTCGCACCGGACTTCTTCGCCTTCGTCTGCTTCGACATCCCCGCAGGGTACCGCGCACCGGGGCCGACGGGCAGAGCATCCGTCGGCCCTGCGGCCCCGCACCCCACCCGTCAGTGCCACCGCATCCGGTGCCTCGCTCAGAAACGCAGCTGCGCGGCGACCAGGTTGTACTGCACGCCCAGCAGCACCATCGCCGCCACCGCGAACACCACGAGCACCATCCCGGCCAGACGCCACCAGGAGTGATCCCGCGCCAGGACCGGACTTGACGTCCTGCCCGCCGCCGCACAGGGTCATGCCATGAGCACACCCGACACCTTTGCCATCACCAACGCCCACGTCGTCCCGATCGAGTCCGAGCCCTTCGACGGCGCCGTCGTGGTCACCGGCGACCGCATCACTGCGCTCGGCCCCGACGCCCCGATCCCCGACGGCGCTGCGGTGATCGATGCAGGCGGGGCGTGGCTGCTGCCCGGGTTCGTCGACGCCCATGTCCACCTGGGGGTCCATGAGGAGGGTGAGGGCTGGGCCGGGCAGGACACCAATGAGATGACCGACCCGGTAATGGCCGCGGCCCGCGCGATCGATGCGATCAACCCGATGGAGATCGGGTTCGATGACGCGATCGAAGGCGGCATCACCGCGGTGAACGTCAACCCCGGTTCGGGCAATCCCATCGGCGGGCTGGCGGTCGCGCTGCGCACACACGGCCGGGTGGTCGACGAGATGGTGCTGCGCGAACCCTCGGGCATCAAGGCGGCGCTCGGCGAGAATCCGAAGCGGGTCTACGGCGAGCAGAAGCGCACTCCCGCCACGCGCCTGGGCGTGGCTCTGACGATCCGGCAAGCGTTCGCGAAAGCCCGCGCCTGGGCGGCGAAGCCGGAGGATGAGCGGGATCCGGATCTGGTCTCCGATGCACTCGCGAAGGTGCTGGCGCGGGAGATCCCCTGGCGGCAGCACTCACACCGGGCCGATGACATCGCCACCGCGCTGCGCATCGCGGAGGAGTTCGGCTACGAGCTGGTGCTGGACCATGGCACCGAGTCCTACCTGATCGCCGACCGCATCGCCGCCGCGGGAGTTCCGGTGCTGTACGGGCCGCTGATCGTCTCCCGCTCGAAGGTGGAGGTGCGTGAGCGCACCCCGAAGGCACCGGGGATCCTCACCGCGGCTGGGGTGAAGGTCTCGATCATCACCGACCACCCGGTGGTGCCCATCGAGTTCCTGGTCCATCAGGCGGCGCTCGCGGTCAAGCACGGCATGGATCCGGCCGCTGCGCTGCGGGCGATCACCCTGAATCCCGCCGAGGTGCTGGGGCTCGCGGACCGCATCGGCTCGATCGCTGAGGGCAAGGAGGCGGACCTCGTGCTGTGGGAGGGCGACCCCTTGGACGTGCGCCACCGCACCGAACGGGTGTGGCAGGCGGGCAAGGAGGTCATGCACCGAGACGCCGACGGGACTGCGGTGATCGCTCCGCGCTGATCACGTGCGGTGCAGCGACACAGCGGGGGCGGGGTCATCGACCCCGCCCCCGCTGCGTCACGTCGCCCGATCAGTCGTCGACGGTCACCTGAGAGCTTTCGACCTCCACGAGGACGTCGACGTCGCCGCCGTCCTCGCGCTCGATGTCGATCTCATAGGCGATCACGCCGTCGTCGGAGTCCAGCACCCAGCCGCTGACCGCGCCGGGCACCTCCTGAACCGCGAGGTCCAGGGCGTCCTGCCAGGCCAGAGGCGTGGTGACATCCACGATAGGATCCTGCTCGTCCTCGTCGTCCTGTTCCTGCTCGACGACATCGCCGGTGGTCGCGTCCACGGTGACGTCGTGACGCACGGTGTCGGCGGCGAGCTCGACCTCCCACTGCCAGCTGCCGTCCTCGTGATCGATGTCGATCTGCACCAGATCGCCCCCACCGGCTGCCTCGGTCGCGATCCGCACCGCCTCCTCGGCCGGGACGGGCAGCGCCTCGGTCGCGAGGTCCGCGTCGGCCGGCAGGGGCGCGGCCGCTGCGGTGTCCTCTGCAGTCTCTCCCCAGCCGTCGCTCGCCGCGGCACCACCGCCGTCGCTCGCCTGGTCGTCACCGCCGCCGCTCGCGGCCGGGTCTTCAGCGTCGGCGTCGCCCTCCTCTTGGCCGATGCCGGGGGCGTCAGTGGCGTCGCCCTGCTCCTCGCTGCCGGCGCTGCAGCCGGTGGCGAATGCCAGGGCGAGCAGACCAGCGGCAGCAGCTCGCAGCGGGGCGGGGCGGATGAGGGCGCGGTTCAGGGGGCCCTCCTGATTCCTGACGCCCGGACACGGGCGCCACGATGTCTGCGATGTGACCAGCGTAAAGGCTCCACACTAGCGTCGGCCTTCCTCTGAAAAGACTCTCATCTGCGCCTTATCGTCCCTCTGCGCACCTCTCCCCGACGGGTCGCCCCGAGGCGCCACCAGCTCCGGACATCCCTTCCTGTCACTTCCCTCGCGCCGTACGGTGGAAGACAACTTCCCGCGGCAGCGCCGCGGGCACGTCGACTCGGAAAGGTGCTCTGACACCATGACCACGATCCCCCGTTGGCCGGACTCCCCCGCCTCCGCCCCGCAGAAGAAGGACCTCGAGCGGCTCGACGCCTGGTGGCGCGCCGCCAACTACCTTTCGGTGGGACAGATCTACCTCAAGGACAATCCCCTGCTGCGCCGCCCGCTGCAGCGCGAGCACGTCAAGCCGAGGCTGCTGGGGCACTGGGGCACCACCCCGGGACTCACCTTCCTCTACGCGCACGCCAACCGGGCGATCCGGCAGCGCGACCTGCATGCCATGTACGTGACCGGTCCGGGTCACGGCGGGCCCGGGCTCGTGGCCGCCACGTACCTCGAGCGCACGTACTCCGAGGTCTACCCCGCGGTCGGCGAGGACGAGGAGGGCCTGAAGCGGCTGTTCACCCAGTTTTCCTTCCCCGGCGGGGTTCCCTCGCATGTGGCACCGGAGACGCCCGGCTCGATCCACGAAGGCGGGGAGCTGGGCTATTCCCTCTCCCATGCCTACGGTGCGATGTTCGACAACCCCGATCAGATCGCCTTCACCGTGGTGGGAGACGGCGAGGCGGAGACCGGCCCGCTCGCCACCTCCTGGCACTCGAACAAGTTCGTGAATCCCCAGCAGGACGGCGTGGTGCTGCCGATCCTTCACCTGAACGGCTACAAGATCGCCAATCCCACGCTGCTGGCCCGTATCGGGGAGGACGAGCTGGTCTCGCTGATGCGCGGCTACGGCCACGATCCCCTGGTCTTCACCGCCGGGTTCGACGACGAGGACCATCTCTCCATCCACCGCCGGTTCGCAAAGGTCATGGACCAGGCACTGGATGCGATCGCCGCGATCAAGCGACAGGCGGCGGAGGACGCCGAGGCCGGCCGCGAGACCGTGCGTCCGGCCTGGCCGATGATCATCTTCCGCACCCCGAAGGGATGGACCGGGCCGAAGGAGATCGACGGGCAGCAGACCGAAGGCTCCTGGCGTTCCCACCAGGTGCCGCTCGCGAACGCCCGCGACACCGAGGAGCACCTGCGCGACCTCGATGACTGGATGCGGTCGTATCGCCCCGAGGAGCTGTTCGACGAGGGCGGCCGCCTGCGCGAGGAGATCGCGCAGACGGCCCCGGAGGGGGAGCTGCGCATGTCGGCGAACCCCATCACCAACGGCGGATCGGTCCTCGCCCCGCTGCGGATGCCTGACTTCCGCGACTACGCCGTGGACGTGCCCGGTCCGGGCGGCACTCTCGCCGAGGCCACGAAGGTGCTGGGCACCTTCCTGCGGGACGTCGCGCGGGATAACCCCACGACCTTCCGCATCTTCGGGCCGGATGAGACCGCCTCGAACCGTCTGCAGGCCGTCTACGAGGTCACCGACAAGCAGTGGAATGCGGACTTCGAGGACCATGACCACCAGGAGCATCTGGCCCGTGCGGGCCGCGTGATGGAGATGCTCTCCGAGCACCAGTGCCAGGGGTGGCTCGAGGGCTACCTGCTCACCGGCCGCCACGGCATGTTCTCCTCCTACGAGGCCTTCATCCACATCGTCGACTCGATGGTGAACCAGCACGCCAAGTGGCTGAAGGTCACGAACGAGATCGAGTGGCGCCGCCCCATCGCCTCGTTGAACTACCTGCTGAGCTCCCATGTGTGGAGGCAGGACCACAACGGCTTCTCGCACCAGGACCCCGGCTTCATCGATCACATGGTCAACAAGAAGGCGGAGATCGTGCGGGTGTACCTGCCGCCGGATGCGAACACGCTGCTGTCCACCTATGACCACTGCCTGCGCTCGAAGCAGTACGTGAACGTGGTGGTGGCCGGAAAGCAGCCGAACCCGAACTGGCTGAGCATGGATGAGGCCGTGCTGCACTGCGCGCGCGGCCTGGGAGTCTGGGAATGGGCGGGCACCGAGGTGGCCGGGCAAGAGCCCGACGTGGTCCTCGCCGCTGCCGGCGACATCCCGACGATCGAGGTGCTCGCGGCGGCGAAGATCCTGCGCGAGGAGGTCCCCGGCCTCAAGGTGCGCGTGATCAACGTCGTGGACCTGATGCGTCTCCAGGACGACACCGAGCACCCGCACGGGCTGTCGCAGAAGGACTTCGAGGGGTACTTCGGCGAGGACATCCCGGTGATCTTCGCCTACCACGGTTACCCGTGGCTGATCCATCGCCTGGCCTACCGGCACGACCGCCACTCGCGAATGCACGTGCGCGGCTACAAGGAGGAGGGCACCACCACCACGCCCTTCGACATGCTCATGCGCAACGACACGGACCGCTTCCACCTGGTGATGGACGTGATCGACCGGGTCGACGGGCTCGGGACCCGCTACGCGAGCCTGCGCCAGCGGATGGAGGACGAGCGGCTGCGCGCACGGGCCTACGCGTACGCCGAGGGCGAGGACCTGCCGGAGATCGCCGCCTGGCAGTGGGATGACGGCGGCGATGCCGCAGCCGCCGGGCTCGACACCGGCGGGGACAACGAATGAGCTCTCCGCGCTGAGCGCGTCCCGCCCCGCCCTGCCGTGAGTCAGGGCCGGGCGGGCCGTGCCCCCAGTCGGCGCAGGTAATCGGCGGCCAGCACCGTCGCCGCTCCGACCAGGATCACCGAGGTGAGGATCATCGGATCCATTCCGGCGCGGTCCAGGACCATGCCTCCCATCAGTGCCCCGACGGCGATGGAGGCGTTGAACATGGCGCTGTTCAGCGCGGTGCCTTCCTCGAGGACCTCCGGGGCTTCGGCGGTGATGAACGCCTGCACGCTGACGGACACCGCCCCGACGCACAGCCCCCACAGCGGCATGACGATCATCGCGGCCCCCGGTGAGTGCACCAGCACGAGCACGGCGAGCAACGCTGCGAGGGTCCCGCCGATCACCACCAGCACCGCGAGTGGAGCGCTGCGGCGGATCAGCGGGCCGACGGCGAAGTTTCCGATCAGCCCGGCGATGCCGAACAGCAGCAGAAGCAGCCCGAGATCGCGCAGCGGCACCTGGGCGCGCTGGACCAGCAGCGGGCTGACATAGCTGTAGGTGGCGAACTGGCCCACCACGCCGAGGCCCGTGAAGGCCAGCACGTAGCGCACGGCCCGGGTGGTCAGAGCGGTGCGCATCATGGAGGGGGTGACGGCCTGCCGGGAGTGGACCGGCCGGACCAGCAGCAGGATAGCCACGGCGACGAGGGCTGCGACGGCTCCCACCACCGCGAAGGAGGCGCGCCAGCCCACGTGGGAGCCGATCCATGCGGCGGTGGGCACGCCCAGCACGAGCGCACCGCCGGTGCCGCTGAAGGCGAGCGTCAGCGCGGCAGGGACGCGGTGGGGCTCCACCTGGCCCATTGCCACGATCGGGAGGACCGCCCAGTACAGGCCGATGGACACCCCGGCGAACAGTCGTGCCAGCAGCAGCCATCCGAAGCTCGGGGCGATGATGCTGAGAGCGCAGGAGATCACCACGCTGAGCAGAGCGATGATGAGCACCAGGCGCCGGTCCAGCCCCCGGACCAGCAGGGGTGTGGACATCGCCACGAGGGCGGCGAGCACGCCGGGGACGGTCACCGCGAGCCCCGCGACGCCCTCGCTGACCCCCAGATCCGGGGCCATCACCGAGAGCACCCCGATGGGCAGCTCCTCGACGGTGATGAGCACGAAGATCCCCACGGCCAGGGATGTCACCCCCAGCCACGTGCGCATGCCGTCCACTGCCGCTCCTTGCTGTGCGGCCCGAGCGCCTCCCGAGCCCGGGCCACTGTAGGGCAGGATCCTGTGCCCCGGGCCGCTATTCTGTGCCGAGCCGCGACCGCGGTGCTGCCCGAGGGGAAGAAGGATCCGATGGCCGGTGGACTTGCCGCACTGCTCGATGACGTCGCCGCGCTCGCGCGCCTGGCCGCCGCGAGCGCCGATGATGTGGCAGCGGCCTCGAGCCGCGCCGGGACGAAGGCACTTGGTGTGGTGATCGACGACGCGGCGGTCACGCCGCAGTATGTGCAGGGCATCAAGCCCAAGCGGGAGCTGCCGATCATCTGGCGGATCACCAAGGGGTCGCTGCGCAACAAGCTGCTGATCATCCTGCCGATCCTGCTGCTGCTGAGCGTGTTCGCCCCCTGGCTGCTGACACCGCTGCTGATGCTGGGCGGCCTGTACCTCTCCTTCGAGGGCGCGGAAAAGATCATCGAGCTGGTCCGGGGTGTCGAGAAGAAGGCGCCCGCAGCTGCGACGGGCACTGATGCGGAGGACACGGTGGTCAAGGGCGCGGTGCGCACCGACCTCATCCTCTCCGCGGAGATCATGGTGATCTCCATGAACTCGGTGGACACCGACAGCGTGTGGATGCGCGCTGCGGTGCTCGTGGTCATCGCGATCGGCATCACCGCCCTGGTGTACGGGGCGGTGGCGATCCTGGTGAAGATGGACGACATCGGCCTGGCGATGGCCCGTGATGAGGACGCTTCCGCGGCGAAGCGCAGGTTCGGCACCGGCCTGGTGCAGGGGATGCCGACCGTCATGAAGGTCATCAGCTACGTGGGCATGGTCGCGATGCTGTGGGTGGGTGGGCACATCCTGCTGGTGGGCACCCACGATCTGGGGCTCGCTCAGCCCTACGGTTTCGTGCACCACCTCGAGGAGCAGGTCCACGGCGTCGCCGGTGTCGGCACGGCACTCGCGTGGCTGGTCAACACGTTCTTCTCGTTCCTGTTCGGCCTGGTGATCGGCCTGGTCGCCGCGGGGATCATGCACCTGCTGCCCATCGGGCACCACGCGAACGAGGACGGGCACGATGCGGCTGCAGATGCCGACGTGCCCAGCACTGCTGCGAGCTCAGCAGGCCATCCCAGCGACTCCGCCGCAGACACCGCCCAGGGCCCTGCCTCGGGTTCGCGCGCGGTCAGCCCGCAGCGCCCCCACCAGGAGTGACCGGCGGCTGCGCCGACCACGGGAAGACGATCCACTCATCGGTGCGGTGCCATACGAAGTCCGGGTCCACCACGGAGGCGGACTTCGCGTACAGCACGGCGCTGCGCGCATCGGCGCCCATGTCCCGCAGCAGATCGAGCACCAGAGCGAGGGTGCGCCCGGAGTCCGCGACATCGTCGACCACCAGGAGTCTCTTGCCCTTGATGGATTCGGTGTCCAGCATCGGGGCCAGCAGCACCGGGTCCGGCAGCGTCTCATGGACGTCGGTGTAGAACTCCACGTTGATCGCATCGGAGAGCTTCACACCCAGCGCATAGGAGAGCCCGCCGGCCGGCAGCAGACCGCCGCGCGCCACCGCGATGATGATCTCCGGGCTGAAGTCGGAATCCGCGACGGCCTGCGCGAGCTCCCTCGTGGCGGTGCCGAACCGCTCCCAGGTCAGCACCTCCTTGTCCACCAGGTCAGAGGAATCGGCGTGGTAGGCGGGCTGGGCCTCGGTCATCGGGTCGCGTCTCCTGGGGTGCTGGATCCATCGGGTGAGGTGATCGTAGCGGGAACGGCTGGGGGTCAGTCGCGCGGGGTATCGGCCCCCGTCGGGCTTTCGCCCGCCGGTTCGATGTACTGGCCGCGCTCGTAGTCATACTCCACCGGATTGCCGTCTTCGTCGGTGCGGGTGTACCACTCGGTGAACTCCGGGGCGGTGGAATCGAAATCCCCTCCGGTCGCGTACTCGCTGTCAGTGGTGGTCGGTTCGATCGCCAGCGCGAAGTGATCGCCATACTCGGTCACGCCCTGCTTCACCGCGTTCTCCAGCGCGGCATCCTGGAAGTGGTCGCGGATCGCCATGGGGTCATATCGAAGTTCCTTGACCAGTGCCACCGCCATCGCCACAAGGATCACCGCGAAGGGGGTAGCGGTCACCACCACGAGGTTCTGCAGACCCGATAGCGCGTTCTCGCCCCCGAACAGCAGGATCACCACGGCAATCCCGGACATGCACAGCACCCAGAACGCCGTCACCAGCCGATTCGGGTTGGGGTTGCCGCCCTGGGACAGCTGCGAGTTGACCAGGGACGCGGAGTCCGCGGTGGTGATGAAGAAGATCGCCAGGACCACGATGACGGCTGTCGCGACGAGTCCACCGCCAGGTAGCTGGTCCACCACGGCGTAGAAGATCTCGGCGGGCAGCGGCAAGGAGTCCGTCGTCCCGTCGGGGGCGATCGCCCCCTCCGAAGCGGCGATGCCGACCGTGTTCCCCAGCTCGTCGAGCTCGCTGGCGCGGCGCTGGAGCCAGATCGCGGTACCGCCCAGGATGGCGAAAGCCAGAACGATGATGGTCGAGGGGATCAGCAGAACACCCAGCACGAACTGGCGGATAGTGCGGCCGCGGGAGATCTTGGCGACGAACACCCCGACGAACGGTGCCCAGCTCACCCACCAGGCCCAGTAGAAGGTGGTCCAGGCGGAGAGGAAGGCCTGCATATCCTCACCCTCGGCCATGTTCGCCGCGAGCATGTCCGGCATGGTGCCGAAATATTCGGTGATCGCGCCGGGGATGATGTTGATGAGGAACACGGTGGGGCCGACGACGAAGAAGAACACCGCCAGGCCCACCGAGAGCACCATGTTGATGTTGGAGAGCATGCGAATGCCCCTGGCCACTCCTGAAACGGCGGAGATGATCGTGCCGATGGTCAGCACGGTGATGATGAAGAGGGCCAGGGTGTTGCCGGCGGCCCCCAGCCCGCCCACGATCTCCACGCCGCGGGCGATCTGCAGTGCGCCGATCCCGAGTGATGCGGCGGTTCCGAACAGAGTCGCGATGATCGCGAGCGCGTCGATGATGCGGCTGGCAGGAGAAGTGTGGTCACCGCCCCACAGGCTCGAAACCACCGAGCTCATCAGCGGCACCCTGCCGCGCCGATAGGAGATGTACGCAACCGCCAGGCCGACGATGCCGTACACCGCCCAGGCGTTCACACCCCAGTGCAGGGCGGACTGAGCGATCGCGCCCTTCATAGCGTTCATGCTGCCGGCGTCGTAGGGGGCGCCCGGCCGGGGGGGAGAGGTAATAGGTCAGTGGCTCATAGGGACCGAAGAAGATGATTCCTATCCCAATGCCGGCGGCGAACAGCATCGCCGCCCAGGAAGCGGTGGAATATTCGGGTTTTTCACCCTCCACACCCAGCGGGATCTTGCCGTAGCGGGAGAAGGCGAGCATCAGCAGAAGTAGCACCAGTCCTATCGCTAGCAGGCTGAACAGCCAGCCGAGGTTCTGCATCACCCAGCTCAATGCGATACCGGAGACGTCGAACACCTGCTGCGGGGCGACGATGCCCCACACGACGAATCCGATGATCAGTGCGCCAACGACACCGAGAATTCCCTTGTCGATGCCATAGCGAATTTTTTGGTCCTCCACGGACACTCCCGGCACCAGAGCCGGATGAATACTGTGGGGATAGTTCACTTCTCGAAGGAAACGACGGGCCTGTTCCCGGGCGGAGAAGAGGGCGCGCCGCCGGTCCGCCGCATAGGCGGCTGCGTCGGCCTCTCGCGAACGGTCGGGGGATGCATCGATCTCAGGGCGACGGGCAGAGCCGCGGCGTGCCATGGTTTCCTCCACGGGGAATCGGGGGCGTCTTCACTCTATAGGCCTCCCGACGTGGCCCCCGGACACCCGAATACCGGCATACTCACCCCATGAACTCTCCCCCGCTGGGCCGCATGGCCCCCTATGGCCTCGAGCACTGGTGCATGCTGACGCTCATCGTGGTGGCCTCGGTGGCGCTGGTGCTGTGGGCGCGGCGGACGCCCGGCGAGCGCGTGGATCGGGTGCTGCGCGGGCTCGGCTGGCTGCTGCTGGGAAACTCTGTGTTCTGGACGGCGTGGGGCTTCATGCCGTGGGCGTGGAACATCGATGAGTCCCTGCCGCTGCATTACTCCGACGCGCTGCGGTTCGTGCTGCCGGTGGCGATGATCACGCAGGCGCGCTGGGCGATCGTGGTCGCCTACTACTGGGGGCTCACGCTGAACCTGCAGTCGGTGCTGACCCCGGATGTGAACTACTTCGTGTGGGTGCCGCTGGAGTTCTTCCAGTACTGGATCGCGCACGGGGCCGGGATCGTGGTGCCCGTGGTGCTGGTGTGGGGGCTGGGGTATCGGCCGACGTGGCGCGGTTTCGCGGTGGCCTACGTGATCACCCTGGGCTGGGCGGTGATGGCATTCACCGGCAACCTGCTCACGGGAGCCAACTACGGGTACCTGAACCGGGCGCCGGCGGGCCCGTCGATCCTGGATCTGCTGGGCCCCTGGCCGCAGTACCTCCTGGTGGAGGCCCTGCTGATCGCCGCCGTGTGGGCGCTGGTGATGACCTGGCCGTGGGTGCTGCGCGACCGTCGGTATGGCACGGCGCTCGATGGGAAGCATGGCCTCGTGCGGCGAGCGCACCCGCCGCACGAGGGCCCCGGCCGATCAGCGGCAGTGGAGTCTCAGGCCAGCAGCTCCACCTGAGCCAGCCGCAACGGCCCCTGCGCGGTGGTGACCACCAGGCGGTGGCGGGTGCACTCGCGCGGCGTGGCGATCTCGAAGGGCCGGGTCTGCCGCCGCCAGGGGAAGGTCTGCCCGGAGCGTTCATCGAGCACCTCCCACGTCTGGCCGTCGGCGCTGCCCTCGAGCCGCCAGGCGATCGGGTCCCCGCCCTCTTCCGTCCCGGAGGTGAGGGTGAGGAAACGGGCGCGTCCTGGCTGCGCCAGCTCCGGCAGGTCGATGGTCACCGCTGCGGTCTCGAAGGTGCGCTCGGTGGTGGAGTCATCATCGAGCAGGGGGTTTGTCGCATCGCGCTCGAGCAGGTCCACGAGCGGTGCGGGCCGTTCCCCGGGGGCGGTGGGCGAGGGCGGCACCTCGCCCCATGCCCCTGCCTCCCTGCCCAGGCGCAGGTGGATCTGCCCCTGCAGGTCCTCATGGTCGATCCAGGCCCCTGAATGCTCCGCCCCGCGGATGCTCGCACCGGTGATGCACACCGCGTCGGTTCCCGGGTCCCCGTCGGTGGTGATCGTGAAGGCGGGGCCGCCCAGCGGCGTGACGTCGACGCGGTCGAACAGCGGCGCCACCAGGTGGTAGCGCGGCGTGCCCAGCTGCAGCGGGTAGATACCCAGCGCCGTCAGCAGCCACCAGGCGCTCATCTCCCCGTTGTCCTCATCGCCCGGGTAGCCCTGCCCGATCTGCTCGCCGACGAACAGACGGCGCTGCACCTCGCGGACCACGCGCGATGCCTGCTCGGGGGCCGCGGCGTGGTGATAGAGGAAGGGGATGTGGTGACTGGGCTGGTTGGAGACCCCGAACTGGCCCATTCGCACCGCGCGGGCCTCGTCCATCTCGTGGATGACATGCCCGTAGCTGCCCTTCTTCTGCGCCCGCTCAGGGGTGGCGAAGAAGGCGTCGAGCTTTGCCCGCAGCCCCTCGCGTCCGCCGTAGAGGGCCGCCAGACCCTCTCCGTCGTGCGGGACGTGGAAGGCGAAGTTCCAGCCATCGGTCTCCGTGAAGTCTCCGCCCCAGCTCTCCGGATCGAACTCCTCGGGGGTCGTGGCGAACTGGCCGTCACGGCGGCGGCCCTGGAAGAAATCGATCGCCTCATCGAACAGCAGCGGATAGTTCTGGGCGCGGGCAGCGAGGTAGCGCGACTCCTCCCCGAGGCGCTCGGCGAGCTCCGTCTGACCGTCCGCGGCGGCGCGGGCAGCGAGCAGACGCGCCTGCTCCGCGAGCCCCACATCATTGATGTGCGCCTCGAGCGCCCAGGAGACGGACTCATCGGTGTCGGTGTCCACGTAGCCGGTGAAGACGGCGCGCTCATTGCCCTTGCGACCCACCCGCGGATGCTCCGGCGCCACCGTGGCATTGCGCAGGCCCGAGGTGTACGCAGCCATCGCATCGGGCAGCGGCACCCCCTTGACCTGGAGATCGGCGAAGGAGATATCGCTCGAGGTGCCGGTCATGCAGTCGGCGTAGCCGGGAGAGGACCAGCGGGCGATCCAGCCGCCCTCGCGGTGCTGCTGGATGAAGCCGTCCGCGAGCTCCGCGGCGAGCTCCGGGTACAGCAGTGCGTAGGCCGGCCAGGCGGTGCGGTAGGTGTCCCAGAATCCGTGGTTGACGTACATCCGCCCCGGGACCACCTGGGCATCGGTCCGACTGTCGGTGGCCTCTCCCTTGGGCGGCAGCACGGGGCTGGCATGGACCGGTTCGCGGCGCTCCCCACTGCCGGCATCCTCCCAGTGGGAGTTCGGGTACAGGTTCAGTCGGTAGAGGTTCCCCAGCAGGGTGCGGCGCTGCGGCGGCGTGGCCGATGGCGCATCGATCACGCCCAGGCGCTCGGCCCAGGCGGCATGGGCGGCCTCGCGCACCTGCTCGACGCTGCGGCCGTCGAGCTCCCGGGCAAAGGTGCGCCGCGCCTGCTCCTGGGAGATGAAGCTCGTGACCAGGCGCACGGTGACCGTGGTGGTGCCGGGAGCGAAGGTCAGCACACTGCCGTCGCTGTCCCCGCGCGCTGCGGTGGCCGCGATCGGGGCGGGATCCAGCTGGGCATGGATGAACATGCGGGTGGCGCCGTCGGCGCGCTCATCCGCGGGCGCATCCACCCAGGCCTGCACCTGCCCGTCGAACACCGCACCAGCCGCATCCACGCGAGAGGCGCCGTCGTGGCCCTCGAGCAGCAAGTGCACGCCGTCGGCCGTCTCGGGCAGCGTGATCTCGGTGATCGCGCCATGGTCGGTGGGCGCCAGACGCAGGCCGATGCCACCGTCGAGCGTCACCGCGTACAGGTCGGGGCGCGCGGTCTCCCCGGCGTGGTCGAAGCCGCGGGCGCGCGCCGCGGGGCTCGCGTCGGGGCTCTGTCCCAGCAGCGGCATGAGGAAGAACTGCAGGCGGTCACCCATCCACGGGCTCGGGGCGTGGGAGATCGCGAGGGCCTGCAAGCGCGGCCGGTTGTCCTCCCCGTTGCGGCGGTGGTACTCGTACACCCAGCGGCGGCTGCGCGCATCGGTGGCCGGGGTGAACATCGCAAAGCCGTTGGGCCAGGCCGTCAGCGGCAGGGTGTTGCCGCGCGAGAAGTCCCCGGAGGCATAGGTGCCGCGTCGGGTGTCCACCCATGCGACCGGGTCGTCGACATCCGGGTCCGCGGGGAGCGCCCCCACGTAGGGACCGTCGATCCAGCCGCCCAACTCCTCGTCCGCGTCCCCGTCGGCGGGATCGCTCTCGCGCGCGGGAACGTCGACGCTGATCAGCACGTCCTGGATGCTGCGGCCGACGACCGCGCTGAGGTCCACCTGCACGTCGTTCCACTGATCGGCGTACAGGATCTTCCCATCGCCGAGCCCGGCGGCGGTGGCGACGGTGCCGTACTGATCCTTCGGCGCGTGGTCGCTGAGGTGGGTGCCGTCATCGAGCAGCAGATCGATGCTCACATAGGTGGCGCCCCAGGTCTGCGCGTCCTCATCAAGCACGGGAAAGACGTAATAGCGCAGCGAGTCCCCCGCGGCGATGGTACGTCCGCGTACATCCTCCACCCCGTCCACGACCGGCAGCGCAGACTGCTCGCGCTCTCCCGCCCGGGTGGTGTAGCGCACGGCTGCAGGGCCCAGGAACCCCGCTGCGTCCTTGCTGGTGGGAGATCCGATGGGCCCTGAATCCGCAGTGACGATCATGTGCTTCAGCGTATCGAGTCGGTGACGGGCCGTGCACGAGTGCTCACCGTGCGCGATACTCGAGCTGGAACCACGAGCAGCAGGGGGAGTCATGATCTACGCACAGCCGCAGCCGGCCGGCCCGAGCGGACCCGCTCCGGGCGGAAAGAAGATCGGCGGGCGGCCGATGTGGCACTGGCTCGTGCTGGGCGGCATCGCCCTGGTGGGCCTGCTGCTGGTCAGCGTCGTGGGCCTGATCCTCCTGCTGAACATCCTGGGCCGCGGCAACCCGCAGGACACTCTTGAGGACTTCTACAGCTCGATGGAGAACAGCGACTGCGAGCTGTACATGGACTCCACCACGGAGGAGTTCCGCCGGGCCCTCGAGACCACCTCCTGCACGGCCTTCGACCAGACGCTGGGCACCGTCTCGGCGGTCGACTACACGGTCAACGACCGGGTGAATCGCCAGGGGTACGCGATCTTCGAGGTCACCGAGAACATCTTGAATGCGGATGGCGGGACGGAAGAGGTGCACCTGCGGTACTTCATCCTCCGCACCGACGGGCAGTGGGACCTCGATGGCATCCAGCTCGTGGATGAGGACACCGAGCCGATCGGGTGAGCACCCCAGCACAGCGTCGGCCCTCTCCGCTCGGTGGGCGCCGTCCCACGCGGGCCGAGCTCGACGCCGTCTCCACCACGGACCCCGACAGCATCGATGATGTGCTGCCGGCCGATGGGGCGCCTCTGAAACTGCTCATCGTGGGGATCAACCCGGGGCTGTGGACCGCCGCGGTCAACGCCCCGTTCGCTCGTCCCGGCAACCGCTTCTGGCCCTCTCTGCACCGCGCCGGGCTCACCTCGCGGGCGGTCGATGCCGCGGCCGGGCTCGCGCAGGTCGATGCTCAGGACCTGATCGATCACGGGATCGGCCTGACGAACCTGGTGGGTCGCGCGACCGCGCGCGCCGACCAGCTCTCAGCCCGTGAACTGCGCGAGGGCGGGGCCCACATGGTGCAGCGGATCCGCCAGCTGCGCCCGCGCGTGGTCGCGATCGCCGGGATCACCGCCTTTCGCACGGCCTATCATCTGCCGCGCGCCCAGCTGGGCAGGCAGGATCCTGCGACCGTGGAGGACTGGCCCGAGGACGTCGTGCTGTGGGTGGTCCCGCAGCCCAGTGGCCTGAACGCCCACGCCACCATCGACTCCCTTGCCGCGACGTGGCGCGAAGTCGCGACCGAGGCGGAGATCCCCACCGCAAACGACGGCTGACCTCCGCGTGAACACGACGGGTCCAGGTGCCGTACACGGCCCGTCGACCCGCGCACAGCGCATCCTCTCGCATACCGTGCACCTAGCGGACCTTTGGGAGGAGAATGTCCATGGATAGTGAACGTCGGCCGGATCACCCCGACGACCACCGCCGCTTCTCGCTCGGCGAGGACTGGATCGCCACGATCGTGGGGCTGGCCCTGTTCGGGCTGTGCATGGCCGGTGCGATCTCCCCGGCGCTGATCCCGTGAGCGCGACAGATCGCGCGGCGCCTCGCACGTCGCCTGCAGCACGCAGCGCCGAGAAGAGCTCGCCCGCGGGGCCGGGCCACGGCTGGACGGTGCTGGGGCTGGTCATCGTGGTAGGGCTGGCCGCTGCGGGGCGGCAGCTGAGCGAGTCGATGCCTGCCCTCGCCGCGGGCACGCCACTGAGCGGCGTCGTCGCGGCGATCGAATACCCGGTGTACGCCATTGCCCTGGGCTTTGCGGGCAACGCGGTGCTGAGCCTCGCCCGGGTGCGCGAGCGGATGGCCGCGGCGTTCCGCACCGAATTCTTCATCAAGATCGGTCTGGTGCTGCTGGGCGCCACCGTGAGCTTCGCCGTGCTCGTGCGCGCGGCGGGTCCCGCCGTGCTCCAGGCGATCGTCCTCATCACCGTCGTCTTCGGCGCCACCTGGTGGTTCGCCGGAGCGCTGGGGCTGGATGATCGGCTGCGCGCACTGCTGGCCTCCGCCCTGGCGATCTGCGGGGTCTCCGCGGCCGTCGCGGCAGCGGGGGCGGTGCAGGCCCGCAAAGAGCAGCTGGCGTACACCGCGGCACTGGTCATCACCTTCGCTGTGCCCTCAATCTTCCTGCTGCCATGGCTCGCTGATCTGATGGAGCTCTCACCGGCGGTCACCGGAGCGTGGATCGGCGGCAACATCGACACCACGGCCGCGGTGACGGCGGCCGGGGAGGTCGCAGGCGAGCAGCCGCTGCAGATCGCCTCGATCGTCAAGGTGACGCAGAACGCCCTGTTGGGGGTGGTGGCAGTGCTGCTGACGATCTGGTTCTCACTGCGCACCGCTCAGGATGGGGGCAGCGCGGCAGAGGGACAGCGCGGCGGCAGGGCATCACTCGCTCTGATCTGGGATCGGTTCCCGAAGTTCGTGCTGGGCTTTCTGATCACCTCGGCGATCGCGACTGTCTCCGTGGAGACGATTCCTGCCGAAGTGCTCGAGCCGCGGCTCGATGCGGCGAAGGAGCTTCAAACCTGGGCGCTCACCCTCGCGTTCGTCTCCATCGGCCTGGAGTTCAACGCGAGCTCCATCCGTGAGGCCGGTGTCCGGCCGATCCTCGTCTTCTTCGTCGCAACCGTCGTCAACCTCGTGGTGGGCCTGCTGCTGGCGCTCGTGCTGTTCCAGGGATTCACGTTCTGATCCCTGGACTCCGTCGCGGCGGCCGGCGGTCTGGCGCTGGGCTTCCTCGCCGCGATGATCGTGGTGCCCTTCATGCTCTGACCCTGCTCGGGGCGCCTCCTTTCGTGGAGCGCACCACGGCCGCTTCGCCGCCCAGCGCCTGCTGTGTACAGTGGGCGCTGGCAACGGGGGAGTATCCGTCACCCTGCGCACGTCATCACGAGGACCGCCGTCGGTTCTCCGGGCGCAGAGGCCGGCCGCAGCAGCAGCCGGTGGAGAGACCCGGGTCCATGACGCGACCCTGGAAAGCGAGCTCCCGTGACTGTCTCCCCTCTGGTCTGGATCCTGACGATCGTCGGGGTCGCCGCACTGCTGGCCTTCGACTACATCTTCCACGTGCGCAAGGCTCACATCCCCACCATGCGCGAGGCCGCCGTCTGGTCGGCCATCTACGTGGGCATCGCTGTGCTGTTCGGCGTGGGGGTGCTGGTCTTCGGCGGCATAGACATGGGCGGGGAATACTTCGCCGGGTACATCACCGAAAAAGCCCTCTCGGTGGACAACCTGTTCGTGTTCCTCGTGATCATCGGCGCGTTCTCCGTGCCCCGCGAGGACCAGCAGAAGGTCCTGCTGTTCGGCATCACCTTCGCGATCATCGCCCGCTCCGGCATGATTGCGATCGGCGCCGCCGCGATCGAGCATCTGTCCTTCGCCTTCTACATCTTCGGCGCGATCCTGCTGTACACCGCCATCAAGATGGTGATCGAGGAGGTCAAGGGCGAAGACGACGAGGATGAGCAGGCCGACGGGATCTTCGTGCGCCTGGTGAAGAAGGTGCTGCCGGCCACCGATGAGTACGACGGCGACAAGCTGTTCACCATCGAGAACGGCAAGCGGGTGCTGACCCCGATGCTGCTGGTGATGATCGCGATCGGCGCGACCGATCTGCTGTTCGCCCTGGACTCGATCCCCGCGATCTTCGGCCTGACCCAGAACACCTACATCGTGTTCACCGCCACGGTGTTCTCCCTGCTGGGCCTGCGTCAGCTGTACTTCCTCATCGACGGGTTGCTGGATCGCCTGGTCTACCTCGGCTGGGGACTGTCCCTCATCCTCGCCTTCATCGGCGTGAAGCTGATCGTCCACGCGCTGCACGAGAACGAGCTCGGCTTCATCAACGGCGGCCAGCCGGTGCACGCTATCCCTGAGGTCACCACCGGCTTCTCCCTCACGGTCATCATCAGCGTGCTGACCATCACGATCCTCGCCTCCCTGCTGTCCCCCAAGGGCCGGGCACAGGCCGCGGTGAACAATGCCCACCGCGAGGCGAAGACCTACATCGAGATGACCTACGAGGCCTTCGAGACTCACCGCGATGCGCTCTACCAGAAGATGCTCGAGCATGAGCAGATCGTGGAGAACCTGCCGGAGAAGTACCACGACATGATCGTGGCCGAGCGCAATGTGCGCGAGCTGCTGGCCGATGCGCACCGCATCCACGACCGGCGCCAGGCCTACAACGACCGTGGCGAGCGCAGCGATGAGCAGCCTGAGGGCCTCGTCGTGACCCGGGAGGACGGGACCGTCGCGACCGATTCGAGCGGCAATGTCATCACCGTCGCCGAAGAGCAGGCGCTCGAGGAGAAGAAGGCGGCCAAGCGGGCCGAGCGCGAGCGGCACCGCGAGGAGCACGCCGCGGCCAAGCGCCGCTGATCCGGCACGGCACGCACCACCAAGGGCCGACGGGGACTGCCCCGTCGGCCCTTTCGTGATCCAAGGAACAGCGCTGCACAAGAGATCACAAAATCGTCACGGCCTACGCGCTACACCACGTTCTACCTGGTCAGGGCGCTGCAGGATGGTTTTCTCCCCGTCACGCCCGGTTCTTGATCGGGTCAAGACTCCGCCGGAACGGCGCTGCGGCCTTGCAGCCCCTCCCCCGTCGGCCCCTATGTTCGTCGCCGTCCGTCACCGCGGAACATCTCCGATCCAAGCGAAAGGACGGTAACCATGCCCGCTCATTCCACTCACGCCCTGCGTCCCGCCTCCGCCGGCCGACTCCGCCGCGGACTGGGTCGCACCGCCGCGAGCCTCGCCGGAGGCGCGATCGTCGCCGCCGGCATGCTGGCCACCGGAACCTCCGCGCAGGCCGCCAGCGGCTGGGACGAGGTCGCCGCCTGCGAGTCCGGCGGCGACTGGTCGATCAACACCGGCAACGGCTACTACGGCGGCCTGCAGTTCTCGCAGTCCTCCTGGGAGGCCGCGGGAGGCCTGCAGTATGCGCCCCGTGCGGACCTCGCCTCGAAGTCTCAGCAGATCGCCACCGCTGAGGTGCTGCTGTCGATGCAGGGCCCGGGCGCCTGGCCGGTGTGCGGTGTGGCCCTCTCCGGCGGCGCTGACACCTCCGGCGGCGGGGCACAGGACGATTCCGCTCCCGCCGAGCAGGCCCCCGCCCAGGAGCAGGAGCCGCAGGAGCAGCAGGCTCCTCAGCAGCAGGAGTCCTCCGAGCCGCAGGGCGACTGGAGCTGCGATGGCGATGGCATTCCGAACAACTGCGATGAGAACGGCTTCACCAAGCCCACCGAGGAGGCTCCGCAGCAGGAGCAGGAGGAGCAGGCTCCGGCGCAGGAGAGCTCCGCGCCTGAGCCCGGACCGAAGGCCACCGGTGATCTCAGCGTGGCCGGCACCCTCGAGGTGGACGGGAAGATGGGCCCCAAGACCATCACCGCCCTGCAGGATTGGCTGAACGTCGAGCAGACCGGCGAGATGGACGAGCAGACCACCCTCGCCCTGCAGGCCTGGGCCAAGACCGAGCAGGACGGCGAGATCGGCCCGAAGACGGTGGCCGGCCTGCAGCATGAGGTCGGCGCCCAGCAGAACGGTGCCGACGAGATCGATGAGGACACGGTGAAGGTCCTGCAGACCTTCCTGAACCTCTACTGAGACCTGTCGCCGTTCCCCTGCGGCGACAGCGCACGGCAGCCGCCGTGCCCCTCCAGGACGGCCGGGCCCCGCACGGGCCCGGCCGTTCCCTTTGCTGTGGGGGCTCCGTGTGCTCACGGGCGGCACGTGCGCAGGGGGCTGCGGGTCACCCCGCCGCCATGAAACGGCGGGACCGGGAGGCGCGCGGCCCCCTGATTCCAGGACCTTTGTCCCGCGGCAACCAACGGCAATTCCAAGGGTGTGGAAGTGTCGTTTAAGACGCGGCCGACATCCGCTACACCGCCGACCATCCGTATAACCGCAGGACATCTGGCCCTTTTCCCCTCACGCTCACTTCTTGGCAGTGTCCATAGATCTGCAACCGGCGGCAACCCAGGCTGGACGGACAGGGTGCTCAGCAGAATTCTCGACATCCCCGCCGCCCACCATCGGACCGTTCTCGAAACTCCCGCGGACCCGGGGATCGAGCCGCCGCCGCCTCGTGCGTGCCGCCGCTCCGCCACTCGAAGACGAGCCTGAAGGAGCCCGACGATGAGCACCACCGCAGCACCCGCCCCCGCCCTGGCTAGGCCGACGAAACGGCCCTTCAGCTGGCGCGACAAGATCGGCTACATGTTCGGCGACTGGGGGAACGACTTCACGTTCATCCTGCAGTCGGCGTTCTTCTTGATCTTCTACACCAACGTCATGGGCATCAACGCCGCGCATGTCGGCACCCTCCTGTTCGGCGCGCGCATCCTCGACGCCTTCACCGACGTCGGCGCCGGCCGTCTGGTGGACACCCTCTCGCCGTCCCGCTCCGGCCGCTTCAAGCCGTGGCTGCTGCGGATCTGCATCCCTGTCTCCGTGGCCTGCGTGCTCATGTTCACCCCGCTGCTGGCCGATGCCGACTACGGGGCGCGTCTGGCCTGGATGATCGTCACGTACATCCTGTGGGGCTCTGTGTTCTACACCCTCATCAACATCCCCTACGGCTCCATGGCCTCCGTGATCTCCTCGGATCCCGACCACCGCGCCTCCCTATCGGTGTTCCGCTCCCTTGGCGCGACGCTTGCCAACCTCGGCATCTCCGTGGTCGTCCCGCTCTTCGTCTACATCCAGGTGGATGGGGATTCGCAGCTCTCCGGCAACCGCATGTTCTTCGCGGCGGTGATCTGTGCCGTGCTCGCGGTCATGTGCTACCTCCTGTGCTTCGTGAACGTCGAGGAGCGCGTGCAGACCTCGCCCAAGCCCAAGGACGAGCGCATGGGCTTCGGCGCAATGTTCGGTTCCCTGCTCAAGAACCGGGCGCTGACCGGGCTGATCTTCTCCTCGCTGTTCATGCTCATCGGCATGATGCTGCTGGCCTCGGTCCTGCCATACGTGTTCAACGAGTACTTCAACAACGGCCAGATGCTCTCGACCGCGAACCTGGTGGGCCTGCTGCCCACGCTCGCCTTCGTGCCGATCGGCGCCTGGCTCACCCGGACCGTGGGCAAGCGCGAGGTGGGCATCGCGGGGCTGAGCATCGGAGCGCTGTCCGGCCTGGCGCTGTTCATCCTGCGCACCGACAGCGCGGTCACCTACATCATCGGCTACACGATCCTCATGACGGGTCTGGCCGCGCTGAACGTGCTGATCTGGGCCTTCATCACCGATGCAATCGACTACCAAGAGATCCGCACCGGCGAGCGCAATGACGCCACCGTCTACTCCCTGTACTCCTGGGCACGGAAGCTGGGCCAGGCCGTCGCCGGCGGGCTGTCCGGATGGGCGCTGGGCTGGATCGGCTACCAGTCCGGTGGCGTGACCCAGAGCGATGCGGTGCTCAATGGCATCTACACCCTCTCCACCCTCGTCCCCGCGGTGCTGCTGGCGATCTCCGCGGCTGGCCTGATCTTCTGGTACCCGCTGTCCAAGGAACGCGTGGAGCAGAACGTCGCGATCCTCGATGAGCGCCGCGCCGAGCGCGGAGAGCTCACCAGCGAGGACGTGCAGAGCTGATCTGGTTGCCTCGGTCTGCCCCGCCGCGGGCGGGCCGAGGCGTCCTCGCCCTCGCCCAGCACCCCGGAATGGGCATAGGGTCGTGAGGACGGCCACATGCTGTCGGCGGCACCATCCCCACTCCCCCACGGCAGTCGTCGGACAACGTCGGCCCCACGACTCCCGATCTCGACCATCTTGACCACCTTGATCACCTTGATCACCTTGATCGCCTCGACGAAGGAGACACCATGAGCGAGAAGACCGTCCGCCTCGGCATCATCGGCCTGGGAGCCCAGGGCGGCATGTACGCCGGCCTCATCAGCGAGGGCCGTGTGCCCGGGATGAGCCTCGGCGCGATCGCCGACATCGACCCGGCCAAGCGTGAGCAGGCCGCCGCCGACTATGCGGATGTCCCGTTCTACGACGATTACGTGGCGATGCTCGATTCCGGGGATGTGGACGCCGTGGTCACCACAGTCCCTCATTACCTGCATCCCGAGATGACGATCGCCGCGATCGGCAAGGGAATCCACACCCTCACCGAGAAGCCGGCCGGGGTGTACGTGAAGCAGGTCGAGGAGATGAACGCCTTCGCGAAGGAGCACCCCGAGACCACCTTCGCGATCATGTTCAACCAGCGCACCAACCCCGTGTACACGGACCTCAAGCAGCTCATCACCTCCGGGGAGCTGGGGAAGCTGCGCCACACCTCCTGGATCATCACCACCTGGTGGCGCCCGCAGGCCTACTACGACCAGTCCGACTGGCGAGCCACCTGGGGCGGCGAGGGCGGCGGCGTGCTCGTCAACCAGGCACCCCACCAGCTGGACCTGTGGCAGTGGCTGGCCGGGACCCCACAGAAGGTGTTCGCCAAGCTCGCCTTCGGCTTCCAACGCGACATCGCCACCGAAGATGAGGTCAATGCCCTGGTGGACTTCGGCGACGGCGCCACCGGACACTTCATGACCTCCACGAACGACATCATCGGCACCGACCGCCTCGAGATGCTCTTCGACAAGGGCAAGGTGGTGGTGGACGACTCGAAGAAGGTCACCATCACCCGGCTGACACAGGATGAACGCTCGCTGTCCGACTCCATGGAGCCCGAGGACGTCAAGCGTCTGTTCATGGGGCAGATCAACACCGATGACCTGTTCACGACGGAGGTCAAGGAGTACGAGTCGGCCTGGGGCCAGCAGCACATCGATGTGCTCACCAACTTCGCCGCCCAC
Source organism: Brachybacterium sp. UMB0905 (assembly GCF_002871795.1). Lineage (GTDB taxonomy): Bacteria > Actinomycetota > Actinomycetes > Actinomycetales > Dermabacteraceae > Brachybacterium. The sequence continues at coordinate 13,623 of NZ_PNHL01000013.1, read as the reverse complement.
CTGCTGGAGGGCACGGAGCTGATCGCCGATGGCGCCGAGGGCATCAACGGTGTGCGTCTCGCCTCAGGTATGCAGCTGTCGGCCTGGACCGGCCGGGAGATCGACCTCGTGAACTACCCCGGAGAGGAGTACCTCACCGAGCTGAACCGCCGCATCGAGCAGGAGGGCAAGTACCCCACCCGCTCTTGAGTGGAACCGGCCCGTCCCCGTCCCGCGGGGACGGGCCCTCTCTAAACACGTCGCACTACCCGCAATGACCTCGCAGAAGGAGAAGACCATGCCCGTCATCGGACTGCAGCTGATGATGCTCAAGGACCAGATCACCGAGAAGGGGATGTTCGCCGTGCTGCGCCAGGTGCGCGAGCTGGACATCGCCGCCGTTGAGGTCTCCCAGGTGGAGATGACCGACGAGATCATCGCGGACCTGGTACGCGGCCGTGAGGAACTGGGCGTGCAGACCGCTGCGATGAGCGCCTCGATCGAGCCGGGCGGCAACGGTTTCGCCCTGTCCACCGAGTTCGACCGGGCCGTGGAGGCCTGCCACACCACGGGGGCGCGATTCCTGCGCATCGGCATGATGCCGTTTGAGGCGATGACCTCGAAGCAGGCGTGCGAGGAATGGGCGGCCTCGGTGGAGCCGTACGCGGCCCGTCTGGCCGAACACGGCGTAACGCTGTGCTATCACAACCACCACGTGGACCTGATCCAGTTCGAGGGCGAGCGGATCTTCGACATCGTCCGCCGGGTCGCGCCGTCACTGCTGTTCGAGGTGGACCTGCACTGGGTGCAGCGCGGCGGCATGGCACCGCTGGACATGCTCGAGCTGTACTCCGGCGCCTGCAAGCTGATCCATGTCAAGGACTTCCGGGTGGCGCCGCTGCCGCAGGAGGCGGTGGCGAAGATGCAGGCCGGCGAGATGGACATGCAGGAGTTCTTCGGGATCTTCGTGGGCCTGGCGCAGTTCGCCGAGGTGGGTCAGGGCAATATGAACTGGCCGGCCCTGCTGCCGGCGGCTGAGAAGGCCGGGGCGGAGTACTTCCTCATCGAGCAGGACGACACCTACGGCCGCGACCCCATCGACTGCATCCGCGAATCCCGCGAGTATCTGCGGTCGATCGGGTACTAAGTCAGCCGAGCTGGCATCCTGGAATGCACCCCGCCGTCGATCCGGAAGGCCCCGCGATGATCCTCATCAATGTCAAGTTCCCCGTGAAGCCCGAGCACGCCGATGCGTGGCCGGAGATCTCCCGCGAATTCACTGAGGCGAGCCGGGCCGAGCCCGGCAACCTGTGGTTCGAGTGGTCCCGCAGCGTCGAGGACCCGAACACGTACGTGCTCATCGAGGCGTTCACCGACGAGGGCGCTGAGCCGCATGTGAAGTCTGAGCATTTCCGCACCATGCAGGAGGAGTTCCCGCAGTACCTCACCGCGACCCCGCAGATCGTCTCCCACCAGGTGGAGGGGGATGGCTGGGGGCCGATGAGCGAGCTGGCGGTGGACTGAGCGCTCAGCTGCGCACGCGCCCGTCTCCTGCTCGGCAGGAGGCGGGCGCCGTCTTATCTGGCACTCGGCCCCTCTCCGGTGTCGGCGGCTCCGTCGCCCGGTCCTGATGCTCAGGTCGAGGCTGGCCGGTCACATCACTGCGCAGGCATCTTGCCGCCGGAGCCGCTTCCTCCTAGGATGCGGAAGGTTGCGCACATCGGCCCGGCGCACCGATCCCCACGACAGGAGGCGCATCCACGGTGAGCGAGGCACGCGATGAGACCGCTGGAGATCCAGACTCCTCGCCCCTGACCGTGGATCCGAACATCGTCCTGGCCGTGCTGGTCTCTGGGGCGTTCGTGGTCATCCTGAACCAGACCTTGCTGAACACGGCACTGCCGGCGTTCATGGGTGACTTCGGGATCACAGCGAACTCCGCGCAGTGGGTGACGACGGTGTTCATGCTGGTCAACGGGATCATGATCCCGGTGACGGCGTACCTGATCCAACGCTTCTCCACGCGTTCCCTCTACTTCGCGGCGATGGGCCTGTTCACCGCCGGGACGGTGCTGTGCGCACTGGCGCCGGTGTACCCGATGCTGCTGCTGGGCCGCGTGGTGCAGGCCGCCGGCGGCGGCATCATCCTGCCCCTGATGCAGACGATCCTGTTCGCCGTGTTCCCGCGGGACCGGCGCGGCCGCGCCATGGGCATGTTCGGCCTCGTGATCAGCTTCGCCCCCGCCATCGGCCCCAGCCTCTCCGGCTGGATCGTGGACCATCTGCCGTGGCAGGTCCTGTTCTGGATGATGGTGCCCATCGCGGTGCTCGTGATGGCGGTGGCGTGGTTCATCCTCAAGAACATCTCCGAATCCCGGCCCCATCACCTCGATGTGCTCTCCGTGGTGTTGTCCACCCTGGCCTTCGGCGGCATGCTGTTCGGCTTCGGCAATGCCGGCAACACCGGCTGGAGCAGTCCCGAGGTGCTCGTCCCGCTGATCATCGGCGGCATCACCCTGGTGCTGTTCATCCACCGCCAGCTGACCCTGCCGGACCCGGTGCTGGAGCTGCGGGTGCTGCGCCATGTCACCTTCACGCTCGGCACCGTGCTGGGCATGCTGGTGTTCGTGGCAATGATCGGCGGGATGATGATGATCCCGCTGTATGTGCAGAACATGACCGACCATTCGGCGATGCAGTCCGGGTTGGTGCTGCTGCCCGGCGCGATCGTGATGGGGCTGATGTCCCCGCTGACCGGGCGGGCCTTCGACTGCTACGGGGCGCGCTGGCTGTGCGTGATCGGCTTCGCGCTCGTCGCAGTCAGCACCGTGCCGCTGTCGATGCTGCGGGCGGACACCTCGCTGCTGCTCATCGCCGCGGCCAATGCAGTGCGGATGCTCGGCACGGCGATGGTGATCATGCCGGTGACCACCGCCGCGCTGAACCACCTGCCCAGCTCCCTGATCCCGCACGGCACCGCCGTGAACAACACGCTGCGGCAGATCGCCGCAAGCGTGGGCACGGCCGTGCTGATCACCGTCATGACGGCGAGCGCTCTGGATCCGGCGACGCATGGTGCGCAGGGCCCGATCCACGGCGTGAATGTGGCGTTCCTGGTCTCCGGGGTGGTGGCGCTGCTGGGGATGGTCGGCGGGTTCTTCCTCGTGGGCACGCGGCCGATGCCGGAAGCGGCGCGCACGGGGCGGAGCTGACGCCGCGGCGGGCTGGCTCCGACGCGCCGCGCCCGTCAGGTAGCTGCGCCGGAGGTCGTCGTCGGCGCCGTCGAGGTGCCGCCGCCGGTTCCATCCTGGCGCCGCCGCCGTAGGAGCTGCACCACCACGATGGCGGCGGCTATAGCCATGCCCAGCAGCGAGATGGGAATCGACGGGTAGACCATGAGGAACCCCGCGATGATCAGCAGCACCTGCTCCACCCTGGTGGTGTCCGCAAAGAGGTAGCCGGCCAGCGCGGAGGCGATCGCGATCATGCCGAGCACCACGGTGAGCAGCGCCGGGGCGAGCTCGAGCATCGACCCCTCTAGCAGCAGGGATGGTTCCAGCACGAACACGTAGGGGATGAGGAAGCCGGCGATCGCCAGGCGCAGCGCGGTCACGCCGGTCTTCATCGGGTTCGAGCCGGCGATGCCGGAGCCCGCATATGCCGCCAGACACACCGGTGGGGTGACGTCGGCGAGGATGCCGAAGAAGAACACGAACATGTGCGCCGCGATCACGGGTACGTCGAAGTTGTTAATGAGGATCGGGGCGGCGACGGTGGCGGTGACCACGTAGTTCGCGGTGGTGGGCAGGCCCATCCCCAGGATCAGGCACACGATCATGGTCATCA
>NZ_PNHL01000013.1:0-9489 GCF_002871795.1 Brachybacterium sp. UMB0905 | reverse complement strand
AAGCCGGAGAGCATCATCGTCACGATGATGACCAGCGGCGCCAGCAGATCAAGACGTGTGAGGATCGACTTCCAGCCCGGCAGTTTGTCCTGGGGAATGCCGGCGATGCGCATGTGTTTGGCCTCGAAGTGCACCGAGAGGAACACGCCCAGGAAGTACAGCGCTGCCGGAATGATCGCGATGATGATGATCTGGCTGTAGGGGATGCCGGTGTACTCGGCCATGATGAACGCTGCGGCGCCCATGATCGGCGGCATCAGCTGTCCGCCGGTGGAGGCAGTGGCCTCGGTGGCGCCCGCGAAGTGGGGCTTGAAGCCTGAGCGCTTCATCAACGGGATGGTGAAGGAGCCGGAGGCCACGGTGTTGGCGACCGATGAGCCGGAGATCATGCCCTGCAGACCGGAGGCGGCCACGGCCGCCTTCGCCGGGCCGCCGGTGAAACGTCCGGTGAGACGGAAGGCCAGGTCGTTGAATAGCGCCCCGATGTTCGTGCGGATCAGCACCACCGCGAACAGCAGGAACAGGAAAATGAAGGTGGAGGACACCTGGATGGGAGTGCCGAAGATGCCGCTGCGGCCGGTGAAGAACGTGCTGACCACGTAGTTGCTCCAGGACAGTCCGGCCCCGAAGATCGAGTACGCGATCGCGCCGAGGGCGATCAGCACGATCGGCAGGCCCACGCAGCGGCGGGTGGCCTCCAGAGTCAGCACGATGCCCAGGGTCGCCACCACGTAGTCGATCGTGTCGTACCCCATGATCTGCACCAGATTGCTGGTCAGGTAGGAGTAGCGCACCACGATGTAGAGGTTCGCGCCCAGTCCCAGCAGTGCCAGCAGAACGTCCCACCAGGGCACGCCGATCTTGCCCCGGGGACGCCCCACCCGGCGCCCGGCCGGGTACAGCAGGAAGATCAGCGAAGTCGCGCCCCCGAGGTGGATCGCGCCCTGCACCAGCGGGATACGGGAGCCGGTGAGCCCCGTGTACAGGTGGAACAGGGTCAGGGCGATGGACAGTCCCCCCACCACCCAGGCCCAGACTCCCAGCCGGGTGCGGAATCGGCTGGATGTGTCGTGCTCGCGCAGCACCTCCTCGGCGTGTGCCTCTGTCTCGTGCTGCGCGTTCTCGTCGACCTCGAGCGCCGAGACCTGCGGAGGGTTCTCGTGGTCCTTACCGTTCATGTCAGAGGAGTCCCTCTTCCTCGTAGTACTTCTGCGCACCGGGGTGCATCGGCACCTCACCCTGACCGGACAGGGCGAAGTCGTGACTGATCAGCTTGCCCTGGGCGAGGGTGATCTCATCGGCGTGTTCGAAGGTCGCCTTGGTGATCTCATACCCCAACTCCGGGCTGACCTGGGTGGTGGAGGCGATCAGCGCTGCGGCCACGGACAGGGTGGTCACGGGCTCATCGAGGAAGTCGTAGGCGTCCGGCTCGATGGTGTAGACATCGAACAGGCTCTCCCCCGCCACCTCATCGGCCTTGTCCTGGTCCAGGGAGACGAGCCTTACGTCATTGGTGGCGGCGAGATCCCCGAGCGACCCGGTGGGGGTGCCGACGACGAAGATGGACGCGTCGATGTTGCCGTCTCGCAGCAGGTCCAGAGAGCTGCCGAAGTCCGCCTCGGAGGGCGTGTACTTGTCCTCGGTGATGCCGTAGGCGGCCAGGATCGCATCGGACACCGCGCGGGTGCCGGAGCCGACGTCGCCCACGGCCACCTTCTTACCCTCGAGGTCCGCGACGGTCTCGATGCCGTTATCAGCCAGGGTGACGATATGCGCGGCCTCCGGGTACAGGCCCGCGATCCACCCGATGTTGTCGACCTGCGCGCCCTCGAACTCGCCGGCGCCGGTGACAGCGGAGTTCGCGGTGTCGGACTGGGAGATGCCCAGCTGCCACTCACCTTGGAAGATCTTGCCGATGTTCTCCACCGAGGCGCCGGAGTCCGTGTAGGTCACGGAGATCCCGTCGATGTTGTCCTCGTAGATGGCCGAGTACTCGCCGCCCAGCGGGTAGTACACGCCCGAGGTGCCACCGGTGCCGAAGGTCAGATCGGTGACGAAGTCGCCCTCGCCACCCCCGCCTTTGCCGCCGGAGCCGCCCTTATCGTTGCAGGCCGCGAGCAGGCCCAGAGCCGCCAGGGGGCCCAGGGTCGTGAGAGTCCGTCGTGCGATGCGCATGGATGCACCTCTTCCTCGAGGGTCGTTGGTCGTGTCCGCCGCGCGGGACGGAGGTCGCCCGCGCCGATGGTGAGGACATCACAGCACATGGCGGGGGCGGATCCGGCGCAGGCAGCGGAGCGTTAGGCAATGGTGACATGTCGGTCAGGCGGATTGTGCCACTATCGGCCGCTGCAGCCCAGTTCGTCCACGATGCATGCCATACCGTGAGCTCATGATCCGGCCCCTCATCGCCCGCGCGTTCTGGCTGCTGAGCCCCTGGAGGCTGCGCACCCAACCGGCACCGGACCGCCCCGCGGTGTTCATCGGCGCCCCACACACCTCGAACTGGGATTTCGTGCTCATGCTCGCAATCGCCTGGCAGCAGCGCATCCGGCTGCGCTGGCTGGGCAAGCACACGCTGTTCACCGGCTGGCGGGGGCCGATCATGCGCGCCTTGGGTGGGCTCCCGGTGGACCGCCGCTCCCCCGCTGGGCTGGTCGATGAGGTGGTGGCGCGGATCCGGGCCGGGGATGTGTTCGGCCTGGTGATCACGCCCGACGGGACGCGCGGGCCGCATGAGCACTGGAAGAGCGGGTTCTATCGGATCGCTCGGGCCACCGGCTTGCCGCTGGTGCTGGGGTATGTGGATCGCACGACGATGACCACCGGGCTCGGGCCGCTGGTGGAGCTGACCGGGCGGGTGCGCGAGGATATGGATCTCATCCGTGCCTTCTATCGCGACAAATCGGGCTTCCACCCGCATCTGCGGGTCGAGCCGCGACTGCGGGAGGAACCGGAGGTCGAGGGCGGCCGCGCGCTCTGACGCGGGCCCGGGCCGCCTGTCCTCACGGTGCGAGCACCCGCGGGACCCTAGCGTGGCCATATGACGCAGCGCACCCGCCCGACGCCGCGCTTGCGCCTGACCCGACGAGGACGTCTAGTGCGCACGGTCCTTGTGCTGCAGCAGTCGATGGATCTGGACGGCTGCGCTCCCAACGCCTGGCCATCGCTCGAGCAGGACGGCTCATCAGCGCCCCGGACCATTGCGGCGCAGCAGGGGCACCACGAGCCCTCCGAGCGTCAGGGCCAGCAGCCCCAGGATCGCCAGGGTGCTCCACAGGATCAGTCGCTCCAGCGTCGGCGGCTGTTCGAACACGACCATCAGCCTCCAGATCGCCAGCGGCACCAGGATGAACGCCGCACCGATCGCACCGCCGACGAGCAGGCAGTTCTCGGTGGGCCACGCCGCCAGCAGGGCGCTGCCCCAGGAATACACCGCCAGCACCACCACGGTGGTCTGCAGCAACGCCACCGGATCCCCCAGCACCATCGCGAGCGACCCTCGCCCACCCATCAGCCAAGACCACAGCAGCATCGCGAGCATCTGCACGAGCACCGCCCAGAAGGTGGACAGCAGCAGCAACGGGGCCACGCCGTCGCGGCGCATTCCGAGATCAGCACGTTCCGACTCCACGGCACCGACTGCGAGCATCACCGGAGACAGCGCCACCAGGATGGCCGCCAATACAGGGTCCAGATCCACCTCGTGGCCACCGTCGGTCACGAGCCATCCCGCCGCAGCCAGGACGATCAGCAGCGTGGTCAGACCCACGCAGGCGACGGCGTTCACCATGAGGCGGCGCAGGTCCTGCCCCCACGACGGCACTGCGGCCTCCTGCCGTTCCCGCTCGTGGCGCTCCGGATCATACGGAGGGAACGCGGAGGCGGACGCGTGCGGTTCGCTCATCGCGGGACCGCGATCCGACGGGGTTTGCCGGGGATCAGGCGCGATCACGGCGGCGGGCGCAACGCCTCGACAGCAGGCGCGGGCGACTGAGTCGGCTGCCGCGGGCAGGAGCAGACTCGACCTGCACCCCGTGGTCCTCGGCGATCTCGGTCATATGCGCATCCAGCACACGACTGCGCAGCGCATCGATGCGTCGGCGCAGCTTCTTGTGGTCCTTGGTGGTGGCACCGGGGGCGGTGAGCAGGTGAGCGGCCTTTTCGTACCCGTCCAGCTGCTTCTGCCACTCCTCCGCGCGGCGCACCTCACCGGCGTTGTCGGCGGACGCCGCGAGTTCCCGCACCTGGGAGCGCAGCACCTCGATCGTGGCCAGCATGTCCTGGGCGGTGGGTTTCTCGCTGGCGACGAGCTTCGCGGCCACCTCCTGGATCTGGGCACGCAGCCGCGGATCCTGCCACATCTTGAGGACCACCGGCACCACGACGGGGGCGAAGCGGCGGACGACCTTGATGACAGCGCTCAGGTTCACGGGATCTCCTCTCGGCGCGTGCGCTCCGACTGTAACCGGAGGTGAAGCTGACATGGCAGCTGCTCCGACCCGGCGGCCGGCCCTCCCGGGTGGCACACGCTGCGGGACACCCCGCGGCAATCGCCCTTGACTCCCCCGCGCTATTCCGCTTCTTCGCAGGTCAGGTAAGGCTTCCCTCGCATGCGATGCGCCGCCGGATGGGCGAGGATGATGTCATGTCGAAGCTCATGGACGCGGTCCGGACCTACCCTCTCGTGGCGACCACGCTGCTCGTGGGTGTCGTCGGCCTGCTGCTTCTGGCCACCCCGTGGGCGGCGGCCGCACCGTGGATCGTCGGCGTGTATGCGCTGGCGATCGCGGCCTGGGAGGCCGTGGGCATGGTGCGCCAGCTGCTGCAGGGCAACGCTGGTCTGGACATCCTCGCGGTCACCGCGATCACCGCGGCAGTGCTGGTGGGTGAGCCGTGGGCGGCGCTCGTGGTGGTGCTCATGCTCACCGGCGGTGAGGCTCTCGAGGACTATGCGGAGAACCGCTCGCAGCGGGAGCTGACCGCGTTGCTGCGCCGCTCCCCGCAGACTGCGACCCGCCTCGTGGACGCCCGGGTGGGTGCCGGGGCGCCGGCGGCGACGGACGACGCTGATGATGCTGCGGACGCCCGGACCGAGGACGTGCCGGTGGAGGACGTTGAGGTGGGGGATCTGCTGCTGGTGCGGCCCGGGGCGCAGGTGCCGGTGGATGCCGAACTGGTCTCTGAGGCTGCGGAGTTCGATGAGTCCTCGCTGACCGGAGAGAGTCTGCCGGTGGAGCGGGTAACCGGAGAACGGATCGCCTCCGGTGCGATCAACGGGCAGCGCGCGGTGACGATGCGGGCGATCGCGCTCGCCGCAGACTCGGAGTACCAGCAGATCGTGCGGCTGGTGGAGGAAGCCTCTGCCTCGAAGGCGTCGGTCGTGCGTCTGGCGGACCGGTATGCCCTGCCGTTCACGGTCGTGTCCCTGGCGATCGCCGGGATCGCGTGGGTGCTCAGCGGGGATCCGGTGCGCTTCGCCGAGGTGCTCGTGGTTGCCACGCCGTGCCCGCTGCTGATCGCGGCACCGGTGGCGTTCCTGGGCGGTATGAGCCGCTCGGCCCGGTTCGGTCTGATCGTCAAGGGCGGTGGCACCCTCGAGCAGCTCTCGCGGGCCAGGTCTGTGGCGCTGGACAAGACCGGGACCGTCACCACCGGGGAGCCGACCCTGGAGCGGCTGCTACCGACCGCGGATGTCACGGACGATCGTCTGCTGGGTCTGGCAGCCTCGGCGGAGGTGTATTCCTCGCATGTGCTGGCGCGGTCGGTGGTCGCCGCCGCCCGGCGCCGCCAGCTGCCTCTGCGTGAGGCGCTGGAGGCCGAGGAGGTCGCCACCAACGGTGTGCAGGCGCTCATCGCCGAGCGGGACGGTGAGGATGCGCGGATGATCCGCGTGGGCAAGCTCGCCTGGATCCGCTCGTTCGCGGATGCCCCGGAGCAGGTGCCGGTCAGCTCCGGGGAGCTGGGGATCCATGTCGCCGCCGGGGACCGCTATCTCGGGGCGATCATCATGCGCGACCAGGTACGGCCCGATGCACCGGAGGCCATGGACGGGCTGCGCGAGCTCGGGATCCAGCGGATGCTCATGGTCACCGGTGACGTGGCGGAGACGGCGGAGCCGATCGCCGAGCAGCTCGGCATCGAGGAGGTGCACTCCCAGTGCCGCCCGGCGGACAAGGTGCAGATCGTCCGCGACGTGCAGCCCCGTCCGCTGATCATGGTGGGCGATGGTCTGAATGATGCGCCAGTGCTGGCTTCGGCCGATATCGGCTTCGCGATGGGGGCGCGCGGCGCCACCGCCGCCAGTGAATCGGCCGATGTGGTCAATCGCTTCGACCATCTCGGCTCCCTACCCAAGGCGGTGCAGATCGGCCAGGACACGGTGCGGATCGCCCTGCAGGCGATCTGGGCGGGAATCCTCATCAGCGTGGGGCTGATGCTCGTGGCCGCTGCTGGATTCCTGCCCGCGATCGTCGGCGCTTGGATGCAGGAGATCGTGGACCTCGTGGCGATCCTGTGGGCCCTGCGCGCCCTGGGCCCCCGGTCGGAGCGGCAGGGCTGAGGCGCTGCGCGGAGACAGTCGCACAGCCTTGCCACAACGACTTCAGGCACCACGCACTGGTCCCTGAGCGGCGCGATCACGCCCGATAGCCTGGATGTATCTGTGTGGTCCGGCGCGAACCGGACGGCAACGACAACGATGCAGCTGCTGCGCGATGCAGCGTGCAGATGACGGAGGGTTTCTCATGGCAGTGCTCGAGGGCAAGGTTGCGATCATCACCGGTGCGGCGTCCGGATTCGGGCGCGCCACCGCCGAGCTGTTCGCCACCGAGGGTGCGAAGATTGTCGCAGTGGACTACGCGGCCGATGCGGTCACCGAGGTGGTCAAGGGCATCACGGAGCAGGGCGGCGAGGCTGTCGCCGTGCGCGCGGATGTCTCGCAGGAGGCGGATGTCGAAGCTGCGGTGAAGACGGCGGTGGACACCTACGGCCAGGTGGACGTGCTGTTCAACAACGCCGGGATCTACCTGCCGGGCGCGGCCGATGAGGTCTCCGCCGCAGACTGGGAGCGCACCGTGGCCGTGAACCTCACCGGCGCGTTCCTGGGCACCAAGCATGCGATCGGCGAGCTGAAGAAGACCAAGGGCACCATCATCAACACCGCCTCCGCGGCAGCGCTGATCGGCTTCCCCTCCGCGGTAGCCTACGCGGCTTCCAAGGGCGGTGTGCAGGCGATGACCACGGCCTGCGCGGTTGACTTCGCGCAGGATGGGGTGCGCGTGAACTGCATCTGCCCCGGCACCGGTGAGACAGGTCTGACCAAGGAGGTGCTGGCGAACCCCGAGCTGGCAGAGGCTTTCCTGGGGCCGATCCCGCTCAAGCGCTTCGCCCAGCCGGCCGATGTGGCGCATGCGGCGCTGTACCTGGCAAGCCCCGGCGCGGGGTATGTCACGGGCGTCTCGCTGCCGGTGGACGGCGGCTGGACGATCTCCTGACCTCAGTCCTGGCGCGGTCTCAGCCCCGGCGCGGCTCGCTCAGCTGGATCTGCTCGGAGATCAGCCCGTCGGCGCGCAGCTGGTGCATCCGCGCCAGGACCCGGTCTCGCAGGGACCACGGGCCGATGGTGTTGACGTAGATCTTGGTGGCACCCTCGAATCCGGCGAGGGTGGAGATCCGCCACTTCAGCAGCACGCGCCACGGGACGTGCAGGTCTATCCCGGCGGGCCGGGTGTGCCATTCCTCGTTGCAGGGCACGTCCGGCCCGGTCGCCGCATGGGCGGCATGCACGAGGTCGGCGACGCTGTCTCGCTCGGCCTCGCTCATGGCCCACGGGTCGCTGGCTGCCGCGAGGGAGTGGATCTCGAGCGTCGGGTATCGGTGTCCGAAGCCCGCGAACAGCACAGCGTGCTCGGTGCGGGCGATCACCAGCTGCTCCCGCTCGGCATAGGCCACGCCGTCGCGATGGAGAGCCGCGGGGTCGTGGGCCAGGCGGTCCAGCACGGCCTCGTTCTCGGCACCGAGCTCGTCGATGGCCACGAGCTGCTTGTGGAGGTGGTCGAAGCTGGCTCCGGCGGGCTTCAGCCAGTTCTGGAACACGGAGACGTAGCGGGCCTGCGGGATTGCGGCATACAGGTCCTGCGCACCCTGCGCGGTGAACGCGATGTAGGCGCGATGCTCGGCAGGGGTGAGGGTGCCGGAGCTGGCGAGCTGGTGATCAGTCCGGGCGTCCGCGGTGAAGTGCCGGTGGGCGATGATGACGTCGTGGCCGGAGCCGAAGAAGCTCTCCGCTCCAGCGAGATGCTCCCCCGCCGGGATCACAGCGAGGTCATCCACGCCCATCCCGCTGGCACGGCGCTTGGCATCGAGCACAGCCTGGACGTGCTCGCGCCCGGCCTGGTTCGCAAGGTATTCCTCCTGCCAGGTGCGGGCCTCCGCGGAGAGCTGCTGACCGTAATTGCGGCGCCAGTAGTCCACCTCGAGGATCGCGAAGAGGTTCGCCACGCGGCGAAAGGTGGGAGCGGTGTCCTGCAGGGCGTCGGCGGGCACGTGGCGGAGGATCCGATGGGTGCCGTCGGGCTCGAGGACAACACGGTCCTTCTCCGGTGGGGTCTCGAGCATCCGGGAGGCACAGAAAGCGCAGCGGGCAGCGTGATCAGCCGGCCCGATCGGTTGCGGCTCCGGCCGCGTGATGCCCAGGGGGCGGTTCGCCCGGCCCGGCACGGTCCACACCTCGGTTCCGGTCACGGGGTTGCGCTGCTTGATGGTGCCATCGGCCATGGTGCGCAGGTGGTCACGGGGCGCTCCAGAGTCCACAGTCAACGCAGCTCCTCTTCCGACATGACAGGTGCGGCAGACAGCAGCGGGTGCTGTCCGGTGGCATGGAACGCTACAGCGAGCAGCACCGGTATTCACCGATGATGCCGCGCTGTGGAGAGCATCGCGTCAGGTGCAGTAACGGAACGCGGAGATGTACAGCTGCTGGTAGGAGGTCTTCTCCACTTCGCGCATCAGTCCCAAGCGTCGGCCCAGGTAGGCGTAGGCGGTGACCATCTCGCCGTCGTAGTACCGCGGCAGCATCAGGTACGCCACGATGACGCGGCCCAGGATGTAGCCGACCCCCAGCTGCAGGTAGGAGATGTTGCCCAGGTAGCTCATCACCGGGATGCCGATGACGGTCAGGGCGCTGGTCTCCGTGGCGACCACGGACAGGCTCACCGCCCACCACGGAAGGTCACGTCCGCCCAGGAAATAGTCCTTGACGGTGGACTGTTTGCCGCTCAGGCGCAGACCGAGCCAAGCAGTCGCGATCAGGTAAGCGCCGATGACGGCAAGATCGAGGATCTGCATGTCCAAGACTCTCCTCAGGTAGGGGCGGGGTGGGAGCTTAGACGACGATGCGCAGGCCCCGGGTGGGCTTGCCCGCAAGTTGTTGACGGTTGATCAAGCTGCTTGGGCTTGATCTGCGTGTTCTTCGGTTTTGGCCTGGTCGCG
>NZ_PNHL01000012.1 GCF_002871795.1 Brachybacterium sp. UMB0905 | reverse complement strand
CTTCCGCTTCCTCATGACGACAACCTCCCGCAGGTCACCACGACCCGCCATCTCAGGTGTCAACAACAGAAGGGTAAGCCCAGCCGCGCGGAGCTCGACGGGCGCCAGATCCCCATCACGCTCACCTCGCAGATCACCGCGCTCGCCGCGCGCGAGATCGCCGCCTGCGTAATCGTCGCCGAATCCCGCGTCCTCCCCCGGCTGGTCGCCGAACACCGCGAGCTGCTGCGCGGCCGCCCCGTGCTGCTGGCCCCGGGCGGGCTCGCCGGTGCGCTGCGTCTGGCCGAGCTCGAGCCCAGCGTGCAGGCCGCCGAGGCCACCGGCTTTCCCGCCGCCGGATTCGCACAGGGCGATCTGTTCGTCCTGCGCGGCATCAAGCAGAACCTGCCGATCGCCACTGCGCAGGCACAGCGCACCGCGGAGCTGCACGCGGTGTTCGCCCGCCACCTGCCCACGCTGGTCCCGTCGGACCTGGTCACCACCTCGATGGCCAACACCAACCACCTCATCCACCCGCCCATCACGCTGCTGAACGCGGTCCGGGTGGACGGCGCCCACCCCTTCCGCCTCTACCGCGAAGGCGTCAGCCCTGCGCTGAATGAGCTGCTCGAAGCGGTCGATATCGAGCGCCGTGCGGTCTGCCGTGCGGTGGGGGCCGATGACCGCCGCGGCCGCGACTGGCTGCACGGCTTCTACCACCACGACGGCATGGAGGGCGAGACGCTCGCCCAGTGCCTGCAGAGCTACCCGGGTTTCGAGTCCGTCCCCGGCCCCGGCACCTTGGACTACCGGTATCTGACCGACGACATCCCCCACGGTGTGGCCCAGTGGTCCGCCCTGGGACGCCGGCTCGGGGTGCCCACCCCGGCCATCGACCATGTCCTGGAGGTCCTGCGCATCCTCGCCCCGGACCTCGACCTCGTCGCCGACGAGCAGGGCCTAGAGCTCTTCCTGCGGCACGTGGAGCAGACCGCCGCCGCGCAGCCGGTCCCCGCCGGCGGCTGATCTCCGGCACCCGCCCACTGCACGATCCGCACCACCGCCCCACCCACCCCCTGTCCTCGACGAGGAGGTCACCATGACCACGCAGCAGCGTCACATCGAGCAGGAGCTCCACACCCTGGACTCCCTGAAGCACAAGCTCCGCCTGGGCGACATCGACCGCCGCGGATTCCTGTCCGCCGCCGGGGCGCTGTCCGGCACCGCCCTGCTCGCGGGCTGCGGGGGCGGCCCGCAGGGCCCGGGCGGCGTGGCCGGAGGCACGATCCCGCTCTACACGGTGGAGAACGACCCGGCCACCCTCGCCTTCTACAACATGGCCATCGACAACTTCACCCAGGAGCATCCGGAGACGAAGGTTGAGGTGACCGTCTACTCCGACTCCAACCAGGCCCAGTACCTGTCCACGGCCTTCCAGAACGGCGTGGACGTGGGCATCTTCTCCCCATCGGTCTCCAGCTTCAGAGACTTCGCCGCAGCCGGTCACCTGGCCGAGCTCGACGACATGATCACGGAAATCGGTGAGGACGACTTCATGCCTGCCACCCGCATCCGCGTGGACGGTCATGACTACGGCATGCCGCTGCAGAACAACTCCTCGCTGGTCTACTACCGCAAGGACCTGCTGGAGGCCGCCGCGATCGCCGAACCGACCACCTTCGACGACTACCTCGGCGCGATCGAGGAGCTGCACGGCAAGGACGGCGTCAACGGCATCGCGATGGCGGTGGGCTCCACCGCGCAGCTGCCCCTGCAATTCTTCGCCCCGTACCTGTACCAGTCCGGCAACGACTACTTCGACGCCCAGGGCCAGCTGACCTTCGACCAGCCCGGCGTGCTCACCGCCGTGGAGCGCTTCGTGGCCGTCATGCGCAACGCCCCGGAGTCGCTGTACAACGCGGCCTTCGGCGACATCGTCACGGTCTACGCCGCTGGTCAGGCGGCCTTCGCGACCTTCCCCGGGCGTCTGGGCGTGAACCTGTACAACGACTACCCGGACATCGCCGAGGTCTCCGGCGTCATGCGCATCCCCGCCGGGGACTACATGACCGGGGAGCTGCACTTCGGCTCCGGCCAGCAGTACGGCCTGTACTCCGGCACCGCCGAACCGGAACTCGCCAAGGAGTTCCTCAAGCTGTTGACCACGGGAGACGAGGCCGTCGAATTCGCCAAGACCGTCCCCGGGCACCTGCTGCCCGCGCTCAAGAGCGTGCGCGCAAAGTTCGAGGAGGAGATCTCCTCGGCGACCGAGGGCTACCTGGCCGACCACGGCGACTGGATCCAGACCTTCATGGACTGCGTGCCGCAGGCCATGACCGCCTCGACCGCCATGGGCGTGGTCGAGGACGGCGAGTTCCAGGGCAAGCACACCAACCTCAACCCCTTCGCGCAGAAGATCTGGCCCACCCCCGCGATCGACGGGGTGATGTTCCAGGAGATCCTCATCGACGGCAAGGAGCCGGAGGCCGCCTGGAACACCGCCTGCGAGACGATGCGCGAGGTCACCGACGCCTTCCACGACGAGAACCCGGACTGGGAACCCGAGATCATCTGACCCCCTCCCGCCCCGAGAACCCCGGAGGTCCCTCATGACCACTGCACAGCTGGAGACCGCCGCCCCGGCGTCCGGTGCTCCCCCGCGGCGCAGACGTTCCCGCCACCACCTGCTTCGCTACGCCGGTCGCGGCGTGCAGTACGTGCTGCTGTTCGGGGTGGCGCTGGTGAGCGCCTTCCCGCTGCTGTGGGCGCTGATCAACAGCGTCCGCCCCAACAGCGAGATCGTCTCCTACCCGCCCAAGCTGATCCCGCGCGAGTTCACGCTCGAGCATGTCCGCGACCTGTTCGAGCTCTACCAGTTCCAGCAGTACCTGTGGAACTCCGCTTTCGTCTCCACCGGGGCCACGCTGGGCGCGCTCGTGCTGGGCACCACCGCGGCCTACGCCATGACCCGCTTCGACCTGCCGGCCGTCCGGGCCATGAGCGTGCTGTCGCTGCTGGCCTATCTGGTGCCCGCCATCCTGGTGCTGATCCCCATCACCCAGTTCATGTTCTCCAACGGCTGGGGCGACAACCGGGTGGCGCTGGCCCTCGTGTACATGGGCATCTTTCTGCCCTTCACCATCTGGCTGCTGCGCTCCTACTTCGAGGGCGTGGGCATGGAGGTCGAGGAAGCCGCGATGATCGACGGCTGCTCCCGCCTGGGGGCATTCCTGCGCGTGGTGCTGCCGCAAGCACTCCCGGGAATCGTCTCCACCGGCATCTTCACGTTCAACGCCACCTGGAGCGAGTACCTCTTCGTCTCATCTCTGATGACGACCAACTCCAAGCTGACCGCCAACCCCGCTGTGTTCCTGCTGATGGGGCACATGGGCACCACATCGTGGGGGCTGCTGATGAGCGCCGCCGTGGTCATCGTGCTGCCCGTGCTGGTGCTGTTCTTCATCGCACAGCGCTGGGTGGTCTCCGGAATTTCCGACGGATCGGTGAAGGGCTGAACCATGACCACTGCAGATACCGCCGCACACACCGCCGCGACCAGCGGCCCCGGCCCGCAGCGCAAGCCCCACACGCTGGGCTCTCGAATGCGCCAGGCCCTCAAGGGCGACAAGTCCCTTGCCTATGCGCTCGTCATCCCAGCATTCCTGCTGGTGGGCTTCTTCGCCGTGTACCCCTTCGTGATCGCGGTGTGGAACTCGCTGTCCTACGTGGACCTGTACACCGGTGAACGCACCTTCGTGGGGCTCCAGAACTTCAAGGACACCATCACCGACCCGTTCGTGCTGGCCGCCACCTGGCGCAGCGTCATCTGGACCGCCTCGAACATGGTGCTGCAGGTGCTGATCGGCGTGATCGTGGCGATGCTGCTGAACGCCCCGCTGCGCGGCCGACGCGTGGCCCGCGCACTCGTGCTGGTGCCCTACATGGTCCCCGCGATCGTGGCAGCGCTGATCTTCCAGTACATGTTCAACGACGTCACCGGCGTGGTGAACTACGTGATGCAGACCGTGGGAGTGATCGACGAACCGCTGGGCTGGCTGTCCAACCCGGACCTGATCATGATCACGATCGTGCTGGTGAACGTGTGGAAGTACTCGCCGTTCTTCACCATCATCGTGCTGGCCCGCCTGCAGTCGATCCCGCATGACCTCTATGAGGCGGTGTCGATCGACGGCGGCAGCTGGTGGCATCGCTTCACCACGGTGACGCTGCCGTCGATCATCCCGGTGGTGCTGGCCGGCTCGCTCTTCCGCACCATCTGGACGGCCTACGACTTCGACATCCCGTTCCTGCTCTCGGGCGGCGGCGGGCCCTCCGGCTCTGCGATCACGATGCCCCTGGCGATCCGCTCACTGGCCTTCGAGCAGCTGCAGTACGGGCAGGCCTCGGCGCTCGCGATCTACGCCTCGCTGCTGCTGGCCGTGATCGCCGCGTACTACCTGTGGCAGATGCGCAAGAGCCGCCAGAAGATGGGGTGAGCGCCGGGGCGGGGTGGCCGGGGTGGCTGGGCAGGGCTCGGCCGGCTGAGCTGGCCCGACACGCGCGCCTGAGCTGACCTCGCCTGAGCTGACCAAGCACGCAAATGTGGGATCCCGTGGCATGTTGGCGGCGCGCATGCCACGGGATCCCACATTTGCGCGGGCTCTGCTGGGGCGGGAGCACGCGCGGCCGCGAGTGCGGGGCGTGGGCCCGTCGGCCCAGCCCCCGTCGGCCGCAGGGCGTGACCGGCGTCAAGCCCCCGTCGGCCCGCGGTCAGTTCCCGTTGAGGAAGTTCTGCAGGGCCTTGACGGTCGCGTAGTTGGCGCGGAAGTCGCCGGCGCCGTTCGGGGCAAGCCCCATGGTGGCGCGCAGCTTGCGGGTGGTCTCCGGGCCCAGTCGACCATCCTGGACCGCACCGATCTTCTTCTGCAGCGCCTTGATGTCGTTCGTCGACAGGCTCCCGTCCTGGTTCACGCCCAGCCAGCCCTGCAGGGCGCGGGTGGTGGCGGGACCGAACCGGCCATCCAGCTCGAGCGTGCCGCTCGTGGAGGGGGCCGATGGGACGGTGCGGGCCGGGGCGCCATCGTTGAGGAAGCTCTGCAGGGCCTTGACGGTGGCGTAGTTGAAGCGGAAGTCGCCAGCGCCGTTCGGGGCAAGCCCCATGGTGGCGCGCAGCTTCCGGGTAGTCTCCGGGCCCAGTCGACCATCCTGGACCGCACCGATCTTCTTCTGCAGCGCCTTGATGTCACCGGTGGAGAAACGCCCATCCTGGGTCACACCCAGCCAGCGCTCCAGAGCGCGAGTGGTGGCGGGACCGAACCGGCCATCCAGCGCGAGGGAACCGCTCGTCGAGGGAGCCGACGGGGCGGTGCGGGCCGGGGCGCCGTCATTCAGGAACTGCTGCAGGGCGCGAACCGTGGCCCGGTCGCCCCGGAAGTCACCAGCGCCGTTGGAGGAAAGCCCCATGGTGGCGCGCAGCTTGCGCGTGGTCTCCGGGCCCAGCCGACCATCCCGCGCCGCGCCGATCTTCCCCTGCAGGGTCTTGATGTCAGCGGTGGTCAGGCGGCCGTCCTGGCGCACCCCGATCCAGGCCTCGAGCGCGCGGGTGGTCGCGGGGCCGAACTTGCCGTCCACCACGAGCGCGCCGGAGCTCGGGCGGTCGCTGCCGCGGGAGGCGGAGTCATCCTCGCGCGGGGTGGTGCTGCCCCCGGGCTGGGCGTTCGCATCGGCGCCGCCGTTGGCGCGGGTGAGGCCGGCGCGCACCGAGCACACGGGCCAGGCGCCGGGGCCCTGCCCCTGCAGGGTGCGCTTGGCGACGG
This sequence comes from Brachybacterium sp. UMB0905, assembly GCF_002871795.1. GTDB lineage: Bacteria > Actinomycetota > Actinomycetes > Actinomycetales > Dermabacteraceae > Brachybacterium. Next base: position 90,670 of record NZ_PNHL01000012.1, on the reverse strand, counting down.
CGATCTGCTCGGCCTTGGTGGCCTGATGGGCGTTGGGCGCGTACTCGGTGCCGCCGAAGGAACGCCAAGTGGAAGGGGAGAACTGCAGGCCGCCGTAGTAGCCATTGCCGGTGTTGATGGACCAGTTCCCGCCGGATTCGCAGGCCGCGACGCGGTCCCACACGGAGTCATCGGCCAGGGCCGACGGGGTCGCTGCCAGGCCCAGGCCTGCGGCGACGACCGCGCCACCGGTGGCCGCAGCGATCTTCGGGGCCACGCGGGCGCCGCGGAAGTAGACGGCCGAGCCCTCTGCGCGGTGGGTCGGGGCGTGACGGCGAGCAGACATCGGAACTCCTGGGGATGACGGGGAAGGGAAGGCGGGGAAGAGGATGTCGGGATGGTCCAGGCGCCGTGGGATGCGGGCGCGCCTCATCACCGTGCCTGGTCCTCATCACCGTGCCTGGTCAGCGACAGAAGGGGCCAGCGGGAATACCGCATTCCACCCCGGGCTTTATCAAGATTTTGCCGAAATGGCCGCGAGGCGAAATGACATCGAGGGAATTACGGAGTACAAGCCTGCGGGCCTCAGCCCGGGGTGCGGGCGGGGCTGTGCCGACGGCGGGTCGGGTTGCAGGCGGCGTCGGGCTGCCGGGCTGGACCGCCCGGCGCCCCGGCCCAGGCCCGCAAATGTGAGCTTCCGTGGCATACGCGGTGCGACCATGCCACCGGATCCCGCATTTGTGCGAGTACGGGCGGGCCCGCCCACGGCCCGCGCCTGCCCACGCCTCGCGCCCCCCTCGGCCCCACGCCTCACGCCCCGGGGCTCAGTAAACTGGGCCGATGCTCGCCGGCCGCCCCTCGGCTCACGCCACCGCCCGCCCTCCGGCCCGCCTCTCGGCGCTGTCGCTCGCCTGGCGAACGCTGGTCACGTTCGCCTGCCTCGCGGTGCTGCTCGTCGGCGGGCTGACCCGCTCCAACGACCTGTTCCCCTTCGGCGTGCTGGACCAGTTCTCCCGCGGCACACCCCCGAACGGCCAGGTGGTCAACACCTGCCTGCAGGGCGTCACGGCGGAGGGCGCGGTGATCGACATCCGCTTCGGGCATCGCAGCGTCGGCATCGAACGGGCCGATGTGGAGAATCAGCTTCCCGCAATCCAGGAAGACCCTGCGCTGCTGGAACCGCTCGCGGCGGAGTACGACCGTCGGCACCCCGATGATGCGCCGCTGCAGGCGCTGATCCTGTGCCAGCGCATCACCCAGCTACGAGACGGGGCCGCGCACGGCGAGGAAGAGCTGGTCGAGGTGACGCAATGGGAGCGCTGAGCACCGCCCTGCGCAGCGTCCTGGCCCCGGCGGTGCCGCTCGAGCGGGTGCGGATGCTGCGCGTGCTGCTGTACGGGTTCGTCATCGTGGACGTGCTGACCTTCTCGCGCGACGTCCTCTCCCACGCCACGAGCCCCGGGTTCTTCCAACCGCTGCTGCTGACGCGGCTGCTGCATCTGCCGCCGGTGACCCCGGCGCTCGCCTGGACGCTGCTGGCGGTGATCCTCATCGGCTGCGCCCTGGTGATCTGGGGGTGGCGGGAACGCCTGGTGGGCGCGGTCGTGGCGGTCGCGTTCTGGGTGTGGTTGCTGTATTCGAACTCCTACGGGTACGTGGCGCACGACCACATGGCGCTCATGGTCGCACTCGCGGTGCTGCCCACGGTGCCGACGGGGTCGGGCTCGGGCGGCGCGGACACGGCAGGTGGAAGCGCGGCGGGCGGGGGCTCGGAGGCCGCCGGCTGGGCGCTGCGGGCCATCCAGATCGCCGTGGTCAGCACCTATGTGTTCTCCGTGATCCCGAAGATCCTGTACTCGGGCTCGCTCGCGAACTGGGGCAACAGCGCGATCCTCACGTGGGCGTCGATCCGCCGCGGCACCCCGGTGGCGCACTGGCTGGTGGAGCACACGCCGTGGCTGTTCGTGCCAGCGCAGTGGGCGGGGCTAGCCCTTGAGGCACTCGCCCCGGTGGTGCTGTTCCTGCGCGGGAAGGCGCTGTACCTCACGGTGGCGCTGTACATCGGGTTCCACCTGAGCACACTCGTGCTGCTGGGCATCCACTTCCTGCCCACTGTGGTGTGCTGGGCCGCGTTCCTGCCGCTCGAGCGATGGAGGGGCCGACGAGGCTGAGGGCGCCAGCCCGCCCGCAGCGCAGCGTCCGCCCCGCAGCGCAGCGTCCGCCCCTGCTACAGCGCCCCGGGCGCCTGCTTCTCGCGGGCGCGGTCGGCGATGCTGAAGCCCATGGCCACGAGCGTCAGGCCCATGATGATGCTCACCACGATCACGAACGCCTCGAGCCACGGCGTGCCGGACTCGGTGAGGGAGAACAGGATGCCGGGGATCATCGCGGTGCCGATCGCGGCGCCGATCCGCTGCCCGAGCTGCAGGATCCCGCCGGCCACGCCGCCGAAGCGCGGATCCATCGAGTTCAGCGTGAGGGTCTGGTTCGGGGAGATGGTCATGCCCTGGCTGAGGCCCATGAGCGTCAGCGGAGCGGCCAGCCACCAGAAGGACAGCGTCCCGTTCTCCACGAAGCCGGACATGATCGCGGTCAGCAGCATCGAGGTGAAGGCGATCCCGAAGCCGACGATCACCAGGCGCCGCCCCAGCGTGAGCACGTACCGCCCGGCCACCTGCGAGCTGATCGCCGCGGCGGCGGAGGACGGCAGGCCGATCAGCGCCGCCTCGAACGCCGTGTGCTGTAGGTGCATCTGCAGGAACAGCGGGATGATGATCCACACGCTCGTGGCGCCCAGGAAGTACACGGAGATGATGAGGATGCCGTTGCGGAAGGCGCGGTTGGTGAAAATCCCGGTGTCCACCATGGGGGCGCGCCCGCGGCGCCGGTAGCGCTGCTCCCACGCCCACCACAGGCCCAGCACCATGAGCCCGGCGGGGAAGCTCAGCCACACCAGCGGGCTCACGCCGCGCTCGAGGAACGGCAGCATGATCCCGAGGATCGCGGCGCTCAGCAGCACGGTGCCGACGGGGTCGAGGTCCGGCAGGCGGCCGCTGCGCAGCTTGTCATCGGGGATGTACCGGAACGCGCCGATGATCGCCACGACCCCTACCGGCACGTTCATGAGGAACATCCAGCGCCAGCCCAGCTCGGGGCCCAGCAGCTGGATCAGTCCGCCGCCCAGCACGGGGCCGATGGCGGTGGCGACCGCGACGGTGGTGGCCAGCAGCGCGAAGGCTCGCGCGCGGTCCTGGCCGCGGAAATGCTGCTGGATCAGGGCGACCGTCTGGGGGTTCAGCAGGCCGGAGCCGATGCCCTGCAGGATCCGTGAGAGATTCAGGATCTCCACGGTCGGGGCGATGCCGGACAGCAGCGAGCCGAGGGTGAACACCCCCACGCCGATGATGAACATGCGCCGTCGCCCGGTGGCATCGCCCGCCCGCCCCGCAGGCACCAGCAGGATCCCGAAGGCGAGGGCGTACCCGGAGATCACCCACTGCAGGTCCCCGGAATCCGCGTCCAGGCCCTCCCCGATCGCGGCCAATGCCACGTTGATGACGCTGACAGCCACGAGGGCGGCGAACAGCGGCGCGAGCAGTACGCCCAGCAGGGGTTTGCGCCGCACCGGCGGGGACGGGGAGGAGGGGTCGGGGATCACCCGGCCACCGTACGCACGGCTCGACGGTCCGGCCACCCGGCGTGAGCCACAGGACAAGCCGGGGCTGCCCCGCGCCCGGAGCATAGAGGCAGGGCCGACGGGACCCAGCGCGGCTCCCACGTGGCGCCGCGGCCGCCTCACCGCCGCGGCCGCCTCACTGCTGCGAGGCGCCTCCCTCCGCGAAGGGGTTGCCGGCCTGGCGGGTGAGCGGGCCGCGGGCGTCGTCGCGGTAGGGGCCGGGCGGGATGACGTAGCTGGTGCGGTCCTGCTGCAGCGGCGCGGCCACCTGCATGTCGCGGATCGCCGGCAGGCCGGTGTAGTCCACGCCGGGGAAGCGGCCGAACTGGTCGGTGGCCCAGGCGGGGCGCTCCCGGTCGGCGGCATCGAGCATCGCCAGCGCTTCCGCGGGGGTCGGGTAGCTCTTGGAGAACGTGCCGCCGGGCACGAGCGGCGCCGAGAACATGTTGCCGCCGGGGCGGATCCACATCGAGCCGGGCTTGGTGCGGTCGCGCAGGGCGTGGGCGCGCCAGGTCAGCGGCGGATGCGTCGCGCTGAACCACACGGACAGGTGCGTCCACAGCCCGCCCTCGGTGTGGGCGCGGTCGGCGACCTCATGGGTGTTGACGTCGGCGTTGAGGTACTTCCCGGCGCCGAGCACGCCGATGGTGCCCATCGCACCCTGGGGGCAGAAGGCGTAGCCGTAGTTGTCGGCGGTGTACTCCTGCGCGCGGGAGTAGGCCATGCCGATGATCGGCACCTGGTGCAGCAGGTTGCTGAACAGGATGCGGAAGTAGGAGACGTGCCCGGCGGCGTGATGCCCCAGCTCGTGGGCGATCACGAAGCGCAAAGCGTCGGGGTCGCGGACCTTGCCGCCCACCTCGAACAGGTCAGAGTGGACCACGACGATGCGGCGCAGCCCGTGGCCGAAGGCGAAGGCGTTGATGACGCCGTTGCCGGTGACGACGTAGGCGTCGGGGATGCGGCGCATGCCGAAGTACTGGGCGGCTTCGGCCACCATGCGGTAGCCCTCGGGGAACTGGGTGGGGCTCATGCGCACGCCGCGCAGCCGGTAGTTGGCGTACATCATGGCGCGGGCGATGAAGATGACGATCCACATGATGCCGACGATGAACACGATCTGCACGATGAAGCCCATCACGGGGGTGGATGCCCAGTTCCACAGCAGGCCCGCCCAGGTGGTGAAGGTCTGCTGCTCGCTGGGGGCGGAGATGCTCTCCGGGGTGTACTCGCCGATGACCAGGCCGTAGATCACCACCGCGGCGGACACCAGCCACGCCAGCATCGCCAGGACCGTGAACACGATGCCGACGGCGAGCATCGGCAGCTCCCAGGGGTGGCGGATCCTCTTCTGCCCCAGGATCCCGTGGACGGTGGTGCCGTTGTACACGGTGGGGTCGGCGGGCTGCGTGGACGGGGCCTGGATGGGGGCCGATGGCGGCGGTGGATAGGACGTCATAGCGCGCGCTCCTGGTTCGGTGGGTGACCGGAGCCGACGATATCTACGTCCGCCCGGCCACGGGAGGCGCGGCGGCAGATTGTGGATGAATCATCGCCGCAGGGTGGAGCGGATGTGGCCGCAGGGTGGAACGGGTTGCGCCGAAAGGCGCAGCGGGGTCAGCCGATCGGCGGATCCGCTCACTCTGGCCGGGCGCTCGGTCAGCCTGCCGTGGCCGGGTGCTCAGCTGCACAGCGGACGCGCCCGCGCCCCGCCGACGCGCCCGCACCCCGCCGCTCAGCGGAACAGCCGGCCCAGCAGGGCCTTGCGCAGGCCCGTGTGAGGCGGGTACACCAGGCGCAGCGTGTCCGGGCGGAGGGGCTTTCGGGCCACGGGCTTGGCGTGCGTGAAGACCTCGAAGCCGGCGCGGCCGTGGTAGGCGCCCATGCCGGACTCCCCCACCCCGCCGAAGGGGATCCCGCTGCTACCCACATGCGCGAGGGTCATCCCCAGGGCGAGGGAGCCGGAGGAGGTGCGCTCGGCGAACAGCTCCTCGACCTCGCGGCGGGGGGAGAACACGTAGGCGGTCAGCGGCTTCTCCCCCGCGGCGATGCGGGCCACCGCCTCCTCGGGGCCGTCGACGGCGAGCAGCGGCAGGATCGGACCGAAGATCTCCTCGCCCATCACGGGATCATCCCAGGCCACGTCGGTCATGATCGTCGGCGGGATGAAGCGCTCGGCGCGGTCGGCGCCCGCGGTGCCGCCCAGGATCGCCTTGTCGTCGTCGATCAGGCCGAGCACGCGGTCCACGTGCCGTTCGGCGACGATCCGGCCGTAGTCGGGGCTGCGCCGCGGGTCCTTGCCGTACATGGCGCGGACGGCGCGCAGCAGGTGCGGGGTGAGCTTCTCGATGGTGCGCGGGGTGGCCATGAGGTAGTCGGGGGCGATGCAGGTCTGCCCGGCGTTGGTGAACTTCCCCCACACGATGCGGCGCGCGGCGGTCTTGAGGTCAGTGCCCTCGTCCACGAACACGGGGGATTTCCCGCCCAGCTCCAGCACCGTGGGGGTGAGGTGCTCGGCGGCGGCGCGCGCGACGATCCGGCCGACGGTGCCGTTGCCGGTGTAGAAGATGAGGTCGAAGCGCTGCTCGAGCAGGATTGTGGTCTCCTCGACCGCGCCTTCGACGACCCGCACCCAGTCGGGATCCAGGTGGGTACGCAGCAGGTGCGCTAGGGCCGCGGAGGTTGCGGGCGCCACCTCGGAGGGCTTGAGGATCGCGGTGTTGCCGCCGGCGATCGCGCCGATCAGCGGGCCGAGCGTGAGGTTCAGCGGGTAGTTCCACGGCGCGATGATCAGCGTGGTGCCCATCGGTTCGCGGCGCAGCTGCGCGGAGGCGGGGCTGAGCAGCAGGCCGGGCCGCAGCCGCTCGGGCCGCATCCACGAGGCGAGGTTCCGGCGCACCTCGCGGATCTCCTGCCCCACGACGCCGAGCTCCGTGATCGCGGCTTCCGTCCGAGGCTTGCCGAGGTCCTGCGCAAGGGCGGTCAGCAGCAGCTCGCGCTCCGCGGCGATGCCGCGCTCGAGGGCGGTGAGCTGCGCGAGGCGGGCGCGCAGGGGCCGGGGGGTGCCGGCGTCGAAGGAGGCGCGCAGGGCGGTGACGTCCTGCTCGATCCTCGCGCGCAGGCCCGTGGCCTGGGCGGGACTGGACTCCCCGGCGCTGGATGCCGTGGAGGCGGTGTCGCGGGTGGTGCGGGCGGTCACGTCATCGGACATGACCCCAGGGTAGGCCCCGCGGGCGCTCTCGCGAGAGAATGGAGCCTGCGGGCCTGAGGTGCGGGCTCGCGGGAAGGTGCCGTGATGTCGACGCTGTTGCTGGCCGCGCCGCTGCTGGTCACGCTGACGCTGTTGGTCTCCGGGGTGGCGAAGCTCGGCGAGCGCGCGGGGACGCGTGATGCGATGACCTCGCTGCGGCTGCCGCTGCGGTCCCTGCATGGCCTGGTGGCCTCGACGCTGCCGGCGGCGGAGATCGTGCTCGCGCTGCTGCTGTGGGTGCCGCTGCAGGCGCTGCAGGTCGTGGTGGCGGTGCTGATTCTGCTGCTGTTCCTGGCGTATCTGGGGATCATCGCGCGGGCCCTGACCTTCGATGAACAGGTGGACTGTTCCTGCTTCGGCACCCTCGCCTCCCCCACCGTCACCCGCTCCACGCTGGGCCGGAACATCCTCCTCACCCTCCTCGCGGTGCTCACCCTCGTCGCCGCGGTCAGCGGAGTGCTCACCATGACCGTGGCGCAGGCTCCGCTGTATCTGGTGATCATCGCGGCCGTGCTGCTGCTGACCGTGCTGCTCACGGTGCTGACCCTGGGCGGCCTCAAGGGCTCCGCAGCAGCTGACTCCGGGCCCGATGCACCGGGGGCGCCGATCGGCCAGCCCGGCGTCGTCACCGACGAGGAGCCGGGCGAGGACGGCCTGCTGGACTACGAGCGCACCCCGATCCCCGCCGCGATCCTGCAGTGCCCGGACGGGTCCCTCATGTCCCTGGACCGCCTCACGATCCAGCGCGCGGCGCTGCTGGTGTTCGCGACCGAAGGCTGCGGGCCCTGCGAACGCGTGCTGGACCATGCCGCGGAGTGGATCGAGGACCTCTCCCCCCACCTGCAGGTGCGCTTCGTGTTCTCCCGCCCGAAGGAGTCCCTGCGCGAACGCACCGCGCAGCGGGTGGGGGACGCAGTGCTGCACGACCACGAGTTCACGACCCGGACCGCGCTCGACGCGCGTGGCGCCCCATCGGCCGTGCTGCTGGGGGCCGACGGGATGCTCGCCGGCGGTCCGGTGGTGGGCGGGACTGCCGTGATCGAGTTCGTCGAGGAGATCCGTGTGCAGCTGGAGCAGGCCCGGGAAGCCGGTGAGCTGCCGTGAGCACCCACTCCCCCGCACCGCTGTCCGTCCTGTTCGTCTGCACCGGGAACGTGTGCCGCTCCCCCTTCGCCGAACGTCTGCTGGCCGCCCGCCTCCCCGGCGTCCGCACCGCGAGCCGCGGCATCGCGGCGTTGGACGGGCAGCCGATGGAGGCGCTGATGGCCGCGGAGCTCGGCGAGCGCGGCGGCGATGCCGAGGGCTTCCGCGCAGCCACCGTCACCGCCCCGGATCTGGACGCTGACCTTGTGCTCACCATGTCCCAGCGTCAGCGCATGCACCTGCTCGACGAGTTCCCGCACGCGGTGCGGCGCATCGGGCTGCTGGGCAGCCTGCCGCAGCTGGTGCGGCTCGCCCAGGAGTCCCCGGAGCGTCCGCTGCGAGAGCACGTGGCCGCTTGGTCCCGGATCCCGGCGCCGCGCGGCGCGGACATCCCCGACCCCTACCGGCGGGGTCCCGAGGCGGCGGCGCACGCCGCCCGCCTCATCGACACGCAGATCGATGCGCTCGCGGGGCTTCTCAGCCCCTGATCACCCAGCGGGAGGCCACGAGGCCCTCAAGCACCCGGGTGACGATGTCCCCACTCGCCGGGTCCTCCCCCAGCTCGGCGACCACCGTCTGGATCGTGTCCGCGAGGGTGAGCGGGCCGTCGGTGCGCAGGATCTCCCACACCAGCCCCGACAAACCCGGCAGGTGCACCGCTCTGCGCTGATCCAGCGCGAACACCCCACCTTCCACGGCGAGGGCCTGCGCGGTCGGGGCGGCCTGGAGGAGTCCTGGGCCGGGTGCCATCGCCGCCTGCGGGGCGGGCAGCGGGGCGTGCGGGGAGTGAAGCGCAGGCGGCAGCTCGGACAGCAGCTCGGCGAGCTGCGCGGATTCGGTGTAACGCACCTCGACGGCGCCGCCGGTCCTGGTCAGCAGCCCGGTGAGGATCCCAAGCCCGTCCGGCAGCTCCCACAGCGAGGATGTCTGCGGCACCACGGCGGCGAGCGCCTCCCCCAGCGGGAGCCGGCGCACCGCCCCCGAGCCATTGCAGTCCTGCTCCCGGCGCAGGACCACCATGATGTCCGGGGCCGGGGCGGCGTGGGCCGGGATCAGGCCCAGGTCCGGCAGGGCGAGGTCGCCTTTGTCCCGCCCGGGCCCCGTCCCGAGGGAGACGGGCTTGGGGTACCCGGTGATGCGGAGGTCCGACGGGTCCAGGATGGTCAGCTCGTCGCTCAGGTACCGCCCTGCGGCGGCGAGGGTGCGGGTGGCGGTGGACTTCCCGGCCCCGGAGGGCCCGATCAGCGTCACGACGCCCAGGTCCGGATGCTGGATCGTGCCGGCGTGCAGCATGAGACGGGTGCCCGCTCGGCGCGCGATGAGCTTACGGGTGATCAGGCCGGAGACCACATACGCCGTGGCAGCCCCGGACGGGGGCACGATGACCGCGCCCTTCCGCTGCTCTCCCGGCGCCACGAGGTCCAGGACGATGTCCGGCTCGCGTTCCCCGGCGGGCACCACCACGTGCTCCCAGAGGTGCGCCAGCGTCCCGGCGAGCTCTTCGAGCCCCTCGCCCAGGTGCAGGTGCAGGAGGGCGCCGTCCAGCTGCAGGTGCAGGTCTGATCCGGTCGTGCCCGGCGTGGTCTCCGGTGGGGTCATCATCCGCTCAGTGCTCCTGCTCCACCACGCCGAGCTGTTCGAGCTCGCGCAGGAACTCGGCGATCATTCCCTCCGCCTCGACCGGCAGATCCTCGTACATCGTGCGCAGGAAGGCGGTGATCTCCGCCGCGTCTCGGGGCTCGCCCTCGGCGGCGAGCATCGCGTCCATCACCAGCAGCCCGGCGCCGGTGACCTGCACGATGGGCCCGTGGGGCAGGGCACCCACCCACATCGTGCCGTCCTCGTGTTCGTCATGGACCAGGTCCTTCAGGCGGTAGCGCATCACGGCACACTCGCCTGGGCGAGCCGCCCGTGCCCGCGGGCCCGCAACGGTCCTTCGTCGGCGCCGACGAACACGGCCTGCCCGGGGCCCAGTTCATGCTCGGCGCCGCCTGCCTCGACGGTGAGCACGCCCTCCAGCCCCAGCACGATGCGGGGGCCGCTGCCCGGCACGCGGTGGAGGCTCCCGTCGGCGGCGGGACCCTCGAGGGTGGTCAGAGAGAGCTCGAAGTCGTCCACCGGGGCGTAGAAGGCGTCCGTGGTCTCGTTCTGATGCTCGGGCGCCACGCGCATCGGCGGGGCGGCGGCCACGCTCACGCACTGCAGCATCTCCTCAGCGTCCACCTTCTTGCGCGTGAGCCCAGCGCGCAGCACGTTGTCGGAGGAGGCCATGATCTCGAGCCCCGTTCCGCGCAGGTAGGCGTGCAGGGTGCCGTCGGGGACGAACAGCGCCTCCCCAGGCTGGAGGGACACGGGGTTCAGCAGCAGCGCTGCGACCACCCCGGGGTCCCCTGGGTGATGCTCGGCCAGGAAGGAGACGATTCGGTCGATCCGCGGCGAGGGCGAGCGTCCCTGCTCGAGGCGCTCGCGGCAGGCGGCCACCACCTCGGTGACAACAGCCGGGTCGGGCCGCACCGGCCCGGTGATCAGGGCGCGGAAGGCGGCGCGCATGCCATGGGCGTTGGGGCTCTCCAGCAGCAGGCGGTGCAGGCGGTCGGTGAGCTCCGTGCCCAGTCCCTGCAGCATGCTGGCGGCGCGGCGCGGGGTGCGGAATCCGCACAGCGCCGTGAAGTCCGTCAGCGCCACCAGCATCTCCGGCTTGTGGTTGTCATCGCGGTAGTTGCGCAGCGGGGAGTCCAGGGGCAGTCCGGCTGCCCTCTCCGCGGCGAAGGATTCCACGGCGTGCTCACGGCTGGGATGGACCTGCAGGGACAGCGGCTGCTCGGGCGCGATGATCTTCAGCAGGTACGGCAGGCGCTCGTCGAAGGCGCGAGCGGTCACCTCGCCCAGACGCCCCTGAGGGTCCTGCGCGATGACCTCGTCGAGCGTGCGGCCGTCCGGAACGGTCGACGGCGCGGCGGGATGCGCTCCGTACCAGGCTTCAGCCCACGGGCGGCCGTCGGCCGTGGCACCGAGCATCTGCGGGATCGCGGTGCGGGACCCCCAGGCGTAGTGCTGAATGCGACTATCGATCTGCCACATGACCCGCTCCTTCCCGCGGCGCGGATGCGAGCCGCACATGCCTACACTCCTCGGTATGAGCACCACCCTGCAGGTCCCCACCGCAGTGCGCCTGCGATTGGCGCACGGCTGCCTGGAGCACCATGCGCGGACCGCCGGGGCTCGCATCCTCCATATCAAGGGCGAGGCCCTGCATCCGGTGCTTTCCGCGGGACGCCCCGGGTCCACGGACTGCGACGTGCTGGTGGCGCCCGCGGACGTCGCCGCATTCACGCGCGTCCTGGAGGCCGCCGGCTGGGAGCAGATCACCACGTTCCCGCACGGCAGCGTGTTCGGGCATGCCGCTGCGTTCCATCACCAGCTGTGGGGCACCGTGGACGTGCACCGCTGGTTCCCCGGGATGCACCGAGATCCCGCGCACTCCTTCGAACGTCTGTGGTCCGATCACGAGGTGACAGACCTGGGCGGGATCGACTGCGCCGTCCCGGCGCTGCTGCACCAGCGGCTGCTGCTTCTGGTGCACGCCGCCCGCGAGTCCGCCGGGAAGTCCGCCCGAGACGTCGAGGCGGCGTGGGGCGCGCTGGATGACGCAGGCCGCCAGGACATCGTCGCACTGGCCCATGACCTGGGCGCCGAGGTCCCGCTGGGCCTGGTCACCGGCCAGGAAGGCCTGGTCACGGGCGGCCCGGACGAGCACCTGTGGCGCGCGCTCGATGCTGACGCGGATCCGACGGCGGTGTGGAGGGCACGACTGCGGGATTCTCGCGGCGTGCTGGGTCGAGGCCGGGTGCTGGCCCAGGCGATGCACGTCAATCACGACCATCTCTCCCTCCGGCTGGGCCATGCGCCGAGCCGACGCGAGCTGCGACGGGAGTGGTGGTCGCGGTGGGGTCGGCTGGCGAAGGATCTCCTGCGTCGCCGCTGAGCAGCAGGCGGCGCAGACCGAGCCCGGCGGCGACGCCCAGGGCAGCTCCCAGGGTGTTCATGACGATGTCCCACACATCGGCGTGCCGGGTGCCGAGCGATAGCTGATAGGACTCCACCGCGGCGGAGGAGGCGGCGCCAACGGCCACCCACCACCAGGTGGGGCGCAGCACCGCGAGCGCGGCGAAGGCCGGGATGAACAGCAGCACGTTCGCCACCACCGCGAACTGCTCCGGGGTGACAAGGTGACGCATGCCCAGCAGCCCGGTGGTCCAGAACCAGACCTGCACGTTGGCGCGGTTGACCCCCCAACCATCCGAGGTCAGCAGCAGTGCAGCGGCGGCCAGGACGTAAAGCGCGAGCACGGCGATCGCGGCGAGTCGAAGGAGCCGGAGGCTCACGTCAGTACGCTCCCGCCGCGGCGAGCACCGCCCTGACGGTGCGCAAAAGGATCTGCAGGTCTCGCAGGAACGACCAGTTGTCCACGTAGTAGAGGTCCAGCCGCACGGTGTCCTCCCAGGAGAGGTCGCTGCGACCGGAGACCTGCCACAGCCCGGTGATGCCGGGGCGCACGCTCAGCCGGCGCCACGCCATCTCGTCGTACTCGGCGACCTCCTGCGGCAAGGCCGGCCGGGGCCCCACCAGGCTCATGTCCCCGCGCAGCACGTTCCACAGCTGCGGCAGCTCGTCCAGCGAGTATTTGCGCAGAAAGCGGCCAGGTTTGGTGATACGTGGGTCCTCGCGCATCTTGAACATCACGGCGTTGCCCCGGTCCTGGACGGCCCGCTCCAGCTTCTCCACGCGCACGGCCTCCGCGTCGGTGACCATGGAGCGGAACTTGAGGAACTCAAAATGCTGGCCGTCGCGACCCACGCGGTCCTGCCGAAAGATCACGGGCCCGCCGTCGTGCAGCCGGATGCGCAGGGCAATCAGCCCCATCAGCGGGGCGAGCAGCAGCAGACCCGCCCCAGCGGCGATGATGTCGAAGGCGCGCTTGGTCCAGCGCAGCGCCTCGCGGGCGCGCGGCAGGTCCATATGCACCAGCGGCAGTCCGGCCACGGGCCGCATCTGCACGCGGTCGGCAGCGATCTCGGACAGGGCGGGCACCACGATCACGCGCACGTCTTCGCGTTCGAGCTGCCAGGCGGTGCGCCGGAACTCCTCGGGGCCGGTGCCGGCGCCGGCGGCGAACAGTAGGACGCCGGGGCGTTCACGCCGCACCACTTCCAGCAGGTCCTCGCGGGCGCCGAGCACGGGAATGCCCGTGCGGGAGCTGCGGTCCTGTCCGGTGGGGGTGAGTGCGCCGATCACGCTGTAGCCCAGCCAGCGTTCGCGGTGGAGGGTGCGGGCGATCTGGTCGATGTGCTCGAGGGAGCCGACGGCCAGCACCTGGGTGCCCAGGTGCCCGCGGGCGCGCAGGCGGTTGAGGATCCGACGGGCCAGCACGCGCACGCCCAGCAGAAGCACGGGGCCGATGAGGAACAGCAGCGTGAAGAAGGTGCGGGACAGCGGGATGTCCGCGAGATACACCACTGCGCCGACGATCCCGGCGGCGGCCAGGGAGGCGTGCAGGAGGTTGCGGTACAGGTCCGGGCCGGAGGGGATCAGGCGGACGTCGTACCCGTTGAACAGGATGATCGCCAGCAGCCAGCCGGCTGCCATCGGCAGAGCGGCATCGGCCACGTAACCGGTGAGATCCCCGGCGGCGGGGAACAGGCTCTGGCGCAGGATGATCGCGAGGGCCACGGCGAGCGCGAGGGCCACACCGTCCGCGCCGGCCAGCAGCCAGGAGATGCGGCGTTCGCTGTGGCGCTGCAGGAGGGCGCGGGCACGCGACGCCGCGGTGGCGGACGCGGTGCTCGGGGCCGACGGGGCACGGCCGGGCGTGGTGGCCGACGGGACTGGGCCAGGCGCGGTGGAGTCAGAGCGCGAGGGCGCGGAGCGCTCCAGCTGCGTCACCATGCTCCACCTCTTTCCACCGGCTTCAGGGCCTGCGCAGCGTGCCGTGGGCACGCACTGCATAGCGCGCACCGGTGTGGTGTTCCACCCCTCAGCCGAGGGCTGTCACAGACCTGCTGCGACCCTCCGACCACCCCCAGTGACCGGCAGGTCACCACATACGGTTCATTTTCTGCGCAGGTGTTGTCAAGCCCTGCCGACAGCCCGAAAGGTCACAACAACTGCCCACACGCTGGGAAAAAGGTTTTCAGTCAGGTGTCTTTACATCCTCACCCTTATGGGTCAACGCTGGCCGGGGGCCTTTCCATGCCGTCGAGATCTGACGGTCGTCAGCAAGGACAACTTTCCGGCACGCACAGCATGTGCCACCCATCACTTCAAGGCGTGTGGTGGGGACCACGACGGTGATGGCGCGTGGCGTCAGATTCCGAGGGTCAGCGGACTGCTCTCCCCCGCCGCGGGAGCTCGAACAGCAGATCCACCGGGGAAACCCGCCGCCGCAGGAGCACGAGGACGCCTCCACCGATGAGCGCCAGCGAGAACCCGACGACCACGATGCCCATTCCGTCCAGCGCGATCCCGCTGCGACTCACGGCCTGCGCGAGCAGGGCCATGACCGGGTAGTGGGAGACATAGAAGACCAGCGAGCTGCGCCCCACCCACTCCACCGGAGCCAGGGCGCGGGGGACCGGACATCCCGTCGGCAGCAGTCCCTGCGCAAGCGCCGAGGTGCCGACCGCCGCGGGGATCACTCGCACCGGTCGCCACAGCACACCGTCGTCGAGGTGCAGCCCCATCTGCAGCAGCTGCGCCGTGACGGCGAACGCGATGAGCACGACGCCGAGCAGCAGGACCCGGTGTCGGCTGAGCGATGCGAGCCGTGGGGCCAGCAGGTGCCCCAGGAAGAACAGCGTCATGTAGAAGAAGAAGCTGGTGATGAAGCCGCGCTGCGCAGCACCGGCAACCGCCGCCATCCCCACTGCCGTGAGCAGCACAGGCATCGCGCCGATGCGGGGCACGAGAAGCGCGATGAGGTAGTAGACGAACAGGAACGCGAGGTACCACAGGTAGAGGGTCTGGACCCACTCCCACGGTCGCAGCAGCTCCGAGAGCCGGCCTAGCACCGCGAAGATCACGATCGCCCACACCAGGTAGGACCACACAAGAACGCGTGCCTTGCCCCAGATGTAGGTGCCCAGTGGCCTGCCGAGCGACCGGGCGAGCAGGGCGCCGGAGAGGACCATGAGCACGGGCATGCGGAAGGGTGACAGGAACGCGTTCAGCAGGTGCACCGCTTCAGGGGTGGCGATGGCAGCGGTGATGCCCGGAATGGTGCTGGCGTGGGAAAGCAGGAGGAACAGGATCGCCGTCCCGCGGACCAGGTCCATCCAGCGGTGTCTCATGGCACTCCTTGCGGCGGAGAGTCAGGCAGGCGGGTCACAGTGGCCCATACTGCGGGGTATCTTGTCGAAAGTAGTTGATCCGAGACGAAGTTCCCAGCGAGGTGACGGTGATGCCAGCCAGCACAGCGGCTGATCGGCCAGCCGTGGCCTGCTCTGGGACCGTGGACATCCGGTCAAGTCCTTGGAAGTGGTGTAGCGGTCCTTCGGTTGGAGGGGTTAGGCCGTCAGGGCGGGTAGGGAGTTGGTGGTCACCTCCTGATCGTCGGTATCGGGGACGACGTTGAGACGGCAGCGGGTCAAGACGTCGAGTCCGAGGTAGCGGCGTCCTTCGGCCCATTCGTCGGTCTGTTCGGCCAGGACCGCGCCGACTAGGCGGATGATCGCATCTCGGGTTGGGAAGATGCCGACGGAGTCCGTGCGGCGACGGATCTCCTTGTCCAGCCGCTCGGTGGGATTGTTCGACCAGATCTGGACCCACACGTTCTTGGGGAACGCCGTGAACGCGAGCAGGTCGGCGCGGGCGGCATCGAGGTGCTCGGCCACGGCAGGGAGCTTCTCACCCACGTAGTCCAGCAACCGATCGAACTGCGCGTCGACCGCGGCAGCATCGGGCTGGTCATAGACGCTGTGCAGCATCGCTTTCACGGCCGGCC
Organism: Brachybacterium sp. UMB0905; assembly: GCF_002871795.1. Classification (GTDB taxonomy): domain Bacteria; phylum Actinomycetota; class Actinomycetes; order Actinomycetales; family Dermabacteraceae; genus Brachybacterium. Next base: position 74,623 of record NZ_PNHL01000012.1, on the reverse strand, counting down.
ACATGCTCTTGGGGGTCACGGCCATCAGGTTCGCGGCGTAGTGGGCGCGGCACCACTGCCAGGATGCGCCGGGCAGGTGCGCCGCGATCGCCTCCACGAGCCCGGCATGAGCATCCGAGGTGACCAGGCGGACTCCGGCCAGGCCGCGGGCAACGAGATCGGCGAAGAAGCCGTTCCACGCGGCACCGGTCTCGGAGGTCGCGATGCGCATCCCGAGGACTTCCCGGTGCCCGTCACCGTTCACGCCGGTCGCGAGCAGGACGACGGCGTTGATCACGCGGCCACCCTCACGGACCTTCATCGTCAGTGCGTCGGCGGCCACGAACGTGAACGGACCAGCCTCATTCAGGGGGCGATGGCGGAACTGGTCGACGTGCTCGTCCAACGACTCCGCCATCCTGCTGACCTGCGACTTCGAAAGCGAGTCGATGCCGAGGGTCTTGACCAACTTATCCATGCGGCGGGTGGAGACGCCGGCGAGATAGCAGTCCGCGACGACCGTGATCAGAGCTGACTCGGCGCGCTTGCGACGTTCGAGGAGCCATTCGGGGAAGTAGGTGCCGGTGCGGAGTTTGGGGATCGCGACATCGATCGTGCCCACCCGGGTATCCAAAGGGCGGTGACGGTAGCCATTGCGCTGCACGACCCGGTCGAAACTGGGCTGGCCATACCCCACGCCGGCAACGGCGTCAGCGTCAGCGGACAGCAAGGCGTTGATCACGTCCTGGAGCAGGCTTGCGCATCACATCCGCAGACGCTTCCGCTAGGGCTTCACCCAGCAGGCCGCGAGGGTCGACAATATCGGGTGCGGTCATCGTGATGACTCGGTTCGAGAGTGCTGTGGAAGGTTCACTCGAAGGATCACACGGTGGCCACGCCCATGTCCGGAACAATCACGACGGGGCCACCGCGCTACACCACTATCAGGGACTCAACTGCATTGGTGCGCGCGAATCGGTCAGCGGAGCCGGGCCAGCACGGGCCGGATTCGCCCGCCAGCCCAGTCGTATCCTCGGCGGCGCAGCCGTGCGGCGGCGCCGAGCACTTCGTCCCGCACGGCCCGCGGCCGACGCAGGGCCTGCACCACGTGGTCGAACCCTTTGTAACGGGTCACAGGCAGCCCCATGAGCAGCGTCGGCAGGAGGCGGCCCCACAAAAGCTTCCGTCGTGCCACCTGCGCAGGTTGTGCGGCGAGCACCTCATCGACAGTGACGGGTTCGAGGTGGATCGCGCCGTCTCGCTCGGCGGCGAGAGCTGCGGCATGCCCGCGCTGGGTGCGGGCGACCAGCACGCTGACCCCCTCCTGCTCCGCGAAGGACGGATAGCCCCGGTCATCCGTCTCCCACAGGTCTCCGGCCACCAGGTCGGCGGACTCGCCCATGCCGTCCCCGCAGCACCGGCACCGCCAGGAGACCGATGGGCCGAGCGCACGCCCCCAGGACTGCGCGTAGGTGGTGGAGACCTCCGCGCCGTCCTCCATCTGCGCAGTGAAACGCCCTGGCCAGCCGTCCCCGCGGTACCAGAGCCTCCGCAGCGCCTCCGGCTCCCCGCCCAGATCACGGATCAGGTCGTCGGTCGCATCCTGCGACGGCGATCCGGCGCAGAAGAAGCTCAGCATCAGCGGGCTTTCCGAATCATTCATCGCACGCATCGCGGCGACCTCGCAGGGCTTGCCGGTGACTACATCCGCCGCGCGCATCTCGCGCACATCTCGCGCCGCGGCCACGGGGGCGTACCGACTCGATGCAGCCGCGAGCGCCTCCTGCTTCGACGTGATCGTGACCGGTACGGTCCGGCGCGGTTGCACGGGACAGCCCGCCACGGCATGCCCCGTCCCGCCAGTGGTGTCCGCGTTCCATGCCGCCAGGGCCGAGAGCACGCCCCCGCTGGATCCCCGGCGGCGGAGCTCGGGATCGGTGGCATGCGCCCGCCACATCGCTACCCATGGGCCGAGGACGGGGTGACGGTGAGGCGCAGACCGGGCGAACGGCGATTTCACGACGACGCCCGGGCAGACTCGACGGAACCGGGCGACATCGTTCGAGGACGCTTGGTCCGTGCGCACCGGCCGCATGTGACCGTGGACCAGCTCCATGCTCAGCCCCGGATCCAGCAGAGCACAGGCACCGCAGCCCGTGCAGCGCTCGGTGCGGACCACGCGCTCTGCGGCCGCGGCCACCGTCACGTCCCGGCATGAGGGCATTCGTCCTGGCATGTTCACAGCTTAGAGCGGTGGGTTTGCGTACCCTCGGTTCTGCGCCAGGGGCGCACGTCACTAGAGTCAGGACAGGTGTCTTTGAACGGTGCCCCATCAGCTGCCCGCGTCGTGATCGCACAGGAGAATCCATGCGCGTCCTCGTCCTCTGGACGAACTCGTCCAATCCGAACATCGGTGTCCGCACCCTCGCGGAGGGCACGCGCGCTCTCGCAGAACGCGCATGGCCAGGATGCGACGTGCGGTTCCACGGGACCGGCGGCCCTGGGACCGGCGGCAATGACGGGCCGATGCCGCTGACGATCCCGCGGTCGATCCTCAAGGAGGCGGTCCTCGGCCGGAAGGGCCTGAAGCCGTGGCTGCGAGGATTCGACCTCATCATCGACACCCGGGCTGGAGACAGCTTCACCGACATCTACACCCTCAAGACTCTGGTGCGAATGTCAGCGGCACCGCTGTATGCAATGCGTCTGGGGGTCCCCGTCGTGATGGGGCCGCAGACGATCGGACCGTTCTCGAAACGTCGCTCGCAAATCATCGCGTCACGGACGTTGCGGGGCAGCTCACTCGTGCTGACGCGGGACGAGGGGAGCATCGATACGGTTCGGGATCTGGCGCGGCGCGAGCCGGTGCTGACCACCGATGTCGCCTTCGCGCTCCCTCGCCCGGCCCGTTCCGAGGTGCACGACGTGCTCCTGAACGTTTCCGGACTCTTGTGGGAGCCGAACCCACATATCGATCACCAGGCTTACCGTCGCAGCGTCCGTGAGATTGTCGAGGGGCTGCTGAGCCGTGGCCGGACGATCACTCTCTTCGACCACGTGCTGGGCACGGGCAACCTCGACAACGACTCCTACGCCAGTGCCGCGCTGAACGAGGAGCTGCCGGAACCCCTCGAAATCGTGCGCCCAGAGTCCGTGACGGAGGTGCGGGCCACCACCGCCTCCGCACGACTGGTGATCGGTGCCCGGATGCACGCCTCTCTCAACGCCCTCTCCGTGGGCACGCCCTGCATCCCGATGGCATACTCGCGGAAGTTCGCTCCTCTCTTCGATCCGCTCGGCTGGCGGCGCACCGTGGATCTGCGCACCGCCGACAATCACGCCCGCGCCGTGCTCGAGCACGTCGATGCCGATCTTGAGGCCGATGTCCGCAATGTGCTCGACACGGCGGAAGCGGCCGTCGAGGACGCGGTCCAGGCGCTGCGGCGCATCGCATGAGCGAGGAGAGGCTCTCCCCTCGGGAGCTGGGCCGAGCAAGTGCGCGCGGGGGCCTTTCCACCTTGAGCGGTCAGGGGATGCAGCTGGTCATCCAGCTGACGTCCCTCACGGTGCTCGCACGCCTGCTCGATCCACGGGACTACGGGCTCGTCGCGATCGTCATGGTCATGGTGGGCGTGGGCGAGGTCTTTCGCGACGCCGGACTGAGCTCGGCTGCGATCCAGGCCAAGACGCTCTCCGATACCGAGCGCTCCAACCTCTGGTGGTGCGCTGCAGGAATCGGTGCGGTGCTCACCACCCTTATGGCCCTCCTCTCCCCGGTTCTGGCCTGGTTCTTCGGCGAACCGCAGCTCACCGCGCTGCTCCTGACTATGAGCGCCTCCTTCTTGCTAGCGGGAATGGCCTCACAACATCGCGCATCCCTGCAACGCGAGCTCCGCTTCGGCGCGCTCTCCCTGGTGAACGTCTCAACGGGCCTCATCGCTCTGATGGTCGCGATTTGTGCCGCGCTCGCCGGCTGGGGGCCGTGGGCGCTGATCGTCCAAAACCTGACAGGCGCCCTCCTGGCGGCGATCGCCACCGCCATATTGAGCGGTTGGCGACCGCGTCGTTACGACCGCAGCGTCTCCGTCTCCCATTTCTTCCGCTTCGGCATGCCGCTGCTGGGTACGCAGGTCGCGCAGTACCTGGCCGGCAACAGCGACACGGCTCTGATCGGTGCGCTGCACGGGCCGGGGGTCGTGGGGCTGTACAACCGCGCGATCCAGGTGGTGCGCATGCCGCTGAATCAGATCCGCACCCCCGTAGGGCAGGTGGCATTCGCGGCACTGTCCCGGCAGCAGTCCGACTCCCGGATGCTGGCGCGGTTCGCCGAGCGCGGCCAGCTCCTCCTGGGGTACCCGATCACGCTGCTGGCCGGTGGAATCAGCGCGGCGGCGGCCCCCCTGGTCGCACTGGTGCTGGGCCCTGGCTGGGAGGGGGTGGTCCCCTATCTCCATCTCATAGCGGTCGGCGAGGGGCTGAACACCCTGGCGATGACAGGCGGGTGGCTGTACATGGTCCGGGAGAGGACCGCTTCTCTCATGAAGTACACCGTCTTCTCCGCAGTTGTTCGCCTCAGCCTGCTGACCATCGGCATGCTGTCTCTCGGTCCGCTGGGAGCAGCCGTCGCGGTGGCCGTCGCGCCGTTCATCCTCTGGCCCGTCTCCCTCATCTGGTCCGGTCGGGTCACCGGCGTTCCCACCGGGCCGATGCTGGTGACCTCCTACCGCATCTTCGCCGTGGCGCTACTCGCGAGCGGGACCACCGCGCTGGTCGTGGTGCTGACCCAGCCCTGGGGAGATGCCGCTGCGGTGTTGCTGGGAGTGCTCACCCAACTGGCCGTCGCTGCGCTGGCCGCCGTGCTCCCGGCCGTGCGCCGCGACTACCGGCTGGTGCAGGAGGCGGTCCTGCTGGCCCGAGGCTGAGCCTCAGACCGCTTCTCGGCTCACCAGGGTACTCAGCTCAGCATCCACAGCAGACCACAGGTGAGCGGTCGTGAACCCAGCGTGAACCCGTTCCCGTGCTGAGACGGCCAACGCTGTGCGGGAGCCGTCGTCGTGGAGCAGATCCATGAGCCCATCCCGCCAAGCGGCGACGGCTCCGGGGGCGGGCATGACGGCTTCGCGGCCATCGGTGAAGTACTCACGCATCGCCGCGGTGGACGTGACGACGAGCGGGGTTCCGGCCGCTGCGCTCTCCAGGGCCACGCTCTGTCCGGTGGGGTAGGCGAGATCATGGGTGGGCACGGCCGCAAGCCGAGCTCGTCGCAGCAGATGCCGGTACTCGTGGTGACTGACCCTACCGAGGAATTCGACGTTCGACGGGATGTCCAAGCCCGCGAGGTTCTCCGGCTTCGCCACAACAACCAGCTGCAAGGGCAGCCCGCGCACGGCGTCCAGTAGCGTGCCGTAGTCGCGTCCACCATCCTGGCCGACGGCCAGCACATCGATGTCCCGCTCCACCCCGGGGGCAGGAGTGTAGAAACGGTGGTCGATGCCGTAGGGAACGGGGATCACCTGCCCTGCCCGGAATCCGTGATCGTGGAAGATCTGCACCTGGTTGCGGCTCAGTACGAACAGGCGGTCCAGAGGGCCCAGCTGGTCACGCACCCGCTCACGCTGTGCAGCGTTACCGTCTCGGAGCGTCTGGCCGGCCCAACAGGTCAGCGCCATCAGCGGCAGGTCAGCGTAGCCGGTGATGCCGAGCCTGCGCAGACGTGCCGCCATCACCGCATGCGGTTCGAGCACACCCATAACGGCAGCGGAGGCGCGAGCGGAGGACAGGTGGTCGACGGCCTGCCACCAGGGATGCCCCAGCCGATGCGTGGTCGCGTCAAGGAGCTTGCGGCGCAACCGTCCACGCGGCCGGTGCTGCTGCGGTATCCGTAGCTCCCAGCCCGTCCGATGCAGGTCCTCCATCCCGTAGGGCAGGACGGAGGGAATCTCCCCGGCTCGCCAGCGGCGAGTCCAGGTGACAGCGTCGAACTCCGAGAGGACCAGCAGGGAGCTTGTGCCGGTCATCGTTGCCTCCTGAGTCGTGGTGACCGTCGGGCGGCGACTGCACGCAATCGGCGCAGGTTCTCGTCCAGACGGCCGTAGAGACGGCGGTAGCGCCGGTTCTCCGCGCGGAGCGCATGGATCTGCTCCCAGAGATGATCTGCGTTGCGGAGGAAGTGATCAGGGCTGTTGCGCATGATCGTCCCGTAGGTGCGACCCATCTCCGCTAGGTCGCCGCCGATCGAATGGTTCATGGAGGTGCCTGTCTGGCGATAGCGGAACAGCGACTCTTCGACCCGGGAGAACCCGTGGCCGGCAGCCGTGATGCGGATCCATAGGTCATGGTCCTCCCGGCCCCGCCACAAGGACTCGTCATAGCCTCCCACCTGGTCGAACACCTGCGCCCGAATGAGGGCCGCGCTGTAGACCATGTTCTGCCAGATGATGTCGACAGGATCGTATGGAGGCAGGTCCCATGCGCCTTCGAGATCGCCGAAAAACTCCGCCTGCGTGTATGCGACCGCGATGGTGGGGTCATCCTCCATCCGCTCGGCGGTTCGCTCCAGATAGGCGGGACAGATCTCATCGTCGTCATCGAGGAACAGCAGCAGATCGCTGTCCAGTCCGGAGCGGCCCAGGTTGCGTGCCCCGGCAAGCCCTCGGTTCTCGATCCTCTCGATCTGCACGGTCTCCAGTGCTGCCAGCGATTCCAAGACTCCGTCCACCGAGGGGTCGGTCGAGCCGTCGTCCACGATGATGATGCGCTCAGGGAGTCGAGACTGGGCCATGAGGGAGCCGATGGCATTCGCGAGATAATCGGAACGGTTATGGACGGTCACCACGACCCCGATCGACAGAGACGGAGAGCGGGTCATGATCGTGCCTCCTCGCTGAGTGTTGCCTCTTCGAGCCGGTGAATGAACCGTCCCTCGCCGAAGCGGCCGTCCATCCGCTGACGGATATTCTCGGCGTCATAGGCATCCGGGTCGAAGTGGCTGACTGCCTCGCAGATCGCCTCCGGCGTCCCTTCCTCGAAGAACAGGCCGTTCACTCCTTCTGTCACCGTGTCCAGGTATCCGCCGGCGCGCAGCGCGATCGTCGGCACGCCGTGGGCGCCGGCCTCGAGCGGGGTGAGTCCGAAGTCTTCGTGACTGGCGGCGATGAGGGCGGTGGCGCTGGCGTAGGCCCAGCGCATCTGGGCATCGGACAATCCTTCCACAAGGCGCACGTTCGCTCCCGCCCCAGCGAGCAGGCGCTCCTTCTCGGGGCCGCGGCCGATCACCAACAGGCGCTCGGCGGGAAGCTGGTCGAAGGCTGCGATGACCTGGTCCACGTTCTTGTAGGGCTGCAGGCGGGAGACCACCAGGTAGTGCCCGCCCTCGGTGCCGTCCGGGCCGGCCCAGCCGGCGAGCTCGGGGATCGGCTCCTGCGTCCCCGCGGCCACGTCGGGGCTGAACGGCGGGAACAGGGGCTCCGCCTCGATGCCGTACACGTCGCGGATGCGCTCCACCACCACGGAGGAGTTACCCCAGTACTGATCGGCCGCAGAGGCGGCGCGGCGGTCCCAGCGCTTCAGGGCCGGGGCGAGGGCGGTAAGGGCCAGGCGCTTCGGGTCGAGAGGGCCGGCGTCACCCAGGTAGTCGCCCGGCAGGTAGAGCCAGCGTGCCGGGGAGTGGCAGTAGATGAGTCTGCGCCCGCGGGTGGGAAAGGCGTGGGCCCAGCCGGAGGAGGAGGCGATCACCACGTCCGCGTCGATCCGCATCCGGGACGCGATGGGGGCCAGCAGCGGCAGGGCGAGGCGCGGGTCCCGGCGCAGCGGGCCGATGCGGTTCAGCACGCTGGTGCGGATACGCACGTCCCGGAACTCGGGGTACGTCTGGCCTGGCTCGTAGAACAGGGTGTGCAGCTCGGCGTCCGGGAACGCCTTCACCAGGGAGAGGACGACGCGTTCGGCGCCGCCGCGCTGGGTGAGGTAGTCGTGGGCGATCGCGATGCGGGGTCGATGGGCGCGCGTGCTGCCGGCGTACCCGGCTCCCTCCACAAGGGCCGCCACGAGCTTGCGCCCTACGGCGGAGGGAACCAGCGGGAGCATACGGTCCACCGCTCCCCCGGCCCGGTCCACGTCCGCAACGCAGCGCAGCCGTCCAGCGACTGCACCCACGGCACGGCCCCACAAGCCCGCGCCTGGGCTCGACGGTTCGAGCGGAGCCTCAGGGTGCAGGCGCTGGAACGTGGCGCGGGCGGCCCCGGCCTCGAAGGCCTTGCGGGCCCGAGCCGCCGCGGACCGAGCGGGGCCGTGATGCGGGGCGGTCGCTTCGTGCGCGATGACCAGCGGGATCCCGGCGGCGCGCAGTCGCCAGCCGTAGTCCACGTCCTCCCAGCCGTAGGCGCGGTAGGCGGTGTCGTAGGGGCCGATGTGCTCCCAGGTGGCGCGGGTGATCGAGCAGTTCGCGGCCCAGAGCCGCCACCGCTCCCCCGCCCCGAGGCTGCGGGCGTGCTCAAAGGAGCGCCGCGCGGCGTCGCTGCCGTAGGCGTTCGCATACGGGCCTGGTTCATGGACATCCCAGGTCACGCCGATCACGCCGACGGGACCGGGCGCGGCCCGATGGGCAGCGACATGCGCGGCGACGAAGCCGGGCGGGACGACGAGATCGTCATCGCAGCGGATGAGGATGTCCCCTCTTGCGGCGGCGAAGCCCGCGTTCAGCGCCCCCACGCGTCCCAGGTTCTGCGGCAGCAGGACGTGCCGCAGCGGGAAGCGCTGTTCGGCCTCAGCGAGTGCAACCGAGCCGTCGTCCACCCCGTCGATCACCAGGACGACCTCGAAGGACGGAGTCCCGTGCGCCTGCGCGCCGAGGGAGTCGAACAGGGCCGGGAGCCGGTCGGCTCCGCGGTAGGAGGGGATGATGATGCTGGCCGTCGGCTCGGGGGTCATCGGCGGGTCCTCCTGTTCTGTGTCGGGTCGAGCCTGTCCAGGGAGATCAGCTGCTCGCGGGTTCGGGCGAGGCCGGCCGCCGGAGACCAGTGCTCCTCCCAGCGCTCGCGGGCCTGTCGCGCGCGCGGACCGTCCCCGCACTGGATGTCGCGCAGCGCTTCGCCGATCACCGCAGCCAGGTGCTCCGCATCCCCCGCGCGCGCCACCCACGGGTGGTCCTCCCCGGCTGTTTCGCGGAGAGCCCCCGCATCGGTGATGACGAACGGCGTGCCGGCGGCCATTGCCTCGGCGACGACGAGCCCGAAGGACTCCGGTGTGACGGAGGGGAAAACGGCCAGGTCGACCTGGGCGAAGAAATCTTCCGGGCGCATCCACCCGCGTCGCTCGATCCGCACCCCCGCGGATCGCAGGGCGGCCCCGATCTGTTGCTCCTCGCCGTCGCGGGCGAACGTGCTCTCCCCGGCGAGCACGAGCGTCATCCCGGCGCGGGTCGGCTCGGGCAACTGGCCGATCGCGCGGGCGAGCACCTCAACACCCTTGTCCACGGTGATGCGTCCGAGGAAACCCACCCGGACGCTCTCGGTCGATGGATTGAGGATCGGCCGCGCGGCGATCTGAGCGGTCCAATTGCCGAAGACTCTCGCTCCGGCAACGCGATCCGCCACGAACTGCGAGGGCACCAGCACGGCGCGTGCCCCGAGCCCGGCCATCCGGGCGGCGAGCGCCTGGCGTCCGCGAGGGAGCATGTGCAGATGCACGATCCGCGGGCCCATTCCCGCGGTCGCGACGGACGGCACCAGGCCATTGCACCAGAGCAGCTCTTTGCGATGCCGTGCGCGCAATCGAGCGAGCTCGAGCATGTACCGAGGGCGGCTCGCAGCGGGCAGCTCGACGGTCCTATGACCCGCCTCCCGGGCGGCCTGGAGCAGTCCGGCGGGCTCCCGGGGTCCGATGACTTGCACCTGGAGCCCGATCTCGCGGAGGGATCGTGCCAGATGCAGGAGCATCACCTCCCCACCGCCCACATCACCGTTGTTGGTGGCGATCGAGATCGTCGGGGCGGGGCCGGAGTCGACGGGTGCCTCGTGCTCGGTGAGCATGCGCCGTGGGGGCAGGGAGTTCTTCCCCCGATACCTCAGGGCTCCCACCAGATTCCCGGCAGAGGCGACCGCTGCGGCCGCGCGGCGGCGGTCCACGCTGCGCGTGGTGATCAGCCCGTGCAGCAGCGCTACGCCGTGCCCCAGCAACGTTGCTGAGGTGGAGCGGAGCGTGTACTCGGTCGAGTCGTACCGCGGGAACCGGCGTGCCATGAGCACCCGGCCCTGGCCCAGCTGGAAGCGTTTGCGCACCGAGGCGCTGGTGTCGCTGAGGGAGAAGTGGACAACCGCATCCGGAGCGTGGACGAGGTGGTACCCCGCCTCCTGGGCTCGCCAGGAGAAGTCGACGTCCTCGAATCCGTACCGCGGCAGAGACTCATCCATCCCACCGAGCTTCAGATAGAGGGAGCGCGAGACCCCGAGGTTCGAAGCCCCCACGTAGGGCAGGTACGGGGTGGCCGTCAGGCCCGGCCCGTAGAGGTCGCCGCGAAGCTCCCCGGAGGGTTCGAAGGCGATCACGCGACCACCGGCGATCACCCCGTCCACCACCGCCTGCGCCATCGCAGCCACCCATCCGGGCTGGACCTGGTCATCGGCATCGCAGAAAGCAATGACGCGGCCCGATGCCGCACGCACTCCCGCGTTCCGCGCCGCCGGGATGCCGGGCGTCGAGGAGGCGTCGACCAGGCGGGCGTCGTCCGCCAGTCGTCGTGACCGGGCGATCCAGCTGCGCACCACCTCGGCCGTGCGGTCGGTGGAGCCGTTGTCCACGACGATCACCTCGAACGCCGGAGCCTCCACCTGGGCGTCGAGCGCGTTGAGCTGTCGACGGATGCGGTGCTCCTCGTTCAGGGCGCAGATCACCACGGAGACCTCGATCATCGGGGAACACCTCCCGGCGCCGCCTCAGCGGGAGACAACGGGGGCTGGAGCTCTCTGGGCTCGCGGGGTCGTGCCAGGACGTAGAGGCTGGTGCCGAGAGCGAGCGCCCAGAAGTTCGTGTAGAACACCTCTCCCAAGCGTGTGGCGCACACGAGGATGGCGATCCCGGCGCCCTGGGTGACGAAGTGGCCCGGCGGCGCGGTGCGCGAGAAGGGCCGCACGATGAGCAGGGCAGTCACCGCGACGAGGAAAATCGTCCAGGGCCAGCCGCCTTCGACCAGTGCCGACCAGTACGAGTTGTGGAAGAACCAGGTGCGGTCATCGAGCACGACGTATGCCTCACCGAGCCCCTGGCCGAAGAAGCCGGACTCCTCCACGCGGATCCTCGAGGCCGCGTCGATGCGACTCCTCAGCAGGTCGCTGCCCAGCCGGTCGGAGAACACCCCGATTCGGGAGTAGTCCTCCGCGAGCAGATCCACCATGAATGCGAGCACGACTCCCAGCACCCAGCGACCGGCCACTGGAAGACGAGGGGCGAGGAACATCCACACCAGCCCTGCCACGAGCGCCGCGATCGACGTCCTGGACTCCGTCAGCCAGGCCGCGGTGAGGCTGAAGGCGATGACGAGCGCCCGGGTCGAAGGACGGGTGGTCACCCACACCATCAGCAGCCCGACCACGGTGTATGCAAGCCCCGCGACGTTCTTGTCGCCGATCAGTCCGGTCAGTGCACCGCCGTAGGTGTTCGAAACGAACCCGGCGTAGAACAGCGGGATGTTCACGACGAGGGCCGTGAAGGCACCCGTGGTGGCGGAGCGTGGATCAATGCGTCCGCTGGCCAGGACGAACACCAGGAACGTCACGATGAGAAGCCGGAGCAGACGGGTCTCCCAGCTGGCGGCGAACTCCGTGGGCGTCGCGAACATCGAGATCATCCCGATGTAGAACAGGGCGGCCGCGAAGACGGGGATCACGACGGCGAACTGTCCGAGGTCCCGGGTGGGTCTGCGCAGCAGCGCGTAGACGCAGATGAGCGAGAGCAGCAGGTGGGAAGTGGGGATCGGACCCACCGTCGAGATCCCGGTCAGCCCGCTCGCGGTCAGCAGCACGAAGAACATGATGGCCTCGGGGATGCGGATGCTCCCCACGGAACGCGCGGTATGCCGTGCGCTCTGCGCCATTCGTTGGCCGATGGTCGAAGGCGTCGGGCTGCTCATCGGATCACCGCCTCATACACCGCCGCGATCTGCGCGCACATCCCCGTGACGCCCGTGAGCCGCTCACGGCCGGGCCGTTCTGCCGTCTGCAGCCCCTGACGCATCATCACATCCGCGATCGCGCCGATGTTCTCACCGTCCACCAGGCAGCGGCCGGGCACGATCTCCCGGTTCCCGCCCACGTCCGTGGCGACCACGCCGAGGCCATGCGCCACGGCATCCAGCAGGGTGTAGGAGAGGTTCTCCCAGGCCGAGAGCTGCACGATCACGTCATGCGCGGCGAGCGCCGGCCCGGCCTCCACATGCCCCACCAGCCGCACGCTCTCCCCCAGGCAGCGCTCCTGCACGAGCTTCTCCAGCGCGCCGCGCTCGGGGCCCTCCCCCGCGATGGTCAGCCGCGCCGCCGGGTGCTCAGCTGCCACCAGCGCGAACGCCTCAAGCGCCCGGTCGATCCGCTTCTCTGGGGCGAGCCGCGCGAGCGACAGGAACCGCAGGCCCGGCTCCCCGGCGCGCTCCCCCACCGGATGCTCCACGCCATTACGGACCACCGTCACCGGAGGCATCACCCGCCCGGGCACGGCCCATTGGGCGCGGATCTGCTGGGCCGTGGAGTCGCTGACGGCGATCACCGCGTCGGTGCGCAGCATCCGCGCCCGATGCGCCGCAGCCTTCACCTGGGTCTGCATGGCGCCTGCCTGGTAGAGGCCGCGCACCCCGGAGATGCCGTGCTCGGTGGAGACCACGCGCACACGCCGGCCCCGCCCCGAACGCAGCCCGGTCACCGCAGCCACCCCCACGAGGTCCGCGAACGCTAAATGCGTATGCAGCACCTCAGGCCGCAGGGCCCGCAGCACCCGTCGGACCTCCGCGGTCGCGGCGCGTGCCCCATCGGCCGGAGACACAGGACCGACGGTGACCGCCGCGCCCATCGTGCGCAACCGGGCGGCTAGCGGCCCTTCGGGGCAGAGCACCACGATCCGCCAGCCGGGGATGCCGGTGCGCACCGCGTCGATGACATGACGGGCCACGCCGCCGAGGTCGGCGACGGGCACCACCCACAGGGCGAGGCGCTCAGGCGCCGACTCTCCTCTCAGAACCATGCCGTCAGCCGATCCAGCGCTGTGAAGAAGCCTTCGCCGCGGTTGACGTGCCCCATCCAGATCTCGGGGATGAACGGGGCGTGCGGGGCCAGGCGGTCGAACCGCTCGGCGAGGTCCGCGAAGTCCACCTCACCCTCACCCACCTGGACGCCTTCGCCGTCCACGCCCACGGAGTCCACCACGTGCAGGTGCTCGGTGTGGGGACCCATCGCCTCGATGTAGTCGGCGAGCGGCCGCCCCGCGAAGGTGGCGGCGAGCTGCGTGTGGGAGACGTCGAAGGTGAGGCGCAGCCCGGTTCTCTCGCAGAACCGGGCGGTGTCCTCCGGTTCCATGAAGAGGTTGTGGAACTGCTGGCCGCCCTTGAGCCACGGGAACGGCGGGAGGGTCTGCGCGGTCAGCCGCACTCCGCTGGCATCGAGCCGTTCGAGCCCCGCCTGCACCCGCTCATACATCGGCCACCGCTCCTCAGCCGTGACGTGCCGGTCCGGGAGGAACCCGCCCATGGTGACGATGACGATCGGATCCTCCTCGCACGTGAACCATCGCCGCAGCTGACGGGTGAGGTCGATGACGCGCTGCACTTCGTGGATGGACCGCTCCCAGATGTCCTGTTCCGGGGAGGCGAGGTCGATGAGGAAGTCCCCGGGGTACAGGTCCGGGGCGTGGACGGTGAAGAACTGCTCCAGCTGCTCGTCGGCGCCGAAGAACTCGGCGGGGTCCAGCTCCATGTCCTTCCCGGACTGGTGGAACTCCAGGAAATCGGGGCGGGAGACCTCCAGCAGGTCCCTGAAGTCGTGGTACCGCACGGGCAGCCCCCAGGGCCGACGGAAGCGGTACTCGCGCATGCCGTGCTGGGTCCCGGCCAGGTCCCCCGGGTAGAAGAAGTCCCCGGCCGCGACATCGCGCGGCAGGCTGGTGCCCAGCAGCTCGGCTCGGCGGTTGGGCTGCAGGCCCCGCCCGGGGCTTTTGACCTCGACGTCATCGGCGCTGACCACGTGCCCGGCGGGCAGATCACGGGTGGCGACCAGCGAGGTGGCGAGGTTGACGCGGTTCATGAGCTCACCGGTGGTGACCTGCCGGGGTGCGCTGCTGCCGATCGCGGTCTCGACCTCGCGGATCTGCGTGACCATCGCGGCGAGCTCCTCGGGCAGCAGGGAGACGGTGTGGTCGTTGCCCTCGAGCTCCTTGTCCACCGTGACGTGCTTTTCGATGATGCTCGCGCCACGGGCCACGGCGGCGATCGGCACATGCCAGCCGCGCTCATGCCCGGAGTAGCCCACCGGGCAGTCGCCCAGCTCCGCGAGGCGCTGCATGTAGGCGAGGTTCACGTCCTTGAACGGGGCGGGGTAGGTGGACTGGGTCTGCAGCAGCGCGTACTGCGCCCCGGCCTCCTGCAGCACGGCGACGGCCTCGCGGATCTCCTCTTCGGTGCTCATCCCGGTGGAGACGAGCATCGGCTGACCGGTCGCGGCCACGGCGCGCAGCAGGTCATGGTGGGTGAGATCCGCCGAAGCGATCTTGTAACCGGGCAGGCCGTACTCGGCGAGCACCTGCACCGAGGGCAGATCCCACGGGGTCACCAGCGCCGTCACTCCGCGCTCGGCGCAGTGGTCCAGCACCCGCAGCATGTCCGGGGCGGCCAGGGAGTACTTGGCCAGGAGGTTCATGGTGTACTGCGGGCCCAGGTCCTCCCCGTCGGCCCCACTCGAGCGGTAGAGCGCCGCCATGTTGCGCAGCTGGAATTTCACCGCATCCACGCCGGCGTCCACGCACTCATCCACCAGGCGGCAGGCGAGCTCCACGTCGCCTTGATGGTTGTTGCCGATCTCTCCGATCAGGTACGCGGGATGCCCGGGCCCGATGGCCCGGCCGTCGATGTTCAGCTCCGTCATGCGTCTCATGCCTCCCCGCCCGTGGTCCCGTCGGTGGTGCCGCGGGTGCTCAGCCCCTGCGCGATGCCCGCATCCGTCCCGGCAAGTCGCGCGAGCATTTTCTCCGCGGCGGTCACGTCTTCGAGGGTGTCGATGTCCACGCCCTCCACCTCCTCGAGGATGAACAGGCCCACGCGCCCGCCGATGCGGTTAGCTCGCTCGCGGTAGATGCGCGGCGCCGTGACATACAGGCTGCCGTTCTCGAAATAGTGCTGCTGATCAGGGGTGAGTTCCTGGCGGCGCGGCCGCGCATCCACGTCATAGTCCGCCCGCGCGGACTCCCCCGGCGCGGTGGGCAGGTGCCAGAAGAACGGGGATTCTGGCACCACACCCACGAGGGAATCCACGCCGGTCTCGCGGAACTGGGCGATGGCGCGGCCGATGGTGTCGGTGCGCCGCACCGGCGAGGTGGCCTGCAGCAGCACCACCGCCTCGAGCTGCACGCCCGCGGCTTCGGTGACGTCCATGGCGTGCAGGACCGTCGGCTCCGTGGGGGCGGTGTCGGTGGCGAGCTCGGCGGGACGGTCGATCACGCTCGCCCCGTGCTCACGGGCCACCTGCGCGATCTCCGGATCCTCCGTGGAGACCGCGACGATGAGGTCCTGATCGGCGCCGGTGCGGGCGGCGAGGGCCTGCTGGATGGTCCAGGCCAGCAGCGGCTGCCCGCCAACGTCGATGAGGTTCTTGCGCGGAATGCCCTTGGACCCACCGCGCGCGGGAATCACCACGAGGATGGTCACGCCCCACTCCCCTCAAGCGCCTGCGCGATCACGCGGGCCGGCTCATCGGCGGGCACGGCGGGGGCGGGGGTCGGTTCGGTGAAGCCCCAGCGGCGCATGTCGTACCGCTCCCAGAACTCGCGCAGCCACGCGGGGGTGTGGGTGGCGGTGACGAAGGCGGGGATGCCGCGCACCGCGGCCTCGAGCACCCCGGTGGAGAACATGGCGACCACCGGGGCACCGGCACCGATCAGGGGGGCCGACGGGTCCTGGATCTCGATACCGACGCGGCGCATCAGGCGGTGGGCGCCGCGGGAGAGCACATCGGTCTCCGCCGGGTGGGGGCGGTACAGCGCGCCCTCGCGGCGGCAGAACTCGTAGGCGGTGCGGGCGGTGATGCGGCGCGGCAGCTCCGCCCCGTGCATCTGCCCCAGGAACACCGGACGCTGCTCGTGGGCGGGCGCGTCCCGGTCGGGCGCCTCCCCATCAACCCCTGCCGCGGGCAGCTTCGTACCGGGCGTCTCCTCGTCGCCGTGGTGCCCGGCCTGCCACAGCATCTGCGAGCCCACCACCCGCACGGCCACGTCCTCGCGGCCGGAGCGGTAGAACTCGCCATCGGCCTCGGACCAGGCCAGCAGGGTGGTCTGCTCGGGCAGCGGCGGGGCGAAGGGGGTGAGGGCACCGTGCTGCACCACCGCAGCCGGCACATCCGCCCCGAGCGCCCAGGCATGCACGGCGCGGCCCGCCCGCAGGTGCTGGCCGAGCGTCATCACCGCGCCGATGCCGCGTCCGGTCAGCGGTGCGAGGTCCTCGCGGATCTCCTGCCGCTCCCAGTCCGGGCCGGCGAGCTCGGGCAGGGTGACATCGGCCGGGGTGATGACGTCCACGCCGGCCGAGAGGTACGGCAGAGCCGTGAGCAGGGCGGCGCGGGAGGTTGGGGAAGCGGAGTCCACGCCCAGCAGCACCCGGTGATGCGCGGCGCTGCCGGCACGGGAGTGCAGCACGAGCCCCGTCGGCTCCGCGTCCCCTCTCGCGGCGCTCCCGGCACCCGCGGCCCCGCTGCCCGCTCCCCGGCGCCGGGAGGTGATGGCACGGTGGATCGCGTGCTTGGCGCGGCGCAGGCGCTGGCGGCTGGCCTGCCATTCCTGCCAGCGCTCAAGGCTGCGCGGATGGATCAGCCCTGGGTTCTCCGACGATCCTGCAGGGTCGTTCAGTGCCACAGGGAATCGACCTCCCTCAGTCGATGGTCGAAGGTGTGCTCGGCCAGGGTGCGGGCCCGCCCCGCCTCCCGCAGGCGCTGCGCCCACGATTCATCATGCAGGGCACGCTGGGCGAGGTCGGCGAGCTCCTCGACGTCCTGCCACACCGCCACCTCGGTGCCGACGTCATAGAACTGGTCGACGTCCGGGCGGTCCACGAACTGCACCCCGCCCATGCCGGGGATCTCGAAGGTGCGCATGGCGTGCCCGGCCTGCAGGCCGTGGATTGCGACGGCCGCCGCCGCCTCGGCGTGGATCTGGTAGGCCCGCTCGAGCGGCACCTCGCGTGAGCCGGTGATCGGGGGCCGGGCCCAGGAGAGGGTGCGGGCGCGGTCGATGAGGTGGCGGGAGAAGTCCCGGCCCCAGGCGTGGACGGGCAGGCCGCGCTCGGCGAGGTCGGTGAGGATCTCGCGGCGGTTCGCATACCCGGAACCGATGAACACGATCTCGCCGCTGCGGCGCCCGGTGGGCTCGGCCCGATGGGGGTCGAAGGCGTTCGGCACGAAATGGGCGTCGGCGCCGAGGTCCGCGAGGGCGGCGGTCTCGGAGGCGGCGTAGCTGAGGACGGGGCCGACGCTGCGCAGGAACTCGTCGGTGTAGTCGTGGCGGTGCCGGTCGTCGTACAGCCACAGGATGCGCGGCAGATCGGCGGTGGCGTCCCAGAACCGCTCGTCGAGCCCATCGCCCTTGATGACGATGACCTTCTGGGGCCGCACCTGCCGCAGCAGGCCCAGCACTCGGTCGGTGAGGCGCCGACGCTCCGCGGCACGCGCGGCCTCCCCGCGGCCGAGCTTCTCGGGGATCTCCACGGTCGCTTTGAGGCGGAGCTTGTCGGTGACGTGATCGTAGGCGTCGTAGCGGGCGGTGGTGACCTCGTAGCCGCGGCGGGCCAGCGCATCGCCGATCGACTGCCAGTAGCCGTGGAAGGTCGGGGAGATGAGCAGCAGACGCTCGCGGCGCATCATCGGGGCAGCTCCCGTCCGGCGCGGTGGATGAGGGTGAGCTCTTCGCGGGCCACGGCCAGGGGGTTCACATCGCGTCCGGCGGCCCGTCGGCCCGTGTTCCACAGCAGGTTCGCGCAGCTCGCGGCGGTGAGGCCGGCGCGCAGGGCGTGGATGCTGCCGTGTTTGCGGGCGTAGCGCAGGCGGGCGCCGAGCAGCCAGCGGCGGCGCCGCGCCTCGTTCCCTGCGGAGCCGCCGCCGGCGTGGATCGCGGTGAGGTCCGCATCGAGCAGGGCGGGGATGCCGCGTGCGCGCAGCCGCAGCTGCAGGTCCACCTCTTCGCAGTACATGAAGTAGCCCTCGTCGAACCCGCCGGCCTCGCGCACCTGCGCGAGCGGCAGGAGGAGCACGGCGCCGGAGACCCAGTCCACGGGGATCATGCCGTGGCCGCGGTCGGCGCTGAGGTCATGGCCGACGGCGCGGTGCAGCACGTCGCGGTGACGCTGGGAGGCAAGCGGCACCAGCCATTCGATGACCTGCTGGCTGGTGGTGGGGAAGAACCGGGCGGCATGCCCGCTCATCCCGTCGGGGCCGATGATGCGGCAGCCCACGACGGCGGGCTGCCAGGGCGCGGCGTGCACGACGAGGTTCGCGGCGAAGCCGGGCGGGATCTCCAGGTCCGAGTTCAGCACGAGCGCGAGGTCGATCCCGCCCCCGTCGGCCGCTCCGTGGTCAGCGAGGTGCGTAAGGCCCGTGTTCACCGCGGCGCCGAAACCGCCGTTGCGAGGCCGACGCACGAGCTCCGCCCCGGCGGGCAGAGCTGCAGGATCCAGCGGTTCGGGGCTCGCGTCATCGACCACGACCACGGCGCCGGGGCGCTCCGCGGCGGGAACGTCCGGGCCGATGAGGGCGGTGAGCAGGCCCTGCACGGCCTCATCGAGGGGGCCGTGCACGGGGATCACGACCCCCAGGTGGGCGATGCTCACCGGGTCTCCTGGGTTTCGGGCTGCACGGGGGCCTCCCGGCGGCCACGGCGGCGCCGGGCGGGGGCGGCAGGGGCAGCGATCGGCTCGGCGGGACCGCCGGCAGCCTCGACGTCCACATCGGGGGCGTCGGGCACCACAGCGGCCTCCTCATACCCGGCGGCGGAGCCGTAGCCGTAGCGGCCGTAGGAGCCGTACCCGTATTCCGCATCCCCGTAGGCGAGGCGCGTGAGGCGCCGGGTGGAGGCACGGTTGAGGACCACGCCGTAGACGGTGCCGCCCACGGTGCGCAGGGACTCCACGGCGCGGGCCAGGGCGAAGGTGCGGGTGCGGCCGGAGACGGCGACCATGAGCGCGCCATCGGCTTGGCGGCCCAGCAGCTGCGCGTCAGTGACGGCGAGCACGGGCGGGGCGTCGATGATGACGAAGTGCTCGCGGGCGAGGTCGGCGATGAGGTCGTGCATGCGGCGCGAACCGAGCAGCTCGGAAGGGTTCGGGGGGATCTGCCCGGCGGGCAGCACGTGCAGGCGCTCCGTCTCGGTCTCCTCCAGCGCGTCCTCGAGACGGACAGCGCCAGCGAGCACCTGGGCGAGACCCACGGCGCCGTCGAGGCCGAACTGGCCGGCGACCATAGGGCGGCGCAGGTCCGCGTCCACGAGGATGGTGGGCTGGCCGGCGCGGGCCATGACGCGGGCCAGGTGCGCGGAGACCACGGACTTGCCTTCCCCGGGGGCGGAGGAGGTGACGACGATAGAGCGCGGGGGGTTGTCCACGTCGATGTAGCGCAGGTTGGTGCGCAGCTTGCGGATCGCCTCGCGGGACCCGAAGGTGCGCAGCTCCGGGAGGGTGCCGTCCTTCGCGCGGTGCAGCTCCTTGGCGTCGGGGAGGACACCCAGCAGTGGGGCATCGACGACTTTCGCGACGTCATCCGCGGTGCGCAGGCGGGAGTCGTTGCGCTGGCGCAACCAGGCCAGCGCCAGGCCCAGCAGCAGCCCGGCGGCCGCTCCGGCGAGGAGGAACTTCTTGCGGTCGGGGCTGACGGGCGCGCCGGGGGTGATGGCGGTCTGGTAAGTGGTCAGCTGCACGCTCACCGGCGCGTTCTCCTGCCCACCGGTTTCGAGCTGGCGGGCTTCAGCGGCGGTGGCCTCCACCGCGGCGTTGGCGATCTGGGAGGCTTCCTCGGGGCTGCCGGCGGTGGCGGTGACAGTGATGATCGGGGCGTTGGGGTCCAGGGTGACCTGCAGGGATCCGGCGATGGCGTCGGGGCTGGCCTGCAGCCCGAGGTCATCGACGATGGCCTGACCGACGGCGCGGGTGCGGAACAGCGGCAGGTAGGACTGCGCCTTCTCGTACTGGAACTGCATGTTGCCGCTGGCCTGCTGGATGGCGTTGCCTTCCTCGTCCACGCTGGTGGAGGCGGAGACGTAGCCCAGGGCGCTCGCGGAATACAGCTCCGGTTTGGTGTGGGAGTAGCCGTAGCCGGCGGCCGCCCCCAGAACGGTGACGAGCACCAGCAGCACCGCGTTGCGCAGCAGCAGGCGCAGGAAGTCTTCGATCGTCACTGCAGGATCACCTTCCGGTAACTAGGGGCCGCGCCCATGGTAGGTCGTGGCGCTTGCGAATCATCGGCGCGGGGATGTTCGTCACGACACCTGTCCGGCATTCCGTGCGCTGTTACGATTCATGGGACTCCGCTGTGAACGGCTGCGTGAATTGCCTGAACGCGGGCGCCCGCGGGCGCGCTGAGCGCATACCCGACGGCAGGGCGCCAGGGGCTGCGGAGTGCCGTCGTCGAATGAATGGAAGACCGTGGAGCTGCAGAACTACCTGGCCATCCTGCGGGATCGATGGATCTCCGCACTGGTGACGTTCCTGCTGGTGCTGGGGGCCGTCGTCGGCTTCACCCTCATGCAGACGCCGACGTACCAGGCCACCAATCGGCTGTTCGTGCAGACCCAGGCCGGCAGCTCGGTGACGGATCTGAACAGCGGCGTGACCTTTGCCCGCCAGCAGATCACCTCGTATGCGGATCTGGCGACCACCCCGCTGGTGCTGGAGCCGGTGATCGAAGACCAGGGCCTGGATTCCACGCCGCAGCAGCTGGCGGGAATGATCTCCACGACGGTGCCGCCGGAGACGCTGATCCTGGAGATCACGGTCACCGATGAGGATCCGCAGCAGGCCGCGACGATCGCCGATGCCACGGCGGAGAGCCTGCGTGAGCGGGTCTCGGAGCTGGAGAGCAACGGCGAGGACGCCTCGGTGGAGCTGACGGTGATCACCCCGGCGACGGTGCCCACCTCCCCCGCCTCCCCGTCGCTGACGCGGAACCTCGCGATCGGCGTGGTGCTGGGTCTGATGGCGGCGGTCGCGATGGCGATCGTGCGGGACCTGCTGGATAACCGGGTGCGGCGCGCGGAGGATCTGGAGCGCACCTTCGAACGCCCGGTGATCGCGAAGATCCCGTACTCGCGGGACACGAAGCATCTGCCGCTGATCGCCTCGCAGCATCCGCAGTCCGTGCAGGCGGAGGCGTACCGCGATCTGCGCACGAACCTGCAGTTCATGGGCCTGGCGGAGGGGAAGCGCAGCGTGCTGCTGACCTCCTCACTGCCGGCGGAGGGTAAGACCTCCTCCGCGATCAACCTCGCGCATGTGGTGGCGCAGTCCGGCGGGAAGGTGCTGCTGATCGATGCGGATCTGCGCCGCCCCTCGCTGCACCACTACATGGGGCTCGAGGGCAATGCGGGGCTGACTACGGTGCTGATCGGCGAGGCGGATCTGGAGGACGTGATCCAGCCGATGGCCACCGATGGCCTGGATGTGCTGGCCTCCGGGCCGATCCCCCCGAACCCCTCGGAGATCCTGGGCAGCGAGGCGATGGAGCAGCTGCTGGCGCAGGCCACCGCGGAGTACGACTACGTGATCGTGGATGCGCCGCCGCTGCTGGCGGTGACCGATTCGGTGGTGCTCTCCCGCCTGGTGGGCGGGGCGCTGGTGGTGGCCCGCAGCGAGCATGTGCGGCGCCACCAGCTGCAGCAGGCGCTCGAGAAGCTCGAGGCGGTGGACGCGAAGATCCTGGGCATCGTGCTGAACCGGGTGCCCACCTCCGGCCGCTCGAGCTACCGCTACAACTACTCGTATACGACCGATGGTTCGGCGGTGCGGCAGAGCGTGGCGAAGGAGGCCCCGTCGGCCCCGGCGAAGTCCCTCGAGCAGGAAGCCCCGGCGGCCCGCGGTGACTCCACTGGTCGGCATACCGCCCCCGCGGCGCGGGCGGCGGATCCGCAGCCCGAGCCGGAGCAGGATCTGTGGTCCCTGCCGGGGGTGTCCCCCGTGGAGCCAGCCTCGGGCAAGCGCCGCGCGGATGTGGATCTGGCCGGGTATAGCAGCCAGAAGCGCTCCTGGCCGGGCGCGGCGTCCCGAGGGCAGGTGGATCACTGATGGCTGCCGGGTCGGTGCTGGTGATCTGCACGGGCAATATCTGCCGCTCAGCGGTCGGTGAGGCGATCCTGGCGGAGCGCCTGGTGGATCTCGGAGTGGGCGTGAGCAGCGCCGGCACCCAGGCGGCAGTGGATCGCCCGGCGCCGAGTGAGACCGTCGGGTTCGTGCGCCGCATGCTGGATACCGAGCTGGAGCATGTGGGGCGTCAGCTGGACAAGGCGACCGCGGAGTCCGCGGATCTGCTGATCACGATGACCACCGAGCAGCGGGCCGTGGTGGCGAAGCTGGCGCCGCGCACGGTGCGGCGCGTTTTCACCCTGGTGGAGCTCGCGAGCGTGCTCGAGCTGCTGGAGGAGGACGCCCGGTTCGGCTCGGTGAAGGAACTGGCGCTCGCGGCCTCGCGACTGCGCACCCAGCGGGTGACCGAAGAGCGCGACCTAGATATCCCCGACCCGTACGGCGGCCCAGCTGAGGGCTACGAGACCGCGTTCACGCAGGTGGTGGAGCTCAGCGAGCAGATCAGCGAGGCGCTGCACCGGCATGTGGGGGTCACGGAGGGAGAGCAGCGATGAGTGAGCGGATCTTCCTGTCGCCGCCGGATGTGACGGAGGCGGAGGAGCAGGCGCTGCTGCGGGCGTTCCGCGGCGGGTGGATCGCACCTCTGGGCCCGGAGGTGGATGCCTTCGAGCAGGAGCTGGCGGAGTTCTGCGGGCGTGAGCATGCAGTGGCGCTGTCCTCGGGGACTGCGGCGCTGCACCTGGCGCTGATCCAGCTGGGCGCGGGGCCCGGGGATGTGGTGGTCACGTCCTCGATGACGTTCGCCGCGACGGCCAATGCGATCGTGTATACGGGCGCGGAACCGGTGTTCATCGACGCCGATGAGTCCGGGTCGATGGATCCGCAGCTGCTCGAGCAGGCGATGGACGAGCTCACTGCCCGCGGCGCGCAGGTGCGGGCGATTCTCCCGGTGGATCTGCTGGGCAAGGTGGTGGATCACGCCCGGATCGGCGAGATCGCGGAGCGCTACGGGGTGCCGGTGCTGTCCGATGCAGCGGAGTCCGTGGGGGCGACGCTCGCGGGACGGCCCGCTCCGGCCTATGGCGTCGCGGCGGCGGTGTCCTTCAACGGCAACAAGATCATGACCACCTCCGGTGGCGGGGCCCTACTCACCGACGACGGGGATCTCGCCGCCCGCACCCGCTACCTGGCGACGCAGGCGCGGCAGCCGGTGGTGCATTACGAGCATACGGACATCGGCTACAACTACCGGCTCTCGAACCTGCTGGCGGCCCTGGGACGCGCGCAGCTGGCGCGGCTGCCGCAGATGATCGACCGCCGTCACGAGATTCGCGCCGCCTATGCGCGCCTGGTGGAGGACATGCCGGGCGTGACCCTGTTCGGGATGCCCGATCACAGCGAGGATGGGGCGACGCGGGATAACGCGTGGCTGACCAGCATCCTGGTGGATCCGGAGGCCGCGGGCTTCGCGGCGAGCGAGCTGCAGGAGCATCTGACGGGCCTGAACATTGAGGCGCGGCCGCTGTGGAAGCCGATGCACCTGCAGCCGGTGTTCGCTGGCCGCACCGCCTACGTCAGCGGCGTTTCGGAGCGGCTGTTCCGCACGGGGCTGTCGCTGCCGTCCGGGTCCGCGCACGATGAGGCGACGATCCAGCGGGTACTGGATGCGATCAGCGAGTTCGTGGGGGCGCGGGGCTGATGCGGTATGACCCGCTGAAGCGAAGCCTGGACCTCGCTGTGTCCCTGCCTGCGGCGGTGGTGTCCCTGCCGATCCAGGTGGTGGTGGCCGCGGCGGTGCGGGTGAAGCTGGGCTCCCCGGTGCTGTTCCGGCAGCAGCGGCCGGGCAAGGACGGTAAGCCGTTCGAGCTGCTGAAGTTCCGCTCGATGCGGGACCCTGCCTATCCCGGGGAGCCGGATGCAGACCGGCTGAGCGGTTTTGGGACGCTGCTGCGTTCGACGAGCCTGGATGAGCTGCCGTCGCTGTGGAATGTGGTGCGCGGGGACATGAGCCTGGTGGGGCCGCGGCCGCTGCTCATGGAGTACCTGCCGCTGTATACGCCCGAGCAACGCCGCCGGCATGAGGTGCGCCCCGGCATCACGGGGCTCGCGCAGGTCTCGGGCCGTAACGACACCACGTGGGAGCAGCGCTTCGCGCACGATGTGCGGTATGTGGAGCAGCGCAGCCTGCGGCTGGATGCCCAGATCCTGTGGCGCACGGTGATGACGGTGGTGCGGCGTGATGGGATCAGCGCCGAAGGCCAGGCGACCATGCCCCGCTTCACCGGCACATCCACCCACCCCGCCGAGGATTCCTGATGGAGACGACTCCCCTGGTGGTGGTGGGCGCCGCCGGAACCGGCCGCGAGGTGCTGGACATCATCGCGGCCTGCAACGCCGATGGCGCCCGCTGGGAGGTCGTCGGTGTGCTCGATGATAGCCCCTCGCCCCAGAACCTGGAGCGTCTGGCCGCGCGGGACGTCCCCTACCTGGGCACGATCGAAGACTTCCGCGCCGCGGGTTCCCGCTCGGTCCACCATTTCACGCTCGGAGTCGCCTTCCCACACCTGCGCCGGCTGCTCGCGGCCAAGGTCGAGGCCGGCGGCCTCCGGCCGGTCACGTTGGTGCACCCGCAGGCGATCCTGGGATCCCAGGTGGTGCTGGGCGAGGGGACGACGATCTACGCCGGGGCGCAGCTGTCCACGAACGTCCGCACCGGCCGGCACACCATCGTGAACATGAACGCCGCGGTGGGCCACGATTCGAGCCTGGGCGACTACGCGGCCGTGAACCCCGGGGCAACCGTCTCCGGGGAAGCGCATCTGGGCAACGGAGCGCTCCTAGGTGGCCGCGCCACCGTACTGCAGGGTCTGCGCGTAGGCGATGATGCTGTGGTAGGCGCCGCGGCGCTCGTGACCAAGGATGTGCCTGCGGGCGTGACCGTGAAAGGGGTGCCGGGGCGGTGGTGAGCGAGCCTTCGGATGCACCACTCTCCGGAGATGAGGCCGACGACAGCGCTGGCGCGATCACTCGCAGGCTCCGCCGCGGTACTGCTCTAGTTTTCGCCGGCAGCGTGCTCGGGTATGGAATCAACTACCTCCTTACCCCGCTCCTCGGCCGCCTCGTCACTCCCGAAACGTTCGGAACTTTCGCCGCAATTCTCGCCACAGCGACCATGTTCATCGGGGCCTCGACGCTACGACTTGAGATCTTTGCGGCGAGCGCCCGATCAGCAGCTCACCGCATCAATGCTCAGCTTCTTGCGCTGCTCTTCGCTGCCGCGGCTTCGATTGCGATCTCCGCCGTCATCACCGCGATCATCCTGGTCACCGGCGCATCTCCGCTGTGGCTGCTTGCCGGACCGATGGTATTCATGGGATCGCTTCAACTCGTCGCAAGTGTTCTGTACTCCCACGAGCGGCGCTACGCCACCCTCGGACTGAGCAATGCAATTCAGGGCGGCGGCACTGGACTTTTCCAGGTAGTCCTGGCTCTTGTGTCACCAACAGCCTTTGCGCTGGTCGGCGGATTCTTGCTTGCCCGAGCGCAGTGGGTGCTGCCGCTGCTCTCTCTGCGCCCTGGACGGATGCCACTGCGGTCCACCTGGCGGCGGGCCCGAGGCTTCGCTTCCACAGCCGGAGCTAGCGCGCTGGTCAACAGTGCCGGTAGCCAGGTGCCGATTCTCCTGACCACAAGCATGTTCGGCACCGTCGGAGCAGGCATCTTCGCCATGGCAGTGAGAATGCTGCTCGGCCCAATACAGATCATGGCCCAGGCCATCGGGACCACGAGTGTTGGGGAAATCGGACGCCTCGCAGCCCGGCACGACCCCAAGTTGCTTCCCACCGTCAATGGCCTCGTCCGACAGCTTGCAGTTCTTATGGGGGTAGTAGCGCTCGGTGCCGCTCTTTTAGGCCCCTACCTCGCGAATGCCCTGTTGGGCAACGCATGGGAAGATGTCGGCACCACCCTCCGTGTGCTGTCCGTAGGCGCCTTTGCTCAAGGCGTTGGTTCGCCCCTGGCCCAGATCCTGAACCTCACCAAGCGACCAGGCATCCTGATGGCCTGGGACGCAACCCGCGTCGTTCTTTTCACAGCAATCTTCATCGGAATACCACTCGCTGGCGGTGGGATGATCGCCGCCGCCACCGCATATTCGGGCGCAATGGTCATCTTGTACGCAGCACTGTACCTGCTCGTTCGAAGGGCGTGCCGGCAAAATACCCTCGCTCGAACTTCAAACTGACAGAGCGCTCATGTGATGCGGTTGCCTCGTGTCCAGACCACACTCCACAGGAGCCTGACTGACTAAAGCGTTTGTGCGTCACCAGCCTGCGCCAGCTTCGAGCTACCCGACACTTCCTCCGCAGACTGCATGGCAACGGATCTGCGCCGCCAGTCCTCGCCGACAATCCATAGGGCAATGAGGCTTGCCGCCCCACCGTGGGTAGCAAGGACTGTCAGCGATGCGGTGTTCGAAAACGCTACGAGCACTACTGCGATCGCAGCAAACACGATGCCTGCGGGAAGCTCCGCAGCCACCAGATCAACAAAGCCGAGCCATATTCCCACCACAGCACTCGCACCGAGCATTCCGCCGAAGCCGAAGTTCGCCATCCCGTCCGCGAGGAAGTTGGCATTTGCAGCAACACCCTCCTGCGAGTAATAAACGGATCCAATGAGCTTCGCCGGCGACGTGCTGAACGGAGGCTCGCCCATAAAGCTCAACACGCTGTGCCTCAACCCGTACTTAGGATGCTTCTCGAAGAAGTCGATGAAGTACCCAGTATTGATGCCCGCCGTCGAAAATGCGCGCCGCACCCCTAGTGACGTAAAGAAGTTTGACCCCGTGACCCAATCCATGACGCCCGCCGCGCTAATTGCACCCCCAAAAATTAGGTACACCCTCCACACGCGCACCTCGCGAGACCTACCGAAAATTAGCGCCAGCACTAAAACAAGAGCCGCACCCAAAAGATAGCTTTTGTAGCCAGTAAGCATGTAAATGGCCACTAAGCCACCGAAACCGATCGCCATATAGAACCAGGAACGCAGATGGTATCCATACGCTGCAAGAGCAGCCAGCGCTCCTCCGCCGGTCCAGCCCAAGGCGTAGGCGACCACACTTGAGGAGGCGGCGGAGTACTCATCCCGTTGCTCATACGCATTCGTCAGCGACACCCAGTCAATGGATATTCCAGTCAAGCCAATGACGAGCGCCAGGCTCGCCACAGAGAGTAAGCCCAACAGTAGGGCGGGCGGAAACACATCAGGAATGCGCGGAAGAGATACCATTGGCGCCAGACAATGAAAGATACGAATAATTCCAAAGCTTACAACCACAACTAGCGAAAGTATCGCCAGTGTTCGCCTGTCGATGGTTCCATAAAACACGGGTAACAGCAGAACCGGCAGCCCCACAAATACGACAAGAAATGCAATGCCGGCGCGGCCGGGGGTCTCGGCACGATCTCCCGCGATGAAGAACAGCAGCACAGCGCAAATAGCCGCGACAACCAGCTCATCCCAGTGCCAAGCGCGAGGCGTGTACCCAAGGTAGCGGAAAGGGCCAGAAATAAATCGTCCGACACTCCAGACGAGCAGGACCGCAAGCGCGGCGCCACAGGTGGCGGAGATCAAGCGCAAACCGACCAGATGGATTCGATCATCAAACTGCGACACCCCTGTCGCATTTGGACTAACTGCGAATCGGCTCATCGATATTCCATATCTCTACCATCGGCCAACACTGGGAAGTTCTCTCCCGTCTGGGACTTCTCGCTACGCGAGTAATGCATCATACAGCGCAATCAGTTTCGAGGCTTCAGCTCCGAAGGTAAGCTTTTCCTCGAAAGCTTTCCGGCCGACACGCCCCATGTTTCGCGCACGACGAGGGTTTCGGGCGAGGTCCTCCACCGCGTCTGCACAGGCGCGAGGATCCGCGACGTTACAAAAGTAACCGGCGCCCTCCACGCCAACCAGTTCTCGCCAAGCGCGAAAATCCGTGGCAATGAACGGCTTAGCGCCCGCCATATATTCAATCAGCTTCGTTGGAATAGATTCACGATGGTTTGGGAGGTCATGCAGTAGGACGAGGCCGGCATCGAATGAACCAATAATCTCAGGAATCTCGGCGGGTGACCTTCTTCCGCAATATGTCACATGCGGAGGGGCGGCATCTATGTGCTCCTGGGCTGCATTATCGGCGGGCCCAACGAGAACAAGCCTGTGATTTACTGTGGCATTGATCATTTCGACTAAACCGCGTGCTTCGGTGATTGCACCTACGTAGCCAAACGTGAACTTCTCGTTTGGGGAATCGTCACCCTTTGGGGCCGGATAGTCTCCCGAAAGAGGGTAGTTGCGAACGATAGCTAAATGCTCGTTCTGATATTTACTTGCAACCTTCTGTGTCACCGTCACTATCGCTGTGACGTTGCGATCGGCGAGCTTCTCGATCGTCCGGGCGAAGCGAGAAATTATTGGGCGCGTCCTCCGGGGAAGGTATGGCTTGTGGAATACTTGTGACTCCAGATCCTCATGCGCATCGTAAATCACTCGCTGACGAAGTATCTTGCTCGCAACGGCCCCAAGCGGAACAAGCTCTGGATCGTGAATATGAACGATATCGGGCCGCAGCACAAGCGCGCGGAGCCATCCCATAGCGGGACCGAGCAACATTCGGAGCGCTCGGGTGGGTATTGTGGGCAGAATATGGTGTTCGACGCCGGGAGCGACGCGCTGTTTCGGGCCGCGAGCGACGAGATGCACGTCGTATCCAGAATCCGCAAGAGCCTGGCACTCCTTGCGGACTATCCGGTTGTCTTCTGGACCGTGCGCGGTTGTAAGATGGACAATCCGCACCCCAGACCGTTCAGTCATATTGTGCATCCCTTTCGTGTGATGTCCGCGTCCAAGCTCGTGCGCCCTGCTGGGCACGCTCGGAACCCCCAGGAGCTCAGTTTTCGCCAAATATATCCCGAGAGTAGACCTTCTCTGCCTGTTCAGTGAGGTCGGGTGTTACCCGGTTCGCCACAATTACGTCCGCCCGCCGCATAAACTCATTCAGACTTTCAATTACCTCCGTGCCCGTCGGGATCTCGCTGCGGATCTCGGGCTCAAAGATTACGACTGATATTCCCTTGCCGAGGAGGCCGTCGATAACCTTCAGCACTGCTGACTCACGAAAGTTGTCCGAGCCCGCCTTCATCGCGAGTCGATACACGCCCACCACACCGGGGCGCTTCGAGGCGATATCGTTGATAATAAACTGAATTCGGGTAGCATTTGACTCTACCGTCGCGCGTATCAGAGTTTGAGGAATGTCCTCGTAGTTGGCGAGAAGCTGTTTGGTGTCCTTGGGGAGGCAATAGCCCCCGTAGCCGAACGATGGATTATTGTAATGACTACCGATGCGTGGGTCATGCCCGACACCTTCAATAATCTGTCGAACGTTCAATCCGTGTGTAGCAGCGAAGGTGTCCAACTCGTTGAAGAATGCAACGCGCATCGCGAGGTAGGTGTTGGCGAAGAGTTTGATTGACTCCGCCTCAACCCTTCCCGTGATGAGGACTGGGGTGTCGGCAGATTCCGCCCCCTCTTCCAGGAGAGCGGCGAACGCAGATGCGTACGGCTCTGGACCTGCGACAACGATCCGCGATGGATGAAGATTATCATATAGCGCGCGGCCCTCGCGCAGGAACTCCGGAGAGAAGAGAATTGGCAGCCCAGGATGCTTTTGCTGCATCTCATCCGTGAATCCCACAGGAATCGTTGACTTGATGACCACCGCAGGTGTATTTCCGCTATCGGCGATCATCGCGATCACGCTTTCCACCGACCCGGTATCAAACTGGTTGGTGTCCGAATCGTAGTTCGTGGGTGTGGCGATGATGACGAAGTTCGCACCATCCACCGCCCGCAAGGGATCCGTTGTCGCTTCTAGGTCAAGCTGCTTGGCCTTCAGTGCTGCTTCGACCTCGGAATCTCGAATAGGGCTGAGGCCATCATTGATCATCGCCACGCGATCGCCGGAGATGTCTACTGCGATGACCGAGTGATGCTGCGCTAGCACGATAGCGTTGGCGACGCCCACATACCCCAACCCGAACACTGCGATTTTCATGACTGCCTCTTATACGTGTTTCCGCGGCGGCGACGCAGCCAAGTGAGGCCGTGTGGCCTACGGCTGGGGTGCGATGATGCTGCGCGTAGGAGTACCTCTTCAAAGACGGAGAACAGGTGATCTCTCGAGAACTGCGCATCACCCAGTGCGGCGGACTGCGCAGCTGACTCCTCAACGGTCTCACGTTCGCTCACCAGAGTCCGGATCAGGGATGCCGCAGACGCGGGTTCACGGCTAGCCAGCCAACCTGCTCCCTTGTCAGCCATGGTTCCGCCGAGCCACCCGCGATGATTGAAAAGCACCGGTCGTCCAGCGGCCATAGCATCAAAGACCTTGTTGAGCGAGTTGCCCTCCAGGGCAGGGTGGTCGATCAGCGTCGACACCACGACGTCCGCAGCACTCACGATCTTCGCAACCTCGGACTTGGGTCGCGATCCCCAGAGGATCGCCGCCGGGTCCAACCCCAGCGTCTTGCACAATGCAGTGAGGTCATCAGTGGTTGCCCCCTCCCCGACGAGCACTACGCGGACCGGGTCATCCTTCAACTCAGCTGCTACACGCACCGTCCATTCCAAGTCGTAGGACCGACCGAACGAGCCGCAATAGGCCAGGACCAGCTCGTCATCCCCCCAGTCAAACCCTGCTCGGAGCTTCCGCCGCTCGTCCGCACTGACGCGGAACAGCTCTACGTCGGCCGAGTTAGGGACCAGATGGACATTCGCGTCCGGATGGACCTCGCGGACCCCGTCGGCCATTGACGGCGAAAGCGCGATGACAGAGCGCGACTGCCGGTAGGTCAACTTCTCGAGGGCACGAGCCACGGCAATCATCGCCCGATTGGTCAGGAGCCCAAGCTCTACTGGGACACCGGGCCAGAGGTCCCTGACCTCAAAGACGAACGGCCGTCGGCGCACCAGAGCAGCGATCATCCCCGGAACAGCCACGGTGAGCGGTGTACTTGACGCGAACACAAGATCCGCGGGGGTCTTTGCTGCCACCCACGTCGCGGAGACCATGAACCGTGCGAAGGACAGGATGCGGGAAACGAAGCCCATGCTGTTTGAGTAGGGGATCGGCAGTCGGATGATCTCTACGCCCTCGCGCGTGGTCCGCAGGCCCTCCGGACCGCCACAGATCATGGTGACGCGATGCCCGTTCCGCGCAAGGCGCCTGCTGAATTCCCACGGACGGGAACCACCAGGCTCATCCGGGAGCACGAAGTGCTGGTGAATATAGGTGATCCGCACTTCAGCTCCTTTCCGCGGATTTCGTCTCGCTCCGCGCCGAACCCACGGCCCCAAATACCTCGTCGGACAGAGACAGCGTCCGCCGGTCCAGCGGGATCTCCCCGGTCCGGGTGCGCAGGGCGGCCTTGTCCTGCACGCTCTCGAGCCACTGGTCGAAGCTCAGTTCATCGGGCCGAATGCACGGCACGGGGGCATGGGAGATGCGCGGGTGCAGCGGGCTCTCGATCTGCTCGTCCACCGCGAAGAGGTCCTCGTGGAGCTTCTCGCCATGGCGTAGGCCGGTGAAGACGATCTCCACGTCCTTGCCGGACATGTCGATCATCCGCTGGGCCACGTCCATGATGCGCACCGGCTCGCCCATGTCCAGGATCATCACCTGGCCATCCTCGCCGATCGCACCGGCCTGCACCACCAGCTCGCAGGCCTCCGGGATGGTCATGAAGTAGCGGGTCACATCCGGGTGGGTGACCGTCACCGGCCCACCTTTCTCGATCTGTGCCTGGAACGTCGGCAGCATCGACCCGCGCGAGCCCAGCACATTGCCGAACCGCACCGAGACGTAGCTTCCCTCATCCTGCTTCGCCGCCCATGCCGTGAGCTGCTCCGCCATGCGCTTGGAGTGCCCCAGCGCGCTCGTCGGGTTCGCCGCCTTGTCCGTGGAGATGTTCACGAAGTGCTCCACGCCCACATCCATCGCGGCCTTCAGCACGTTCAGCGTGCCCAGCACGTTCGTCTTCCACGCCTCGGAGGGGTACTGCTCCAGCATCGGCAGGTGCTTCAGCGCCGCCGCATGGAACACGACCTCCGGGCGGCGGTCCCGGAACACCCGCAGCAGATCATCCCGCTCCCGGATATCCGCCAGCACCGCGTCACGCGTATCCAGCAGCCCGTGGCCGAAGATCGAGATCTGCGTGGAATGCAGCCCCGACTCATCCCGGTCCAGCATGAACAGCTCACTGGGCCCGAACTTGTGGATCTGCCGGCACAGCTCCGAGCCGATCGACCCGCCGGCACCGGTGACCAGCACCCGCTTGCCCGAGAGATAGCCCGCCACCGAGGACAGGTCGATCTCCGCCGGATGCCGCCCCACCAGGTCATCGACCGACACATCCCGCAGGCTGCGGGTGGTGCGGCGCTGCGACAGCGTCTCATTGATCGAGGGGAACACCAGCATGCGCAGGCCCTCCGCCTCCGTCACCTCGTGCACATCCCGCAGGTCCGACGAATCCACGCGGCTGCGTGTGATGACCACAGCCTCCGCGCCCGTCTCCCGGGCGATCCGCGCCATCTGCGCGCCACTGCCCAGGACCTTCACGCCCTGCAGCACGAAGCCCTTCTTCGAGGCGTCATCATCCAAGAACCCCACCGGGCGCAGCTCCGAGAACGGATCGGCCCGCATCTGCCGCGCCACCGAATGTCCCAGATCCCCCGCGCCATACAGCAGCACCGGCGTGGCATCCGCCCCCGGCCGCGAGCGCCCCTCCATCAGTGCACGGAACACGAGGCGCGCCGCCCCCATCAGCAGCAGCGCCATCGGCAGCACCGCCAGCACCACGCTGCGCGGAATCACCGCCGTGAAGAACACCAGCGCCACCAGCGGCACCCACACGCCCACCGCGGCGACCGACAGATGCTTCGCCTCATCCAGCGAGCCCACCACGAAGCGGCTGCGGTACAGACCGTTCCAGATCCCCCACAGCACCTGCAGCACGATCGCTGCCAGGGCGATCAGGCCCATGCCCCGGAACACCTCGGACCAGGCCGTCTCCTGACCGATATCCGATAGCAGGAAACGGCTGATCGTCAGGAAAGAAATCGCCACCAGCCACGCCAGAGAATCCGTCGCGATCGCCATCCACGGCGGGAACGGGCGCGTGCGCCGCACCACCGTGGGGCGGGATCCAGCATCGGGCTCAGGGGTGGGGGTGGAGGACATCCGAAACCTTTCATGCAGGTCACCGGCGCATTTGTGCGGAGGAGGTATGCGCCGGGGGCCGGCTTCGGGGACGGGTGGGGGGGGGCACGAAGGACCGCCTGGCACCTGTCCAGGAGGCTCGCCCATGCTAACCGAGATAACCCACATTCGGGATCCGAAGGTCCGAGGATCCCCTCACAGCACGGGGGGCGCTACCTGGCGTTCACGTGGGGGTTACCTGGGGTGATGGTGTGGGCGCCGGGGGGCGCCGTAGGGTCGGCGCCCAAGGCCGCGCGTGGCATCGGCCACCGAAGGCTACCGCCGTCGCGGCACCTGGTGTGCTCTACGCACAGTTGCCCCCGCCGTTGACCCTCCGCTCACCAGGAGAGCCGCCGATGACGGGGGCACCTCCATTCCTGCTGGTCACCTAGGGGGCTGTCCAGAGAAAGTGTCACCGTCGGCCACCTCGGCGGCGGATGACAATTTAAATTGTACTTTCGCCCGCGGGGCCACCGGAGTGACACTTTCCGGGGCCTGGGGTGCCAGCAGGGCGGGGTAGTGGTCATGCGTTGGCGTCAGCCGGCCCAGTGATAGAAGAACCCGGCGCCGCGGCGGTTGCTGCGGGAGGGTGTCAGCAGACCCTGGCTCTCGAGGCTCCTCAGCACCCGTCCCAAATTCGTGGGGTGCACGCCAAGGATGCTGCCGAGCTCCGTAGTGCTGATCCTCCCCTTCTGTTGGGCATAATCCACCGCTATCTCCTCCCGGGAGGGCTCGCTGACCACCGCGCCGCTCTCCTGGCGTAGCTCCACGAGCCCACCGTATGCCTCGGCATTCAGTGCAACCCCGGGGCGTGGCGCCTGAACGGGCAGCCCCTCGATCTCATGGCACACCCGCTCGCCCGCGAGCTCGAGCACAGCGAGTTGTTGCACCGTCTGCCGTGCTTCCTCCACGGTCAGCTGCAGCACCGGCGCCAGATCTTCCGGATCCGTCCACCTCTTCTGGCACAGCCGATGCAGCGCCATCAGGGCCCGCAGATCCGAACGGATATCGGGGGTGATGTCTCCGAGCCAGCGGATCCAGCCTTCGTCGGCCCGTTCCGCCGCTAAGACCGTGCGCACCATGACCCCGTCGACCTCATCGATCACCGGTATGGGGTGACCGGCCCGGATCATGTCCCCGAACATGCGGTCCACCCCCACCCCCTGCCGCTCGGCGATCCGCAACGTCGCCAGCAGCTGACTGAGGTCCTTGTTCCGCGAGACCGGTGGATGATTGATGATGTTCTCCGGCCGCACCCCACCGAAGAACCCTCCCGGACTGGTCACTCGTACGGTGCGACCGATGTGCTCCACCGTCGTCGGCCGCGTGTCGATCCACTCCCGGTGCGCCAACCCGTTGACGATCGCCTCGCGCAGCGCCCGCTCCGGCACCGCCCGCGTCCTGCCGATCACCAGGCCCTTCATCAGGTGGATCTCCGGGTTGTACGAGCGCGCGGCCGTGAACACCGCCGCCAGTTCCTCCAGCAGTGAGCGGCCCTCAATGTTCACTCGCTCCTGCGTATCCGCGCCCGCGGCCGGGCGGCGCATGTAGTCCAGTGCAGGAGTAGCGCGGCCCACGAACAGCAGCGCACCCGCGTTCGTGA
This sequence comes from Brachybacterium sp. UMB0905, assembly GCF_002871795.1. GTDB lineage: Bacteria > Actinomycetota > Actinomycetes > Actinomycetales > Dermabacteraceae > Brachybacterium. Next base: position 39,199 of record NZ_PNHL01000012.1, on the reverse strand, counting down.
ACGTCCCGTCATCGTGCACCGCTCCGAGGCGTCGCAGCAGGTCAACTTGAGGGGCCTGCGCCAGCTCCTCGGATCGTGCATCCCCTGCCGCCTCGAGGAAATCCCGGGCGATCTGGATTGCGACAGGCTGAGCCCGATCCACCGCTACTCCGCTGGACTGAGCGGACCAGTCGAAGCCCCAGCTGAACGCTCGACGCTCATGCCACGAGGCTGAATCGATGTCCTGGCATTGATCCCCTACCCGCCAGGTGATGCGGTTCTTCCAGCGGATCGGCTCCACCGCCGGCGGGCAACGGACCACCAGCACCCGCTGGCCACGGAGCATCGCCTCATAGATCAACGTGGTGTACGCCTGCTGGAGCAGCTGATAAAGCCGCACCTGCAGCCAGTCCTCGTTCAGAGCCGTGCCAATGACCGTGCCGTCATCGGCTACGCCGAGAATCAACGCTCCCCCACCCGGCGTGTTCGCCATGCACGCGACCTCCGGGGCCAGGGCAGTCGCGGCGGCGTCGCTCTGATCCTCGCCCGGCAGGATCTCCCCACCGCGGCCCCGGCGGCCGGCCTCCTCCTTGAAGTCAACTTGGCGTCGCTCGGCCGGAAGACGCCCCTCGTCGAGAGCCGTGAGGACCTCATCGAGCTGGTCGGCGACGGGATCGATGCCGAAAACTGTCACGGGGGACCTCCTGGACGGCGGATGACAATTAATCCTCGGAAAAATTGTACCTTGGGGTGTGGGAGGTGATGGGGTGACACTTTTATTGGGGGCACGGGCGGCCGGGCGGGAGATGTGATGGGCCCGGAGCACTGGCCGTGGACGCCCTGACCACTGCAACGCAGGAAGCTAACCACGCTCGGCGGCTGTCCTACCGCTCGTCGGTCAGTTGACCTGGCTTTCCTCCAGCAGCTCTGCCCAGCTGTCCTGCATGGTCGGCGGGGTGAAGCCGGTGGACTGGATGCGGGTGAGGTCCAGGGTGGAGTGGGCCGGGCGTGGGGCCATGCCGGGCTTTCTAACCACGGCACGAAACCCAGGGCGCTTCACCCCGTTCATCGACGTCAAGCCCGGTGTCGAGCACTACGACTCCATGATGTGGATGTACGACGCCGAGGTCCCCACCGGCTGGCAGACCCCGAAGGGGCCCGAGTACCGCGCACTGAGCCCGGTCAACCGCGACGCGATGGCGGCATTCCTCTACCGCCAGGCCGGCTCTCCCCGGGTCGCCCTCCCGGCGAGGTGTCCGTTCACGGACATGAAGCCGAGCCAGGAGCACTACACCGCGGTGATCTGGGCCTACCACGAAGGCATCACCACCGGTTGGAAGATGCCGAACGACGCGCGCCAGTTCCGCCTGGTGGAGCCGATCGCCCGCGACGCGATGGCGGCGTTCCTGTACCGGTTCTCTGGCAATCCGGCCTATACCCAACCCGCTGGGGCGTGCTTCACCGACGTGCCGCGCGCGATGATGTTCGCCAAGGAGATGTGCTGGATGAAGTCCGCCGGCATCTCCACCGGCTGGAGTGATGGCACCTACCGTCCGCTCCAACCCGTCAAGCGTGATGCGATGGCGGCATTCCTGCAGCGCTACGACGCGAAGTTCTGATCCCCGGCCTCAACCGACAGTACGGGTCCGTCCTCTTTCCGGGACGGGCCCGTACTTCTTCACACCGCTCTGCATCACGATGCGGCTGCAGGACATCCTGAAGCAGAAGCGATGGCACTCCCTTAATGAGGGCAGTCAGCCCGGCTAATCCGAATCCCGCTCCGCGAGCCGCCCCGCGACCCTGAGCACGATCCCGGCGGGGAGCACCACCAGCGGGTAATCGTAGAGGTGGTCAATCATGGATTGGACCCCGAGCGCGCACCACCAAGGGCACGATCGTGTAACGGGTCAGACTTCATGGACGCATGTCCGTTTCCGCGTAAGCGAATGGCTCAACTTGAAACCGGCTCAGGTTCCGTCGATGTCGACCAATGCCGCTCGTCGTAGACCGGCCGCACCGCGCTGCCCGGGCCGGGGACGACGCCGACTTCGCGATGTAGCTCCGCTGGGCCCAGGACTGGGTGCGTTGCTGATGGGCTCCTCATGTCCGACGCCCAACAGGCGGGAACTCCTCCTCCGCCTCTCAGGCCCCGCCGTCGGAGGGCGAGCCACCGGCGAGCACGGCACGCACCTCGTCCTAATCGAGGGCCCGCCACGGTGAGGAGTCGGCGTTGACATAGGCGCCCTCGGGGCTGCTGTACCGCAAGGGTCGTGAGGCGGCGACGAAGTTCCTGGATGGGGACGCGACGCACGAGGCGAGGGACTTCGAGCGGTATGTGGAGCGGTTCCGGAAGATGGGTGGGTGAGGTGCTGTCTCACACCGCCCCGGGAGATGCCCTGCGGTCCTGGACCTGGGCGAGAGGGCCTCACCCCGACCTCACACACCGGGCTGAACAAGGGTGAGAAAGGCGATTCCCTCAGCGCGGAGAGACTGGACACTCGTAGAGTGGCGGGCACCGGCGTGGGCTGCGGACGCTCCGCTCAGCGCCGGGCCGAGCGCCCCGCCCGCCTCGCAGAAGGAGCCCACCCGTGGACCTCGCCAAGTCGCTGACTCGCTGGCATCGTCTCGCCCACCTCGGGCACAGGTTCCAAGCAGCTGTACTTCGCGGCGCTGCTGGTGGGGTTCTCGGCGCTGGTCAGCATCTCGCGTCCCGAGCTGGTGCTGGCCGCGGACTACCTCACTGCTCTCGGCATGCTCGCCCTGGCGACCATGCTCGCGCTCGCGGTCCGGTGGGAGGAGGTCAGGCCCGCCTGGGGTGCGGTGGTGCCGGTGCTGGACATGGTTGCGGTCGCGCTCGCACGGGATGCGGCCCGAGAGCACACCACCGCGGTCTCGCTGCTGGTGCTGGTGCCCACCCTGTGGCTCGCCGCCCGGCTGCGGCGGGACGGCGTGGTGATCGCCGTGGTCTCCACCTCGGCACTGATCGCTCTGCCGTCCTGGTGCGCGCCTCGCACATCGACTCCCTCGTGGTGGCGCATTCGCTGGTGCCGCCCTTCATCGTGCTGCAGATCGGAATGCTGGCCGTCGGGGCGCTGACGGTGATGGACGGACGGAACCAGCAGCTCCTCGAAGCCCTCACGGAGAAGGAAGCACTGCTCGAGTCGGCAGCGGCCTCCGAGCGCCTGCTGGAGAACGTGATCGACTCCGTGGACGTGGGGATCGTGGTGGTGGATCGTGATGGCCACGATGTGCTGATGAATCGCGCCCAGCGACGGATCCCTCAGCTCGCCTCCCCGCCGGGCAACGACGATCCGAACGAGTCCCAGCTGATCGTTCGGTATCCGTGGTCGGCTCTGCCAATGCCTCCCGAGCAGCGTCCGGTACGTCGCGCCGTGCTGCAGGAGACGTTCACCAACTCGCTCGTGGCGATGGGACCGCTGCAGCGCGAGGCGAGCGTGTTCTCCGCCTCAGCCCGGCAGATCATCGATCACCGAGGGGAGCGCTCGGGCGCGGTGGTGGTCTTCTCCGATGTCACCTCGTACATCGAAACGGTGCGCTCTCAGGAGCAGTTCGTGGCCGCTGTCTCCCATGAGCTCCGCACCCCGCTGACCTCCGTGATCGGCTACCTCGAGCTCGCTCAGGATGACGGGGACCTCTCGAGGGAGACGGCCTCGTACCTCCAGGTCGCGCAGCGCAACGCGGATCAGCTGCTGCTGATCGTGCAGGACCTGCTCGCGAATCAGGTGGCCCGCTCGGGCACGGAGCAGCTCACGCTGCGTCCGGCGCGCCTGTCCGAGATAGCGCAGCAGGCCGCGGAGTCGGTGGCGCTGCGGGCCGAGGAGCGGGGCATCACCCTGGAGCGCAAGATCGTCGAGACCCCTGAGCTGCCGCTGGATGCGCAGCGCCTGCAGCAGGCGGTGGGGAACCTGCTCTCCAATGCGCTGAAGTACACCTCGAGCGGTGGAACGGTGTGCGTGCACACCGCGGTGGAGGATCACCATCTCGAGCTCGCGGTCACCGACACCGGGATCGGAATGTCCGATCAGGAGCAGACGAACCTGTTCACCGACTACTACCGCACCGAGACCGCGCGCAACAGCGACATCCCCGGCCACGGCATCGGGCTGTCGCTGACCCGGCGGATCGTGGTCGCCCACGGCGGTCAGATCAGCGTGAGCTCCCGCCCGGGCGAGGGGTCAACCTTCACCATCCGGTTCGGTCTGGACGAGGTCGAGTGGGCGGATCGGGCGCGAACAGGCGGCGGGCGGCCTGGATCTCACACCTCAGCTCGCCCCGTCGATCACCCGCAGCACATCGTCCGCCTGGAAGGCCTCCGAGCGGCGGTATCTACCTGTTCCCGGAGTGAGGATCCCGCGGGTGACCAGGGTGTCCACGGCGCGATGCGCGGCCACTGCAGAGACTCCCAGCTGCTCAGCGATGAACTTCGCGGTGACGACCGGCTGCTCCCTGAGGACCGGGAGGATCCGGCGGGCCGAGGAATCGGCGCGCAGGCCCGCGGCCTTCTCCGCGAGCAGCGTGTCGAGGGCCCGGATCTCGTCCTGGACGCCCTGCATCCGCTCGCATGCCTCGGCGGCGATCTCGACGAAGAATCGCACCCACGCGTTCAGTGCCTCCGCCGCCTCTGACGGGTCGTCCGTACGTGAAGTGCTGAGATGCTGCACGTACTCCCGCTCTCGTGCACGGATCGCGGTGGAGACGGGGAGGAGGCCGGAGCGCACGACGCCACCTCGTTCGAGGACGGCGTGGATCAGTGCTCGTCCGGCGCGTCCGTTTCCGTCCTCGAACGGGTGGATGGACTCGAACTGCAGGTGGCCGATGGCGGCGAGCAGAAGGGGATGCTCTCCGGAGCTGCTGAGGTACTGCAGGAAATCCTCCACCAGGGCGGGGACCTCACCCGGCGGAGGGGCCACATACTCTGCGCGGAGCTTGTCCCGGCCGCCGATCCACACGTCCACCCGGCGCAGACCTTCCGAGGCGCCCACCACTCCCAGCGCACGATGGACCTGCTCGACATCACCGATGGTCCATTCATCGCGCCCCGCGAGCTCCTCGATCGCGTCGCGCGTCGCCTGGACGTTGCGGGCCACGCTCATGGCCTCGTGATTGCGCAGGTGGTCCTGCTGATCGCCGAGCTGGGCGTAGGAGACGTCCCGACCGGAGGCATTGACGCGTTCGATCCGCGAGGAGGCGATGGACTCGGAGCGCAGGAGCAGGGGGTAGATGCCCCGTCGCGTCGCCTCATCGACCTGCGCGGAGGTCGCAGTGATGAGGCTGGCGATCTCGAGTGCTTCCTCCCGCAGCTCCCGCCCGAGCAGAGCTCCCACGTCCTGCTCGGCGAGACGTGCAGGCACGTAGTAGGAGTAGGCGCCGCCCCGTCGTTCCGCCGCCGTCGCACCTCGGAAGTCGGGCTGCTGACGGCCTGGCAGCCATGAGCCATGGATACCCATGAGCACCCCTTCAGTAAACCTTAGATGCATAAGGTTAACTGAACCTTGTCCGGGGTTCACGCTCGCAGCATGGCTGCCGGCTCAGTCCCCCTCGGAGCGGGGCGCCGGCGCCTCCTCGGCCGTGCGCTTCTTCTGCCGTCGTTCCCGCAACCCGGAGCCGACGGTCCAGGCCGCGTAGGCGAACAGCGCACCGGCGAGGGTGGGCACCGCCCAGCTGCGGGTGCTGCCGTCGATGGCCTGGTTCGCCCAGCCCAGGTAAGGGATCGCGTACCAGACCTTCCCCCGGATCTGCGCGGGCTGGACCCGTTCGGGACCGGGGGTGTTGTTCGCGTCGCCCTGGGTGGTGAAGCGAATCTCCCCGGTGCCGCTGTCCGTGCTGCGGGCGATCACACGGTGTGTCGCCACCGCAGGCTTGCCGGATTCGATCTGGAAGGTGATCACGTCCCCCACCCCGATCGCCTCGGGCGCAGCGGGCTTGATGACCACGAGGGTGCCGGGAGGGTAGGTGGGGCGCATCGAGCCGGTCAGCACCAACAGCGGCATCCCGCCCACGGCGGCGGGCACCACGATGGTGAGGGCTCCGAGGGCGAGCAGCAGCAGGAGCACACCGGCGCTCAACCCGGTGCTGAGGGAGGAGAGCACGTCGCGCAGGGGGTGGAGTGCCGCGCTGCCGGTGCTGGCCACTGCGGCGCTGCTCGTCAGCGGCGCCGCGCCGGGCGGGCTCCATGCCGGGCGCGTGCTCGGCCTCGCGCCGATGCAGTTCCTGGGCACGATCTCGTACTCGCTGTATCTGGTGCACTGGCCGTTGCAGGTGATCCCCCAGGCCGCGTCCCTGTCGGAGGAGCCTCTGCCGCTGTGGATCCGGCTGCTGTTGGGCGCGGTCGCGGTGCCGCTGGCCTGGCTGCTGCATCGCCTGGTGGAGCGGCCGGTGCTGCGCTGGCCCTCCCTGCGGCGGGGGCCCTCCTGGCGGACCGGTGGCCTGGCGGCCGCGGCGTCGCTCGCGCTGATCGCCACCTCCGCCGGTATCTCGCAGGTCCTTCCCCAGCAGACCTCCTCGGACCGCACCGCCGCGCAGGAGCAGCCCTCGCTCGCTCCGGCGGGCACGGACTTCGTTCCGGCGAACCTCTCCCCCACCCTCGAGACCGTCTCCGGGGATAACCCCTCCATCTACGCCGCCGGCTGCCACCAGGAGGGCGAGGCGGCCGACGCGAGCGGCTGCCGGGCCGGCGAGAACCCCGACGCCCCGCTGGTGTTCCTGGTGGGCGATTCCCACGCCGCGAACTGGTATCCGGCGCTCGAGCGCCTCGCCGAGGAGGGCCGGATCCGGCTGGACAGCAGCACCAAGAGCTCGTGCCTGCCGCTGGAGACCCCGCAGCAGTTCGAGGATCGCCCCTTCACCTCCTGCGACCAGTGGCGCGAGGGCGTGCTGGAGCGGATCGCTGAGGTGGAGCCGGATCTGGTGGTCCTCGCCGCCTTCCACGACCCGAACCGCCTGATGCCCGGCGGGCAGGACAGCCCCGAGACCCGGTGGCATGACGGGCTCGCCCGCACGCTCGCCCGGATCGACGGCCCGCCCGTAGCGGTCATGCGGGACGTGCCGACGCAGGCCCAGGCACCCACCCACTGCCTCGCGCAGAATCCCGAGAGCGCCGGCCGGTGCGCCACACCGCGGGCCGCCGCCTTCGAGGAGCCCCTGGTACAGGCGGAGGCCGACGCGATCACCGAATCCGACGCGGATGCCGACCACGTGGACCTCACCGACTACTTCTGCAATGACAGCACCTGCCCAGTGCTGCTCGGGAACACCGTGATCTACCGCGATCAGCACCACCTCACCCAGACCTTCAGCCGCGAGATGGCAGAGCCGCTGTGGCAGGAGCTCGAGCCGCTCGTGGCGTGAGCGCTCAGGCGCGGTGGACCACCGTCCCGGCCACGCGGGTCTCGATCACCTGGTCGTCCTCGACCAGCACGCTGTCCCCACCGGCTGCGGTCCGCCCCTCGAGGCCAAGCAGCGAGGCCGGTATCCGGCTCGCCATGTCCCCGAGCGTCGCGGGGTCGATCGGCAGGGCAGCGCGAGCCCAGTTCATGCAGGTGCGCAGATCGGAGCCGGAGCCGGCGAGGTACTCCGTCCCCGCGAGGGTCAGCCTGCCGTCGGCCGCGACCTCGACGTCACCGCCGACCGGGGTGCGATAGCGCCCTGGCGGCATCCCGGCGAGCGCGGCGGAGTCGCTGGTGAGCACGCAGCGCTCAGGTCCCTTGGCGCGGATCATCACGGTGAGGGTGTCAGCGGGCAGATGGTGACCGTCGGCGATGAGCATGGCGGTCAGACGGTCGTCGGCGAGCTGGGTCCACAGGTGGTTCGGGTGCCGTGGCAGCATGCTCGCCGCGCCGTTGCCGAGGTGGGTGGAGAGCGTCGCCCCGGCTTCGACGCCGGCGCGCACCTGCTGGGGCGAGGGGGCGCAGTGCCCGAGCGAGATGCGCACGCCGCGAGCGCTGGCGGCGGCGATGTACGGTGCGGCGCCGGCCCGTTCCGGGGCGAGGGTGACCAGGCGCACCGCCCCCTCGGCCGCCTGCTGCCAGCGGTCCAGCTCGGCGACGTCGGGGTCACGCAGGTGCGCGATGTCGTGGGCTCCGCGCGGGCCGTCCTCGGTCGCGAGCGAGGGTCCCTCCACGTGCACACCGGCGATCGAGTGCGCGAGCAACGGGTCCTCGCGGCGGGCGGCGGCGATCACCGAGAGGACGTGGAGGATCTTCTCCTCGCTCGCGGTGATCACCGTGGGCAGGTAGGTGGTCACGCCCCTCCCCCAGAGCGCGCGGGTGAGGTCCGCCAGGGTGTCCGGGGTGACGTCGTCGGCGTTGACGTCGTGCCCGGCGTATCCGTTGACCTGGAGGTCGACGAGGCCCGGCTCGACGCGGGGGTCCGCACTCACGGCTCAGCCCTCGGTGACCGGGCTGTCGGTGCGGTGCTGCGCGGGCAGGAGCCCGGCTGCGGCCTGGTCGAGGTGGATCCGGACCCGGGGGTGCGTGAGCATCGCGGTGGCGGGCACGCGGGGGTCGACGGGCCCGGCCAGCGTCGCGGCCACAGCCTCCGCCTTCGCCTCGCCGAGCACCGTGCACACCAGGACGTCTCCGCTCAGCAGCGCCGGGACGGTGAGGGTGAGGGCGGTGGTGGGGACCGACTCGAGATCCGGGAACAGCCCTTCGTCCACCTGCTGCTGCCGTGAGGTGTGCGCGAGCTCGATCAGCCGCACCCGCTCGGGGGTGTCGAAGTCGGTGTCGCCCGGTTCGTTGAAGGCGATGTGCCCGTTGACCCCGATCCCGAGGCACACGAGGTCGATCGGTGCGGCCGCGAGCGCGGCGCCGTACCGGGCGGCCTCCTGGTCCGGATCGGCATCGGCGCGGATCCGATCCAGTCCGGCCCGCGCGGCCTGCGGCAGTCGGTCGGCGAGCCAGGTGCCGAAGGCGGCCGGGTGCGCCGGGTCCAGACCCAGGTAGTCGTCCATGTGGAAGGACTGCACGCGGGTCCAGTCGATCCGCGGGTCGGCGCCCAGGGTGGCGAGCATCTGCTCCTGCGAGGGGGCCGAGGCGAAGATCACCCGTGCCCGGTCCTGCTGCTCGAGGATCTCGGTCAGGGCATCGGCGGCGGCGCGTCCGGCGGCGGCGCCGGCGGATTCCGCGGTGTCACGGATGCTCACCGTGGGGCGCGGGGTGCTGGTGGGGGACGACATCGGGTCTCCTTCGGGAACGACAGAACGACGAAACAGCAGAGCGACAGAACGTCAGAACGCCTGCGGCACGCCGGCGTGCAGTGCGCTCGCCTGCGCTTTGAGGGCGATCTCGGTGGCCTGCAGGCTCGCTGCGGTGCTCACCTCCGGCTCTTCTCCGGCGAGCAGTGCGTCGAAGAAGTACTGGGCGGGGCGCTGCGCGGGGCCCAGCGGCTCCTCCCAGCGCGGCCGGTCGTGGGTGGTGACGGTGAGCCGGTGGTAGGCCCAGTCCACCTCGGCGGTCCCCTTCGAGCCGGTGACCCGCATCCGGTAGTGGCCGTGGACGTCCGCCGCCTCGGGGCCCAGCCAGTTCGCCTCGATCGTGGCGGGCACGCCGCCGGCGTGCAGCAGCAGGCTGACGTGGTCGTCGAAACCGGGATGGTCCGACGCTCGGGCGTTGCCCGTGAAGGCGCTCACGGTCCCCTGCAGAGGAGCCGATGCCCCGTACTGCTCCGCGACCAGTTCGAGCACCAGGTCGATGTCGTGGATCGGCAGGTCCGCCGCGATCCCGCCGTAGCTCGCGGGGTCCAGGAACCAGGCGGGACGGTTCTCCTGGAGGAGCTTGTGCGGGCCGGTGCTCGCGATCATGGCGATCGTCCCGAGCACGCCCTCGGCGAGCAGCTGCCGCAGAGCCAGGGTGGCGGGATAGAACCGCTTCTCGAACACGATCGAGACGTGCCGCTGTGCCTCCTCGGCCGCGGCGCTGACCTGTGCGAGCTGCTCGAGGGAGGTGCACAGGGGCTTGTCGGCGAGCACATGCGCTCCCGCGCGCAGCGCCGCGACGGTCGCGCTGCCGCGCTGGCTGTAGATCCCGGCCACGAGCGCAACGTCCACGTCATGCTCCGCCAGAAGCTCCTGTGCGCTCCGGTAGCTCGGGACCTCGATGCCGGGCAAGAAGCGGCGGCGCAGCGTCTCATCGGCTTCGGCGACGGCGACCAGCTCGAGCTCCTCGCGGTGCTCGACCTCCGCGAGGGCGTAGTCGACGTGCTGATGGGCGGCGCCCAGGATGGCGACCTTCATCGCAGCTCCTCCGTCATCGCAGCTCGTTCATGGTCACGGTGCGGCCGGTCGCGGCCGCGGCGGTGATGGCCTCGAGCAGGCGCACAGTCTCCGCGCCGTCCCGGCCGGGGATCGAGGAGTCGCGCCCCTCCTGCATGGCGTCGAGGATCTCCGTCCACTGCTGGACGTGTCCGGCGATGCCAATGGCGGCGGGATCCGAGGCACCCACCCCGATGCCTGTCCCCGCCGCGTCGATCTGCGGTGCGGGGACCCCGTCCACGTCCCATCGCAGCAGCTCGCCCTGGCCGATCTCGACGACCCCGCGTGCGCAGTACAGGGTGAGCGTCGCCGGGCTCCCGGGAGGGGTGGCGGTCGAGGTGCTGATCAGTCCCAGGGCACCGCTGGCGAAGCGGAGGGTCGCCACGGTGGTGTCCTCGGTGCCGGGCTCATGGGCGAGGGTCGCGGACTGCGCGGTGACCGCCTCGACGGGGCCGGCGAGCCAGCGCAGCAGGTCCACGTTGTGCGCTCCCTGGTTCATCAGCGAACCGCCGCCGGCACGGGCGTCGCCCCGCCAGGGAGCGGCGGAGTAGTAGCTCTCGTCCCGCCACCAGTGGACGTGCGTGGTGGCCAGCCGCAGCGGGCCCAGCAGCCCCTCCTCCAGCGCCCTGCGCACGGCCTGCACCTCGGGTTCGAGGCGGCGCTGGGAGATGACGTGGACGCTGAGGCCTCGGGACTCGGCGAGGGAGACGATCCGATCCGCCTCCGCCGCGGTCAGAGCGAGCGGCTTCTCGACCACCGCGTGGTGGTCGCTGCCGAGCGCGGCGAGGGCGTTATCGGCGTGCGCGCCGCTGGGCGTGCAGATGGCGATGACGTCGAGGTCCTCCCGGGCCAGAAGTTCCTGGGGGCTCGACTGCACCGCCTCGGGCCAGCCGGCATCGGCCGCCTTCTCGCCATCACCTCCGCTGAAGGCGACGAGCTGGGCACGGTGGCGCAGCTCGGCGAGCGCCTTCGCGTGCGAGACCCCGATGGTGCCGAGGCCGAGCAGGCCCACCCGGACGACGTCATTGTGCGTGGTCATGTCTCGACACTAGGTGGCCGGGAGCGCGATCGCAATACACCGCTATGCCTGATGAACACCTTTTCCTCTTGACTCAGGGGCCTATGCGGGGGAGCCTTGTGGCACTGTCCCGTCGTCGTGGCACCGCGCCTGCCCGTCGGGAGCCCGCCCTTGTCGGCAGCTTGGCAAGGACCCACCGAACCACGAGGAGCAGCCGTGCTGCGCATCGGCCTGATAGGCACCGAGAACTCGCACATCACCCACTTCACGCGCTTCCTCAACGTGGAGGAGCGGCACCCCGGCGTCCGGGCGACGGCGCTGGTGGGCGGCCCGTCACCGCGGAACCAGGAGCTCGCCGAGCTCGGCGCTATCGAGCGGATCGTCCAGGAGCCCGCCGATCTGGGAGACGAGGTCGATGCCGCGATCGTCTCCTCCCGGGACGGCGGCAAGCACCTCGAGCACGCCCGCCCCCTCCTCGAGGCCGGCAAGGCGGTGCTGGTGGACAAGCCGCTGGCCGCCTCCGTGGCCGACGCCCAGGAGCTGCTCGCCCTGGCCGAGCGCAGCGGGGCGGTCATGCTGTCCTGCTCGGCGCTGCGTTTCGTGCCGGAGCTCTCGGATTTCGCCGCCTCGCAGGAGACGGGCCGGCTGCGCCACCTCCACGTGAGCGGGCCGGCCGATCCGGACAGCGAGTACGCGGGACTGTTCTTCTACGGCATCCACCATGTGGAGGCGGCCCTGGAGATCCTGGGGAATCCGACGGTCGCGCCCGGCACGCTCGAGGTGCGCACCGTGCGCCGCGAGGACACCGTCGTGGCGTGGTGCGAGATCGCCGGCACCCAGGTCACGTTCACCTTCCTCACCCCCGGGGAGGGGACCCGCACCCCCTTCCATGCGACGGCGATCTACGAGAACGCCGCCGTCTCCCGCCCGCTGACGCTCGGCGGGGACTACAACGCCCCGGCGCTGGCCGAGTTCCTGCAGGCGGTGGAGGACGGTGCCTCACCGCGCTCCCCGCAGGCCCTTCTGTCCCCCGTGGTGACGCTCTGTGCGATCACCGAGTCTCTCGAGAGGAACCCGTCATGACCCAGTCCCCCGCCGCGGCCGCGCACGGCCGCCTGCGATTCGGCATCATCGGGGTCGGCGTCATCGGCCAGGGCCATGCCAAGCGGCTCACCGCGGAGGACTCCCCTGCCGATCTCATCGCCGTCGCCGATCAGAACCCCGAGGCCGCGCAGAAGATCGCCGCGGAGCACGGCGTCGAGGCCGCTGCGGATGTCACCGCCCTGCTGGCCCGCGCGGACCTCGACGCGGTCATCATCGCGGTCCCCTCCGGCCTGCACGCCGAGGTGACGATTCAGGCGCTCGACGCGGACAAGCACGTCTTCCTCGAGAAGCCGATCGAGGTGACCGTCGCGGCGGCGGACAGGATCCGCGCCGCGGAGCAGCGGTCCGGGAAGGTGCTGACCATCGCCAGCCAGCGCCGCTTCGCCGCGGAGAACCAGTTCCTCAAGCAGATCATCGAGGAAGGGCGGCTGGGCCGGATCACCTCGGCGACCATCGAGGTGCCGCTGTGGCGCAGCCAGGAGTACTACGACTCCGGGGCCTGGCGCGGCACCTGGGAGCTCGACGGCGGCGGCGCGCTGATGAACCAGGGCGTGCACCTGGTGGATCTGACGCTGTGGCTGCTGGGCGAGGTCGAGGAGCTGTTCGCGCACACCGGCCTGCTCGCCCATGAGCGGATCGAGGTCGAGGACACCGTCACCGTCACCGCCCGGCTGGTCAGCGGCGCCCAGCTGACCTTCCAGGCCACCACCGCCGCCTACGGCAACCTGCCGATCCGCATGAACCTGATGGGGGATGCCGGATCGATCGTGACGGAGAACGAGCGCGTGGTGCACGTGCACTCGCGCGACGGGCTCGAGCTCCCGGAGTTCACCCCTCGCGACATCCTCCGCGAAGGGCTGATCGACTTCGTGACGGCGGTGCAGCAGGGCACGGCGCCGCTGGTCTCCTCGGCCGAGGCGCGCGCCGCGGTCGCCTTCATCGAGGCGGTCTACGAGTCGGGCCGCACGGGGCGGCCGGTCCGCCCCGCCGCGCTGCCGGCGCAGTCCTGAGGCGCCGGCGGCCCCCGTGCACTCGGCACGTGAGTGGTGGCGGCAGCGGCTGGGCGCGGTCCCGGATCCGGGCGGCTCCTGGCGACACGCCGGTCGGCGTGCGCTGGCGCCTCGCGGGCTCGAGGGGCAGATCGACCAGCTGGCGATCCGGAGCTTCGGCTCCGAGCTCGTGTGCGAGCTGCTCGTGCCGACGGCGGCCGCGTCGCCCGGGATCGTGGTGGTCGTGCCGTTCTACGACACGCCTCCGCTCTTCGCCGAGCCCTCCCCGCGCACCGCGCTGAACGACCGGGACCCCGCCAGCAGCGCCTTCGGGCTGCAGCTGGCGCGCGCCGGGCATGCCGTGCTCGCGGTGCCGTGGTGGTTCGAGCAGGTCGCCGCTGCGGATCCGGCGACCGCCGGGGCTCGCGGCCTCGAGGAGCGATACGGCCCTGCCGCGGCCCGCCACCGCCGCGAGCAGTCGATGACGGGGCTCGGCAGGAGCATCGCCGACCTGATGCTCGCCCTCACCGCCCTCGAGGAGTCCGGGCTCGTCCCGGGGGCCCACCTCGCCGCCTTCGGTCACTCTCTGGGCGGCAAGCTCACCCTGCACCTGGCCGCCCTGGACTCCCGCATCGAGGCGGCCGCCGCGCACGAGCCCGGCCTGGGCTTCGCCCACTCCAACTGGGCGGACCCGTGGTACCTGGACGGGGAAATCCCGCCACAGCGCGATCAGGACGATCTGCTGGGGCTGGTGGCCCCGCGGCCCTTCCTGCTGGCCGGGGGTGGGGACGGCGACGGCGTGCACAACCTCGAGCTGTTCCGCTCGGCAGCGCGGCGGTGGCCCGACGGGCAGGGACCCGACCTGCTCCTGCATGACGGCGGGCACCCGCTCCCGCCGCACGTCATGACCGCGATCGGCGCGTGGTTCAGCGAGAAGCTGCCCCGCCGGGCCTGAGCACCTCTGCGGGCCGCTCACCCGTCAGGACTCGCCGCCGGCCTCGAGCGCGTTGAGGAGCAGCAAGGACCGGGCGATGTGCATGGGGTCCTTGACCGGCAGGGCCACGACCTCGTCCAGCGGGCTGCCGTCACGGGAGCGGATCTGGATCCATTCCTGACCATCCGGGTCGGGGAAGGTGGCCATCGTGTACTCGCGCACCTGCTCGGCCCAGCGTGCGATCTCCGGGGAGCCGGTGCGGCGTGCCAGCAGCGCCGTGGCGTACAGGGTTTCGGCGTGCACCCACCAGAGCTTCGTGTCCCAGGTGCGATGCACGAGTGCCTCGTACGGGGTGCCGAGCTCGCGCCCGGCAGGGGCCGCGCCGGTGCCACGGTCGACGTAGCGCAGCAGTCCTCCCTCCGCCTGATCCCATCCCGTCTCCAGCGCGCGCAGGGCGAGCACGGTGAGGGTGCTCTCCGCGACCGCCAACTGCGGATGCTGATCGCCGACGTGCACGAGCATCCACAGCAGCTCGAGCAGATGGCCGGGGGTGACGTGGCGGGCCAGCAGGGTGTCGTGGTCCGCGGCCGCATCGGGTCGGTGCTCCCACCAGACCTCGGTGCCCAGAAAGGCATCGTCACCGCCGAGCAGAACGGCCCGCGCCTCGCTCATCACCTCGGCGGCGAGGTCCGAGCCGGTGGCGCGGTGCAGCTCGGCGGCCACGTGGAGGAGGGTCATCGGACCGGCGAGGTCGCCGAAGCCCCGGGGCACCGGGTAGGGCTCGCTGCGGGCGGTGCGCCGGCGCAGGGAGTCCGCTGCTCCGTGCAGTGTGCGCTCGGCCTGGGCGAGCCACCCGGCGGCGGGGCCTCGCGTCGCCGCGGGCGTGCCCGTCCCGTGCTCCCGGTCGCCGTCGGTGCTCGGTTCCGTGAGGCGCAGTGCCCCGGCCAGCCCGAGCACGGCGAACAAATCGGCGAACACGCTGGTGGCCAGCTCGCCCTGTGCGTCGGCGACAGGTTCCCCGCGGGCGCTGAGCAGGAAGGCGGTGCGGCCATCGGGCAGGAAGGCGTGCTCGGCCAGGAAGTCCGCGGTGCGCAGCGCCCGCCGGCGCCACAAGTCGCGATCTCCCTCGAGGCGACCGGCATCGAGCTCCTCCGCGACCAGCGCGCTGGTCCAGGCCCAGCGTCCCTGGGACCAGGTGTACTTCTCCGTGGTCCTCAGCTGCCCGCGGTTGGTGAAGCAGGTGCGGACACCGCCGAGCTCGTCGTCGGCGCCGTGCCGGCTCCACCACGCGAGCACGTCGCGTTCCAAATGGGTGCGCAGGGAGTCCCTCATCGCTGCCGTGCCCGGAGCATCGGCGCATGTGGCGATGCATCGCTCGGAGCAGGGCTCATCTACTTGATCCCGCTCATCATCACGCCGCGCACGAAGTACCGCTGGAGGAAGATGAACACCAGCAGCGCCGGGATGAACATGACCACGGCGGAGGCCATCAACGTCGCCAGCGAGACGTTCTGCGCCTGCAGACCGTTCAGGCCCACCGTGAGGACGTAGTTCTCCGGTGACTGCTGGGCGACCAGCGGCCAGAGGAAGTCGTTCCAGTGCCACAGGAACACGAAGGTGCCCAGGGTGGCGAGGATCGGCTTGGTCTGGGGCAGGATCACCGACCAGTACACGCGCAGCTCGCCGGCGCCGTCGATCTTGGCGGCGTCGATCAGCTCATCGGGGATGTCCTGCATGAACTGGCGCATCAGGAACATGGCCTGGGCGTTGGCGATGGTGGGCAGGATCAGGCCCCACATGGTGTCCAGCCCGCCGATCTGGCCCACCAGCAGGTACTGGGGGATGATCGTGAGCTGGTAGGGGATCATCAGCATCGCGATGAACACCCAGAAGATCACCTCGCGCCCCAGGAACCTCTTCTTCGCGAAGGCGTACCCGGCCATGGAGGCGAACAGCAGCACCAGCACCACCGAGACCACGGAGTAGATCGTGGTGTTCAGCGCCCAGCGCGGGATGTTCGAGCTGCGCAGGGCCTGCCGGTAGGCGTCCAGCGAGATGTCGGTGTTGAAGAAGATCTCCGGCACCTGCACCGGGACCCCCGGGTGCAGGGAGATGACCACCATCGAGATGAACGGGAACAGCGTCAGCGCGCCGATCAGGATCATCGGGATGTGGATCAGCTGCTTGCGCACCCTCACCGCACGGGGCGCACGGCGGGCGGCGAAGGGCTCGCGGCGCTCGGTGATCGCGCTCATGTGTCGTTCCTTCCCACGAGGCGGCGTTGGATCAGGGAGAGGATCAGGGTGATCACCAGCAGCACCACGCCCACGGCGCTGGCGTACCCGAACTCGAAGTAGCCGAAGCCCTGGTCGAAGACCATGAAGGTGAGGGTGTAGGAGCCGCGGGCGGGACCGCCGCCTGTCATCACGTAGATCATGTCGAAGGCCTGGAAGCTCTTGACGGTCTCCAGCACCAGCACGAAGAACAGCGCGGGCTTCAGCAGCGGCATGGTGATGTACCGGAAGCGGTGCCAGGCGCCGGCGCCGTCGAGCTCGGCGGCCTCGTAGTAGTCCGTGGGGATCGCGAGCATGCCGGCGAGCAGGATCAGCATGTTGTAGCCGAAGCTCCCCCATGCCGCGACCAGGGCCAGGGCGGGCAGCACCAGGTGCTTGTTCTGCAGCCAGGAGCCCAGCTCCAGCCCGGCGGTGCTGAGCAGCTCGTCGATCGGCCCGCCGCCGCTGAACAACCAGACGAAGATGATGCCGGAGATCACCGGCGAGGTCACCACGGGCAGGAAGAACAGGGAGCGGTAGAAGGACATCCCCCGCATCGTGCGGTTGCACAGCTGCGCCATCAGCAGCGAGAGCACCACGGACAGCGGGATCGCCAGCACCGCGTAGATGCCCGTCACGCGGAGCGAGTGCCAGAAGACGTCATCCGAGATCAGGCGGGCGAAGTTCTCCGTTCCGACCAGCCGGAACTTCCCTGACAGGGAGACGTCGCCGAAGCTCAGCAGCACGCCGTACAGCGCCGGGAGGATGCGGAAGGCTACGAAGAACGCGACGTACGGGAAGATGAACGCATAGGCGACGAGCGCGGCGCGGGAGGTGGCCAGCTCCTTCCAAGTGACTGTGCGGGCGACCGCCACAGGGCGTCCTGAGTCGGAGTCCGCCGTGCCCGGTTCATCGGGCACGTGGGGGCCGCCAGCGGCGCCGGGGGTTGCGGGGGCCACGGAAGTGGACATGCCGCTCCTCTCTGAGCTGTGGTCTGCTCGGCGCCGGGCACGCAGTCATCACGTGCCCGGCGCGGGTGGGACGACTCAGCCGCGCTCGAGCAGCTCGTTGACCGCGGATTCCATGGTGTCCAGTGCGGCCTGCGGGTCCTTCCCCTGCAGCAGCACGGCTTGGATCTCGGGCTTCATCACGTCGATGATCTCCCTCGCCTGGGCGTGGATGATCCCGGCGTTGACCACGTCGAGGTACTGCTCGAACTCGGCGACCTGCTCGTCGTCGTCATGGACGCCCGTGACGTCGGTGCGCGGCGGGTAGTACGTGAACTCTGAAGCCACGAACTCGATGAAGTCGGGCTCCGTGAGGTGGTGGACCCAGGCGGCCGCCGCCTCCGGGGACCCGGTGGTGTTGAAGATGGACAGGGCGCCGACGGAGCCTTTGGCGACCTGCTCCGCGTGGGTCATCGGCGGCACCACGGTCAACGGATCCTCGAGGATCTCGCGCACCTGACCGATGTTGGACCCCATGCTGTACACCACCTTCCCCTGCGCCATGTCGGTCTGCTCGAAGGGCAGGGTCACGCTGATCGGCTCGGTGGGAGCCCATCCGTTGTCCACGATCTCCTTGATGAACTCGAGCGCCTCGAGGCCCTCGGCGGAGTTGAAAGCAGCGGCGCTCAGATCCTCGGTGAGCACGTTGCCGCCCGCCTGCCACAGGTACATGTAGTAGCTGTGGTTCAGGGTGATGTCGCCGGAGTACTCGAGCAGGTAGTAGTCCTTCTCCTTGGCGGCCTCGCCGACGGCGCGCAGCTCGTCCCAGGTCGTGGGGGCCTCCATGCCGATCTCGTCGAGGATCCGCTGGTTGGCGAAGGCCTGCGAGGCCTGCATGAGCACGGGGGCCGCGTACAGTGTGTCCTCGTAGGTCATCGCTTCGAGGGAGGCGGGGACGAAGGCGCTGTCCCAGTCCTCGCGCAGGTCATCGAGGCTCACCAGGAGGTCCTCCTCGGCGAAGCGCGGCACGAAGTCGGGGTTGAAGTAGACGACGTCCGGAGCGTTCCCGCCGCTGATGGCGGTGGTCAGCTGCTCCTCGCGGTTCGCCCACGGCTGCTGGACGATCTCGACCTCGACGTTGGGGTACTTCTCCTTGAAGGACTCGACGAACGGGGCGTAGGACTCGGCGCTCGCGCTGTCGCTGAGCGGGTAGATCCACATGACGATCGAGCCGCTGAGCTCCTCGGAGCTCTCCGGCGGGGCCTCGACGGTGTCGCCGCCGCTCCCGCCGCAGGCGGCGAGTCCGAGCGCGGCGGCACTGACGGCACCGGCACCGAGGGCACTGCGGCGCGAGATTCTGTCGACCATGTCTCCTCCTTGAAACAGGTGGGTCGCCGACGGGGGTCGGCGAGAGTCCCGGGTCGTGCGGCCAGTGGTGGCCGTCGCTTTGCGCCTGCGCTGCGGGCACCGGGCCCGAGCACGACGGCAAACGATTTCTATACGCTAGCCCGCCATGTGACCCAGGTCAACGTCCGGTGGGTCACAAGAGGATCAAGCCCGGTGTGGGAGGGCCGTCAGGCCGAGTCCTCTCGGGTGCCAGGCCACGTGACCGTCCTGCACGATGACGGCCTCGGGCCGCCTCGCGGCCAGCTCCGCATTGGCCCCCGGGGCGTACTGGCGGCTGTTGTACTCGACCCCTGGCCAGGAGACTGGCAGCACCGCGGCGAGGCCGAGGGAGTGCTCGAGGGCGAGGTCCACCGCGGTGAGGTCCTGGACGGCGATGTGGAGATCGGCGGCGCTCGCGAGCGCCTGTGTGATCATCGCGTGGCTCTGCCCCTTGGCCGCCTTGATCACGACGCCGGACCATCCCTGCTCCGCGAGCGTGGCCAGCTGGGACAGCCTGCTGTATCCCTCGTCGAGCAGCACCGGGATCCGGGCGGACACCCTGCGCAGCTGATCCGGATCCGGTTCCTCGTCCCGCGGTGTGGGCTGCTCGAGATAGTCGATCGCGCTCACCACCTCCGGCCCCTCGCGCGCGAGCGCATCGAGCAGCCCGGAGAGAGCGGGCAGGGCGTAGGACTCGTTGGGGTCGAGGGAGAGCCGCAGGCCAGGGCGCAGTGGGGCGGCGACGCGGTGCACGGCGCGCAGGTGCTCGAGGTCCGCCCGGGCATCGCCGGTGAGCTTGAGCTTCAGATGGTGCACCCCGTCGGCCCGGATCCAGTCCTCGAGATCGCGCACCCCGGGGCCCGCCGCACCCGCCGTGAGCGGGTCCCCGACGCCGAGAGCGTGCTGCACCGGCAGCGCGCGGCGGGGCCGGCGCAGAGTGTCCGCGGGGTAGAGCCCCACCCCGAGCGCTCCGTGGCGGCTGAGGTCCTCGCGCAGGTGCTCCTTCGTGTACATCGACGTCAGAGAGATCCCGGCGGCCCGGGACCAGGCGTCGTGGAGGGCGTTGTCGACCGGCCCGAGGGCGAGCAGCCCGGCCAGGCGCGGGATGCTCTCGACGCCGGCACTGCGGGCCGCCTCCGCGAGCGTCGCATCGAGCTGCTCGTACAGCGGGTGCCAGAGCACGAAGGGATCGCCGAACCCCGGCGCCGCCGCCGCGCGCGCGGCGAGCTCGCTCACCAGGCCCCGCAGCACCTGGTCCCGTGCGCCCAGGTCGATCCCGGAGCGGGGCCAAGACCAGGGGACCGAGAGGATCCCCGCCCCCACCCCCGTGGCGGTGCGCCCGCTCCTCGAGACGACCTCCACGTGCACGGTGACCGCGGTGAAGTGGGTCATCGGGCGGCCGCTGATCACGAAAGGTGGCTCGAGCGCGACGTCCCGGAAGCGGACCTCCGCCTCCGTCACCCGGATGTCGCTGCTGCGCCCCTGCGGGGCCTGCTCGTCCACCACTCCTCCTCCCATCCCGCTGTGCACGCGCTCAGGAGCTGCGGGCGGGACCGGTCGATTCGCGCACCACCAGCTCGACGCCGAGGCGGCGCTCGATGGCGGCCTCGCCGTCGGCGGCGTGCGGGCGAAGCGCGAGATCCAGAGCGCCCATCCCCATCTCCCGCAGCGGCAGGCGCACGGTGGTCAGCGAGGGCGAGAGGTCGCGGGAGACGGCGATGTCGTTGAAGCCTGCCACGGAGACGTCCCCGGGCACGCTGCGCCCGCGGTCGCGCAGCTGCGCCAGCGCCCCCATGGCCATCTGGTCGGCGGAGCCGATCAGGGCGGTGAGACCGGGATGGTCGCGCAGCAGCACGCCGGCGGCGTGGTAGCCCTCGTCGCGGTTCGGCGGGCCGTGGTGGACGATGAGTCGCGCTCCGACCTCGTCGAACGCCTCCTTCAGCCCGTCATAGCGCTCCCGGCTGGAGCTCAGCGCCTCGGGCCCCGAGATCAGGGCGACCTCGCGGTGGCCGAGCCCGGCGAGATAGCGCCCGAGCAGGCGGCCGCCGCCACGGTTGTCGACCAGCACCCGATCCATCTCGACCACGGGGGTGCCGATGCCCACCACGTGCCCGCCCGCGGCGCGGAAGGACGTCACGCGGGTCGCGATCCCCTTTCGGTACTCCTCGTCGCTGAGCCCCGACCCGGCGATGATCACGGAGTGCGCGCGATGGGCCTGCAGCATCCGGAAGTACCCCAGCTCGCGCTCCGGATCTCGCTCCGTGTGACAGATGGTCACCAGCAGGTTCTGCGCTGTGGCGCGTTCATGGATCCCGTTGACGATCTCGGAGAAGTAGGGATCGCCCACATCGCCCACGAGCACGCCGATGGTGCCGGTGTTGCCGCGCAGCAGCCCCTGCGCCTGGGCGTTGGGGACGTAGTCGAGCTCCTTCGCGGCGGCCAGAACGCGTTCTCTCAGCTCGTCGACCACCGGGTACGTGCTCCCCGAGAGCACGCGGGAGGCCGTCGGAACGGAGACACCGGCGCGCTGTGCCACGACTTTGAGGGTCACTGCCATGGCCGGAGGATACCCGTGACGCCCGCAGCCTTGACGGCGGAACGGGTGCGGCATACAGTCGCACCTACGGGGAAATCCTTTTCTCACCCCGTTCACACCCACCGACGTGAGGACGATCAGTGTCGACCGCGATCACAGCCAACGCTGCCCCCCTGACCGCCCCGGCCGATGAGCAGGCGCTGGACGAGCTCCTCTCCCGGCCGCTGCCCGGCGTGGGCCGGGCTCTCGACGCGCTCGGAGGGGACATCGTGCTGCTCGGGGCCGGGGGCAAGATCGGCCCCACGATGTCCCTGATGGCGCGTCGCGCGCTGGACGAGGTGGGCTCCTCCGCCCGGGTCGTCGCGGTCTCGCGCTTCTCGGATCCCGCCCCACGGGAGCTGCTCGAGCAGGCCGGGGTGGTCGTCCATCCCGCGGACCTCTCGCGCTCCGAGTCCTACGCGGAGCTGCCGGACGCCGCCGGCATGTTCTACCTGGCGGCGATGAAGTTCGGCACCACCGGTCAGGAGCATCAGACCTGGTGGTCCAATGCGGCGATGCCCGCCCTCGTGGCCGACAGGTACCGCGGTGTGCCGTCGGTCGTCTACTCCACCGGGAACGTCTACCCGCTGTCCCCGCTCACCCGGGGAGGCTCCACCGAGCAGGATGAGCCGGCGCCCGTCGGCGAGTACGCGCAGTCCTGCCTGGCCCGTGAGCGCCTGTTCAGCTACGCGTCCCACACCTGGGGCACGCCCGTGTCGATCTTCCGGCTGAACTATGCCTGCGAGCTGCGCTACGGCGTGATCGCCGACATCGCCGAGAAGATCGCGGCCGGCCAGCCGGTCGATGTCACGATGCCGGCGGTCAACGTCGCCTGGCAGGGGGACATCAACGCCTGGGCGCTGCGGTCGATCGAGCTGGCCTCCGCTCCCCCGCGGCTGCTCAACGCCACGGGCCCCGAGATGGTCTCGGTGCGGCGCCTGGCGCACTGGCTCGGCGAGGAGATGGGGATCGAGCCGATGATCGTCGGCGAGGAGTCCGCCGACGCCCTGCTGAGCGACTCCTCCGAGATCCATGAGCTGTACGGCTATCCGTCGGTGCCGCTGCGCCGCCTGGTGCGCTGGGTGGGAGGCTGGGTCGCAGGAGGTGGGCGTCAGCTCGGCAAGGCGACCAAGTTCCAGCAGCGGGAGGGGAAGTTCTGATGACCGATCTCGAGGACCGCTCCACCCAGCCGCCCGCGTCATCCCGCACCGCCGCAGCTCCGGCGAGCGCACCCGCCTCCCTGCACGAGCGGCTGGACGCGGGCGTGGTGGTGCCCGCTCATCCTCTTGCGCTCGATGACTCCTCGCGCCTGGATCCTGCGGCCCAGCGCGCGCTGACCCTCTACCAGCTGGACGCCGGGGCGGACGGCCTCTCCGTGGGCGTGCACTCCACACAGTTCGAGCTGCACGACGACCCCGGCCTGCTGCGCACGGTGTGGGAGCTGGCAGCACGCACGGCCGACGAGCACGCGGCTGCGCCGAGCACCTCGGGCCCTGGGGCCGACGGGGCCGCGGCGAGTGCTCCCCTGCTGATCGCCGGGCTGGTCGGGGACACGGCGCAGGCCGTGCACGAGGCGGAGGTCGCCCGCGACCTCGGCTACCAGGCGGTGCTCATGAGCCCGTGGGGCATGGCTGATCGCAGCGAGCCGCGACTGCTCGAGCGCGCCGCCGCCGTCGGCGAGGTGCTGCCTACCATCGGCTTCTACCTGCAGGACAGCGTGGGCGGGATGCCGCTGTCGCGGTCCTTCTGGCGCTCGCTGTTCGATCTCGACTCGGTGGTGGCGGTCAAGACCGCGCCGTTCAACCGGTATCGCACCAATGACGTGATGCAGGAGCTGCTGGTCCATGACCGGTGGGACCAGGTGGCGGTGCTCACCGGCAACGACGATGCGATCGTCGCCGATCTGCTGACCCCGTACCGCCGCACCGTCGGCGGGGTGCAGCGGCAGGTGCGGGCGCGGGGCGGCCTTCTCGGCCAGTGGGCCGTGGGCACTCGCGCCGCCGTCGGCCTCGTGGCGCGGGCGAACGCCGAGGCGGAGTCCGGGGCGATCACCCCGGAGCTGCTCTCCCTGGCCGCCGATCTGGTCGAGATCAACGCCGGGGTGTTCGACGTGCTCCACGACTTCGCCGGATGCGTGCCGGGGATCAACGAGGTGCTCCGCCAGCAGGGCCTGCTGCGCACCACGAGGTGCCTGGGCCCCGATGTCCTCTCCCCCGGGCAGTCGGAGCTGATCCGCTCGCTCCGGGAGCGCTTCCCGGTGCTGTTCGACGAGGAGTTCATCGCCGAGGGGCTCTCGCGATGGCTGGACTGACCACCGAGCTCGTGGGGTGGGGATCCTCCTCCATGGCGCTGCTGGCCCCGGCGATGGAGGCGGTGCTGGCCCCGTGCGGCGTGCGCTTCCACGATCAGGGCCGCGGCGGCGAGACCTCCCATCACACGGCCGCCCGCCTCGGGGCGATCCCGCTGGAGGTCTCCGTCGAGGGCGGCCGCCTGCCGAGCGCCGGGACGGTGCGCCTGAAGCCCACCGCGCTGGATCTGGTCGCGCACTTCCTGCGACCCTTCGCGGGTGACGTAGCCGGGGTGCCCGCCGTGGTGCACGGTACCGAGGAGGGAGTCTTCCTCACGCGCCTTACCCCCGGGGATCCGGTCGCCGTCTGCGGGGACCCTTTCGTGCCCTCGAGCGGCAGCGCGCTGCGCGGCACCGATGCGCTGCTGTGGATGGGCAAGAACGATCTGCTGCGCGGGCAGGACGCCGCAGGCGTGGTGGAGCGGATCATCGCCTCCGCCCGTCACCTCGAGCAGGCAGGGGCGCGGGTCGTGGTGATCGGCCAGTTCGTGAACAACGGCGCGGAGCCTTCCGTCCGGGAGCAGGTGTTCGCCGTGAACGCCGCGTGCCAGGAGCACTTCGGTGCGGCGCACCTGGAGGTGCAGGAGTTCCTCACCTCGGCCGCCCTGCCGGAGCGCACCGGCGTCCCGCCCACCCCGGCCGATCTGCGAGCTCGCGCCGACGGCGAGAAGCCGCCGTCACTCTCCACCGATCCGGGACACTTCAACCAGCTCGGCAACGTCGCGATCGCTGGCCATCTCCGTGCCGGCCTGCAGGGTCTCGGCCTGCTCGACATTCCCGGCCTCGAGAGGAAGACCTCATGACCAGCATTCACCCCTCCCCCCGCGTGTACGTGGCGATCACGCCGCGCGAGCTCGCCGTCCTCTACGACGCGCCCACCCTGGCGCGCCTGCGCGCGGTGGCCGAGGTGGTCCTCGCTCCCGAGACGAGCGAGGACCGCGCGGCGCTGCCCGAGGGGCTCGCCGACGAGTACGACGTCCTCATCACCTCCTGGAGCACGGCGCCTTTCGCACCGGCCCAGCTGCTCGGCTCGCGCCTGCAGCTGGCCGTGCACACCGCCGGCACCCTCCGCGGCCTCTTCCCGAAGGAAGTCCTCTCACAGGGTGTGCGCCTCGCTCAGGGCGGCTCGGCCCCGATGGCCGCTGCGGTGGCGGAGCTGGCCCTCACGCTGACTCTGGTGCTGCTGCGGGACCTGCACTCGATGGACCGGCGGCTGCAGGCCAGCCGGGACTGGCACGAGGGCGGCTCCGGCAGGCTCACTCACGGGATCCGCGCCCAGACCATCGGCATCGTGGGGCTGTCCCGGGTGGGCCGCGAGTACGCCTCCATGGTGCGCGGCCTGGGCGTGCAGGACGTCCTGGCGCATGACCCCTTCACGAGTCCGGCCGACGCCGAGGAGATCGGCGCCGAGCTGGTGGACCTCGCGCAGCTGTGCGAGCGCAGCGATGTGCTGGCGATCCATGCCCCGGTGACCGACGAGACCCGGGGAATGCTCGACGCGGGCCTGCTGGCCCGTCTGCGGGACGGAGCGATCGTGGTGAACACCGCCCGCTCCGCGGTGATCGACATGGAAGCGCTCACCGCCGAGCTGGTCTCGGGGCGGCTGCGCGCGGGGCTGGACGTGTTCGACGTCGAACCCCTTCCTGCTGATTCCCCGCTCTACGGTCTGGACAACGTGGTGCTCACCCCGCACGTGGCCGGGGGCACCGTGGAGGCGCGCTTCGCCCAGGGCGCCGGGGTGGTGGACGCGGTCGCAGCGTTCCTCGCCGGGAAGCCGATGCAGTACGAGGTCACCGCGGAGATCTACGACCGCCTGTCCTGAACGCTCAGGCGATGCTCGCAGGGGCAGCGTCCTCGGCGAGCGCGACCGCCTTCTCGACCGAGCGCACGGGCTCGAGCACCCGCTGCACGCGGCCCGAACCGGGCCACCAGCTCGGTGCTGAGGGTGTGGATCAACCCCTCCCCCGCGAGCGGCTTGGCCTTGGCCTTGACCTGGAAGGCCACGCCGAAGCCCGCGTTGACGATGCCGCACACGGCGAGCAGCCACTGCTGCCAGTAGTTGGAGGCGGTGACGTCACGCAGCAGCCACAGCGCCGCGTCGTTGAGCACCCCGAAGGCAGCGCTACGACGCGAAGTTCTGATCCCCGGCCTCAGCCGACAGTACGGGCCCGTCCTCGTTCCGAGACGGGCCGCACTTCTTCGCACCGCTGTGCATCACGATGCCGCTGCAGGACATCCTGAAGCAGGAGCGATGGCACTCCCTTGATGAGGGCGGTCAGCCCGGCTCGTCCGGATCCCGCTCCACGCGCCGCCCTGCAACACCCAGCACGATCCCGGCGGTGAGCACCACCAGCGGGTACTCGTAGAGGTGGTCGATCATCGAGTGGATCGCGAGCGCGCACCAGGCGGCCACCGCGATCAGCGCTGCGGGCGCTCACGCACTCTCCCGCGGTTATCGAGGCTCTGCGCCGCGCACGAGATCGATCAGACAGAGCCCTGACGCCGGCACCATGACCCCGGGACGATGACCCCGCCGCTCGTGACATTCACCGTAGGGGTCCCTTCGCCGGGAGCCCGGACCGTCGTCTCATGACACCTGAGCACACTGATCACAGCACCTCTCGCCCGCCCACTCCGCTGCTGACCCTGCGGCTGTTGGCCATCGGATCAGCGGCGCTCATCGCCGGCCTGATCGTCGGCCTGCTCGGGTACTGCGCCGCAGGGAGCATCGCGGTCGCCTGCTCAGCGGCCTCGACGCCACCGGCCTCACCATCGAGCGCCTCCACCGCTGGACGGAGAATCCGTGACCCCCGCGGAGTCCGGCAGCGGCCGCGGTATCCGGGAGCCCCCTCTGTGGAGCTCGCTCGGCTCTGTCGTTCCCCGATCAGGGCGAGCTACTCATCGCGGAACACCACCACCTGACGTAGGAGACCGGATCCAGGCTCGTCGCCCGGATGACGATTCATCACGTACCTCGAGCTCCGCAACAACCCAGCCGATGTGCTGCGTCGTGTCGCAGCCGGAGAGGCAATGGAGGTGACCAACAACGGCACCGTCGTCGCGTACATCTCCCCGGGACCGACGCCAGCGATGCCTCTCCCCGTCTCCCACCCCGCCCATCTCTGCGGCGCGGGCCACCGCGGCGGCGCCCTCGGCGGCCAGGTTGTGGGCCCGGCTGTACTCGAGGAGCTCGGTCAGATCGGCGGTGCGCTGCTCACCGAGCTCCCCGGCGAGGGCGCACAGGGCATGGAACCCGGAGTTCCTGCGCGGGGGCTTCGCCGTCGACGACACGCTGCGTCCGGACCGCCTGGTTTGCGGGGTCGCAGACACCAGCGACGGCGAGGCCGAGATCGCACTCCTCGACGCCGTCTACCAGCAGATCCTCGATCTCGATACCCCCGGCGGGTGCCCAACTTTGAGTCTGCCGAGCTGGTCAAGGTATCGGCCAATTCTTTCCTCGCCACAAAGATCTCCTTCATCAACGCGATCTTCAAGCTTTGCGACGTAACCGGGGTCGATGTCGGCGACGTCACCGAGGCGATCGGATCGGGCCAAAGTTCCTCCGCGCCGGCATCGGCTTCGGCGGCGACTGCCTCCCCAAGGACATCCGCGGTCTGATCTCCCGCGCAGGCGAGCTCGGCACCGTCAACAGCTTCGCCTTCCTGCGCGACATCGATGCGATCAACCAGGGACGTCGCGAGTACGTGGTGCGACTCGCGAAGCGACTTCTCGAAGGAAGCGTCGACGGCAAGCGCATCGCCGTCTTGGGTGCTGCGTTCAAGCCGGACACCGATGATGTCCGCGACTCCCCAGCCCTCGACATCGCCCTGAAGCTCTACTCCGAGGGCGCCCGGGTGATCATCACCGATCCGGTGGCGAACGAGAACGTTCGGGGCAGGTACCCCTCGTTCCACGTCGAGGACTCGACAGAGGACACCCTGCGCGACGCCGATCTGGTCCTCCTCCTGACGGAATGGAAGCAGTACCGAGATCTCGACCCTCGTGCGGCAAAGGAACTTGTCTCCACCGCACAGATCATCGACGGACGCAACACCCTCGACCTCGCCACCTGGCGAGAGGCCGGGTGGCAAGTCGAGGCTCTCGGGCGGCCCTGAGCAGGCCTGCCAGGTGGCAGGCGCCGGCTCGGCGTCTGCCACCACCCGCCTCCGATGGCCGGACCTCACCCACCACCGAGAGGGTCTTCGTGTCTCCGTCTGACTCCGCGCCGCTGCGCATCCGGGTGACGAACCTGGACTCGGTGCACCAGGCGCAGACCTGGCGTCGGCACGGACCGCAAGAGGCGATCGACCGGACCGTCTCCATGTTCCGCTCGGCGCTGCTGCTCAGCGAGCAGATCATCGTGGACCGCAACCAGCTGCTCGACGGTGTGGTGCTGCTCGCCCTCGGCCCTGAGGGCCTGCGCTGGCATCTCGGGCTCCCGCAGCATGCACCGCTCCCGCTGGTCGTCACCGGTTCCGCTCCCCCGGGCTCCCCGTCGATCGACGTCGCCGAGCAGCTCGCCGCCGTCACCAGCCCGACCTTCACCTCCGCCGCCCGCGCCGCCCTCACCCGCGAGGCGGCACCGGACAGCCCCTGGGAATGGCTGCTCCCGCCGATGACCGACCCCGCCGCGACCCGTCTGCCGGCACGCCATGCCTCGACCCCCGCCGGACGCAGCATCGACGACGACCTCCAGGAGGCGCGCGTCGCCTGGGCGCACGCGATGACCCGCGGCGAGGTGACCACCGCGCCCTGGACGCAGATCTCCCAGGTCCCCGCCCCGGCATCGGGCGACCGCGTGCTGGAGCAGCATCCGGTGCTCACCGCACTCATCGACCTCGACGAGGTGCCCACCCGCCGCGGGCAGGTGCTCAAGATCCTCGCCGCCCAGCGCGCCGCGCACCCGCCTCGCCGTGATGCGCTCCCGCCTGTCGACCCGCGAGGTGCCGCCCCGCCAGGAGATCCCCTTCGAGGGCGAGATCGTCGACAACATGCGCCTGATCTCCCCGTTCGTGTTCCAGCAGCTGCGGCTCACCTCCCCGCACGCTTCCTCACCAGCCCCGGCGCGGGTCGGGCCGGCGCGGTCGCCGTCTGTCGTCGCGCCCGGGACGGCGAGCGGGAGACGCTGCTGGTGCGCGTGCGTCGACCCGTCGTCGGCCGGGAGCTGTGGGAGCTGCCCCGCGGCGCGGGGACGGCGAGGTAGAGGCCCGGTGCTGGTGCAGCGACCCGGAGATCCGCGCCCTGATCCGCGACGGGGAGATCGCGGACGGCATCACGCTCTCGGCGCTGCTGCTCGCCGGGCTCGGGGACTGAGGACGTCAGCGAGCGGCTGGCTCAGCTCGGCCTCGCACCGATCAGCACCAGCCGGTCCCCGGCGGCGACGGCCACCTGGCCGGGTGCGACGGGCGCGACGACCCAGACGTCGTCGGGTGTGAGCAGCGACCCGGTCACCTGGCCGGTGGCCGTGTCGACGGCGAGGATCCTGCGGGCGAGGGTCAGGTCGTCCCCCGCGAGGAAGGGGTTGCGGCCGGGGTGGTCCTCGACGTCGTAGTGCACCACGACCGCGCCGTGCGCCGCCTTGACCCCGGGGACGATCGTGGTGCCGGTGACCCCGAACGACCAGGTCTCCTCGCCGGTCGCAGGATCGACCGCGGTGATCTGCTGGTCGCGGCGCTGCACGACGACGTCCGTGCCGGGCACCCCGGTGCGGGGCGCGGCGCGGCTCGAGAAGAAGTCCAGCGGTCCGACCGCCTGCCGGGCCCCGGTCTCCGGATCCAGCGCATACGCCTCGACGGGGACGTCCTCGCCGAGCGTCTCGCCGTCGGCCTCCTGGACGGTGCGCAGGGTCCCGTAGATCCAGTCGCCGATCGCGACCGCGCCCCGGCCGAGGCACGGCAGATCCCGCTCCCAGGACACCCGGCCGTCGGCGGACCAGCCGCGGGTCGTGCACAGGCCGTCCAGCCCCTGCTCCGCCGACTCGTGGACGACGACGTCGCCCATCACCCCGAGGAAGCCCGTCACCTCGAGGGTCCCGAGCACCTCGCCGGTCGCGGGCTCGAGGAGATCCGTCGGCCGCGGCGCGCGGGTCGACGAGTCCGGGCCGTGCACCGCCGCGACCGCCGGGATCTCCCGCGGCTCCCCGGGATCGACGTCGACCTGGCGGACCGTGCGGAGGCCGAGCGGACGGGGATGGGAGGCGCGGGACCAGGCCTCCGTCCCGTCCGGGCCGATGCCGAGCGTGCGGCAGGACTCATGGTCGGCGTCGTCCGCGCAGGTGACGACCACGAGGGCACCATCGGCGGCGGCGACCGGGTCGCGGAGATGGTGGCGCTCGAGATCGATCTCGACGGGAGCGCCGTCCCCGTCTCCCACCGCCGCCTCGGCGGGATGGCTCCACAGCACCTCGCCGCCCGGGGAGATCCACTGGGTGAGGACCTGGCCCGGTCGGCTCTCGTGCTGCACCAGCACGTGCCCGTCGGTCGCGACATGGAAGCGCCGCGGCGTGCCTGCGCCCGACGGATCGTGCACCCACAGCTCTTCCCCGCTCGCGAGGTCCACCGCGTGGAGGCCCACATCGTCCGAGTACAGCAGCCGTGTCCCGTCGGAGTGGACCCTTCGCACGAACCCCTGGACGTCGAGGGACCACAGTGGGTCGCCGTGCAGCTCCCGGACGGCGAGGCGCCACGGGACGGCGACGGCGAGCGCGAGGACGAGGACGAGCAGAGCTGTGCCGAGGACGCGCCAGCGGGTGGTCGGCAGCGCCGTGAGCAGGACGAGCACGCCCACTGCCGCGAGCGCGAGGGCGAGCAGGTACGGGACGAGCCCCCCGCCGGTCCACAGCACCGCGCCGATCGCCGCCGCTCCGCCGAGCACGACCACCGCCCCGATGCCGATCCGCCGGCGCGCCTGCCGCTCCTCCATGGCCCCTCCCCTGGTGTCCTCACCTCGGGCGGTTCTCCCGCCCTGGTCAGTCAGGCTATCGAGGGCGCGGCCCGGGCGAGGCATCCTCGCCACGCCCCGGCCGGCGGAGGAGATGCGTCGTACCGCTCCCCGGGCTGGGCGACACTTTCGGCGGCTCACCCGGTCCGAGAGCTGAGCCTGTCTCTTCGGGGCCGGCAACGACCCCGCCCGTCGTCGACCGATGCACACTCACCAACCCCGCCGCATACCACGCTGGGTATGCTTGGCGTCATGACCGTGCCGCTCCAGGATGCCCCCCGGGTGCTCCGCGCCGCTCGCGAGGATGCCGGGATGACGCAGCGTGCGCTGGCCGAGGCGGTCGGTGCCCAGCAGCCGCACATCGCAGGCATCGAATCCGGGCGTCGAGCGGTCTCCGCCGAGATGCTCGCCCGATTGCTCGCCGCGGCGGACTACCGCCCCTCCCTCGCTCTGGCCGCTCATCGGGACGAGCTGCTGGCCCTCGCCGAGCGGCGGGGGCTCCGCCACGTCAGAGTCTTCGGCTCCGTCGCCCGAGGATCGGACCACCACCAGTCCGATGTCGACCTCCTGGTGTCCCGGGACCCTGACTCCGGCCCCCTGGACTATGCGCTCTTCGTCGCCGACGCGTCCGACCTGCTCGGGTTCCCGGTCGACGTGGCGATCGACGGGGTGGAGACGCCCGAGCACCTCCGGGAGACGGCGGTGCCGCTGTGAGCTCGGCAGACGATTCCCCGTCGGCGCGGCACCGGTGGCGGATCCAGGGCCGCGCCGAGCGCGAAGCCCCCGGTGCGCCCTCGCCCGCAGAGGCGCTGCTGGTCGAGCTCGACCGCATCCAGGTCCGCCTCGACGATGTCATCGAGCAGGGGCGCCCGGCCTTCTTCGAGGGCTCGGACAGTTATGACCGGGCGACAGTGGCCGTCATCCGACTCGCCGCGCTGTTCGAGGAGCCGAGCCGCTTCGCACCATTCCTCACCACAGTGGCGGACGACGAGCGTCGCGGCATCACCACCACGAGGAACATCGCCGCACACAGCGGATACCGGGCGATGGACGCCGACCTCTTCTGGCAGACCACCACGGAGCACCTGCCGGGCGTCATCGCGCGTCTCCGCACTGAAGTCGAGTCGGCTCCCTGACGGCGCAACTCACCGAATTGTCCGCTGTGCTTCCACTACTGGAAGCACAGCGGGCAAAACCGTGAGGGGCGGGCCTCAGCAAGCCCGCTCACTGGCTCACCCCTCGAGGATCACCTGCTCCAGCTGCTCCTCCGGCATCTCGTCCACCGCCGGCTTGCGCAGCACGAAGAACACGATGCCCAGCACCACCCAGGCGGCCAGGGCGACCAGCGGCTCGGTGGCCAGAGCGCCCGGGGAGCCGGGCACGATCAGCAGCAGCAGGAAGCCCACCGACAGCACCGCCCCCACGATGGCGATCATCTTCGCCAGCTTGGTCTTTCCCGGCGACCAGCCGTCCTCCTCGGCGATCTTGAACGCCACCAGGCAGGTGACGAAGTAGGCCACGGTCACGCCCACCGAGGTCATGTCCACGATCCATAGCAGCGCCGAGCGGCCGAAGAACGGCGACGGGGAGGCGATCAGGATCGCTGCGGCCACCGCCACCACCGGGGTGCCGAAGCGGTGGCTGACCCGCCCCAGCACGGGCGGCAGCATCCGGGCCCGGCCCATGGTCATCAGGATCCGGCTGGCCGAGACGGTGAACCCGTTCAGGCCGGTGATCACGCCCATGACCACGGCGATCACCACCAGGGCCCGGCCCCCCGGGCCCAGCATCGCGGTGATCGCATCGGCCGTGGCCCACACGGAACCGTCGACGCTGCCGCCGGCGTGGGAGGCCGCCACCGAGGTCACCAGGATCATCGTGAGGTAGGTGGCGCCGGAGGCGAAGATCGCAGCCACGATCAGGCCCATCGCCTTCTTCGGGGAGAAGTCGAACCCACCGGCCGCCTGTGGCACATTGTCGAAACCCACGAACGCCCACGGCGCGAACGCCACCATGATCGCGATCGCCGCGATCGGGGAGGCCTCCGAGGGGAAGCCCTGGTACAGCGGCACGGGGTCCTGGAGGTACAGCACCGCGGTCCACACCAGGACGATGCCCACCGCGGCCATCATGATCACGCAGGCGTAGAACTGGAAGCGGCCCGAGAGCGCCGCGCCACGGGCGTTGAGCGCACCGGCGATCACCATCGCGGCCAGGGCCACCACCACCTCAGGGGCATGGATGTCCCAGCCGGCGATCGTGTACAGGTAGCTGCGCTCCATGACTGAGGGGAACAGCTGGCGGAACACCAGAGTCATCGCCGAGGCGTTCAGCGCGATGATGCACGCGTACGCCAGAGCCAGGAACCAGCCCACCACGAAGGAGGCGTACCTCCCGAAGGCGTGCAGCGTGAAGGAGAGCTCCCCACCGGTGACCGGCAGCGCCCGGATCACCAGACCGTAGGAGACGGCGATGATCGCCATCAGCACCGTGCCGATCGCGAAGCCGATCAGGGCACCGGCGGTGCCGCCGTCGGCCAGCCACTCCACCGGCAGGATGGACGCGCCCCAGCCCACGGCAGAGCCCAGCGCGATCGCGAACACCCACGCGGGCTTCATCGTCCTGTCGAGCTTGCGGGTCTAGGCGTGCGCGGTGGCGTCGGCCG
This sequence comes from Brachybacterium sp. UMB0905, assembly GCF_002871795.1. Taxonomy (GTDB): domain Bacteria; phylum Actinomycetota; class Actinomycetes; order Actinomycetales; family Dermabacteraceae; genus Brachybacterium. Next base: position 5,773 of record NZ_PNHL01000012.1, on the reverse strand, counting down.
GGGCGGGCGCGGGGCTGTCCGATGCGGACATGAAGAGGCTCCAGTAATCCGGGGGCGTGACTGGGGACACACACTACCGGCGTTCGGCCTGGTCGTGCGTCACCCCCGCTGCAGGTACTCCCCCAGCGGACGCATGTGGTCCCCCACCGCAAAGCCGGTGGCTTCGATCTTCGTCAGGTCCAGCACGGAGTTCCGGGGCCGCGGCGCGACAGTGCCATCGCCCTCGGCCTTCCCCTGCGCGGAGTAGTAGTCGGCCGTGGCCACCGGCCTCACCCGGGATCGGTCGTGACCGGTCAGGGCGAACACCTCTGCGGCGATGTCGGCCCAGGACAGCGCCTCCCCACCCCCGGTCACGTCGTACACCCCGGGCTCGGGACGCACGGTGAGCAGGTGATCGATCGCGGCGGCCAGATCCTCGGTGAACGTGAGGCGACCGATCTGGTCGTCCACCACGGCGGGGTCCACGCCCCGCTCGGCGAGGGAGGCCATGGTGCGCACGAAGTTGGCGCCCTCGCCGATCACCCAGCTGGTGCGCAGCACATAGTGGTCCGACAGCGTCGCCACCAGCTGATCCCCCGCCGCCTTCGTCTGCCCGTACACGCCCAGCGGGCTCAGCGGCTCGTCCTCGTCATGCAGCTCCACCGTGCCATCGAACACGTAGTCGCTTGAGACGTGCACCAGCGTGGCCCGCTGCGCACGCGCCACCTCCACCAGGCGCCCCACGCCCGTGACGTTCACCGCCCACGCCTCGCGCCGGCCCTCGTCGGTCTCCGCCCCATCGACCGCTGTGTACGCCGCGGCGTTCACGATGGTCCCGTAGGGCCCGAAGTCGAACGCCGCGACGCTCTGGGCATCCGCGAGGTTCAACTGCGCCCGGTCCACGACGTCCACATCGGCCCGCCCCGCCCACCGCTGCGTGAGCGCGCGCCCCAACTGACCACCCGCACCGATCACCAGGGTGCGGCGCGGCGGCACCGGCGTCACCTCCGAAAGGCGGGGGTGGGCGAGGTCCTTCGCCGAGCGCACCGCCTGATCGAGCGGAATCGGCCACGGGATCGCCACCGTCTCATCGGCGAGGTTCAGGAACGTGTACTGCTCCTGGGCTGCCTCCGACCAGTGGTCATTGACCAGGTAGGTGTACGCCGCCGGGGCCTCGAGCGTCTGGAACGCATTGCCCACCCCGCGCGGCACGAACACCGCCACCCCCGGCGTGATCTCCGTGTGGAACGTGGCGCCGAAGCTGGGGCCCTCGCGCAGATCCACCCAGGCGCCGAACACGCTGCCCATGGCGACCGACACGTACTTGTCCCACGGCTCAGCGTGGATGCCGCGCGTCACCCCCCGTTCCGCATTGAAGGAGATGCTGTTCTGCACCGGGCCGAAGTCCGGCAGGCCCGCCGCGGTCATCTTCTCGCGCTGCCAGTTCTCCTTGAACCAGCCGCGCGCATCCCCGTGCAGGGGCAGGTCAAGAACCAGCAGGCCCGGGATCGGCGTGCTGTGAACGGTGGGAGAGCTCATCGGTTCCTCACTGCCCCGTGCGGGCGTACTTCTGCTCCGTGGCCGCCTTCTGGCCGCGCCACCAGTCCTCATGCTCCCGATACCAGGCGACCGTATCCGCGAGCCCCGCCGCGAAATCCGCGTACCGCGGCTCCCAGCCCAGCTCCTCACGCAGCCGCGTCGCATCGATCGCGTAGCGCAGATCGTGTCCCGGCCGATCCGGGACGTGATCGAAATCCTCGGCGTCCCGGCCGAACGCCTCCAGGATCATCCCCACCACCTCACGGTTCGACAGCTCCCCGTCGGCCCCGATCAGGTACGTCTCCCCGATCCGGCCGCGATCCAGAATGTCCAGGACCGCCCGGTTGTGGTCATCCACGTGGATCCAGTCGCGCACATTCGCGCCCGCCCCGTACAGCCGCGGACGGATCCCGTCGATCAGATTCGTGATCTGCCGCGGAATGAACTTCTCCACATGCTGACGCGGCCCATAGTTGTTCGAGCAGTTCGAGATCGTCGCTGCCACTCCGAAGGACCGCACCCACGCCCGCACCAGCAGGTCACTGCCCGCCTTCGTGGCCGAATAGGGGCTCGAGGGGTTGTACGGCGTGTGCTCGGTGAAGCGCTCCGGCGTGCCCAGCGGCAGATCCCCGTACACCTCATCGGTGGAAACATGATGGAACCGCACATCATGCCGCCGCACCGCCTCCAGCAGCGTGAACGTGCCCTCCAGGTTCGTGCGCAGGAACGGCGAGGGGTCACTCAGCGAGTTGTCGTTGTGGGACTCGGCGGCCAGGTGGATCACCGCATCGGCCTGCTTCACCAGGGAATCCACGAGGTCCGGGTTCGCGATATCGCCCTCAACGAAGGTGACGCGATCCTTCGGCAGACCATCCAGCGAGGCCCGGTTGCCCGCATAGGTCAGCGCATCCAACACCGTCACCGTGTCCGAGGTGTGCTCGGCGACGTGATGCACCAGGTTCGCGCCGATGAAACCGGCACCGCCGGTGATCAGCAGGTGGCGGGGGGTGGGGGTCATCGGGTCTCCTCTCGCTCCAACACATCCAGCAGATACCGGCCGTACCCGGACTTCACGAGCGGCTCGGCCCGCTCGCGCAGCTGGTCGGCGCTGAGGTAGCCCATCCGCCAGGCCACCTCCTCCGGCGCACCGATCGACAGGCCCTGGCGCTTCTGCACCGTGCGGATGAACTCCCCCGCCGCCGCGAGATCATCGAACGTCCCCGTATCCAGCCACGCCGTGCCGCGCGTCAGCACCTCCACCTGCAGGTTCCCCTCCTCCAGGTACGTGCGGTTCAGATCCGTGATCTCCAGCTCCCCACGGGCCGACGGCCGCAGCGCCTTCGCCCGCTCCACCACCGTGGAGTCATAGAAGTACAGGCCCGGCACCGCCAGATTCGAGCGCGGCTGCTGCGGCTTCTCCTGCAGCGAGATCGCGCGGCCATCGGCCCCCACCTCCACCACGCCATACGCGGTGGGGTCCGCCACCCGGTAGCCGAACACCGCCGCGCCCTCCACCTCCAGGTGGCGGCGCAGCTGCGTGCCCATGCCGTGGCCGTAGAACAGGTTGTCGCCCAGGATCAGCGCCGCGCGGTCACCGCCCAGGAACTCCTCGCCCAGCACGAACGCCTGCGCGAGCCCATCGGGCGAGGGCTGCGTGGTGTATCGGATCGAAATGCCGAAACGATCCCCGTCCCCCAGCACCCGCTGGAACGCATCAGAGTCCTGCGGGGTGGTGATGACCAGGACCTCCGTGATCCCCGCGAGCATCAGCGTGCTCAGCGGGTAGTAGATCATCGGCTTGTCATAGACCGGCATCAGCTGCTTCGAGACGCCGATCGTCAGCGGATGCAGGCGGCTGCCGGTCCCCCCGGCCAGGATGATTCCTCGCATACCGGTGAGTATGGCAGAGGGGCAACCAGCCTCACCTCACCGCGGGATGTTCCGCAGGTTGCTCGCAGCCATGTCCAGCATCTTGCCCACGCCACCGCCCAGCAGCACCTTCGTGGACGCGGTGGCGAAACCGCGGATCTGCTGGGCGGTGATGTGCGGCGGCATCGACAGCGCATCCGGGTCCGTGACCACGTCGATCAGCACCGGGCCCGGGCTCGCCAGCGCCTGCGCCATCTGCTTCTTCAGCTTCTTCGGGTCGGTGATCCGCACCGACGGGATGCCCACCGCCGCCGCGATCGCCGCGAAGTCCACCTGCTCATGGTCGGTCTCGTGATCCGGGATGCCCTCCACCAGCATCTCCAGCTTCACCATGCCCAGGCTCGCATTGTTGAACACCACGATCTTCACGGGCGCCTGGTGCAGCTTCACCGTCAGCAACTCACCCATCAGCATGCCCAGCCCACCGTCGCCGCTCATCGAGATGACCTGCCGGTCCGGGAACGTCATCGCCGCCCCGATCGCCTGCGGCAGGGCGTTGGCCATCGTGCCGTGATGCCAGGAGCCGAACACTCGGCGCTTCCCATTGGGCGTGATGTACCGGGCGCCCCACACGTTGCACATGCCGGTGTCCACCGTGAACACCGCGTCCTCCGCCGCGAGGTCGTCCAGCGTGGCCGCCACGAACTCCGGGTGGATCGGCCTCATCCGCTCCACGTTCTTCGTGTACGCCGCGACCACGCCGGACAGCGCCTTGTGGTGCTGCTTGAGCATCTTCTTCAAGAACGCGTTGGACTTCTTGGCCGTCAGCAGCGGCAGCACCGCCTGCAACGTGAGCGCCACATCCCCATGCACCGCCAGGTCCAGTGGGGCGCGGCGGCCCAGGCGAGAGGCATCGGCGTCGATCTGCACCAGACGCGGCCCCTTCCGCGAACCCTCCTGCGGCAGGAACTCCGAGTACGGGAAGTCCGTGCCCAGCAGGATCACCAGATCCGCCTCATGCATCGCCTCGTAGCAGGCGCCATACCCCAGCAGACCGCTCATGCCCACGTCGAAGGGGTTGTCGTACTGGATCCACTCCTTGCCGCCGAAAGCATGCCCGATCGGCGCCTTCACCCGTTCGGCGAGCGCGAGCGTCTCCTCACGCGCCTCCCGCACCCCGGCGCCAGCGAACAGGGTCACGGTGTCCGCCGCGTCGATCATCTCCGCCAGACGTCCGACGGGGCCCGCCGCAGGCTGGACCCGCCCCAGCTCCGTGGCCAGGTTGTTCGTCTGCGCACCCGCGACCCGTTCATCGGCCACATCACCGGGGACCACCAGCACGCTCACCCCCCGCTTGGCCACTGCCGTCTGGATAGCGGTGTGCAGCAATGTGGTGCCATGCTCCCCGGAGTTCACCATCTCGCAGAAGTGAGAGCACTCGCGGAACATGGCCTCCGGGTGGGTCTCCTGGAAGAAGCCGGTGCCAATCTTCGGGCTCGGAATATGGGAGGCGATCGCGAGCACCGGCGCACCGTCACGATGCGCATCGAACAGGCCCTGGATCAGGTGGGTGTTGCCCGGGCCGCAGGACCCGGCGCATACCGCGAGCTTCCCCGTCAGCCGGGCCTCCGCACCGGCCGCGAACGCCCCGGCCTCCTCATTGCGCACATGCACCCAGTCGATGCCGTCCGTGGTGCGGATCGCGTCCACGATCGGGTTCAGCGAATCGCCGACCACCCCGTAGATGCGCTCCACGCCGAGGTCACGCAGCTGCGTGACGAGGAGCTGAGCGAAAGTGGTGCCGGCCATGGGTGCCTCCGAGATATCGAGGGGATGGGTCCTGGCGAGGTCGAGCTCACCGGGTGCGGGCGGCCCCAGGCCCGATGAGGCTGGGACTGGCAGGGCGTGAGCCCTCGGCCCGCTGCCACCGACGGTACTCTCACGGCCGGGCGCGTGCAGTATGCAGGTGGTCGGTCACCTCAGTGCCGTCCGCGGAATCACACCGCGAGCCGGGACCGGCGAGACGCCGCCGCGCGCCTTACCACTCGGACCCGTTACCTTGTGAGCACCCTCGATGGTCGGGGGTCTGGTCGCTCGGCCGGGTATGGCTTTGTTGCCCTGCCTTCAATGGTCCGGGGGGTGTTGCCGCCCGGTCGAGAGACACGCGTTGACCGCTGATAGGGACACGGCCCAGCACTGCTGAGGTCTCTTCGTAACGTTGGTGCCGGTGTCCCGTGTCAAGTTGTTGGCAGGATTATGGGGCCAGCAAAATTGGGGGTGTCGGGGCTGGCGTGCCCGAGGTGGACGTCCAGGGGCCGGTTCCAGGCGATGGCCTCGTGGGGCCGCACCGTGTTGTACTCCAGCCGGTACTCCTCGGCGTGGCGGG
>NZ_PNHL01000011.1 GCF_002871795.1 Brachybacterium sp. UMB0905 | reverse complement strand
CATGAAAACATGAAAAACAATAAATCCCAGCAAAAACAGACAAACAACCAGCATTACTGCTGTTGTCCATCAACAATTGCCATACAAAAAATGGCATCAACAAACAGACACGCTATTGAGATATCAAACAACACGCGCACTCGAAAACCCGAGCCGATCAGGCTCTTCGCTCCGGGGCAACCCCACCAGATTAAGCCAGCCACTCACCGCGAGTCAAATCGATCCGATGTGATCCGAACCGCTTCCCAACTCACGCCCTAGAGAAGCCGACCCCGAACCAGACCCATCGGAACCAACTCTGCGAGCCGCTCCGATGCCCCCGGTTCAGCGGGGCACGAGGAAGAACATTACGGAGAAGTAGTTCTGGTCGTCAAGCCGAGAAGGGGGTTCTGAGGGGTGGTCTCCCCCACATGACCTGCGGCACAGCACGTGGGCCCCATCAGCTGGGCCCTACCCGCAGCTGGGCCCTCCCATCAGCCGGGCCTCCCCGGCTTACCCTCCGCTGCTCTCTCCAGCGTCCACCGTGGCCGCCACCCCAGCAGACGCTCCGCGGCATCATCGGCGATTGTCTCCGGCGCGGCGGTCACCGAGATCGCCTCCCATGTCCTTCCCTTAGTCCGGTCGATCGCCGCGAGCACCGCCGCGGCAAGATCCGTCGGGTGCAGGCCGCACACCACCGTCCCGTCGGCCATGGTGTGGACGGTGGGCGCGTCCTCGGGGCCGTGGAGCGGCCCCACCCAGTGTGGCCACGCCTCCGCAGTGGTGGGGAAGGCCAGGCGCAGCGAGGTGACAGTGATGTCCTGCTCCTGCGCGGTGGGGGCGGGGCCCTCGCAGGCAACCTGCAATGCCAGTTCGGCGACCCGCTTGGACAGTCCATAGATCTCCGTCGCATCGGGCGCTGTGCCCGCCGCGATGGGGTCGATCGCGTAGCGCTCGAAGACGGACAGGGAGCTGATGTGCACGAAGGAGCGCACGCCCAGGATGCGGGCCATTCGCATTGCCAGCAGCACGGAGCCGACGTTCACGGCGATCGCCTGCGCGGTGCCGGGCAGCTGTTCGGCCTCGGAGCCGCGGGGGATCACAGCGGCCAGGTGCACCACCGCATCGGCACCGTCGAGGGCGCTCTCGAGCGCTGCGGGATCATCGGCCTCCCCGACGATCTCCCGCACCCCGGGCAGGGGCGTGGTGGAACGGTCCAGGACGGTGAGCTCGTGCTGGTCCTGCAGGACCCCGATGAGCAGACGCCCGACGCCGCCTTTGCCGCCGATCAGTGTGATGCGCATGCGCGCATCATCGCAGATCGGTACGCGGCTATTGACGGATCGTCCATCCGCGTCCTTTGAGGATCTCAGCGCCAGTTCGCCGGGAGCGCGCCAGCCCCTTCCACCCTCTCGACCGACCAACCGGTCCCTGCCAGCCTAGGCAGGAGCGCCCGCGCGCCGTACGGTCCGAGGGTGAGCTCCCTCTCCGCCGCACCGTCGGCCACTGCATCCCGTCCCGAGACCCCCGCCTGTGCGAGCCTCCCGCCGATCGCAGAGGACATCTCCGCGGCGGTGGGCGCGACGCCGCTGGTGCGCCTGACACGTCTGTTCCCCACCTGCCGGGCGCAGCTGTTCGCCAAGCTCGAATCCGTGAACCCCGGGGGCAGCACGAAGGACCGCCCGGCCCTGGCGATGGTGCAGGCGGCGCTGGCCGATGGCACCCTCGCTCCCGGCGGCACCGTGGTGGAGTCCAGCTCCGGGAACCTCGGGGTGGCGCTCGCGCGCACCTGCGCGGTGAGTGGGCTGCGGTTCGTGTGCGTCGTGGACTCCCGCACCAATGCCACGACGATTGCCACGATCCGGGCGCTCGGCGGGCAGGTAGAGGTCGTGGACCAGCCCGATCCGGAGACCGGCGACCTGCTCACCGCCCGGCGGAAGCGGGTGCGCGCCCTGCTCGAGGAGATCCCCGGCGCGGTGAACCTCAACCAGTACGCGAACCCCGCGAACCCGGGAGCGCACCGCAACGGCACGATGGCGGAGATCGCCGCGGCGCTCGAGGGCCGGGTAGATGTGCTGCTGGCGGCCGTGAGCACCACCGGAACGCTCTCCGGCTGCACCGCCTACCTGCGCGAACACGCGATGAGCACCCGCACCGTCGCCGTCGACGCGCAGGGCAGCGCCCTGTTCGACGGCACCCCGGCGCCGCGGCCGCTGCCGGGCTTCGGCGCCGGGATGGTCACCGAACTGTCCCGCAGCGTGCACCCCGATGAGCTGGTGCGGGTGGCGCCCCTGGACGCGGTGGCGGGGGCGCGGCTGCTGGCCCGACGGGAGGGCATCCTGGCCGGCGCCTCGACCGGCGCGATCGTGCACGCCCTGGCGCAGCTGCCCGGCCAGCTCGCCGCCGACGCCCGGGTGGCGCTGATCGTGCATGATTCCGGCGTGCCCTACCTCGAGACCATCTACAGCGATGCCTGGGTGCGCGAGACCCTCGGGGCGAGCCCCGCAGATATCGCCGCCGCGATCACCCGCCTGGAGGAGGCGGCCCGTGCCTGAGCCCTCCACCCGGTGCTCCGCCCCGGGCCGTGATCCGCTGCGCCTGGTCGTGATCGGCGCCGGTCCGAAGGCCCTGTTCGCCCTCGAAGAGTTGCAGGCCCGCCTGGCCGCTGGTGCCGGTCGCGCCCTAGAGGTGGTCGTCGTGGATCCCGGGGAGCATCCGGGCACCGGCGCCGCCTACCGCCCGGATCAGCCGGCGCCGCTGCGGCTGAACGTGGACTGCCGGGTGATCGATGCGCCCGCCAGCAGCACCGCGGCGAGCTTCCCGGCGTGGTGCGCCGAGCATGCGCCGCAGCTGGCCGAGGAGCTCTTCCCGCCGCGTGCCGTCGTAGGCCAGTACCTCGCCGAGCGCTGGTCGCGCCTGTGGTCGGCCCTGGGCGAGCACGCCGACCTCACCCGGGTGCGCACGCGCGCCACCGCCGTCCAGCCGGTCGGCGAGACCTGGTCCGTCCAGCTGAAGGGCGGCGAGGTGATCACGGGGGCCGACGAGGTGCTCGTGGCCACCGGGCATGCCCGCGCACATGAGGGCGCTCTCGCTCGCAGCTGGCAGGGGGCTGTGCCGTTGCGCCCCGCGGTGCTGCCGCCTGAGGAGATGCTCGATCCTGTGCACGTCCCGCCGGGCTCGCGGGTGGCGCTGCGTGGGGCGGCGCTGACCTTCCTGGATGCGGCGCTCATGCTCACCGAGGGCCGCGGCGGCCGCTTCGTCGAGCAGCCGGACGGTGCGCTGCGCCATGAGCGGGGTGCGGCCGAGCCGGCGGTGCTGCTACCCACCGCACGCCGCGGTCTACTGCTGGATGCGAAACCGCAGCCGAACAGCCCCGCCGCGCACGTGCCCGAGCGTCTCCTCACCGTCGGGCAGGAGCGCCTGCGCCGCCTGGACCCCGCGGATCCCCGGGTCGTGGAGCAGGTGCTCGCGGTCGTCGTGGACACGGCGCTTACGCTGCTGGAAGACCGTGGCGCCCCGGCCTCGCGCGTGGATATCGAGCACACGCTGGCCACCGGCGCGGAGCCGGATCTGCCCATCGGCCCCGGTCAGGCGCTCACAGCGCTGGAGCGCAGTGTGCAGGTGGCCTGTGGGGAGCGTGCCCCGGGACCGGCGTGGGCGCTCGGGCGTGCCTGGGCGCGGCTGTACCCGGCGCTCACCGGGCTGCTGCGCGGCCTGCCTGCTCCGGAGGAGACGTGGCAGCGCTTCCGCGACGCCGCGCAGGTGCTCGAGCGTTTCGCCTTCGGGCCGCCGCTGGCCACCGCACTAAAGCTCCTGGCGATGCATGCCTCCGGCGCCGTGGACCTGGGGCCGCTCGAGGCCGGGACCACGGTCGAGCAGCTCGCCACCAGCGGCGAGGCTGATGTGGTGGTCGATGCGGTGCTGCCCCCGCCGGGCGTGCAGGGCCTCGACGAGCCGCTGCTGCGCCAGCTCCTGACCGACGGGCTGATCACGGTGCGGCCGGGCCGGCGCGGTGCCATGATCGCCCCGGATGCGAGCGCGCTGCGCGCCGATGGCAGCACCGTGACGGGCCTTGCGCTGCTGGGACGACCGACGGAGGACCATGTGATCGGCCACGACACCCTGAACCGCCACCTGCACCAGGAGCCCGAACGCTGGGCGGAGCGCCTCACCGGGCGCCTGCGCACCACCGATCCGCTGCGGGCTCACTGCCAGGGGATGCCGCCGCTGGATGCCCGGCTGGAGCCGTGGATGCGCGAGTTGCTCGGCGACCCCGAGGCCTGCCGTGACCTGGTGGAGCGCTTCGGCAGCCCGCTGAACGTGCACGACTTCTCCGCCCTGCCCCGCCACGCCGCGGAGCTCACCGAGGCAGCCGACGACGCCGGGGTGGAGCTCGCCGTGTTCGTGGCCCGCAAGGCGAACAAGACCCTGGGCATGGTCGCCGCCGCGCAAGAGGCGGGGCTGGGCCTGGATGTGGGCAGCCTGCGGGAGCTCTCCCAGGCCCTCGAGCACGGCATGCCTGCTCAGCGCATCGTGGTCACCGCGGCGATCAAGCCGCGGCCGCTGCTGGAGCTGGCCCTGGAATGCGGGGCGATGCTGGTGCTCGACAACCTCGATGAGGCCGCCGCGGTGCTGGACGTCCTCGCCACCGCGGGGCGTACCGACCGCCCGGGCGCCGCACCGCCGGCGCTCGCTCTGCGCCTGGCGCCCACTCCCGTCGGCCCGGTGCCGCCCACCCGGTTCGGAGAGTCCGCCGCTACCTGGCGGGCGTGGGTGGCCTCCCCCGCCGCGCGGGAGGCCGGGGCGCGGATTGCCGGGGTCCACTTCCACCTGCACGGCTATGACGCCGCGGCGCGGGCGCTCGCGATCGGTGAGGCCTGCACGCTCATCGATGCCCTGCGGGAGGCGGGACACGAGCCGACCTTCGTGGACATGGGCGGCGGGATCCCGATGTCCTACCTCGATGACCAGCAGCAATGGGAGGCCTCCGAGCGTGCGGTGCGCACCGCGCAGGGCCCGGACCCCGCGGACTGGATCACCTGGGAGGGGGCGCCGCTCACCCAGCACTACCCCTACCACCAGGCCCCCGTGCGCGGGGACTGGCTGCGCGGGCTGCTCGCTTCCCCCGCGAGTGTCGATGAGGCCGACGGGGCTGCCCGGGCCGATGGAGCTGCCGGGTCCGTGCCCACCGCCGCGGAGGCCCTGCGCTCACGTGGGCTGCGCCTGGCCTGCGAGCCGGGCCGCTCGCTGCTGGACGGCTGCGGGATGACCCTGACGCGCGTCATTCAGCGCACCTCCACCAGTCACGGCGCGGCCCTCGTGGGCGTGGAGATGAACCGCACCCAGTGCCGCTCCACCTCCGATGACTTCCTGGTGGACCCGCTGCTGGTACGCATCGGCACCCAGAGCGGGGAGCCGATGGACGCCTTCGTCGTGGGGGCTTACTGCATCGAGGCGGAGCTGATCCTGCGGCGCCGTCTGCACTTCCCCAGCGGGGTGGCCGTCGGGGACATCCTCGCGCTGCCGAACACCGCGGGGTACCTCATGCACATTCTGGAAAGCGCCTCCCACCAGCTCCCACTGGCCTCCAATGTGGTCCGACGGGAGGGCGGTTTCGTACGCGATGGGATCGATGCGATCGCGCCCCAGCGCCCCTGGGAGGAGGAGCCGCAGATCAGGCCGCCGACTCCCGCTCCCCGAGCCACGGGGCGAGCCGATCCTCGCAGCCCAGCCACGGCGCCAGCCCGTCGGCCCATTCCTCCTCGGTGAGCAGGGCGCGTCCGAAAGCGGTGCGCACCCGCTCGCGGTCCTCGGGGTGGATGCCGGTGACGACCAGACGCGTGGTGGGCAGGTCATCGCGGGTGCGCCACACGGCGCCGACGGCGACCTGTCCCCCGGCGCCGTCCCACTGGCAGATGCTGTCCGGGCGGTCGGGGACCCAGAAGCGGCCGCGGCCGCGCAGGTGTCCGGCGCCGATCGCCTCGATCTGCTCGAGCAGGCGATCGGGGTGGAAGGGCCGCTCGGAGATGAGATCCAGGGTCCAGGTGCCGTGCCCGGTGGGGCCGCCGTAGGGCTCGACGTAGCGCACGTCACGCCGACGCAGCGCCAGCATGTGGTCCAGGCGCCCACTCAGCAGCATCCGCGCATCCAGGGCATAGATCCCCTCGATGAGCTGCTGCTCGGGGGCGCGCAGATGCTCGATGAGCGCCGCACCGGCGCCAGCCCCGTCGCCCTCGAGCACCACGGTGGGCGCGTATTCGAGCTGGGCGGCGAGCGCCTCGCCCACGGCCCGATGGTCCTCGGCGAGCCACTGCAGTCCGCGCTCGGCGAGGGTGTCATCGCCCAGCAGGTCGTGGATCGCGGTCTCGGCATCGAGCACCACGGCGGCATCGGCCAGGTGCCAGCCGTCCTCCTGGGCGCGCAGGGCACCGCAGACGGTGGCCGGCTCAGCGGACAGCGGCGGGGCCAGCAGGATCGCGGCGATGCCGGGCGTGCGGGCGAGGCGCTCGAGGGTGGGCACGGCGTCCTCGCGCATGGCGCAGGAGTGGCAGGGGTGGTCGAGGTCCACCAGCTCGTCCTCGAGGACACCCCGGGAGCTGACGATCAGGCGGCGCAGTGCGGCAGATTCTGCGACGAGCTCGTAGCGCAAGGCCACGGCATCCTGGGCATCCAGCAGCAGACTCGCGATGAGGGCGTCGCGCAGCACAGGGTCCACCGCGGAGATCACCGCGACGGGGACGCTGCGCCCCCCGTCGGCGGCCGGGTGGGCGCGATCAGGCTGGGACTGCTGGGGCACGGACAACTCCTCCGCTTGACGATAACGGTTCTCAGTAGCTAATCTCAGCGGTCGTCTCGCGCGGCTGTCAAGTCCGCGCTCCCGCATCGGAAGGAACCCATGGCCCGCAAGAACGAGGTCCGCGCGCAGGTCGCGCTGCGCTCGAGCGCCGGAACCGGCACCGTGTACCGCACCACGAAGAACCGCCGCAACACCCCCGATCGCCTGGTGCTGCGCAAGTACGACCCGAAGGTCCGGGCTGTCGTCGAGTTCAAGGAGTCCCGCTGATGGCCAAGACCTCGAAGATCGCCGCCGACGCCCGCCGCCGACGCACCGTTGCCCGCTACGCCGAGCAGCGCGCTGAGCTCAAGCGCACCATCAAGAGCCCCGACAGCTCCCTCGCGGAGAAGATCCAGGCCCAGCGTGCCCTGCAGCGCCTGCCACGCGACGCGAGCCCCACCCGGCTGCGCAACCGCGATGCGATCGACGGCCGCCCCCGCGGTCACCTGCGCCGTTTCGGCCTGTCCCGCGTCCGGCTGCGCGAGCTCGCCCACCGCGGCGAGCTGCCCGGCGTGACCAAGTCCAGCTGGTAAGCCCCGCTCACCGCCCCGAAGGAGAACCCCGATGAAGCCCGGCATCCACCCCGAGTACCGCCCCGTCGTCTTCCGCGACAAGGGCGCGAACCACGCCTTCCTCACTCGCTCCACCCGCACCTCGGATCAGACCATCGAGTGGGAGGACGGCAACACCTACCCGGTGATCGACGTGGAGGTCTCCTCCGCTTCGCACCCCTTCTACACCGGCCGCGCCACCGTGCTGGACACCGCTGGTCGGGTGGAGAAGTTCCGCCGCCGCTACGGCCAGAAGGGCTGACCCCGGGGCGGGGAGGACGAGCAGATCTCCGTGGACCGCACGTGGATCGCGGTCAAGGGGTACTCCGATGCGACGACGTACCTGCAGGTGCTCGCCGCCCGCAAGGCCCGGCTCGATGAGTCGACGCTGCTCGCGCTGCATTTCATGGTGCAGGGGTACGACCTCTCCCGCAGCCCCGGCCGATACCGGGACGGTGAGGTGTTCGTCCATGACGACGATGCCCGTCGGACAGTGCACGTCGGCCCGCCCGCGGAGCAGGTGCCCGACCTGATGGAGGAGTTCACCGCACGGTTCACCGCTCCACGGGCCGACGGGACGCCGCCGCTGGCCGACGCAGCGATGACGTCGTAGACGCTGGTGCCGATCCCTACCGTGCCGTGCGGCTCGGTGAGGAGATTCCGACGTCGGCGACCGCGTGAGGTCCCCGGGAAGCAAGGCTCTCGCGCAGCGTCTCCACCGCATAGCTGAGCTCGATGCGCTCCTGCTCGAGCCGCAGCCCGTCGGCCTGCAGCCGCTGGTACATCTCCTGCTCCCCCTCCGTGAGCGAGGGCAGCTCCGCCATGGGCGGCGGGGTGCTCGTCACCGCCAGCTCCGCATACCGCGCGAAGGTCTCCGCGTCCATGAGGATGCTCGTGACGGCGGGATGGTGGGCGCGGGCGCGGTGGAGGATCCGGAAACCGTCCGCATCCAGATCACCCCAGTACAGCACCGGTGCACGCTGGACCCACGGCACCTCGAGCACGCTCGCCACCGCGTATCCGGCCCCGGAGAGCGCGACGGTGCCGGGCAGGTCCGGGAGCACCTGCACCGTTTCGGAGTTCTCGCAGATCAGCACGATACGCGGACTGAGCTCCAGCTCAGCGAGGAGCGCGGCGTCCACGCGGCTGGCGCGCGGCATGCGCGGGCCCAGACCAGCGCCGCGCAGCGCAGGATCGAGCACCAGCACATCGTGGAACGACGGCTCCGCGGCAAGCCCCAGGTCCTGATCGACCGCTGTCCCCTCGCCCTGCGCCGCGGCGACCAGGGCGCGGACCACGGCGCGATGCGCTTGCAGCCATTTGGTGTGCATCCCCGGCAGCGGCACCTGGCGGATCCGCAGACCCGAGGCCGGATGGGCGAGCACCCACGCGGCCGCCCGCAGACACAGCTCCGCATCGACCCGATCCATGCCGAGCCAGCGACTGCGCTGCGCGACGATCGCCCGCGCCAGAACCTCCCGCAGCTCCCCTGCCGGTCGGTCCGACGCGCCCGTGAGCAGCACCAGCGCCCGCTGCACCCAGTGGCTGAGCTGCGTGAACTGCTCATGCGCAGCAGGCCCGGCGGCGCGGGTGAGCTGCTCGGCGCCGGCGAGCTCCCAGCGGTGCGGCAGCTCCTGCGCCCCCAGGTGCGCCCAGGCCACGCGGCGCCAGATGACCGCATCGCGCAGCACCGCGGGTGCGCTGCTCCACTGCTCCACCCAGCGCTGCACCGCCGCGGGATCCGCGAGCACCTGCGGCTGCGTCGGCGGGTGCAGGGGAAGGGAGACCGCAGCCGCCGACGGGTCCGCGAGCCATGCCGCCATCGACCGCTTCCAGCGAGTGCGCAGCAGGTCACGCACCTCTTGCACGGACCTCACGACCCCGCCTCCGGGCTCTCTTCTGTTGAGGACAGGAACGTCGCTGCCGCGAAGGTGGAGCAGTCCCGGGAGTTCTTACTGACCACGGCCGCGCCGCCCACATACGCCTCGATGGTCTGCAGCATCTTCAGCGGCGTCGCGAGCAGCAGCTGGAAGCCGAAAGAGCGGAAGACCTCCAGGCCAGCGCGCGTGAAATGCACATCGGTCTTGTCGAAGGCCTCATCGAGGACCACCAGGCCGTAGGGCGGCAGGCCCTCCGCGGAGTCGGTCAGCTGGTAGCGCAGCGATGCCGCGAGGCAGAAGGTGACCAGGCGCTGGCGCTGTCCCCCGGAGCGGCCCCCCGCATCGGAGTACAGGTCCAGGACGGTCCCGCTCTCATCGAGCTCCTGCGCCACGAACTCCACATGCTGACGGGTATCCAGCACCCGTCGGCGCCACGACACATCCGCGGTCTCCGCGGAGCCGAGGCGCCGCAGCAGCGCATCCATCCCGGCGAACCGCGCCTCCGCTCGCTCGATCGAATCCTCTGGCCCGAACGCCCCCTCCGTGATCGAGGTCAGCTCGGCGAGGAACTGCACCACCTCCTGGGTGTGGCGCTGCCGCGCCACCAGGCGCAGCCAGGTGCGGCGCTCGGTGTCGAACTGGCTCTGTCGCAGCGAGGCATTCACCGGGTCCAGCCGCTGGTGAACATCCCGGATGGCCTGCGCGATCACGGCCCGCAGCTGGCCGATGTTGTTCTGCGACTGAGTGCGCAGCAGCTCCCGGAACCGCTGCTCGAAATCCGGCAGCCGGTCACGTTCCAGCCGCTCCAGCACCGCCAGGAAATCCTCGGTCGCCACGATGTCATCGACGAGGTTCACCGAGCGTTCCGCCCAGCGGCGCAGGTACTCGGCCCGGGCCGCCGCGAGGGTGCTCTCCGCGGTGCGCCGCGCCCGCTCGGCGGCGTTCAGCTCCTCTCCCAGCCCCCGCTCGAGCGGCAGCATCGCCTCGGCGAGGGACCGACGGGTCAAAGCGCTACGGCGGGTCCCGCGGACCCGGCGATCCAGGGCCTCGAACACCTCCGGCTCGAGCTCCACGCCCTCCAGGTGGGTGCGGGCGGTGCGCAGGTCCTCGCGGGCCTCCGCGACCTCCTCGCGCAGGCGCCGCAGTGCATCGCGCGCCGCCGCGGAAACCTCCGTGGCCTCGCGATACTCCTGGTCAGCCCGCTGCTGGGCTGCATTCAGCTGGGCAAGGTCAGTGGAGGCCAGCAGGCGTTCGCGCTGTTCCCGCAGTCGCGTGAGGCGAGCTGTCGCCCCCGCGTGGTCCACGTCCTCCCAGGTCTGCTCGCCCAGGCGCTCGAGGTCCCGTCGGCGCTGTTCAAACTGCCGCTCCTGCTGGGCGACCTCCCCCACACGGGCCTGGTGGCGCTCGACCGCGCGCTTCGCGACCTGGAGCTGCTCGCGCAGGCGCTCGCGCCGCGCGGTGTTGTCGGTGCCGATCACCCAGCGGGACCAGTCATCGATCCGATGCCGGTCGTCCTTGACGTGGTGATCGCGGTTCTTGATCTGACCGGCGCGAGAGAGGGCTCGTTCGTGGCGGGCGAGCTCCGGGACGTCCTCCACCAGGACGTGCGGGAAGCCCGTGGTGAGCCGATGCTGTAGCCACGCTTGGTGCGGGCCCTGTGCGAGCTGCAGGACGCTGAGCACCGTGCGCTCCTGCGGCGCGTCGGGGGCGAGGGTGCCGCTGGGCTCCCGCATCCGCTCGTAGGCGATGCGCTGCCGCCAGTCGCGGCCGTCCACGGCGGCAGCGACCTGGGGGTACAGCCGCTCCGGGACCAGGATCGTGGTGGCGAGTCCGCGCAGCAGGCGCTCCACTGCGCCGCGCCAGGACGCCTCGCGCACATCCATGAGCTCTCCGGCGAAGGGCAGCTCCCAGGTGTGCACGCCGATACTCTCGGCGATCTGGTCACGGGCGGCCACCAGGTGGGAGGGCAGGTTGGAGCGTCGTGTGTTGAGCGAGCGGATCTCGTGCTCGAGCTCGGTGCGGTGGGCGACGGCGTCGCGCTGGGCCACCAGCAGCTCTCCGGAGGATTCGCGCAGCCGCTCCCGTTCGGCATCCAGGCGTTCGATCTCCCGTTGGGCCTGCGCCTGGATCTTCGCGAAATCCTCAGCGTTCGTGGGTTCGTCCGCCTCCAGCCGCTCCAGTACCGGGGCGAGGTAGCGCGTCTGCGCCTCCACGGCGTTCAGACGCTGCTCAGCCAGCTCGATCTCCCGCTCCGCTGCAGTGAGCTCCCCGCCTCCACGCGCCGCGAGCGCCTGATCGGCCAAGCGCAGAGCCTGGCGGGCATCGGCCTCCGCCTGCTGCGCGGCCTCGCTCTCATGCTCGGCGGCCTGCAGCGCGACCTGCGTGTCCTCCAGGTCCCGCTGCGCTAGGCGCTGCAGGACTGTGTATCGGAACGGTTCAGTGCACTCGCGCAAATGCTGGATCTCATCACGCTGCCCCGTGGCGCGGGCGTGCTCGGCCCAGGCCTCTCGCTGCGGCAGCAGGACATTCACCTGCTGGCGGGCATCGACCACGGTGGCGTGCGCATCCTGCAGCGCCCGGAACTGCTCGACGGCCTGCTCGGCCAGGGAGAAGGTGCCGGGCTCCTCCAGCATGAAGCTGCGCAGCAGGTCATTCAGGGAGGTGAGGGATTTCGCGGACTGGGTGCGGTGCAGCAGGCGCTGGGCCGCCTCAGAGC
Organism: Brachybacterium sp. UMB0905; assembly: GCF_002871795.1. Classification (GTDB taxonomy): domain Bacteria; phylum Actinomycetota; class Actinomycetes; order Actinomycetales; family Dermabacteraceae; genus Brachybacterium. The sequence goes on along the minus strand of NZ_PNHL01000011.1, from coordinate 92,391 downwards.
CGATGCCCGTCAGTCGGCGCAGCGCCACCCCGAAGGTCGTGTACGAATCAGACGCCACCTGCGGCGAGAGGGCTCGCTTGAGCCGTCGGCGATCGATCCCGGAGGTGGACAGCTCCAGCACCTCGTTCAGCTCCACCGCCCGGTCGAACAGCAGGAAGGCCGAGCGCAGGTCCGCTGCCGCGGTGCCGCGGCCGGGCACATGCATCACCCGGATCGCGGTGACCGCGCCGCCAGTTCCGTTCTCGAAGGTCAGGGCGATGCCGGAGACCGTGGTGGACGGGCGGAGGTACCCGGCGCGCATCTCCCCGGTGTCCTCATCGGACTCCTTGCGATACGCGCCGCGGACGTAGCTGAGCGGCGTCCGGTCGCGGTCCCCCGCACCGCCGTCCTGGGCCGCGGCGTTGAACCGCACCTCCCCGGGTTTCATGAGCACGGCGCTGATCGCATCCAGCACCGAGGACTTGCCGGATCCGGATTCACCAGTCAGCAGCAGGCCCTCACGCGGCACTGCGAGGTCATGGCCTTTGTCGAAGGTGCCCCAGTTGTGCAGCTGGATGCGGGCAAGGCGCATCTGTCCGGGCGCGACGGGTGACTCCTGCGGCGCCGAGCCTTTGCGGGCAGTGGGGGTGGGGCTCGGGGTCATGCGGTCTCCTCCTCCACCTCGGTGAGCGCGGGCTGGGTCCCGTCGGCCGCTGCCTCGCGCAGCCGCTGGTATTCCTGTTCGATCCCCGTGATCTCTTCCGCGGTGAGCACGAGGGCGAGCACCGAGGAGATCTCCCAGCGGTCCGCGGTGTCCGTGTCCACGAGCAGCGACCATTTGCGCATCCGCTCCAGGCTGGCGGCCAGGCGTTTGGCGAACTGCGCCTCATCGTGCCCGGAGGAGGCGAGGTAGGCGCTCATGTGCGCGGCGATTTCGTCGCGGCCCACCACGGCGCGTTCCTGCTGGGCGGTGGCCTGCAGCAGCAGGTGGCGCAGGTGCAGCAGCAGGGCGGAGTCGATGAAGCTCAGCGGGGCGGTGCGCAGCACCGAAGGGACGGGCTGATCGAAGTCGGGGTCCGGGCGCAGGTTCCGGGTGAAGGCCACCTCGGAGTCGGCGTCGATCTCGAGTTGCAGCAGCAGATCCCCCAGGTGGGCGCGGATCACGTCGGTGTGGGCGAGCAGCGTGGCCCACAGCACCGAGTCACGCCGCTGGGAGAGGTAGGGCCCGCGCAGCAGGGCCACCAGGGTGCGTCGGACATTCAGCGGCAGGGTTCCGGGATCCCCCTCCCACAGGGTGACGCGGCCGACGGGGGCGGTCTCCTCGGGGGCGGTATCCAGGTCCTCGACGGTGTCGGGGCTCTCGGGGGTCATGTCAGCTCCTTCGCGAGGCCGGGGACGGCAGCGGAGATCGGGCGGGTGAAGCGCAGGGCTGTGATCACGGCGCTGCGGCGCTGCCCGGGGGCCTCGGGGAGATCCCATGCGACCCGTTCGGTCGCCGGGGCCGGGTCTTCGTCCGCGTCGGTGGTCTCGTCGGTGACCGGTTCGCCGTGGCGCTGGGCCAGCAGCAGCAGTCCGACGATCGAGGCGAGGCCCTGGGTGGCCGGATGGACGGAAAGCACCTCCCCGATGGTGGCCGTATCGCGCCAGGCCAGGACGTCATCCACGGCGTCGGTGAGCTCGGCGAGGTCGATCTCCGATTCGCGGACCACTTCGCGCAGGTGCTCCAGATCCAGCGGTTCGGCGTCCGCGGCGGAGAGGTCATCATCGGCGGTGACCTCCGCCGGGGACAGCAGGCGCAGCTGGCCGACGGAGCGCGGCGTGAAGGTGGACAGGGTGAGTCCCACGCCGATCCGATGATGAGGGCGCACGAAGGGGGCGAGCTCGAGGCTGAGGCGCTGGGGCCGGCGCAGCACGTCGCCGAGCGCCCGGTACTGCTCGAACTGACGGGAGCGCACGAATTCTCGCAGTGAGCGGGAGAGGTCGATCATCGCGTGGCGCACCTGGTGGGATTCCTGCTGCAGGCGCCCCAGGTAGTTCTGCAGGAAGCGGATCTTCGCCGCCCCCAGGTGGCTCGCGAAATCGCGGGTGGCCAGGGCGTCTGCGGCCGCGTGGTAGCGCTGTTCGAGCACCGGGGAGATGAGCATCGAGTGGAAGGCGGCGAAGGAACGCCCGGCCTCGGAGTCCTCCACCGCGTCCACGCCGAGGAACAGCTGGTCGAGGATTTCGCCCTGTGGACCGTCGTGTTCGATGAGCTCCAGCCGCAGCGAGCGGTGCAGGCGCTCGAACTCGGCCCGCACGCGCGCGAAGTCGGAGGGGACATCGAGTGCCAGGGCGTAGAGCTCCTCTGCGGCCTCGACCGCCTGGGAGATGGGCAGTGGGGAAGCGCCGTGCTCCTGCAGGGTGCGGATCTGCTGGGCAATGCGCTCCTGCTGCTCCTGCAGCGCGGTGATGCGCCGGCCGGCGTCGGGGTCCGTCTCCTGCGCGAGCTGCAGCAGCCGGTCAGTGAGCAGGCTCAGGCGGGAGCGGGTGACCGCTTCGCGCGGGGAGGCGAGGTCGGCGAGGAAGCGGATGGCCTGGTGCGCCGATTCGGTCAGGGAGAACAGCTCGGTGCGCTCCTGCTGGGCAGCCCGCCGGGTCAGGTACCCCTGCTCCACCCAGGTCTTGCAGTACTGCTGGGCGCTGCGCGGCAGATCCTGGCCATGGAAGCGCAGCTCATCAAGATCCGCGTCCAGCAACTCGTACAGCTCTGCGGCGGTACGGCTGCGCTCGTCCTGCCCCAGGTGGGTCTCGAGCAGCGCAAGGGTGATGGGGGCGTTGTCGGCGCGCAGCAGGGCGAGCACCGGTGCGTCATCGAACAGCTCCAGCTGCTCCAGGGCGCGGCCCGCACCGCTCATCGCGCCCCCTTTCGGCAGGTTCGTCCGGTCTTGAGCGTCCGGCCCAGCGTACTGGGGGCGTCCGACAGTCGGTGGTCCTCACTACGATAGCGGCCAGGGGAGATCACTCCACACCCATCTCGTCCCCATCGGCACCCGTCCCGGGAGACGGCGCCGATGCCGATGTTCCAAAGGAGCCTGTTCATGACTGAGCCGTACGAGAACCAGCCGCCGACCAGCGCGAATCCTGTTCCCTCGGAGCAGCCGACGAGCGCGCAGCCCGCGCAGCAGTCACACGCGGGGCAGCCCGCGCAGCCGGCGGCCGACTACTCCGCCTACGGGCAGTCCGCCCCGTCGGCGCCCTCCGCGCCTGCGCAGCCCGCAGCGGGCGCCGCGCAGTCCGCCCCGTCGGCGCCCTCCGCGCCCGCACAGCCCGCAGTGGGGTCCACCTCCCAGCCCGCCCCCGGCGCAGCGAGCGGCACCACCGCCGACACCGGCACTGCCGCTGCAGGGAGCGCCACCGGCACTCCCAGCAGCACCAACACCGACGGCGACCCGAACATGATCCAGGCGCTGTTCGACTTCAAGTTCAAGCACTTCGTGTCCCTGAAGTACGCGAGCGTGCTGTACATCGTGGCGATCATCGTGGCGCTGCTGATCTGGGCGGCACAGGTGGTCGGCTCCCTGATGTTCGGCGCGATGCTGGGGGCATTGAACTCCTCCTGGTACGGCGAGCCCTCGTTCAACGCGATTCCGCTGCTGATCGCACTGCTGCTGGGCTGGATCCCGTCGGTGGTGGCGCTTATCGGCATGCGCCTGGCGATCGAGTTCTCCGTGGCCTCCGCCCGCACCGCCCAGAACACCACCGCGATCCTGGAGCACCTGCGCCGCTGACGCCGGTGCGAGGCTGACGCCGGACGGCGAGGCTCAGACGGGGCGGCGAGGCTGACGCCGGGGGCGGCCACCCGCCCATCGGCACCACAAATGTGAGGTCTGGTGGCATGTTTCTGCGGAACATGCCACCAGACCTCACATTTGCGTGGGGGTGGGTCCGGCGGGCCGGCGCTGGTGGGGCCGGGGGCCCGCCGGGCGCGCAGGTGGGGCCGATGGGGCCGGAGGGTTCGGCGCTCTCAGGCCTGGCCGGAGTCGAAGTACTCGCGCATCTGGGCTGGCACGGCCGGAACCTCGCGCGGCACGCCGCCGTCGCGGATCGAGAGGGCACCGTGCACGCCGGTGGCCACGGCCTCCCGGGCGGCGATCACGGACACGTCGGTCTTCCCGCCGTCGCGGGCGAAGCGCAGGAACTCCGAGACCAGGCTCGGATCCGCACCGCCGTGCCCACCGGTCGCTCGGGCCACGACCTCGACCGCATCAGGTTTGCCGGCGCCGGAGTAGCGGGATTCCCAGATGTGGATCTGGTCCCCAGAGCCATCGCCCATGTTCTCGATCCGCCCGGCGTCGCCGATCACGGTGTAGTTGCGCCAGTAGTCGGGCGTGAAGTGGCACTGCTCGTAGGAGGCCAGCACCCCGTTGTCCAGCGTCATGTGGATCATCGAGATGTCCTCGACGTCAATAACGGGGTTGAGCTCCTTCTGCGCGGTGGGCGGCCAGATATCCGCGTCGTACCAGTCGACCATGAGGCGGTCGGAGTTGTCGCGGCGGTCGGTGATGTCCCCGTAGATGGCGAGGTCGCCGATGCCGGAGACGCGCCGCGTGTACCCGCCGGCCAGCCAGTGGATGACGTCGATGTCGTGCGCGCCCTTCTGCAGCAGCAGGCTGAAGGCCTTCTCCCGCTCGGCGTGCCAATCCTTGAAGTAGAAGTCGCCGCCGGCGCCCACGAAGTGGCGGCACCACACGGCGCGCACCGTTCCGATGCGGCCGGAGTCGATGATCGCCTTCATCTGGCGGATCACCGGCATGTGGCGCATGTTGTGGCCGACGTACAGCCGGGCCCGCTTCTGCATCGCCATGTCGAGCATCGCGTCGGTGTCCTCGACGGAGATCGCCATCGGCTTCTCGCAGAACGTGGGCAGTCCTGCCTCGAGGGTCTTCAGCGCCACGGAGGCGTGCGCGAAGTCCGGGGTCAGGATCATCACGGCGTCCACCGCGTGCTCGGCGAGCAGCTGGTCGACGTCATCGACCACGGCGACGTCCTCGCCGAACAGCTCACGGGCCTTGTCCTTGCCGCGCTGCGTGGGGTCGGCGACGACGGTGACCTGGGAACCCTCTCCGGGCTGGTGGGCGTGGCGGGCCAGGCCGCCGCGGGCGCCGAGCCCGATCACGCCGATGCGCAGGTCAGTCATGAGGTACCACCTTCAGAAAGGTCCGATGGACACGCGGCGCAGAGAGGTCACAGCTCGGAAACAACGCCGTCCAGATGTCGTGAACCGATTTACAAGTCCGATGAAAGCATTTACTATCTCCCTCAACCTGTCAAGCGGGGCACCCGGTCCGACCGCCTCGCTCTCCCCGGCAGGGATTACCGAGAGGACCCAGCACGTGACGATGCGAAGCCCTGAACAATCTCCCGCGCCCCCGCTCTCAGCATCCCCGGATACCGCGCTCCCCGCGTCCGGAGTGGCGAAGTCAGCGGGAACCGCGCGCCGCGGACGGCGAGGGAAGAGGCCGCTGTCGGTCCGCCTCCGACGCGACTGGCAGATGCTCGTGCTGATGCTCCCCGGGGCCGTCGCCCTGCTGCTGTTCTTCTACATCCCCATCCTCGGCAACGTCATCGCCTTCCAGGACTACCAGCCCTACTACACGATCACCCAGGCACCCTTCGTCGGGTTCGAGAACTTCATCGACCTCTTCGATGACGACCGGTTCGGACTGGCGCTGCGCAACACCCTCTTCTACGCCGCTGTCCAGCTCGTTCTGTTCTTCCCGCTCCCGATCCTCCTCGCACTGATCGTGGACTCGATGATGAGTCCCCGATTGCGCAAGGCCTTCCAGTCGATCGTGTACCTGCCGCACTTTCTGTCGTGGGTCCTGGTGATCGCCCTCTTCCAGCAGATGCTGGGCGGCGCCGGCCTGATCAACCAGACCCTCGTGCAGAACGGGATGGACCCGATCCCCTTCATGACGAATCCGGACACCTTCGCGCTCCTCCTCGTCGCGGAGGTGGCATGGAAGGACGCCGGCTGGGGAATGATCATCTTCCTGGCGGCCCTGGCATCGATCGATCAGTCGCTCTACGAGTCCGCAGCTGCCGACGGTGCAGGACGCTTCCGCCGCACATGGCACATCACTCTGCCCGGCATGCGACCGGTGATCGTCCTGCTGCTCATCCTGAACCTCGGTTCGATCCTCACCGTGGGATTCGAGCAGTTCATCCTCCAGCGTTCCGCGGTCGGCGCCGACACCGCGGAGGTGCTGGACACCTACGCCTACTACACCGGCGTGATCGGCGGCGACTGGTCGATGGGCGCCGCCGCAGGCCTCGCGAAGGGCGTCGTCGGCACCATCCTCATCCTCCTCGCGAACAAGGTCGCGCACATGCTCGGCGAGGACGGCATCTACCGCGGGAGGCCCCAGTGAGCTCAGCAGCCACCACGAAGACCACGCCGCGACGCAAGGAGACGGCGCATCAGAAGCTGTGGTCGTTCGCCTTCGGCAGGGTGCACCGTCCGGCCTGGATGGAGAAGCCGAGCGTGCCGCTCACCGCGGCCAAGGCGATCATCATCCTCACGATCAGCATCTCGATCCTGGTGCCGATGCTCGTCGTCATCTCCACCTCTTTCGCCTCCGGTGATCAGATCCGTGACGCGGGCGGCTACGTGCTCTTCCCGACCGATCCCACCCTCGAGGCGTACACAACGATCTTCTCGAGCCCGCTCATCTTCCGTTCACTGGGAGTCAGCGTCTTCGTCACCGTCGTGGGAACGCTCCTGGCGCTGTTCGTGACCATCTGCATGGCCTACGCGCTGAGCCGCCCCGTCATCGGCGGACGGTTCATGCTCATGGCGATCATCTTCACGCTGTTCTTCAGCCCCGGGCTCATCCCGATGTTCCTCATGGTCAAGCAGCTCGGCCTGTTGAACTCGATCTGGTCTCTCATCCTCCCGGGAGTTTTCGCCGGGTTCAACTTCATCGTCATGAGGTCGTTCTTCATGGGGATCCCGACGGAGATGCTCGAGGCGGCCCGCATCGACGGCGCGAGCGACTTCCGCATCCTCCTCAGCGTGGTCCTGCCCCTCTCCAAAGCGGTCATCGCGGTGATCGGACTGTTCTACGCAGTCGGATTCTGGAACTCCTTCTTCAACGCGATGCTCTACATCAACGACCAGTCGCTGTGGCCAATCCAGATGATCCTGCGCAGCTACGTCATCCAGGGCACCTCGCTGACCGCCGACCAGCTCGGCGTCCAGCAGGCGCCGCCTCCGCAGTCCATCAAGATGGCCGTCGTCGTGGTCGCGCTCGCTCCCATCGTCATGGTCTACCCGTTCCTCCAGAAGTACTTCTCCAAGGGCGTCATCACCGGCGCCATCAAGGGCTGATCCACCCACCGAACGCACCAAGGACGGTGCTCCACGAAAGGAAATGGCATGCGATTCGAGATCCGACGACGTGACCTCTTCGCCCTCACCGGAGCCGCTGCGGTGGCCACCGGCGCAGCAGCCTGCGGTGGCGGGACCACCCAGGAGGGTGGCGCAGAGGCCTCGGCCACTCTCGAGCTCCCCACGTACCAGCCGATCGAAGGACTCACCCCGGACCTGCCGGGCAATGAGGAAGGGCTCCACAACGTCTTCCTCAAGGCGCCGGAGGAGCTGCTCCAGACCACCGACGCCAAGCCCATCACCTCCGGCGAGATCACCGCACTGACCCAGACCTTCGCCACTCCCCCCACCCCCATGGCGGACAACGGGATGTGGCAGCGGCTCAACGAGGCGCTCGGCGGAACCCTTAACCTCGATATCGCGATCGACTCCTACCCGGAGAAGTTCGCGACCATCCTCGCCTCCGGCGATCTGCCGGATCTCATGTGGGTGCCGCCGAACCAGGGCATCCCGAACATCGGCCCGATGCTCGAGGCGCAGTTCACGGACCTCACCGGGTACCTTTCGGGCGATGCGGTGCTGGAGTACCCCAACCTCGCAGCGCTCACCCCTGGCTCGTGGCGCACCGCAGTGGTGAACGGGAAGATCTGGGGCGCACCGATCCCCTCCACGCCCTTCGGCCAGGTGTATCTCGGCAACCCCACGGTCTGGGAAGAGGTCGGCGGATTCCAGTCGGCCAGCGCCGAGGAGTTTCTCGACAAGTGCAAGGAGCTCCTCATCCCGGGCCAGCGCTGGGCGCTGGAGCCTTTCCTGCCGAACGCCTTCCACATGTTCAGCCAGTGGTTCGGGGTCCCGAACATCTATCGGGTCAACGAGGACCGCACCCTGACGGCGAACTTCCAGCTGGATGAGTACTACGAGACGCTGGAGTATGCCCAGAAGGTCTTCGCGGCCGGCGTGTTCTACCCGGATCTCAACCACGCCGAGACGGCTCAGGACTTCGCCAACGGCTCCATCGCAGCGCTCGTGTCCGTGGGCCCGCGCGGTGCGACCGAGTACCGGCGGTACAAGAAGGAACTGCTGGCCGACATCATGGTGCCGTTCTCCGCTGTCGAGGGACGCCGCCCCGTATACAACATGGGATACGGCACTGTCGGCTTCACTCCGTTCAAGAAGACCGACGACGAGGCGAAGATCCGCGAGCTGCTGGATCTCATCAACTGGCTCTCCGCTCCGTTCGGCACTGTCGAGTACATGCAGAAAAACTGGGGCACCGAGGGCAAGGACTACGAGCTCAAGGACGGCAATTACGTCGGAATCGGATCGTCGGAGGCCGACGTCCCGGGTCTGCGCAGCGCGCTGGAGATCATGACCGCGGGCGAAGGTGTCATCTACAACCCGATCCCGTCCGACTCCGAGTACATCTACGGCAAGGAGCAGGAGCTCCTGAAGCTCGCGATGCGCCGTCCCACCAACGGCCTGTACTCGGACACGAACTCCTCCAAGGGCACCGAGCTGAATAGCCGGCTCAACGATGTCCGCGACGACGTCATCCAGGGCCGTAAGACCATTGATGACTTCAAGGCCGCGGTCAAGCAGTGGGAGGAGGACGGCGGCAAGCAGATCCTCGACGAGTTCGCCGCAGTCCTGCCCGAGGACGTGCCGGTGACCCCGCCGAGCACCCTCTGATCAGAGCGCAGCATGGAAGAGGGGCGGCCCGACGGGCCGCCCCTCCTCGCCCCGCAATTCACCCCTCGCTGCGCCCGAACCGATGCTCGGTCGCAAGCGCGAGCCGCTCTGGCCGCTGCTCAAGGTCCAGCAGCAGCACCTCATTGCGGCCGGCGCGCACGAGCGGCGCAGGGACGTACAGGGTCAGCTGCGGGCCGATGCTGGACCAGTAGCGGCCCACGCACACGCCGTTGACGTAGGCGACGCCGTGCCCGGCCCCGGAGACGTCCAGGAACGTGTCGGCCGGCTCCTCGGCGTCGAAGGAGGCGGCGGCGAGCACCGGCAGGGCCTGCTCATCCGATGTGTCTGCGGGCAGGTGCTCCCCGGCGGCGAGGAGCTCGGCGAGCTCCTCCCCCATCTCCTCGAGCGGCCACGGGTCCGCCTCCCAGTCGTTGAGGAAGCGGATGGTCTGCCACACGCCGCCCAGGATGCCCTTGCGCTCCCCCAGGTACGGCCCGAAGTTCACGCGGCCCAGGTTCTCCACGAGGATGTCCACTCGCACGGTCCGACGCTCCGCACCGGCCAGCAGACGCTCGCTGTAGGGTGCCAGCTCGATGACGGCCGGGTCGATGGGCTGCTGTTCGTTGCCGACCACGCCGGTGGCGCCGACGTACACCCCTTCCACATACACCCAGGCCCGATCATGCAGGTCATACAGCCGCAGCGGGCCCACCTGCCCGTCGGCGTCGGCCGCGATCTCGATCTTGCGCGACAGCCGCAGCAGGCCGCGCTCGAGCCCCAGGTCCTCGAAGGACGGCGGCTTCGGGTACACCTCGGCACTGCGGGTGAAGCGCTCGCTCTGCCGCAGGGCGACGGTCTTGTCGATCGTGAGCTCGGCGGCGGGCAGGGTCCGCGGCTCTGCCTGCAGGCCCAGCTGCGCCAGCTGCTCATCCAGCGGTGGCAGCTCACGGTGGCGGGCGATGACCTCGCGGAAGGCGTGGAACTTTTCGGTCAGCGCGCCGTTCTCCGCGATCGGGGCGTCATAGTCGTAGCTGGTGGTGGTGGGCTGCAGGGCGCCGTCGTGGTTCGCCCCGGCGGTGAGGCCGAAGTTCGTGCCGCCGTGGGCCATGAAGAAGTTGACGCTCATGCCGTTCTCGAGCATGTCGGCGAGCTCGGCGGCGGCGTCCTCGCCGGTGCGGGTGTGGTGCTCCTCGCCCCAGTGGTCGAACCAGCCGATCCAGAACTCCATGCACATCTGCGGCTGATCCGGCAGCTCGTCCTTCGCCATCTCGAGCACCTGCAGGGTGCGGGAGCCGAAGTTCACGGTGGCGAGCGCTCCGTCCACGGTGCCGCCGGTGAGCCACATGCGCGCCGGCCCGTCGGAGGTCACCAGCAGCTCCTCGATGCCGCGGGCGCGCAGGCCGTCGCGCAGGTGCTCGAGGTAGGCGGTGTCATCGCCGTAGGAGCCGTACTCGTTCTCCACCTGGAGCATCACGACGTTGCCGCCGCGGGTGGTCTGCCGCTCGGCGATGACGGGGATGAGCTCATCGAACCAGGCGTCCACCTGCGCGAGGTAGCGCGGGTCGCGATGCCGCAGCCCCATGTTCTGATCGCGCAGCAGCCAGCCGGGGAAGCCGCCGTTCTCCCATTCGGCGCAGATATAGGGGCCGGGGCGCACGATCGCATCCAGCCCCTCCTCGGCGGCGAGGTCGAGGAAGCGGCCCAGGTCCGCCATGCCCTCGAAGGTGGTGGTCTCGGGGGTGGGCTGGTGGAGGTTCCAGGCCACGTAGGTCTCCACGGTGTTGCAGCCCATCGCGACCAGGCGGCGCAGGCGGTCGCGCCACTGCTCGGGGTGGACGCGGAAGTAGTGGATGGCCCCGGAGATGACCAGGTGCGGCTCCCCGCCGCGCAGCAGGCCGTCAGGGGTGGGGGTCAGCAGGGCGGGCATCAGCGTCCATCCTCTCGGGGGTGAATCGGTTCACAGCATGGTAGGTGATTCCGGGCCGACGGGGCGGGGCCTCTCGCCCTGGTGACGCAGGCACGCGCCGGTCGAGCGGTCCGAGCTCCCGACGTGGCGCCGCACCTCGGCTCCCTCAGGCCTGCGGGTCCTCGATCCGGCCGACGAGCAGCGGGGTGCGCCTCGCGGTGTCGCAGACCAGCAGCAGGTAGGGGCGGTCCAGGGTGAGCTCGTGCCGCGGGGTGGCGGGGGCGCCGGTCAACATGATCGCGGCGGTCGCGGCGGCGGCCTCCATGCCGTGCTCATCGATACTCAGCACGGCCTGCTGGATGACCATCGAGATTCCCGCGGGCCCCTCGAGGATGCCGCGGAGATCCGCGGCGGGTGAGAGCGCGCGGCGAAGGCCCAGCTCGCGCAGCGGCCCGCTGAGGTCCGCGCCCCAGCTGGTCTCGAGCGCTGGCATCCCCAGCCGCACCCGGTCACCCCCGCCCAGCGCGCTATCCAGCAGACCCGCAAGGGCCGACGGGTCCGCCGCCCACGCCTCCAGCACCGCATCCGTGCTCGCGGCCGGTCGCACGAGCACGAGCGACAGCGCCCCGCCCTTCGTCGGCAGCGCGGTGGCCGTCGCGTGCGCATCCTCGTGCCAGCCCGAGCCCGTCCCGTGCAGCATCGGGACGGTGACCTCGGTGCCGTCGGAGAGTGCGAAGTCCCCGTCGGCCCGGTGGAGCGGCGTCATCCAGGGGGCCGTCACGTGCAGAGCGCTGATGAGCACCAGGAGCGTCTGCGGCGTGAGCATCCCCGGGCTCAGCAGCTCGGGGATCCGCCCGCCGGTGCGCTCGGCGACCCAGGCGTTGATCGCGGTGCGGCTGCGGTCGATCGCCGCGGCATCCGTGAGGTCCAGGGCGCCGATCCCCGCGCCCAGCTCCTGCTCCACCCGCTCGCGGTACTGCCCGCGCAGCGCCTGCTCATCGTGCACCCACACGCCGCTGGCCAGATGCGCGGCCGCGGGATCTGTGATCGCAGCGAGGGACTGCGCGAGCTCAGCGGCAGTGCGGGCGAGCTCGCGTGCCGGCGCCCCGAGCACCTGCTCGAGCTCGGCGAACGTCTCCCCGCGCGCGCCGAGCGCCGCGAGGGTCAGCGCCACCTGGGCCGAAAGCGGCGAGCAGACGGTGTTGCCGCCGGGCCGTGCGAGAGCGGGCAGCAGGCGGGCGGTGAAGGTCGTGACCGGTGAGAGCTCGACAGTCATTCCGCCATCGAACCGCACCCGGCCCCGGCGGGCAACCGCCGCCCGGTGCGTGGCGGGATCCGCACCGCCCCGCCTCGAGCAGCTCAGCGAGTCTCGCTCGGGTCCCCGATCCAGCCCAGCACGAGCGGGGCAAGGGTGCTGCGCTCAAAGACGACCAGCAGGAACGGGGAGTCCAGGACCAGCGTCCGCGGCTCCGCCGGAGCGGATGTCGCCCCCGCGATCGCCGCGGTCGCGGCCGCAGCCTCCAGCCCGTTCTCATCCACGGTGAGCACCGCCTCCTGGATGACGTCGCTGATCAGCAGCGAGGTGTCACTGATACCGGAGAAGTCCGCGGCATCGGTGAAGGCCTGCTCCATGCCGAGCTGCTTCAGCGGGTCCGTCAGGGAGTCCGTCCAGCCCACGTCCAGGGCGGGCACGCTGACCAGCACCGGATCCTCGGATTCCGTGACACCGGCGAGCAGCGCACCGAGCCCGGCCGTGGGGTCCTCCGCAGCATCCGCCCAGGCCTGCTTCACGGCCCCGATGGTGTCCACCGGCTGGATGAGCGCGAGCGAGATCGCATCACCGTAAGTGGGCAGCGCGGTAGCTCGGCATACATCGTCCTCGAACCAGCCGGTGACATCCCCGCTGAGCATCTCCACGCTCAGCTCCTGCTCATCGGCCGTACTGAACCTGCCGCCCTCGCGGGTGAGGGGCTTCGGCCAGGCGGCCTTGACGTGCAGGGCGTTGACCAGCACCAGGCGCGAAGCCTCACTGAGAGTCCCTTCGGGGACCAGCTCCTCGATGAGATCCGCGGTGTTCTCCGCGACCCATCCGTTGATCTCCTGACGCGCCTTCTCGCGCGCCTTTTCCTCGGCGAAGTCGGCCTCGAACAGGCCCGCCCCGAACCAGGTGCCCAGGTCCTCCAGATAGGGCTCGTGGACCTCGAAGCCCTCCTGGATCCAGGCTCCATTGACAAGACTGGCGCGCGGCGGCTCCAGGGCGTCCTCGTCCTCCTCCTCACGCTCAGCATCCCCCACCGCATCGAGCACCTGCGACAGGGTGTTCGCGCTCTCGGCGAGCTCCGGCATCGGCCCGCCAAGTGCCTCCTCCATCTCGGCGCGGGTGTCCCCGGCCGCGCCGAGACCCGCCATGGTGAGCGCCACCTGCGCGGACAGCGGCGAGCACACGAGGTTCACGGCCTCGGGATCCAGGGCGCTGAGCAGCCGAGCGCTGAAGGGCACCGCCACGCTTCCCGCGCCCTCGGCGGTACCGGGCTCGGCGCGGTCCACCTCGGCGCGCAGATCCGGCTCCGCCGCGCCGCCGCCTCCGCCGAGGTTCGGCCCGCCATCGCAGGCGGCCAGGCTCGGCAGGGCAAGACCGGCCAATGCCGCACCGCCCAGCACGGTCCGACGGGGCAGGGCAGGGACTGCAGTCACAGCGCGCATGCCCACAGTGAACACCGCCCGCCCGCTCCGCGCACCCGGTTCTGCACAACCTTCACACCGCGGAACCAGGTGCGGCGAGATAACGACGCGAGGGCGGCGTGAGGGCGGCGTGAGGGCGCGACCGCTCGCCACGCCGCCCGCTCAGCCCTTGACGGAGCCTTCGGTGAGGCCGCCCTTCCAGAAGCGCTGCAGCACCAGGATGAGGATCGCCAGCGGGATCACCGACAGCAGCGCACCCGTGGTGGTCAGCTGGAAGAACTCCGGCAGCCGGTCGGTCTGCGCCCGCCAGTTGTCCAGACCAAGAGTGATCGGGTACAGCCGCTCATCGGCCAGCATCACCAGCGGCAGCATGTAGTTGTTCCAGATCGCGACGAACTGGAACAGCAAGATGGTCACCAGCGCCGGCACCAGCTGCGGCAGGGCAATGCGATGGAAGATCCCCAGCTCCCCCACGCCGTCCAGGCGCCCCGCCTCGAGCATCTCGTCCGGCACCGCGGCCGAGGAGTAGATCGAGGAGAGGAACAACCCGAAGGGGCTCACGAGCGAGGGGATGAGGACCGACAGGTAGCTGTTGGTCAGCCCCAGGCTGGAGAACAGGAAGAACAGCGGCAGCGCCACCGCGGTGCCGGGCACCAGCACGCCCCCGAGAACGAAGGCGTACACGAAGCGCCGACCGGGGAAGCTGTACTTCGCCAGCGCGTACCCGGCGGCGGTCGCGAAGTAGGTGGCGATCACCGAGCCCAGCCCCGCGTAGATCACCGAGTTCAGGGCCCACCGGGGGAAGATCCCCCCATTCGCCGTGAGCACGGCCTTGAGGTTCTCCCCCAACACGAAGCTGTCTCCGAACCAGAAGCCGCTGGTGCCGAACAGATCCTCGGTGGTCTTGGTGGCGTTGATGATCACCCAGTAGACCGGCACCAGGAAGTACATCGCGACGATCGCCAGCACGGCGGTCACGATGATCGTCGTGGCCGGATTGCGGCCGGCGTCCCGTGCTCCGGCGCGGTGGTCCTCGCGGGCCTTCACGGGTCGATGGGTCTTCGCGGTCGGGGTCGAGGTGTTCGCGGTGGTGCTCATCGGCGCTTCTCCAACCAGTTCGAGACGCCCAGCGCGATCGCCGACAGGCAGAAAGCAGAGACCGCGATGATCACGGACTGCGCAGCCGCCATGCCGATGTCGTTGTACTGGAACGCAAAGGCGTAGGCGGACATGTTCGGGGTGTACTCCGACGTGATGCCCGCGCTCATGGTCTGCAGCAGCCGCGGCTCCGCGAACAGCTGCAGGGTGCCGATGATCGAGAAGATGACCGTCAGCATGACGGCCGGGCGGATCAGCGGCAGCTGGATGGACCAGGCCACCCGGAAGGAGCCGGCCCCGTCCACCTTCGCGGCCTCGTAGAGGTCACCGGGGATGGACTTCAGCTGAGCGATGATGATCAGCATGTTGTAGCCGGTGTATGTCCAGGTCACGATGTTCGCGATCGACCACAGCACCATGTTCGGCGCCAGGAAGTCCACCTGGAGCCCCATCCACCCCAGCACGTCCACAATGGGGCTCAGACCCGGGATGTACAGGAACGACCACAGGATCGTCGCGATCACGCCGGGGATGCCGTAGGGCAGGAAGTACGTGGAGCGGAAGAACCCGGGCCACTTCGCGGAGGCGCTCTCGAGCAGCAGCGCGAGGATCACCGCGGCGACGATCATGACCGTCACCTGCACCACGCCGAACAGGATCATCCGGCCGATGGAGGTGATGAAGTTGATGTTGGTGAGCGCGGCGACGTAGTTGTCGAATCCGGCGAACATGCTCTCCACACCCTGCTCACCGAGCAGGCCGGAGCGCTCCACACGCGTGAAGCTGTAGCCGATCGCCATGATGATCGGCACCACCATGGTGCCGATGAACAGCAGCAGGAAGGGCGCCATCAGCACCCACGGGGCGTATCGCGCCTTCATCGTGCCTCCTCCGCGTTCAGGCCCATGGTCTGCATGATCTCGACGATCTCCTTCTGCGCATCGGCGAACATGTCCGCCAGCGGAACCTCGCCGGTGACCGCGCGGGTCATGCCGTCGCCGATGATCGCCTGGGCGCGCTGCATGAGCGGTGCCCACGTCCAGTCGAGGTTCTGCCCGTCGGCCATCGGCTTGATGACGTCCTCGTTGTAGTTCTGTCCGGAGTAGAACTCGCTGGGCTGCTCGCGCACCTCGCCGATGTAGTCCTTCGCAGGCGACCAGCCGATGCCGGAGAACTCGATCATCGCGTCGATACCAGCGGGGTCGGTGCACATCCAGGTGCAGAACTCGAGCGCCTCCGCGGGGTGCTCGCTGTTCACGGAGATCGCCGCAGCCGAGCCGCCATGGCCGCCGGAGGCGTAGCCGTCGGGCCAGGTGGGCATGGGGGCCACGGCCCATCGGCCCTCGCCGTTCGGGACGGTGGCGATCAGGGCGTCGGACCACGAGCCCGAGATCGAGGAAAGCACCTTGTCCTCGCCGGCGGCGGCATTCCACGGAGTGGACATCGCGCCGTAGCCGGTCCCCACGAGCTTCTCGGCGAGGATGCGGTCCCAAAACTCAGCCACCCGCATCGAGGCGTCGTCGGTCATGTTCACGATCCAGCCGTCATCTTCGGTCTGGAACCATCGGGCACCGGACTGCATCACCCAGGCGATGGGGTGGGAGCCGTCGGAGGGGTCCAGGGTCATGAGCGTGGCGCCCTGCTCCCGCACGGCGCCTGCGGTCTCGTAGAACTCGTCCCAGGTGGCGGGGGGCTTCAGCCCCATCTCGCCCTCGAGCACCTCGCGGTTGTAGAACATCGCGACGGGCCCGGTGTCCTGCGGGATGCCCCAGGTGTTCTCCCCGACCTGCGCCTGGGTGAGTGCGCCGGGATCGTAGAGATCCGCCGTGGCCTCGAAGTCATAGCGGGTGAGGTTCACAAGGGAGCCGGCAAGGGCGAACTCGGGGATCTGCCGCAGCTCGATCTGCATGATATCGGGCCCGCCGCCGGCGGCGATCGCGGAGAGGATCTTCGCGTAGCCGCCGGTGTTGCCGCCGGGGATCCAGGTGGCGTCCACGTGGATGCGGTCCTGAGAGTCGTTGAAGACGTCCGCGACCTTCTGCAGGTCCTTCAGCCAGGCCCAGTAGGTCAGGTGGACTTTGCCGTCGGCCGGCGGGATGGTGGGCCGGGAGTTCGCATCTCCCGTGTTGGGCGGGGCGCATGCCGCGAGGCCGGTGGCCAGGGCGGCCCCTCCGGCACCCCACAGCGCACTGCGTCGGGTCAGGCGTGGCGTCATCGCTCTCCTTCTCCTTGAAGCCGAGTCCGCGCTCGCGGGACTCGGGGCCGATGGGCCCCCGCATGTGGGGTTCCCCCGTCGGAACCGGCTCCGCCCGGGTGCGGACACCCGGATCGTGAACGTTCCCACTTTGACATGAGGAGGGGCTCTTGCGCCAGTGGGGCGGCGTGTCGGGGCGCTGCAGGGGACGGGGGCGACTGCGCACGCTGGCGTGTAGCGTCGGCTGCGACCCGTCCCCCGCCGCGAAGGAGCCCCGCGTGAGCACCGAGCCCGCCACCCCCGAGACCCCGTCGGCCCCGAGCCCGACCAGCACCGACGCTCCCGCCGCGTCGAAGGGCCCCGAGGACCACCTGGTCACCACCGTGCACACGCTGGATCTGCCGGATGGGCGACTGGACTACACGGCGACGGCCGGGACTGTGGTGCTGCGGGAGGAGCCCGAGGGTGAGAAGTACGGGCGCGGCGCGGCCTACGCGGAGCTGTTCTCCGTCTCCTACGTGAAGCAGGGTGCCGATCCGGCCGAGCGCCCGGTGATGTTCGCGTTCAACGGCGGGCCGGGCGCCTCGACCGTGTGGCTGCACCTGGGGCTGCTGGGGCCCCGCCGCGTGATCTCCGGGGATGCGGGCGCACCCGCGGCGCCTCCGCATCGGCTGGTGGACAACCACGAGACGATCCTGCGCAATGCGGACCTCGTGGTGGTCGATGCGATGACCACCGGCTATTCTCGTCCAGCGCCCGGGCAGAAGCCGGATCGGCACCACGGGCTCATCGCGGACCGGGACCTCATCGCGAGCTTCATCATCGACTGGCTGACTCGCCACCAGCGCTGGACCTCCCCGATCCACCTGGCCGGGGAGTCCTACGGCACCACGCGCGCCTCCGCCGTGGCGGCGCGCCTCATGGACCGCTATTACGTCGCCGTCGCCGGCGTCGTGCTGATCTCCCCGGTGCTGGACTTCGGGTCGATCGACTTCTCCGCCGGAAACGACCGGCCCTACATCCACTACCTGCCCACCTATGCGGCGATCGCCCATGCGCACGGTAAGCATGAGGAGCGGATGCTGCAGGACGTGGTTGATGAGGCGGAGGCCTTCGCCGAGCAGGAGTACCCGGCACTGCTCGCGGCCGGGCGGCGCCTGGGGATCAGTCAGCGGCAGGAGGCAGCAGCGCGGATCGGCGCGCTGATCGGCGTGGATCCCGACTGGGTGGAGCGGGCGGACCTGCGGGTGGAGCATCTGGCGTTCCTCGCCGAGCTGCTGCGCGATCAGGGGCTGATCACCGGACGGATCGACGGGCGGTTCACCGCGCCGATGGGGGCCGGGAACGCGGCACAGATGGAGACCGATCCGTCGATCGACCAGCTCGCCCCCTCCTACACAGCGACGATCAACCAGTACCTGCGCACCGAGCTCGAGTTCACGACCGATGTGGTCTACGAGATCATGTCCGGACGCGTGCACCCGTGGAGCTACAAGGAGTTCCAGAACCGCTCCGTGGAGGTCGCCTCGGACCTCTCCCGCCTGCTGCGCACGTCCCCGCACACGCGGGTGCTCGTGGGGCATGGCTACCACGATGCGGCCACGCCCTTCCACGCCAGCGAGCATGTGCTCGCGCAGCTGGCGATCCCACGGGAGGACTACGCCGAGCGGATCCGCGTGGAGTACTACGAGGCCGGGCACATGATGTACTGCCACGAGCCGAGCCGCCGCGCGCAGTCGCAGCACCTGCGAGAGTTCGTCACCGGCACGGACGGCGGCGCTGATGGCAGCGCTACCGGCGACAGCACCACCGATAGCGGCGACACGCAGGGTTGAGCCGGCTCCTCACAGGAAGGGCCGCAGCGGCACAAGGGCCTTCTCCGCCACCCGAGCCATGAGATGCCTCTCCTTCCAGTGCGGGGAGGTGAGGATCTCGCTGTGCTCGGAATCGGCCTCGAAGACCTGCTCCATCGTGCGTGCGAAGCTCTCGTCGATGATCTCCACGTTCGTCTCGTAGTTGAAGGACAGGGAGAGACGGTCGATGTTCGCCGTGCCCACCGTGGACCAGATCCCGTCCACGGTGGCGGTCTTGGCGTGGATCATCGCCGCCTCGTACAGCAGGATCGTCACCCCTGACTCCAGCAGTTCCGCGTAGAAGCCGCGGGCGGCAAAGTCCGCGACGATGTGGTTGGACCTTTTGGGGACCATCACCCGCACGTCCACCCCGCGCCGGGCCGCGGCCTGCAGCCCGCGCAGAATCTGCTGGTCCGGGATGAAGTACGGGGTGGTGATAAAGATGCGGTGCTGGGCCCGCTCGATCGCGGAGAGGTACAACTGCCGGATGGGGTACACCAGCTGGGTGGGCAGGTTCGCCGCCACCCGCACCGTCGGATCCCAGTCCTCCGGCGGGATCCACGGAACATCCTCATCATCGGGGCTCGCGTCATTCCACAGCCGCGTCATGGCGTGGCGCAGCCCCCACACCCCGGCCTCGATCTGACGCACATGCGTGTCCCGCCACTGCTTGGCATAGGTGTCGCCGATGTTGTACCCGCCCACGAAGGCGATCCGGTCATCGACCACCAGGATCTTGGAGTGGTTGAACCCGGTGTGGCGCAGCAGTCCCCGCCAGTAGGGGCGCGCGAAGGCCGGGAGGCGCCGCACCTTCACCGTGTCCGAGAAGCCCCGGTAGAACGACGGCGGCACCACGAGGTTGCCGAAGCCGTCATAGGCGACCCGCACATCCACCCCGCGTTCGCCCGCCCGGTTCACGGCATCCATGAACCGCTGACCCACGGAATCGCCCTTCCAGATGAACGTCTCCAGCAGCACCGACTCTTCCGCGGCGTCGATCGCCGCGATCATGTCGTCGTACACGGTGTCCCCGGAGGTGTAAACCGTCAGGTGCGATCCGCGCACCGTGGTCTCGAAGGTGCCCGGGTGCGGCGCCTCGCGCGTCTTGCGCTTCAGGTTCTGGATCTCATCGATCACGATGAGAGCCGTGGCCGCCACGAGCGGCGGGGCAGCCACCGCGGCCGCTCCGATCATCGCCAGGCGCCGCAGCGGGCGCTCCCCGGTGATGGCGCGGATTCGAGTCAGGATGCTCATGAGCACAGGGTATGCGGCCGCGCCCGTCCCTCGCGAGCACGCCGGAGCACCCGCAGTCGCGGAAACGGCGGGATACCGTCGACGGGACGACGCCCTGATCGACCACAGCCTTGATCGACCGCAGTGATGATCGATCACGACCCTGATTGACCGCAGCGGTGAACGACCACAGCCTTGCTCGACTGCATCTGGCAGGTGATCCTGGTCATCGACCACGGCGTCACCTGCGATCTGATGGAGGAGTTCCGATGACCCCGGCCGACACCACCCAGTCCGCGCGCATCACCGCCCTGCTCGAGGCAGTGCCTCGCAGCTCCTTCGTCGACGGCGCCTTCCTGGGCGGCAGCGCGGGACTGGAGGTGCTCGACCCGGCCACCGGTCAGGCCCTCACCAGCGTGGTCGATGCGGATGCCGCCGTCGTCGGCACCCAGGCGCTGGATGCCGCCGTGGCAGCGCAGGAGGACTGGGCGCGCACCCTCCCGCGGGAGCGCTCGCAGATCCTGCACCGTGCGTACGAGCTGTGCCATGAGCGCGCCGAGGGTCTCGCCCTGCTCATGACCCTCGAGATGGGCAAGCCGCTGGCCGAAGCTCGCGGTGAAGTGACCTACGGCGCGGAGTTCCTGCGCTGGTTCGCCGAGCAGGCGGTGCGCCTGCCCGGCTCGTTCCGCACCGCCCCCACCGCTGCCGAAGCCATCCTCACCACGAGCCGCCCCGTCGGACCGGTGCTCGCGATCACGCCATGGAACTTCCCGCTGTCGATGGGGACGCGGAAGATCGGCCCGGCGCTCGCTGCCGGGTGCACGGTGGTGCTCAAACCCGCCTCCGCCACGCCGCTGACGTCCCTGGTGCTGATGGAGATCCTGCGGGATGCGGGGGTGCCCGACGGGGTGGTGAACTGCGTGGTGACCTCGGATTCCCGCGGCCTGTCCGCCACGCTGATGGCCGATGCACGGCTCCGCAAGGTCTCCTTCACCGGCTCTACCGCGGTGGGCCGCACCCTGCTGGCCCAGGCTTCTGAGCATGTGCTGCGCTCCTCGATGGAGCTGGGTGGCAACGCCCCGTTCCTCGTGCTGCCGAGCGCCGAGATGGACACCGCGATCGCCGCGGCGATGCCCGCGAAGTTCCGCAACAACGGCGAGGCCTGCACGGCCGCGAACCGTTTCTACGTCCATTCCTCGCGCGCCGAGGAGTTCACGACGCGGCTGCGTGAGGCCACTGAGGAGCTGGTGCTGGGGCCGGGCATTGATCCGGCGAGCACCATCGGCCCCCTCATCGACGCCGCGGCGCTGAAGACCGTGGAGGAGCTCGTGGCCGATGCCGTGGAGCGTGGCGCGCGTGTGCTCACCGGCGGCCGCCGCGCCACGGCCGAGGAGCTGCCGGCCGGCTGCGCGGACGGCTTCTACTATCTGCCGACGGTGCTGGCCGATGTCCCGGCCGATGCGCGCCTGACCCGCGAGGAGATCTTCGGGCCGGTCGCTCCCGTGATCGTCCTGGACGAGGTGGAGGAGATGATCCGGGCTGCGAACCGCACCGAGTTCGGGCTCATGAGCTATGTGGTCGGGGCGGACCTCGCCGAGGTCACCGCCGTGGCCCAGCGCATCGAGTCCGGGATGGTGGCGGTGAACCTGGGTGTCGCCTCGGACCCCTCGGCCCCCTTCGGCGGTGTGAAGGAGTCGGGGCTCGGCCGCGAAGGAGGGCCGACGGGCATCGAGGAGTACCTGGAGACCACCTACGTGCGCCTGCCGCTATGAGCCGTGCGCCTGCCGCTCTGGGCAGAGCGTCAGCGGCTGTGAGCTCGGCGCTGTAGGGCCTCCGAGGTGGGGCTCAGGCCCCCTGGTAGCCGGAGAAGTGGTCCGGGTGCCCGCCGCGGCGGCCGTCCTCACCCTTGTCCAGCGCGTCGATCGCCGCGATCTCCTCCGCGGTGAGCTGCAGCTCGAGGGAGGCGAGGTTCGAGGTGATCCGCTCGGGGGTGACGGACTTGGGGATGACCACGTGCCCCTGGGCCAGGTTCCAGGCCAGCATCACCTGCGCCGGGGTGGCGCCATGCGCCTCAGCGATCCCGGTGATGACGGGATCCTCGAGCTCGCCGCCGCCCTGGCCCAGCGGGGACCAGCTCTCGGTGACGATGCCCTTGGAGGCGTGGAACTCGCGCATCTCGTGCTGCGCGAAGTAGGGGTGCAGCTCGATCTGGTTCAGCACCGGCAGCACGCCGGTCTCCTGCTCGAGCATCTCGAGGTCCTGGATGCGGAAGTTCGAGGTGCCGATGGAGCGGATGCGCCCCTGCTCCTGCAGCTCGATGAGGGTCTTCCAGGTCTCCAGCGCCAGACCGTTGGCGGGGGCGGGCCAGTGCACGAGGTACAGGTCCAGCTCCTCCAGGCCCAGGTCCTGCATGGTGCCCTCGAAGCTCTTGAGGGTCTTGTCGCGGCCCTGGTCCTGGTTGGGGACCTTGGAGGTCACGAACACCTCATCGCGCCCCAGACCGGCGCGCTTGAGCGCCTGTCCCACACCGGCCTCGTTCTCGTAGCCGCGGGCGGTGTCGACGTGGCGGTAGCCGGCCTCGAGAGCGGTGACCACCACATCGGCCGCGACATCGTTCGGGACCTGCCAGACGCCGTATCCCAGCTGCGGGATGGAACGGCCGTCGCGGAAGGACACAGCGGGGGTGGTGATCATGATGCTCCTCAGGTCGGTGACGGTCGGATCCGCACCAGGCTATCGGGCGCCGGGAGAACTCACACCCCGGTGACGCCGAGGGACAGCGGGCGCGAGCTGGGATCGGACTGCAGCCACGCCCCCAGCTGCACCGGGTGGATCGGATGCGCGTCGAGCTCATCGAGCGCAATCCAGGCGGTACCGGCCTGACCGCGATCCGGGGAGGGGCCGAGCCCCGGCTCCTCTCCCTCGGCGAGACCGCACCAGTAGACGGTGTTGACCTGGTGGAAGGGCGGGATCGGGGCGCCGCCGACCATCCGCCGCTCCATCATCACCTCATAGATCAGCGCCACCTGGTGCACCTCCACGAGCGCGCCGATCTCCTCCTCGCATTCGCGCACGAGCGCCTCCGGCTGGGATTCACGATGCTGCTGGCCACCGCCGGGCAGGGCGTACGCCTCCCCGCCGCGGTCATCGACGTAGTGGTTCAGCAGCACCTTCCCGTCGTCGATGATCAGGGCTTTCACGCCCACGCGAGGCTGGCTCATGCGTTCTGCTCCCCCGTCAGATGCTGCTCGGCCAGCGCCCGCAGCGATGCGTCATCGGGGGCTGCGAGCAGCTGCGTCACCAGCTGCTCATCGCGCAGCACACCCATCAGGCGCTGCAGGGCGGCCAGGTGCTCGCGGGCGTCGGTCAGCAGCGGCATCGCGACCAGGCGCACCGCGACCTCCCGGCCCGGCGCGGCCATCTCCCCGAAGGCCACCGGCTGAGCGAGGGTGGCGAGCGCGAGGCCGGGGCGCTGCACATGCTGCGGATCGGCGTGCGGGATCGCGGTGGGGATCGGGGTGGGCAGGCCCGTCGGGTAGGCGGCCTCCCGCTCGGCGAGCGCGCGCGGGAAGTCCGCGGAGACCACGCCGTCGTGCAGCAGCTGCGCGGCGAGGGTCTCCAGGACCTCCGCGCTGCTCGCGGCCTCGCACTGCGCGAGGACGAGGTGCAGGGCGAGAGGGGCGCGGGGCGCGGGGGTGTGCTCGTGGGTCATGGGGCTCGCTTCCGCCGGAGGTGCTCCTTAGATTCTGACACTCACGCAGCGCCGATGCGTACGCTGAGCGCAACCCGCGCGGCCCGCCCCGGCGCCGCGCGTCATCCCCGTCCCTGCAGGAGGACCCATGCCCGCGCCTCGCGATTCCGCCGTGATCGTGCGCGCGGCCCGGCTGTACTACGAGCAGGGCTGCTCGCAGACCGAGATCGCCGCGGAGCTCGGGCTGTCGCGCTCGAATGTCTCACGGATCCTCTCGCAGGCGCGCGAGCGCGGGATCGTGGAGATCACGATCCATGATCCCGACGGTCCGCCGCAGCGGGATGCCGCGCTCGAGGCGGCGCTGCGCTCAGCGTTCTCGCTGCAGGCGGTGCAGGTGGTCTCCGCCCCCCGCACCCCCGGGATCGAGGCGGTGGCGCGGGCGGGCGCGACGCTGCTGGAGCAACTGGCGCCGCAGGTGGGAAGCATCGGGGTGTCCTGGGGGCAGACGGTGCAGTCCACTGTGGCGGCGCTGCCCGCCCATCGGCTGCGTCCGGCCCCGCGGGTGCTGCCGCTCGTGGGTGGGCACAGCGCCCTGGATGAGCTGGATGCGGGCGAATCGGTGCTGCGGACTCTCGCGGACCGGCTGGGGGCGCGACCGGAGATGCTGTATGCCCCGGCGGTGCTGGAGTCGGGGACGGCCGCGGCGACGCTGCGGGCGGAGTCCTCGATCGGCTCGGTGCTGGAGGCGGCCGCGCAGGTGGAGCTCGCGCTGGTGGGCATCGGCTCGGTGGGCGTGCACTCCTCCTCGCGGATCGTCGAGCTCATGGCGCTGGATTCGGCCGAGCAGGAGCGGTTTTTCGCGCAGCGGCCGGTGGGCGATGTGTGCGGGCGGTTCGTCGATGCCTCCGGGGTGCCGCTCGGGGCGCCGACGGATCAGCGGGTGCTCGCCGTGACGTTCTCCGAGCTGCTGCGCGTCCCCCAGGTGCTGGGTGTGGCGGCCGGCGCGGAGAAGGCCGCGGGGCTCACGGGGGTGCTGCGTTCCGGGGCGATCCACACCCTCGTGGTGGACACGGAGCTGGCCCGCGCGGTGCTTGCCGGGATCTGAGAAGCGGCGGGCGCTCAGCTGCGCCCGGCGATGGCGTCGCCGATGCGGGCGGTGAGCTCGCGGTCCACCGGCAGCTCGGCCTCATCGAGGTGGGTGATGGGGCAGGCGAGTCGGCCTGAGGACAGCAGCCAGGCGCCCTGGGACTCCTTCACCTGCGCCGGGGTGAGCAGCTCCTCGGCGCACTGGCGTCCCATCGCCCGTAGCGCATCGAAAGCGCTGGTCACTGAGGTGCCGGGGAGCACTCCGGCGCTCACGGGGGTGGTGAGGAAGCGGTCCTCGCGCTGCACCAGGAGCGTGGAGGTGGGGCCTTCGAGGGCGTAGCCGTCGGAGGAGACGAACAGCACCTCCTCGGCGCCGCGGCGCTGGGCCTCGCGCAGCACCGCCATGTTCACGGCGTAGGAGAGGGTTTTCGCGCCCGCGAGCAGCCAGGGGCTGGTTGCCGGGGCGGTCGTGGACAGGCCCCTATCGAGGGTGATCACGCGCAGTCCGGCGCGGGCGGGTGCGTAGTCCTCGGCGGTGCGGGCGTGGATCCAGCAGGTGGGCTCATCGGTCCCCTCGACCCCGCGGGTGAGGGACAGGCGCACGGTGAGCTCGCGCACCGGCTCATGGGCGGCGACCGCCGCGTCGAGCGCGGCTGTGAGGACCTCGAGGTCCGGGGCGGGCAGGTCGATCATCGCGGCGGAGCGGGTCAGGCGCTCCAGGTGCGGGCGCACATTCACGAGTGTGCCGTCGAAGGCACCGAGCGTCTCGAACACGCCATCGCCGCGCGTGGCCACGAAATCGGTGACCAGCAGCTGCGGGGAGTCGATCGCGGCCAGGTGGAATGCCTCGGCGCCGTCCGGCGCGGAGCCCATCACCCCCGGCACCATGACGAGGACGTCGGATCGCCGATCGCTGCTGTTCATGACACATCTCCTGCTGCGCGGTCCCCGCCGAAGGGGCTGGAACCAGGGTAGCGCCGGGATATGTGTGCGCCGGGCTGCGCGAGGAGCGACGGCTCAGCGGGACTGGTGGCCGACGGTTCAGCCGCGGCCGATGGCCTCCCCGGCGGACGTGCCGCCACGCTGACCGAAGGCCTCCGAGAGGTAGGCCACGAGCCGCTCGAACATCGTCATGCTCTCGCCGGAGCTTTCGGCGATGAAGCGTCCGCCCAAAGAACCGCCGGTCATGCTCGCGCCGTGCTCGAGGCCCTGCGGCCCAAGGGTCGTGACCACCGGGGCGGCGGCCTCTGTCTCCCCGCCACCGACCGGAGCGCTCGCGCCACCGGAGGCACCGCCACCCCCGCCGGACGCACCGCCGCCTCCGCCGCCCGCAGCGTCACCACCGCCGGAACCCCCGGCAGCGCCGGCATCGGATGCACCCCCGCCGCCACCAGCACCCCCGCCGCTGGAGAGCTCGGATCCCGCGCCGCTGAGCGCCCCGGAGCCGATCATGTCTCCGACCCCGGTGCCGATGCCCATCCCGGTCTCGTGGTTCAGGCCGGTGCCGAGATCGCGCAGCCCCTCCCCCACGGAGCCGGCGCCCCCGGAGAGCAGGGAGGCGAGGATCCCGCCGACCAGCCCACCGAACACGGTGCCCATCAGCGCCCCGAGGAATGCGGCCCGCGCCACCGGGTTGTTCATCACGGCGCTGAGGAGCTCACCGAAGGCATCGGCCACCCCACCGCCGCCCTGGCCACCCTGGCCCTCGGGGCCGAAGGCCGAGGCGAGCACACGGGACAGCTCCTCACCCTGCGGGGTGGAGCCGAGCAGCTCGAAGGACTGCTGCAGTGCGCCCTCCCCGACGGCCGCGCCGAGCAGCGCCCCGATACCTGCTTCCACCTGCTCCTGCGGAGTTCCGCCCAGGCCAGCCCCGGCGCCACCGGAACCCGAACCGCCACCAGAGCCCGTGCCGCCGCCTGCACCGCGAGAACCGCCGCCGCCAGAGCCGGAGCCACCGCCGGAACCGGTACCGCCCCCACCACCGGCGCCCCCGCCAGCGCCTCCGGAATCATGCGCACCCAGCGTCGAGGCGCTCTCCTGCTCATCGGCGTGCTCGAGCAGCCGCCGGGCGCGATGCCGCAGCTCCACGCTGCAGTCCTGCAGGCCGGGGCGCACGGCGCCGGACCAGTCGGCGCGGAACCGGTCAGCGTCCTCGCCGAGCCACTCGACGCGGTCGATCAGGCCCGTCAGCAGGGTCTCGAGGTCCTCGACCGCGCCCGAGCGCCGCGCCACGATCTGCGACATGGTGCGCAGCGCCTCGGTATCCGCCCCCCAGAACGCGTTCATCGACCGCCGTCCCCCTTCTGTGCTCGCTGCTGCCTGTCCTACTGTGCTCCCGCCGGGCCCATCGGCCCGGGTCCCTCGTCATGACCAGCGTAGGGGCGCTGGTCACTGGCGACCATGGGGAGGAGTCCCCATGGACCGCCCCACCCCTGAACCGCCCGGCCCATAGACCGCCCGGCCTCTGGACCGCCCGGCCCCGCTCAGACCTCCGGGAGCATCTCCCGCACCCAGGCCGGCACGCGGTCCGCCCCCACCCGGGAGGCGAGCTGGTAGGCGTAGGCGCGGTCGATCCCGCCCAGGCCATCGAAGCTCCCCGGATCCTCGTCGTAGGTGAAGTCCGTGGACAGGGCGATGCGGTCCGGGTCCTCCGCCGGGCGGCGGAAGTCCAGGCGCACGGAGACAAACGCTTGCTCCTGCTCGGCGGTGGCCTGCTGCAGCGCATCCAGCAGCAGGGTGATCTGGGAATCAGTCGCGAAGGTGGCGTCGCCGCCGCTCGCGGTGCCGTCCCGGTCGGTGATGACGATCCGGCCGGCCCATTCTTCCGCATGCGGGATGAATGCCGCGCCCACCCCGGCCCAGCTCTCGGTGAGGTCCAGGGAGCTCAGCAGCACGGTGGCGAGGTCGCGCAGCAGCTCCCCTTGGCGCTCCATCGGGGATGGGCCCGGCGCTGGTGGTCCGGGGGGCATCGGCTGGTCGGTCATGGCATTCCCTCTCGGCGGTGGATCAGGCGCGCTCAGCGCGGGAAACGGGCACCGTCAGGGTAGTTGGCCAGATGATCGTCCACGATCTTCTCGCCGTCCTCGTGGATGGTCACGTCGTAGCTCTCGGGCACGTACTCCCACGGGGCGGAGCCCTTCTCCGGGCTGACCCCCTTGGGCTGTTCATCGCCCCAGTTCACGCGCGTCTCATAGGAGTAGGACTTCCCGTCGTCCTCGATCCCGTCGGCCATGAGGGTCTCGTAGGTGTAGATGGTGTCCTTGCCGCTGCGGGACTGGTTCACCTCATCCCACTGGCGGGTGTAGTTGATCTCCTCGCGGATGCCGCCCAGCTGGCGGGCCAGCACGTGGCCGGCATTGAACTCGACCGGCTCGGAGGTGCCGTCCCCGGCCATGTCCCAGCGCTCGGCGATCTTGGATTGGATGGACTGGGAGCGGGACATATCGCGGTCCACGATGACGTCCGGGACGTACATGTGCTCGGTGCGGCCCAGCTCATCGGTCTGGTAGTACGTGGACTCGTTGACGTGGTACGTCGCGTCGGGGAAGACCTCGCGCAGATTCGGGTTCATCTGCTTGCCGCCGCCGGTGGCCTCGACGTACACCACATCACCGTTGCCATCGGTGTAGTAGGTGCCGTGATCTCCCACGTCATAGCGGGTCTCGGGGTCCAGCTGCAGCGGATTGCCCTCGCTGTCCATGCCGA
Organism: Brachybacterium sp. UMB0905; assembly: GCF_002871795.1. GTDB lineage: Bacteria > Actinomycetota > Actinomycetes > Actinomycetales > Dermabacteraceae > Brachybacterium. Next base: position 63,906 of record NZ_PNHL01000011.1, on the reverse strand, counting down.
AGGGGACGTCATCGGCCGACGGGGCGAGCTCGTGGTCGCCATCGACGCGGACCGTGTGCTCCGTGGGCGGGGGCTCGAGCATCATCCCGGTGTCGTCATAGGCGAGCTCGCTCTCGGCGCCCACCGCATCGGAGGCGTCCGCGGCGGAGGCCGCCATGCGCTGCGCCCCGTCGAGCGGGGCGCTTGCGGCCAGCAGCTGGATCTCCCCGAGCTCCATCTCTGTCGCCGCCTCAGCAGCGGTGGCCGCGGCGCCGATCGCGGCTCCTGCTGCGCCGCCGAGGGCGCGTCCCACGGCGCCGATGGCCTCGCCGACTCCCGCCCCGCGGCCGGACTCGCCGCCCGGATCGGAGGTGGCGTCCTGCTCCTCGGCGTGATCCGTCAGCTCGCGGGAGTCCTCGCGCAGCCGCATGGCGCTGCGATCCAGGTCAGGGCGCACCCGCGCGGCCCAGTCGACGCGGAAGGCCTCCGCATCCGGGCCCTGCCAGTCCACGCTCTCGATGAGTGCGGCCAGGCGTACGGCGAGGTCGTCGATGCGCTGGGCACCGCGTTCTACGGTGCCGCCTGCCTGCCGTAGGGACTCGGTATCCGCCCCCAGGAATCCGTTCACGGCCTCTCCCCTGTTACGCCCGCTCTGCTCCGGCCGCAGCCAACCTATCGGCGGCGCTGTGGGCTGGACATGGGGAGTTCTCCCCATCCGGTACGACAGGGCTCTGGCAGGGCTGCGGGAGGACCCCGGGTGGGCCGACGGGGGTGCGCTCAGCCGTCCTGCAGGGCGATGCTCAGCCGTCCTGCAGGGTGACCACGAGCCCGTCGGCCCCGAAGCGCACATGCAGGGCGAGCGGGTCGCCCGGGGTGTCGGTGTCCATGAGGTCCACGCGGGTGCCGAGCGCGGCGCCGCGCAGATCCCAGATCGCCAGCGCCCCCGCCACCTCGGCCGCATCAGCCACCTGCTCCGCGGAGCAGGGCGCGGCCTGCGGCATGTCCGCGAGCTCGCGCATGCCCAGCAGTGCGGCGAACAGGTGCTCGTCCATGAACTGTTCGGCGGCGTCGGTGCGGGCGTCGGCGGAGTCCTCGGCGGCGGGGCCGCGCTCGGTCAGGGCCGCGAGGGTCCGCTCGAGGGCGTCCGTGAATCGGTCGAGGTAGGTGGGCAGGTCGGGGGCGGCCAGCTGCAGGGCGAGGTCCTCGCCGATGCCGTACACCGCGCCCGGGGCGCCGTGCTCATCGAGGGTGAGGATCACCGCGGCGTCGGGCGTCTCGTAGAGGGGGTAGAAGCTCGTCGGCTCCCCCAGCAGGGTGTAGGGACCCACATCGGTGCGCTCCTCGATCTGCAGGGTCAGCAGCGGTAGTTCCCGCAGCCTCACCCCGCCCAGCTCATCGGTGAGCTGTTCGAGGGCGGGCGGCGGATCAGCGGCCACCTCCGTCTCGGCGAGGGCCGCGCCGGGGATCATCTGCACATCCTCACCATGCCGCGTGGCGAGGGAGGACAGGCGGTCCAGGACGGGGCGCAGGGATGCGAGCGGCAGGGGCTCGGCGGCGGTGGGCCAGGGCAGGCGCGGGGCGGACATCGGGGTGCTCACGCGCCCAGTGTGCCAGGCGGACCGCTGCTGACCGCAGTGTCAGACGGGCTCGCCGTCGAGGGCGGGGGCGTGTTTGGATGTCCCCGCCCGCCCCGAGCACCTGGAGGTCTGATGGGACGCGAGATCGGCACCACCGAGTACACGAGATCCCAGCGCACCCGCTACCGGCGGGACCTCAAGCGCAACCTCGACCTGTTCGAGACGTTCCTGGACACCTCCGAGTTCGTCGACGAGGGCACCGTGGGCGTGGAGCTCGAGATGAACCTCGCCGAGACCGGTTCGATGGAGCCCGCGCTCGTGGCGTCGCAGGTGCTCGAGGATCTCGACGATGAGGAGTATGTCCACGAGATCGGTGCCTTCAACCTCGAGGTGAACCTTCCGGTCAGCCACCCCACCGGTCGCGGCATCGCCCAGCTCGAAGAGGATCTGGGGGCCAAGGTCGATCGGGCCGATGACGCCGCGCGGGGGCGCGGGGCCCGGGTGGTGCCCATCGGCCATCTGCCCACCATCACCGAGGACCTGTTTGCTGAGGAGAGCTGGCGCGCCCCCGGCGCTCGCTACCAGGCGCTCGAGAACTCCGTGCTCGAGGCCCGCGGGGAGGAGATCACCCTGCGGATCGAGGGCGAGGGCAAGGGGCTGGATGCGAGCTTCGACTCGATCGCCCCGGAGTCCGCGTGCACCTCGATGCAGCTGCACCTGCAGGTGCCGCCCGAGCAGTTCGCGGCCGCCTGGAACGCGGCCCAGGCGATCGCCGGTCCGCAGGTGGCGCTCGCGGCGAACTCGCCGTTCCTGTTGGGCAAGCGGCTGTGGCACGAGACCCGCATCCCCACCTTCGTGCAGGCCCTGGATACCCGGCCCATCGAGTATGCGACGCAGGGCGTGCGTCCGCGCGTGTGGTTCGGCGAACGCTGGATCACCTCGATGTTCGACCTGTTCGAGGAGAACGTGCGGCTGTTCCCCGCGCTGATCCCGGAGTCGCGGGAGATGGCGGAGGAGCCGCTGCTGACCGCAGGGGCGGCGCCGCGGCTGCATGAGCTGATGCTGCACAACGGCACCGTCTGGCGGTGGAATCGGCCGATCTACGACCCGGGGACCGACGTGCCGCATCTGCGGCTGGAGAACCGGCTGCTGCCGGCCGGGCCGACGGCCGCGGACATGGCCGCGAACGCCGCATTCTTCTACGGGCTCGCACACGCACTGGTGCATGAGCGGCGGCCGCTGTGGTCACGGATGAGCTTCGAGCAGGCCGATGAGAACTTCCACCAGTGCGCCCGCTGGGGCCTGGAGGCGCGAATCCGCTGGCCCCGCATGGGCCGCGTGCGCGTGGCGGACCTGCTGCAGGAGAAGCTGATCCCCCAGGCCGTGGAGGGGCTCAAGCACCTGGGCGCGGACCCGGATGTGGTGGACCACTACGGCGGGATCCTCTCCGAGCGCGCCCGCACCGGCCGCAACGGTGCCCGCTGGCAGATCGACACCGTCACCACCCTCGAGCTGCGCGGCGCCACCCGCGCGGAGGCACTCGCGGAGATGACCCGCCGCTACCGCGATGCGGTCAGCTCCGGGGCGCCCGTGCACGCCTGGAAGGTCCCGGCCCGGCAGCGGTGAGAGGGCGGCACTGACGCCACTCTGCTGGCCTGACATCCTGGAACTCATCGCCCCGCCAGCCTCAGCCACCACCCCGGAGACCTCATGACCACCAGCCCCACCGCTCCCCGTGCGACCCGACGCACGCTCGCCTGCGCGGCCTCGATCCTGCACGACGACGCAGCCGGGGCCTGACCACGATGGCCGCTGCTGTGCTCGGGGCGCGGCTGCACCGTTTCCGCACCGCCCCCTCGGTGCTCGCGATGCTGTGGTACCTCTCGCTGGGGCCCCTCGTCATCGCGATGTCGATCGTTCTGAGGATCTGGCGGGAGCTGCCGTGGATGCTGTGGGCCGCGGTGCCCGTCGGCGGGATCATCGGGATCTTTGCGGTGGCGTTCCTCGCCTGGAGCTGTTCGTCGTTCCTGGACCTGCACGAGCGTGGCGTGGTGGTGGGGCGGTCGCTGCTGGGCGGGGCACCGCGGGAGACGCTGTTCACGGAGATCCATCCCGCGTCGCTGCGCGTGTTCTCCTCGATCGATGACATTCGGCCCTTCCGTGGCACCTCCCGCATGATCAGCAGCGACTGGAACCTCGCCCCCGGGGCCGACCTCGCGGTCACCTTCGTGGGGCCAGATCGGCGCACAGGGCTCGGTCCCATCCCGCGCCCACCGCAGCCGGGGCGCGGGATCGTCATCTTCAGCACCCCGCAGGCACAGGTGCTCGCCGAGCAGCTGCACCGCGGCTTGGAAGCCGCGGGCTGCCCGGCCCATCTGGCCCGCTGGTCGCAGCAGTTCGGGGTCCAGGAGATCCGGGGCATCGGCGGACGCACGCATGCGCAGATCCCCGGGATGCACGTCGACTGGCACCCCTGAGCCGCTCTCGGCTCCTGCCGGGCTGATCCCACTGTCCGGCACGAGACATCGTCGGCGATGCGCGGCGGGGAGTCCTCCCCATCGCACGGCTGCATGAGGCGGTATAGCGTGTGGCCAGCAGTTCGTTCACATCGCATGGAGGACCCCTCATGAGCAACCCCTACGGGATGCCGCCCACCCCGCCGAAGAAGAGCCGCACTGGCCTGTACATCGGGTTGGCCTGCGGCTGCCTGGCACTGGTGGCGCTGCTCATCGCCGTGATCGGCGGCGGGGTGTGGTTCCTGGGCCAGAGCGGCGACACGGAGGATCCCACCTCCGGCCCCACCACGAGCGAGGAACCCATTGAGGACCCGACGGACGATCCGACGGACGATCCGACGGACGATCCGATCGATGAGCCCACCGAGGATCCGACCACCGAAGAGTCCGGGATGACGCTGTCGTCCTCGACGCCGCGCACGGCCTCCACCTTCGAGTTCGAGGGCGAGGAGAAGAAGCCTCAGCTGGACACCTTCATCATCCTCGAGCTGACGATCACGAACAATCTGGACGACACCATCGACCTGGCGGACGCCGACTTCGCGTTCTACGACACCTCCGGCAATGACGTGCACGTCAGCTACGTGACCGCTCCGCAGCAGGAGATCCTCCCCGGAGACTCCGTGCCGGTGACTCTGGTGGGGGATGCTGAGAGCGGGGTCACGGTCGCCGAGGTGGAGATGACCGATCCGGTGGGTACCGGCGGCAACCCGGTGAAGGTCCCCGCAGGTTCCTGATCTGCGGTTCCACTCCCGTCCCGGGATTCGCGCCACCGTCCGGGAACGATTTTCAGCAAATCGCCAGGCGCGGCCCAGTGATCTTCGAACTAGCACCGGTTCACTAGTGGCAACGCGTCACCGGAGGAGCCGCTGACTGAGGAGGAGCAGGCTCCGCTGATCCGGGACGCGGGGGAAAGGGATGGCCCCGGCTCGTGGGGACGAGCCGGGGCACTTTCCTGTTCAGGGCCGGTGTTCGGGGTCGGCCCGGTCAACGCGACGGGACCGGTCAGCGCCGCAGGCCCGGTCAGTGCCGCAGGTCGATGCCGAATACGCGACGGATCTGCGCGACCGCGTGGCGGGTGAAGCGACGGTCCGACGGGGTGGAGGCGAAGGGCACGAACAGCCCCGGATGCTCCGGGTGGGTGACACGGCCATGGGTGGACCCGGCACGGACCACGAACCCCGCCTGCTCCATGCGCTCCAGCAGCTCACGTCGACTTGTGGGATGGCGGGTGCCGCGGCCCCCACGGGCGGAGCGCCCGGCCGCATCCTCCGCGATCGCGAGGCTGCGCTCCACCTCCGTCGGCCGTACCGACAGCGCATAGGCGCGAGAGAACGCGCCGATCACGGCGTTGTCCACGCGCCGCACCTGCACCACGAGGGGGCCGCGCAGGAAGTGGTCGCTGGCCCCGGCATCGGCGCTCCAGGCGTCCTCCGGGTCGGCGACCGTGAGCACCACCTGCTCCCGCTCGAGCGTCTGGATGCCCACCACACGGATCTCACCGTCGTCGATCCGCAGCGGGCGCGGCACCGGCCGCGGATCGTCGGCGTCCAGGGTCACCAGCGCCTCTGAGGGGGCCGATGGAGCGCGGCGCGGCAGCTCGATCGTGCGAGCCCGGCGTCGCGGCAACGGGCCCGACGGGGAGCGCCGCGGCAGCGGGCCCGACGGGGTGGACGGGGCGGGCGCCTTCTCGGGGGTGTTCTGCGGCTCCGCGCTGCCCGGCCGTGGCACGGCGGTGTAGTCGACGGGGGTGACGCGGCGAGCGGGGTCGATGCGGCCGGCGAGATCGCGCGGGCTCGGGCGGGGTGGGGTTGCTGCCATGTGCCTTCCCTCCGCTGCTGTGGCCCTGCCGGTGTCCCCAGCATGGTGGCATGCCCGGGCGCCTGCGTCCGCCGGGCGGTGGCCGAGGGCACCCGGACCAATCGACTACCGTGGGCCCGTTCGCGCCCGTCGACGTGAGGATCTGCCCGTGAGCGCGCTGCCCACTTCCCGTCCCGCCCGTGCCCGCCTGGCCGGCGCACTGTTCGCCCTGACCCTGCTGGGCACCGCCTGCACCGGCGGCGAGGAACCGTCCCCGGCGGAGGATCCCGCCGCAGCCTCAGATGCCGGGGGTGCTTCCGATGCCGGCGGTGAGGCGGACGATACCTCCGATGGCGGCGGGGAGAGCTCGGTCGCCCTGCCGCAGGATCCCTACCCCATCACCCCCGCACCCGAGGACTTCGAGGCACCCGCGGCCTGCTCCGGTGAGGGCGCCTTCTTCGCCTCCGTGGGTGACACCGCAGAGCCCGGCCTGCCCGAACGCGCCGGGGAGACCCTCACGGTGACGGTCGTCGACATCGAGGATGATCGCGCGCTGCTGGAGGCCACCATCGGCGATGGGGAGCCGCGTGAGGTCGAGCCGATCACCCTCGGGGAGACCGTCACGATCGACCTGTGGACCCTGTCGGTGACCAGCGTGTGCGCGGACACCGAGCAGGTCGAGTTCGACCTCATCGACTGAACCGACGGGTCGGCTGAACCGCCTGCATCACTAGAATCGGCTGCACCGCGACGTCACCGATGGCGACTAGCCGCACCGGGGACGCGCCCCGGTGCGGCTGCGGCTCAGGCGCGGCGGGAGCGGCGCACCAGCCAGGTGCCCAGCAGGCCCAGGCCCGCGGCGGCCGCGGCGAGCGCACCCGCCTCCAGACCGGTGCGGGCGAGCGGCCGGGCACCGGTCGCGGTGCTGCCGGACGGGCTCGTGCCCGACGGGGCGCTGCCGCCGGTGCCGACTTCGATTACGGCTCCGGACTCGTCATCGGCGGAATCCTCATCGGCCGCATCCTCCTCGCCCGGGGTCTCGTCGTCCGGCTTCTCCTCGCCGGGCTGCTCCTCCTCGGGGGCGCTGCCGGCATCGCAGCGCTCATCCAGCAGGCCGATGCCGCGCAGGTTCGTGCCGTCGGTATCCGCGTCATCGGCGAACCAGGCCATGCGCACCCCTTCGGTGCACACATCCGTCGGCTCGAGGGCCACACCCTCGTTCGCGAACTGCTCGGGCATACCCTCTGCGCGCTCCAGCACCGGACCGGCCTCGACGGTCTTGGCGCCGAGGTTGTACTGCACCGACATGCCCTGCACCGCCTCATCGCCGAAGGCCCACAGGGTGTTGCTGGCCGCGTCGTAGTCCAGCGCCATCAGGCCATCGAGCGGCGAGGGAAGGGTGGCGAGCAGCTCCGCGGACCCATCGGCCTGCAGCGCCAGGGCATACACGTCACCGGTGTCCTCGAGCACCACGAAGGCGTAAGCCTGCGCGGCCGGGACCTCTACCCCCAGGTTCGCCATCGCCTCGGGGCCCACCATCTCGATGCCCTCGAGGCCGCCGTTGGCCGACGTGGTCGGCAGCACCTCGGTGAGGTTCCACTCGGAGACGGCCACGAGCTCCTGCTCGCTGCTGCTCGCATCGAAGGCAAGGATCGTATTGCGGCTGGTGCCCTTGGTGTCGTTGTCCCGCTCGGCGGAAACGTAGATCAGCCCGTCGGTGCCCACGGAGATGCCCTCCCCGTCGGGGGTGCCGGCGCCGTCGGCGAAGCGGGTGAGCTTGCCCCCGGTGGGCCAGCCCTCGCTCTGGCGCCAGATGCCCTCGCCGTCGCGCTCGAGGCGGGAAATCTGCCCGGCGTCATTGTTCACGGCCCACAGCACCTGGGTGCCGTCCTCGAGGATCTGCAGATCCAGGCCCGACAGGTCCTCACCCCACTCGGAGGGGTCATCGGCCGCGATGACGTTCCCATCGGTGGGCAGCGGAGTCGTCTCGAGGTCACCCTCGCCCGGACCGCAGTCGTTCTGTGCACCGGGGGTCGCGGCGCCGGAGGGCCCGTAGACGCCGTCGCACAGCGCGTTCGAGGGCAGCACATGCTCGCTCCAGGCGACCTGGCCCAGCAGCTCGCCGCTCGGGTCCTGCAGGCGCACCATGTCCTCGCCGCCCAGACCGAAGCCCAGCTCATCCCCGGTGATCAGGAGGATCTCGCCGGGCTGCAGCACGGTGCCCTCGGGGATCGTGAACACGTGCTCGTCGTCGTCATCGAGGATGCGATGGCCCGAGAGGTCCGCCGGCTGCTCGCCGAGATTGGTGAGCTCCACGAAGTCATCGCCCTTGGAGTTCGTCTCCGTGATGACCACATCGCCGCAGGCGTTCGGGGCGCCTGGGGTCGCCACGTGGCTCATGCCCGCCGTGCCCTCGGGGCCGCACAGCTGCCAGGAGGGGGCGGCGTGCGTGCCCTCCGGCCAGGCCAGACCGTCCATGAGGTAGCCGTTATCGGTGAACAGGCGGGCCTGATCGCCCTTGCCGAGGCCGAAGGGCATGCCGGTGATCTGCAGGATCTCCCCGGGGGCGAGGGTCGTGCCGGCGGGCAGCACGTGCGGGGTCTCGTTGGGGAGGTCCTTCTCATCCAGCAGGTACCAGCCGGAGAGGTCCACCTCGCGGTCGGAGACATTCATGATCTCCACCCAGTCATCCCCCTCGGAGACCGCCTCGGTGACCCGGATGGTGCCGGCATCGGGGTGGTCGCCGGGCGCCTTGGGCGCCTCGTAGGGCCCGGAGTTCTCGGCGCCCTTGGTGGGCTCGGCGGAGGCGACCACCTCGCCGTCGATCCGGATGTACGTGGTGGGGGCGTGCTCGGTCCAGGTGATCTCGTCGATCAGCGTGGTGCCGTCGGCGGCGAACAGGCGGGCCGCATCCTCGCCGCCCAGGCCGAAGTCGAACCCGCCCGGCACGGCCTTCTCGTGGTCGAGCACGAGGAAGGCGCCGGGCTCGATGACGGTCCCGGCGGGGATCTGCCAGGTGCGGTCGTCGTTGTCGTCCTTGAGGTACCAGCCGGAGACGTCCACCGGCTCAGTGCCGGTGTTCTGCAGCTCCACCCAGTCCTCCCCGCCGTCGGGGTCGGAGGACTCCACCTCGGAGATCACCACGTCCGTGTCGGCGGCCTGGGCCGGGGCGGCGCCGACCACCGCGGCGGCCAGCGGCGCGGACAGCGCGCCGGCGATCAGCAGGGCGCCGGCACGGCGCGACAGGGCGGGCAGGGAGCGCATGGGTTCTCCTTCACGGGGGTGGGATGGGCCTGCGGGATCTCACCAGATCGGTGTGAATGATCCGCGGCGCCCCGGTGGCCCGCGAGTGAACGCGGGTGTGAACGAGGACGTGATCGGGGTGAGGGGCGGATGGGGCCGACGGGGCTGGCGAGCGAGGGCCGGGGCCGACGGGGGCGCCGGGCGCAGGCATGATGGAGCACATGCCTGCTGCCGCCGCCCCGCACCGTTTCGACCTCGCTCGGATCGGAGCGGGACTGCCCGTCGGGACGCAGCAGGCGCAGCTGGAGGAGGCGGCGCGCCGGGGCGCGATGGTGGTCACCGCCCCGCCCGGCACCGGCAAGACCACGCTCGTGCCGCCGCTGGTGGCGAATCTCGTCGAGGGCACCACGCTGGTCACGCAGCCGCGGCGGGTGGCGGTGCGGGCGGCGGCCCGTCGGCTGGCCACCCTGGACGGGAGTGCGCTGGGCGGGCCGGTGGGTTTCACCGTGCGCGGGCAGCGGGAGGTGAGCGGCTCCACCCGCGTGGAGATGCTGACGCCGGGGGTGCTGCTGCGGCGGCTGCTGGCCAATCCGGAGCTGCCCGGCGTGGGGGCGGTGCTGCTGGATGAGGTGCATGAGCGGTCGCTCGAGACCGATCTGCTGCTGGGCATGCTCGCCGAGGCCCAGCAGCTGCGCGAAGATCTCCTGGTGGGGGCGATGTCCGCGACGCTCGACGCCGCCGCGGTCGCGGCCGTGCTGGAGGGCGCGGCGATCGTCGAGGTGCCAAGCGCCCTGCATCCCCTCTCGATCGAGCACGCCCCGGCGCCCGGGCCGCGGCTGGATGAGCGCGGCGTGCGCGGCGAGTACCTGGATCACCTGGCGCGGGTGACGGCGAGCGCGCACCGCAGCGCGGACGGGTCCGATGCGCTCGTGTTCGTGCCCGGGGGACGGGAGGTCGATGAGACCGTGGCCCGTCTGCGTGGGCTCGTCGGCGACGGGGTGGAGGTCCTCGCGCTGCATGGTCGGCTGCCGGCGGCGCAGCAGGACCGCGCGACGGCCGGACGGCAGCCCGGGGAGCGGCCGCGGATCGTGGTATCCACGGCAATTGCGGAGAGCTCCCTGACGGTGCCGGGCGTGCACCTGGTGGTCGATGCGGGGCTCTCGCGTGAGGTGCGGCGCGATCGCGGGCGGGACATGTCGGGCCTGGTCACGGTGAGTGCGTCGGAAGCCGCGGTGGCGCAGCGGGCCGGGCGGGCGGCGCGGCTCGGCCCCGGCCGGGCGGTGCGCGTGTTCAGCGAGGCGGAGCTTGCGGGGATGCCTGCGCAGGCGCCGCCGGAGATCACCGCCGCGGACCTCACCGATGCGGCGCTGCAGCTGGCCTGCTGGGGCACGCCGCGCGGGGAATGCCTCACGCTGCTGACCGCCCCGCCGGCCGCGGAGATCCTCGCGGCAGAGGAAACGCTGCGCGCCCTTGGGCTGGTCGATGAGCAGGGGCGGCCGACGCCCGCCGGGCAGGCGGTGGCGCGGATGCCGATCGGGGTGCGGGAGGCGCGGGCCCTGGCCGACGGCGCCGCATCCCTGCCAGGCCCGCAGGCAGCGCGACAGGCTGCCGAGGTGGTCGCGGCGGTATCCGATGACCATCGGCCGCCGGGCGCGGACCTGCCGCGGCTGCTCGCGGATCTGCGGGCGGGCCGCGCCCCGGGGGCGCCGCGGTGGCGACGGGAGCGGGACCGCCTGGGCCGCCTGGTCACGTCGCGGCGCGGGGAGCGCAGCGACATCACCGCTGGGAAAACCGCAGCGGCCACCGCCGCGGCAGAGATCACGGCCTCGACGGACGCGGAGCAGGTCGGGGCGGTGCTCGCGCTTGCCCGGCCGGAGCGGATCGCGCGCCGCACTGGGGAGGGTTCGCGCTCCTATCTGCTGGCCTCGGGGACGCGGGCGGCCCTGCCGGAGGGCAGTGGGCTGCTGGGTTGTGAGTGGCTCGTGGCCTGGGAGGTGCAGCGCGCTCGGGGGCGGGCGGCGGATGGGACCGGGGCGGTGCTGCGGGCCGCCGCACCCCTGGCGGAGGCCGATGCGCTCGCGCTTGGGGCCGGGTTGCTCGTCGAGGAGCGCTCGGCGCGTCTGGAGGGCGGTGCGGTACGGGTGCGGCAGCTGCGGCGGCTCGGCGCGATCGAGCTGGCCTCCACGCCCGTGCGGGTCCAGGGCGATGATGCGCGCGAGGCGGTGCTCGCGGCGGTGCGTGAGCAGGGGCTTGCGGCCCTCACCTGGAAGGAGTCGGCCGCGACGCTGCGGGCGCGGCTCGCACTGCTGCACCGAGAGCTCGGGGCACCGTGGCCGGCGATGGATGAGGCGGCGCTGCTGGAGCAGCTGGAGGTCTGGCTCGCCCCGCAGCTCGGGGCCCGGAGCACGAACCTCGCCGCCGTGGATGTGACCGGGGGTCTGCGGCTGCTGCTGCCCTGGCCGGAGGCATCGGCCCTCGATGAGCTGGTGCCGGAGCGGCTGCCGGTGCCCTCGGGGCGGACCGCACGGATTCAGTACCCGGACCCGGAGGATCCGACGGGCCGCTGCGTCGTGGCGGCGAAGCTGCAGGAGCTGTTCGGGCTGGCGGAGACCCCGCGCCTGGTGGGCGGGCGGGTGCCGGTGCTGTTCCACCTGCTCTCCCCCGCCGGTCGGCCCCTTGCTGTCACTGATGACCTGCGGTCCTTTTGGGACGGCCCCTACCAGCAGGTGCGCAAGGAGATGCGCGGCCGCTACCCCAAGCACCCGTGGCCCGAGGACCCCTGGACAGCGCCAGCCACCGCCCGCACCACGCGGCGCCGGGGCTGAACCGTCGGCTCAGGTCACGGGCGGCGGTCCGGGCACTGAGCGCCCGGTCCGACGCGCGGCGTATCAGGTGGTGATGGTCGTGGTGGAGACCACGGTCGTCGCCACGATCACCGCCGTCATCGCCTCATCGATGATCCGCTTCACGGCCTTGGCCTCGGGAGACTCGACCTTCAGCGCGGCGATGGCCTTCTCGAGGTCCCGTCGGCCCATCTCCGGAACGTCGTCCTTGAGGATCCGGTGCGCGATCCCGAGGCCGCGCAGCAGCTCCAGCAGGATCCCGTCCTGCAGGCTGGCCTGCCGCGGCTCGCGCACGGCGCGGGCCAGTCGAGCGCGCAGCGCGGTCTCGACGGTGTCGTCGTGCGTGGGCCAGGTGGTGGTGAACCAGCCGTCCTTGCGCTGCACCACCCCGTCGGCCGCGAAGGACTCCCCGATCACCTCGGTGAGATCCATCGACCGGTGGCCGATCACGGACTTCACGGCCTTGCCGTCGAGATCCGCGAGAGCCCCGAGGGCCTGGTCGAGAGTGGGCAGGTCCGTGGGCACCGTGTCGCGGACCTGGACCTTCGGGTTGCGGCCCTCCGTGAGCGCGATCTTCTCGCGCAGCACAAGCTCAGCGATGGCTGCGCCCGCGAGGGCCTGGCGGCGGTAGGAGGTGGAGTCCTGGCGGCCGGAGTCGGTGGTCAGCAGCAGGAACAGCTCTCCGGGGATCGTATGCGTCGTCATGACCCCACCCTTGCAGGCGCTCCGCCGCACCGAATCCGACGATCGTCGGACCCCGCCCCTGCTCCCGGGTGGGATCCAGCGGGCATCTGGCACCATGAGGGCCATGCGTCTGATCCGGACCCCATCCCGCCTGTACCGTCTGCTGGCCCTGGCCGAGATGGTCACCTGGACCCTGCTGCTGCTCGGCATGCTGCTGAAGTACGCGCTGCAGGTCACCGAGGTGGGGGTGCGGATCGGCGGGAGCCTGCACGGCTTCGTGTTCCTGTCCTATGTGGTGGTGACGGTGCTGGTCGCGATCGATCAGCGCTGGAGCCTCGGGCGCCTGGCGATGGGGCTGGGCTCCGCCCTGGTCCCGTATCTCACGGTCCCCTTCGAGCGCTGGGCGCACCGGAAGGGCCTGCTCGGGGACTCCTGGCGGCTGCGCGAGGACGCCCCGCGCTCGTTCCCGGAGAAGGTGGTCGCCCTCGCGCTGCGCCATCCGCTGCTCGCCGGCCTGATCGCGATCGTAATGGTCGCGGTGGTGTTCTCGCTGCTGCTGATGGCGGGCCCGCCCACGGAGTGGTTCGCCTGATCAGCCCGGCGATCGGGGTCAGCGCGGCCTGATGAGCGGGTCGATCTGCACGCTCCCGCCGCCGCGCAGGTGCAGCCGGCCCAGGTGCGTGACGGGCACCGCCTCCGCCAGGCGCGGCACCTGCGGCTGATCCGGCTCCGGCGGCAGCGCCTCCCCGAAGCACACCCCGCAGCCCAGCATCGCGACGGCCTGCGCACGCCGCGCCTCCCAGTCGATCTGCGCCTCCTGCGAGGCGCGGATCCAGGGGCCGCCGACGGGCCGACAGGGCCCGCAGCCGTCCTCGCCCTGCAGCGGGCACTGCGCGGGCCGGGCCGTGACCTGCAGCTGGAGCCCCTCCAGCACGGGGACCCGCGGGTCCGCGCCGGTGGGGTGGACGTCGAGCCCGTCCGGCCCGATCCGCAGCACCGCCACCTGTCCGAGCTCCCGCGCGGCCGCCAGCGCGCTCTCGAGCGCCTGGTCCGGATGGGCGCCCAGCAGGTCCTCGCGCGTCGCGACGGCCGGCTCGTACCACTCCCGGCGAGGGCCGACGAACGCTCCGCGACCGACGATCCCGCCCCTCGCCCGCAGCGCCGCCGCCACGGCGGGGACGCGGAACCAGCCCCAGCGCGGGGAGAGCGGACGCCGCCGAGGAGCCCCGATCGGAGCCCCGACCTCCACCCCTTCCCGGCTGGGACGGGCCGGCGCAGCGCTCTCGCCCTGCACCTCCTCGGGCGGTCGCCGGCCGGACAGGTCGCCGACCAGCCCCACGCCCTCTCCGTCCACCGGCAGCACGGGCCCGAGAGCGGGCACCACCAGCCAGGCGTGCTCAAGCACGAGCGGCGGCCGTGCGGCGAGCGTGCGGCGCACCGTCTCCCGTGCCGGCGGCACCGTCGGCTCCCGCCGCCGGAAGCCAGGCTCGTCCTCCGGCGTCTCGTCGGCCGGGGGCGTGTCGTCCACCCGTGCCGTCACCGCCCCGACCCCGGGCAGGGACAGCTCGACGAGCTGGTCGCGCCAGCTCGCGACGTGCTCATCGAGGGAGGCGTCGTCACGGGACATGTCCCGGAGGCTAGCGCGGAGGTGCGACAGCCGACTGCCCGGCTCGTAGACTCCGGGGGTGCGGTGCCACCACTTCGACTCCGGCGCGTGCGGGTCCTGCACGCTGCTGGACCTCCCCCGCCCGCGGCAGCTCGCCCGCGGCCGCGAGCACGTCGAGCAGCTGCTCGCCCCGCATCTCGCGCCGGGCACGATCTGGTCGGAGCCGATCGTCGGCGCGGAGCGGGGCTTCCGCGCCCGCGGGAAAATGGCCGTCGGCGGCACCGCCCAGGCGCCGTTGCTGACCCTGCCCGGGCAGTCCCGCGGCGCGGACCTGTGCGACTGCCCGCTGTACCCCGCAGGCGTGGAGGCGGTGCTCACCGGCGCGAAGGAGCTGATCCGCCGCGCCCAGATCCCCCCGTATGACGTCGCACGCCGCCGCGGCGAAATCAAGAACGTGCTGGTCACAACCACGCCCGACGGAGAGCATCAGCTGCGGTTCGTACTGCGCAGCGACAAGGCCCTGCCGCGGCTCGTCGAGCATCTGCCGCGCCTGCTCAAGGCCCACCCCTCGGTCATCGCCGTCAGCGCGAACCTGCATCCCGAGCACACCACCGCCGTGGAGGGCGCGACGGAGATCCCGTTGCACGGGCCCGCAGCGATCCCGGTGCGCACCGGGGACGTGACGCTGTTCGCGCCGCCGGGCTCCTTCCTACAGACCCACACCGAGGTGGCTGGGCAGCTGTATCGGCAGGCCGCCGCGTGGATCGCCGCACTGCCCGCGGCCCGCCACGCGGGGATGCGCATCTGGGATCTGTACTGCGGGCTCGGGGGCTTCGCCCTGCACGCGGCGCGCGCCCTCCCGTCGGCCCTCATCACCGGGGTGGAGGTCTCCGCCGCCGCGATCGCTGGGGCGCGAGAGGGGGCCGACGCGCTCGGCGCGGAGCACACAACGTTCCTGGCCGGAGACGCCACCCAGTGGGCCAAAGAGACAACTCAAGGGGCCGACGGGCCGCCCGACGCCGTGATCGTGAACCCGCCGCGGCGCGGGCTCGGCGAGGAGCTCACCACCTGGCTCGAGGGCTCCGGGGTGACGGATGTCGTGTATTCGAGCTGCAACCCCACCACCCTCGCCGCAGACCTCGCTCAGATGCCGTCCTACCGGATCGCCCAGGCGCGATACGTGGACATGTTCCCGCACACCCGGCACGCGGAGGTGCTGACCCGGCTCGTGCGGACGTGAGGCCAGCGGTACACGCCACCCGCACGCATCCCATGATGGGATGCAGCGTGCTGCGGTCGCGCCATGAGCACGCAGATCGCCGTCCGTCCCGAAGACCGCCTGGTGGAGTTCCTCGACGCCGAGGTCGAAGCCAGCCGTGCAGATCGTCTCCGAGCTGGATGAGAGCGAGCCACCACCCCGCACCTGCCATGATGGCGCCATGGAGCTGACCTCCCCTGACCTCTCCCCCGCGGCCCCGCGCGCCCGGGTGGCGCTGCTGTCCCTGGGCGGGACGATCTTCATGCAGCAAGACGCCACCGGGCTGCGCGCCACCCCCGGTGACCACGCCCCCGAGAATCTCACCCGCACGCTCGTGGACGACGTGGCCGTGGACCACGAGGAGATCGCGAACATCGGCTCCCCGTCGGTCACCCCCGCCCACCTGGCCCGCGCGCTCAGGGCCGCCCGCACCGCCGTGGATGGCGGTGCGGCTGGGGTGGTGCTCACCCACGGCACCGACACCCTCGAGGAGTCCGCCTTCCTGCTGGACCTGCTGTGGGACCGGGAGGCGCCGCTCGTGCTCACCGGCGCGATGCGCCCCTCGAACGCCCCGGGGGCCGACGGGCCCGCCAACCTGCGCGACGCGGTGCGCACCGCCGCCGCGCCGGGTGCGCGCGGGCTCGGGGTGCTCGTGGTGTTCGATGCCCAGGTGCATCTGGCCGACCGCGTTACGAAGGTCAGCTCCCGCTCGGTGGACGCCTTCGCCTCGATCCCCTCTGGCCCCGTGGGACTCGTGGCGCGCGAGGACGTGGACCTGCTGTATCGGCCCGTCGCCGCACGCCGCACTCCCCTGCTGACCGAGCTGCCGGACCAGCTGCCGCGGGTGCCGGTGCTGCACGCGGGCCTCGGCGAGGAGGGCGCCCTGCTGGATGCCCTCGCCCCGGGGAGCCTGGATGGCCTGGTCATCGCCGGGGTCGGGCTCGGGCATGTAGCCGCGGACATGATGCCGCGGCTGCGGGCCCTCATCGCCGCGGGAGTGCCGGTGGTGGTCGCCACGCGCATCTCCCACGGCGGCACCTCCACCCACCACTACGACTACCCCGGCAGCGAAGTGGACCTCATCCGCAGCGGCGTCGTGATGTCCGGGCGCCTCACCCCGCATGCGGCGCGCCTGCTGCTGGAGGTGCTGCTCGTCGGCGGGTACGGGGCCGACGGGATCCGCGCGGGATTCGCGCCGTACGAGAGCTGAGGCCGTCCCGCACCGAGCCCCTGCCGCGCCCGCCCGGCACCCTCGTCGGCACGCCCCCGCGGCAGGTGACACACTGGAGGGGTTCCCGACCATCGAGAGGTGAGCTGATGACCATCCCCGCTGATCCGAGCCCGGCCCTGCAGGAGTACGCGCATCCCGAGAAGCTGGTGACCACCGACTGGCTGGCGGAGAACCTGGGCGCCGAGGGCCTGGTGGTGGTGGAGTCCGATGAGGACGTCCTGCTGTACGAGACCGGGCACATCCCCGGCGCCGTGAAGATCGACTGGCATCTGGATCTCAACGATCCCGTGACCCGCGACTACGTGGACGGCGAGGGCTTCGCCGCGCTCATGGACCGCTCCGGCATCACGCGCGAGACCACCGTCGTGATCTACGGCGACAAGTCCAACTGGTGGGCCGCCTACGCGCTGTGGGTGTTCGAGCTGTTCGGCCACCCGGATGTGCGGCTGCTGGACGGCGGGCGCGCGGCCTGGCAGGCCGAGGGCCGCGAGATGACCACGTCCGATGCTGGCATCCCCGCCCCCACCAGCGGCTACCCCGTGGTGGAGCGGGTGGACGCCCCGCAGCGGGCCTTCCGCGAGGACGTGCTCGAGCACCTCGGCGGGCCGCTGATCGACGTGCGCTCGCCCCAGGAGTACACCGGCGAGCGCACCCACATGCCGGACTACCCGCAGGAGGGCACGCTGCGCGGCGGCCACATCCCCACCGCCCGGTCCGTGCCGTGGGCGCGCGCCGCCCAGGAGGACGGGCGCTTCAAGCCGCGCGCCGAGCTCGAGCAGATCTACCAGGATGAGCTGGGCTATGAGCCGTCGGAGCCCACCATCGTGTACTGCCGCATCGGTGAGCGGTCGAGCCACACCTGGTTCGTCCTCACCTACCTGCTGGGCTTCGATGCGGTGCGCAACTACGACGGTTCCTGGACCGAGTGGGGCAATGGCGTGCGTCTGCCTATCGTCCACGGCGAGGAGCCCGGGGAGGTGCCGAGCCGATGAGCACCGATCAGCTGCCCCCGGCCTTCGCCGAGATCGCCGAAGATTTCCATGCCCTGACCGGGCGGGACCGTCTGCAGCTGCTGCTGGAGTTCTCCCGCGAGCTGCCCCAGCTGCCCGAGCGGTACGCCGATCATCCCGAGCTGCTGGAGCCGGTGCCGGAGTGCCAGTCCCCGATCTTCCTCATCACCGAGGTGGAGGGCGAGGGCAGGGATGCGACCGCGCAGCTGTTCTTCTCCGCCCCCGAGGAGGCGCCGACCACGCGCGGTTTCGCGGCGATCCTCGCGGAGGCGCTCGATGGCCGCAGCGTCGGCGAGGTGCTGGACACCCCGGAGTCGGTGACCCATGAGCTGGGGCTCGCCGAGGTGGTCAGCCCGCTGCGGCTGAACGGCATGGCGGGGATGCTCGCACGCATCAAGCGGCAGCTGCGCGAGAAGGCGGGCGTCGCGGCGGGCTGAGCCTCAGCGGCCGCTGCGGCGATGCCGGGCGGCGCGTTCGGCGCTCTCGCGCAGCAGTGCGGCGGCGGTACGGCCGACGTCGCTGCGGGCGCGGCGCAGCGCCTCCTGCGCCCGGCCCGTGAGGTCTTCGCGCAGGCTGCGGCTGATCGGCTCCTCCCCCACTCCCGACGTCACGCCGTGGCGGGCCGCGAGCTGCCCGGATTCGATCTGCTCATGCCGCTCGAGGGCCCGACGCAACTCGAGCGGCGCGCTGACCAGGCGCTGCAGACGCTCGCGCACGAGGGCCGGGATCTGCTCGGCCTGGGCGGCGAAGAACTCCTGCTCATCGTGCGGCACTTCGGCGCTGTGGGCGGGCAGCTGCGGCAGCGGCGCCTCGAGGGCCTGCGTCCGTTCGATGCCCTCGAGCAGCCAGGCGCGGGAGAGGATGAAGCAGGCCAGATCCGCGCTCGCCTCGAGCGAGAGACCGTAGTCATCGGCCGCGTAGCTGCTGGTCAGCAGGGCGGCGGCGTCATCGGCGGCGAGGTCCGACGGGGCGATGTGCAGCGCCGCGATGACGTCCTCCACGAAGGCGGTGAACCCCGGATCAGCGGGGATATCGGCGCTGCGCAGCTCGGCACGACCCCAGCCATCGGGCAGATCCACGAGCGGGGTGCCTTCGCGGGCGAACTCGTGACAGGCGGCCTCGAGCACCAGGCGGTGCGCGTGGCGGATGAGCCGCTGCGCATCGGCGCTGCGCGGGATGCCCGGCAGCACCTCCCGCACGTCGGAGATCACCGCGGCGCGAGCCGAGCCTGCCCCGTCCAGGCGATCGCGCAGGGCATCCAGCGGGCGCATCCCGACCTCAGCCCTGAGCCTGCTCACGCTGCTCGGCGAGCACACGGTGCGCCGCCTCCAGCAGACCGCGGGCATCGAAGTCATCGCCCGGCTGCAGGCCCGTGTACCAGGTGGGCCAGCAGCGCAGGGTGCTCTCCAAAAGCGCTGCCGCATCGGGCTCGCCGCCGCCGGCCACGACATGCTCGCTGCGGTCCAGCCAGCGGATGATCAGGCTCAGCTGGCTGCCGGCGAAGGCATCCGAGGCGACCATCCGGTCGACCTCGGAGGGGAGGCCCTCCCCCAGGGCGTCGAAGGCATGCCGGTGCCGCACGGAGATCATCTCGATCAGGGCCAGGAAGGTGCGGTGGGAGAACTTCCAATCCAGGGCGCCCAAAAGGAAGGTGCGGTGCTGCTCGACGTAGGCGACGACCACGGCGGTGGCGCTGCGGACGCGCTCGTGGGGGCTCGCGACGCCACGGTGCATCGCCGCCCCCTCTTCCCACACGGTCTGGAACATGTCGTGCAGCATCTGGCCGATCAGCTCGTCCAGGCCGGAGAAGTGACTGTAGAAGGCAGCGCGGCTGATGCCTGCGCGGCGGGTGAGCGCATTGACGGTCACCTCGCCATCGGCGCTGCTCAGCTCGCGGGCCGCGGTGTAGATCGCAGCCCGAGTGCGGGCCGGACGAGGGTCAGGAGCCCGGGTGGGAGAGGACATCGGCGGTGGTTCACTCCGTGGATCGTCGGGGCGGATGCGGATCCCTCCACCATGGCACGACGGCGGCGCTCTGACAGGATGAGCGCATGCGTTCATTCCTGTCAGGTCTGGGGGCGATGGGGTCCGCGGATCAGCCTACTCCTCACCCGCTGCTGGCCGAGCTCACTGGTCAGACCGTGATCCATACGCGTGTCGCGGCGCGTGGAACATGGACCGTGACCGGTCGCGGCTGGGTGGTGCATTCGCGGATCCAGCGCCTGGATGCTCCCGCGCTCGCGGCGGAAGATCCCGGCTCGCTCGCGGTGACGCTGCGGGATGCGCGCGTGGTGGGGACCCGCATTCAGGGCGCGGAGATGCTCGGCGATGGCATGCTGCGCCTGGTGCTGCAGGGTCCGGCTGGGCCACTCACGCTGTCCACCGTGGCGCCCTGGCAGGTGGAGGGTCCACGCGGGGCGCTGCTGCAGGTGGCGCCCAAGGGTGAGGTGCATGCGGTGCCGCCGGGGCCGCCCGTCCACGCCAGCCCCGAGCGCTTGGCCGAGCATGCGGCCTCCCGTCCGAGCGGTCCGGAGCTGCGGCTGCTGGAGCGGGCGGAGGGACGCGTCCTGCATCCCGGGGATGTGGTGGAGGTGCTCACCGCGGCCGGGGCGCTGGATGAGGAGGAGTTCGAGCGGCGCGGCCCACTGCTGCTGGCCCGGCTGCTCAGCCGCGGCGAGCTGCAGGCCGGCTGGGTCGACCGCGGCGTGTTCACCCCCTGGACCCTGGAGCTGCCGCAGGTCATCGAGCACATCGGGGCGACCTGGGTGGCCCTGGGCGGTTCCACGCCGGGACCGGACATGATCGCCTGGTTCGAGCGCACCGATGCGGGGCGGGCGTCGCTCGGGCCCCGCGTGGATGGGGCGCGTGGCGCCGGCATGTCCGGCTACAACAGCCCTGGCGTGGTGGGCGGGGCGCGCTGAGCACGGCCCCGCCCGCGTGCCTGCCGCACCCATCGGCCTCCCGCCACCCCTGACGATGACGCTCACGGTAACGGCGGGCAGCATCGGCCCACGAGCACTTCCGGGCAGTTGTCATCTATATCTCGCGGTCGCCGAACCGACGGTGAACGCACGGCGATCACCGCGTGAACTGCGCGGTGCAGGCCGCTCCCGTTACCCTGGGGACGATCCCGTCGAGAAAGGCTCGCATCCATGCCCGCACGTACCGTGAAGGTCGCCAGCGCGAGCGGCTTGCATGCCCGGCCCGCCGCCCTGTTCTCGCAGGCCGCGAGCGAACAGCCCGTCCTGGTCACGATCGAGACCGCCGAGGGCAATGCGGTGCGGGCCTCCAGCATCCTCATGCTACTGACCCTCAACGTGAATCACGGCGATGAGGTGACGCTGCGCGCCGAGGGCGAGAGAGCCGAGGAGGCGCTCGATCATCTCGCGGCGCTGCTGGAGAAGGATCTCGACGCGGAGTTCGCCTGAGCCGTCTGCGCCGCCCGGTTCGCCCGGTGCACTCGATGCGCCTGGCGCGCCGGAGCGGCATCCCGTCGGCCGCTGCCCCTCACCGACGATCAGAGCCGATGCACGAAGGCCCCCGCCATGCTGGGCGGGGGCCTTCGTCGACCGGGGTGAAACCCCAGGTCAGGAGCGGTAGCGGCGGGATTTGAACCCGCGGTACGGGGTTACCGTACACATCATTTCGAGTGATGCACCTTCGGCCGCTCGGACACGCTACCGCCGATAAGGGTAACCGGGCGGCCACTCGGCGTTCAAACCGATTCCCCGCCGACGCGAGGGACGTCACGGGCGGCCACGGCACCTCTGCCCTCAGCATCGGCCCGGGTGTTCGCCCCAGCCCCCGCCGCCCCGGAAAACCGCGCGCCACATGAGACCGCATCCCAGTAGGCTCGCGCCCATGACTACCGAGCTGCCTGCCGCCCCCACGCCCATCCAGCGCCCCACCGAGCGCACGCACCACGGCGATACCGTCGTGGATCCGTACGAGTGGATGCGCGACAAGACCGATCCGGAGGTCATCGCCCACCTGGAGGCAGAGAACGCCTACGCCGACGCCCGTACCGCCCACCTGGAGGGTCTGCGAGAGCAGCTCGTCAAGGAGTTCGTCGGCCACACCCAGGAGACGGATCTGTCGGTCCCGGTGCGCCGCGGCGACTGGTGGTACATCACCCGCACCACCGAGGGCGATGACTACCCGAAGTTCACGCGCCTGCCCGTGCAGTCCCCGTCGGACGACGACACCGACCCGCTGCCGCCTGCGCTCGAGCCCGGTGTGCTCCTGGACGGCGAGGAGGTGATCCTCGATGCGCAGGCCATGGCCTCTGGTCAGGACTTCTTCTCCCTCGGCGGTTTCCGTCCCTCCCCGCAGCATGACCTGCTGGCCTACGCGGTGGATGTGGCCGGGGATGAGCGTTTCGCGCTCGAGATCAAGGACCTGGGCAGCGGCGAGGTGATCGACCAGGCGGTGACCGGCACCGGTTACGGGCTCGCCTTCTCCCCCGATCAGCAGTGGCTGTTCTACACCCGGGTGGACGAGGCGTGGCGGCAGCACCAGATCTGGCGCCACCGCATCGGCTCCGACGCCGCGGAGGATGTGCTGGTCATCGAGGAGACCGACGAGAAGTTCACGATCGGCCTGGCGCCTTCGCGCGACGGATCGACCCTGATCATCGGCGCTGCCTCCACCACCACGAGCGAGTACTGGATCCTCGACCTCACTGATCCGACGGGCGAGCCGGTCTCGGCGGGCGGCCGTCGGCAGGGCGTCGAGTACGACCTGGACCATGCCGGGGACCGCCTGGTCATCGTGCACAACGACGGGAACGTCGGCTTCGCTCTCGCCGAGGCACCGCTGGATGACCCTGCGGCGTGGCGCGAGGTGGTGGCCGCGGCAGAGGGTGAGCGCTTCGAATCCGTAGAGGCGTTCGCGCAGGCGATCGTGCTGGAGCTGCGCACGGGCGGTCTCGCCTCGGTGCGCGTGTTCCCGCGCCGCGCCGACGGGTCGATCGACGTCGGCGCTGCCTGGGACATCTCCCACGGCGGGGAGCTGGACACCGTGTGGGCCGATGCCAGCCCGAACTGGGACCAGACGCGGCTGCGCTACCAGCTGACCAGCCTGCTCACCCCGCCCACCGTGGCGGAGGTGCCGATGACCGGCGGGGAGCCGATCATCCTCAAGCGCACCGAGGTGCCGAACTTCGACCCGTCGCTGTATGTGGAGCGGCGCGAGTGGGCGACCGCGGCGGACGGCACCCGCATCCCGCTGTCGGTGATGCACCGCAAGGACGTCACGGCCGATGGCACGAACCCCGGCTACCTGTACGGCTACGGCTCCTATGAGGCGTCGATGGACCCGTCCTTCGTGGCCACGCGGCTGTCCCTGCTGGACCGCGGGCTGGTGGTCGCGATCGCGCATATCCGCGGCGGCGGCGAGATGGGTCGGCCCTGGTACGAGCACGGCAAGCTGCTGCAGAAGAAGAACACCTTCACCGACTTCGTGGACAGCGCCCGCCACCTCATCGACACCGGCTGGGTGGCGCCGGACCGGCTCTCCGCGGAGGGCCGCAGCGCTGGCGGGCTGCTGATGGGCGCGATCACGAACCTCGCCCCGGAGCTGTTCCGGGCGATCATCGCCGGGGTGCCGTTCGTCGATGCGCTGACCACGATCCTGGATCCTTCGCTGCCGCTGACCGTCGGCGAATGGGAAGAGTGGGGCGATCCGCTGCACGATCCCGAGGTGTACGC
The DNA here is from genome assembly GCF_002871795.1 of Brachybacterium sp. UMB0905. GTDB lineage: Bacteria > Actinomycetota > Actinomycetes > Actinomycetales > Dermabacteraceae > Brachybacterium. The sequence goes on along the minus strand of NZ_PNHL01000011.1, from coordinate 40,451 downwards.
GTACATGAAGGAGTACTCGCCGTACGAGAACATCCGCGCCGTCGAGTACCCGGCGATCTTTGCCTCGACCTCGCTGAACGACACGCGCGTGTTCTTCGTGGAGCCGGCGAAGTGGGTGGTGCGCCTGCGCGAGACGGTCACGAGCGATCAGGCGGAGCGGCCCATCGTGTTCCGCTGCGAGATGGTCGCCGGGCACGGCGGTCGCTCGGGCCGGTACGCCAAGTGGGAGCAGCGGGCCGATGAGCTGGCCTGGCTGCTCGACCAGATCGGGGCGACGGAGCTGGTCTGAGGCGGGGCCAGGCGGGGCCAGCAGCCGATTACGACCCGAAACCCCTGCAAGCCCCCTGCATCGACCCCGCATCACCCCTGCATCACCCCTGCATCACCTATGATGCACGCATGCGTACCACGGTCACGCTTCCCCCTGCAGTCCACCGCCGTGTCAGCGAACTCGCCGAGGCACGGCGCAGCTCCCTCTCGGCCGTCGTGAGCGACCTCGTCGTGCGCGGGTTGGCGCAGGAGGACAGCCCGGTGAAGCTGATGATCGATCCGAAGACCGGCACGCCGTCGATCAGCATCGGGCGGCGCATCACCACAGATCAGGTGGCAGATCTGATCGACGAGGATGCGTGATGCCGACGGCATATCTGCTGGATGCCAGCGCCCTCATCGCCCTGACGCTCGCGGAGCATGAGCATCACCGGCACGCGCTCAAATGGTCGCGCACCGCAGATCTGATGGCGCTGTGCCCGATCACGGAGGGAGCGCTGGTCAGGACCCTGCTGCGGCTCGGTGAGAGCGGAACAACGGTGCAGGCGATCCTCGATGCCCTCCACCGGGCTCCGCGCTGGACATTCTGGCCGGACGAGATCTCATACCGCAGCCTCGACCTCGCGTCTCTGCAGGGGCACCCTCAGGCCGCCGATGCATACCTTGTCGCTCTCGCGTCACATCACGGAGTTCAGCTCGTCACCCTCGACAGGGCTCTCGCAGCGACCTACCCAGACCACACGCTCCTGCTGCCCTGAGCTTGCCCTCAGCGCAGCGCGCGCAGCACGGCCTCCCACTGGCGGGGGTGACGCACCCACAGCACGGGGGTGCCCTCGTCCGCCGCGATCTGCTCGCGCAGCCAGGCGCGCTTGCGGGCGAAGGTCCGGAAGTGCCAGCGGATGATCGAGTCCTTGCCCAGCGTCCGCCCCCAGGTCTCCACGTTGCCGTTGCACGTCGGGGTGCGGCGCACGATGCGGGAGATCGTGCGCCGCAGCAGGCGGGCGAGGGTCAGCAGGCGCGGGTAGTCCAGGCCGACGATCACGTCGGCGCGCTCCATGACCAGTGGCCGATAGGAGCTGTACGCGGAGTCCAGCACCCAGACGGGCTGCGCGGTGATGGCGTCGGCGAGCTGGTCCTGCTCAGCCGTCTCCCGGTTGATCCAGCCTGGCAGCCAGCCGATCTCCTCATCGACGAGGGTGACCGGCAGGTCCAGCGTCTCCCCGAGCCGCGTGGCGGCGGTGGACTTCCCGGAGCCGGTGACCCCGTGGAACAGGACCCGACGGGCGGCGCGGAGATCCGCGATCGTGGCGAGGGGCATAGGGCGAGGATATCCGCGGCGCGCTCACTTCAGCGGGCGGTTCCACGTCAGCCCGGCAGGCCGTACCAACACGCCATCCCCACAGCTCGAAACCACCGATACGTGCCAGAACTGGCACAGATCGGTGCTCTCGGCGCAGAACACTCGGCGTGGTGCGCGGTAGCCGACGCTGCCCGCCCTGACGCGGTCATGCCCCAGCCGACGCGGCCCGGCCCGGCCCGGCGCAGCCGCGCCCCGCCCCTCAGAACGCGGGGATCACGGACCCGTCGGCGTAGGTCTCCTCGATGAAGGCGGCGACCTCCGGGGAGTGCAGCAGCTCATCGAGCTTCACGATCGCCTCGTCCTCGGCGTTCTCGCTGCGCACCGCGAGGATGTTCGCGTACGGGTTGTCCTGCCCGGATTCGAGGACGAGCGCGTCCTCCGCGGGGCTGAGCCCGGCCTCGATCGCGTAGTTGCCGTTGATGACGGCGGCGGCGAAGTCCCCCAGGGTGCGGCCGATGACCGCCGCATCCAGCTCGGTCAGCGTGAGGTTCAGGGGGTTCTCGGCGATGTCATCGAAGGTCGCATCCACCGGCTCCACCCCGTCGGCGAGCGCGAGCAGACCCTCCGCGGCCAGCAGCGCGATGGCTCGACCGCGGTTGGTGGGATCGTTGGGCAGCGCCACCTCGTCGCCGTCCTGCAGCTCCTCGAGGGAGCCGAGCGACTCGGAGAACACGCCCATCGGCTCGATGTGGATGCCCTCGAAGCGGCTCAGCTCGTAGCCCTTCTCCTCGATCTGCTGCTCGAGGAACGGAACGTGCTGGAAGAAGTTCGCGTCGATCTCCCCGTCGGCCAGCACGCGATTGGGGATCTGGTAGTCGGTGTACTCCTCGATCTCGAGCGCGAGTCCAGCGTCCGCGGCGAGCTCATCGGCCACGAACTGGAGGATTTCGGCGTGCGGCAGCGGGGTGGCGCCCACGCGCAGGGTGGTGGTGCCGTCGCTGTTCTCGGTGGGGCCGGCGGCCTCGTCCCCGCCGCAGGCGGCGAGCGCGAGGGCAGCGGCGGTACCGCCGGCGGCGAGCAGGGTCCGACGGTTGAGGTGCGCGGGGGTGGTCATGGTGTCTCCTTCATGGGTAGCGGGCGAGGTGGGGCGGGAGAAAGAGGTCGAGGTGGGACGGGAACGGACGGCGGGGTGAGCCAACGGGGGCTCGTCGGGGCTGGCTCCGGGCGTCGGGCCGACGGGGTTGACGGACCAACGGGCACAGCGGGCCAACGGGCCAACACGCTCAGCGGCTCCGGGCGCGGTGGTCGACGGCGCGGGAGAGGACTGAGCCGAGCGTCTGCACCACCACGACGATGACCACGAGGATCACGACGGTGGCGATGAGCACCTCGGTCTGGTAGCTGATGTAGCCGCGGTTGTAGGCGAGCTGCCCGAGGCCTCCGCCGTTGATCGAGCCGACCATGGTGGTGTAGCCGATCACCGCGATCATGGTGGTGGTGATGGAGCTGATGAGGCCGGGCAGCGCCTCGGGCAGCAGCACCTGGCGGGTCACCTGGGCGCGGGTGGCGCCCATCATCTCGACTGCCTCGATCTTCCCGGCGGGGATCTCCCGCAGGTTCGTCTCCACGAGGCGGGCGAAGAAGGGGATCGCGGAGATCGCCAGCGCGATGAGGGCGGCGTTCGCGCCGGTGGAGCGGCCGACGATGGCCTGTGAGACGGGGATCAGCACGATCAGCAGCACGAAGAACGGGAAGGACCGCACGACGTTCACGACGAAGCCCACCACCTGGGCGAATCCGCGACCGACGGCGGTGGCGGCGCTATCCAGGCGGAACAGCCAGATCCCGAGCGGCGTCCCGATGGCGACGGTGATGAGCATCGTGATCACCGACATGTAGAGGGTCACGAGGGTGGACTGCCAGATCCCGCCCCGCCACTGGGTGAAGGCGCGGTTCTGGGCGGCCTCGCGCAGCCAGTCGATGAGGGTGTCCATCAGGCATCGCTCCCTTCGGTGGCGGGGGTGCGCGGAGCGGGGGTGCGCTGCGCGGGGGTCATCTCCGCGACCTGCGCGCTGCCCTGCGCACCCTGCTCGGTGGCGACGACGCCGGCTTCGCGCAGTTCAGCGAGGTAGCGCTCGAGGCCGGGGCGGGAGATCGGGGTGGCGTCGCGGTTGCGCAGGGCGAGCTGCACGCGGCCCACCTGCACCCCGGCGATGGTCTCGATCGTCCCGGCGACGATCTCCGCGTCGGCCTCGTAGCTCGCGGCGATGTCCACGAGGTCCTGAGCGGAGTGGACGCGGGGGCTCGCGCCGTAGTCGCAGTTGACCACTACGGCGGAGATGCCGGTGGGCGCGGGTGGCAGGGGGATCAGCTCGGGGGCGAGCTCGCCGTGCGGGTCCGACGCCACTTCCAGCAGGGTGCCGCTCTGGGCCACGCGGCCGCCCCGCAGCAGGGTCACGGTGTCGCAGACCTCGCGCACCACAGCCATCTCATGGGTGATGATCACGACGGTGATGCCGAGGCGTTCCCGCAGGTCGGCGATGAGACGGAGGATCTGGCGGGTGGTGGATCCGTCCAGGGCGCTGGTGGGCTCATCGCACAGCAGCACCTTCGGCTCAGCGGCCAGGCCCCGGGCGATGCCGATGCGCTGGATCTGCCCGCCGGACAGCTGCGCGGGATGGTTATGCTCCCGGCCCTCGAGTCCCACGAGCTGCACGAGTTCGGCGACGCGGCGGGCCCGTTCGCGGCGGGGCACCCCGGCGATCTCGAGCGGATGGGCGATGTTCTGCGCGGCGGTGCGGGAATCCAGCAGGTTGGCGTGCTGGAACACCATGCCGATGTTGCGCCGCGCCTGACGCAGGGCTGCACCATCCAGCGCGGCGATGTCGGTGCCGTCGATCTCCACCCGTCCGCTGGTGGGCTTCTCCAGCCCGGTGAGGCAGCGGATCAGCGTGGACTTCCCCGCCCCGGAGCGACCCACGATGCCGTGGACCTGCCCGGGGGCCAGGTGCAGCTCGATCCCATCGAGCGCAGTGACGGACTCTCCCCCGCCGGGGGCGGGGAAGGTCTTGGTGAGGCCGTCGAGTCTGATCACATCGGGCAGTGAAGCACCGGGGTGCAGGCGGGGGGCTCCTCGCGTTCACATGCCGTCATATTGGGGATGAGCTGGGGGTTTTCCTGTGCCGGGGGTCACCTCGGCCGGCCGACGGGGCCCGACGACAGCACCGACATGACAGATGTCATCCCCGGGCCGTGGATTCCTCCCGCGCGCTCATGACATCACGCTCTACAGCGGATCGCCGCGGGCCACGAAAGTGGAGCCATGACGCAGACGACCACGCCCGAGCAGAACCGCCCCGACCGGACCGCCGCGCTCCCGTCGGCTCACGAGACCACCCCGTCGGCCCGCAACAACGCGGCGGCGTCCGACCGCGGCGAGGTGATCGTGCGCGCCACCGGTCTCACCCGCCGCTACGGCCGTGGCCGCGACGCCCATGTGGCCGTGCGCGGCATCGATCTGCAGGTGCGCCGCGGTGAGCTGTTCGCGCTGCTGGGCACCAACGGCGCCGGCAAGACCTCCACCCTGGAGGTGCTCGAGGGGATCGCCGCTCCCACCGCGGGGACGGTGGAGGTGTTCGGGCAGAACCCGCACACCGCCCGCGATCAGGTGCGGCCCCGCCAGGGCCTCATGCTGCAAAGCGGCGGCTTCCCCGAGGACCTCACCGCCCGGGAAGCGCTCGCCATGTGGTGCGCGACCATGACGCGCCACCGCCCGGTGGATGAGGTGCTGGCCGATGTGGACCTCGCCCATCGCGCGAAGACCCGCATCTCCTCCCTGTCCGGTGGGGAGGTGCGGCGCCTGGACCTGGCGTGCGCGATCGCCGGCGAGCCGGAGCTGCTGTTCCTCGACGAGCCCACCACCGGCCTGGATCCGGAGTCCCGGGCCCGCACCTGGCGGCTGATCACTGCGCTGCGCGAGCGCGGCACCACCATCGTGCTGACCACCCACTACCTCTCCGAGGCGGAGGAGCTCGCGGACCGGATCGCGATCATGCACCAGGGCGAGATCGTCCGCGAGGGCACGCTCGCGCAGATCGTCGCCGGGCATCCCGCGCACATTCGCTGCACCCTCCCGCAGGGGGCCGACGGGGCTGCGGCGCTGCCGGCCTTTGCGGGCACGCTCACCCGCACCGGCGCTTCCCTCGAGCTGTCCACCCCGGACCTGCAGCGCGATCTCGGCGCCCTGCTCGACTGGGCCGCCGAGCACGGCCTCGAGCTGGAGAACCTCAGCGCTCGCGCGGCCAGCCTCGAGAGCGTGTTCCTCGAGATCGCCGGCGAAGACACCTGAGCCGCTGCAGCTCGGCCGCTGGGCCCGGGGCTCTCACCCCCGTCGGCCCCCTGAGACCACCTGACCCCACTGCCCGAAGGAGACCGTGATGACCACCTTGGACACCACCCGCGAGACCACCCGCCCCAGCGACCTGATCCCCCGCCGCGCCCCGCGCATCCTGGGCCTGGCCCGCGCGGAGCTCGCCCTGCTGCTGCGCAACCGCATGCAGATGGTGATGGCCGTGATCACGCCGCTGTTCGTGCCGCTGATGATGCTGCCGGTGAAGAACGCCGGAGCGGGGCCGGAAGCCCTCGCCACGTCGCTGGGGACGATGTACATCTTCGCGCTGCTGTTCGTCGTGTTCTACACGCTGCTGTCCACCTATGTGGCCCGACGCCAGGCCCATGTGCTCAAACGCCTGCGCACCGGTGAGGCCCGGGACCTGGAGATCCTCGGGGCGGCCGCGGTGCCGTCGCTGGCGATCGCGGCGGTGATGATCACCCTCATGACCGCAATCGCGATCCCGCTGCTGGACCTCCCGATGCCGCAGAACCCGCTGCTGCTGGCCCTGGCCCTGCTGCTGGGGGCGCTGGTGATGGTGCCGTTCGCGCTGCTGACCGCGAACATCTCCCGCACCGTCGAGTCCGTGCAGGTGACGTGCCTGCCGTTCATGGCCCTCGCGGTGATCGGCGCCGGCGCCGCCCTGCCGGTGGAGATGCTGCCGGAGCTCGCTCAGCGCCTGATCGCCTACGTGCCCACTGCCCCGATGGTGGAGCTGATCCGGATGGCGTGGCTCGGCGAGGACGGGGACCTGGTGAAGTCGCTGATCATCCTGGTGGCGTGGATCGGACTGGGCATGTGGCAGGTGCTGCGCTCCTTCCGCTGGGAGCCGCGCGGCTGAGCGGCGGGCAGCCGCTCATCGGGCAGGGGGGGCCGACGGGGATGCATCGGCCCTACCCCTGCCGTCCCGTCCACCTCGCATACCTCCGTCCCCATGGAACGATGTCCCCGATGACCTCTCCACCCTCGGCCAGCCCGACGCCGACGCCGTCTGCGTCCCCGGCGTCATCCGCGCCGCGCACCACCGCCCCGTCGCGCAGCTGGACCACCTTCTACCGCTACACGATGGTCTCGCTCGTGCTGTCCGTGCTGGTGGTGATCCCTTTGTGCAGCTGAGCACGCTGGAGCGGGTGCTGGGCGCGGAGCCGGACCATCCGGGGGCGGCTCTCGCACTGCTGCTGGTCCAGACCCTCGCCACCGCGATCGCGGTGTATCTGGTGGTGGATCGGGAGCGGGTTGACGGGTACCTGCGATGGCTCCCGATGCTGGCCACGGTGCTGCCGAGCGTGGCAGCGCTTGCCCTGGTGCTGCCGGCCGGTACCGGGCGGGCGGAGTGGCTGTGGGTGCTCGGCATCGTGGTGCTCGGGGTGAGCGGGCCGCTGTCCGCCCTGCGCTGGTGGATGAGCGTGCCGGTGACGGTCGGGGCGGCGGCGGTGCTGAGCCTCGCCGGGGTCCGGCCCGCTGAGTCCCTGCCGCTGCTGGCCGCCCTGCTGGCGATCGTGCTGCTCACCCGCTCCACCCTGTGGCTGCTGCAGCTGGTGCACGCCCTCGAGGAGGCCCGCACCGTCGAGGCGCAGCTCGCGCTCGCGGAGGAGCGGCTGCGGTTCTCCCGGGACCTGCACGATGTGATGGGGCGGGATCTCTCCGCGATCGCGGTCTCCGCGGAGCTGGTGGCGAAGCTCGCCGAACGCGGCGACGAGCGGACGGCCGATCAGGCCCGCGGCATCGCCCGCACCGCCCGGTCGTCGCTGGCGGAAGTGCGGGCGCTCGCCCGCGGCTACCGCGAGGCGGATCTGGAGACGGAGCTGCGCGGCACCCTGTCGCTGCTGCGCTCAGCGGGGGTGGATGCGACGGTCACCGGTGGCGTCGCGGAGGTACCTGCCCCGCATGCCGAGGCCGCTGCGTGGGTGCTGCGCGAGGCGGGCACGAACCTGCTGCGCCACGCCCGGCCGCGGCACGTCACGATCCGCCTGGGCGCCGACGGCGTAGCGGTCACCAATGATGGACTGCTCGCGCCAGGGGCCGACGGGCCGCTCGTGGAGGGCACGGGCCTGACGGGCCTGCGCGAGCGCCTAGGTCCCGGCCGCCAGCTGCGCGCTGAGCGGCACGGCGACCAGGTGACACTGACCGTCGGCTTCCCTGTCCCTGCTAACTCTTCGCCCGCGGAGTCTTCGCCCGCCGAGGCCCCGTCCACTGAGTCCCCGTCCCCCGAGCCCCTGCCCGCTGAGTCTGAGGAGCGTCCATGACCCCGACCCCCGCCGCGCCGCTGCGCGTGGTGCTGATCGACGACGAGAACCTGATCCGCTCCGCGCTCGCCATGATGCTGGACCTCGAGGACGACCTCGAGGTGGTCGCGCAGGCGTCGACCGCCGCCGACGGGGTGGCGGCGCTGCAAGAGCATCAACCGGACGTGGCCCTCGTGGACCTGCAGCTGCCCGACGGGGACGGCATCGAGGTGTGCTCGCGCCTACCGGAGATCTCCCCGGAAACACGCGCCATGATCCTCACCTCGCACGCCCGTCCCGGCTATCTCAAGCGGGCGCTCGAGATCGGGGTGCTGGGCTTCCTCGCCAAAACCACGGCCTCCGAAGAGCTCGTCGCCGCGGTGCGGTCCGTGGCGGCGGGTCGCCGAGCGATCGACCCGGAGGTCGCGGCGGAGACGATCTCCGCCGGAGACTCCCCGCTCACGCCGCGGGAAGCGGATGTGCTGGAGTTCGCGGCCGACGGGGCGAGCATCGAGCAGATCGCCCGCCGCGCGCACCTCGCCCCGGGCACGGTGCGGAACTACCTCTCCGCCGCGCAGGCGAAGGTGCAGGCCGCGAACCGGCACGAGGCCGTCGCGATCGCCCGCCGCCACGGGTGGATCTGACCGCTCACCAGATCCGCGCGAAGGTCTCTACCGCTTGCGGCGGGCCCGGAAGAAGTCCCGCAGCAGGTCACCGCACTCCTGCTCGCGCACTCCCTTCGTGAGCTCCACGCGATGGTTCAGGCGCGGCTCGCGCACCAGGTCATAGAGGGAACCCGTCGCCCCGGCCTTCGGATCCATGGCGCCGACGACGACGCGCTGGATCCGCGCCAACACGATCGCGCCCGCGCACATGGTGCACGGCTCCAGGGTGACGTAGAGCGTGCAGCCGGTGAGGTTCCAGCGGCCCGTGGCCCGCGCCGCCTCACGCAGCGCGAGGATCTCGGCATGCGCCGTCGGATCCTCATCGGCCTCCCGCCGGTTCCCGGTCGCGGCGAGCACCGTCCCGTCGGCCCCCACCACCACCGCGCCGATGGGAACATCCGCCGGCTCGCGATCCGCCGCGGCACGCGCCTGCTCGAGCGCCAGCCCCATGAGCTCGTCGTCTTTCATGCGCCCATTGTCTCCGCAGCGGCATCGTCCCCGCGTCGACGCGAGGAGTCCCCCGTGGCACCCGGGTACCTCCGGTAGATTCGGGCCCATGCGCGTCCTGGAGATTGATCACCCGCTCGTCGACCACAAGCTGACCGTGCTGCGCGATGCCAGCACCCATTCCTCGGTGTTCCGCCAGCTCGCCGATGAGCTGGTCACCCTGCTCGCCTACGAGGCGACCCGCAATGTGGCCGTGGCGCCGGTGGAGATCACCACCCCGGTCACCACGATGACCGGCAGCAAGCTGACCAACCCCAAGCCGATGGTCGTGCCGATCCTGCGCGCGGGCCTGGGGATGCTGCACGGGCTGACCACCCTGCTGCCCACCGCCGAGGTCGGGTTCTTGGGCATGGTCCGCAATGACGAGACGCTCGAGATCACCACCTACGCGAACCGCCTGCCGGAGGACCTCTCGGGCCGGCAGTGCTTCGTGCTGGACCCGATGCTCGCCACCGGCCACACCCTCATCGCCGCGTGCGAATACCTGCACGAGCGCGGCGCGAAGGACATCACCTGCGTGACGCTGCTGTGCGCGCCGGAGGGTCTGAAGGCCATCGACGAGCAGCTGGACCCGTCGATCGACCTGACCGTGGTCACCGCCGCGATCGATACGAAGCTCAACGAGAAGAGCTACATCGTGCCGGGCCTCGGCGACGCCGGCGACCGCCTGTTCGGCGTCGTGGACTAAGGGCGGCGGGGGCTGAGGTCGGGGGCCGAGCCGGGCCCCACGATGCGCCGCCCCGTCCCAGAATGTGAACGCGCGCTTCCTCGCCAGGCCTCCAGCGTCCTATAGTTCCGGCCATGACCTCGATCGCATCGCTCCGTGAGGCCGCCCGCCGGGTGGCCCGCCGCGCCATGCGCTCGATGATGTCCATGATGATGATGCCGATGATGCATCGTCAGCCGAGCCTCTGAGCGCTCACGCACCTTCTGAGGTCGGCTGACAGGAGCCGGCCGGAGGGCGCGGGCTCCAGGTGCCGCCGGGAGCACACCCCGCCGATCCGCCGCAGGCGTCGATCCACCGGGATCCCGGGACCACCATCCGCCGCGCATAGCGCGCCGCATCTCGGAGAGCTCGCATCATGACCATCACCCTAGACCGCACTGCCACTCGCACCACTGCCCGCACCACCAGCCGCACCACCGCCTCCCGCACCACGGCCCGCACTGTCACCCCGCGCACCGACGGTACCGCCGCCCGCGCCACCGCCCCGAGCACGGATGTCACGATCACGCTGACCGTCACCCTGCCCGCGGACACCGGCGACATCGAAGCCGCGCTTGTGGCCGATGAGCTGCGCACCTCCGCGCAGCGCCTGGTCGGCGCGCGCGACGGCCGCACCGCCGTCAGCGTGAACACGCCGCACAGCGCCCCCGCGGCCCGACGCACCGGCCAGCGTCGCACGGCGCTGCCGCCCCGGGCCCAGGGCGCTGCGGCGATCACCCCGCTGCGGCCGCGCCGGGCCGGCACCGTCTCCCCCACCTCCCCGGCGCGGCGCGACGCCGAGGCGGCGCGGCTGCGGGCGCTGGCCCTCACGGCCGTGAGCCCCGCCAGCCCCTCGTCGGCCCCGGCCGATGCGCTGGTCATCGACCTGACCGGGCGGCGGGTGCGGATCGACGGGCAGGACGTGGAGCTGACCTACAAGGAGTTCGAGCTGCTCGCGGCCCTGGCCCGGCAGGCGCGCCGCACCGTCTCCCGCACCGAGCTGATGGAGACGGTGTGGGCCGGGGCGCCCGAGGACACCGGCGAGCGGACCGTGGATGTGCATGTCCGACGGGTGCGTGCCAAGCTCGGCCGATTCCGTCGCCTGATCTCGACCGTGCGCGGCGCCGGCTACCGCCTGGACCCCGGCAGCGACGTGGTGCTGCTGGGACGCTGAGCCGCCCCGCACACAAAAGAGCGAGCGGTCCGGAGCTCTCAACCGGCAATGCCGGGGGCTCACGGACCGCTCGCGTGGCCTGTCGTCCGTCAGGGGTGGGTGCGGGCGATCAGGCGGGACGGGCTGCCAAAGGTGGGGGGAACCTGGCGTGTTGCCCGTCCGGCCGCTCCCCATGAGGGGGGGGTCTTGAGGAGCGGCACTCTTTTAAGTTTTCAACGTTCCTGTAGTGGGAACCCTACACATCCTCAGCGGGGATGCAACAGCCCCCACCGTCTCACATTCGCGAGATCCATGTCTCCTTGGCGACCCGTGCCACCAGGGAGGCTGCCCCCGCGAGATGCTGCGCTCGCAGTCTACTGGTCTCCAGCGATGCTGTAAACGCGCGGAGGTCCCGGATCTGCGCAGGTCGGACAGGGTACTGGCAAAACTTTACCGAGCCCGTGCCAGAGTGCGGGGGTGCGCTCGGCCCGCGCACGGCCCCACGACGCCCGCCCCGCCCGAAAACAGTCAGCGACTTCCCAGCTCCACCGTGACCACTGTCGCATCGTCATGGACCTTCCGCGGGCGCCGCCCAGTTGGCAGGTCACGCTCGGCGCCGCGGATCTGAGCGATCACGGCCGATGGGTCCGTCGCAAGCGCCGCCACCAGCGACGCATCGTCATGCAGACCCAGCAGATCCACGGCGCGGGTGATGCCGTCGGAGACCAGCTGCACCCGCCGCAGCTGTGCCAGCGGGGTGCTGCCGGTAAGCGCCTGTGCGGCCGCCTCCTCCTCATGCCGCGCCACCCAGAAACCGCCGGACCGATTGCGCTGAGCCTCAATCGCCTCGGCGCCGCGCTCGCGGGCCACGACCTCACCGACCCGCGGATCGGTGAGGCGCCGCACCGCCCCATCGGCCCCGGTAAGCAGCAGCGAAGAGTCGCACAGCACCAGATGCTCGAGCACGTCCGCGCGCTGACGCACGGCAATGACGGTGGCCGATGGGCCGCCGCGCTCGAGCTCGCACTGATCCTCATGCAGGGAGCGCACCTCGCCGATCGCGGCGGCGAGCGCCGCATCGAGCCCCACCGCCGGGTCCTGGGCGCGCAGCAGCAGGCGCCCGGCGAGCTGGTGGGAGAACCAGGCGACGCTGTGGTGGCAGCCGGCACGGAAGCGGGGCGGCACCCCGGCGCCATCGAGCATGACGGCGACGTCCCCGAGGATCCCGGCGGCATCCTCGTTCCCACCGGGGACGGCGGCGTCGGAGCAGACGTGAGCGCGCACGCATCTGAGCCTACGGGGGCGCGGTGGTGCCGGTCACGGCCGTAGAGTGGAGCGCGACCATGTCGGCGCCGCCCCCGCGGCGGGCCCGGCGCAGCGTGCAGAAGGGATGACGATGATCGCTCAGGCGCGGATCACCTCGGACACCAGTGCCACCGTGCACCTGGAGAAGGAGGCCGTAGAGGTCACCGGTGTCGATCTCGCGCAGGTCCGCGACCGGGTGAAGCAGGTTTTCATCACCGCCGCGAAGCTGGACGGGCAGAACCTCGATGTGGTGATCGTCGAGCCGGATGTGCGCCACCACCTGCGCGTAGAGCCGTCCGGGCGAATTACCGGGCGTGAGGCCGATGACCGGGAGGTCTGGGGCCCGGACATGGATGCTCCGCTGGTGCCGCCGATGGGGGATGACACCGCGGAGTTGCAGGGACTGCGTGCGGCTCTGGCCTCCCCGGCCACGGGTGAGCTGCCGACGGTGCGCTCGCATCGGGCCCGTCGGCGCCGTGCGGCGCTGCCGCCGCAGACCTCAGCGGACGCCGAGCGCGCCGACAGTGCCGCCACGGGTGAGCATCCCGCGCTGGTGATCTCTTCGGGACAGGTGGCGCCGATGCCGCGCGGCGCGCATTCGGCCGCGTCCGGGGCGACGGCGAGCTCGGCCCCGACGGCGTCGTCCGCGAGCCCCGCCCCGTCCGCTGACTCCGCGCCGTCCGCCGGTTCTGCGCCCACCGCGAGCTCGGCCCCATCGGCCCCATCGGCCCCGTCCTCCCCCACGGCTCCCTCCGCCCCGTCGGCGGCCTCCGCCTCGGAGCCGCCGCGTCGGCGCACCACGCCCGTGCGGGAGAAGAAGCCGCTCGCCCCGCGCACCGTGCCGGGCGCGGACGGCCGGCCTACCCTGCAGGATCTGCAGTCCTCCACCCGCAAGAATCGCCGCCTGAAGGCCACCAAGGGCCTGCCGGGCCTGATCACGAAGCTGACCGGCGGGGTGATCTCCCCGCGCCCGGGCAAGAAGGAGCGCTTCGAGATCGAGCGTCTGGAGCGGATCCGTCGGCCCCTGGACGGCCCGAAGAACATCGCGGTGGTGAACCTCAAGGGCGGCGCGCACAAGACCACCGCCTCCCTGATGATCGCCGCGACGCTGGGCGTGGTCCGCGGCGGCAGCGTCCTGGCCTGGGACAACAATGAGACGCGGGGGACGCTGGGCTGGCGCGGGCTGCCCACCGAGCATCACCGCACCGTGGTGGACCTGTTGCATGACATGGATGCGCTGCATGCGGGCGGGGCCAGCAACTCGGATCTGGATCCGTATGTGCGGCCGCAGGGCGAGATGCGCTTTGACATCCTCGCCTCCGATGAGGATCCCGGGTCGATGGCCTCGATCGATGCCGAAGCGTTCCAGGAGCTGGATGACACGCTCTCGCGCTTCTACCGCATCAAGGTGATCGACACCGGCAACAATGTGCGGGCCTCGAACTGGCTTGCGGCGGTGGAGAGCGCGGATCAGCTGGTGATCATCTCCACGGTGCGTGAGGACACCTTCAATGCGGCTGCGTGGATGATCGATGAGCTGCGGGCGACGGGCCTGGCGGAGCAGGTCGACAATGCGGTGACGATCCTGTCCCACTCCTCGAAGGGGAAGTTCGATCCGAAGCTGCGTTCGCGTCTGATGGCGCATTTCGGGGCGCACACCCGCGCGGTCACCGAAGTGCCGTATGAGCAGCAGTTCGTGGATGGTTCGCATCTGGATTGGCCGCAGGTCTCGGATGCCACGAAGAACGCCTGGATGAATGCGACGGCGCTGATCATCGACGGGCTGTGAGCGTCGGCCCGCCGTCGCCGCCACGCACGTCCCGGGCGCCTTTCGCAACGTCCTCCACAGTGCCCGGTTATCCACAGCGCCCCGACGGGTGTGGGAGTGCGCCCCTAGGCTTCGAGCATGCCTGAGCGTCGCCTGCACCTGATCGTCGATGACGATCTGGGTCCTGCCCTGTGGGTGCGCGAGCAGACCGGCCCGGGCCGCTCCCGCGCCCTGGAGGACCTCGCCGGGCTGCACGCGGACGCGCCACCGCCGCTTGCGGCAGCGCTCGCGGGTGCCCCGGAGCGGCTGCGGCACCGGGTGCGGATCGGCAGCGCGGAGCAGGGCCGACGGGTTCCAGCGCTGCCGCGGGAGGGGCCGGGGCTGACGGTCTTCATGGATGCGGTGCACGAGCTACTCATCGAGCGTTTCGGCGCTGAGCTTGAGGAACAGCTGGCGCACCTGGTGGCCGAGGGCGCGGCGGTGCGTCTGAGCCCCGAGCTGATCGCCATGCCGGATCTGGTGGCTGCGGCGGTGCTGGATCTACGGGCCCGCGAGCTGGTCGCGGAGCGGAACCTGCGGATCCGCAGCGGGGAGCGGTTCGAGCGCGGGGTGCTGCGCTGGCACGCCCCCGACGGCGATGCCCCGCCGCTGCTGCACGCCCTGGTCGATGCCCGCGCCCGCACCGCTTTTGCCGCGCACCTGGCCGCGCGCCCCGAGACCCCGGACCCGCACGGGGTGCTCACGGCCTTGGCGGGCGATGGGGACCTGCCGCTCGAGCTGCCCGCCCGGCGCCGCCTGGACCGGGCGCTGGCCGCCTACACGGACTCGGGCCGCCCCGGCGTCACCCTCGGCTCAAGCGAGAACGAGCTGGTGGTGCGGCTGTTCGCGCCGCCGCTCGGGTCGGCGTGGCCGCTGCAGACGTGCCTGCGCGAGCCCGATGGGACGGTGCACCCGGTGGCGGATCTGCGGGCCGTCGGGGACCTCACCCCGGCGGGGGCGGCGGAGGCAAGCGCCGAGGTGATGCGCCTGGCCCCCACGGTCCGAGAGGCCGCGGTGGATGACACGGGCGTGGACTGGCTGCTGACCACGGCCGAGGCCTCCCGTTTCCTGTCCCTGGACACCCCGGCGCTCGAGGAGGCGGGGGTGACGGTGCTGCTGCCCCGCGAGTGGACCGCCCAGCGCACCACCCTGCGCCCCCTGGAGGTTGAGGAGGAGCAGGAGCAGCCGCGGGAGGGCTCCGGGGTGGGCCTGCAGGCGATGGCCCGTTTCAGCTGGCGCGTCGCCGTCGGGGAGACGGAGCTGACCGCGGAGGAGATGGAGCAGATCCGCTCCGCCCAGTCGGAGCTGGTGCATCTGCGCGGCCAGTGGGTGCGGCTGGATCCGACGACGCTGCGCGCCGCCGAGCGGTTCCTGGAGAGCTTCCGCTCTCGCTCCACCACCTTCCCGCTCGCCCGCGCGCCCCTACCCCGGCTCTCGCTCCCAGGGGCCGACGGGACCGTGGTGCCCCTCGCCCCGGCGAGCGCCCCCTTCGAGGTGGTGGGGCAGGCGCCGTGGATCGAGATGTTCTCGATGATCCTCTCCCCCGAGGCGGCCGATGTGGACTTCGGGATCTCCGCGATGCTCGCGGGCGGGGCCGATGGGCTGGCGCGGCTGCTGCCGGGCGGTGCGGGTCCGGCCGAGCTGCCGCCCCCGGCGACGCTGCGCGCCACCTTGCGGCCCTATCAGCTGCAGGGCCTGAACTGGCTGTGGGCCCTGCACGACCTGCAGCTGGGCGGGATCCTCGCCGATGACATGGGGCTGGGCAAGACGATGCAAGTCCTCGCGCTGCTGTGCCGGGAGCGGGAGGAGGCGCTGACTGCCGCAGCGGAGGGTCGGCAGCATCCCATCGGCCCCACATTGCTGGTGTGCCCGATGTCGGTGGTGGGGTCCTGGCAGCGGGAGGCCGCGCGGTTCGCCCCGCATCTGGCGGTGCATGTCCATCACGGCGGGGACCGGCTGCGCGATGACTCCTTCGTGGCTGGAGCGGAGGATGTCGATCTGGTGATCACGACGTATTCGCTGCTGGCGCGGGATCAGAACCTGCTGGCCGCGGTGCCGTGGCATCGCCTGGTGCTGGATGAGGCGCAGCATGTGAAGACCCCCAGCACACAGGTCACGCAGGCGGCGCGGCGCCTGAAGGCACGGCATCGTCTGGCCCTGACGGGTACGCCGGTGGAGAACCGGCTGGGGGATCTGCATTCCCTCATGGAGGTGGTGAATCCCGGTCTGCTGGGCAGTGCGCAGAGCTTCACCGACCGCATCGCCACCCCGGTCCAGGAGGAGGGCGATGCCGCGGCGCTCAGCCGCCTGAAGTTCATCACCAGCCCGTTTGTGCTGCGGCGGTTGAAGACGGACCGATCGATCATCAGCGATCTGCCGGAGAAGATCCAGCTGCAACGGGTGGTGAACCTGACGCCGGAGCAGGCAGGCCTGTACGAGGCGGTGGTCGAGGAGCTCATGGCGCAGATCGGCGGGGAACCCCCGGGGCGCCGTCGCACTCTCGTGGCGGGGGCGATCACGCGGCTGAAGCAGGTGTGCAACCATCCAGCGCACTTCCTGCAGGATGGTTCGCCGCTGCTGCGCGATGGCCAGTCCCGCTCGGGCAAGCTGGAGCTGGTGGATGACCTGCTGGCGACCGTGTTCGAGCAGGGTCACAAAGCGCTCGTGTTCACGCAGTTCACGACGTTCGGGCATCTGCTGGTGCCGTACTGGACGGAGCGTTTTTCCGCCTACGGCATCGAGGTGCCGTTCCTGCACGGCGGGGTGCCCAAGCCCGCGCGGGACCGCATGGTCGCCGAGTTCCAGGAGCACCCCGATCGGCCCGGGGTGATGCTGCTGAGTTTGCGGGCCGGCGGCACCGGTTTGACCCTCACGGCGGCGAACCATGTGGTGCATCTGGACCGCTGGTGGAACCCGGCGGTGGAGAACCAGGCCACCGACCGCGCCTACCGCATCGGCCAGCGCCGTGATGTCACCGTGCACACCCTGGTCAGCGCCGGCACGATCGAGGAGCGGATCGATGACGTGCTGCAGGACAAGCAGGCGCTTGCGGAGCTGACCATCGGCCCGGGTGAGGAGTGGATCGGGGATCTGGATGATGACCGGCTGCTGGAGCTGCTGCGCCTGGATGATGAGGAGGACCGATGAGTATTCGGCTGCGTTCCCGCCGTGGCCCGGTGGGAAAGGCCTGGCAGGCCACGGCGCTGCGGGAGCAGATCGAGCGCCTGCTGGGGCCGGGGCGGATCGCGCGCGGGAAGGCCGATGCGCGCGCCGGCCGGGTGCAGTGGCTGGATGTGCAGACCGGGGCGGCGCGCGGCGATGTGCTCGACGCCGACGGGAACCTGTACCAGGCCCGGATCGACGTGCCGCCGCTGCGTCCGGGGGAGGCGACACAGGTGCGGCGCATCGCCCGGCAGCATCCCGAGCTGCCGGCACGTCTGGCCGGGGGCAGCTACCCGGAGCCGGTCGAGGAGCAGCTGGCCGCCGCGCAGGTTCCGCTGCTGCCGCGTGACGCCTCGGAGCTGTCCCATGACTGCTCCTGCCTGGACTGGCCCGGCCCCTGCCGACACGTCAGCGCCCTGGTATATGTGCTGGTGGAGGCCGTGGACGCGGATCCCACGCTGCTGCTGACCCTACGCGGGATGAGCCTTGCGGATCTCGTGGAGGAGCCGCAGCGCCCCCGCGCCGAGCTTCCCGAGCGCCCGACGGGCCTGGATCCCACCCGGCTGCGCCCGGAGCTGCTGGAGGCTGAGCTCGGCGCCGAGGCGGCCGCGACGCTCCACGCCTTCTTCACCGAGCCCCACAGCGAGCGCCTACAGTGACATCCATGCCTTCCACCTCCCCTGCCCCCCGTTCCTCCCAGACACCCGCCAAGGTCGTGCCCGACGCAGTGCGCACCGAACTTGCGTCCCTGTTCAGCGCGGCGGTGGACGAGCATCGCACCGCCGGCGTGACCTGGGCGGTGATCGGCGGGCACGGGCATGACCGCGAGATCCTCGCACACGGAGCGGCGGGGCAGCGGGAGCTGCTGGACGGGATGCCCGCCCCGGGCAGCGGGCCGATGGACGAGGCGACCGTCTCCCGCATCGCCTCGATGACGAAGTCCTTCACCGCCGCGACGATCCTCGCGCTGCGCGATGAGGGCGCCCTGCGCCTGGATGACCCGATTTCCCAGTACGTCCCGGCGGCCGCCGGAGCGTTCGCCCTGGCCGCCGATGACCGCGAGCCGACCCTGCGGCAGCTGCTCAGCATGAATGCCGGGCTCGTCACGGACAACCCGTGGGGTGACCGGCAGGAGGCGATGAGCCCCGAGGACTTCGACGCCATGCTGCGCCAGGGCCTGGGTGCCGTGCACCGTCCCGGCACCGGCTTCGAGTACTCCAACACCGGGTATGTGCTGCTGGGCCGCGTGATCGACGAAGTCACCGGGCGAAGCTACCGCGAGGAGATCCGCGAGCGGTTCCTGGACCCCCTGGGGCTGCGGGACACCGGCTGGAGCGATGTCGAGATCGACAGGGACCAGCTGGCCGTCGGCCACCGGGTGGCTGACCGCACCGACGCCACCCGCTTCGAGTCCGTCCCGCTGTCCGGCCCCGGCGCCTACGGGGCGATGGCCGGACTGTTCTCGACGGTGACCGATGTGGCGCGCTGGGTGCGGTTCCTCGCCGCAGCCGATGCGCCCGATGCGGCCCAACGTCCGCGCGGACCGCTCGCCACCGCTTCCCGCCGCGAGATGCAGCAGATGCACCGCCACCAGATGCTGCCCGCGCGCCGCCCCCAGGCCTCGCCGGAGGCCGGGGCCGCCGATCAGAGCACGGATGCCGGGAGCTTCGATCGCATCCGCGGCTACGGTTTCGGCCTGGTCATCGAGCAGTTCCCGGATCTGGGCGAGGTGATCTCCCACTCCGGCGGCTACCCCGGCTACGGCTCGTTCATGGCCTGGCATCGGGACAGCGGCGTGGGCATCGTGGCGCTCGCCAACTCGAAGTACGCCCCCGCGGTGCCGCTGGGGATGCAGGCACTGCGGGTCCTGCAGCGTGAGCTGCCGCAGCTGCTGGCCCCCGCCCCGATCCCGCTCGGGCCGTGCACCCGCACCGCCGCGGAGGCGGCCCTGGCCTGGCTGCGCACCGACAACTCCTACCTCGCCGACCGCTTCTTCGCCGACAACATGGATCCCGACGTGCCGCGGGCTGAGCGGCGGCGCCGCCTGGACGCGGCACTGGCCGCCAGCGGCCGCAGCATGCAGGACATCGCCCAGCTGGTCGTCGACAATGCCGAGGTGATCACCCCGCAGCAGCTGCGCTGGCGCCTCACCGCCCGGGAGGAGGGGCAGGAGGACCTGGTGATCGACCTGCTCATGGATCCACGACGGGAGGCGCTGCTGCAGGCGCTGAACGTCAGCTCCATCGCCCGGCGCTGAACCGGGCCCCGGGCGGGTTACGTCTGCGGTGAGGGCGCGGAGGGCAGCTCAGCCGAAGGCGAGCCCGCCCTCGCCGTCGGCGCGGCAGGACAGGTACGTGCCGTCCTCGGTGATGCCGATGACACCGAGGTCCTCGCTGACGCACTCCTGCCCCGGCTCCACGTGAGCGAAGGCGGGGTCGACGGGGCTCGCGGGCCCGGCCGAGCTGCCGGGGCCGAACATCATCACGAGCACCACTGCCGCGATCACGCCGAGCACCACTGCGGCGAGGGCGCCGATGGTCACGGCGATCATCGTGCTGCGGTCCGGGCCGCGGCGCGCCCCCGTCGTGGTGGTGGAGGCAGCGGTCTGCGTCGTGCCGGCCACATGTGACCCGCCGGGCCCACCGGGGCCGCCGGGTCCTCGCTGCCCGGGAGCTCCAGGCGGGCTGCCCGGGCCGTAGCCGGGGCCATGCCCCGCCGCGCCCGGCAGCTGCCCCCCGGGGACGAGCCGCTGCCCGGTCTGCGGGGACGCGGAGGGCGGAGAGAAGCCCTGCTGCACCTGCCCGGCCCGGATCGCCTCCATCGAGGAGGCCGAGGGATGCGGGGCGGGACGCTCGGGCCGCGCGGCACCGGGGGCGTTCGGCGGCAGCGGATCCAGGGTGTCGTGGAACTCCAGGGGGGTGCCATCGGCCAGGGTCAGCGGGTAGCCCTGCGGCACACGCGGCAGGTCCCGCCGCACCGATTCGGCGTCCTGGTAGCGGTCCTCCGGCTGTGCGGCCACGAGCTTGCGGATCACCGCGGAGAGCTTCGGGGTCACGCCGCGCAGATGCTGGGTCAGCTCATCGGGACGGAACGCGCCATCACGCAGCTTGAGCGGGCCGTTCAGCGCCACAAGCGCCACCACGCCCGCGGCATACAGGTCATGGGAAGGGGCGGGCTCAGCCATCGCGAACAGCTCCGGGGCCATGTACCCGGGGGTGCCGTTGACCATGCCGACGTGGGTGAAGCGCACATCGGTCTCATGCACGGCGATCCCGAAGTCCGCCAGACGCGAGACCGGCCACGCCCTTCCGCGCGGTTCGAACATGATGTTCGCGGGCTTCACATCGCGGTGGATCCACCCCTGGGAGTGCACATGCGCGAGCCCGGACAGCAGCTGGTCCAGGATCACTACCACGGCGGGTTCGGCGAGCTTGCCGCGCTTTTTGACCACCGCCTCCAGGGTGCCGCCGGAGACGAGCGGCATGGCGATCACCACGTGCTCATCCTCGGCGCCCCACCCGTAGGGGGTCAGCAGATGCGGATGGTCGAAGCTGACGCCCTTCTCGCGTACGAAGCGCATGAGGTCTGCGGAATCGCGCTGCCGCAGCACCTTCGCGGCGCACAGCTCCTTGGTCTTGGAGTCCCAGGCGCGCCAGACGGACCCGGAACCGCCCTTGGCGATCAGGTCGATGAGCGCGAAGCGCCCCACAATAACGTCAGCCATGATGTTTTCAGCATAACCGGCGTGGGGTCCGCCACGGCCTGCCCGCTATGCTGGAGCGGTTCCGGGCGCCCGTCGCGGCGCCGTGAGCGCAGGGACGAAGGGGGCAACGATGGACCGGCTGACGCAGATCCCCGGCGCGCCCCTGGCCGGGGGGTTCCGCGGCGACCCGTTCTGGGATCCGGTCCCCTTCGACTGGACGCTCATGCTGATCCTCGTGGCCATCTGTCTGCTGCTGACCCTCGCGGTGGTGGTGTGGTTGGTGATGCAGCCGGAGGAGCCCGAGCACAGCACCAAGCACCTCGTGGACGACGCCGTGCAGCGCGACCATGACCGCGCCCGAACAATCCATCAGCGCATGAACGCCGAGTCCGGCCGCGCCGATGCCGCGCAGCCCGATCCACGATGACCTCCCGCACCCCGCGCCCCCTGCTGCCGCGCCCGCAGCTCCCGCGCCGCCGCATCCTGCTGACCGCGCTCGCCGCGTCCCCGGCGCTGCTGGCCGTCGGCTGCGGCCCCTCCCCCGTCGCCACCTCCTCCCAGGTGCCGCGCGACCCGCTCGCTGAACTCGACCCGCAGGTGTGGAACGCCCGCACCGCCGAAGAGCTGCGCGCCCTGCCGATCCAGGGCGCCGCCGTCGGCCTCGAGGGCTGGCAGGAGCTCGGCGAGGACGACTCAACGCTCGATGACCTACGCGATGAGATCACGACCTTCGTGGACACCGCCTACCTCAGCCCCGCACGGCAGCAGGACCTCGACCCCGCCGAGCGGGAAGCCCTCATGCTCGAGACAGTGCCGCAGACCCTCGCGGAGAAGGTGACATCGACCTGGGCCGAGCGCCGGGGGCACTTCCTCTCCTTCGCGCTCGCCCCGAACTTCCGCACCGTCGGCGCCCCTGCGATCGCCGCGGGCTGGCACCGCGCCTCCGATGACGGCACACCAGCGCTGGTGCTCGCAGCGACCATCGCCCACACCGTCATCGACACCACCACCCGGCGCGTCGGGGTGATGGCCATCCAGGTGGGGCTGGTGGCGGCGATGGAGACGGACGGCAGCCCCGCACCGGGCCGTCTGCACGTGCTCCTGCACGGCCTGGACGACTGCGCGACCGACGCTGCGAACGCCCTGCTGACCCCGGCCCTGGAGGAAGCCGAGAACCATGAGGCCGCGCAGCGCGCAACCATGGCCGAGGTGATCGAGCACTCCGTCATCGCCCCGGAGGATGTGCTGGAGGACAGCGGGACGTTCACCGCTGACCACAGGACCTACGTCGAGTGCTGACATCCGCGGCACACTCTCCGTGACGGGGATCCGATTGCAGCACCGGGTGTTCATCTGGCCGCCCGCCCCTGCTCACCGGCGCCTCGCACCGAGGTCGCCAGCCCTCCTTAAGGTTCTGCGGGTGCACGCACCGCCGCGGAGCGAGAAGGGGGAGCCGATGGAAGCCGGACGCACACTGATCCTGGCCGTCGACGGTCTGGAGGCCTTCGAGGCGACGAGCCTGCTGCATGCCCCGGATACCCGCACCCTGACGGTCCGGCCCGGCGGGCCCTCGGAGTCCGCACCGGCGCTGGCGAGCCTGACCACCGGTGCGACCGTCGCCCACACCGGGGTGGCGACCGAGGAGCCCTTCGACCCCACCGCCCCGGAGCGCCGCTCCACCTGGTACTCCGCGGCGATGCGCGCCCAGACCCTGTTCTGCCGGGTGCGCGAGGCAGGTGGGATGTGCGCGGCGCTGCAGTGGCCGGCCACCGCCGGCAGCGGCATCGACCTATGCCTGCCGCTCGTGGAGGACCTGCGGCACTACCGCAACCGCTGGCAGATGACGGAGGCGACGAGCTCCCCGCGGATGGTCGCCGAGCATCTGGCTCAGCGCCGGGCCGCCGGGGTGCAGCTGTCCCAGGTGGCGCCCGATGCGCTGGTCGCCGAGATCGCGGAGGAGGCCCTCGCCGCGGGGCGCATCGACCTCATGGCGGTGCGGCTGACCGGCCTGGGGGCGGCGCGACGCTGCGCGGGCCTGGATGGCCCGGAGGTCTCCCGCTCCCTGTCCGACACGGTTGAGGCGATCCAGCGGATCCGCAGCGCCTTCGCCACACAGACCGACGACCGAGTGGTGCTGGTGCCAGGTCGGCCGCTCGTGCCCACGGCGCTGCTGGTCCACCCGAACACGGAGCTGGCCGCAGCCGGGCTGCTGCGCACCGACGGTACGCGCATCGCGCAGTTCCGGGCACTGGTGTGGCCCGATGGTCCGCGCGGCGTGATCCATGTGCGGCGCGAGGAACCGGCAGCGGTGCGCGAGCAGACCCTCGCGGCGCTGCGGGAGCTGGGGGCGCATACGCGGCTGACGCTGCGGGAGGTGGCCGACGGGGTGGGGGCCACGCGCGAGACCGATGTGATCGGGGTGCTCGAGGGCACGCCGGGCACGGTGTTCGGGCTGCCGGCGACGCATCGGCCGCTCGTGGACGGCGAGGATCCGTACTATGCGGGGCCGCGCGCGGTCAGCGATCCGTCGGCCCCCACCGTGACCTCCGCGCGCGGACCGGGCCTGCCGGAGGGCCCGGTGGAGGGATCCTGGGCGGATCTGGGGGTCACGCTCGCCACCGCGATGGGTGTGCAGCTGCCGGATGCGACCGCGAGCGGGATGCGGGGCATGGTCCAGCCGGTGTGAGCCGACGCCGCGGGGCGCAGCAGCTCAGCGCAGGCGGCGCAGCGTCTCGCGCAGCTCGTCCCAGGCCTGGCAGATCCGGCTGGGCTCGGGCGGCGCGAGGCGGTCGCGCAGGTCATCGAGGGCCGGGGCGTGATGGGCGATGTGGTGCGCCCCGCCGTGCAGCGCCGGATGCTGGGGCCGTTCGGCGAGCTCGCGGGCGGTGACGGCGACGTCGAACGTCACGTAGACCAAGCGCTGCCCGTCGGCGTCCAGGAGCACCGAGAGCATGTCCGGGCTCTGCCCCAGGTCCGCGGCGACATCGGCCCACAGGCGGGCGAGCGCCGCATCGAGCTGCGCAGAGATCTCGGCGTCGGCGCGCACGGCGTCCCGCCGCGGCAGGGAGACGAGGTTGCCCCCCACATCGGCGATCTCGTCGATGACCTCGTGCACCTCGGGGCTGTGAGCCTCGCCGGCCGGGTCCGGGGTGAGACGGATCTGCTGCAGGGCCACACGCAGCGCCCCGCTGGTGGTGAACCGCCACAGCAACTCGTGGATCGTCTCGACCGCGGGGGTGACACCATCCCACGTCACCGATCCCTGAACGGGGTGGGTCACGGGGCGAGCCCCTCGCGGATGGCGCGGATCTGGTGCCGACGGGCCTCCTGCGCAGCAGGACCCTCACCGCGGACCGCCGGGGAGCGGCCGGCCGTAACGCTCACGAGCTCGCGGGGCGTGCCGGCTCTGGTCAGGGCGGTGGCGAGGTCCTGGGCGTCCTGCCGCAGCTCATCGTGCTCCCCGGTGACGATGAGCACGGGTGGCAGGCCGGCGAGGTCGGCGAGCGCCGGGCTGATCCGCGGATCCTCGCGCGGGACGGATGCGGTGTACAGCTCGGCGGCGGTGCGCAGCTGATCGAGGTCATGCTGCTCGCGGGTAAGGTCCACCCACGGTGACTCGACCAGCAGCGCGGCCGGGAGGGTCGCGCCCTGCTCGGCGAGGGTCTGCGCGGCGGCGAGAGCGAGCGCGGCGCCGGATCCCTCACCGCTGAGCACCCAGTGCCCGGGCCGCAGGGTCACGTCCTCGCTGAGATCCTCGATGACAGCCAGGACGTCGTGCAGCCCGGCGGGGAAGGGGAAGCGGGGCGCCAGGCGGTGGTGGATCATCACGGCGGCGGCACCGGAGCGGCGCGCCACCTCTTCGAGCCAGGCCCAGTCCGCGCGGCTTTCGCCGTACAGGTGGTCCCCGCCGTGCAGGTGCACGATGATGCCGTCGGCGGCGCGGTCGCGGTCGATCCAGGTGATCGGCACTCGGCCGCGGCGCTCACGGTGGACCCGGGACGGCGCGGCGATGGACCGCGGCGGCGTGGTGGGCCGTTGGGAGGCGAGGATCCGCACGGTGCGCAGGGTGCTCACGAGGCTCATGGGGGCATCTTCCCATGGACCGGCGTTCGGCTCGCAGGCCGCGGCATGCCCGTATCCGGGCGGAGGCTTACCCTGGGGCGCGGTATCCCGCCCCACCCCCGCGCTGTGTCGAAGGACCGTCATGACCGCCGTCCCTGCCCCCTCTCCCGCTGCTGCCCGGAAGCATCCTGTCGATCAGGTGCCCGCTCCTGGGAAGCTCGCGGTGCTGTCGATCCAGCATGTGCTGGCCTTTTACGCGGGCGCAGTGATCGTGCCGCTGCTGATCGCCGGCGGTCTGGGCCTGTCCGCGGAGCAGACCATCCACCTGATCAACGCGGACCTGTTCACCTGCGGTATCGCGACGCTGATCCAGTCGGTGGGGTTCTGGAAAGTGGGGGTGCGCCTGCCGATCATCCAGGGGGTGACCACCACGGCGGTCAGCCCGATCATCGCGATCGGCCTTGCGGCTACGGGCGGTGAGGGCGGCGCCGAGGGGCTGCCGATGATCTACGGCTCGATCATCGTGGCGGGTCTGTTCACGTTCCTGGCCGCCCCGTATTTCGCGCGGATCCTGCGGTTCTTCCCGCCGGTGGTGATCGGCACGGTGCTGACCACGATGGGCATCACCCTGCTGGGCGTCTCCGCGGGGGACATCACCAACTACGCCGAAGGCACGCCGGCGACCCGCGACATCCTGTACGCCCTGGGGACGCTGGGGATCATCGTGCTGGTGCAGCGGTTCTTCCGCGGCTTCCTGGCCACGATCGCGGTGCTGCTGGGGCTGGTGATCGGCACGGCGGTGGCGTTGCTGCTGGGGGACACGTCCTTCGCGGGCGTCACCGAGGCGAGCGCCTTCGGGGTCACCACCCCGTTCTACTTCGGCTGGCCGGCGTTCTCGCTGACCGCGTGCG
The DNA here is from genome assembly GCF_002871795.1 of Brachybacterium sp. UMB0905. Classification (GTDB taxonomy): domain Bacteria; phylum Actinomycetota; class Actinomycetes; order Actinomycetales; family Dermabacteraceae; genus Brachybacterium. Next base: position 14,285 of record NZ_PNHL01000011.1, on the reverse strand, counting down.
TCTCCATGATCATCGTCATGCTCATCACGATGGTGGAGACCACTGGGGATGTGTTCGCCGCCGGGGAGATCGTGGGCAAGCGGATCCGGCCGCGCAATATCGCCGAGGCGCTGCGGGCCGACGGCCTCTCGACCCTGCTGGGCGGGGTGCTGAACTCCTTCCCGTACACGTGCTTCGCGCAGAACATCGGGCTGGTGCGGCTCACCCGCGTGACCTCCCGCTGGGTGGTGGCCGGGGCGGGCGTCATCATGATCATCCTCGGTGTGCTGCCCAAGGCCGGTGCGGTGGTCGAGGCGATCCCCTCCCCCGTGCTGGGTGGGGCGTCGCTCGCGCTGTTCGCCTCGGTGGCGCTGGTGGGCATCCAGACTCTCACCACGGTGGATCTGACCGATAACCGCAACAGCGTGATCGTGGGGACCTCGCTGGGTCTGGCGATGCTGGTGAGCTTCAAGCCGGACATCGCCGGGGTGTTCCCGGCGTGGGCGCAGGTGTTCGTCTCCTCCGGCGTGACCGTCGGGGCGATCACCGCGATCGTGCTGAACCTGCTGTTCTTCCACATCGGCCGCCAGCAGGGCTCCCATGTGGCAACCGACGCCACGGGCCGACGGATCGGCATCGAGGCAGTCAACGCCATGGACCGCGAGGAGTTCGTAGCGACCTTCGGCACGCTGTTCAACGGGGCCACGTGGCCGCTGGAGCGGGCGTGGCAGGCGCGGCCCTTCGCCGATGCGCCCGCGCTGCGGGAGGCGATCGAGGACGCGGTGCTCGCCGCGGACCGGTCCGAGCAGGATGCGCTGATCGCCGCCTACCCGGATATGGGCACCCTGGTGACGGCCGATGAGGAGGAGGCCGGGCGGATCAGCCAGGACGTGGGCTCGCTCGCGCTCGACGGGCTGAGCGAGGAGGACGTCGAGGCGCTCACGGACCTGTCAGCCCGCTACCAGGAGAAGTTCGGCCTGCCTTTCGTGGCGTTCCTGGGCCGCACCGACTCCTTCCGCCAGATCCTCGCCGACGGGGTGCGCCGCCTGGACCACTCCCCCGAGCATGAGCGACGGGTGGCCCTCACCGAGGTTGCGGAGATCGCCGGGGACCGCTTCTCAATCATGGTCGCCGACGCGAACCCCATCGGCAGCGCCTGGGCGCGGAAGTTCGAGTCCCTGCGCTGACACGGGGGCGGCGCCGCGCCCACCCTTCTCACCTCTCGCCGATCCGGTGACATTTCCGTGGAAATACCTCCCCGATTTCCATCAAAACGTAGCCGGATCAGCGGGGTGGATCAGGGTCGCCTGTGGGGTGCGTGGGCGCTGCGCAGCAGTGACGGCGGGATCCGCTCGGCGCCGCGGACATCCGTCAGGAGCGCTGGGTCGATCTGCTGGCCGCGACGGATCACGGTGAGGGAGCCGCGCGGTTCGAGGATCACGAGGTCCGCGTCGATCAGGTGACGCACTCCGGCCCTCCGCAGCAGGGCGGTCAGGTGCTCGCCATCCATGCCCACCTGGTGCAGGGTGTCCGGCAGTGGGTGCCCGTGGATCATGACGACGCTCGCGCGCGGTCCGCCACGGCGGAACACCCGGCCGAGTCCCCCGCGGATCCGCCCCAGCGTGGATTCGAGCAGCAGCAGCACGGCAACGGCGAGGAGCCAGCCCAAGAGGGTGGGCGAATTGCCGAGCATGGCACGGGCGGTCAGGGCGCCCAGCAGCGCCATCACCGCGAAGCTCAGCACTGAGGGGTTCGCGGACAGCCGCTGCCCGGCGACCTGCAGGATCAGCGTGAACAGCAGGTACAGCGTGACCGTGGCCAGCAGCACGCCCATCACCCCGGCGGGGGTGATGCCGATCTGGAACCACAGCTGATCGAGGAAGGTCATGGGTCAAGTCTGGCAGGGCGGGCAGTGGCGGGCTGGCCGACCTCGCCACCGAGCGATCTGCCCGGCCGTGAGCCTCGCGGCCTGACACCCCAACTGTCACCTGATCGTGCGGCAGACCCATCGCCGGGTACGGCTATCCGCGCCCCACATCCTTCGACCCCAGAGGCGAGACTGCTGCTCCACAGGGCAAGGGCTCGCCACATCTGCGGCGAGCCCTTGCCCTCACGGGAGCTTTTCTCTCAGTCCTTGTGCTTCCGATGCCGAGATCCACGGTCCCCAAAAGCAATCTTCACGATAGCTAAGGCCAGGACCCCCAGCCCTCCGACTAGCAGTACCTCAATCGGTCCGATTCCCAGATCCATGGTTCTCCTTTCGTGGACCGCTCAGGACCACTGTGTGCCCCAGGCGCTGCCCGTGACCCTGAGCTCGAGGCACCAGGTCTTCGTCACTCCAGCGATCTCCGACTTGATCCACGTGCTGCCCCAAGCGTACATCGAGGACGTGCTGGTCTTACGGCCGATGTATGTGGACTGCGCCGTGACCGTCCGGCTTGGCACGTTGTTGTAGGTGAGGTCCTCTCTAGGCTTCACGCTGTCGACGCGTCCTGCTCCGCTCTTGACGGAGTAGTTGGCCTGGAACCCCATGCCGAGCCCCTCTCCCACCCCTCAGAACCCGCCCTCGAACCCTGAACGCCAGATAACCCAGCCTCCACCAAACCCGGGGCTTGACAGGTGCTGGCGTTCCTGGAGTGGCTCAGCTGAGGTCCATGACCTCCACGGCGCAGCGCGGCCCGGAGGCGCGAGCGAGCCGCTCATCGGCCGTGAGCAGCGTCGTCTCCAACGCTTCCGCGAGGACAACGTAGGCCGCATCGTACGGGGTGATGTTGTCCCGCAGCTCCCAGCAGCGAGCCAGCAGGGCGGTGGGGACGATCCTGCGCATCGGAAAATCCTGGAGGTCGCCCACGGCATCTTGGATCCTCTCAGCAGGAATCCGGCCCGAGCGCGCGAGCCCTCGCCACGCGGAGATCACCTCGAGGTCGATGTGCGACGGGGCGACGAGCTGCTCGCCCCGGAGCCGGGCACGGACGGATCGGCCGGCCGGCCCGTCGTCCAGGAGCCCGACGACGAGCACGCTCGCATCAACGACGAGCACGGTCGGCGTCCAGGGTATCCAGCGCGAGGGCAATGTCGACTCGGCCACCGTGACGCCCCGCCACCCGATCCAGCACCTCGTCCACGGTGGGCCTCGAGGCCTGTTCCACCAGGAGCGTCAGCAGATACTCCTGGAGCGACTGATGCGCAGCGGAGGCACGCTCGCGCAGCACGGCATGGGTCTCTGCCGGGACGTCCTTGATCTGAATATTGGGCATGGAGCCATCATGGCTCCATCGTGATCGGTGCGCCAGCCTCACCCGCCAGTCCTGCAACAGGAGGTCCGGGCCACGCGAGACCGCTGGCTCACCAATGCCGACCTCTACGACGAGGATGGCCTCCCCCGATGATCCTCGACACCTCGGCAGCAGTCGACCTCCTCGTGCTCACCGTCGATGAGTTCGACGACTACTTCTCCGGAGCCGGTAGGTTCTGAGGGACACCACGGATCGGAGGCACCATGCGACGACGCGTCATCCTGATCGCCGCGCTCGTGCTGGGCTCCGCAGCATGTCGTCGCGGACAGCCTGTTGCTCCTGAGCCGGAACACCCGAATTCGGCTCCCGAGGAGGATGCGATGACCTGCCCTGAGGCTTTCGACCATGAGCTGCGTGAGGGCCTTGCGGGTCCGAGCTCCACGACGCTGCCGGCCACCGATTCCGGGGCGAGCCTCGAGCTCACCGCGAACGTCGTGGACCACACCGCTGAGCCGCCCACCGCGAACATCGCCTGGCAGACGTCCCCTCCGAGCGACATCCCGGGCCGCGACCGGGTGTTCATGGCGCAGCAGGTTGGCGATGTGCTCGAGATCGACGGGGTGCGGCTCAAGATCACCGGGATCTGCGAGGGCAGGGTGACTCTCGACGAGGCAGGATGATCGGCTGCCATCGACTGCGGCTGCGGCCGCTCAGCTGAGGCCCATGACCTTCACGGCGCGTTCGCGCGGCACGGCGTGGGTTGTGGCCGGGACGTCTGTGATCTGGATAGTGGGCATGGAGCCGTTATGGCTCCATCATGATCGGTGCGCCAGACTCAGCCGCTGAACCCGCCGGTCCCCGCCATGTCCTTGAACCGCGAGTAGTGCCCCTCGAAGGCGACGGGGATGGTCTTGGTGGCGCCGTTGCGGTGCTTGGCGACAATGAGATCCGCTTCGCCGGCGCGCGCGGACTCCTTCTCGTAGTAGTCCTCGCGGTGGATCAGCACGATGAGGTCCGCGTCCTGCTCGATAGAGCCGGATTCGCGCAGGTCGCTCATCATCGGGGTTTTGTCGGTGCGCTGCTCGCTGCCGCGGTTCAGCTGCGAGATCGCGATGACCGGCACCTCGATCTCCTTGGCCAGCAGCTTCAGAGCGCGGGAGAACTCGGAGACCTCCTGCTGGCGCGATTCGACCTTCTTGCCGGAGCTCATGAGCTGCAGGTAGTCGATGACCACGAGTTTGAGGTCGTGCTTCTGCTTGAGGCGCCGACACTTGGCGCGGATCTCCATGAGCGACATATTCGCGCTGTCGTCCATGAACAGCGGCGCATCGGCGATCCGGCTCATGGCGCGGGCCATGGACTGCCAGTCGCGGTCGTCCATGGAGCCGTCGCGCATGCGGTTCATTGGCACCTGGCTCTCTGCGGAGAGCAGGCGCATCGTGATCTCGGTCTTGTCCATCTCGAGGGAGAAGATGACGGAGGTCTGCCCGTTGTGGATCGACGCCGAGCGCAGCACGTCCATGCCGAGCGTCGTCTTTCCCATCGCGGGGCGGCCCGCGAAGATGATCATCTGCCCGGGGTGCAGGCCCTGGGTGAGCTCGTCGAACTCCGCGAAGCCGGTGGGGATGCCGGTGACCTGCCCGCCCCGGTTCTGCGTGGCCTCGATGGCGTTGAGCGTTTCGTCGATCACCTCGCCGAGCGGCACGAAGTCCTCGCTCTGCCCACGCTCGGTGACGGAGTACACCTGGGCCTGGGCCTCGTTGACGGCCTCATCCACCTCGCCGCCCTCGCTCGCGTAGCCGAGCTGGACGATGCGAGTGCCGGCCTCCACGAGGCGCCGCAGGGTGGCGCGCTCGGCGACGATCTCGGCGTAGAACCCGGCGTTCGCGGCGGTGGGGACCATGTCGATGAGGTCCGCGAGGTACGCGCCGCCGCCCACGCGCTGCAGCTCACCGCGCTTGGAGAGCTCATCGGAGACGGTCACGAGGTCCGCCGGCTCGCCGCGCCCGTACAGGTCGATGATCGCCTCGTAGATCATTTCGTGGGCGGGACGGTAGAAGTCGTCGCCGTGGAGCGTCTCGACGACGTCGGCGATCGCGTCCTTGGACAGCATCATGCCGCCCAGCACGCCCCGCTCCGCGGCGAGGTCCTGCGGCGGGGTGCGCTCAAGGGCACGGTCGGGTCCGGCTTCGAAGGCGTCGGTGGAGGTCACCGGTCCAGTGTAGGAAGGAGGGCCGACGGGCGGGCGGCAGGGCCCGGAGGCTGTGGACAGATCAGGTGCGGGCGGCAGCCGCGAGGGCCTCCCGCAGCGCCTCAGCATCGCGGCGTCGCAGTGAGGTGCCGGTGCGCCGCAGCGCCGAGGGTCGGGCCCGCAGGACCTGTCCCAGGTGAGCGCGGTCCCCTCGCCGCGCCGTCCCATCGATCACGAGCTCGGGCAGCGGATGGGTCGGGGCACCGTCGCTGCTGTGCTCGGGCGACAGGATCTGCACGGCCCACAGGAAGCCATCGGCCGTGCCCAGCAGGATCCCGCGCCAGCCCCGCCGCCCGCGCACCACGTGACCGGCCTGTGCCGGGTCCAGGTCCCTCGGCAGGGCGCTGGGCGGACACGGCCGCAGACGTCCGAGCAGCCGACCACGCGGGGCCAGGACGTCGCCGATGAGGTGTTCGAGCAGGGTGGCCACAGGCATGGGCACACCGTATCGAGGGCGCTCAGCCCTCAGCCCGCAGGACGCGCACATCCCCCACACCGGAGCGGGCGTGGATCTCGAGGACCCGCTCGGCGGCACCGGCGCCGCTGGTGGGGCTCAGGCGCACGTCGCGGTCGCCGCGCCCGGTGGCGAGGTCCACCTTGGTCGCGGTCCCCTCGGCGACGCGGACGGTGACATCCCCGGTGCCGCTGCGGATGCGCAGTGCGCCCTCGAGGGCGCGGGACACGGTCACGTCACCCACGCCGGAGGTCAGTCGGGCGTCACCGCGCAGCTCCTCGATCGTGATGTCCCCGCTGCCGGTCGTCACGCTGAGATCCGCCGGAGCACTGCTCACGCGCACATCCCCCGCGCCCGTGCGCGCCTCCACGCGCGCCAGCTCACCGCTCACCCGCAGGTCCCCGGCGCCATCATGCAGCACGGCCCGCGAACCTTCGGGCACCACGACGGTGACAGCCAGGGTCCCCGCGAGCCCTTCCACACTGCGCCAGGTGGAGCGCATAGAGGAGGCGAAACGGTCGGTCCAGGAACCTCCGCTCCCCTCACCCCCGCCCATACCGCGCAGGAGGTCTCCCAGCCGACCGCCGACATGCTGAGCCTCCTCCGCGGGGGCGTTCACGGTGAGGCGCCCGCCCTCGAAGCGGACCTCCATGCGCTCGACAAGCTCCTGCCCGGCCTGCCCGCGGGGCGCGAGCTCGACGCGGATCTGATCGCCGGGCTCGGTGCGCAGGGAGATGTCCCCGCGCAGGTTCTGCACCGAGACGTGGATCGGCGTGGAGGAGGAAAAGGTGTGGATGGTGGGGGCGATGTACTCGTCGGTGCTGCTCATGGCGCTCTCCGTTCGGGCGGGCGGTGTCTGGCGGGGCTCAGAGGAACCAGCCGCTGGTGCGGCCGGCGCCGTGGCTCGGGGCCTGGGTGGGGGCGGGCTCATCCAGGTGCGCGGTGAGCGCCCGCACCAGGTAGGTGTTCAGGCTCAGCTGCTCCTGGGCGGCGGCGCGCTCGAGGCGGGTCTTGAGCGCCTGCGGGGGCCGGAAGGTGACGCGGCTGGTCGCGCCGCCGGTCTGCTCGTCCTCATCCGTCGGGGCCGATGGGGCGGTGGCAGGCGCAGGCGGGGTCACGGGCGGAGGCGTGACGCGGATGTCGGCATCGGCGCCCAGCATCGTCACATCCACCCGGCCGGGGGCGATCTGGGCGGAGATCTCGGCGGCGACTTGCCCGATGACGTCCTGCAGTGCGAGCCGCAGCGCGGGTTCGAGGGAGACGGTGAGCAGATCGGCGGCGCGGCGGATGTTCTCGTCCCCGAGCGCGGCGGTGGTGTGGAGCTGATCCTGGACGGAATCGGTCACGGCACGAAGATCCATGGCGCCAGCCTGACGTCATCATGGCGTCGCGTCAAGGTCTGCGGGAGCGCGGCGCGCGTGGCACCATGCTTGCGTGACCCAGGATCCCGTACAGCCCCACTCCTCCCCCGCCTCCGACTTCTCCCGCGCCTCCGATGCGCTGCAGAGCCATCTGCCGCCCTCGCCCGTGTGGGGCGATGAGCGGGAGGCCGTGAACCTGGCGCTGGGCTGGGCCGCCGCGCACGCCACCACCCCGAGCGACCCCAAGACCACTGCCCGCAGCGCCGAAGAGCTGCAGGCCGAGGTCGGCGAGACGATCACCGCGGGCGGGATCGGAGCACCCCGGGCGATGCAGCTGTTCGATGAGGTGCTGCTGCCGGCCACCCGCGCGAGCGATGACCCGATGAACCTCGCCTACATCCCGGCCGCCCCCACCCGCGCGGCGGTCGCCTTCGACACCGTCGTCTCCGCCGCCAACGTGTTCGGCGGCATCTGGGAGGGCGGCGCCGGCGCGATTTTCGCGGAGAACCAGGTGCTGCGCTGGATCGCCGACCTGCTGGGATGGCCGGCAGACGCCGCGGGCGTATTCGTCTCCGGCGGCACCTCCGGGAACCTCTCAGCGCTCGCCACCGCGCGGGAGGACGCCCTGCGCCGACGGGGCCGTCGGCCCGAAGGCGGCTGGGCGCTGGCCTGCGCCTCGACCGCACACTCCTCCGTGGCGGGAGCCGCGCGACTGCTGGACATGGACGTGGTGACGGTGCCGGTCGATGACCGCGGGCACCTCACGGGCGCGGCACTCGCTGCCGCGCTGGAGGCGGATCCGCGGATCTGCGCGGTCGTCGCCTCGGGCGGCACCACCAATGCCGGGATCGTCGACGACATCGCCGCGGTGGTCGAGGCGGCGCACGCCCACGACGTGTGGGTGCATGTCGATGGCGCCTACGGCGGGGCGGCCCTCGCCGCGCCGAGCGCCCGCGAGCGCTTCACCGGCATCGAGCAGGCCGATTCCTTCATCGTGGACCCGCACAAGTGGCTGTTCGCGCCGTATGACTGCTGCGCCCTGCTGTATCGGGATCCGCGCCCAGCGGCGGCCGCCCACTCGCAGCACGCCTCCTACCTCGACTCGATCGACCGCGGGGAGTCCAACCCGTCGGACCTCGCCGCGCATCTCTCCCGCCGCACCCGCGGCCTGCCGCTGTGGTACTCCCTGGCCACGCACGGCACCGAGGCGTACAGCGCGGCCGTGGAGAAGGGGCTCAGCAACGCCCGCACCGTGGCCCGCGCGATCCGCGAGTCCGAGCATCTGGAGCTGATCGCGGAGCCGGAGCTGTCGGTCGTGGTGTTCCGCCGCCCCGGCTGGACGGCACCGGCGTATCGCCGCTGGTCGCAGCGCCTCGCGAAGACGGGGACGATGCTGTGCGTGCCCACCAGCGTCAATGGTGAGGTGGCGCTGCGGCTCGCCTTCGTGAACCCCGCGACCGATCCGCAGGCCGTCATCGAGGTGCTCACCACCACGATGCAGGAGGCCGACGGGTCCTGAGCGGCTCAGCCTGCCCCGGGTGTCAGCCCGCCCCGGGTCTCAGCCTGTGTAGTGGGCGTAGCGTTCGCTGACGTAGGTGCGCCAGTACTCCGCGCGTTCGGTGTGCCCGGGCGGGGCGGCGTCGATCGCCGTGCGCGCCTGCTTGAGGCAGCGGTCGAGCTCGGCGCGGGCGGCGGCCAGCGCGCCCTCGTCGGCAGCCTCATCATCGGCCGTCTCCCGCAGCTCCTCCCCGGCGGCGATGAGGGCTCCCGCGCGCGCATCCACCCGGTGGTCCCACAGCAGCTCAGGTGGCAGCCCGGTCCAGCCGGCGCCGGGCGCGGTGCGGCGCTCGATCGCGCGGACGCACCTGCTGACCACGCCGCGCTGACCGAGGTCCAGGGCGCGCCGCAGCGCAAGCGAGTTCGACTGCAGTTCGAGCCGCACCAGCTCCGGCTGTTCGGCGCGGGCGGTGGCGAGGTCATCGGCCAGCCAGCGGGCCTCGCGGGCCAGTCGCTGCAGCTCGCGCAGTGATCCGGCCTGGTCCTGTTCGCGCTCGCGCAGGCTCGCGCCGAGCCGGGCGGCCTCGAGCAGACCCCGGTGGTCACGGTGGCGGGTGGCGATCTCGCGGGCCTGCTCAAGCGGCACCCACGCGGCCTCATACCGCTCGGCCTGCAGGCGCTGCGTCGCAACCGCGAGCAGGGGCGCGACGCGCAGCGGCTCCTGCTGCAGGGTGCGCTGCAGGGAAATCAGGCGGCCGGCGGTGAAGGACGCCTCGCGCTGCGCATCGGCGGCCAGCAGGGCGCGCAGCAGGGAGGTGATCAGGCCGATCCGCAGCGGCGGATCCTCCACTGCGGAGAGGGTCAGGAGCGCTGTGACGGCGTGCTGGGCGGCGAGCGTCGGATGGGACAGCCCCAGGGTGCGGGCCAGCAGAGCACGGGCGGCGGCAGCCAGATGCTGAGGGTCCGACGGGGCGGTCTCACCGGGCGTCTCCAGCAGGTCCAGCACGTCCAGGGCAGCGCTGGTCGCGGCGGCATCATCCCCGCAGCCCTCGAGGGCTTGGGCGAGGCGCAGCCGCAGCTCCGCCTCGGGATCAGCGGCGAGCTGCTCCCGCACCTCGGGCAGCGCGCTCAGGGCCGCGCGGGTGCGGGCGAGCAGCCGCGCGGGGTCGTCGGCTCCGGGCAGGGGTGCGAGGGCGCGCGCCACGGCCAGCAGCCCCGGGTCCACGGCGACCGGTGCGGCCCGTCGGCGCCCCCGCGCAGAGGACGGGGCAGGATCCGGCGGGGTCTGCTGGGCGAGGGCGGCGCGGGTCGCGGCGGTGGGGCCGACGGGAGTCAGCATCTCCTGCAGCACCTGCGCGGTCGCCGCGGCCTGCGCGCGATGCCCGCCGCGGCGCAGCAGGCTCACGTACTGCCCGGCAGCCTGCTGCAGCATCTCGGGTTTGTTGGAGGCGTCGGCGACCCGTACGAGGGCGCGGGCGAGATCCAGGCGGTCGGCGGCAGACCCGTCGGCGGCAGCGTCTCGGGGCGGCTCGACGAGGGCACGGGTCGCGAGGGTTCGGGCGGCAAGGTCACGGGCGGCTTGGTTCTGCCCGGCGCCCAGCAGATCATGCAGACGCTCGGCGATCTCCGCGGCCGTGCGGGGGGTGGGCAGCGGCAGAGCGGCAGGGCGCAGGGCCTGGCGCAGCTGCTCCCCGTCGGGCAGCTCTGCGCTCAGGGCTCCCTCAGGCGCGGACGGGAGGGAGGCGGCGCCGGGAGCAGTCACACGGGCAACCTACCAAGGTGGGGTGGGCCACGGCATCGGCCGATCGTCTACACCGGCGCTGGCCAGGACGTTCATCTTCCTGAGATCCCTCTCATGAACGCCTCATCGCGACCTCATGGCGCAGGAGTCTGCTTCACCTCGCACGGCAGGACCGCAGCGGTCCCGCCTGGACCATCGTTTCGAGGAGCACCACATGACCGTCCTGGACCACGACCTCACCGCCACCGCGCCGGCTCTCCCCCGCCCCGCTGCCACGGCCGTGAGCACCCGGGTGCGCCTCGAGCGCGCCAAGCACGCCTTCTCCACCCGCACCGTCGGGGCGTTCCTGCGCCGCGCCACCGGGCTGGACCTCATCACCGAGGACCATGTGCCGAGCGCCGGCGAGGTCGTCCTCGCGCGGGTCATCGAGATCGGGCAGCACAAGCGTCTGGAGTCTCCGGTGTCGCGTCGGCAGATCCTGTTCCCCGGTGACGAGATCCTGGTGGCCTACGGCTCCCGGTACGCCGCCGACCAGTTCCTTGCGGTCATCCCCGGCGACCTGGGCCCCTGCCATCTGGCGGCGGCGGGTGGCCTCGCCTCTCGCGTGATCGACCAGCACGCGGACATCGATCTGCCCACCGAGATCGAGCCCATCGGCGTGGTGCGCGATGCGCACGGCCCGGTGACGCTCGAGCGCGCCGCCGCCCATCACGTGGTGCGCGGCGTGACGGCCCGCCCGCAGCGGCCCGCGCATGACGTGCCGGTCATCGCGGTGCTGGGCACGTCGATGAACTCCGGGAAGTCCACGGTGCTGGCGCATCTCGCGCACGGCTTGGCGGCGGCGGGCCTGCGGGTCGCGGCCGGGAAGGCCACCGGCACCGGGGCCGGCAACGACTACAACCTGTTCACCGACGCGGGAGCGCATCGGGTCCTGGACTTCACCGACTTCGGCTACCCCTCGACCTTCCAGGTGGAGTACGAGGAGGTGCGTGACCTGGTGCTGTCGATGGCCGATGAGCTGGCCGGCGGCGCGGAGCGGCCCGATGTGGTGCTGATCGAGATCGCCGATGGGCTCTACCAGGGCGAGACCTCGCGGCTGCTGCAGGATCCGCATGTCACGCAGGTGGTGGATCGCATCGTGTTCGCCGCCGGGGATGCGCTGGGCGCGGCCGGGGGCGTGCAGGCGCTGACGGGGCTGGGCCACGGGCCGGCGCTCGTCTCCGGTGTGGTGACCGCGTCCCCGCTCGCGGCCGCGGAAGCGCGACGGGCCCTGGAGGTGCCGGTGATCGACACCTTCGACCTGGGGCTGCCGGAGGTGGCGCGCGGCGCTGTCGAGGATCTGCTGCAGGAGGCCTGAGCTGATGCTCCTGCGCCGTCGCGAGCGCGAACCCGTCCTGCTGGACAACGGGCTGCTCAAGCACGCCCCGCCGCTGCCCCCGCTGCTGCGGGGTGCGCGGCGGTGGTGGCTGCTGCTGCTGGTGCTGCTGGGCCTGGGTCAGGCGGCGCTGGGTGCGCTGTCCGCGTGGGCGCTGGTGCGGCTGCAGGCCGCCCCGGCCGGGTCCTCGGATCTGCTGCTGCGAGCGGTGATCCTGCTGGTCCTCACGGCGGTCGCAATCGGTGCGCTGACGATGCACGAGTGGGTGGTGGGCGAGAAGCTGGGGCAGGACTACGTCCACCAGCTGCGACTCACGCTGCTGGGCGATGCCCTCACCCCGGGGCATTCAACGTCGCTCGGCGTGACGGTGGCGCGGACCACGAATGATCTTTCGGGGGTGCGCAACTGGGTTTCGCAGGGCATCGCGCCGCTGACGGTCGCGGTGCCGCTGGTGGGCGGCAGTCTTGCGACGCTGCTGGTGCTGCACCCATACCTGGCGCTCGCGATGGCGACGCCGCTGCTGGTGCTGGGTTTGTGCCTGGTGGTGTGGTCGCGCTCAGCGCTGATCAAGACCCGTCGGATGCGCCGTACCCGGGGGCGGCTCGCCTCCCGGATCGCGGATACGGTCACGGCGTCCGAGGGGATCCTCGCGGCCGGTGGGTCGAAGCGTGAGCTGCGGAATCTGCGGGACGCTTCGAGTGACCTGGTGGAGATCGCGGTGGACCGCGCGGAGACGGTGGGCACCATCCGGGCTGGCGGCGTCGTCGCCTCGACGCTGACCACGCTGATGGTCGCGGCGACCGGCACCTACCTGGGGCTGCAGCCAGGGGTGACGATGGCGGCGATGGCCGTCGCGGGGATCGCGTCCACGCCGGTGCTGGGGATCGGCCGGGTGGTGGAGTACCGGCAGACGTACAAGTCGGCCCGCATGGTGCTGGGCCCGGCGATTGCGGCGGCGAAGGAACGCCGGACGCATGCGAAGCAGCGGCGCAAGGCGGGGGCAGCGGTGCGGTTGCCGGCCGCGGCCGATGATGCTGCGGCGATCCTGCTGGACCTGCCGGGCCTGACCGCGCCGGGTGCGCCGGTGCAGGGGCGGCTGGGGGAGATCGTGCGACTGGTGTCCGATGACCCGCAGGCTCCGCAGGAGTTCCTGCGCCGCCTGCTGGAGTTGTCGCCGGGGCCGGAGGATGAGGCACCGGATTCGGTGTGGGTGCGGCGGCACAACCTGCGGGCAATCTCGCCGAAGGAGACGCGGGTGCTGGTGGGGCATGTGGCCTCCGGCACCGTGTTCGAGCGCGGCAGCGTGCGGCGCGCCCTGCACTACCGGCGCCCGGACCTCGATGCGGCGCTCGATCAGGAGGTGCTGGACCTGGTGGGGCTGGACCTGGCGCATCTGCCCGGTGGGCCCGGCACGAAGCTGCGGCGCGGCGGGGATCCGCTGTCGCGGGCCGATAAGGCGCGCCTGGCCCTGGCCCGTGCGGTGTACGGGACGCCGCCGCTGCTGTTGATCGACGGCCTCGAGGGAGATTTGGACGATGCCGGCCGACGGATGCTCGAGCGGCTGCTGGCCGGGTACCCGGGGATGGTGGTCATGGTGGGGTCCGACGGGCTCGCCGCGGCGGTCGGAGCACGCGAGCACCGGCTCGAGGGCGAGGCGCGGGATGCCTGGAGTGCCGGGGATGGGCGTGCTGGGGCTGAGGGCGCTGGCGGCGGGGATGACGGCTGAGGTGTTGGCGCCAGGATTCCATGGACGGTACTCAGGCGACCGGCTGCGTGCATATGGCAGGTGGCCGGTCGTCTGAGTGCCGTTCGTGGTTGGGGTCGGGGAGGCTGCCCGGGGCTCGGGCGTAGGGTGCGCGGGCCTGGCGCAGTGCCGTCCGTGCGGAGCGGTGCTCTCAGTACGGCGGGTGCTCGGGGTCGTAAAGCGGGGCAGCGGGGCTGGGTGGGTCTGCGGCTGGCTCGCTCTCTTCGTCTACCGCTTCACCCCGTGCTCGGCGGTGGGCGTCTTCCTCGCGTTCGAGGTAGGAGTTCCAGATAACCCGCAGGTGGTCGCCGAGCTCGCGGGTGACGAGGTCGGTGTTGCGTGCGGTTTCGGTCAAGGGGCGGCTGCGTCCGCGGGTTCGGGCAGTCCAGGTGGTCACCCCGGTGTTGGGGTCGCGGATCGGGTCGATGAGCCCGAGGGTTTTCAGCCGGTGATGGCTGTAGCAGAGCCGGTGGAGGTTCTGGGGGCTCGTGGGGCCACCCCGGTCTGGATGCTGGTGGTCGAATTCTTCGATGTGGTCCGTTTCGCCGCTGGTGGTGACGATGGTGCTGCAGCCGGGGACTGCGCAGATCGGGTCGATCTGCCGCAGCAACTCCTGCATCGACCGACTCACCTGATACGTCTTCGCC
>NZ_PNHL01000010.1 GCF_002871795.1 Brachybacterium sp. UMB0905 | reverse complement strand
ATCGCCGAGGAGATCAACAACCGACCCCGCCGCCGACTGGGCTATCTCACGCCCACCGAGGCATTCGCCCGACTGCTCGCCGGCGAGCCCCATGTTGCTTCGACGCCTTGACATCGCCCCGGTGAGCCGCGGCGAGAGCGCGTTGCGTGTCCCGCGTACGGGTGGGCGCGGGAAGGATGCGGCGGCCGCTCCCGCTGGCCCTCCGCGCAGGATCATCCGTGGGCGCGGCGCCACCACGCCCGCGATGGCGGCGGTGCGTTCGGGCTCGGAGGCGGACTGTGATGAAGCCCAGCTCATGGTTCGGGTGCAGGAACGCCGTCGTCTCGCCGGCACTCTCTACGCCGAGGAGGTCCGGGACCTGGCGCTGCTGTGGACCGTGGACGACGACCATCCCGGTGAGGCGGATGAGTTGGCGGTCAACTGCTTGATCGCCGCCGCCGGTTTGCGGTCGAAGGTCGGGCGTGCGGAGGGGAAGCTGCGCGATGCCGTCCACGCCACTCGTGACCTGCCCCTGTGTCTGGATCTCGTCGCGGGTGGTGTGTTGCCGGTGGAGTGGTTTGAGTGGCTGATCCGCTCCACCCGTCGCCTCGAGCCCGCACAGCGCCGCCAGGTTGATGATGTGGTCGCTGAGTGGGACCTCGCAGGGATCGACGTGAACCGCTTCTACCGCGAGCTGCGCATGCTTATCGCCTGGTTCGGTGCTGGCCTGCAGCAGGAGCATCCCACCCAGCAGCGCAACGTCGAGGTGTTCACCTCCCCAGACATGGACGGCACCGCGTGCCTGCAGGTCACCGGCCCCGTCCCGGAGGTCACCGCACTCGGCCACCGACTCGACGCTGCTGCGCGGGCGGTGCAGACCGCGCAGCGCCAGGCGCTGGCCGCGGATGAATCCGATCTCCCCTTCGACGTGTTCGGCACTGTCGCGGAGACCGGTCGGCCGATGAGCCTCGCCGCGCTGCGTTACGCGATCCTGACCCGGACCGCCTTCGGGACCGAGGGAATCGAGGTGCCGGAGTCGGGGTTCCGCATCAACGTCACCGTGCCCGTGATGACCTTGCTCGGTCAGTCGGAGGCTCCCGGTGAGGTGGATGGGACGCATCCGATCCCGCCCGCCATGGCCCGGGATCTCGTGGTGAGTGCCCCCGTGTTCCACCGGGTGCTGACCGATCCCGTGGACGGCTCGTTCCTGCCGCGGGCGGCGAAGACGTATCAGGTGAGTCGGTCGATGCAGGAGTTGCTGCGGCAGATCGACCCGATCTGCGCAGTCCCCGGGTGCAGCCATCGTCACCACCAGCGGCGAAACGGACCACATCGAAGAATTCGACCACCAGCATCCAGACCGGGGTGGCCCCACGAGCCCCCAGAACCTCCACCGGCTCTGCTACAGCCATCACCGGTTGAAAACCCTCGGGCTCATCGACCCGATCCGCGACCCCCACACCGGGGTGACCACGTGGACTGCCCGAACCCGCGGGCGCAGCCGCCCCTTGACCGAGACCGCACGCAACACCGACCTCGTCACTCGCGAGCTCGGCGACCACCTGCGGGTCGTCTGGAACTCCTACCTCGAACGCGAGGAAGACGCCCACCGCCGAGCACGGGGAGAGGCGAGCGGAGGCGAGGCGAGCGGATGTGGGACGGGAAATGACGAGGGCGGTTCGGTGACGGGTGAACCAGGCAGTGACGAACCAGCCGCAGGCCCACCCGGTCCCGCTGCCCCGCTTTACGACCCCGAGCACCCGCCGTACTGACGGCACCGCTCCGCACTGACGGCACTGCGTCTGAACTGCGTGGCCCGCGGCCGCGAGCCCGCCTGTCCCCTTCCATGACCCGCCTGGCACCGGCCACGAACGGCACTCAGACGACCGGCCGCCTGCAATATGCACGCAGCCGGTCAGCTGAGTACCGTCCATGGAAACTCCGCGCCCTGCCCCGCCGCGGCGCGCACCCAGCCTCAGCACACCCCGGCCCAGGAAGGCCCCGGAACACGCCCGGAACACATCCCAGGAACAATGGCCTCCATGCAGAGCATCCTCACCGGCCCCGGTCACCAGTACGCCCACTTCCTCACCCCTGAGCTGATCGCCTGGCCCGCCCATACGGACAGCGACCCCGCCCGGAGCCCCGCCGAGCGGGTCGACCCCGCCGAGCGGCTCGAGCACTTCGAGCTCTGGCACTCGCCCACCGGCGGCCTCGCCCACGATGACGCAGGACGCGTCCACGGCGGCGAGCTCCTCGCTCCGCTGACCCCGCGCTCCACGCCACTGACCGGTGAGGAGATCCCCGACCGTCGGCACCTCGCCGCCCACCGCGCCCTCACCCTGCCACCCCTGGACCGCGACACCCTCACGGCCGCGCTCACCGGGCAGCTCGCCGTCATCCGTCGCTCCGGCGAGCGCCTACTCGAGACCAGCGGCCTGCAGATCCCCGGAGTCCTCGACGCTCTCTACGCCGCAGACACCGCCGCCACAGACACCGCCGCCACCACAGGCGCCGCACACGCCACGCTCGGCCCCCGCCGACTCCCGGACGGCACCTGGGAGGTCTCCGTGTGGGCGCCGACGGCGAAGACCGTCACCCTCCTCCTCGAGGACGCACCCCAGCCGATGCGCCGCGAGGAGTCCACCGGGATCTGGCGCGTCACGGGCCCTGCCACCTGGACCGATGCCCGCTACCTGTTCGACGTCGAGGTGTACGTCCCCGCCGAGGGTCGCATCGTGACGAACCGGGTCACGGACCCGTACAGCGTCAGCCTCACCGTCGACTCCGAGCACTCCGTCCTCGTGGACCTCGAGGATCCCCGCTGGGCGCCCGCGATCTGGGCGGATACTCCCGCGCCGCGCTGCGAGCGCCCCGCCCAGCAGACCATTTACGAGCTGCACGTGCGGGACTTCTCCGGCGGGGACGACGCCCTCCCGTCGGGCTTCCGCGGTACCTACGCCGCCTTCGCCCACCCCGACTCCCGCGGCGCCGCGCACCTGCGCGATCTCGCCCAGGCGGGCCTGACCACCGTGCACCTTCTGCCCACCTACGACATCGCGACCATCCCCGAGCGGCGCAGCGAGCAGGTGATCCCCGCGATCCCGGACGCCGGGCCCGCCTCGACCCAGCAGCAAGCGGCGGTTCTCGCGGTGAAGGACCGCGACCCCTACAACTGGGGCTATGACCCCTTCCACTACCTCGCGCCGGAAGGGTCCTACGCCCGCGAGGGGCACCAGGACGGCGGGGCGCGCATCGCCGAGTTCCGCACCATGGTGGGGGCGCTGCACGCGATGGGTCTGCAGGTGGTGCTCGACGTCGTGTTCAACCACACTGCCTACGACGGGCAGCACCCCCGCTCTGTGCTGGACCGGATCGTGCCCGGCTACTACCACCGCCTGGACCTGGACGGCACCGTGGAGTCCTCCACCTGCACGTCGAACACCGCGAGCGAGCACGCGATGATGCACCGGCTGCTCGTGGACGGCGTGACGCTGTGGGCCAGGGCGCATCGGGTCGACGGGTTCCGCTTCGACCTCATGGGGCATCACCGCCGCTCAGACCTCGAGGCGGTGCGCGAGGCGCTCGCGGGCACCGGGGCGTACGTCTACGGCGAGGGCTGGGACTTCGGGGAGGTCCAGGGCGGCGCCCGCTTCCATCAGGCGATCCAGGGGAACCTGGATGGCACCTCGATCGGGTCGTTCAACGACCGGATCCGCGATGCCGTGCACGGCGGCAGCCTCATGGATCCCGACGTCCGCATGCATCGTGGCTTCGCGACGGGACTGTTCCACACCCCGAACCCCGCTGACCCGCGGACGACGGAGGAGCAGCGTGCAGCCCTCCTGCATGCCACGGACCTGATCCGCCTCTCCCTGGCCGGGAACCTCAAGGACTACCGGCTGCTGACCTCCACCGGGCAGGTGCTGCGCGGCGAGGAGCTGCTGTACGGCACGGCGCCCGCCGCCTTCGGGTCCCGCCCCGAGGAGACGGTGAACTACGTGGACGCCCACGACAATGAGACCCTGTTCGACACCTTCGTCGGCAAGCTCGCGCAGGACACCCCGATGGCCGAGCGGATCCGCCGCAACACCCTCGCGCTCGCCACCGTGGCGCTCGGCCAGTCCCCCGCCTTCTGGGCGGCCGGCACCGATCTGCTGCGCTCGAAATCCCTGGACACCGACAGCTACGACTCCGGGGACCGGGTGAACCTCATCGACTGGACGATGCAGGACAACGGCTTCGGCCGCGGACTGCCCTCAGCCGAGCGCAATGAGCACCTGTGGGAGCGTCAGGCCCCGATGCTCGAGAACCCGTCCACCCGCCCCACCCCGGAGCACATCGCCCACGCCGCGGCGATGGCCCGTGACCTGTTGCGGCTACGGCATTCGAGCGAGCTGTTCACTCTCGGGAAGGCCGCCTTGATCCACGAGCGCGTCAGCTTCCCGAACGCGGGCCCCGAGGCGACACCGGGCCTGCTCATCATGCGGATCGATGAGGCAGACGCCCGTCCAGGCGTGCTCGTGGTGCTGAACGCGAGCCCGGAGGCGGTCACCGAGAGGGTCGAGGAGACGCAGGGCGCGCCGACGGTCCTCTCCCCCATCCAGCAGGACGGGGCCGATGACGTCGTGAAGACCGCACGGTGGGCCGACGGGACCGTCCACGTGCCGGGCCTGACCGCGGCGGTGTTCATGCGGGGGTGAACCCCAGTCCTTGCAAGTTTTTGCAAGATATACCCATGACTTGCATTCGTGTTGCAGGTCACCGTACTGTGCTGGCAACCATCCCCTCCCCCGCGCTCGGGCGCGGCGGTTCACCTCACCAGGACGAAGGAGTCCTCGATGTCGGTTCCCGGCACCCTCCCCTCCTCAGGGCGCTCCACCGCATTCACGCATCGCGCCGCAGCGCTCATGACCTCCCTGGTCATGGCACTCGGAACGCTCATCGTCGGCGCAAGCGCCGTGCACGCCGTGGGTCCGGGCATGCCCGTGCTCGTCGGCTCGCTGCAGTCCGAGCTGGGCTGCGCCGAGGACTGGGCGCCCGACTGCGATGCGACTGCCCTCTCCCCCACCGGCACGGAGGGCGTGTGGGCGGCCGAGGTCGAGGTCCCCAAGGGGCAGTGGGAGCTGAAGGTCACCATCGGCGGCAGCTGGGATGAGGCCTACGGCCTGGATGGCGGGGAGGACAACATTCCGCTCGCCGTCACCGCCCCCACCACGGTGCGCTTCCAGTTCGACGCTGCCACCTCGCGCCTGTCGATCTCTCTGCCGGATCAGCCCGGGGAGTACACGGAGGCCGACGCGGAGCTTGCCGCCGCACCGCACCGTCACCCCGGCGCCGGGCAGACCTTCTACTTCGTGCTCACCGATCGGTTCGCCAACGGTGATCCGGCCAATGACACCGGCGGCATCGAGGGTGACCGCCTGGACCACGGCTTCGACCCCACGCATGAGGGCTTCTACCAGGGCGGGGATATCGCGGGCCTGCACTCGAAGCTGGATTACATCGAGGATCTGGGGATCAGCGCGATCTGGCTGACCCCGTCGTTCACGAACAACCCCGTGCAGGGCGAGGGCGAGGATGCGAGCGTCGGCTACCACGGCTACTGGGTCACGGACTTCACGACGATCGACCCGCACCTGGGCACGAACGAGGAGCTCAAGGCTCTGATCGATGACGCGCATGGGCGCGGCATCAAGGTCTACTTCGACATCATCACCAACCACACGGCGGACCTCATCGACTACGAGGAGGGCACCTACGACTACATCGACCAGGCCACCTCCCCGTACCGCGACGCCGACGGCAATCCGGTCGACGTCACCGCGCTCGCGCAGTCCCCGGATTTCCCGCAGCTGGATCCGGCCACGTCCTTCCCCTACACACCCGTGCGCGCCCCCGAGAACGAGGTGATGGTCCCCGAGATCCTCAACGACACGTCCCTCTACCACAACCGCGGCAACTCCACGTGGGAGGGTGAATCGGTCACCTTCGGGGACTTCGACGGCCTGGATGACCTCATGACCGAGGATCCGCGCGTGGTCGCGACGATGGAGGACATCTACACCACGTGGATGGACTTCGGGATCGACGGGTTCCGCATCGACACCGTCAAGCACGTGGACTTCGCGTTCTGGCAGACGTTCACCCAGGCTCTCGTGGAGCATCAAGGCGCGACCCCGGCCGGCGAGCAGTTCTTCACCTTCGGCGAGGTATACGACGCCGACGCCACGAAGCTCTCCCCCTATGTGCGGGACACCGACATGAGCTCGGTGCTGGACTTCGCCTACCAGTCCGCGGCCACGAACTGGGCCCGCGGCTACAGCGCAGAGGGCTTCGCCGCCCTGTTCCGGGCCGATGACTACTACACGACCCCGAGCTCCTCCGC
Organism: Brachybacterium sp. UMB0905; assembly: GCF_002871795.1. Taxonomy (GTDB): domain Bacteria; phylum Actinomycetota; class Actinomycetes; order Actinomycetales; family Dermabacteraceae; genus Brachybacterium. The sequence goes on along the minus strand of NZ_PNHL01000010.1, from coordinate 122,532 downwards.
AGCGGATCTGCCGACCTTCGTGGGCAACCACGACATGGGCCGCATCGGCTACCTGCTGCGGGACTCCGTCCGTCTCGACGAGCGGGCCGCGTTCGCCCACACCTCGATGCTGCTCACGCGCGGGCAGCCGGTCATCTACTACGGCGATGAGCAGGGCTTCGTCGGCGATGGAAACGACAAGGGCGCCCGCCAGTCGATGTTCCCCTCCCAGACCCCGTCCTACCTCGACGAGACCCTGATCGACGGCTCACCGTACGGCGATGGCGATCACTTCTCCCCCGACGCCCAGCTGTACCCGCTGATCAGCGAGCTGGCGACGCTGCGCAACACGACGCCGGCGCTCAGCACCGGCGCGCAGATCGAGCTGTTCACCGACGAGGGCCCGGGCGTGTTCGCCGCCGCCCGCGTGGACCGCGAGGAGAAGATCGAGCACCTGGTCGCGCTGAACAACGCACCGCAGGGCCGTACCGTCACCCTCACGACACTCACCCCGGGTGCGACCTACACCCCGCTGTACGGCGATCACGCCCCGGTCACCGCCGGGGCCGACGGAAGCGTGGAGATCACCGTCCCGGCGCTGGACGGCATCGTGCTGGTCGCGGACCAGCCGGTGGCTGACTCCGGGGCGGAGCAGGCGATCACCTTCGACCTCGTCTCCGGTGGAGCACTCGAGGGCCTCGCGCCGATCAGCGCCAGCCTCATGGAGGATCGCTGGGCGGAGACCTCTTTCAGCTACCGCCTGGCGGGTGAGGTGGCGTGGACGCCGCTGGGCACCGCGGAGGATGACACCCCGCGGGTGTTCCATGATGTGCGCGGCATCCCGGCCGGCACCGTCATCGAGTACCGTGCGGTCTCCACCGACGCGGACGGCTCCCGGGTCGCGGCGTCCACCACGGGCGTGGTCGGCGCGGACCTCTCCGCGGACGGTGCCACGGATGCTCCCGGGGACATCAGCGCGGATACCGTGACGCTGCCCGGCTCGCATAACGCCGCGATGGGCTGCACCGGGGATTGGCAGCCGGACTGCGCCGCCGCGCAGCTGACGCTCGATGAGGCGAGCGGCCTGTACACCGGCACCTTCGACATCCCGCAGGGCACCTACACGTACAAGGTCGCCCACGGCGGTTCGTGGGATGAGAACTACGGGGCGAACGGGGTGCCGGACGGCGAGGACATCTCCTACACCCACGACGGCGGCCCGATCACCTTCTGGTACGACCCGAAGACGCACATCGTCCAATCCAGTGCACAGGGCCCGTTCGTGACCCTGCCCGGCTCGTTCAACGCGGCTCTGGGCTGCGCGGAGGACTGGATGCCCGCGTGCATGAGCACGTGGATGCAGGACGGTGACGGCGATGGCGTCTACACCTTCACGACCACGAAGATCCCCGCGGGCAGCCATGGGGTGAAGGTCGCCCACGGAGGTTCGTGGGACGAGAACTACGGGGTCGGCGGGCAGCGCGATGGCGCGGACTGGACCTTCTCCACCCAGCAGGGGAAGGTCGTCACCTTCTCCTACGACATCAGCACCCATGAGCTGACCATCGAGGCGGAGGATCCGCTGGTCGCCGGGGCCGGGCAGCAGCTCGCCCACTTCGTGGACGCCGACACGATCGCCTGGCCCGCCGACCGGGCCGCGGACCCATCGGCCGTCACCTGGCAGCTGTGGGCCGCACCCGAGGGTGGCCTCGCCGTCGAGGACGGCGCGGTGACCGGCGGTGAGCAGCTGGGCGAGCTGAGCCTGCGCGAGGGCGGGCTCGAGGAGACCGAGCTCGAGGGCCGCGCTCATCTCGCGGATTTCCTTGCCCTGGATCTCGCTGGGGTGGACCGCGCCACCCTCGAGCAGGCCCTCACCGGGCAGCTCGCGGTGGTGCAGAGTGGCCCGGACGGCATCGAGGTGATGACCGGGCTGCAGATCCCCGGTGTGCTGGATGCGCTGTTCGCCGAGGGCGCCGCGGAGGCGGAGCTCGGAGCGGTGTTCGATGACTCCGGGGCGCCGACGCTCTCGCTGTGGGCGCCGACCGCGAAGGAGGTCTCCCTGCGCCTGTCCCCCGGGACACCCGAGGAGCAGGTCCTGCCGATGGAGCGCACCGCCGCGGGGGTGTGGACGATCACCGGCGAGCCCAGCTGGGAGGACCGCACCTACGACTTCGCGGTGACGGTGTACGTCCCCGCCGAGGACGCCGTTGTCACCAATGAGGTGACCGACCCGTACTCCGTCGGCCTCACCCTGAACTCCGAGCAGTCGGTCCTGGTGGACCTCGATGATGAGCGCTGGGCGCCCGCCGTCTGGCAGGACACGCCCGCGCCGATCGTCGAGCAGTTCGCTGATCAGACCATCTACGAGCTGCACCTGCGGGACTTCTCCGGCGCAGATGAGGCGCTGCCCGCCGAGGTGCGCGGCACCTACGGGGCGTTCGGCCATGTGGACTCCACCGGCACGAAGCGCCTGCAGGAGCTCGCCGATGCCGGGGTGACGACGGTCCACCTGCTGCCCACCTTCGATATCGCGACCATCGAGGAGGATCGTGCCGCGCAGGTGGAGCCGAGCATCCCCGATGCCGGCCCGGCCTCGACCGAGCAGCAGGCCGCGGTCGCGAAGGTCGCCGATCAGGATGCGTATAACTGGGGCTACGACCCGTTCCACTACATGGTGCCCGAGGGTTCCTACGCGCGCCCGGGTCACCAGGAGGGCGGTGAGCGCACCGCGGAGTTCCGCTCCATGGTCGGTGAGCTGCACGGCATGGGTCTGCAGGTGGTGCTGGACCAGGTGTACAACCACACCGCGGCCCACGGGCAGGCGGAGCGTTCTGTGCTGGATCAGGTGGTGCCCGGCTACTACCACCGGCTGAACCTGACCGGCGGCGTGGAGAGCTCCACCTGCTGCTCCAACCTCGCGACCGAGCATGCGATGGCCGAGCGCATCATGGTGGACTCCACCGTGCTGTGGGCCCGCCAGTACCGTGTGGACGGGTTCCGTTTCGACCTCATGGGTCACCATTCCCGCGCGAACATGGAAGCGGTCCGGGAGGCTCTCGATGAGCTCACCCTCGAGGCCGATGGGGTGGACGGTACGAGCATCTACCTCTACGGCGAGGGCTGGAACTTCGGCGAGGTGGAGAACAACGCCCGGTTCCCGCAGGCCACGCAGGGCCAGCTGGATGGGACGTCGATCGGGTCGTTCAACGACCGTCTGCGCGACGGTGTTCACGGCGGCAGCCCCTTTGACGTCGACAAGCGCACCGGGCAGGGTTTCGGCAACGGCCAGTTCACGATGCCGAACGGCTTCGCGGAGCTCTCGGAAGAGGACCAGCGGAAGGATCTGCTGCACCGCACCGACCTGATCCGCCTGGGGCTGGCCGGGAACCTCAAGGATTATGAGCTGCTCACCAGCAGCGGCGAGGTGCTGCGCGGGGATCAGCTGGACTACAACGGGGCCCCGGCCGGGTTCGCAACCCGCCCCGAGGAGTCCGTGAACTACGTGGACGCACACGACAATGAGGCGCTGTACGACCTGAACGTGTGGAAGCTGCCGCAGGATGCGCCGATGGAGGTGCGCGGGCGGATGAACACCCTCTCGCTCGCTACGGTGGCGCTCGGGCAGTCCCCGGCCTTCTGGGCCGGCGGCACGGACCTCATGCGCTCGAAGTCCCTGGACCGCGACTCCTATAACTCCGGAGATCACTTCAACACGATCGACTGGACGATGCAGGGCAACGGCTTCGGCCAGGGCCTGCCGCCGGAGGGCAAGAACGGCGAGGCCTGGGACCTCATGCGACCGATGCTCGAGGATCCCGCGAAGTCCCCCACCCCGGAGGACATCGCCACCAGCAGCGAGGTGACGCTGGATCTGCTGCGCCTGCGCTCCTCCTCGACCCTGTTCACCCTCGGGGACGCGGAGCTGATCCGGCAGAAGGTCACCTTCCCGGGTGCCGGTCCCGAGGCGACGCCCGGGCTGCTCGTGATGCGGGTCGACGACACCGTCGGAGAGGATGCTGATCCTGCCCTGGACGGTCTGGTCACGGTGTTCAACGCCTCCGATGAGACGATCACCGAGCAGATCGAGGGCATGGCAGGCCTCGAGTACACCCTCCACCCGGTGCAGGCCGAGGGCGCGGACCCCGTGGTCAAGGAGTCGACGTGGGATACCGCGAGCGGCACCGTGACGATCCCCGCGCACACCGTGGCGGTGTTCATCGCGAAGCAGGCGCAGGACACCGGGCCCGGCGAGCCGGAGGACCCGGAGCAGCCGGGCGACCCGGAGGACCCGGAACAGCCGGGACAGCCCGAGGATCCGGCGCCGAGCGACCCTGCCCCATCGGGCCCCGCGGATCCCGCGGATCCCGCACCGGACAGCTCTGCACGGGGGCCGCTCGCCCGCACCGGCATCGAGGCCTGGGCCCTCGCCCTCGCGGCAGCGATCCTGCTGCTCGGCGGCGCCACGGTCACGGCGGGGCGTCGGCGCTGACCCTGGGCCTCGCCGTGCTCACTTTGCGCGCGGCGTGACCTCCGGTGCGTCCTCGCGGTCGGTGACCTCTGTGCCGGTCACGCGGCCGAGCTGCGCCATGAGGTGGTAGATGACCAGCGCCGCGAGGGTGCCCAGAGCGATGCCGGTCAGCTGGATGCCCTCGACGGTCCAGGTGACATTCGCGATGCCGACCACAAGCGCGACACCTGCGGTGAACTGGTTCTTGGGCCGGGCGAAGTCCACGCGGCCGTCCACCCACATGCGCACGCCCACGATGCCGATCAGGCCGTACAGCACGAACGTCACGCCACCCAGCACACCCGGCGGGATGGTGAAGATCGCGGCACCGACCTTCGGGGACATCGACAGCAGAATCGCGGTCACCCCGGCCACCCAGTACGCGGCGGTGGAGTACACGCGGGTGGCGCTCATGACGCCGATGTTCTCGCCGTAGGTGGTGGTAGGTGAACCGCCGAAACCGGCCGAGAGCATGGTCGCGAAGCCGTCGGAGGCGAGGGTGCGGCCCACCATGTGATCGAGGTTCCGGCCGGTCATGAGGCCCACGCTCGTGACGTGGCCGACGTTCTCCGCCAGCAGCACCAGCACGACCGGCAGGAACATCGGCAGCAGGCCGAGGTTGAACTCCGGGTGGTGGAACTCGGGCAGACCGAGCCAGGCCGCCTCCTGCACGGGCGTGAAGTCCACTTCGCCGCGCAGCACCGCCACGCCGTAGCCCACGAGCACACCCAGCAGCACCGAAACGCGCCCCAGCAGCCCCTTGAACAGGGCGGTGCACAGCACCACGGCGAACAGGGTGATGGTGGCGGTGACCGCGGACTCCTGGAAGTTCGCGTACGCCGTGGGGGCGAGGTTGAAGCCGATGAGAGCCACGATCGAGCCCATCACCACCGGGGGCATGAGCTTGCCGATCCAGGCGGTGCCGACCTTCTGCACGAGCAGGCCCAGGGCCGCCAGCAGCGCACCGGTGACCATCACGCCGCCGAGCGCCGCGCCCATCGAATCGGCCTGCGTCGAGGCGGTGATCGGGGCGATGAAGGCGAAGGAGCTGCCCAGGTAGCTGGGGACCCGGTTGCGGGTGATGAGCAGGAACAGCAGGGTGCCCAGGCCCGAGAACAGCAGCGTGGTCGAGGGCGGGAAACCGGTCAGCAGCGGCACCAGGAACGTGGCGCCGAACATTGCGACCACGTGCTGCATGCCGATGCCGAGGGTGATCGGCCAGGCCAGCCGCTCCTCGGGCAGAACGATCTCGTCAGCGGCGATGGTGCGACCGTCGCCATGCAGCGTCCAGCGGAACATGGCACTCCAAGGGGGTGAGCAGGGATGGGGCGGGGGCGGGGATGCCCGGGATCAGGAGGTGGGGAAGACCTTCTGCCGGGCGGTCTCCTCACGCACATCGGGCACCTGGTCCAGCAGGGAGATCCGCCCGGTGTCGCGGGCACGGAAATCAGCGAACATGCGGGTGAGATCCGGGGCGCCGAACTCGTCGCGCACGGGCGCGGGGACGGTGAGCATGAGCCCCACCGCGATGCCGAGCACAAGGGCAAGTCCCCCGGTGACCAGGCCCGCCCCGATCGCCATGGCCAGAGAGTTGACGATGACGGCGAGGAAGCCGATGACGGTGAGCACCAGCCCGGCCACGACCCCGCTTGCGCGCGCGGAGACCGCCGGGCGGGTCAGCAGGGCGGAGCGCCCGAACAGGGACACCACCACGAAGCAGACGCATACCGCGGCATTGATGAGGTGGATGACCGGTCCGCCGGGGGCCTGCCCCGAGGGGCCGAGGGCCACGATCGCGGCGATCAGGTGCCACAGCATGGCGGCGCCGTGCATGAGGATGCTGAATTCGAAGGCCCGCACGGTGAACACGAGCCAGTCGGTGCGGCGGAACGACACCGGCATCGAGCGGACGAAGGAGCGGGAGATCATCACGCCGAAGGCGGCGAACAGGAACGGCAGCCACACGAAGGAGCTGGCGGCCGAACCGGGGGCGGCGAAGTGCAGGCCCAGGGTGCTGTCCGCCAGCGACAGGATCACCAGCCCCGCGACCGCGGCAGCGGAGAACACGTACCAGGCCCGCTCCCGGCGCAGCCCGGAGACCAGCACGATGCCCAGCAGCAGCACCGAGATCATGGTGTGCGCGAAGGTCATGAGGGAGTAGCCCCAGCCGGTGGTGAACAGGCGGCCGATGATCATCACGAGCGCCAGCAGCGCCCACACCGCGGCGGCTCCGGCGATGACGAGCAGCACTGTCCGCGAGGCCCGCAGGGCGCGCGGCCGCGGCAGGTAGCCGCCGTGGGCGCGGGGTTCGAAGCCCACGATTCCGCCCAGCAGCACCAGGCTCACGCCTACCCCGATGCCGACGGGCGGGCCGTCGGGCAGGGATGCGAACAGCAGCGGCAGGGAGGTCACCAGGTCCGCGACCAGCGCCGCGGCGGGCACCAGGAGGGCTGGTAGCATCCCGCCGATTCGCAGCACCCGGATCAGCCCCAGCGGCGGATGATCGGGGATCCAGCGCAGCGCGTGGACGATGAGGATCGCGGCGATGCCCACCCCGATCGCGAGCTTCCCCGCCAGTTCCAGCACCGGCACTTCCGCGACGGTGAAGGTCGTGGTGAGCGCCGCCGCGAAGCTCACCAGGGCCAGCAGATCCCGCAGCGCATCGAACAGGCCCAGGTCCTTGAACCGTTCGGGCATCTGGAAACCGCCGATGGCGGAGCCGTCCTCGTCCTCGGCGTTCGGGGTGGTGCCGGAGCGGGCGTAGCTCACCGGATGCGCCCCCGAGGCGGACGGGGCATCCGGGTCCGGCTCAGCCGTCGGCACCCGTTCCAGGGGGGCCGACGGGTCCGTGATCACCGGGATCTGGTCGGTGTGGGTATCGGGCTGCGCATCCTGCTCCTGGTGCGTCTCGGGCGCGGGCGGCAGGGCGGGGCGGGCTCCGCGGCGGGCCAGCAGCTGGGATGCGTAGCTCTCGAACTCGGCGGGGTCCGGAAGGGTCTCGGTGGGCATGCTGTGCGGATCATCGACCGCGAAGATCCAATCCGCGTCGCGGCCACGGTCCGGGCGCGGATGCGAATCCATCGACCACTTCTCCTGGGGTGAGACGCCTAGTGCTCTCGCATCTTAGGGAGCGCACGCACGCCAGACCGGTCGGCACGCCGGTCAGCGCCGACGTGCGATCCAGCACTCAGCGTGCGGTGGGGAACATCCGGGCGCGCGCATCGGAGGAATCCATCACCTGCTTGCCGAAGGGGAAGCACGTGACGGGAATGAGCTTGAGGTTCGCCCAGGCCATGGGGATGCCGATGATCGTCACCGCCTGCGCAAGGGCGGTGGCCACATGCGCGAGGGCAAGCCACCACCCGGCGATGACGAACCAGATGACATTGCCGATCGCGCTCGCGGCACCGCCGCGGCCGGTGTCCACGACCTCCCGACCGAAGGGCCAGATCACGAAGCCGGCGATGCGGAAGGACGCCAGACCGAAGGGGATCGTGACGATGAGCAGGCACGCGAGCGCACCGGCGATCAGGTACCCGAGGAAGAGGGACCAGCCCGCGGTGAGCAGCCAGATGATGTTCAGGATCAGGGTGAGGATGCTTCTCATGCACCAACCCTAGGCGCCGCGTCGGAGCGACGGCCACTACCCTGGGCGCATGCCTGCCCTCGAGACCGCGCTCGCCGAGCGCTTTCAGTCCGCTTTCGCCGCCGCCTTCGGGCCCGAGTACGCCGATGCGGACCCCATCATCCGTCCCTCCCAGTTCGCGGACTTCCAGTGCAATGCCGCGATGGGCCTGGCCAAACGCTTGGGGCGCAAACCCCGCGATATCGCCGCGGACATCGTCGCCCACCTGGACCTCGAGGGCATCGCCGACCCCCCGGAGATCGCCGGACCCGGCTTCCTGAACATCGACCTGACGACCGCGTGGATCGCGGAGCGCACCGCGGAGATGGCCGCCGGGGGGACCCTCGGCATCACCACCCCACAGCAGCCCCGTCGGGTGGTGGTCGACTATTCGGCGCCGAACGTCGCCAAGGAGATGCACGTCGGCCATCTGCGCACCACCGTGGTGGGCGATGCGATCGTGCGCACCCTCGAGCAGCTGGGTCACACCCCGGTGCGGCAGAACCACATCGGCGACTGGGGCACCCCCTTCGGGATGCTCATCGAGCATCTGCTGGAGGTCGGTGAGGACAGCGCCGAGGCGGATCTGCTGCGCACCAACCCCAATGCCTTCTACCAGGCGGCGAATGCGAAGTTCACCACCGATGAGGATTTCGCGGCCCGGGCCCGGCAGCGGGTGGCGACCCTGCAGGGCGGGGATGCGCCGACCCTGCGGATCTGGTCGCAGCTGGTGGAGCTGTCCAAGGGCTATTTCCACCGCATCTACGACATGCTCGATGTGACCCTGACCGACGCGGACCTTGCCGGGGAGTCGACCTACAACGACGCCCTCGCGGCGGTGTGCGATGACCTCGAGGCCGCGGGGATCGCGCGGATCTCCGACGGGGCGCTGTGCGTGTTCCCGGAGGGCTTCACCGGGCGGGACGGGGCGCCGCTGCCGCTGATCATCCGCAAGTCCGATGGCGGGTACGGCTACGCCACGACGGACCTCGCGGCGATCCGCCACCGCGTGCGGACGCTGCAGGCGGACCGCATCGCCTACGTGGTGGGCGCCGCGCAGCAGCTGCACTTCCAGATGGTGTTCGCCACCGCCCGCGAAGCTGGCTGGCTGCCGGAGGAGGTCCAGGCCGAGCACGTGAAGATCGGCTCGGTCCTTGGCGAGGACGGGAAGATCCTGCGCACCCGCTCCGGCTCGAGCCTGCGCCTCATGGCGCTGCTCGAGGAAGCGGTCACCAAGGCCCGGGGCGTGATCGACGAGCTGCGCGGGGACCTGCCGGAGGAGGAGCGCGCACAGATCGCCTGGCAGATCGGCATCGGCGGGGTGAAGTACGCGGACCTGTCCACCGCCCACGACTCCGACTATGTCTTCGACCTGGACCGCATGCTCGCCCTGACCGGGAACACCGCCCCGTACCTGCAGTACGCGGTGGCGCGCATCCGCTCGATCCAGCGCAAGGCGCAGGCCCAGGGCATCGATGCCGGGGAGACTCCGCGGGTGGTGGATTCGGCGGAGCGGGCGCTCGCGCTCGCGCTGCTGGACTTCGCGCCCACGCTCGAGACCGTCGGCACCGAGTATGAGCCGCACCGGCTGTGCGCCTACCTGTTCACCCTCGCGCAGGCGTTCACAAGCTTCTACGAGGCCTCCCCCATCCTCAAGGAGTCCGATGCGCAGGTGCGGGCGGGACGGCTCGCTCTCGCGCGGCTGACTGAGCAGGTGCTCGTGGCCGGCCTGGGGGCTCTCGGCGTGAGCGCGCCCGAGCAGATGTGAGGGCAGATCTGAGGCGCGCCGCCCGGTTGTGACCGGGCTGTGACCGGGCCGTGACCGGTCCGGAACCTCGTAGCAGTGGTGCAGGTGAGCGCCAGTTCTTAGGCTGGACGGGTGCTCTCCCTGCGCTCCTTCAACCGCCTGATGTGGGGGCTGTATGTCCTCACGGCGGTGGTGCACATCGGTGCGCTTCTGCAGCAGGTCGATTCCCTCGCCCGCGCCACCCAGCCGCTGTTCGCCCCGCTGCTGCTGGGGGCGCTGCTGACCGCGGTGCCGATGCGCTCGCGCACCGTGTCACTGCTGTCGCTGGGGCTGCTGTGCGCCTGGGCGGGAGACACCCTCGGGCAGGTGGGGCCGCAGCACATGCAGACCATTGCGGCGCTCGGCTTCCTCGGCGCGCTGACCTGCTACGCGCTCGCGCTGTGGCCGCTGTGGCTGCGCTCGCGCGACCCGCTGCGCATCATGCTCGCGATCCCCTACGGGGCGGTGGTGATCGCCCTGTTCGTGGCCTGCGCCGATGGTGCCGGGCCGCTGCTGCCGCTGGTGGTGCTGTACGCGGTGGCGCTGACGGCCATGGCGTTCCTGTCCGTCGGCGGCAATGCGTGGACATGGATGGGCGGGACCCTGTTCCTGCTGTCCAGCTCCCTGCTGGGGATGGACTGGTTCCTGCCGGGCGCCGCGATCGCGTACAGCACGGAGCTGGTGATGCTCACCTACACGGTGGGGCACGGCCTGCTGATCGCGGGAATGATCCGGACCCTGCCGGGGCGGTCGGACGGGCGGCACTGCTCCTCGGGGGCGGCGCTGGTGATCGTCGAGCCGTGACTCAGCGGCCCAGGGCGCGGGCCACGAGCTCGGCGTGCTCGCGATGCAGCCGCTCGATGTCCTCGCCCTTGCGCGGCATCAGCTGCAGCCCCAGGCGCCCGCTCACCTCGCGATAGGCGAGATCCGCGCCGTGCTCCTCAAGCTGCAGACGCGCCACGCGCACATCCGGTAGGAACAGGTCCTTCAGACCCACGCTGAGATGCAGCGGCGGCAGGCCCTCGAGGCTGCCGTTGATCGGCGAGAGTTCCGGGTCCCCCAGCGGGGTCCGACGGGCGTAGCGGCGGGCGGCATCGTGCAGCAGACGGCGCTCATGCACCGGATCCACCCGGTCGGTCTCGGTGATCCCGGCGTTGGACAGCTCCAGGTCCAGCCAGGGGGACATGACGATCAGGGCCGACGGGGCGGGCACGCCTGCCGTCTCGCGCAAGTGGCGGGCCACCACCATCGCCAGGCCCCCGCCGGAGTGCTGACCGGCGAGCACCCAGCCACACTCCGGCAGGCGGTCCTCGCGGGCGAGAGTCTCAATGACGGCCATGGCGTCATCGCGCGCCACGGGATGCTGATGGTCCGGGGCGTTGCGGTAGTCGACCATGAGGGCCGCGCAGTCCGCGGCCTCCGCCTGGCGGGACAGCCACGCCCAGTCGCTTGCGAAGGGCCCGGAAACGTACGCACCGCCGTGCAGGAACACGATCAAACCCCGGTCGGCGCGGTGACGGTCCAGCCACACAGTGCGGGTGCGGCCGATCATCTCCTGCTCGATCGCATGGGCTTTCTGCACGTGCCCGGGCGGGGTGGCGCGGCGAGCCTCCCGCAGCGCGGAGTGGCTGAGGGCGGCGGGGATCGGGATCCGTCGCACCGCCCGCACCCCGGTGGTCACGGCGTCGCGAACTCGACCCATCACTGCCTCCATTCCGCGGCCCGGCCGGCCGCCTCGCTCACAGTGCCGCCAGCCTAACGAACCCGCCTGGACACGGGCCCGATGCGCCCCGTGCGGGGCAGTACCCTGCTGGCATGCTGCTGGTCCTCGCCGCGATGCCCGAAGAATCCGCGCCGCTCGAAGCGCGCCTGGACGACCCCGCACCGCTCACCGTGCCCTTCACGACCGGAGTGCGGGCGGTGCGCGGCACCCTCGCGGGGACACCGGCCGCGGTGGTCACCACCGGCATTGGCATCGCCGCCGCGACCGCCGCGGCGACCTGGGCGATCCTCGAGCTGCGGCCGGAGGTTGCGGTCGCCGCCGGGTCCTGCGGGGGCCTCGCAGCCGATGTCGAGGTGGGCACGCTCATCATCGGCGAGTCCTTCACCTGGTCGATCGCCGATGCGACGGCCTTCGGCTACGCCCCCGGGCAGGTGCCGGGCGGGCCCGAGCGGCACACGGCCCCATCGGACCTCGTGGAGCGGGCGCGCCGCGCGGCGGTGGCCACCGGCGCAGCGCACCGCAGCGGGCTCATGCTCTCCGGGGATGCCTTCGTCACCGCACCGCTGGCCGCCCCGATGCGCGAGCGCTTCCCCGGGGCGCTCAGCGCCGATATGGAGACCACCGCGAGCGCCCGCACGTGCGCGGCGCTCGGGGTGCCGTTCACGGCTCTGCGCGCCGTCTCGGACCTGTGCGGACCGTCGGCCGGACAGCAGTTCCACCTCGAGCTGGATGTGGTCGCCGAGACGTCGGCGCGAGCCGTGGAGGAGCTGGCGCGGCATCTGGCCTCGGGCGGGGCCGCGCGATGAACCGTCGGCCCATTGCCCGTACCCGGCCCATGACCTGGCAGGTGATCGTGCTCGCGGTCGTGCTCATCGCCGCGCTGCTGCTCGTCTCCCTGGTGGTAAAGGTGCGTCCGCCGGCGCGGACGCTCCCGATCACGGTCACGTCGGCGACCTGGGCGCCCTATCTCTCTGAGGAGCTGCCCGGGAACGGGCCCCTCGCCCAGATCGCGACCGAGGCCCTGCAGGGTGCGGGGTATCAGCCCGAGTACTCCTTCACCACCTGGCCCCTCGCGCAGCAGGCCGTCGACGACGGCGGTGCCCTGGGGGTGATCGCGATGGTCGCCTCCCCGGAGCGTGACCAGCGGTTCCTCTACAGCGAACCGATCCTTGAGCTGCGGTACACGCTGTTCGGCCGGGCCGACGATGACCTCTCCCACATCGCGGAGCGCAGCGACCTCTCCGGACTGCGGGTGGCCCGCATCGAGGGCTACGACTACTGGGAGGAGCTCGAGCAGTCCGGCGCCGAGTTCAGCACCTACCCCACCACCGAGGACGCCTTCGCGGCGCTCGAGGACGGCGATGTCGATCTCGTCGCGGAGGATTTCCTGGCCGGGCAGGCGGCCCTGGATGGCGCCGGGTATCTGCGGGACGGCTCCGAGATCGCCGAGGTGCAGCCCACCTCGGCGCTGACCACCTCGACGATGGACCTGCGCATGCTGATCCGGGACAGCGCCGAGGGCCGACGGCTGCGCAGCGACTTCAACGCCTCGCTCGCGCGCTATCGGGAGTCCGCGGACTATGACGAGCATCTGAGCGAGCTGCAGCAGGGGACCACCGCGGTGACGATCCAAGGAGAGATCTTCGATGACGACGACCCCTCTCAGCGCCTCGGCATCACCCCCCAGGGCACTCCCGCCCAAGTGCTCGAGTGGCCGCATGAGCCCTCCGACGGCGAGGCTCGGGTACGGGTCAAGGTGCTCAGCGGACCCTGGGTGGGCCGCGTGGTGGAGATCCGGCTGAAGGACGTGGTGATCACCGATGCATGAGTTCCGCTGGCTCGCACCCGCCGCGGTGAGGCTGTCCACCATCCCCGGGGCGCGCGACCGCTATCCCGAACGCGACCAGGCCTTCTGGCGTCAGATCGCCGCCGACGTCACCGCGCCGGGCTGGGAGTTCCCCCGGGCGGGGGAGCGCACCGGGGGGCTCGGGTATCAGCGGGCGACGGGGGACGAGCTCCCGCATCCCCTGGATCTCGCCCGGTTCACCATGGCCGATGAGCGCCGTGCCGAGCTCGGGCAGCTCCACGGGCTGACGCCCACCGAGCTGGAGCTAACCCTGTTCGACCACGGCATCGTGCTCATCGAGGGCCGATTCCGCACGGAGCTGGAACCCGGTGAGGACCTCGCGGCGGCGCGCGAGCGCCTGGAGGAGGGGGTGCAGCTCGCTGCCGCGGAGCTGTCCCGCCGGGTGCTCGGCGAGGATCTCGAACCGCTCCTGGAGCACCTGATGCAGGTGCCCGACGCGGCCGAGCACGTGACCCGTCACGAGACCGGTGAGGACGCGCCGGCCGACGAGGACGCGGCGGGGTGGTGGCAGAGCCCGATGTGGGTGGCCCGGGCGCTCGAGGTGCCAGCGAAGCCCGCCGACGGCGGTGCCTTCGCCAAGGCCTGGGTCGCGCGCGTCGGTCACGCGCGCGATGCCGCTGTGGACGAGCTGCTCGCCGGCGAGCGAGCGAACATCACCGAGTGGATGAACTACCTCTACGCCGCCGACCATCCCGACACCGAGGTGATGTGGGAGGCGCTGCGCCGGGCGCAGTACTTCTATTCCGCGATGATGGGCGTGGACTCCCAGCTGCGCAGCATCCTGTCGTGGTCGATGGCGGATCGGGAGGAGGTCTCGCTGACGGCGCTGCGCGAGGAGCTCGAGCACTCGGTCAACGAGGCGCAGGAGCTGCTGCTGGTGCGCGCCGAGGTGGGCAAGTACGGCAGCCGGTCGGGTCGCGCCGAGATGCGTCGGATTCTGGAGGGCTGGGACTTCGAGGAGATCCTCGATCACCCCGTCCGTGAGAAGGTGCAGATCTGTCGGGAGCGCCTGGACTCCCTGGCGGCCGATCGTGCGGCCCGCAGCGCGATGTTCACCGACGTCATTCTCATGACGATCGGTGTGACCTCCGTGCTGGCCACCGCGATCGCCCTGGTGCAGTTCGGGCGTGATGCGAGCGCCGATGCGGGACAGTCGGCGTTCGACCTGGGCCGGGGGCGGATCACGTACTGGTTCTCCTCCCAGTCGATCGACACCATCGTCCTGGTCAGCGCCCTGGTCTCGCTCGTGCTGGTCCTCGTGTTCGTCTGGAAGCGGCGTCAGAGCATCTCATGAGCCCGCTGGTGCGTCTCGGGGCGGTGCGCCTACTGCTGGATGTGCAGTTCTGGTTCCCCGTCTGGCTGATCTTCATGCTGGACCGCGGGTTCAGCCTGGCTGACGCCGCCCTGGTGGACGGGGTGTTCCGCGTGGTCGTCATCCTGGCGGAGCTGCCGATGGGGCGTCTCGCCGATCGGCTGGGACGTCGGCGCACGGTGATCCTGGTGTGCCTCGCGACGACCGCCGTGTTCACCCTGATCGGCCTGGCGCAGACCCTGCCGGTGCTGCTCATCGCGTGGATCGCCTGGGGGGTGCTGTGGGCGCTGGCTTCCGGGGTGGATACGGCGTATTCCTGGGAGCTCGCCGCGCAGGAGAGGCCCGGGCACGCTGAACGGTATCTGGGCATCACCCGCGCCGTGACGGGCACGGCCGGGGTCGCCTCCCTGCTCACCGCGGGCTGGCTCTACTCAGTGCACCCCGCCCTGCCGTGGTGGATCACCGCGGCGCTGAGCATGCTGGCACTGCTGCTGACCCTCACGCTGCCGGATGTGGATCCCGACCGGGTGCACACCGGTGCGACCAGCACCGCGAGCCTGCGCGAAGCACTGCGCTCTGATTCGATCCGCAACGCCATCTGGATCGCGGCCGTGGTGCTGGCCACGGGCTGGTCCCTGCAGATCCTCGTGCAGCCGCTCGCGCTCCAGCTCGGGCTCGCCCCCGAGGAGACCGGGATCGCCTATGCGGGGTTCGCGATCGCCGGCGGCGTGGGCGGGGTGATCGGCGCGCGCACCGCCCAGCTGCGTCGGCCCTGGGTGCCGCTGTCGGTGGGGGCGCTCGCGATCACGTGCGGCGGCATCGGGCTTCTCATCCGCACGGAGCTTGCGCTGCTGACGATCGTGGTGCTGCTGCCGCTGATCGGGGTGCTGCATGCGGTGGCGAAGACCATCACGGACATCTGGATCGCGCAGGTCGCCGGCCCGCGGGTGCTCGCCTCGGTGCTGTCCGTGGTGTCCCTGGCCGGAGGTGTGGGCATTGCGGTGGCGCGCCCGGCGCTCGTGGTGCTCTCCGGGGTGCTCGGGGCAGGCGAGACCTTCGCCCTGTGGGGGGCGGTCTGTCTGCTGGGCACGCTCGCCTGCCTGGTGCTGTGGCGGCGGCGTCGCACGATGGTCGCGCAGGGTACTACTTGACCCCGCCTCACGCCCGGTGCAGAACCTCCGTGCCCTCCACGAGGGCGCGGAGGTTCTGCGTAATGCGGTGATCGGCACCGACGGGGCGGCCGCCCGCGGCATGCGGGGTGATCAGCAGGCGCGGGGCCTGCCACAGCGGGTCATCCTCCGGCAGCGGTTCGGGGTCGGTGACATCCAGTGCCGCGCCGCCGAGCGTCCCGGCCTCGAGCGCCTCGCGCAGGGCGAGGGGATCCACGGTGGTGCCGCGGCCCACGTTGACCAGCAGCGCGTGATCCGGCAGGGCGGAGATCACTGCGGCGTCGATCGCTCCGGCGGTTCCCTCCCCGCCGGGCAGGATGTCGATCAGCACATCGGTGCGCGGCAGCTCGGAGGCCACATCCTCCTGCGCGATCACGGCGAAGCCGTCCCGCTCCCCCGCGCTGCGGGCCACGCCGCGCACCTCGGCGCCGAGAGCGGCCAGCAGCGGGGCGAGGGTGCGGGCGATCTCACCGAAACCCCAGATCAGCACACGTGCCCCGAGCAGGGTGGTGATCCGGCCCGCCGGATGCAGGGGCTGCAGCCCGCCGAGCTCGCGTGACCAGTGCCCGCGTTCCTGCGCTGCGCGGGCTTCCGGCAGGCGCCGCACGAGCGCGAGCAGCAGTGCCAGGGTGTGCTCGCTGACGGTGGCCGAGTGCAGCCCGGCGCCGGTGGCGATGACGACGTCCTCCCGGAAACCGGCGGCGAGGATGCCCTCCACGCCGGCGGAGAGCGACTGCACCAGCCGCAGCGCGGGCAGATCCGCAGCGGCGGAGGTGAGATGGCGACGGGACGCGCCCCAGATGACGATGGCCTGCGCATCACGGTGCTCGGCGGGGATCGGCTCCCGCGCGTCGATGACCTCGGCATTCCAGCCGTCCGGCAGCGTCGGGTCCAGGTCCAGAGTGTCGGGCAGCAGGATCTTCATGGGTTCAGCCTAGTAACCTGCCCGCATGGCACGAGAGATGCTTCAGGGGGCCGCGTCGGCACTGCGGGGGATCACGCGAGCCACCCGGCGACGTCTGCGTCGACAGGCCATCACCGCACCGCTGGACACCGGCGGGTTCCTGGGCGCCTCGGTCGCCGCCTGGATCTCCACCTCCCCCAGCCTGCTGCCGCGCACCTGGTGGATGTGGACGGCGAACATCGCGTTCTCGGAGATCTACGGGTACGCCACCGGCACCCTGGCGGGTGTGGCGATCCGACGGACCGGGCGCGCGATGGGGCTACGGGTGTCGATCGCCCCGGACCATCGGCAGCGGGCCCGTCTCGTGGGGGCGGCGGCGCTGCTGGGCATCACCGGGTACTCGTGGGTGCGCGGGGTGCTGCGACAGCGGGAGATCAGCCACCTGGTGCGGCAGGAGCCCAAGAACCTCGCCACGCATGTGGTGGGCACAGCGGGCGGGGTGGCCGCCTCCTTCGGGGCGCTCGGCGCGGCCCGCGCCACCCTCGCCACGGCCCGCTTCTACCGGGCGCTGCTGCGGCCCTACCTGCCGCCGCGCCTGGTGGGTGCGCTGTCCCTGCTGCTGACCGCGGCGACCGTCACCGTGGTGGTGGATCGGCTGATCCGCGGACGGCTGCTGGAGCGGATGATGGAGCAGGCGGAGGCCGCGAACCGGCTGATCTCCCCCGGGGTGCCGCGGCCCACCTCGCCACTGCGCTCGGGCGGCCCGCAGTCCCTCGAGACCTGGCAGTCCCTCGGCGCGGCGGGTCGCAAGATCGTCTCCGGCGGGGCGGATCGGGAGCTTATCGAACAGGCGACGGGCGCCCCGGCGCGCGAGCCGATCCGCGTGTACGCCGCCCGCAGCTCCCGGCGCAGCCTCGAGGACACCGTGGAGGCGGTGCTCGCCGAGCTGGACCGCACGGGAGCGTGGGAGCGAGAGGTGCTGGTGCTGTTCACCGGGACCGGCACCGGGTGGCTACAGGAATGGTCGCTCTCAGCGATCGAGTTCCTCACCGGCGGGAACTGCGCGACCGCCTCCATCCAGTACTCCTACTACCCCAGCCCCTTGTCATACCTGGCCGACCGGCGCTCCCCGCAGCAGGCCGGGCGCCTGCTGCACCAGGCGGTGCGGCGGCGCCTGCTCGCCCTGCCGGAGGGTCAGCGGCCGCGGCTGTTCGTGGCCGGGGAGTCGCTGGGCTCTTTCGGGGGGCAGGCCGCGTTCCGAGACGTCCCGGAGATGCTGCGCAGCGTCGACGGGGCGGTGTGGACCGGCACGCCGAGCTTCACGCCGCTGTGGGAGCAGATCACCGCGCGGGCCCGGCCCGGCTCCCCCGCCATCGCGCCGATCATCGACGATGGCCGGCACATCCGCGTGGTCACCCGCCCGCGGGACCTCGAGCGCACCTACTGGGGCGGGCTGTATGCGCCGTGGGAGCATCCGCGGGTGGTGTACGCGCAGCATCCCTCGGATCCGGTGGTGTGGTTCGACCCCTCGCTGCTGTGGCGCGAACCGCGCTGGCTGCAGGAGCGCGCCGGGCATGACGTCACCCCGGCGATGCGCTGGTTCCCGTGGATCACGTTCTGGCAGATCGCCGCGGATATGCCGCTGTCGATCGCGGTGACCGGCGGGCACGGCCACTCCTACCACGAGGAGATGGTGCCGATCTGGGCGGCGGTGCTGGGTCAGGAGGCGGCGGAGGGAGCCGAGGGGCCGACGGCGCTCGAGCAGCGGCGGCGGCATCGGCGGATCATCACGGCGATCCGCAGCATCCACCCCGAAGGCTGAGGCTCAGGGGTTCGGGCCCGTGGCCACCGGCCGGTCAGGGTCCGCGCTCCACTGCGACCAGGAGCCGGGGAACAGCCGCGGCGGCGGGAACCCGGCGGCTTCGAGGGCCAGCAGATTGTGGGTGGCGGTGACGCCGGAGCCGCAGTAGACGATGACATCTCCGTCCTCCGGCACCCCGGCGGCGATGAAGCGTTCGCGCAGCCGCGGGGCGGGCCAGAAGCGTCCCTGCTCATCGGTGTTGCCGGTGAAGGGCAGGTTGATCGCCCCGGGCACGTGGCCGGCCCGCGGGTCCATCGGCTCGCTCTCACCGCGGTAGCGCTCCGGGGCGCGGGCATCGATGACCAGCGCCTTTCCGGCGGCGACGTCATCGGCGCTGGCGATCCGCTCGGCCGGCCAGGCGCGGGCGGGCACATCCCCGGGCTCGACCTGCACCGGTCCGGTCTCGAGCGGCACGTCCCAGGCGGCAAGGCCACCGGAGAGCAGCGCGGCATCCTGCCCGAGGGCCCGCAGCATCCACACCAGGCGGGCGGCCTGCGACCCGTCGGTGTCGTCATAGGCGATGACCGTGGTGTGGGTACTGATGCCCGCTGCGCGCAGCACGGCGGCAAAGTCCTCCGGCTCCGGCAGCGGATGCCGACCGGCCGCGGGGCGCGCGAGGGCGGCGAGCTGGGTGGGCAGATCGATGTACACCGCGCCGGGCAGGTGCCCTTCGAGGTACGTGTGCTCGCCCTTGGAGCCGTCGAGCGCCCAGCGCACATCCAGCAGCCGCACGTCGGGGCGTTCCAGCAGGGCGGGCAGCTGTTCGCCGTCGATCAGCGGGGGCAGCGGCACGGCGGCCACCCCGGAGGTCATTCCTTGACCTGCAGGTCCACCCGCACGAGGCGGTGGTCGGAGGTGGGGAAGGGGTGGGTGCCGGTCAGCTCGCTGCCGGGGGCGCCCTGCCGCGGCCAGAACACGCCGGAGGAGGCCACCTGCAGGGTCTTCGCCGGCAGGACATAGTCCACGCGCAGGTTGCCGGGCCGCGGGTCATCGCCGAAATCCGCCGTGTCGAAGCGGGCCTTGGAGCGGTGCTCATCGTTCGCACCGCCCTGCTCGCGGGCCGCCTCGACGGCGCCGTCGCTGGTCGGCTGCGGGTCCTGGATGCGCGGGTGCGTCAGCAGCTGGTCGATCGCCCCAGGCCAGGAGTCCCCGTCGTGCGGATCGGAGTTGTAGTCGCCGAGGATGACGAAGGGCTCGCTGGGGTGCAGGCCCCCGCGCACACCCGCATCGTCGACGATCCAGTGGGAGCGGCGACCGGGGCTGAGGTAGTCCGCCCACAGGCGGATCTCGTCATAGTTGCGGCGCTGATTGCGCTTCTCCGGGCCGTCGAAGCTCGGCGGGGTGGGGTGGGCGGTCAGCACATGCAGCACGGTCGAGCCCACCTGCACCGGCACGTCCCAGTGGGACTTGGAGCTGAGCCGCAGCTGCGCGGTGATCTCAGGGCCGTAGAACTCCGCGGGCAGCAGGCTCGAGGGCATGTCCGCCCAGCGCAGGTTCTGGAAGGTGCGCACCTGCTCGGTGAGGATCGGCAGGCGCGAGAGCACCACCATGCCGTACTGGCCGGGGAACTCGCCGAAGCCCCAGGCGTCATCGGGCCCACCGACGGTGCCGTCGCGGTTCAGGTCCAGTCCCGAGGGCACCCCGGTGTTCACCGGTGCGGTGAAGGCGTAGGGGTAGTGGACGGGGCTCTTGCCGTGCTGCGAGACCTCGAGGTACTTCTCGCGCAGCAGATCCACGGCGCGCCCGGCGTCATCGTGGTCCACCTCGTTCAGGAGGATGATGTCGGGGTTGTTGATCTGGATGACTTCGGCGATCGCGGCGATCTGCGCATCGGTGCCGGAGGCCAGGTCCTCCAGCAGCTTGCCCTCCTCGGGGCGGTTGAGGGACACGTTGTAGGTGGCCACGCGCACGGTGGTGAAGCGTCCGGAGCGCCGCCCCGGCGCGGGGGCGGCGTGCGCGGCAGTGGGCAGTCCCAGTCCCGCGGCAGCGGCGGCGGCGATCGCGGAGCGACGGGTCACTCGAGGAGTCATGGGCCCCACGGTACGCCTCTGCGGCCGCCGACGAGAAGACCGTGTGCTCCCGACGGACAGCTGAGAGACTGGCGGGCATGAGAATCGCATTCCTGGGAACCGGCCGTATGGGCACCGAGCTCGCGCTGCACCTGCTGGCTGATCATGAGCTGACCGTCTGGAACCGCACCACGGAGCGCACCGCGCGCCTCGCCGAGGCCGGGGCGCAGATCGCGTCCACGCCCGCGCAGGCGGTGGAGGGCGCCGAGGTGGTGGTCACCGCGCTGTTCGGCCCCGACGCGGTGCGGGAGACCGTGATCGAGCCCGGGCTGATCCCATCGGGCGTCACCTGGGTGGACACGACGACCGTCTCCCCGGCGGATGCCGATGAGTTCGCCGCTGCGGTCCCCACCTATGTGGGGGTGCCGGTGGTGGGCACCCTGGGCCCGGCCCGGCAGGGGAAGCTCGGCGTGTACGTCGGCACCGCCGATGCCGCGCGCCGCGAGGAGGTGCTCGAGCTCGTCGCACCGTGGGCGGATCCGGCGCGGCTGCGCGGCGTGGACTCCGGGCGTGCCGCCGCGACCGGGAAGCTGCTGGCGAACCTCGCGCTGGCGATCAGCGCGCAGGGGCTGCGGGAGGCGTTCGCCCTCGGGGCGGCCTGCGGGGTGGACGCGGAGGCGACCCTGGAGATGCTGGACTCGACGGGCCTGGCGTTCATCGCCGGGATGAAGGGGCCGTTCGTGCGGCGCGAGCGCAGCACCGAGGGCGGAGACTTCACCGCCGATGCCATCGCGAAGGACGCCCGGCTGATGATCGACACGGTGCAGGCGGCCGATGGGGACCGTCCCGGCTCCGACCTGCCGGCGCTGCGGGCGGCTCTGGCCTCCCTCGAGGCGGAGCAGGCGGCCGGCCACGGAGACCGGGACTTCTCGACGATCCTGGTGGAGGGCGCCGAACCGACGCAGGGCTGAGCTGATCAGCGCAGGTCCGCGAGCACTCCCCGGGCGGCCTGGCGGCCGGAGAACAGTGCGCCGCCCAGGAAGGTGCCCTCCAGGGCGCTGTGGCCGTGGACGCCGCCGCCGCCGAAGCCGCTGGCCTCCCCTGCCGCGTACAGGCCCGTGAGCACCTGCCCGCCCTCGCGCAGAGCCCGACCGGACAGATCCGTCTCGAGCCCGCCGAGGGTCTTGCGCAGCAGCACGTGCAGGCGCACGGCGATCAGCCCACCGGCGGAGGGATCCAGCAGGCGGTGCGGGGCGGCGGTGCGGATCAGACGGTCGCCGAGGTACTTCCGGGCTCCGCGCAGCGCGGTGACCTGCATGTCCTTGCTGAAGGAGTTGGTGATCTCCGCATCGCGCGCCCGGATGGTGCGCTCGAGCGCCTCGGCGTCCACGAGGTCCTCCCCCACCAGGGCGTTCATCTGTGCGACGAGCTCGGGGACGGTGGCGGCCTGCAGGAAGTCCTCCCCGTGGTCCAGGAAGGCCTGCACGGGGCCGGGGGCGCCGGGCCGCACCCGCGCGAGGACCTGCTTCCAGTCCTTGCCGGTGAGGTCGGGGTTCTGCTCGGATCCGGAGAGTGCGAACTCCTTGGCGATGATCTTCGGGGTGAGCACGAACCAGGAGTGGTCATGCCCGGTGGTGCGCAGGTGCCGCAGGGTGCTGGTGGTGTCGAAGCCCGGGTAGGCGGGGGCAGGCAGACGGTTCCCGTGGGCATCCAGCCACAGTGAGGAGGGGCCGGGCAGGATGCGGATGCCGTGGCCGCGCCAGATCGGATCCCAGTTGCGCACGCCCTCGGTGTAGTGCCACATGCGGTCCTGGTGGATCCAGTGGGCACCGGCCCGCTGCGCGGCGAGCATGCCGGAGCCGTCCACGCTCTCGGGCACGCCGTGGACGATGTCGGTGGGCATGGTGCCGAGCTCCGCGGGCCACAGCTGGCGCACCAGCTCCTCATTGCCGCCGATACCGCCGGTCGCGATCACGACGGCCGCCGCGCGCTCGCTGAACTCCCCGATGGTCTCCCGGGTGGAGCCGACGCCGCGGTCATCGTGATGGGGGGCGAGGATGCTGCCGCGCACGCCGACGACCGCATCGTCCTGGACCAGCAGGTCCTCGACGGCGTGGCGGTGGCGCACCTGGATCCGTCCGGCCTGCTGCTGCTCGGCCAGGCGGCGGGCGAAGGGCTCGACGATCCCGGGGCCGGTGCCCCAGGTGATGTGGAAGCGGGGCACGGAGTTGCCGTGGCCCTCGGCGCGGCCGTCGCCGCGCTCGGCCCAGCCCACCACGGGGAACAGGCGGTGGCCCAGGGAGCGCAGCCAGTCCCGCTTCTCGGTGGCGGCGAACTGCAGGTAGGCCTCGGCCCAGCGGCGCGGCCAGTGGTCCTCGGGGGAGTCGAAGGCGGCCGAGCCCAGCCAGTCCTGGCGGGCCAGCTCGAGGCTGTCGCGGATGCCCAGGCGGCGCTGCTCCGGGGAGTCGATGAGGAACAGCCCGCCGAAGCTCCACCAGGCCTGACCGCCCAGGTCCTGCTCGCCTTCACGCTCGAGCAGCAGGACCCGTCGGCCGGCGGCGGCGATCTCGGTGGCGGCGACCAGCCCGGCCAGTCCCGCGCCGACGACGATGACGTCGGCCTCATGCCCTGCTGCCCCGGCAGCCCCTGGGGCGGTCATCTGACCCGCACCCGGCGCACCCGCGAGAGGTGATCGCTCGAGTTCGCCCCGGACATGGTGCGGCTCTTCTGGCGGTTGTTGGAACCGGTGCGTCGATCGCGCTGGCGCAGATTGCCGACCTTCACATCGGTCTCCTTCTCGAAGATGTGCCGCTTCTTGGTGTTGCGGTAGTAGCTGTAGATCCCGACATACACGGCGATGAAGGCCGCCGGGCCGGCCAGCAGCGGGAACATCACGCCGATGGTGCCGTCGTCGGATCCGGCCAGCAGCGGTGCCGTCACCGGATCCGCGGCACCGGAGGCCACAAGGGTCAGCAGCAGGTCCACAGCAGGCTCCTCACACAAACATCGCCAGCACACCGATCACCGCGGCGATCACGCCGACCACCGTGCCGACAGCGCAGGAGGCGGCGAAGATCTTCGGGTGCGAGACGGGCACCGATCCCATGGTGGTGCCGGTGCGGCCGTTGACCGCGATGTAGTGCACCATATCGACCGTGCCCTGGCTGTTGCGCTGCCCGTAGCTGTACAGCCACACCGGCACCGCGACGGACACCCAGCGGGTGCCGCGCACCCCCACTCCCTCCTGCTCCCAGCGCACGCCGCGGTCGTAGCGGGAGATGGTGGGCAGGGCCTTGGCGCGGGCGATCGCCAGGAACTTCTCCTCCACCTGATCATCGACGTCCCGCACGTTGAGGTCGCGCCGCTCCGAGGTGAACCCCTTGAGGTAGTTGGGGTTGTAGACCACGGCGGCGTGCACGTCGTAGGGCTGGACGGCGTTGAGAACGTTGGTGGTGGCTCCCCGTGCGGCACCGGCGCTGTAGCGCTCGGAGGATTCGACGGTGAGGTCGTTGACGAGCATGTCGAAAGCCCGCTCCACGGCATAGACATCGGCGTCGTAGTAGGTCTCGCGCACGGTGCGGTCCCCGACCTTGCGGGAGACCGTGTACTGCCGGGTGGTGACCTCTCCCGTGCCCTGCACGACCGCGTGGAGGTTGCCGTCCACCACGAGGTAGGGGATGTACACACCCATGACGTTCTCGGGCACGAACTCGTTCTTGAACGCCCCGAGGGCGAAGGTGCGGCGCTTGCCGGCGAACTCCTCGATCCGCGCGATCGCCTCCTCGCGGGTGAGCTGGAAGGGCAGGACGGCATCGGGCACCGCACCGTTGGGGATCTGCGAGTTCACCGAAAGGTGCTGGCGGCACCAATGGCAGCGGGCGTGCAGCTGCTCGTCGACGTTGATGACCACCTCGGCGCCGCAGCCCTGGCACTTCAGGGTCATCTGCGTGAGGTCATCGCGCACATCCTGCGTGCCGGAGGCCATGGTGTGGCCGCGCAGCTCCGCGATCGAGGAGTCCAGCCCGAACTCCGTCTCGAGCACCGGCTCGTTCCACGCACTGCGGCAGTGACCGCAGACAAGAGCCTTCTGCTGCAACGAATACGCGATGTCGGTGCCACCGCAGCTGGGGCAGCGGGCCAGGCCATCGGCACGCCCCGAGCTGGTGTCGATGATGCGGTCTTCGACCTCAGGCGCCGGCGGCTGCGGATGCGCAGGCGGCGGCTGGCCTGCGGGATCCGGCTGATCCGGGTGCGCCCACGGTGGGCGCGGAGGTGGAGGGTTGCTCATCGGCGCTCAGGATACTCGCCGGTCACAGACCCAGGGCGGCCTTCTTCGCCGCCTCGTAGTCCTCCTCCGTGATGAGCCCCTGCTCCAGCATCTGCTTGTACTGGGCGAGCTTCGCCACGGGATCCTCGGTGCCGCCCTGCGGGGCGCTGCCCTGCTGTTCGGCGCCCGGCTGCGCACCGCCCTGCTGCGCACCCGGCTGGCCGGGCGGGGACCAGGGCTGCGCCGGCTGCACGAGGCCGCCGGCGGCATTCGCGCCCATGCCGAACATGGCCAGGCCCGCTCCGCCGCCACCGCTCTCCCCAGCGGCCTGCACACCGCGGGCCACGGACTGGTTGAGGAAGGACTGCGAGCGAGCGCCGGAGAGGGCGTCGGCCTGCTGGACGTCCTTGAGCAGCGCGCGAGTGTTCTCGTCGTACTCGATGGAGACGATGGTGGTCTTCACAATCGCCAGGCCCCGGTCGGTGGACCAGCGGTAGTTCTCCTCCACCGCGGCGGAGAGGGACTGTGCGAAGCCCACCGAGTCACCCTGGATGCGGGTGATGCGGTTGCCCTTGTCAGGATCGTTCGTGTAGCGGGAGAACGCCGCCGCGAGAGAGCCCACGACCTCCTGGAACAGCTGGTCACCGGCCACATTGTCGGGGTCGGAGAAGTCGAACACGGGGGCGCCGGCGGAGATGAACGCCGCGGGCACGAAGTTGTGCACGAACAGCAGCGGGTCGATGATCCGCAGCGTGTAGGTGCCGCGGGTGACGGCGCCGACCTGGGAGTTGAGGTAGGCGTCATCCCAGTAGATCTCGGACTGGGTGCCGAAGCGGTTGCCCGGGATCTCCTTGAGGCTCACGTAGAACGCGAGCTGCTGGGAGGAGGGGCGGCCACCGTACTTGAAGCGCTCCCAGGAGGTGCCGATGGTCGAGGCCAGCAGGTCATCGCCGGTGAATACGGAGCGGGAGTCCGGGGAGGAGTCGGTGAACTCGTAGCCGCCGGCCTCGGTGATCAGGCCCGTGGCGCGGCCGTCGACCACCGTGATCAGGCCGTAGCCCTGCGGCACGATGATCTTCGAGCCGTTGGTGATGACGTTCTCGGACCCGCGGGTGTTCGAGCCGCGCCCGGCGTTGGTGCCGCGCGGCACCGCCGGGAACAGCGCGGCGGTCTGCGGCAAACCGTCCGGAACGGTCAGGAAGTCCCTCCACTGATCGGCGAGCATTCCGCCGAGTGCGCCCTTGAATGCCTGGATGAAACCCATGTCAGCTCCTTCTCCCCCACGTGGATGTGATCGGGGCCATCGTATCCGGTGCACGGACCCGCTCCGCAAAGAGTCCTGACAGAGTCCTGACATTGCGGTGCTACCCCGGTAGCATCACGGTATGAAGATCAGTGTGAGTCTCAGCGAGCAGGATGTCGCGCTGTTGGATGAGGTCATCGCCCGGGAAGGGCTGGGCTCCCGGTCCGCGGGGATCCAGCGCGCGCTGCGTCTGCTCCAGCACCCCGAGCTCGAGCAGGACTACGCCGAGGCCTGGGATGAATGGACGGGCTCTGGCGAGGCCGATCTCTGGGATCAGACCTCGGCCGATGGGATCGATCGTGCGGCGCGGTGACATCCACCTGGTCGACCTCGAACCGGTCCAGGGTTCCGAGGCGAACCAGGTTCGGCCGGCCGTCATCGTGAGCAACGACCGGGCGAATGCGAGCGCGCTGCGTCATGGCCGCGGCGTGATCACCGTCGTCCCGCTCACCGGCAACACCAGCCACATCTACCCGTTCCAGGTGCTGCTGGAGGCATCGGCGACCGATACTGATCGTGACTCGAAGGCGCAGGCGGAACAGGTGCGATCGGTGGACGCCGGGTGGCTCGGTCCGCGCATCGGCCGCGTGCCCCCGCCGCTGATGGCGCAGATCGATGACGCCCTGCGCCTGCACCTGGATCTGTGAGACCCGCTGCGATCTGTGAGACCTGCCGCGCTCAGCCGGTGATCCCGTACTTCGCCAGGCGCTTCGTCTGGCCCGCGCCCTGCAGGGCGAGCAGCTCGGCGTAGATGCCGCCGGAGACGGCGAGCTCGGCGGGGCTGCCGATCTCATCGATCCGCCCGTCGTCGAGGGTGACGATGCGGTCCACGGAGGCAATCGTGGACAGCCGGTGGGCGATGATCAGCGAGGTCCGTCCCTCCATGAGCTCGTCCAGGCCCTTCTGCACCTGCCGTTCGGCCTTCGTGTCCAGGGCGGACGTGGCCTCATCGAGCACCAGCACGGGGGCGTCCTTGAGGATCGCGCGGGCCACCGCGATGCGCTGACGCTGCCCGCCGGAGAGCTTCAGCCCACGCTCGCCGATCACCTGGTCGTAGCCGTCGGGGAAGCGCTGGATGAACGCCTCCGCATTGGCGCGGCGGGCGGCCTCGCGCACCTCCTCATCGGTGGCGTCGGGGCGGGCGTAGGCGATGCTCTCGCGGATGGTGCCGGAGAACAGGGAGGCGTCCTGGAACACCACGCCGATGCGGGCGCGCAGCTCATCCAGCGGCACGTCGCTACTGGTGCGCCCCACCACCTCGACACTGCCCTCGCGTGGCTCGTACAGCCCCAGCAGCAGGTTCACGATCGTGGACTTGCCGCCGCCGGACTCGCCCACCAGCGCGATCTTCTCGCCGCGGCCGATCTCGAAGTCGATGTGGTGCAGCACGTCCTCGCCCTCGTCATAGGCGAAGGACACGTCGCGGAAGGCGACGACGGGCGCGCCGGGGACGGGTTCGATGCGCTCGGCCGGGGTGCCGTCGGCCTGGCGGGCCATGAGGGCGGCCACGCGCGGATCCACGGGAGTCTCCATCACGGCGAAGTAGTCCTTGGAGCCCGCGATCGCGCGCTGCGAGGAGTCGATCACCCAGCTCATCGACTCCACGGGGGCCTTGGCCATGTTCATCAGCTGCACCAGCAGCACCATCTCACCGAGGCTGAAGTGCCCCTGCACGGTGCGCACGAAGATGATCGCGTAGATCCCGAAGAAGACGAGGTTCAGCACCGCGCGGCGCAGCACATCCATGCCGTGCCAGTGCGTGGACTGGGCGCGCGTGGTGGCGTCGGTGGAGTGGAAGCGGCGCGAGAAGTCGGCCAGCTCGCCCTTCTCCCGCACGAAGGACTTCACCACGCGGATCTGCCCCACCACTTCGGCGAAGCGGCCCGAGGCGATGTCCACCTGTTCGTTCTTCTTCCCCTCCAGGCGCTGCCACTTCACGGAGGTCAGCGAGGTCAGCCACACGTAGACGGGGAAGATGATCAGCAGCAGCACCGCGAGCGGCCACGCGTACCAGGCGGAGATCGCGAGCACCGCGACGGTGGTGATGAGCATCGACGCGAAGGTGTTGGACATCATCTTCGCGACATTGGTGATCTCGGTGATCGAACGGTTCAGCCGCGCCACGATCGTGCCGGTGATCTCGGAGTCGAACCAGCGCTGCGGCAGATGCAGCAGCTTGTCGTAGTAGCGGACCGACAAAATGGTGCGCATCCGGTTGCTCATGACATCGCCGAACCAGCCGCCGACGTTGGAGATCACGGTCGCAGCGAGCTCCGCGGCCAGCACCGCCGCAGCCAGCCACAGCACCGTGCGCACCGCCTGCTCCGTGGGGGTGGAGCCGCCGACGGCGGAGGCGACGGTGTCGGTCGCCGAGCCGATCAGGAAGGGGACGGCCAGGTGAGTGGCGGCGCTCAGCAGGGAGCAGACGATGATGACCGCGTACAGCGGGGCCAGGGACCGCGTGAAGCGGACGATGCGCAGGAGCTGGGACACCCCTTCAGGGTAGGCCTCACTCGGAGCGTTGGCCCACGATGCCCAGCAGCACACCGAGGGTTGTGCGCTCTCCCTCACGGCGGCGCCGGTGATAGCCGCTCACCAGGGCGTAGGGCACAAGCATGATGAAGCCGACGGCGGATAGCAGCAGGATCGCCACCACCATCGAGCCGTCATCGGCGGCCCCGTCGGCCCCGGTGCGGGCCACCAGCAGAGCGGCGGCGATATTGCGCTGGGAGGTAAGGATCGCGGGGCCGTCGGGCACGGTGAGGGTCTGTCCGGCGAGATCTCCGGCCACGCGGCCGGCCACGAAGGCGAGCACCACGAGGCTCGCTGCGAGCAGCAGCACCGGGGACAGCAGCAGGTCCAGCACCAGGACGGTGTTCGCGCCGAAGCCGGAGAGGAACATGAGCACTGCAGAGAGCGCGGCCACACCTCCGGCGACCCGGGCGAGCAGGTCCGCGCGGGTGGGGGCGACGGCGGCGATCGCGATGCCCGCGAGCATCGGGGAGAGCATCGTGCCCAGCAGCAGGCGCGCCACCGCCCAGGCATCCACGTGCACGTCCTGCAGCAGGAACGGGACCACGAGCGGCATGAACAGGATCGAGCCCAGCAGCAGCACGGCCATCGGCCCGGCGGTCTCCGCGTAGGGGATGCGGGCCATCGCGCCCAGCTGCAGAACGAAGGGGGCGCCGGCCGCGCACAGCGTGATGATGAAACCCGACGAGGTGTGCTGGGGCAGATGGTCCGACAGCAGCCACACCACGAGGGTGCCCACGGCGGGGACCACCACGAAGTTCGCACCGAGCACCGCCAGGACGGTGCGGCGGTCGCGCAACTGGGCGCGGAAGGTGCGGCGCGGGGTGCGCAGACCCATCGACAGCATCGAGGCGATCGCGAAGGCGGGCACACTGATGTCGATCAGCGTGGCCAGGAATCGCTCGAGGGTGTGCACCGCTGCAGGGTACGCGCCCTGCCTCAGATCCAGCCGTTGTCCACGGCGGCACGGACCGCTTCGGCGCGGTTGGTCACACCGAGCTTCCCGATCGCGGCGGAGATGTGGTTGCGCACGGTGCCTTCGGAGAGGAACAGCCGCCCGGCGATCTGCGCGGTGCTGCCGCCGGCCGCAGCAGCCTGCAGCACCTCGGTCTCCTTGGCGGTCAGGGGGCTGGTGCCGACGGCGAGGGACTGGGCGGCGAGCTCGGGGTCGACGACCTTCAGCCCCTGGTGGACGCGGCGGATGCCGTCCACGAGGCGCTCGACGGGGGTGTCCTTGACCATGAAGCCGTGGGCGCCGGCCTCCATGGTGCGCCGCAGGTAGCCGGCGCGGCCGAAGGTGGTCAGCACGATGATGCGCGGCGCGCCGTCCGGACCGGCAGTGCTCTGCTGCAGGCGCTCGGCGACCTCGATCCCGTCGGCCGGTCCGTCCGGGGCGCCGGCGGGCATCTGCACATCCAGCAGCAGCACATCGGGCTGGTGCTCGGTGACGGCGGCGAGGGTCCCGGCGCCGTCGGAGGCCTCCCCCACCACCTCGAGATCGGGCTCGAGGTTCAGCAGGGCCACCAGGCCGGAGCGGAGGATCGCCTGGTCATCGGCGACCACGAGGCGGATCATGCGGCACCGACCCGGGCGGTGAGGGTGGTGCCGGTCTCCGCGGAGGTGACGGTGAGGCGGCCCCCGGCCATGGCGAGGCGGGCCTCGAGGCCGCGCAGCCCGGTGCGGGTGGCACCGGCGGGGATGCCCACGCCGTCGTCGGACACGGTAACGGTGTCCTCGGTGACGGTGATGGTGGCGCACGTGGCGCGGGAGTGGCGCACGATGTTGGTGACTCCTTCGCGGATGACGTAGCCGAACAGCTCGGCGACGTCGTCGGGCAGGGGCGGCAGGGCGGTGGGGACCGAAGCCTGGATGCCGACGGTGGCCAGCACGGTGCGGGCGGAGGCGATCTCGGTGGCGGCGCGCACGTGCTGCATACCGCTCGCGGTGGCGCGGACGTCGGCGAGGGCCTGGCGGGTGGTGGCCTCGATGTGCTCGAGCTGGGCTTTCGCCGCCTCGGGGTCGATGTCCAGGAGGCGCCGGGCGAGCTGCGCGGAGATGGTCAGGGAGGTGAGGGAGTGGCCGACGAGGTCGTGCAGGTCCCGGCCGATGCGTTCACGCTCCGCGGCCACGGCGAGCACGGCGTTGCGGGCCTCAGCGGCCTCGAGCTGCTGCTGCAGCACCTCCTGGCGCACTCCGGTGCCGATCCCGGCGGCGAACAGCGCCGCCATGATCGCCAGTCCCGCCGCGATGTAGTGCTGCAGGATGATGGCGAGGAGCATCACCACCAGGCACATCACGAGCATGCTGGGCAGTCCCCAGCGCCACGGCAGCAGCAGCACGTGCGTCATGGCCTGGAACATCACCAGGTACAGCACGCCCGAGCCGAGCAGCGGGATGAGGGCCAGCAGCAGCGCGGTGCCCAGGGCGAACCAGATCAGCCGGACCCTCAGCGGATACAGGGCGATGCCGCAGACGGCGAGGAACACTGCTGAATAGATCAGCAGGATCACGGAGGCGAGGGTCGCGCGCAGGGGCCCGAGCCCGAGCCAGGACGTGACGATCGCCAGCAGCACGAACACCAGCGGCGGGGCGGAGAACGGCAGGCCGCCGGATTGCCGCATCGCCCGCCAGATGCCGCGCGGGGTGAGCGGGCGCGCGGCGGCCTCTTCCTCGCCGCCGCGCGCCCAGCTGCCCCAGGGGGAGTCCGTGCTCATGGGGGTCATTGTGTCAGCGGCGCTTCAGGCCCACGGCGTAGCGCATTCCGACGGCGCAGATCCCCGCGAAGACGACGCTCCAGATGCCGATGACCAGCAGGCCCGTGGTGGGGAACTCCCCGCCCAGCAGTGCCCATTCCCCCAGCCGCGCGATCCAGTAGGTGGGCAGAGCCTCCCCGAGGTCCTGCATCCAGGAGGGGAACATCTCCAGCGGCAGCCAGAGCCCCCCGAAGATCGCCATCGCCATCATGGTGACGACGCCGCCGGCGCTCGCGGCACCGCCCGTCAGCACCATGCCGAGTGCGATGCCGATCAGGACGGTGGGCACAAGGCCCAGCCAGACCACCGCGAGGACGGTCACGAACTGCGTGGGGCTCGCCTCGACCCCGGTGGCCAGGCCGATGAGACCCACGAAGAGGAGGGCGGGGAGGATGACGACGCTCGCGGCGGTGATCGAGCCGATGAGGAAGGAACGTGGGGACAGGCCCGCGACGATCAGCTGACGCAGGAAGCCGGTGCGCTGGTCCTCCTGGATCTGCACGCCGGCGTTCACGGCGGCGCCGAGCCCGCCGTAAGCGGCCATGTTCACCATCATGAGCCCGCGGGCGGCCCCGTCGGCCTCGTCTCCGAACATGGTGGAGAACAGCAAATACATGCCCACCGGTAGCGCGATCGTGAAGACCATGAACATGACGTTGGTGACGGTCATGCGGGTGGAGTGCAGGGCGTAGCGGGCGGTGCGCACCGCCGGGGACAGGGCAGCGGACGTCGGGGCGGGCGTGGCTGAGGCTGCAAAGGTGGTCATCACAGGGCTCCTTCGAGCTCGGGGGTGGTCTGGTAGGCAGTGAGGATGAGGAAGGCTTCCTCGAGGCCGGGGGCGGTGACCAGCACGTCGTGCACGGTCTCGGCGTGCTCCCCGGTGAACAGGGCGCGCAGGGTCACATCGGCGTCGGTGCTGAGGGCCCGCTGGCGGGTGGGGTCGGTGTCATCGGCGCCGACGGTGGTGACGCCCGGCAGGGCGGCGATCTGCTCGGCGGTGAGGCCGCGCAGCGTGATGGCCCGTCCGCCCACGCGGGCGGACACGTCGGCGGCGGACCCGTCGGCGACGACGCGACCGCGGTCCAGGACCACGACGCGCTGGGCCTCCCGTTCGGCCTCCTCGAGGTGGTGGGTGGCGAAGACGATGGTGCGGCCGGTCGCGGCGACCTCCCGCATCCGGTCCCAGAAGGCGTGGCGGGCGCCGACGTCCATGCCGACGGTGGGCTCATCCAGCAGCAGCACCTGCGCGTCCCCCAGCAGGGCGATCGCGAAACGTACCCGTTGGGCCTGGCCGCCGGAGAGGGTGCCGATGCGGCGGCGCATGAGGTCGGCGATATCGGCCTGCTCGATGACCTGCTCCAGCGGGGCGGGGCGGGCCTGCAGGGCGTGGAGCATCGCGAGCATGGAGCGCACGGTCTGGTCCGGCAGCAGCGCCCCGGACTGCAGCATCGAGCTGATCAGGCCGCTGCGCACCGCGGTAATGGGGTCGGTGCCGAGGACCTGGACCTCGCCGGAATCGGGCTGGGTGAGGCCCACCATCATCTCCATGGCGGTGGTTTTCCCGGCGCCGTTGGGGCCCAGCAGCGCGAGGATCTGCCCGCGCGGGACCTCGAGGTGGAGGTCGTCGAGGGCGCGGATGGTCCCGTAGGTCTTGGTGACGGCGGTGAGGTGGAGGGCGGGCTGTGCGTTCATGTCTCCAGGGTTCTGCGACGGGGCGGCGCGGCGAAGTCCCGGCGATCATGTCCGCCCCATGACAGGCGTCATGGCAGCGGGGTGTTTCCCGGCTACGCTGGCGCGATGCTGATCCGTGAGGTGCGTCTGGGGCGCGGGGCCGACGTGGTGGACGTGCGGATCCGTGACGGGCTCATCGCGCAGATCGGCCCGGGGCTGGCGCGTGCGGGTGAGGAGGTGCTCGTCGGCGGCGGCGCGTTCATGATCCCGGGGCTGTGGGATCAGCATGTGCATACCGGGCAGCTCGCGCAGTCCCATGCCCGGCTGGATACCACCGGGGTGGTCTCGCTCGCGGAGCTGCTGGACCAGGTGCGCAAGGAGCTCGCGGCCCGCGGGGAGGCTGACGGACGGGCGCTCGTGGGCTTCGGGCATCGGCTGCTGGATCTGGGGGCAGAGCCCACGGTGGCGCTGCTGGACGCGGTAACCGGTGCGGTGCCGACGGTGCTGATCGGCGGGGATGCGCATCATGCGTGGCTGAACAGTGCGGCGCTCGCGGCACTGGCGCTGCCGCCGCGGCGGGGCATCATCGCGGAGGACGAGTGGTTCGCGGTCACCTCGCGCCTGCCGGAGCTGCCGGGCGTGGCGGAGGACGTGCAGGTGGGAATGACGATGCTGCAGGAGCAGGCGCTCGCCCGCGGGGTGGTTGGCCTGGTGGACATGGAGTGGGGGGTGCCGTTCGAGCAGTGGCCGCGGCGCGAGACGCGGATGCGGGTGCGCACCGCGGTGTACCCCGAGTACATCGAGTCCGCGCCCGGCCCGACGGGCACCGTGCTGGATGCGGCGGGTCTGGTGACGATGGGTCCGCTGAAGGTGATCGCCGATGGGGCGCTGGGCTCCCATTCGGCGTACACGCGCGAGCCGTACTCCGATGGGCACGGCTGGCAGGGGCGCGGGGTGCTGTCGGTGCCGCCGCCGCATCTGCGCGAGGCGCTGCAGCGGGCGAAGCAGCTCGGGCTCACGGCGGCGGTGCATGCGATCGGGGATGCGGCTGCGCAGGTGGTGCTCGATGCGGTGGAGGCCGTGGGGATCTCCGCCCGGATCGAGCATGCGCAGATGCTGGCCGATGAGGATGTGGCGCGGATGGCGGCGCTCGGGGTGACGGCCTCGGTGCAGCCGGCGCATCTGCTCGATGACCGGGACATGACCGAGGAGATCTGGCCGGGCCGCGGCGGGCAGGCCTACCGGCTGCGGGATCTGCTGAGCGCCGGGGCGCCGGTGGTGATGGGCTCCGATGCACCAGTGGTGCCGCTGGATCCGTGGCTGGCGATGGCGGCGGCGGTGCACCGCAGCGCCGATACGCGGCCCGGCTGGTACCCGGCCCAGCAGCTGCAGCCGGGCGAGGCGCTCGCCGCCTCGACGGACGGGGTGCAGAGCCTCAGCGCCGGCGGGCTCGGGGATGTGGTGCTGCTGGAGGACTGGCCCTTCGACCCGGTGCCGACGGGAGCCGATGGGCTGATGGACGATGCGGCGGCGCGGGAGGCCGCGGCGCGGCTGCGCGAGGTGCGGGTGCTTGTGACCGTCGTGGCCGGGAGGCTTGCGGCGCAGGCGTGATCAGGAGTTCGCGGCCAGGATCTGGTCCTTCGCGCCGGTGATGCGGTAGCCGAGCGGGGCTAGCTGTTGTTGGCCATGACGATGCCATCGGAGCTGGCCACCACGGATTTCGGGCTGATGTCACCGGTGATGCGTGCGAGCGGCACCATGCGGGTCTCTCGCGAGGTCGGCTCCGGGGCCCCGGATTCGTCGGTGTCGGCGAGGTTCTCGGTGTTCCGGCCAGCGGCCGAGATCGCTGCGGGCGGCTGCTGATCCTGATCGCTGAGGCTGGTGGTGGTGCCCAGCACGATGCCAGCGGCGACCAGCAGCACGGCGGATCCGCTGGCGAGGAGGGCACGGCGGCGCGCCTGACGGCGGCGCTGCAGGGCGATCCTCCGGCCAGTCGTCCGCACCTGTTCCCCCAAGTCCCTGTCGTGATACGTGTCGATAAAACTACCGGTCGACGCTTCCTCAGCGGCGCTGGCGCTCCGGGCAGCCCACGGCACGTCCTGTATCAGAGGCGTCGGCGCCGCCAGGGCCACCAGCGCCGACGGGGCGCGGGCGGCGCGCTCTCATCCGTCGGCCCCGGCTGCGGACCGTGGGGCGCGGACTCGGCGACCCGGGCAGCGCGCAGAGCACGCCACTGGTCGACCGCGTCCTGCTCATCCCACGCCGGTGCGATGAGGCTCTGGAACGGGTGCTCGCGCCGGTCCTCGTGGACCCGACGGGTGTAGTCCGCGGCGTACTCCCGCACGGACCGCTCATCGCGCAGCTCGATCAGGGTCTCGGCGCGACGCTCATGCTCGCGGCGCAGCAGCACCACCACGGGCAGCAGGCCTTCGACGTCGATCTCGCCGGAGGCGATGCGCTGCTTGATCCACCAGTCGGGGTCGTGGTGGTCCGGCAGATTCAGCGGCTTGCCAGCGTAGGGGTTCTCGCTCATGTCTCCATGGTGTCGTGGGCCACGGCGCCCTGGTACGCGATCTCCCGGTGCGCGATCTCGTAGCCCAGCTGCTCGTTGATCGCGATCATCCATGGGTTCACGTGGGAGTTCCAGGTGGCGAGCGCCTGCAGGTCCGGGGCGGTGCGGGCGAGCTCGCGATGCACCGCGACCTTGAGGGCGAGCCCCAGGCGGTGCCCGCGATGATCGGGCATGACCAGGGTGTTCTCCTGCCAGCCGATGGTCGTGCCGGGCGTGGTCTGGACGTCGATGACGCTGTTGCCGACCATGGTGCCGTCCGGGGCGATCGCCACCGCGATGATCTCGCGAGTGCCGCGCTCGCGTCGACGCCGCTCCTGGTCGCGGATCCGCTCGGGGGTGTAGTCCGCCGCCTCGAACTCGAAGTCCTCATCGGGGTCGTCGAGATCGAGCTGACGCAGCAGCACCCCGTAGGCCGCAAGGTGCTCTTCGGGGACCTCGTCGTCCCAGACCTCGATGCGGTATTCGCCCTGCTTCTCGCGGGCGCTGCACTCGAGACGGTCCAGCAGATCGTCGGCGAGCGGCAGGGCGAGGGTGCGGCAGATCGCGATGTTCTTGCGCTCGATGCCGAGGCGGGCGGCGAGTCGGTTCGCGGGCAGTGCGGGGTCGTCGGCGTCCCCGTCGGCCGGGATCTCACCGAAGCTGCCCACCCGGGTGCGCCCGGATTCCCGCACCGCCGGGATCACCGCCTGCTCGAGCAGCGCGGTCCCGATGCCGTGGCCGCGGAACGCGGGATGCACGCCGAGCCCCACGTACACGTCCTCGAGATTCTCCTTGAGCGGCACCTCCACCGACGCGATGCCGACGATGCTCTGCCCGCCCTCGATCGTCTCCGCGACCGCCACGAAGCGCCGGGCCCGGAAGTACTCCGAGGGGCTCAGCCGCGCGCGCCGCTGATCGACGGTGAGCACCTCGCGCCCGCCGAAGGCGTCCTCGTCGCAGGCCTCGTCGAGGGCGTTGATCTGCTCGAGCTCGAGGTCGGAGCTGGGGTCCAGGGGACGGATCGTCACGTGCATGCCGGCAGTGGATCACGTCGGCGGCGGGGAGCGCCACGGGTTTTTCGCTAGCCCTTGGCCCTCCCCTGGGACAATCCCGAGCGTGGTCGGTGCCGGGATCGACCCGGCGCCCGGGAGCCCGGGCGATCTGCTGGTGTTGGCGACGGACGGCCTGCATGTGCCTGTCTCCGCGGCAGACCTCGCAGAGCTGCTCACAGAAGGGCCGTCGGACCCGCAGGAGCTCGCGGATCAGCTCCTGGACCTCGCCTCTGCTGCGGGCGGGGAGGATGACGTCGCGGTCGCGCTCGCGCGGGTGTGAGACGGGGTGAGACTCAGCGACGTCGAGCCCGCCGGGACCGGGTGAGGCCCCGGTCGGGCTCGATGTCGGCCCCTTCGCTCTCCTGGTGCCGCAGCGCTTCGGCGAGGTACGGCAGGGCGTACTGCACGAAACCGCGACCGGCGGGGCGGATCAGCTCCTCCTCGATGAGGCGCTCGCGGTAGGTGGACTGGTTGCGCGGGTCGATACCCATGCGGCGGGCGATGTCCCCCACGGCCGATGGGCCCTCATCCTCGAGCATCGCGTGCAGGTATTCGCGTTTACGGGGGCTCAGCCCGCGTAGCGCCGGACCGTGGACGTTCTTGATCATCGCGGCGATGGTGGCGGGGCGGGCGCCACGCACATCTTCAACCTCGATCACGTCGGCGTCGCCGCTGTTCTGCCAGGCCTTCGAGCCGATGAGCTGGATGAGGTACGGGTAGCCGCAGGAGATCTCCCCGGCGAGCACCGCGGCCTCGGGGGTGATCGACTTCGCGGTATCGGCGACGGTGAGGCGGATAGCCTCCGCGGCGGTGCCCACATCCACACTGCCCACCTCGATGCGGTGGGCACGGCGCAAGAAGGTGGTGCGCTCGTGGTCCAGCAGCGCATCCACGCCCGGGCGGATCCCGGCGGCGAGGAACGCGACGGCATGCCCGGAGCCGATGAGGTCCTGGACATGCTGGGTCAGGGCGTGCAGCTGGTCGCGGTTCGCGGACTGCAGCTCATCGAGGGTGATGAGCAGGCCCGCCCCGTCCTCATCGGCCAGGCGGGCCAGGCGGTCCAGCACAGTGGTGAGGTCCTCGCCTTCGCCGTCGTAGCGGCGGCGGATGTCCCGCTCAGCGGCAACCGAGGCGATGCGGGCGCTGGTCAGCTGCGAGGTCTCGGCCTCCGGGTCGAGCTCGCGCAGGGCACTGACGGCCTGGCGG
The DNA here is from genome assembly GCF_002871795.1 of Brachybacterium sp. UMB0905. GTDB lineage: Bacteria > Actinomycetota > Actinomycetes > Actinomycetales > Dermabacteraceae > Brachybacterium. The sequence goes on along the minus strand of NZ_PNHL01000010.1, from coordinate 84,455 downwards.
CGCAGCTCCTCGGCGAGGGAGGTGGAGGAGGTGTGCAGGCGCAGGTCGGTCCACCCCGCTTCGAGGGCGAGCTCACGGAATTCGGCGAGCAGCACGGTCTTCCCGGCGCCGCGCGCCCCGGAGATGAGGATCGAGCGGGCCTCGGGGACCTCGCCGCGTAGCGCGGCGGTGAACTCCTCGATCGCGATCTCGCGCCCGGCGAGGATCACGGGGGTGAGGCCGAAACCGGGGGTGAAGGGGTTCTGGGTGGATCGGCCGATGGGTTCGCGTGCTGCCATGCGGCCATCGTGCCGTGTGTGTCGGTGTGTGTACAGGCCGAGGCCGGCCAGGTTGACAGTCCGGGCACTGGACCGCATGATTACTCCCTAATGATTACCGCGTAACCCCGGAGGTCATCCATGGCCCTACATCACGCCCTGCTCGCCCTGCTGAGCGTCGGGCCGGCCACCACCTACCAGCTGCGGCGCGCCTTCGACGACGCCACCGGGCAGGTGAAACCCCTGAACATCGGGCAGGCCTCATCCACCCTCTCGCGCCTCGAGCGGGACGGCCGGATCGTGCGCACTGAACCGTCGGCCCCTGATGCGACCGCTGGACTGTGGCACCTCACCGAGGCGGGGCGTGAGGAGCTCTCCCTGTGGTGGATGAGTGCCGTGGAGCGCACCCAGCCGGATCGGCAGGAGCTGGTCATGAAGTTCGCGGTCGCCGTCGCCGTGCCGGGCGTGGACGTCACGGCGCTGGTGCAGACCCAGCGCGACGCCACCCTCTCCGCCCTCCACGAGGCCACCCGGGTGCGTCGGCAGGTGGATCCCGCGGACCTGCCCGCCGCGCTGGTGCTCGATCACCACCTCGTCACCCTCGAGGCGGAGCTGCGGTGGCTGGATGACATCGAGGTGATGCTCGAGCGCGCCGCGGCCCGTCGGCCCGCATCCAGCGTCCGGCCCGCTGAGACGTCCGCTGAGCAGCGCTCGGGAGCCCGACGATGAGCACGCCGGCACTCGAGCTCCACGAGGCCGTGAAGATCCACGGCACCGGCGAACAGCAGGTGCGAGCGCTGGACGGGGTGTCCCTCACCGTCGGGCCCGGGGAGTTCGTGGCGATCATGGGCGCCTCCGGTTCCGGGAAATCCACGCTGCTGCACCTCGCCGGTGGTCTCGCCACACCGACATCCGGGGAGGTGCTGGTGCACGGCACCGCGCTGGGCGCCCTCTCCCCTGCGGCCCTCGCGGACCTGCGTCGCGATGAGATCGGGTACGTGTTCCAGGACCTGAACCTGCTGCCGGCACTGAGCGTGGCCGAGAACGTGGCGCTGCCGCGCGAGCTCGCGGGCATCTCACCACGTCGCGCTGCCGAGGAGGCGCAGGCGGCGCTCGAGTCCGTGGGCATCGCCGACCTCGCGCGTCGCGGCCCGGAGGAGATCTCCGGCGGGCAGGCGCAGCGGGTGGCGATCGCCCGCGCCCTGATCGGCGAGCGCTCCCTGCTGCTGGCCGATGAGCCCACCGGCGCGCTGGACTCCGCCACATCCCGGGAGATCGTCGCCCTGCTGCGGGAGAAGGCCGACGCCGGGACCAGCATCGTGCTGGTCACGCATGAGGCACGGCTCGCCGCCTGGGCGGATCGCACCATCCAGCTGCGCGACGGCCGGATCTCGGGTATCGCCGCCGCACAGGAGATGCCATGGGCGGGATGAGGCCGCTGCTGCGGCTCGCCGTGCGCGATGCACGGCGCCACTGGGTGCGCACCGGGCTGATGCTCGCCACGATCGCACTGCCGATCCTCGCCGTCCTCGTCCTGCTCAGCAGCCTCACCCCGCAGGTCACGCCGCGGCAAGAGGCCCTGGATGCCCTGCCGGACGGGGCGCGCGCAGACGTCACCGCCTCGACCGTGGGCGGTCCCGTGCAGCAGCTGCCTGAGCAGCTGCCGCCGGTTCCCCGCGACCCCTCCGCACGCCCGTCCGCGCCGGAAGAGCTCGCCCGCACCCTGCCGTCCGGCATCACGCTGCACGAATGGTGGGTCTCCCCCGAGCTCATCGCGACCACAGCCCTGGATCTTCCCGCCGGCGAGACCCGCCCGGCGGAGGCCGCACAGGTGGTGGGGTCGCTCGAGGCCCGGCAGCTGACGACCGTGACCCTGCGGGAGGCGGATGCGCAGACCCTGGAGCTGCTCATCGGCACCGCGCCGACGGGGGCAGACGGGCTCGTGCTCACTCAGGCCGCCGCGGAAGCGACCGGGGTGGGCGAGGGGGAGGTCCTGCAGCTCATCGCGCCACCGGACACCGGGTGGATGTCCACCGACGGGCGACTGTCCGGCGCGGTCGAGAACTCGCAGCGCGGCTACCGCGTGGACCAGGTGATCCCCGGCGACCAGGCGCAGGCCTGGGCGCTGCCGGAGTGGATCGCGCCGATGATCGCGGCAGATCAGAAGGGCGTGGACCGGCATTTCCTGGTCACCGGCGAGCAGCCCATCACCTGGTCGCAGACGAAGACGCTGAACAGAGACGGCGTGTTCGTCATCTCCCGGGACGTGCTCGAGAACTATCCGCCTCGCGCGGAGCTCTACCCGGTGCCGGTGGATCTCGAGCGCCTCGCGATCATGGCGGTGCTGCTGGGCACGACCGCCGTGGGCATCACCGCCCTGCTCGCCGTGCTGGTCACCCCCGCGTTCGTCGTGGGGGCGACGCGGATGCGCCGTGAGCTCGGCGTGATGGTCGCCTCCGGCGCCAGGCCGCGCCGGGCGGGAGCGGTGTTCATGCTGCAGGCCGTGGTGATGGGGGCGGCCGGCGGGCTGCTCGGGGTGGGCGGCGCGGCGGTGGTCGCCGCAATCCTCGCTCGCCCCTTCCCGCTGCTCGCAGCCGCCGCGGCGCTGCTGCTGGCCGTGCTGGTGGCGCTGCTCTGCGCGCTGCCGGCCGCGCGGGCGGTCGCGCGGCAGGACCCGGTGGATGCGCTCGCGGACCGTCGGCGCCTGTCCCGTCGGCCCCGCACCCGCCGCGAGGACACCATGCTCGGGCGACTGCCGCTGCCGACGATGCTGCGGCTCGCGGCGCGCGATGCGGGGCGGCACCGCGCCCGCACCGTCCCGGCCGTCGCGGCGGTGCTGGCCTGCACCGCGGCGCTGACGGCGCTCAGCATCATGGTGGGCTCCGCCCAGTCCAATGCGGATGATCAGGCCACCGCGATGGTCGCGCCCGGCCGGGCCGGGATGGGGATCGAGACCCCGATCAGTGACGAGGTGGACCAGGCCGTGATCCACGCGGTCCTCGCGGAGATGCCGGTCGCGGCCCACGGCGAGCTGTGGAGCATCTCGAAAGACGGCCCGCTGCTCGAGGCCGCTCCGCGTCAGCAGTGCGGGCCCGAGGAAGGGGTGTCGGTCCGCTCGGCACTGGACCCGTCGGCCCCCATCGAGTGTGTGCGCTGGGACCGAGCCTGGTCACCGGGGCTGGGCTTTCCCACCTGGGTCGGGAACGAGGTGACGATCATGGAACCGGAGACGATGCGGCTGACCGGGCTGCCCGGTGCCGAGGAAGCGGCCGATGCGCTCGCCGCCGGGGCTGTCGTGATCAACGATGCGACGCGCTTACAGAGCGACGGCACCGTGGAGCTCAGGGTCTCCGCGGACGACGCCTCTGGTTTCACACCGCTGGCCACTGTGCCGGGGCACTTCCTGCGCGGCGCGGAGCCGTCGATCACGATGACCCCGCAGATGGCGCAGGAGCTGGAGCTGCCCAGCCGGTACGTCGGAGAGATCGTGGTTCCCGAACAGGAGCTGGACCTCGCGGCGGCGCAAGCCTGGGGTGATCAGGCCCGGGAGGTCACGACGCTCGCGTGGCCGCTCGTGGAGCCGACGCCTGATGCGCTGGGCTTCGCGGCATGGGGGCTGGGTCCCTCCCCGGCGCGTCCGCTGCTGTGGGGGCTGACGTGCCTGGCGGTACTCGCCACGCTGCTCGCGCTCGCCCTGGGGCGGAAGGATGCGGAGACGGACCTGGGGACCATGCAGGCGATCGGGGCGCGGCCGGGGCAGGTGCGGCGCTACGGTCTCGCGCAGGCGGGGATCGTGCTGCTGGTGGGGGTGCCGACGGGGCTCGTGCTGGGTGCGGCCGCCTCCGCGGGGCTGCTCGCGGCGCTACGGGCTTCACAGGAGTTCGGGCCGTTCCTGCATCCGACGCTGCTGCCCGTGGCGCTCGCGGTGGGGCTCACGGTGATGATCGGCGGGTCGCTGCTGGGCGCGCTCGTCATCGCGCCGCGGCGTGGGGTGCTGACGCGGCGGGGGTGAGGGCGCGAGGGCGACCTCTCCTCCACAACGCCCCAGTATCCACAATCGAATGATGGCGCTGGTCGCCGCTGGTTCTGCTTCCTACGCTCGCCGTATGGACTTGAGCGATCGGGCCCCCGAGGGCCGAGACGAGGACGAGCAGAAGCGCAGTGCGCACAGGCCTGCTCGGGACGCCTCGACGCCGCCGGGCGGAGCACCCGATCCCGACCCCTTGCGCCACGTGGCCGCGGAGCTCGTGACGCTCGAGGCGTCGCCGGAGGCGCGGTCACTGCTCGCGGCGCTGCTGACCGCAGTGCTCTCTGCATTCACCGCCACGCGCTCGGTGCGTGACGCCCTGCCGGACACCGCACCCGGCACCGCGGAGGAGGCGCTCGCGGTGCTCGCGGGGATCGACCAGCTGCGCTCCGCCCTCGGAGCGCTGGACAGCCTGTGGCAAGTGCGGGCTGCGGACCGGATCCGGGAGGCCGACCGGAGCCGCGAAGCCCCGGAGGGCGAGCAGGGCACCGGAGCCCCGCATGAGATCGCTCTGGCCCGCCGTGTCTCCCCGGCCGCCTCGTCCCGTTCTCTCGCCGGGGCGCGTCGGCTCGCCGCCCATATGCCGGAGCTGCTCGAGAAGCTGTGGCGCGGTGCCGTCACCGACCAGCAGGTCACGACGGTGATGCGTGCGCTGGATGGCGCGGATCCGGCCACTTGTGCGCAGATCGATGATCTGCTCGCCGCAGAGCCGGAGGTGCTGGATGGGGCGGGGTGCCGACGGCTCGGCTCCGAGGTGCGGGCTCTTGTCCAGCAGATTGAACCGGAGCGGTCCCGGGAACGTGCTGAGCAGGCCGCCCGTGGGCGGCACGTGACGCTGACGCCGCTCGCTGACGGCATGGCGCGCCTGAGCGCTGTGCTGCGAGCGATCGACGGCGTGGCGGTCATGAACGCGCTGGATGCCGGGGCGCGGTCGCGGCGGGCCGCGGGGTCGCAGACCTCCCACGGCGCCCTCGAAGCAGACCTGCTGGTGGAGTCTGTGCTGGCCGGCGCGGATCACAAGGACGCAGGCGCAGATCGCGAGGACGCGGGCGCGCTTCGTCGGCCCCGGCCCGGTCTGGACGTGGGCATCGTCATCACCGACCGGGCCCTGCTGGCCCGCGCCGACGGCACCGAATGCGCGCGCATCGAGGGCTACGGGACGCTGCCCGCCCACATCGTCGTGGACACGCTGGAAGGTCACCCGCCCGGGCACCTGAGCGCCGACGACCTGATTGAGGATGAAGACGATCTCGACCCCGACGGCACCCTCACCGCGTTTTTTCGGCGGCTCTATACCGCTCCGCGCAGCGGCGAGCTCATCGCCATGGAATCGACCGCCCGTGCGTTCCCCACGGGGCTCGCTCGCATGATCCGCTGGCGGGATGCCACCTGCCGCACCCCGTGGTGCGGCGCCCGCATCCGCCACATCGACCACGTCACCCCAGTACGGGAGGGCGGACCGACCAGCCTGGACAACGGCCAAGGGCTGTGCGCAGCGTGCAACCTGCGCAAAGAGACCGGACGGATGCGGGTCGAGCCCTTCTCGTCGCCAGCCGGAAGCTCACTGACCTGGTCCAGCCCGCACGGGGCGTTAGGCCGCTCGCCGACGCCGCGGATCATCCGGCAGCGCGCTCAGCGGCTCGACCCGGCCGAAGACGACGAAGGGGCTTGACCAGGGGACCCGCCTGACAGACGCACCTCCTCCACGTCGGCTGCGAGAAGCTGGCGCAGCACCCGCACCAGGGCATCCGTCGCCCGGGACATGCGGGGGCCTTCCAGCGGCCACGGAGCTGCAAGAATCACACCATGTCGGCGTCGACCCCGCATCTGCTGAGCCCCCTGGATCTGGGCCCCTTCACGGTCCGCAACCGGATCGTCATGGGGTCGATGCACGTGGGGCTCGAGGATGACCCGCGCGATGCCGACAAGCTCGCCGCGTTCCTCGGCGAGCGCGCCCGCGGCGGGGCGGGCCTCATCGTCACCGGCGGCTATTCACCCAATCGCACCGGTCGCCTCACCCCGCGCGGCGGCCAGGTCACCACGCGCACCCTCGGCGCCCACCGGCAGATCACTGATGCGGTCCACGAGCCGGGCGGGCGGATTCTGCTGCAGCTGCTGCACGCCGGGCGCTACGCCTTCCATCCGCTCGCGGCCTCCCCGTCGGGCGGGCGCTCTCCGCTCTCCCCCTTCCGCTCCCGACGCCTGACCCGCCGCGGCATCCACCGCACCATCGGCCAGTTCGCCGCCGCTGCCCGCGCCGCGGTCGAGGCCGGGTATGACGGTGTGGAGATCATGGGCTCCGAGGGCTACCTCATCAACCAGTTCCTGGCCCCGGCGACGAACCGTCGGCGCGACCGTTGGGGCCGGGACGCCGAGGGCAGGCGCGCCTTCCCCCTCGAGGTCGCTGCCGCGGTCCGGGACGCCATCGGCCCGAGCGCCCTGCTCTCCTGGCGGATCTCCCTGCTGGACCTCGTGCCGGGCGGCCAGAGCACCGAAGAAGTCCATGCCCTCGCCCGCGGTCTCGTCGAGCAGGGCGTGGATGTGCTCTCCACCGGTATCGGCTGGCATGAGGCACGGATCCCCACGATCGTGACCTCCGTGCCGCAGGGCGCGTTCCTCGCCGAGACTGCGGCGCTGCGCGAGGTGGTGGATGCGCCGGTCATCGCCTCGAACCGGCTGCACTCCCCCGAAGTCGCCGAGCAGGTCATCGCCGACGGGCAGGCGGATCTGGTCTCCATGGCGCGGCCGCTGCTCGCCGACCCGCACCTGCCGCGCAAGCTCGCCGCCGGGACGCCGGCGCAGATCATTCCCTGCATCGCCTGCAACCAGGCGTGCCTGGACAAGGTCTTCGACGGCAAGCGTGCCTCCTGCCTGGTGAACCCCCGCGCCGCCCGTGAGACCGAGCTCGTGCTCACCCCGGTCCCGCCGCGCCGGGCCCGCAAGGTCGCCGTCATCGGCGCGGGCCCCGCCGGGATCGAAGCGGCACTCGCCTGCGCAGAGCGCGGCCACAGCGTCACCCTGTTCGAGGCGACCGACGAGATCGGCGGGCAGCTGCGGCTCGCCGCCCGCATCCCCGGCAAAGAGGACTACGCCCGCGCGATCGACTCCTGGCGGATGCGGCTGATCGCCGCCGGGGTCGGGATGCGCCTGGAGACCCGGCCCGAGCCCGCGGATCTTGCGGGCTTCCACGACGTCATCGTCGCGACCGGCGTGCGGCCGCGGCAGATCGACCTGCCGCGCACCCCGGATGCCCCGCCGGTGATCAGCTACGCGGACCTCCTCGAGGGCCGCGCCGAGGCCGGGGAGCGCGTGGCGATCATCGGCGCAGGTGGCATCGGCGTGGACGTTGCCGAATACCTCACCGGCACCACGCTGGACGTCAAGACATGGCGAGCGCACTGGGGTGTGGACCCCTCCCAACGCGGCGGGGTGGGTGAGCGGCCGTCACGGCCGACGGGGTCCGCGACGCGGTCCCCGCGCCGCGAGGTGCATCTGCTGCAGCGCAAGGAGACGAAGATCGGCGCGAACCTGGGACGCACCACCGGCTGGGTGCACCGCGCCGAGCTGCGCCACGCCGGCGTCATCGAGCATCGCGGCGTCACCTATGTGCGCGTGGACCGCGAGGGTCTGCACATTCTCGAAGGCGGCACCGAGCAGGTCATCGCCGTGGACACGGTGGTGGTGTGCGCGGGGCAGGAGAGTGAGAACTCCCTGGCAGCCCAGCTCAGGGGCCGACGCGGCCCGCGGGTCCACGTCGTCGGCGGTGCCCACGTCGCGGCGGAGCTCGATGCAGAGCGGGCGATCCGCGAAGCCGTGGAGACAGCGGCGGCGCTCTAGCCTCGTCGGCCCCTAGACTTCCCAGCATGCCCCGCGTCCTGCACACCGCCCAGGCACTAGTCGACATCATCGTGGAGGTCGATGCCCTGCCCGAGCGCGGCGGGAACACCAACGCCCGCTCGGAGCAGCGCTACGCCGGTGGTGCCACCACGATCCTGATCTCCGCCGCCCGCACCGGTGCGTCGGCGGTGCACGGCGGTGCGCACGGCACGGGACCCAACGGCGATCTGATCCGCGCGGCTCTGGAGCGTGACGGCGTGCTGATCGCCGACACTCCGCGTACCAGCGCCGACACCGGGTATTGCCTGGTCATGCTCGAGCCGACGGCCGAGCGGACGTTCCTGACCGTCTACGGCGCTGAGCGGGACGTGACCGCTGAGTCCTTCGCCCGGATGGATCCGCAGCCCGGGGACCTGCTGTGCGTCTCCGGCTACACCCTGTTCGAGCCCACCCGGGAGCCGCTGCTGCAGTTCCTGGACACCCTCCCGCCCGGGGTGGAGGTGGTGCTCGATCCGGGGGATGCTTTCGCGCAGTTCCCCCGCGAGCTGCAGGATCGGGTGCTGTCCCGCACCACGGTGTGGACCTCGAACGCGCATGAAGCCCGGGCCGTCAGCGGCATCGACGCACTGGTGGACACCCCTCTGGCGCTGCGGCGCCGCATGGCCCCGCGCAGCGTGATCATCGTGCGCGACGGCTCCCGGGGCTGCCTGGTGTTCCACCACGGCCGCGGCACCCACATCCCGGCGTTCCCGCAGCGGGCTGTGGACACCAACGGCGCCGGGGACACCCACACCGGGGTGATGCTCGCCGAGCGGGCCCTCGGGGCGGATTGGGAGTCTGCTGCGACCCGCGCCAACGCCGCCGCGGCGATCGCCGTGACCCGCCGCGGCCCGGAATCGGCGCCCACCCGCGCGGAGGTTGACGAGTTCCTCGCGTGACCAGCTCGTCGCGCCGGTAGGCTGGGAGCCGGAAACCTACTACCTGAAAGGGGGCCCCGGTGGAAGGCTTCATCGCTTTCGTCGTCATCGCCATCGTCCTGCTCGTCGGCCTGGCCATCGTCGCCGCTCTGCTGTTCGGCGGGCTGCGCACCTCGATGATGTTCACCGTCCACACGCAGGAGGCGGTGATCGTCGAACGGTTCGGGAAGTTCAAGCGCGTCGCCCACGCCGGCCTGAACTTCAAGACCCCGTTCATCGACAACATCACCCGCCCGGTGTCGCTGCGCGTGCAGCAGCTCGAGGTGAACATCGAGTCCAAGACCAAGGACAACGTGTTCGTGACTGTGCCGGTGGCGGTGCAGTACCAGATCCAGAAGGACCAGGTCGTCGCCGCGTACTACGAGCTGTCCAATCCCGAGGCGCAGATCCGCTCCTACGTGTTCGACACTGTCCGCTCGGCGCTGAGCTCCCTTGAGCTCGATGCCGCCTTCGAGTCCAAGGACGATATCGCCCGCTCCGTGGAGCACACCCTGTCCGCGTCGATGCAGAAGTTCGGCTTCAACATCATCAACACCCTGGTTCAGGACATCTCCCCGGACCAGCGGGTGCGCGATTCGATGAACTCCATCAACGCCGCGCAGCGCGACCGGGTAGCCGCCCAGTCCCTCGCGGAGGCCGACAAGATCAAGCGTGTCACCCAGGCCGAGGCGGAGGCGGAGTCCAAGCGCCTGCAGGGTGAGGGTGTGGCCGCGCAGCGCAAGGCCATCGCCATGGGTATCGCCGACCAGTACGAGATGCTCAAGAAGGTCGGCATCGAGCATTCGGCCGAGCAGCTGCTGCTGATGACGCAGTACTTCGACACCATGGAGTCGATCTCCCGCCAGGGCCGCTCCAATGTGCTGTACCTGCCCTCCAACCCCGGGTCCGTGGGCCAGATGGGTGAGGAGATCCGCAACGCGATGCTGCAGTCGCAGGCCGCGCAGGACGCCGATGCGCACGCCGACGACACCGAGCAGCAGGATCAGCAGCGCGCCGCCGCCCAGCAGCGCCGACGCGAACAGGAGCGGGAGCGTGCCGAGCGTGCCCGCCGTCAGGCGGAGCAGCAGGCCCGCGAGGCCGCGCAGCAGATGCCCCCGGACTACCCCGGCTCGGGCACCCCGCCGTGGGCGCATCCGGGCAGCGCGAACCCGCAGGGCTGAGCAGCACCCAGCCACGCTGAGCCGAGGAGAGCATGATGGTCGACCGTCCCCACGTGATTCTGGTCTGCGTGGATCAGATGCGCGCCGACGCCCTCGGCGTGGCGGGCAACGACCACATCGACACTCCGAACCTCGACGGCCTCGCGCGGGGCGGGTACCGCTTCGACCGCGCCTATTCGGCCACGCCCACGTGCGTGCCCGCGCGGGTCGCGATGTTCACCGGCAAGTCTCCTGAGCTGCACGGCCGCTACGGCTACCGCGAGCGCATCTCCTTCCCGGACGCCTACCCGGTGACGCTGCAGTCCACGCTGCGTGATCACGGGTACCAGACCTTCGCGGTGGGCAAGATGCACGTGTTTCCCGATCGGGCGCGCTGTGGTTTCGACGATGTGCTGCTGCACGACGGGTTCCTGCACGTCTCCCGGCAGCTGTCCGGGGGGCCGACGGGCGCGATCGACGACTATGTGGATTTTCTGCGGCGCGAGACCGGAGATCCCCGCGCCGACTATCAGGACACCGGGGTGGGATGCAATGCGATGACAGCCCGGCCCTGGGAGCGGGAGGAGCGGCTGCACCCCACCCGCTGGGTGGCCGATGAGTCCTTCCGCTTCCTGGAGCGGCGCGACCCCACCCGCCCGTTCTTCCTGTACATGTCGTTCCATCGGCCGCATGCGCCCTTCGACCCGCCGGGGTGGCTGTGGGACAAGTACCGCGACCGACCCGGCCCCCGTCGGGCCATGGGCGAGTGGGTGTCGCGGTTCGATGAGCATCGGCGCGATCACGATCCCGAAGCGGAGTTCGCCACCCGCAAGGAGTCGGTGCACCAGCAGGTGCGAGCCGGCTACTACGGCTCGATCGAGTTCATCGACCTGCAGCTGAACCGGCTGCGGGAGAAGCTCTCGGATCTGGGGCTCGAGCAGGACACGATCATCGTGTTCGTCTCCGACCACGGCGAGATGCTGGGCGACCACGACATGTACCGCAAGTCCGTGGGCTACGAGGGCTCGGCCCGCATCCCCCTGCTGGTGCATGTGCCGCACAAGTGGCGTGAGGGCTGGGGTGAGCCGGGGGCGGTGGACACCATCGCGGAGCTGCGCGACCTCATGCCCACCCTGCTGGGGACAGCCGGAGTGCCGGTGCCCGACGGGGTCGACGGCATCGACCTGCGCCACGAGACGCGCGAGCACCTGCACGGCGAGCATCTGATCGGCTCACTGGGTCGGCATTCGATGCAGTGGATCCGCTCCCAGCGGTACAAGTACCTGTGGTTCTCCGGGGACGGCCATGAGCAGCTGTTCGACCTCGAGACCGATCCGCATGAAGAGCACGACCTCGCCGAGCACGAGCCGGAGCTGCTGGCGGAGCATCGGGCACTGCTGATCGAGCATCTGCGGGGCCGCGAAGAGGGGTTCGTGGACGGCGATGAACTGGTGGCCGGCCGGCCCCTGCGCTCCGAGGCCGAGTGGGTGCGCGAGTTCGCGCGATGAGGCGGACGCTGGGCTGGCTGAGCATCGGCGGGGCGGTATGCGCGGCGGTCACGACGGTGCTCGGCATCATCACGCTCGGCACCGGCGTGGTCGCACTGTTCTCCATCCTCGGCGCCGGGAAGGGCGAAAGCTCGGTGGATCCCGGGACGATCGAGACTCTCGCGTTCGCCTCCACGGCACTGGCGCTGATCGTGCTGGTGCTCGGGATCCTGCAGCTCCTGCTGGATCTGGCGGTGGGCGTGCTGGCTGTGGTGACGCTCCACGGTCACCCCCGGGCTCTCTCGGTGATCCTGCTGGTCAGCGTGGCGCTCGCGACGGCGCTGCCGGCGTCGCTGTGGGGGCTCTCGGCGCTGCTGCGCGCGGCAGATGTGCCCGAGATGGCCAACACTCTCGGCTCGCTGTTCGTCCTTTCGCTGATCGTCGTCATCCCGGCGGCGCGGCTCGCGGAGTTCATCACCGGCATCGTGACCGCGGTGATCGGGGACCGGCCGATGAGCGCTGTCTCACCCCACCCCTAGAGTGCTGCTATGGACATCGAGTTCGGCTGGTCCCTGGATGGCACGGCGTGGGCCGATGCGGGTGTGCGCACGGGGCCGCGCGGTCTGCTGCAGCTGCTGCAGGGCCGCCTGGGCCTGACCCGCCCGCAGCTGGCCCCGGCGGTGCGCACCGCACGCGCGATGACGGCGCTGGCCGCCGCGGATGACCCCTGGTCCCGCGCCTCCTTCACCGCGGACCCGTGGGCGACCGCGGCCGCACTGCTGCGGGCTCGTGACGCCGCCGTCGAGGCCGGTGCGCAGCTCACGCCCGGCCCGCAGCTCCCGGCGCGGATCGCCGCGATCACGGCCCTGGATGAGCAGCTGCAGCACGCCCCCGGGCCCGCGGATGATCTGCGGGAGGTCGTGGACCTGCTGGCGGGCGAGGCGGACTGGCCGCTCGGGATCGAGCAGATCCGCTGTCATGAGGATCCCGCCGCCCTGCCGGGCCTGTGGCCTGCGCTGTTCGCGCAGCTCACCGCGGCGGGGGTGCGCGTGGAACGGATCGTGGAGGGGCCGACGGGTCAGCCGGAGCTGCTCCTCATCGAGGCGGAGGACGAGTGGACCGCCGCAGAGGCCGCCGCGCGCTTCCTCGCCGGGCACGACCGCGCTGACGGCGCTGGCCTGCAGGTCCTTGCGACGACGGGCACGGTGCTGCTGGATCAGGAGCTGCACCGCCGGGACCTGCCCGCGCTCGGCATCGCGGCCCCATCGGCCGACCGCACCGCCGGGCAGATCATCGGGCTGTTCCTCTCCATCGCGGTCGCGCCGGTGGATGTGCAGCAGCTCGCGGCATTTTTGGACCTGCGGGTGCTGGATGCCCCGGAGGACGGCGGGCAGCATGTGGGGCTCGTGCCCGCGCGGGTGCGTCGGCAGCTGCTCGCGGCCCTTGAGCAGGAGCCCGGAGTGGGCGGGCCGGCCTGGCGCGCGGCCCTCGCCACCCTCGAAGCCGATCCCGACCTGCCGGAGAGCGCCCGGGAGGTGGCACGGTGGATCGACCGCACCGTCACCGCGCCGCTGGAGACCACAGAGCTGACGCCGACGCGGCTCCTCGCCGTGCTGGAGCCGCTCGGGACGCGGCTGCACCGGCTCGGGCAGGGCGATCCGGAGCTGCTGCACGCCGCGACGCATCTGCAGGTTCTGCGCGAGGTGCTCGAGGGTCTTCAGCCGCAGCGCCCTCTCGCGCCGCGGGAGCTCACGCGGATCATCGGCGCCACCGGGGGCCGCTCCCCCTCCCCCTTCGCCCGCCCCGAGGCGGGGGCGCCGTGGCGGTCCTGCGCCCGGCCCGCCCAGCTGCTGCCGACCGGCGGGGCTGTGCTGTGGTGGGGCGCTGAACGACCGGCCCCATCGGCCCCCGTGCAGTGGGACCCGCAGGAGACCGCGGCACTGACTCGGCTGGGTGCGCATCTGCTGCCCCCGGCGCAGCTCGCGGCCCTCGAGACCGACGCCGGCCTGCGGGCCCTGCGCGGCGCGCGGCGGATCATCGCCGTGCGGGCCGCGCACCGATGTGAAGAGCCCACCGCACCGCATCCCCTGCTCGCGCACCTCGCAGCCGAGAGCACCGCAGACGGCGGCACCGTGGAGAAGGTCCTGGAAGCACGCACCCGCCCGGCCGCGGACACCGTCGGCCCCGGCAGCTTCCACCTTGCCGATGCTGCGCGGCCGCTCAGCATCCCGCCCCGGACCGTGATCCCGCCGCGGCCGGAGGATCTCACGCGCACCGCTGCGCCGGCGCCGCATCTGCTGCCGCGCAGCCTCTCCTACTCCCAGGCGGAGACGCTGCTGGGCTGCCGCCAGAAATGGGTGTACCGCCATGGCCTGCGGATCCGCCCCGCCACCGGCGCGAACGTCCCCACCGGCAACCAGATGGTGGGCACCCTCGTCCACGCCGTCGTCGAAGAGCTCGTGCGCGCCGGGGCCGCCAGTGCCCCAAGCACCGAGCGGATCCGCGCGGAGTTCACCGCGCAGGTGCCACGCCTGGCCTCCGAGCTGCTGCTGCCCGGGCGGGAGGCGGAGCTCGCCGAACTGCGTGAGCGCGCCGTCCGTTCCCTGCGCGAGTTCTTCGACCGTCTCGCGGCGGCGGGCATCACGATCACCGCGGCGGAATCCGGATTCGAACGCCCGCTCACCCTGCACCTGGCGGGCGGGGAGGCGACCGTGCCGTTCCGCGGGTTCCGGGACGTCGATGCTCACGACGCCGACGGCCGACCCGTCGTGATCGACCTGAAGTGGACGTACGCCGCGAAGAAGTACCCGGATCTGTTCGATACCGGGGAGGCGCTGCAGCTGGCCTCCTACGCCTGGTCGCTGGGTTCGGACAGCGCAGACGGGGCAGGCACGGACGTCGGCTATTTCCTGCTCTCCCAAGGTGAGTTCGTCTCCGCGAACCCGCTGCTGGACCCCGCCGGACGCACCCCGCTGCCCCTCACACAGCTGTGGGAGAAGGGCCGCACCGGGATGGAGCAGGCCCTCGAGGCGATCCGCGCCGGCGCCGTCGGGGCGCGCAGCGGGCAGATTCTGCTCGATGCCGGGCAGGACCTCTCCACTCCGCGACGCGAGGCCACCCGCACCTACGAGCGCGCCCGGGAGGCCGCCGCGAGCCGCGGCGAGCTGGTGGTCGATGCGCGCTGCGACTACTGCGATCTCGCGCTGCTGTGCGGGCTCGCCGGGGACAGGAGCTGACCGATGCCGTTCACGCTGATCACCGCCTCCGCCGGGTCCGGCAAGACGTACACCCTCACCCAGCGTCTCGCCGAGCGGATCGGGCAGGGCCTGGACCCCTCGCGGATCATCGCCACGACCTTCACCGTGAAGGCCGCGCAGGAGCTCGCCGGGCGGGTGCGCTCCACCCTGCTGGATAAGGGGCAGGTCGCGGCGGCGCGCGGCATCGACTCTGCGCTCATCGGCACGGTGAACTCCGTGGCCGGGCGCCTGGTGGCCGAGTATGCGCTGGATGCGGGGATCTCCCCCGAGGTGACGGTGCTGGATGCGGACACGCAGAAGGCCGCGTTCGCGGCCGCGATCTCCCGCACCGCCGCGCAGGCGCAGGTGGCGCATGCGGATCTGCTGGCCCGCACCGAACATGACGCCGATGAGGACGCCCCCTACGGCCGTGGCCAGGCCTGGCAGGCGCGCGTCCGGGACGTGGCCGACGCCGCCCGCACCAACCTGCTGGACGCCAACGCCCTGCGGGCAGCGGCCGAGCAGTCCTGGCAGGCGTACCGCCGCGCCGCAGCGCTGCCCGATCCGGTGCCCGATCAGCGGGCCCGGTGGCTGCATGAGCTCGATGCCCGCATCGCCGATATCCAGGCCGAGCTCGAGGCCGGGACCGTCCCCGCCCGCTCAGTCAACAAGACCACCACCGACCTTGAGACACTGCGCCGCCAGCGGCGGATCCTCGCCCGCCACGAGCGGGCCCCTTGGTCGTGGTGGACGAAGATCGCCGCCGGCTCCTACGGCGCGGTGACCGCTCGTCTGCTGGAGCCGCTGTCCCTCGAGATCCGGGAGAATCTTCCGGCCGACGGAGCGTGGCAGCGCGATGTGCATGACCTCATCGCACTGGTGCTCACCACCGCGGCGAGCTCGCTGGAGGACTACGAGCAGCACAAGCGGGAGCAGGGCCTGATCGACTTCATCGACCAGGAGGTGCAGGCGCTGCAGCTGCTGCAGACCTCGCCGCGGGTGCGCGAGTCCGTGCGTGGACGGTTCGATCTGCTGGCAGTCGATGAGTTCCAGGACACCTCCCCTGTGCAGCTCGCCCTGTTCCTCGAGCTGTCGCAGCTGATCGAGGACCGGATCTGGGTGGGTGACCCCAAGCAGGCGATCTACGGCTTCCGCGATGCGGACCCCGCGCTGATGGCCGCGATCATCACCGCGCTGGAACGCGGCGGCACCATCTTCGGGCAGGGCACCGCGGAGACCCTCACGCACTCCTGGCGCTCCACCAAGCAGCTCGTCGAGTTCACGAACGCCGTGTTCACCGACGTGTTCGAACGCGCCGGCATGGACCGCGGGCAGATCGAGCTCGCTATCCCGGCCCAGCGCGCCGAGAAGGCCACCGGCGGGCAGCTCGAGGTGTGGCAGGGCGCCCAGCAGCGCAAGGGCGCGCTCTCCCAGGCCAAGCACGCGGCGGTGATCGCCGAGCAGATCGCCGAGCGTCTGCGCTCAGGCACCTGGCGGCCCGGGGAAGTCGCGGTGCTGGTGCGCAAGAACGCCGAGCGGGACGCGGTGATCACGGCGCTGCAGGAGCGCGGGGTACCCACCGCTGGCGCCACCCGCGAGCTCGCGGCCGCACGGGAGGTGCAGCTGGTGCGAGCAGGGCTCGCTGCTGCGCTCGATGACTCGGACACCCTCGCCCTCACCCAGCTGGTGGTGCTGCTGGAGGACCATGCCGCCCACGACACGTGGTTCGACGAGCTCATGGCCGCGCCGGACCCGTCGGCCGTATTCACCCGCTGGTGGGAGGATCCGACGCTCCAGGGCCTGCGGGCGGTGCGCCGCGCCTGCGTGGGATACACGCCCGGGGAGATGATCGAGGCGCTGATCGATGCGCTGGATCTCCCGCAGCGGATCAAACGCTGGTCCGGCCAGGCCTCCCGTCGGCGTTCCCTGGATGCGCTGCGGGCGCTCGCCGCGACCACCGCGGAGCAGCGCCGCGCCGCGGGGGCACCGGTGACCCTCACGGGGCTGCGCGCAGACCTCGAGGACTGGGAGGGCAGCCCGGATCTGTCGGCCCTCGCCGATGCGGTGTGGGTGGGGACGATCCACGGCGCGAAGGGCCTGGAGTGGCCGCATGTGGTCACCTACCTGCCCGCCGCCACCCGGGAGCGCGACCGCACCTGGGGCGTGGTGGTCACCTCGCCGAAGACCGTGGATGTCACGGCGCCTCTGGCCGGCCGCGGCCTGCTGTTCTGGCCGAAGATGCCCACCACGAGCGACGTCACGGAGGCTCTTGCGGCTGCGGAGTTCACGCGCACGCGCACCGCGCGAGCAGCGGCGGAGGATGCGCGGCTGCAGTATGTGGCTCTGACGCGGGCGATCGACTCCCAGATCCTCGCGGTCGGCGGGCCGACGAGCGTGCTCGAGGAGCTCGCGCCGGCCGAGCCCGCCCTGGTGTCCTGGGGTGAGGGCGGCATCCGGGTGCGCGGCCGGGAGCTGCCGGGCCGCTGCATCGTGGTGGATGCAAAGGAGGCGGTGCAGTCCCCGTCGGCCCTCCCGGAGCCGACGGAGCCGCTGGCCGCAACGGACATCCCCGTGCGCCCAGAGGCTTCGCCGCAGCGTCTGGCCGCGCGGTTCCGGGCCTCCGGGGTGGAGTCCGCGGAGGGACTGGGCATCGTCGGCGCGCCGCAGCGAATCGGAGAGCGGCTCGTCACCGGTGGCGGGGAGCGCTGGGAGCGCGTGGGCGAGGCGATCCACGGGTATCTCGCGCTGCCGCTTTCGGCGATGAGCGCCGCGCAGCAGGAGCGGGCCGCGCAGCGCCTGGTGCAACGCTGGCTGGTGGAGCGTGCGGTGGGGGCCGATGTGCTGCGCCGCGCCGGGCAGGCGTGGACGGAGTTCGTGGCCGCGCAGTTCCCGGGGGCCGTGCAGCTCACCGAGCAGCCGATCTCCTGGTGGAACGAGGACGCGCAGGCGATGGAGGGCTGGATCGACACGCTGCTGCGCCTGCCCGATGGGCGCGTGGTGCTCGTGGACCACAAGTCCTACCCGGGCGAGGACCCCGTGGAGCATGTGCGCGAGCAGTACCTGGGGCAGCTGCACACCTACGCCCAGGCTCTCGCCGCCGCGGGGTATGAGGTGGCGCGGGTGCTGATCCACCTGCCGCTGCGCGGCGAGTTGCTGGAGGTGCAGCTGGGTGCGGGTGCAGCATCGAACAGCTAAGCTGTATACATGTCTACAGCCGTTGTGAGCTTCCGGCTTGATGCAGAGATCAAGCAGCGCCTCGACGCCCTGAGCACAGCAACCGGGCGATCGGCTGCTTTCTACGTGCGCGAAGCCCTGCTGGAACACCTCGACGAACTCGAGTACGCATATCGGCTGCAGGAAGAGGCCTTGGCGATCAGACGCGGGGAGATCGAGACGATCAGCAGCGATGAGCTGGAGGCGGAGCTCTTCACATGAGCTGGGCCGTTCGCTACGCGCCGCGCGCTGCGAAAGCGCTCCGGAAACTCGACAAGCCCGTTGCTCGGCGCGTCACCGATGCGATGCATCGTCTCGCTGAGCGCGAAGACCCAGCGAGCGCCTGCAAGGCACTCTCAGGACCTCTCGTGGGCATGTGGCGCCTGCGCGTTGGCGACTATCGCGTGATCATGGACATCCGACGCAGCGAGCTGATCATCATCGCGCTTGACGTCGGTCATCGCTCCACGGCGTACGACGACTGAGGACAGGTTCTTCGCGTTTCAGCTGAGGGAAGGTGACGCTGGGTGCGGGCGATGACTCCTGAGCAGGCGGTCGATGCGGCGCGGGTGCTGCTGGATGCGGCGCTGCGGGCGGGCGGGCGTCGGCTCCTCGGGCTCACCGGCGCGCCCGGCGCCGGGAAGACCACCCTCGCCTCCGCGCTGCGCGAAGCCCTCGGCGAGCAGTGCGTCGTGGTGCCGATGGACGGCTTCCACCTGGCCGATGTGGCGCTCGCGCGCCTGGGTCGCGCCGATCGCAAGGGCGCCCCGGACACCTTCGATGCCGCCGGGTACGCGGCGCTGCTGCAGCGCGTGCGCGTCTCGCGGCCGACGGATCCGCCGGTGTGGGCGCCGATGTTCGAGCGCGACCTCGAGCAACCCATCGCCGGGGCGATCGAGATCCCGCCCCAGACGCCGCTCGTGATCACCGAGGGCAACTACCTGCTGCTTGACGAGGGTCCGTTCGCGCAGGTCCGCGCCTTGCTGGATGAGTGCTGGTACGTGGAGGCGCCAGAGGTGCTGCGGCAGGAGCGGCTCATCGCCCGGCACCTCGAGTTCGGAAAGGATCCCGCGGCTGCACGAGCCTGGGCCCTTGGGCCCGATGAAAAGAACGCTCGACGGATCACGGCGACCCGAGGCCGAGCCGACGCGGTGGTGGAGCTGGGCTGAGAGGGCTCAGCCCGCCATGATCGCCCGGGCGAAGGCGGCGCTGCGATCCTGCAGCCCGGCGATCCGCTGCTCACGCTGGTGAGCCAGCAGCTCCGGGTCCTGCGTGCGCACCTCCCACGCGGCGGGGGCGCGGCGCACGTTGCGATTGCAGCGGAAATCCGCGCACACTGCAGTGCCCTTCGTGTTGCCCCGTCGGCCCGACGTCCCCGCAAGGGGCGCGACGAACGAAGCGGCGCCCACCCCGTCGATCACGTCCTCGCACCAGGCGCACAGTTGTCTGCGCGCCGGCGGGCGTCCGGTGCCGCGCAGCACCAGGCCGACGACCTGCTCGTCGACCTCCAGCACCACGTAGTGCAGCTCCGGCTTACGGGGATCCTGCCAGCCCAGGTAGTCGATGTCCTCCCACGCCACGGCTGCGAGGTCGGGCAGCACGGCGCGCTGGGCGTCGCCCTTGGAGGCGTTGACGAAGCTGGAACGGATCTGCTTCTCGGTCAGGGAATGCATGAGGGGTCCTCTCGGAGACACGCCCCGGGTTCAGAGCGTGCAGGAGTCAGGGGATCGGTCAGCGATGGCGCGCCGTGCGGCGCGCGCGATCACACCGAGCAGGCCACGTGGGCCGCCTCGCTCCCTGCATGCACGGTGGGCATGCCGACTCCTCTCCTCGAACGGACCCATCCACCGTACTCTCCGATCGGACCACCGATCATCACTGCGCAGAGGGCGGCGAGGAACCTCACGCGGGCACCGTGGTGGCCATGCGCATCGGAATCGACCTGGGCACCACCAGGACCATCGTCGCCGCCGCGGATCGCGGCAACTATCCCGTGCTGACCTTCCCCGATGCAGCGGGGGATGCCCAGGAGCACATCCCCACCGTGATTGCCCTCGACGGCGGCGAGCTCGTCCACGGCTTTGCGGCCGTGGAGGCTGCCCGTCGCGGCGCCCCGCATGTGCGGTCTATCAAGCGGATGCTCGGGGATCCGGATGCGCACCCGGCCACCACGGTGCCGCTCGGCGGTCAGCAGTTCCCGCTGCTGGACCTGCTGAGCGCCTTCCTTGCGCATGTGCGCGAGCAGCTGCCGGAGCAGGCCCGGGAGGTGGCGGTGTCAGTCCCAGCCCATGCGCACACCACGCAGCGGATGCTCACCCTGGAGGCGTTCCGGCGCGCCGGGTTCACGGTGCTCGCGATGCTCAACGAGCCCTCCGCCGCAGGTTTCGAGTACACCCACCGTCACGGCGGCACCCTGAACTCCCGCCGCACCCAGGTGGCGGTCTACGACCTGGGCGGCGGCACCTTCGATGCCTCGCTCGTGGAGTCCGACGGGTCCACGCACACGGTGCTCGGCAGCGTGGGCGTGAACCGGCTGGGCGGCGAGGACATCGACCAGGCGCTCGCGGACCTGGTGCTGGAGCACACCGGAATACGCGCTGAGGAGCTCTCCGTCGCTGCACAGGCGCGCCTGCTGGAGGCCTGCCGGGAGGCCAAGGAGTCCCTGACCGCGCAGACCCGTCGGCTGTTCATCGACCCGGGCATCGAGGCCTGCGGGGAGGACGGGGTGATCCTCCCGGTGGACGCGGTCCGGGAGGCGGTCGCCCCGCTCGTGGAGCGCTCACTGCAGGCGATGGAGCAGCTGGTGGGACAGCTCGGCCCGGACTCCGCCGTCGCGGGGATCTACCTGGTGGGTGGCAGCTCGGCGCTGCCGCTGGTGCCGCGGATGCTGCGTGAGCGGTTCGGGCGGCGCGTTCACCGCTCCCCCTACCCCTCGGCCTCCACTGCGATCGGGCTGGCGATCGCCGCGGACCCGGAGGCGGGCATGCACCTGCAGGATCGACTCTCGCGCTCCCTCGGCGTGTTCCGTGAGGCGGAGGCGGGACGACGCATGGTGCTGGATCCGCTGCTCGGCGAGGACACCCCGTTGCCGCCGAGCGGCGAGGTCGCGGTGGTGCGCCGTTACCGAGCCGCCCACAACCTGGGCTGGTTCCGGTTCGTGGAGCACACCGGGCAGGGGCAGGACCCGCAGGGTGACCTTATCCCCCACGCCGAGGTGCTGTTCCCCTTCGACCCGGCGCTGCAGGGAGCGGACGAGGCGCAGCTGCGCATGACCGCGGTGGAGCGCCGTGCTGAGGGCCCACAGATCGAGGAGACCTACCGGGTGGATGCGTCCGGGGTGATCAGCGTGCGCCTGCGGGATCTGGACACCGGGTTCACGCGGGACTGCGCGCTCACCGTCCCGGCGTGATCCGGGGTGAGCAGGGCCGATGGTGGCTGTGCTGACGTCGGCTGGGCCGACGTCAGCCGCTCGCTCAGCCGATGATCTGATTCAGCTCGGCGAGCTCGTCGTCCGTGAGCTGCAGCGTCATCGCGGCGGCGGAGTCGCGGATGGACTGCGGGCGGCTCGCCCCCGGGATCGGGATCACGTGCTCGCCGAGGCTCAGCTCCCACGCGAGGACCACCTGCTGCGGGGAGACATCATGCGCGGCGGCGACGCGGGCGATCTGCGGGAAGCGCGTGCCGATCCCGGCCGCGCCACCACCGGTGCCACCCAGCGGCGACCACGGCACGAAGGCGATACCCCGCTCGGCGCAGTAGCGCAGCTCCGGCAGGGAGGTGTGGAAGTACGTGGGGGAGAACTGGTTCTGCACCGCAGCGAGACCCCCATCGCCCAGCACCTCGAGCGCCACGTCGATCTCCTCGAGGTTCGCGTTCGAAATGCCGATCTCGCGGATCAGCCCCTCCTGCTGCAGGGCCGCGAGCGCCTCCACCCCCTCGGCGTAGCGGATGGAGCGGTCCGGGCGGTGCCAGTAGTAGATGTCCACCTGCTCCATCTGCAGGTTCACCAGGGATTTTTCGAGCGCGGAGCGCAGGTATGCGGCGGAGCCGTCACGGCCCCAGCTCTCCCCTTCGCCGCGGGTGATACCGCCCTTGGTGGCCACGACCACCTGTGAGCGGTCCCCGTCCCAGCTGGCCAGAGCGTCGGCCACGATCTGCTCGTTGTGCCCCATGGTGTCCCAGCTGGGGGCGTAGATGTCCGCGGTGTCCAGGAGCGTCACGCCCGCGTCGAGGGCGGCGTGGACCGTGGCGCGGGACTGCTCGCGCGTGGCGACCGTCCCCCGGCCCTGGGACAGGGGCATCACCCCCAGGCCGATCGCGGAGACGGTGAGAGAGCCGATGCGACGCTGCGTGGTGGTCATGCCTCGAGCCTAGGTGAGGCGCCACGGGGCCGGTAGGGGCCGTAGGCCCGACGGGGCTGGCGCCTCAGGCACCCACCGAGCCGGTGCCGCGGGCGGTGGATTCGCGTTCGATGATCTTCGAGCGCAGCAGCGTGGTGGAGGGCTCCTCCTCCGGGTTCGCCATGCGCTGGCCGAGCATTCGTGCGGCCGCCCGGGAGGTAGCGCGCACGGGCTGGACCACGACGGACACCGACGGGGTCACCAGGCGCGTCCAGAGGTCATCGTCGGTGGCCAGCAGCGCGGGCGCATCGGTCCGGCCGCGCAGCGCCTCGAACGCCCCGGCGGACATGCGGTTGTTGGTGACGTACAGGCAGTCGGTCTCTCCGCCCGCGAGGGCCTGGACGAGCTTGCGCCCGGATTCCACGTGCAGGTCACCGCGGTGCACGGCATCGGCGGTAATCTCTCCACCGGCTGCTTGCCAGGCACTGAGGAAGCCGAGGGCACGGTCCTCGGTGGTGCGCAGCGATTCGGGGCCGGCGATCACGGCGGGTTTGCGGAACCCGCGCTCGTACAGGTGGCGGGCCGCCTGCCGACCGGCGTCGAGGTTGTCGGTGGCCACGAGATCCGTCTCCGCCCCCTCGATGTCGCGGTCGACCAGCACGACGGGGATCCCCGCGCTGGTCAGCACGGAGATATCGGTGCGTGCGGAGTCGACGGGGACGAGCAGCACCCCGGAGACCTGCCGACCCACCAGCTGTGCGAAGCACTGCTGTTCGAGCTGCAGGTCCTCTTCGGTGTGGGCGACGGTCACCGAATGGGCTTGGCCGCGGGCGATCCGCTCCACCTCGGAGATGATCTGCGTGAAGTAGGGGTTCGCGGCATCGGGCGCGACGACGGCGATCTGCGAGGTGCCGCCGCGGCGCAGCGAGCGGCCCAGGGCGTTGGGGACGTAGCCGGTGGCGGCCACTGCCTCCTCAACCCTGGACCGCAGCTGCTTGTCCACGGTGGGGGCGCCGTTGATGACCCGGGAGACCGTCGCGGAGGAGACGCCCGCGGCGCGGGCGACGTCCATGATCGTGGGTCGTGTCGACGACGCCATGCGCAGCTCCTCAGTCAGTCACGAGGGACACGTCTCCGCACAGGTGCACGGTGACTCCGAGCCGGTCGAAGAACGCGGCCTTCGCGGTGAGGGCGCGATCGGCGGTATCGGCGTCGTCAGCGTAGACGAGCTGAGCGTGATTGGCCTTGTGGCGGCCCATGAACTGGTCGCGGGTCACGCCGTGGAGCACCACCGAGGCGATGGGCCACTCGGGGTTGGTGGCGTCCTTGCGGCGCTGCGTCTCCTCTGCCGGGAGATCCACGACGGTGCCGCGGCCCATGTCCACGTGCAGGCCCTCGTCCTGGACGTACACGCGGGACCACACGATCTCGCCGGGCTTGGAGATGCCGTTGATGGTGGAGCCGCCGGCGGGGAAGAACGCGGGACCCTGGCGCCAACCCTCGGCGCCCTTGTACCCATCGGCGAAGTGGCTGGGCGGCACGGAGCCGGAGATCTCCCACACCCACACGTACTGGCCGTCGTACTCCTCGCCCCAGCGCACGTCGTGCAGCGTGGTGGCGGGGTCCATGCCCATCGCGGTCCACAGCCGGTTGGTGACCAGGGCGTCGACGGCCACACCCTCGTCGACCTCATTGAAGTTCGGCAGAGCCTCCCCCTCCCACAGCACGCGGGAGCCGTCACGGCTGGTGACGGGCGGGCGCTGGACGTTGTTCAGCAGGCCCTCGACGAGGTCGGAGGCGGGGGCGACGTCCTTCATGCCCTGCTGGTACTGGATGCCGACGGCGTCCAGTCCGAAGTCGTCGCTGATGCGCAGCGCGGCGATGTACATCTTGTACTGCCAGCGCAGCTGGGTCTCGGTGAGCTCCGTGGCTTCATCGGTGCCGAGCTTGAATGTCATTCCGGCGTCCGTCAGCCAGGTGCCGATCGCGTCGGCCTCTTCGTCGGTGACCTCCTGCATCTCGGCCCACAGGGCGGACTGGGAGAGTCGCTCCTTGTAGATGCCCAGGGCGTTGAGCATCTCGTCGTCGATGATGGCGTTGTACATGCCCATGCAGCCCTCATCGAAGATGCCGATGATCGCCTTGTCCGCCAGGAGCTGGTCGGCGAGCGCCCGGCCCAGCTGGACTTCGGCGGTTTCGGGCAGGGCAGGCAGGGGCTTCACGTGCGAGGCGTCGTGCTCGAGGGTGCCGGTGTTCAGCCACGTGGCGATGCCATCGCGGAAGAAGTCGTCGGAGCCGTCCACGGTCCACAGCGAGGAGTACTCGCGGCCCATCTTCGTCAGGCCGCCGTTGAGATTCAGCAGACCCACCAGGCCCGGCCAGGCGCCCACGAAGTTCGCGACCGTGAGAACGGGGCCGCGGTGGCTGCGCAGGCCGGCGAGGACGTGGTGGGAGTACTGCCAGTTCGCGGTGGCGACGATCAGCGGGGCATCGGCGGGGATGTTCTTGAACACCTCGATGCCCATGCGCTGGGAGCGGATGAAGCCGTGGCCGAACTCGGCGTCGGGCTCGAAGGCGCGCTGGACGCTCCACCCGGCGGCTTCGATCACCTCGGTGACCAGGCGCTCGAGCTCCTGCTGGTAGGGCCAGGCGGGCAGGTTCGCGCTCTCGCGGGAGTCGCCTGACGGGGTGAGGTAGACGGTCTTCTCCGGCGCAGGGGTCTTTTCGCGCAGAGCTGGCATCTGGTACGTGCTGGTCATGGGGATGCTCCTTGAGATCTGGGGGCTCAGGCGTGGGCGGGGCCGGTCGGGACGTGGGGGCCGGGGCCGGTGCCCAGGTGGATCTCCATGCCGTCGAAGTCCGGGGCCGCGGGGCGCGTGGTGGCGGGGCGGTCCAGGTAGAACACGGCGGTGGAGGCGATGTCGTCGCGCAGCGGAAGGTAGCGCCCGGCGCTCTTCCAGCCCAGCGCCTGGATGTCCACCTTGGGCAGGCCCTTGGCGAAGTGGATCGGGTCCGCCACGTGCCAGCGGTACAGGCCGAAGCGCTGCTGGGCGATGTACAGCCCGTCGGGCCGGATCACCTGCGGCATGCCCAGGTACGGGGTGGAGAAGGCGGTGTAGCCCTCGCCGGGGATGTCGAAGTTCCAGGCGCCGCCGAAGTAGTCCTCGGTGCCGGTGCCGACGATGGTCGCGAAGTCGGTGTCGTCGTCCATGTAGAACTTGATCTCGCCCTCGCCCCACCAGCCGTTGGAGTTCACACCCCAGGCGATGTATGTGCCGACGTACTGACCCTGTCCCTCAACGCCCTCGAGGATGACGTGCGGGGTGGCCTCATCGAGCGGGTTGGAGCGCCGCCACTGGGCGTGGAAGTAGGCGTCGTTGGAGTGGTCGCCGCCCAGCTCGTAGGTCACCTGGAAGTAGACGCGAGCGTCCTGATCAGAGGTGTTTTCGAGCGTCAGCTTCGCGCCCTCACGGAAGGGCATCGGCCAGTAGGAGTTGAAGCCGCCGTGCGGGTTCGCGGCGATCATCTGCGAGTCCACCTGCGCGAACACGCCCCAGCCGTTGCAGAAGAAGTCACCGTAAGGGACCTCGACGGCGGGCTCCTCGCTGCCGTCCCAGTAGGCGCGCAGCACCAGCTGGCGCCAGTGGTCGGTGTGGGTAGTGATCCAGATGTGCGTGATCACGCCCGCGGAGTCGATGTCCGCCAAGGTGAAGGTCTCCCCCGCCTTGACGTCGACGCTGGGCGAGACCTTCCAGCCCTGCCCCAGGTCTCGGGATTCACGCTGCCCGGTGCCTTCGGTGGCACGGCCGCCACCGCCCGGGGAGCCATCAAAGTTCTCTGCAGAGATGGAGCGGGTGAGCACGGGGCGCAGGGCTGCGAGGCTGCGATGGTCGGGGGCCGGAGGGGTCACGGTGTCACTCTCCCTGGAGCGGATCGACGGTGATCTGGTGGCGTGAAGGCACCACGATCGGGAAACGATTACTGCGACTCTAGAGGCGAGGGCCGATGGCGTCAACCGCGGGCGGGACGACCATCCCGACCCCAAGCTCACCAGGCACGGTAAGTTGTGATCGGCGCGTGACCCAGTCTTCGTTGACAGCGGCACTGACGGATCACTACGGTACGAGGAAACGATTACTCACTGCCGAGTGATCTCCCCGCGGAGTCACCCGCGCGAATCACACCCGGCTCAATCCCCGAAGACGAGGAGCAGCACCATGAAGCGCAGGACCTTCCTCTCCGCCGCCGCAGCCACCGCAGGAGCCGCCAGCCTCGCCGCCTGCGGCAGTGGCACCCCCGGACAGGCCAAGGACGACCCCGCAGCTGAGGGTCGTACGAAGGTGGAGTTCTGGGGCAACGTGTTCACCGGAGAACGCCTGGTACGAGAAGATCGTGGAGGACTTCAACGCCGCCCAGGATGAGGTCTTCATCAACTATCAGGTGGTCCCCGGGGATGCCTGGGACCAGAAGCTCAAGGCAGCTCAGGCCGCCGGCAACGCCCCTGACCTCTACGTCCAGGCCGGCCGTCTGGACACGGCCGCCCGTACCGGCACCCTGATGGAGCTCGACGGCCTCATCGACCAGAAGGTTCTGGACTCGATCACCGACATCACCGCCGAGGTCTGCCAGTACCAGGGCAAGTTCTACGCATTCCCCCTTCTGGTGGAGCCGCAGATGACGCTCTACTGGAACAAGGATCTGTTTGAGAAGGCGGGCCTTGACCCGGAGACTCCGCCCACCAGCTGGGATGAGATGTACGACGCCTGCGAGGCCCTCTCCAGCGTCATGGGCAACGGCCAGTTCGCGCTGAACACCGCTGTGGACTCCGGAACGTTCGGATGGACGACGGTGGCTGCCCAGCAGCACGTGGCCGGGCATCTTCCGATCTCCGATGACTGGGCGACCGCGGATGCGGAGGACCCGAAGTACGCCGAGCTCATCACCTTCTACAAGACCCTTCAGGAGAACGGCTGGATCCCCCGCCAGGCGCTCGGCGCAGGCAACTCCGCTCAGCCGTTCGGCGAAGGCAAGGTCGCGATGATGTCCCAGGGCTCCTGGGGTATGTCCGAGATCGCGGCCGACTACCCGGACATGGTCGAGGTCACCGGCGTGGCGCCGTGGGTGCAGTCCGATGGCGACCTGACCCGAGAGGTCTCCACCATCGGCAACATGAAGTGGGTCGTGGACGCGAAGGCCAAGGAGCCCGAGGCCACGGCGAAGTTCATCGAGTGGGCCCTGGGTGGTGACCCCGAGGTGCTGAAGCCCTTCTTCATCGATACCCAGTTCACCAAGGCGCCCGCCCGTGACGAGGTCACTGAGGTCGTCAACTCTGATCCCGCGGCAGAGGACGCCCACTGGTCCGACGTGGTCTTCGATGACGTGGTGCCTTACTGCATCCCCGAGGCCCGCTACCCGTGGGACGTCAACATGGCGATGGGTGATGCGATCCAGGCCGGCATGCTCGGTGAGAAGGCCCCCGAAGAGGCGCTCGCCGATGCCAACAAGGAGATCCAGAAGGTCATCGACCGCGAGGGCCTCGCCGAGGTGCGCGCCGAGATGGAGGGCTGAGAAGTCTCATGACCGTCAACGCCACCCAATCCACTGCAGGTGGCACCGGAGCCCCCGGCGCGGCCGGGGTCCCCGGGGTCACCCCCGGGCAGGGCCCGTCGAAACGTCGGGTGCACCCCAATCGGCGCCGTGACACCTCGATGGCGTACATCATGCTCACGCCGGTTCTCATCCTGCTGAGCATTTTCGTCATCTGGCCAGCGATCCAGGCGATCTACCTGAGCTTCTTCGACTGGAGCTTCTACACCGAATCCGAGTTCGTCGGGTTCAAGAACTTCCGCAACGTGCTCACCGATGATCAGTTCTGGTCCGCGGTGGTTCGTGGCCTGCAGTTCGTCCTCATGACGGTTCCGCTGCAGCTTGTGCTCTCCTTCCTCGTGGCGACCCTCGCCACCTCGGTGTCGCAGAAGCTGTCGCAGGTGCTCAAGGTCAGCATCTATATCCCGTCGGTGATCTCCGGCGTCATCGCCTCCATCACCTTCGTGATCATCTACGACTACTCGGGCGGTCTGCTCAACGCGCTGATCAATATCTTCGGCGCCCCGAATCAGGCGTGGTTGGGGGATCCGCGATGGGCGCTCGGTGCGATCGCCGTGCCGGCCGTCTGGCTGGGCATGGGCATCACCACGCTGATCATGATCGCTGCGATGCTGGACATCCCTCAGAGTCTCTACGAGGCCGCGGAGCTCGAGGGTGCGAACTGGTGGCAGAAGACCATCTACATCACGATTCCGCAGATGAAAAACGTGCTGCTGTTCCTGCTAGTGACCGGATTCGTCGGGGCCATCCAGCAGTTCGAGCTGCCGTTGGTGATGACCGGAGGCGGGCCCAACCGCGCCACCGAGCTCCCCAACCTCTTCATCTTCAACCACTTCCGCGGGGACGCGTACGTGGGGTACTCCATCGCCGCAGCGCTGCTGCTGTTCGTGGTGCTGGGGTCGATCTCCTCCGTGATCTTCCGCATCGTCAACTCCGAGAAGCTGGTGGACTGAGATGACGACTTCGACCGATGCTCAGCTGTCCGCTGTCCAGCTGCGCCGCAAGGCGCGCCGACAGCAGATGCTGCAGCCGACGCGTATTGCCCGCATTCTGGTGAAGGCTCTGTTCTCGGCGATCATCATCTTCCTGGCCCTGTTCCCGCTGGCCTGGATGATCATCTCCGGGTTCAAGATCCGAACCGAGGTGGTCACCACCCCGTTCCAGTTCTTCCCTGAGGTTTGGCAGTGGCAGAACTACACGCAGATCCTCTCTGACACCTCGTTCCTGCGAACCCTTGCGATCACGGGCGGTGGCGCGGTGCTGTTCACCATCGGGTCCATCACGGTGAACTCGATGGCCGCCTACGCGTTCGCACGGCTGGAGTTCGCTGGGAAGCGATTCGTGTGGCCGATCGTGCTGACCACGATGTTCATCCCGGGCATGACGATCCTGCTGACAAGCTTCATCGTCGTGACGAACCTGCGGATGCTGGACACCATGGCGGTGCTGATCCTTCCGGGCCTCGCAGGGGCGGGGCACATCTTCTTCGTGCGGCAGTTCTACCTGAACATCCCCTCCAGCCTGGAGGAGGCCGCCGTGGTGGATGGCTGCGGGAAGTGGGGTGTTTATCTGCGGATCTTCCTGCCCCTGTCCAAGGCCCCGTTCGTGGTCGTGGGCATCACGAGCTTCATGGCTTTCTGGAACAGCTTCGTGTGGCCGGTCATGACGATCACCAGCGCTGAGCTCTACCAGGTGCAGCAGTACCTCGCCACGTTCCGCGGCGAGCGCGCTAGCGAGCTGGGGCTGCTGATGGCGGGATCTGCCTGCGCCGCGATGCCGATCATTCTGATCTTCCTGATCTTCCAGCGGTCGATCATCGCGAACATCAAGATGGCCGGACTGAAGTGATATCCCGCCGCGCTGGTTCGCTCTCTCAGCGGGCCAGCGCGGCGATATCCTCCGGCATCCCCTCCGAGCCCATCGTCTTCACCCACGCGCCCGCACTGTCTTCGCGGACGCTGGCATGGCCGTGATCGGTGGAGAGGATCCACAGCACATCGGCGTCCTGCTCCCAGAGCACGCCGGGGCGATAGCGCTCCACATGCGGCAGGTCATCGCGCCACAGCTCGTCGCCGGATTCTGCGTCCTGGATGGCCGGGCGCAGTGTGTCGCCATCCTCCACGAGGAGCGCAAGGACAGAACCCGTGGGCGAGGGGCGCGACTGGTCAACGTCCACCATCCGCTCCTCGGCGTCATCACGCGTGCAGGCCGCGAGGAGCGCTGCGCCCCCTGCGCAGATCGTGGTCATCCACCGTCGTCGCGTCATCTTGTGCGTCATATCCGCCCCCTATCGCAACCGAACCGTACGCCGAAGCGCGGGCCTCAGCGGCCTGTCTGCACCTCGAGTGGCCGGATGGTCAATCCGCCGCGGCCCCAGCCGCCGCCGGTGACCCAGGTACATTCCCCGTCCTGCACGATCTCGGCGCAGTGCTCATCGAGGTCCACCTCGATCAGGGCGGAGCGCTCGAAGCGCAGCGGATCGGTGGAGAAGTAGGCGAGGGTGCGGTCGTACTCGGTGGACTCGCAGACGAACAGGATGTAACCACCGTCGACGGTGATGACGAACGGGGACTCCGTCGGCCCGCCGTAGGTGCCCTCCACCCCGGAGCCGAAGGCGACCTGCGGCGCCGACCAGGTCACGAGGTCGGTGCTCTCGCGCACCGCGACCTGATGCTCTCCGCCGTCGTTGCGGGCGGTGCGGGTGTAGTACATGAGCCAGCGCTCCCCCACCCGCAGCACCATCGGGTCGCGGGCATCGAAACCCTCGGCGAACAGCACCGGCTCCTGCGGGGTCCAGGTGAACAGGTCCTCGCTGGTCGCGAGGGTCATGCGGTAGGCGGTGTGGTCCGCGGTCCCTCCGGCGTAGAACATCCAATACTGCCCGTCGTGGCGGATCACGTGCGGGGCCCACACGTGGGTCTCACCGATCTCCGTGCGGGCATGCAGCACCGGGTCATGCACGGTCCACGACGGATCCCGGAGGTCCGCGGTGGAGGCATGCAGGAACATCGTCTCATCCAGCGGATCCGCGGGCTCGGCATGCCAGATCCCGAAGACATGCCAGCGCCCCTCGGCATCCTGGATCAGCGTGTGGTCGTTGACGTACCAGGGCTCCTCGATGCTCGGGGAGGCATCGAGCAGGCGACGCTTGACCCCGGGGATCAGGCGGACGGATGCAGTGGTCACATGAACTCCTCGTCGAGTCGGTCCAGTGTCGGGGCCCCGCCGCGTTCGGGGAGGGGGCGGGGGGAGTAATCGACTTCTGGCCTCGGCCAGCCTAGCGTGTCGGCACCGCGCAGGCGGCGCACGCAGACCCTCCGCGCCTGATGGCCCCGCACTCGACGCGCCGGACTCCTGGTGGTCACCGATCGCCCGTCACGGGGCGGGCAGCGCAGCATGACGTGTCGGCCGCCGGCGGGTCAGGTCTCCCCCTGGGCATCCGGCGGATAGACCAGGGCGCCGTCCTCGCGCAGAACGGGTCGCGCACCCCAGGCGCCCAGCTCGTGCTCGGCGGGGGCGCTGCCGACGCGCAGGTGCACGACCTCCCACCCCCGCGCGACGAGGGTGTTCGCGATGAGCAGCCGGTGGCACCGCCAGGGCATCGGCTCGCCGCACATCACCACCACGTGATGCTCCGCGGCGAGATCGGCGAGCGCCTCGATCCCGCGCTCGTACTCAGGGGTCAGGGTGTGCTCGGCGTAGTTCTTGAAACTCGTGCTCTGCCAGCCCGCGTTCAGTTGCGGGTCGACGTCGCTCTGCTTCGGGCGGCGCCCGGCGAGCTCGGCCGAGCGCCGGTAGCCGATGCCCGCCTCGCCCAGCCAGCGCACCATCTCCTCGGCATCGAACTGGGGGCTGCGGCGGGAGCCGGGCAGTCTGCGCACATCGACGAGCTCGTCGATGCCCGCGCCCCGGAAGGTCGTGAGCACATCGCCCTCGGGGCAGGTCCAGTGGCCCAGAGTCCAGATCGTTCCGGCCATCGCGCCTCCCCTCATTGCTTCCCCATCATGCCTCCCCGCCGATCCGACCGCCAGGGCCCGCACGGTGGACGCCCGCTCCGCCCTGACGGAATACCACCAGATTGTGGTAATCGTTTACGGACACATCGGATGTTTTGGGCCCGCCGGCTTGACGTGCGCCACACGCTCCCGTAATCTCGCCTGACCGGATCACACAAGGACGTCCACCCCGCACGCAGACACTTCTCCCCGAGAAGCCCCTCCCCGAGAAGCGCAGGGAACAGCGCCGTCCCTCCGCCTCTCACCCCTAGCCGGTGAGTAATCGATTTTCAGCCAGGCGCCGACCATCGGCGCATCGAGTGCCGATCGATCACACAGAGAGGAGCAGGCATGGACGCAGCGAAGAACCCCGCGGGCAGCCCCCTGCTCGAGGTCGAGGACATCTCGAAGACCTTCCCCGGAGTCCGCGCCCTGAAGGGGGTCTCCCTCGAGCTCCACGCCGGTGAGGTCCTTGCCGTGTGCGGGGAGAATGGGGCCGGCAAGTCCACCCTCATGAACATCCTCAGCGGGATCATGCCGGCGGACGACGGCGGCCGGATCACCTTCCGCGGGCAGCCGTGGGCCCCGCGCACACCCCGCGACGCCAGGGACTTCGGGCTGGTAATCGTCCACCAGGAGCTCCAGCTCATCCCCGACCTGGATGTCGCCCAGAACATCGCCCTGGGCCGGAAGACCGGGCCGGGCCTGCCCTTCCTGGTCAACGACCGCAGGCACCGATGCCAGTGCGCCGAGCTGCTGGACCGGCTCGGCATCACGATCCCCGTCAGTGCCCGCCTCGGGGACCTCTCCGTGGCCGAGCAGCAGATGGTCGAGATCGCCCGCGCCCTCTCCTACGACGCCAAGGCGCTGATCATGGACGAGCCCACCGCGGCGCTCAGCCAGCGGGAGGCCGAGAAGCTCTTCGAGCTCGTCGCGCAGCTCACCGCGGAGGGGCTGGGGGTCATCTACATCTCCCATCGCCTGAACGAGGTGATGCAGCTGGCTGACCGGGTCACCGTGCTGCGCGACGGCGAAAGCGTCTTCACCGCGCCTCGCGAGGACGTCACCCGCCCGCTGCTGATCGAGAAGATGGTGGGCCGCCCCATCGAGGAGGACCGCCGGGTCACCTCCGAGCCCACCGGTGAGGTCGCCCTCGAGGTCAGCCATCTGAGCACCAAGGCGCTGCTGGAGGACATCTCCT
This sequence comes from Brachybacterium sp. UMB0905, assembly GCF_002871795.1. Taxonomy (GTDB): domain Bacteria; phylum Actinomycetota; class Actinomycetes; order Actinomycetales; family Dermabacteraceae; genus Brachybacterium. The sequence goes on along the minus strand of NZ_PNHL01000010.1, from coordinate 51,139 downwards.
TCACGCTCCACCGCGGGGAGATCCTCGGGCTCGCGGGGCTGATGGGATCCGGCCGCACCGAGCTGGCCCGGGCCATCATCGGCGCCGATCCCCGCAGCGCCGGCACCATCGAGATCCACGGCAGCCCCGCATCGGCCCGCACTCCCTCCGAGGCGGTCGCGCGCGGAGTCGGCTACCTCTCCGAGGACCGCAAGGGCAGCGGGCTGCTGCTGGAGAACACCGTCAGCGACAACATCGCCATCGCGAACCTCCCACAGAATTCCCGCCTCGGGATCGTGAACGGGGCCGCGCTGGACGAGATCGCCGACCGGCACGTGCGCAGCCTGTCCATCCGCACCCCGTCGATCCACCAGACCGTGCGCCTGCTGTCCGGCGGGAACCAGCAGAAGGTCATCATCGGCCGCTGGCTCGAGCGCGACAGCGACATCCTCATCGTCGACGAGCCCACCCGCGGCATCGACGTCGGGGCCAAGGAGGAGATCTACACGATCCTCGAGGACCTCGCGAAAGCTGGCAAATCCATCATCGTGATCTCTTCGGAGATCCCCGAGATCCTCCGGATCTCGCATCGCATCGCCGTCATGTCCGAGGGCCGACTGGCCGGGATCGTGGACCGCGAAGGCGCCACCCAGGACACACTCATGGCTCTCGCGACCGCCGGCCGCGAGAGCGCATTGGAGGGAGTTGAATGAGCACCGACCAGTCGAGCGCCACCACCGCGGAAGCGGCGGAGGCCACAGCCACGAAGACCCGCCGCGGTCTCGAACTCCAGAAGTTCGCCCTGTTCGGCGCGCTGCTGCTGCTGTTCCTGATCTTCTTCATCGCCAGCCCGAACTTCCTGACGATCTCCAACATCTCCGGGATCCTGCTCGCGGCCTCGGTCACCGGCATCCTGGCGCTGGGCGTGAACTTCGTGATCGCCACCGGCGGCATCGATCTCTCCGTCGGCACCGGGATGACCCTGTTCTCGGTGCTGCTGGCGGTGATGGGGACCTCCGCCCACCTCGGGCTGCCGCTGCCGGTCGCGATCGTCCTCACCCTCGTGATCGGTGCCCTGGTGGGCATGTTCGTCGGGTTCCTGGTCTCGTACATGAAGATCCCCTCGTTCATCGCGACGCTCGCGATGATGATGGCCACCCAGGGGCTCTCCCTGATCATCACCAGCTCCACCCCGCAGTACTTCACCGAGCACGCCTGGTTCCGCCAGATCGCCACCGGCCAGCTGATCCCGAAGATCCCCAACGCCGTGCTGATCTTCGCCCTGGTGGCCCTGGTGGCCTGGTTCCTGATGAACAAGACCCTGGTGGGGCGCTACGCGATCGCCATCGGCTCCAACGCCGAGGCGACCAAGCTCTCCGGCGTCGACACCAAGCGCTGGACCCTGTACATCTACATGACCGCCTTCATGTTCACCGCGGTCGCCGGCATCGTGATGGCCTCGCGGCTGAACTCCGCCCAGCCCGCCCTCGGCGTCGGCTACGAGCTGGAGGCGATCGCCGCCGTCGTGATCGGCGGCACCTCGCTCGCCGGCGGCCGCGCGGCCATCGGCGGCACCGTCATCGGCGCGATCCTGATGGCGACCCTCAACAACGGCCTGCAGATCCTGGGCATCGCCCAGGAATGGCAGCGCATCGCGGTCGCGATCGTCATCCTCGTCGCCGTCTGGGGCGACTCGGTCCGGCGCAACCGCGCCGCCTCGTGATCCTCCTGTCCTGACCCCCGCACCAGATCTCATCCGCACTAAGGAGACAATGATGTCGAACATCGCACGGCGCACCTTCGGCGCCGGAATCATCGGAGCCCTCGGGCTCACCCTCGCCGCCTGCAACCGCGGCACCGACTCCGCCGGCGGCTCGGACGGCGGCGGCGAGACCGCCGGCTCCAGCTCCGGTCCCTCCATCGCGATCATCTCCAAGGGCTTCTCCCAGCAGTTCTGGGTCACCGTGCGCGACGGCGCCTTCGCCGCCGCCGAGGAGCTCGGCGCCCAGGTCACCTTCGACGGCCCGGATACCGAATCGGACGTCGAGCAGCAGATCCAGCAGCTGCAGACCGCGCTGAACGGCTCCCCGGACGCGATCGCCTACGCCGCCCTGGACTCGGAGGCGTCTCTGCCCCTGTTGGAGCAGGCGCAGAGCGCGGAGATCCCCATCATCGCCTTCGACTCCGGGGTCGAGTCCGACATCCCGGTGTCCACCGTCGCCACCGACAACGAGGCGGCTGCCGCGGAGGCGGCCAAGAAGATGGCCGAGCTGGTCGGCGAGGAGGGCTCCATCGCCGTCATCGCCCACTCGCAGACCTCCCTCACCGGCGTGCAGCGCCGGGACGGCTTCGTGGAGTACATCGAGAACAACACCTCGCTGACCATCGCGGACATCCAGTACTCGGAGTCCGACGTCCTGAAGGCGACCAATGCCACCAACGCGATCCTCCAGGCGCACCGGGACCTCAAGGGGATCTTCGCGACCAACGAGGCCTCCGCCATCGGCATGGTCACCGCGATCGACGAGCTGGGCCGCGCGGATGACCTGATCTCCCTCGGCTTCGACTCCGGCCAGGGTCAGCTCGACGCCATCCGGGACGGCCGCATGGAGGGCGCCGTCACCCAGGACCCCTACGACATCGGCTACAAGACAGTCGAGACCGCTCTGGCGGCGATCAACGGCGAGGAGGTCGAGCCGGAGGTCGATACCGGGTACTACTTCTACGACGAGACCAACATGGAGGAGGAGGAGATCGCCCGCTCGCTGTACGAGTGAGCGCCCCGGTCACGGCCGAGCGCCGCTGATCGACAGCACCGGCCCGGTGCTGCCCCGTGCGGGGCGGTACCGGGCCGGTTCGTGCCTCCGGTCAGCTGGGGTCGAGCAGGTCCCAGGTCGGCGCGCGGTAGGTGGGATCCTCGCCGAAGGGGGTGTGCGGTTCGCTCTGGTACCAGAACGCGGTGGAGGCGACGTCATCGCGCAGCGGCTTGTAGCGCACCATCCCGTCGACCGGCCGCTGGAACCCCAGCGCCTGCACGCTCACCCGGATCCGCTCTTGGAAGCGGATGGGATCGGGGATATGCCAGCGGTAAAGCCCGAACCTCTGCTGGGAGGCATAGAAGCCGTCCGGGCGCTGGACCTCCGGCATGCCCAGGTACGGCGTGGTGTACGCAGCGTAGGAGCCTTTCGGGTCCTCGAAGGCCCATGCCCCGCCCACGTAATCTTCCGTCCCTGTGCCGCAGATGGTCGGGAAGACGGTCGGCGGCTCCGCACCTTCCCCGCCCTCTCCGGGGCCGACGCCTGCGAGGTCATCGTCCAGGTAGAACTTCACCTCGCCCTCGCCCCACCAGCCGACCTGATGGGACTCCCACGCCAGGTAGGTACCGACGTAATGTCCCTGCCCGCGTACCCCATCCAGGATCAGGTGCGGGCTCATCGCCTCCAAGGGATCCGAGCGCCGCCACTGGGCGTGAAGATAGGCGGCGTCTGCTGCCACATCTTCCTGGGACCAGGTGATCTGGTGGAAGAAGCCTTCGATCGTCTCACTGGAGAGGTTCTCCACCTCCATGCGTGCCCGCTGCCGGAAGGGCATACGCCAGTACGCGTTGAGGCCGCCCGCAGGCGCCACGGTGACGGGGATCGAAGTGACCGGCACATACCGTGCCCAGCCCTGGCAGAAGAAGTCCCCCAGCGGCACCTCGATCGACGGCTGCTCCTCCTCGTCCCAGTAGAAGCGCAGCACGATCGAGCGCAGGTGGTGCGGCAGCACCGTGATCCACACGTGCTGGATCACCCCGGGCCCGTCCACGTCCATGATCATCCGCCGGGCACGGGGCTCGAGGTCCACCGTCGGCGACTTCTTCCAGCCCACCGGCAGCTCGCGGGAGGCCCAGGCGGTGGAGTGGTCGCCCTGCTCGGCGCGACCGCCCCCGCCCGGGCTCCCGTCGCGGTTCTCCGCGCTGATCGAGAAGGTTCGGGCGGCGCTGAGCCGCTCCAACCCGTCCAGCCCTGCGGTCATTCGCCGTTCTCCCGTGCCTTGAGCGCTTCCTCGAACTCCTTGCGCATGTCATCGCCGCCGCGAGACCGCCACTGCTCCAGGTAGGTGTCCAGGTCAGTCAGCGGGCGATTGCCCACGATGATCTGGTTGATGTACGACTCGTACAGCTCATCCAGCTGCGGTTGCGCCCGGGTGGCGGCATCAGAGAACAGGCCCGCGCACGGATCCATCTCCGAGTTGTTCACGTACTGCTCGTTGATGGCGATCGCATCAGCGGCCCCCGGGAAGTCGTACACCACCGGCGGCAGACCATAGATGAGCTGCATCGCCTCGGCGGCATAGTTCGTGCCCTCCACGGGTTTGGGGTCCTCGCCCGGCTTGCGGGTGAAGTAGTCGCCCTCTTCCCCGTGGTGTAGGAAGTAGTGCTCCTCGCTGCCGTAGGGGGCGCGCATGTAGTTGCAGAAGTCCAGGAGCATCTTCAGTCGCTCCTCGTCTTCGGCAGCCTTGGCGGAGATCCCCACGCGGGCGAACACGCCGGTGGAGCGGCCGAACAGCCCATCGCCATCACCATCATGGTGCGGCGGGATGAAGGCGGTCCAGCCCTCCGGCTCCTCCTGCAACGAGTCGTAGTACACGCCCGGGCGGTACCAGTTGGCCGCCGCGATCCAGGAGATCCCCACGTCCCCGGCGGGGATCATCGACAGGGTCTTGCCCACGTTCGCGCCGAGCGCGAGCGCATCAGGGTGGAAGGCCCCGGCCTCCCACAGTTCGTTCATGAACCGCACCGCCTCGGCGAACTCCTCCGTCTCCTGGTGGTTCGTCAGGGTGCCGTTCTCATACCGCCAGCCGATCGGGACGTGGAACATCGCCGTGGCGGCGACCATCGCGGTGCCCGGGGCGTCAGCCAGGCCGTAGCGGCCCTTCACACCCATCTTGGAGAAGGAGGCGAACAGCTCCTTGAACTCCTCGGCGTTCGTCGGCGGCTCGGGGTAGCCGTTCTCCTCGGCCCAGTCCCGGCGGTAGCGGAACTCGTTGTTGTAGGCGGGCAGGTCGATCGGGAATCCGACGATCTTCCCGTCATAGGCGACGTAGCTCCACTGGTCCTCGCGGATGTTGGCGAGGTTCGGCCACTCATCGATGCCATCACCGGCCAGGATGTCCGACAGGTCCGCGAAGGCGCCATCGCGGATCGCACGCGCCGACTGCGCGGTGTCCAGCAGCTGGACGATGTCCGGCAGGTCGCCGCCGGCCAGCAGCGTCGCCAGGCGCTCGTCGTAGTTGGCGGCTGGGGCGATCTGCGGCTGGTAGTCGACGTTCAGCCGCTCGTTGTAGGCCTGCCAGAACTTGTTGTCGGACAGCGGCGGGGCGGGCGCATCCCAGCTGATCTTGAACTCGGTGATGGCGCTGCCGTCCCCGGGCGGGGCATCCACGGTCTTGATGAGCTCGGCCGGCAGCTTCTCGTAACCCGGCGGCACTCCCTCGACGTCGGAGATGATCGCACCCTCGACCTCCGGCGGCGGGGTGTGATTGGGCAGCTGAAGGCCGCTGGCGTTGTCGATCGCCGTACCGGAGCCCGGGGCATCCCCAGAGCAGGCGGCCAAAGCGGCCAGCGGGGCGAGGCCGCCGGCAGCCATGAGAGAACGTCGGGTGAAACGAGTGGTCATCGGTCTCCTCCTCGAGACGGCAGGGGGTGGGGTCAGTTCTCAGCCCTTGATCGCGCCGGTGAGCACCCCCTTGGTGAAGAAGCGCTGGGCGAAGGGGTAGACGCACAGGATCGGAACGGTCGCGAGGACCACGATCGCCATCTGGATCGCCTGCGGGGTCATCGATCCCGCGGCGTTGGGGTTCTCGATATTGCTGATCGGCGAGCCCTGGACGGCGTAGGTGTTCAGCACCATCTGGATGGGCCACTTCGAGGTGTCCTGCAGGTAGATGAGGGCGCTGAAGAAGTTGTTCCAGTAGCCCACCGCGTAGAACAGGGCGACCACCGCGATCACGGCTTTGGACAGCGGAAGCATGATCTTCCCGAACACCTGCAGATCGCTCGCCCCGTCGATCCGGGCGGAGTCGGTGAGCTCCTGCGGGATCTGCATGAAGAAGTTGCGCACCACGAGCATGTTGAAGGCGCTGATGAGGCCGGGCAGGATCAGCGCCCAGTAGGAGTTCAGCAGCCCCAGGGACTTCACGAGGATGAAGTTCGGGATCAGGCCCGCGCCGAACAGCATCGTGAACAGCACCAGGTACAGCACGCCCTTGGAGCCGGGAATCTCGCGGGTGCGGGTCAGTCCGAAGGCCAGCAGCGTGGTGAAGGTGACCGACAGGACCGTGCCCACCGCGGTGATGCCGATGGAGACCATGAGCGCGCGGGGAATGATGCGTCCGGCGAGCACCGAGCGGTAGGCGTCCAGGGTCATGTCGGTAGGGATCACGCCGAAGCGGAGCGTCTCCCCCGGCGGGGTCATCGAGGCCATGATCACGTACACGAAGGGGTACAGCATCAGCAGCACGATGATCGCGATCGCGAGGACCTTGAGGGCCTGGGTGATCGGTCCGGGCTTCTCCATCCACGGAGGTCGTCGAGCAGCCATCAGAAGAGTCCATCCGTTCCCAGTCGTTTGGCGAGGCGGTTCGCCCCGAGGACGAGCACCGTGCCGACGACGCCCTTGACCAGGCCCACGGCGGTGGACACGCCCCAGTCGCCGCCGGCGATGCCGCGGTAGTACACGAAGGTGTCGATCACCTGGGCCGCCCCGGCACCGACGGCGGGCTGCTGCAGCAGCAGCTGTTCGAAGCCGACGGTGAGCACGTTGCCGAGCTGAAGGATCAGCAGCATCACGGTCACCGGCAGCAGACCGGGCAGAGTCACATGCCAGATGCGGCGCCAGGATCCGGCCCCGTCCACCGCCGCGGACTCATACAGCTCCGCGGAGATGGTGGACAGGGCGGCGAAGAAGATGATCGTGCCCCAGCCGACGTCCTTCCAGATCACCTGGAGCACGACGAGGATCTTGAAGAACGAGGGGTCGCTCATGAGGTTGACGTTCTCCAGGCCCAGCAGCGAGAGGCCGTGCGCGAGCGAGCCGGCGCCGCCGAGCACCTGCTGCCACAGGGCGATGACGATCACCCAGCTGAGGAAGTGCGGCAGGTACACGACGGTCTGGATCCAGCGCTTGATCCGCTCCGAGAGCAGCGAGTTCAGGAAGATCGCCAGGGCGATGGGGGCGGGGAAGGCGAAGGCCAGCTGGAGGAAGGAGATGATCAGCGTGTTGGTGATCGCGTTGACCACCTCGGGGTCCCGCACGAGCGCCTCGAAGTTGCGCAGACCCACGAAGCGCGAGCCCTGAATCCCCAGGTAGGGCGAGTAGTCCTGGAAGGCGATGATGTTGCCCAGCAGCGGCACATAGTGGAACAGGACGAAGAAGACCAGCCCGGGGAGGATGAAGGCGTACATCCACGGGTGGTGGCGGACCGCGGAGACGAAGCGGCGACGGAAAGGCAGGGGCGCTTTCACGCCCGCCGCATCGCGGGCACCTCCCTCCGTCGGGTCGTTGCCGACGACGGCGCGCGCTTCGAGCACCTGCTCGGTCACGCCCGCGGCGGGCTTGCTCGGGTCTGTCACGGTCGGCACTCCATTGCGTCGAAAATCGTTTACTCGCCCAGTACCACCGTACGGGAGCTGTGACGCTGCGTAAACCCCGGGTGGATGCCCCAGCAGGAGCGGCTCCCGCGACGGCCCCGTCAGTGCAGCTCCAGGAGCGCGCTTCACCTGGGACGATGCTTGACACGGGGTGGAGTTCCGCGCCGGCGCAGCGCCGCACGCCCCTATCGATCTCGTACCGTCGAACGGTAAACGATTGCTCTCCATGCGCCGAGCCTCTAGAGTTGCACCCCGCAGACCGTGACTCGCACCACACGCCAATGGAGGCTTCCATGCGCTCGACCACACCTTCTGCCCAGCCCTCGAGCCCTGCCCCGGCGGAGCTGTCCCGCTCCGGGTTCCTGCGCGGCGGCTCCCTCGCCCTCGGCGCCGGCACGCTCGGCGCCGCTCTTGCCGCGGGCGGGCCCGCCCACGCGGACCGCACCCCCGATGACAAGCCCGGCCGCGGCACCGGGCGCGGCGTCGATCCGAACCCCGGCTACCGTCGCCCGGAGATCACGCGACTCAAGACCGTCACCGGCCCCGGCATCACCACCCGCTTCCGCATGGAGGCGACGGACCTCGGCGCACCGGCCGTCACCCCGGACGGGCGGATCCTCGTGATCTTCGGCGATACCTGGGAGGATGCCGCGGTGGGCGGCGGCTGGTGGCGCTCCCCCGTCGGCCTGTATGCGGACCCCGATCGCAAGCTCAAGCACGGCCTCGAATGGACCTCCGCGGTGGGCGGCGAGGAGGCGGTGGAGCTCGTCGAGTACGACCACAGCGGCAACCCCGTCTCCACGATCCTGCCCGGTGACATCCTCACCGTCGGGGAGACCATGTACGTGTGGGTGATGGTCAACCACGGCTTCGGCAACGTGGACCACACCGAGATCTGAACCTCCCAGGACTCCGGCGAGCACTGGGAGCGCACCGCGGAGATGTTCCCCGGAGATCACCTCGACGGGTTCTCGCAGCAGTGCACCTGGTTCGCCCACCCCACCGACGGCTACGTATACCTGCTGACCACCGGGTTCCAGCGCGACAAGGAAGCGATCCTCCAGCGCGTGCCGCAGGACTCGATCCTGAACCCGGACGCCTACGAGACCTACGGTGCCACCGGTGAGGGCGAGCAGCAGCAGTGGGCCTGGGGCAACGACCCCACCCCGGTGCTCGGCGGGCACGTGGGCGAGATGTGCCTGCGCATCGTCGGGGACAAGTGGGTGCTCACCTGGTTCAACGCGGGCCTGTACCGCGTGGACATGCTGCTGGCTAACTCCCCCGAGGAGATCCGCACCCCCGCCTACGCGGAGACGATCCTGTGGGGCTGCGGCTGGGGCCAGGAGGACCATGAGCGCGTCGCGCAGCTGTACGGCCCGTACATCCTGCCCGGCTCCACGCTCGATGACCTGCATCTGCTGTGCTCGCAGTGGAACACCGGCGCGGGCTGGCCCTACCACGTGCAGCAGTACCGCGTCGAAGGGGTCCGACGGGCCATGGAGTCGCTCGCCTGACGCAGGCGCCCGGGCCTGCCCGGGCTCGCCCCCGCTCCCCTCACCCAAGACCGCTGCGTTTGCGTGGGAAGTCGACTGCTATTCCCACGAAAACGCAGCGCTCTCCGCTGGGGTGGGAGTCTTCGCTGGGGTGGGAGTGAGTCCCCAGCACCTTCGACCCATCTGCCCGCCGAGGTTTCGCACCGATGGCCGATGGTGCGCTCGCGCGCGAGCGGCTGGACTGGGAGGGATCAGCGTCCCGACCCGCAGGAGGTCCGCATGTCCCCGCAGTCCGCTCCCCTGTCCCGCGCCTCATTCCTGAAGCTCACGGGCCTCACCGCTGCCGCGACCGGCCTGGGCGCCGCCGGGCTGCAGGCGGGCCCGCTGTCCGCATCGGCGCAGGCCGCACCGTCGGTCCAGCGTCTGGGCGAGGTCACCGGCCCGGGCCTGACGGACATGTGGGGCGCGCACTCCACGGACCTCGGCGTCCCCGCCATCGCGCCCGATGGGCGGATCCTCACCGTCTTCGGTGACACCTTCGACGCCCCGCGCGTGGAGGGCCCGAACCGGGCGCCGATCGCCCTATACGCGGACCAGAACCGGCCGCTCGCGGACAAGATCGCCTGGACCGCCCCGGTGGGCGGCGACTACGCCCGCCAGCTGGTCGACTACCCGCGCGACCCGGTCACCACGCTGCTGCCCGGCGATGTGATCACCCTCGGCGACACGATGTACCTGTGGGTGATGGAGAACCACGGCTTCGGCAACGTCGCCCACACCAAGATCCTCACCTCGAAGGATTCCGGCGCCACCTGGCAGCACAACCCGTACATGTTCCCCGGCGACCACCTGGGCGGTATGTTCCAGCAGGTCACGTGGACCTACAACCATGCCGACGACCACGTGTACGTGCTATCCACCGGGTTCCAGCGGGACAAGCCGATCATCCTGCACCGCGTGTTCGGCGGCTCGATCATGGATCCGGGTGCCTACGAGCCGTGGGGCTACCGCGACGGGAAGTGGGCCTGGGGCAATCCGCCCACCCCGGTGCGCGAAGGCCGGTTCGGGGAGATGTGCTGGCGCATCATCGACGGCACCTGGGTGCTGTCCTGGTTCAACGCCGGGGACGGCACGATCGATGTGCTCCTGCACGACGGGCCCACCGCGAACCTCTTTACCGCCGAGCATCACCAGCTGATCCACTCCACGCACTGGGGCGGGGAGAGTGACACCCTGATGGCCCAGCCCTACGGCGGCTACATCGTGCCCGGCTCCACCCTCTCGGACCTGCACCTGCTGGTCAGCCAGTGGAACACCGGGGCGGGCTGGCCGTATTGGACCCAGCAGTTCCGCGTGCGCGGGCTGCGCTGAGGCGCGGCATCAGCGAGGCGGCGAGGAACCCGGCGCCGCGCTCGTCCACGGCACGGAAACGATAGGGGGCGTTGCGGGGCACGCGCCCGGAGCCGCCCACCTCGATCGTCTCCGTGCCGCGCGGCGTCGTCACCTCGAGCGCCCCCTCGATGACGTGCAGCATCATCGCCGGTGAGGGGTCCTCGGTGCCGCCGCTGACCTGATCGTTGCCCAGCAGCCAGTACTTCCAGGTCTCCACCACGGTCCCATCGGGCGTCTCGACCGCGTCGAGCAGGATCGCCCAGGACCCGTCGTCGGTGGACCACACCTCCACGCCCTCCGGCGGGGCGTCCGGCCCCACCCCCATGAGGGCCGCGAAGGTGGTGCCGAGCCCGTCGGCGATCCGGTCCAGGATGGTGACCGACGGATTCGCCTGCCCCAGTTCGATCTGGGTGAGCATCCGACGGGACACCTCGCTGGCCTCCGCGAGTGCTGCCACTGACAGGTCCTGGTCCTGCCGCAGCGCGCGGATCCGTTCCCCGAGCTGCGCGACGACCGCCGGTCGCATGCCTTCAGCCATGGGATTCCTCCTGGTCAGGTGGAGTGTGAAGCCTACTCGCCGGAGGACTGGCCCACCCCCGATCACGACGTGATGGGCACTATATTGCGCAACCGGTCGAGTGGGCACTATGTTGCGCATAGAGCCGCGGTTGGCGCCGCGGCTTTTCGATGTTCGCACTGGTCACCCCAGAAGGAGGCTCCTTGTCCGCCCGCCCGCTCTCCACCCCTCTGCTGCGCTGGTTCGGCTCGTATTCAGCCTTCGCCGTCCCGCAGTCCGCGTCACCGATCGCCTTCGCTCTGATCGCGCTGCCGCTGACGGGTGATCCGGGCTCCGGTGCGGCCATGGTGCTGGCGATGACCATCGCCCAGGTGGTGGGCGCGGTACCGCTCGCGCGGCTGGGACAGCGCTTCGCCCCCATGCCCTACCTGCGGTTCCTCATCGGCCTGCGAACAGCGGGTCTGGTGGCGGTGGCGCTGCTCGCCACCCTCGGGGCGCCCTTCCCACTCGTGCTCGCCGCTGCCGCGGCCTCCGGGCTCTCCGCCGGCGCGGCCTACGGGCACCTGCGCGCCACCTTGAACCACCTGGTCTCCGCCGCGCAGCTGCCGCGCGCCCTCGGCATCGCCGCAACGCTGAACGAAGTCGCGTTCGTGGCCTCCCCGGTGATCGCCGCGGGCCTGGGCGGAATCTCCCCGGCGCTCGCGGTGTGGGCGATGGTGCTGCTGGGCGGCTCGCCGCTGGTGCTGCTGCCGTCGCTGCCCACGGCGACGGCCCCGGCGCCGGATGCGCGGGCCGCGGCGGGCCGACTGGAGCTGACGCCCACGATCCTCATGTGGCTGCTGGCCGGTGGGGCGACCACCGCCGCGATCGGCACCATCGAGATCGGTGCGGTCTCCCTCGCCGTCGCCTACGGACTGGAGCCGACGTGGGGCGTGATCTTCCCGGTCGCGATCTGCACTGCCTCGGTGACCGGCGGGGTGTGGGTGAGCATCCGCAATCGCATCCCGCGCCGACGCACCGTCCTGGCGTGGCTGGTGACGATCGGGGTAGGGCTCGCCCTCGCGGGCTTCGGCGGTTCGGTGACGCTCACGATCGTCGGCGCAGTGCTGGGCGGTGCGGTGCTCGCGCCGCTGTCCACCTACTACTCGCTCGTGCTGGATCAGTTGGTGGCGCCCGAGCATCGGGCCGAGGTGTTCGCGATGCTGCGCACCGCCAATGCGCTGGGCGTCATCACGGCCAGCGCCCTGATCGCCGCCGGGGACCTCTCCCGCACCTTCTGGGTGGTGCTCGGCGTGGTGCTGGCCGCCTGCACCGCCGCCGGCGCCGTGTTCACCCACGACTACGTGCGTGTCCGGCAGCGCCGCGCGGCCCTCGCCTCCCGCGAGGCGGCCGCCCTCGCCCAGCTGGAAGCCGCAGCCTCCCCCGATGGCGAGACCACGACGGGCTCCATCCCGCTCACCACCGCGGAGCTTCCCGCCCTCACCGACATGGCGGAGGAGTTCGGGGCGGCCGATGGCAGCACTGCCCTGCTGACCGCCGAAATCCCCGTGGTGCGCGAGGAGCAGCTGCTCGAGCGCACCGAGGAGCCCGGCATGCTCATGACCTCGGAGATCCCCGTCGTCCGCGACCCGTACGGCATGGCCGGGGAGGGTCGGGCGCTGCTGACCTCCGAGATCCCCGTGATCCGCGACGTGCCCGGCTGGGGCGAGGGGACCGGCTGGGGCGACGCGCCCGGCTGGAACGAGGAGCCCGAGGACCCGTTCCGCATGGCCTGAGCGGGCGGAGGCGGGGTTGGCTACCCCATCCTTGGTAAACGATTGCTCGCGAGCTGTTCGGTGCGTACGCTGGAGTGCACGATGCTGCACAGCGATGACGCTGCGAGGAGGCCCCCGTGATCGATCGTTCCCAGTTCCTGCGCGGATCGGCGGTGCTGGCGGGCGCCGGCGCGCTGGTCACAGCCTGTTCCGGCGGCGACAGCGGCTCGGGCCCCGAAGACCCTGAGGCCACCGCCGAGCCGTCCCCCTGGGGCGAGGTGGACCGCAGCGCCTGCCCGGTCGTGGAGCGCATGGGCCCGATCACCGGCCCCGAGATCACCACGCGCTTCCGCATGGAAGCCACCGACCTCGGCGCCCCCGCCGTCACCCCCGACGGGCGGATCCTGTTCATCTTCGGCGACACCTTCGAGGCGGCCGTGGTGGGAGGCGGGTTCTGGCGCTCCCCCGTCGGCCTCTTCGCCGATCCGGACGTCCCCCTGGATGAGGGCATCACCTGGACCAGCGCCGTTGGCGGCGAGACCGCCGAGCAGCTCGTGGACTACGAGCACGATGACAACCCCGTCTCCACGATCCTGCCGGGCGACCCGCTGACCGTCGGCGAGACGATGTACCTGTGGATGATGGTCAACCACGGCCTCGGCAACGTCGCCATGAGCGAGATCTGGACCAGCGAGGACTCTGGGGAGACGTGGGCGCGCACCGCCGAAATGTTCCCCGGCGGCCACGCCGAGGGGTTCATGCAGCAGTGCACCTGGTACCCGCACCCCACCGACGGTCACGTGTACCTGCTGACCACCGGATTCCAGCGCGACAAGGGCCTGATCCTCTCGCGCGTGCCGCAGGATTCGATCCTCGAGCCCGCGGCCTACGAAACCCTCCAGGCCGACGGGACCTGGGGTGATGCGAGCGACCCGTTGATCGTGCTGGAGGGGTCGATCGGGGAGATGTCGCTGCGGGTCGTGGAGGACCAGTGGCTGCTGACGTACTTCGATGCCGGGAACTACCGTGCCTGCATCATCGCTGCTGACAGCCCAGAGGAGCTCGCCGAGGCGGAGCCGATCGTACTGCTGCACGGCGGGGAGTGGGGCAAGGAGGAACACAACGTCGTCGCCCAGCTGTACGGGCCGTACATCGTGCCCGGCTCCACGCTGGATGTGCTGCACCTGGTGTGCTCGCAGTGGCACACCGGCCCGGACTGGCCGTACCACGTGGAGCAGTACCGGATCGAGGACCCGCTACGGCGCCGCTGCGCGGAGTAGGCGGGGCAGGTTCAGACGGCGTTGGTGTCGACGGGCCAGAAGCCGACGAGGCAGGCATCGATGAGGCACGAGCAGAGCCGGCCAGTGCGGGGTGCACCGGCCGGCTCTGTGGTTGTGCGGCGACGGCAGGGGCGCCATCGGCCCCCACCGCGCGGTGGATCAGCCCAGGCCGAAGCCCAGGGGGTAGGCCTCACCGGTGCCGTCGGCCTCGGGGATCGCGACCGGCAGCGTGCCCCCGGCCGTGACATCCCCGGCGAGCACCCCGGCGATGGCCTGCAGGGTCGCATCGGCGTTGCCGTACCCGGCGATCGAGGCGCCCACCTCGCCCACGTGCACCACGTCGTAGGGGTTGCGCAGCGAGGCGTGGACCACGGTCGCCTCGGTCGCCGCGAGGGCCTTCACGAGGGCGACCTGCTCCGCGGGAGTCTCGAAACCGCCGGAGGAGGTGAACACGAGCACCGCATCCACGTCCTCCGCGGCCGCGGCAGCGTCCTTGGCGTTCGCCTCTGCGAGCCCGGTTGCGGTGAAGCCCAGGTCGTTCAGCGCTTCGACGGCCACGTCGATCTTCTCGGCGCTGCCCTCACCGGTGACCAGGACGCTCGCTCCGTCCGGCAGCGGCAGCGCCTCGTCGATCAGCAGCGTGACGGAGTCTTCGGCGATCTTCCGGGCGGTGCGCAGGGACTTTCGGGTGCTGAGCGCCGACTCCGCAGCGGCGGGGTCCACGTGCAGGTCGTCCGTGAACAGGCCGCGGCGCAGCTTTTGGCGCAGGATGCGGCGCACCGACTGATCCAGTCGCTCCTCGGTGATCTCACCGGCGTCGACCGCGTCGCGCACCCCGCCGATGGCCAGCGCGAGATCCGGCGGCATGAGCATCTGGTCGGCGCCTGCGAGGATCGCCTCGACCGGCACCCGCTCGTCACCGAACAGAGTGCGCACGCCCTCCATCGCCAGGGAATCGGTGACGATGACGCCGTCGTAGCCGAGCTCCTCGCGCAGCAGCCCGGTGAGGATCGGGGGCGAGAGCGTGGCGGGCACGCCCGAATCGTCGAGCGCCGGCACCACGATGTGGGCGGTCATGATCGCGTCCACGCCCTCGTCGATCGCGGCGATGAACGGCGGCAGGTCCAGCTCGTCGATCTCCTCGCGGGTGTGCTCGATGACCGGCAGCCCGATGTGGGAGTCCACAGCGGTGTCGCCGTGGCCGGGGAAATGCTTGGCCGCCGCCGAGCAGTCCGCGCCCTGCAGACCCTTGATCTGCGCTGCGGCCAGGCGCGCCACCGCCTCGGGGTCCGCGCCGAAGGAGCGCACGCCGATCACCGGGTTCTGCGCCTCGACGTTCACATCGGCCACCGGGGAGAACGCCTGATGCAGGCCCAGCGCCCGCATCTCCTCGCCGACGATCCGCCCGGCCTTGCGGGCGTGGGCCTTCGAACCGGTCGCGCCGAGGGCCATCTGACCGGGCAGCGGCGTGGCGGGGGCCGGCAGGCGGTAGACCACGCCGCGCTCCTCATCGGCGCTGATCACGAGCGGAATCCCGCCGGAGGCGAGCGCTGCGTCCTGCGCGTCGTTGCACAGCGTCGCCACCTGCTCGGGGTTCTCGAGGTTGTCGCTCCAGGCGAAATAGATCAGCCCGCCCACGTGGTGGGTGGAGATGATCTCGGCGATCGTGTCCACGCCCGTGGTCTCGGTGTTGGACTTATGGGGCTGGTCGGCGCGGGAGCCGTAGCCGACGGCCACGAACAGCTGGCCGATCTTCTGCTCAAGGCTCATTCCCGCCAGCAGCTCGTCGATCCGGGCATCCTCGCGGCCGGGGGCGCGGCCCTTGGCGTGGGCGGTAGCGGGCACGGCGGCCACGGCCGCTCCGGCGAGCGCGCTCGCGCCCAGTGCGCGGCGGGTCAGAGTGTGGGGAAAACGGGCAGTCATATGGGCTCCTTCCGGATTGTCTGAGGAGAGCGGTCGCCAGGGCCGGGCCCAAGGGCGAGGCTCAGCAGGCGGGGGCTGTGCGCGGCCGAGCTCAGCAGAGGCGGTCGATCAGGTCGGTCAGTAGAGGCGGTAGGGCTGGGTGGTGGCGGTGAAGCGTCGGGCCTCCTTGCGCCACGCCGCGACGATCGCCTCCGGGTCCTCGCCGTCCTCGAGCATGGCGCGGGTGCGCTTGGTGCCGGAGGTCCGGTCGATCCAGCAGACATCGGCCTCGGTGCGGCACTTCTCGCCCTCGCGCCAGTCCACCTCCTCGACCTCGTACAGCAGTGCGGCGATGACGTGGATGCCGGTGCGCACGGGTTCATACGCTGCGGTGTCGGTGATGTGGATCTGCACGCCGCCGCAGAATTCGCCCTCATGCTTGGAGGTGGTGGGGGTGGCGAACATCGGCCGATACAGCACGCCCGGCAGGTCCGCGCCGCGCAGCCGCGCGATGATCGCCGCGATCTGCTCCTCGCCGATGAACGGGGCGCCGAACCACAGGAACGGGGTGGTGGTGCCGCGGCCTTCAGAGACGTTCAGCGCTTCGATGAGGCCCGTGCCGGCGTAGACCACGGCCGTTTAGGCAGTGGGGATGTTCGGAGAGGGCAGCACCCACGGCAGCTCCGCGGCCAGCGGATCCTCGGGGTCGTAGCCGGTCATCGGCACGACGTGCAGCTCCGGCGCAGCGTCCTCGAGGAACTCCCCGGCGAAGTAACGGGCGAGCTCACCGACGGTCAGGCCGTGGGTCTGCGGGATCTCGCGCAGCCCCACGAAGCTCGCAAGCTCCGGCTCGAGCACGAAGCCCTCCGCCTCCGGGCCCAGGGGGTTCGGGCGGTCCAGCACCACGAAGGACTTGCCGTTCTCCCCAGCGGCCTGCATCGCGTAGTACAGGGTCCAGATGTACGTGTAGAAGCGGGCGCCGATGTCCTGGATGTCGAAGACGAGCACGTCGATATCGGCGAGCATCTCCGGGGTGGGCTTCTGGGTCTTGCCGTACAGGGAGCGCACGGGCAGCCCGGTGGTGGCGTCGATGTAGTCCTCGACGTAGCCGCCGGCGGGCTCAGCGCCGCGCACCCCATGCTCAGGGCCGTACAGGGCGGTGAGGGTGAAGCCGCCCTGCTCCTGGGCATCGACGAGGATGTCGATCGTGGAGCGGAGGGCAGAGTCGGTGCCGGTGGGGTTGGTGATGAGGCCGACGGCCTTGCCGCGCAGCACCTCGAGGCGCTCGGGATCCAGGAGGTTCTCCACGCCCAGGCGGAAATCGCCCTTCCGGTTGCCGCCCTTGCCCTTCCCCTTGCCTTTGCCCTTGCCTTTCGCGGGGGCGGGGGCGGCGTGTGCGGCGCCGGCACCGAGAACCGCCGCGCCGGGCAGGGCACCGAGGCCCGCCAGGAGGTGTCGGCGCCCGGGGCGGGCGGGAGCATCGGGGGTGTGGTTCACGAGGGAGACCTCCGTCGACATCGTCGGATCGTGCACGGCGCCGAGAATCGGGCGAGGCGCGGTCGCGATACCCGGCACATGGCGGCCAGGGGGCAGCGCCGGGCGGCGCATGGTGCGCCACGGTAGCAGCGCTGTGCCCCACATCACAACGAATCGGTGACGATGCGCAGGTGAGAGCGGATGGCGCCGCGGGCTACGGTGAAGGATCGGGACGCAGGACGGAGCAGGCGATGACGCAGTCAGAGGCAGGGAGCACCGGGCACGGGCCGTGCTGCGCGGCGGGTCGGGCCGCGGTAGATGAGCTGGGGCGCGGGGTGCCGGACGGGCGAGGCGGGCCGGGAGCGGCAGAGCCGGGGGCTCGCGGTGAGGCCGGGGCTGGGGCTCGGGCTGAGACTGACGCTACGCCTGGGGCTGACTCTGGGGCTGGCGCTGAAGCCGCGGAGCACGTGCGCCCAGGAGCAGGGGCGGTGGGGATCGCCGCCGATCCCGCCGCGGTGCGGGCCCGCGCCGAGCAGGCCGTGCTCATCGAGGCCGGGGAGTTCCGCATGGGCACCGCGGACCGCGACCAGAACCCGCTGGACGGCGAGGGGCCGGTGCGCACCGTGGACGTACCAGCCTTCCGCATCGACCCCACCTGCGTGACCAACGCCGAGTTCGCTGCCTTCGTCGAGGAAACCGGCTATGTCACGGAGGCGGAGGAGTTCGGGTGGTCCTTCGTGTTCGGGGCGTTGCTGGGGGCGCAGCTGCGGCGCGCAAGCCCCAAGCCACCCGGGACGCCCTGGTGGCGGGCCGTGCAGGGGGCGCGCTGGGATCGGCCCGAAGGTCCCGGATCGGATGTGCAGCAGCGGGCCGAACACCCCGTGGCGCATGTGTCGCTGCGGGATGCCGAAGCGTTCGCCGTCTGGTGCTCGATGCGCCTGCCGCGCGAGGCCGAATGGGAAAAGGCCGCCCGCGGGGGCCTGGACCAGCGACGATACGCCTGGGGTGATGAGCTCACGCCCGGCGGCGAGCACCGCTGCAACATCTGGCAGGGCGCCTTCCCGGTGCGCAACACCCTCGAGGACGGCTACCTGGCCACCGCGCCGGTGCGGTCCTTCCCGCCCAATGGGTTCGGGCTGTACGAGGTGGCGGGCAATGTGTGGGAGTGGTGCTCGGACCGGTGGACCACGGGCACGGCGCCGTCCATGGATGGGGACGTGCGGGTCATGCGCGGCGGCTCCTACCTGTGCCACGACTCCTACTGCAACCGCTACCGCGTTGCCGCCCGCTCCGCCACCGCCGCCGAGGACTCGAGCGGGAACAAGGGGTTCCGGCTAGCGGTGGATGGGTGAGGCTGGGTGGGCTGGCAGGGCCGGCTGGGCTGGGCCCCCCTCAACCTCCCAACCCCACCGTTACTCACGAGGCACTTCCACGAAGGGGACGCTCACGACCGGCCGCCTGCATATTGCACGCGGCCGGTCAGGAGAGTCCCGTTCGTGGAATCCGCTCGCGCGGTCCAATCACCCGGCGCCCGTCTCCCTGACGCAAGGAACGGCGCACCCAGTGAACCTCGCCATGGATCAGCGTGAGCAGCTGCCTCTGCGTGGCCTCCCAATCCAGCCAGACCATCTCCCAGGTCAGTCTCAGTACCACAAACCCGCGCTCCACTGCATCGGCATCGCGACGGCGGTCCACGTAGTAGGCGGCAGGAGAGTCGTGATGGGCAACGCTGTCGCACTCGATGATGAGTCGCTCCCCCACCAGCAGGTCCACGCGACCCACGCCCTCGATCTGCACCTGCTCGCGAACCCGGACTCCGCGCCTCTCGAGGTATCTGCGGACCCGAGTCTCCGTGCCCGACCCAGCAAGAGTGCTGATCCTGCCGATATCGCGCCGCCGCTTGATCGACACTGCAGCCAGTAGATCCCGCACCTGGTGGGGGCGCAGCAAGCGTCTCTCCACCCCAGACTCGAGCATCACCGTTGTTGCTTCGGGATCCAGGCAGAGCATGGCGTGATGGACAGCCACGAGCAGCGGCAGAATCGGTTCCTGATCAGGCCAAGCGCGCAGAACTGGACGGTGGGCAAGGACCACATGGGGCGGCGCTGTCCCTCGATTACGGCGTGCAACCTCATGCACCTCCGTCGTCCGCGGGACCCAGAGCCCGTACACCTCGGCAGCAGTGACGCACGTAGCACGGTGCCCTCGCGAGAGCGGGCCGCTCACCTCAGCCGGTGTGCTCGGCCTGGTGTACCAGCCGTTCCCGTGGGCGATGAGAGTTCCCCTCGCGATAGCAGCCTCGCGGACCGGCCTGCCCACTCCCAGGTCGTCGAGGTCGCGGCGGTGATACACACCGAGCTTCTTCTTCAGGGCGCTGCGTTCGTCCCTCGTCGCGCTGCTGTCATCCATGCCCAGAAGATCTCAGCCACTGGCGACCCTCGCAGCTCGTGTCGGCGGCCTGTGGATGACGGGACATTGGGGAGGAGAGGCCGCCTGCAGCAGACGCTCCGGTCCGGCTATCCCCGCCACCCGCCATTCGTGGCCCGTCCGGCCCCGCCGTCCGCCCCTGGACTACCCGCTGGGCACTTCCACGGACGGTACGCAGATGACCGGCCGCCTGCATATTGCACGCGGCCGGTCAGGAGAGTCCCTTCCGTGGAATCGGCCCCGGCCTCAGGCCTCCCGCCGCCCCGCGGCCAGGTCCAGCAGATGCCCCACCACGTGCGCGCCGCCGTGCCGCAGCCCGTTGTGCTCGTATTCGCTGGTGATCCACGGCGTCAGCCGGGGCAGCAGCGCAGCGGTGGCCAGGGAGAACTCACGCGGCACGTAGGCGTCGTCGTAGTAGACGGCCGCGGCGCCGGGCACCTCGCACCCCCGCAGCGCCTCCTCGTCATACAGCCGCGGCCACTCATGCTCGGCCAGCACATCTGCGACCTCCGCCCAGACGGCCAGCTCCGGGTCCTCGGTGAACAGGTCGCGGTGCACGTGCTCGCCGCCCAGCAGTGTCGGGTCTTCGGCGACGTCGCGCGGCTTCGTCCGGTCGGCGGCCCAGCGGGTGGCGAAACCGTCGGCCCAGCAGGATTCGTGCAGCACCGCGTAGATGGGGTTGCGGCCAGAGAACGGTAGGGCGGCGGCGAGGTCATGCGCGAAGGCCGGGGCCTCGGGGTCGAGCTCCAGCAGGTGATGCAGGCGCTCCGCCCCACCGGTGCCGCCCAGCATGAGGCCCAGGCGGCGCAGCCGTTCCACGCCCACGCGCTGCCCGTCCGGCAGGCGCAGCTGCCCGGCCTCGGCCCGATCGGCGAGGGCGCGGAAACGGTCGCGGTCGCCGGGGAAGCGCGCCCAGTACCGCTCGGACCGGGCGATCATGCCGCGCCACGTCGTCGTATACACGTCATCCAGCTGCTGCCCGAGCGCGGGGATCCCGCCGGTGAACAGGGCCTTCTCCACGCTTTCACCGTGCGCAGACAGGTAGCGCAGGGTGGTGAAGCCGCCGAAGGACTGGCCCAGCAGCGACCACTTCTCCACGCCGAGGGCCTCGCGCAGCAGCTCGGCGTCGCGCGCGATCGCATCGGCCCTGAAGTGCGTGAGGTACTCGGCGGCCTCGCGGGCGCTGCGGCCCTCGAGGATCTGCGGGCCGACGGGGGTCGAGCGGCCGGTGCCACGCTGGTCGAGCATGATCACGCGGTGCTCGCGCAGCGCCCGTGCCAGCCATGGCACGGCGCCGATCGACCCTACGCGCGGCGCTTCGGAGCCGGGCCCGCCCTGCAGGTAGACGAGGTACGGCTTGTCGTCGGCCCCCGGTTCGGCGACGATCCGGGCGAACAGGGAGATCTGCTCGCCGCCTGGCCGGTCGTGGTCCAGGGGGACGTCGAGGGTGAGGTCGGTGAGCTCGAGGCCGGGCACGGTCCAGGTGCTGCGCTGCATGTCAGGTCTCCTCTCGGGTGGTCACCCCGGGGAAGAACTGCCAGGTGAAGGTGTGGAGCTCGCCGGGGCGGTCGGTGCGGTCGGTGGCGCGGTCGATGAGCACCGCGGAGATGCGGGCGAACACGTCTTTCACGCCGTAGTAGCTGATGGGACCGAGGTATTGGGAGGCTTCGGGGACGTCGCCGATGGAGATGATCTCGAGGTCCTCGGGGACGCGCAGCCCGGCGCGCTCAGCAGCGAGCTGGAGGGAGACGGCCTGGAAGGCGGTGAAGCAGACGACAGCGCTGGGGTGCCGCGGGCCATCGAGCCAGTCGACGCTGACCTGGTAGGTGCCGCGCCCTGTCGCAGGGGCGACGGTGACGAGGTCTTCGACGGGCCCGTCGTCGGCGTCGCGGGCGGCGTTGAGGAAGGCGGTAGTGCGGGGGTGGGCGAGGCTGCCGCCGGGACGGTCGAGCAGTTCGGGGGCGAGGAGGTGGACGACGTCGTGGCGGGCGCGCAGGCGGCGGTAGGCCTCGCCGATGGCGGTCGAGGGGCTGGAGGCGATGACGTCGAAGCCGTCGGGCTGCATGCGCACGCTGAAGGCGACGATCCCGGATTGGGTGGAGCTGGCGAGGCGGCGCACCTGGTCGGGGCCGTCGGGGAGGAAGTCGATGGAGGTGACCAGGGCGGCGTCGGCGCTGGCCCCCAGGAGGTACTGGTACCAGCGTTCGTCGGCGAGCAGAAGGGTGGAGAGGTCATGGGGGAGGGCGTCCTCGCGGACTTGGTGGGCGAGCTGCAGGCCCCAGGGGTCTTCGACGTCGCCGAGGGCGAGGACGATGCCGCCGCCGCGGCCGGTGCGCATGGCCTGGGCGTGGCGGTTGGGGACGTAGCCGAGGGCCTGGGCGGCGGCGCGGACCTTCTTCTTGGTCTCGGCGGAGCCGGCGGAGCGGGAGCCGCCGCGCCCGGAGAGGACGAAGCTCGCGGTGGCCGGAGAGACTCCGGCAGCGCGGGCCACTTCGGCGAGGGTGACGGGGCTGCGCGGCATGCGTGCGGTGACCTCCTCCTCGCGGGACAGCTGCGCTGATCCTACTGGCCACATCGGCCTGGACCGATAGGTCAGCTCCCGCAGCTGCGTTCCGGCTATGCTCCCGGTCACGATCCCCGACGATGAGGAGGCGCGATGAGCGTCGACGAGAAGTTCGAGAACACGAGCGACAAGATGGGCGGCAAGATCAAGGAGGGCCTGGGCAAGCTGACCGGCGATAAGCAGACCGAGGCCGAGGGCAAGACCGATCAGGGCAAGGCCGATGCGCGCGGCAAGGTGCAGGACGCCCGCGATTCCGTGAAGGGCGCGGCGAAGAGCCTGTTCGGCGACGACACAAAGAACTGACGCCTGCGTCGACGGCGGCAGCTGGCGCACGGAGCGCCGGAACCTGCGGCGGCCTCCCTGGGTGGGGAGGCCGCCGTTGTCGCGTCTGGGTGGGTCGTGGCGGTGAGCGCGTGGGCGCTGCTGGTGGGGCCGATCAGCGCGGAGGCGTTCGGGCAGCTGGGGCCGATGCCGGAGGCTGCGGCGGCGGAGCTGTTCGCGCGCGGCGCGGGGGAGGCGCCGAGGATCCTCGGTGTCGCGTGAGCAGGCGACCGCGACTGGACGCGCCCCTTCTGTGGCGGCATGGCGTGGGCCAAACGGCACGCCGACCCCGGAGGGGCTTCCCTGGGAAAGTTATCCACAATTTTGGGGAGTTGGCTGACGCGGTGGAGCAGGGTCGCTACCGTGGCCGTGTTCCAGGACACACACAGGGAGCTCTCCTCATGACCCGACGCCTCTTCGCCGCCACGGCATCCGCTGTGCTTATCCTCGGCCTCGCCGCCTGCGACGACGGCAAAGGCCCGGTGACCACCCCGCCCCCGGATCTCGGCTTCGAGCCCCAGACCAGTGACGGCGGGGGCGACGAGAGCGGCGCAAGCGACGGCGGGGGCGACGCCGGGGCCAGCGACGAGGGAGAAACTCGGGCGGCCCCCGACATTCCGGCGCCCGACCCAGAAGATTTCCCAGGGATGGATAAGCACACACATTCCGGAGCAGTGGAGGCATTCCGCTACTACATCGCGATGGTGTATTGGAGTCATCAGGATGGCTCCACCAGCAAGCTCAATAATCTTCACTCCGAAGATTGCAGTGGATGCGATGACCTCATCGACCAGGTCGAGATCAGCATCGACAAGGATTACGACTGGAGCCCGGTACCCATCACGACCGAGAGTGCCGAGCACTACAAGTCAGAAAATTACGACATTGAGGTTGGGTATATATACATCGTCGGCGAGCACTCCATCGCAACCCCTGACGGCAAGGTGCACAATATCGCCGAGGAGAAGTACACTTCCCTTGGCGGAATGACATGGTCCAACGGCTCGTGGCTCGTAAACGAAATTCAGATAACCGAAACCCAGGCGGGAGCGTGATCGGCGATGCGCACCCATCACAGACTACGCAGCTGGTACCGTGCCGCCATTCTTAGTTTGACACTTCTACTAGCCGCCCTCCTGGCCCAAACCCACGCCATCGCCGACGGCTCAGACCCCTTAGATGGTGTTAAAACATCTCCACAAGACAGCGAGAATAGGCCACCAGCTTTTGCCGCATCAATCGATATCATAGAGACCCGACAGTCCCAAATCGGCGCCGACACAACCGGTAACGTCAGGACGAGAACCCAGTTGTCACACATAGTGACCACTTGGTCCGTGATCGAGGACCCGGGCAACATCGAGTGTGCGACGGGGGCTGGGCATCGGATCTCGTGTGCGCCTCCGACGAACAGCTGCCACGAGGGAAGTGGGGCGTCCACGGACTATCGAGTTAGCGGGGATGACGTCTTCACGTTGACTGCTGGAGTCAAGCGTGCCGGTGGGGCTCCTCGGGAGGGTTCCACGGTTCGCGGCACGCAGATCAACCGGAAAGAGAACACGGTGACGGACCTGGGCTGGGACTGCGTCCGCCCAGGCGCCCCCGAGGCAGGCAGCCCCGCGGCACAGATCGTGATCACAGCCGAGGACTTCGCCGAGCTTCCCATCGAGGCGCCAGTCGCCCACGCGGGCCCGGACCGCGGATGGCTGCCGGTGAACATGGTCAATGTCCTCTACACCGAAGCGGACATCCAGGAGCTGGAGACCGAGCTGCTCGGCACCCCGGTGCGGATCCGCGCCGTCCCGGTCGAGTTCCACTGGGACCTAGGCGACGGCAACACCATCACCACCACCGATCCCGGCAAGCCCTTCCCGTCGGAGCGCATCTCCTCCGAGTACCGGTTTGAGGGCTGGTACGACATCACCCTCACCACCACCTTCACCGGACAGTTCTCCGTCGACGGCGGCGAATGGCAGGACATCGAGGGCAGCATCGAGATCGAATCCGATCCCGTCGAGCTGTTCGCAAAGTCGCTCGAGTCCCGCCTCGTCAACGGCAGCACCACCGATGACGAGGAGGATGAGGACGAGGAAGAACCCTGGATCCCCGAGCGCACCCCCGACACCGAAGGCCCCATCGACCCCGAAGCCCACCACCGGAGGGTCTGAACAAGCACCGGTGCGACGCACGCGGTGCACGGCATGCCCACGCCTTGCCACTCCGCCTCCCCCAGGACGGACGAGGACACCGACCGCGCCGCGCGGCGAGAAGGAGTAACACTCGCCCGGCATGCCAACGTCGGCCTCCCCCGCTACCGGGACCCCGGCCGCACGCCGCGTCGCTGCGCACGCAGCCACGACAGCAGCCCGGCGGGCGCGTGGACCGCCACGCTGCCGCTCAGCTTCCCCTCGCGATAGTCCTTCAAGAAGCCTTTGCCCCTGCTCATGCAAAGTACTTGGTGCATCGGCGAGCGTCAGCGCGCAGCAGACGGCCGCGGTTCCACGAGGTTCGCTCCGCCCCATTCATCCTCAGGCATGTCATCCACCGGAATGGAAGGGATCCCGATTGGCGCATCGGCCGCGGGCTCCTCAGCCGCGGGCAGCCCCAGCACCGCGAGCTCGGAGGCGCTGCTTCCACACAGAACATGTTCGGTGCAAAACGTCTGCGTGATCAGCTTCGGATCCAGAGGGGGCGCTGGAGGGTTCACCGGCGGAAAGGCTTCCGCGGGCCTGTCGCCAGGGCAGCTCCTGGTGGGTCATCGCGCTGAGCTGCCTGCCGCTGAGGTGGCCGTATTCCTCGATCACCAGGTCCAGCAGCCGGTCGGTGAAGGGATCAAGCTCTGGGACCGTCACGCTGCGCGGGTCTCGGGCCTCAGCGGTGTCGCGGGACTTCCAGATAGAGGGCAGCACGGGGCCGTGAGCCACCGCACGGTTGCGGATAACCGCGATACTGGCAGCCACCACCCCACCCCACCCCAAGGCCCCGCCACCATGACCATCGCTCCCCCGCGCACGATCGCCCTCACCGACAAGTCCTTCCCGCCCGCCGCCGCGGGCCTGCCCGCAGCCCACCTGGACCTCGACCTCGGGGACTTCTCCACGCCGCTGCTGACCCTCGATGCCTCGGCGCTCGCGCACAACATCGCCCTCATGCAGGGCTGGTGCGATGAGCGCGGCCTGGAGCTGATGCCGCATGGGAAGACGACGATGTCCCCGGCGCTGTGGGAGCGGCAGCTGCGGGCGGGCGCGTCGGGCATCACGGTGGCGACGGGCTGGCAGGCGCTGGTGGCGCTCACGTCGGGGGTGCCGGTGGTGCAGCTGGCGAACACGTGCGCGGACCCGCAGCAGTTGCGGGCGCTCGGCGCGCATCTGGCCGCGCACCCGGAGCAGGAGCTCGTGGTCTGGGCGGACAGCCCGGAGACGATCGCGCTGCTGGAAGCGCACCTCCCCGCGGAGGCGCGGGTCGGGGTGCTCACGGAACTGGGGGCCGACGGGGCACGCACCGGTGCCCGCAGCGTCGAGCAGGCACGCGACCTCGCCCACCGCGTTGCCGCCTCACCGGTGCTCACGCTGCGCGGCGCCGCCGGCTACGAGGGCGCGCTCGCCCATGACCTCACCACAGAGTCACTGGACCGGATCACGCGCTACCTGGCAGATCTGGCGCGCCTGGCGGAGCTGATCGCCCCAGATATCGACGGCTCCACCTGGGTTTCGGCGGGCGGCAGCGCCTACCCGGACCTGGTGGCGGAGGCGTTCGCGCCGCTCACGCAGCACCGCCGGATCCTGCGCTGCGGCACGTACATCACGCACGACGACGGCTTCTACAGCTCCGTATCGCCGCTGGACGCCCGCCGCACCGGCGAGCCGCACGCGAGCCTCCGCCCAGCACTGAATGTCTACGCGCGCGTGGTCTCCGCTCCGGAGCCGGGGCTCACGCTGCTGGATGCGGGGCGGCGCGACGTCCCCTTCGATGACGGACTGCCGATCCCCCGCGCGGTCGCCCGCACGCTCGGCGGGCCTGAGGAGGCTCTCGCCGGGGAGATCACGGCGCTAAACGACCAGCACGCCTTCCTGCACACAGCCGACGGCCCGCAGCTACGCGTCGGCGATGTGGTGCGCCTGGGCATCTCGCACCCGTGCACGGCGTTCGACCGCTGGCGGCTGATCCCCGTCGTCGATGAGAACGGACGCGTGCGGGAGGCTGTGGAGACGCTGTTCTGAGAGAGATCGCCAGCGGGTACGGCAGCCCGTCGCTCACGGACAGAGCGCCCCGAGCGGGAAAGTCACGACATCATCACCGATAGGTGCGGTGAATCCGGTTCCGGTGATCACAGCCATGAACGCGGGCGGCTGCGGGGCATCGATCTGCGCGACCGCTCGCCGCAACGACTCAGCGGCTTCAATAGCACGCCTGCCGCCGAGCTTGATCTCTACGGCTGCCCAGCCTCGACCGGGGAGCTCCAGCACGGCATCGATCTCATGCCCGTTGGAGTCGCGGTAGTGGGACAGGCGCCCGCCCATTGCTTCGACCATCACGGTGAGGTCGTGAATGACAGCGGACTCGAAGAGGAACCCGAGGGTCGCGGGATCAGCAGTCAGATCGGCGGGGTCCGCGTCCAGCGCGGCGATCGCGAGTGCCGGGTCGGCCATGTGGATCTTCGGGGTAGTGCGCAGGCGAGCCCGTGAGCGGAGCTTGGTGGCGAACGGCGGGATTAGCTCGACGATGAACAGTCGCCCGAGGAGTTCGACATAGCTGGACACGGTCTCGAGCCGGATGTCAGGAGCCACGGCCCTCGTGTCCGCCAGAAGCGCCGAGTAGCTCAGTTCCGCACCTGTCATGCGGGCGATAGACCGCAGCAGCTGGCTCAGCACGGCGGGCTTTTGCCGAATCCTGCCAAGGCGCGGGAGGTCCGCTCTTGCCACTTCTTCGAGGTAACCGCGCAGGAGAGTCTGTTGGCGCTCGAGAGTCAGCTCGGTCATCGCAGGGAACCCAGAAGTGCTGAGGTTGTCCACCACGCTCTGCAGGCTGGGGGTGCTGAGATCGGGCACCATGGCCTCTCCGGCGAACAGCCCTTCCAGGGGCACAGCAGAGGTGCTCGCGCCGCGCTCATACCAGGTCATGGTGCGTTCGCGCAGTCGCAGGAAGCGTCCGGCGCCGGTGTGGCGGGAGATGTCGTCTGCCGGAACAGCGGAACCGGTGAGGATAAACCGGCCCGGGGCCGATGCAGCATCCACGGCACGGCGCACCATGTTCCACAGCTGGGGTGCCAGCTGCCATTCATCCAGGAGGCGAGGCGCCTCTCCCGCGAGCAGAGCTTGTGGATCGCTGTCGATGAAGAACTGGGCCCCTGGGCTGTCCAGCTGCACGAGGGACTTGGCGTGGTGCAGTCCCGTCATGGTCTTACCGCAGGCTCTCGGTCCTTCGATGACCACCGCGCCCGCAGTCCGAAGCAGCTCAGTGACTTGCCGATCGATGATCCGCGGCTCGTAGCGTCTGCCCAGTACAGCGTAGGTATCCACGCAACCATCGTAACGCTAACCGGAAGAATGCAGGCCCTCTAACCGGAACTTTGCAGGACTCCTAAGCGGACGATTGCAGGACTGCCAACCGGAAAACTGCAGACCCCCTCA
The DNA here is from genome assembly GCF_002871795.1 of Brachybacterium sp. UMB0905. Lineage (GTDB taxonomy): Bacteria > Actinomycetota > Actinomycetes > Actinomycetales > Dermabacteraceae > Brachybacterium. The sequence goes on along the minus strand of NZ_PNHL01000010.1, from coordinate 22,772 downwards.
CCGCCCCTGCACCGCCGCGACGATCCTCCCCACCGCCTCGCGGAGCACGGGATGCGGCATGGCGGTGATCAGCCGGATGCACCCTGCCCCGATCTCCCCGCAGGCGAGCCCGTCGGTGCAGGCCACACCCGCCTTTTCGCGCAGGAACTGGGCGGGCCCGCCGGGCAGGTCGTAGGCGCTCAGGTCGATCCACGCCACGTAGGTGCCCTCGGCGTGGGTGATGCGCGCGAGCGGCAGCCCCTGCTCGATCGTCTCGATGGTGAGGTCCCGCCCGCGCTCCAGGTACCACGCGATCCCGTCGATCCACTCCTGCCCGTCGCGGTACGCGGCGATGGTCCCGGCGATCCCCAGGGCCGACGGCCGCTCCTTCAACTCCGGCGCGAGAGCCTCCCACCGCTGCCGATGCAGCGGGCTGCTGAGGATCATCTGCGCGCACATCAGCCCGGGAATGTTGAACGCCTTGGACGCGGCGGTGAGCGTGATGGTGTGCTGCGCCGTGACGTCGCTGACGGAGGCGTAGGGCAGGTAGCGCCGACCATCCAGAGTCAGCGGCGCCCAGATCTCATCGGCCAGGACGGTGCCGCCGGCAGCCTCGACCACCTGGGCGACCTGTTCGAGCTCGCGGCGGTCGAAGACGCGGCCGGTGGGGTTGTGCGGGCTGCACAGCACGAGCACCTGGCCGCCCGCATCGAAGGCCCGGGCAATGCCGTCCAGGTCGTTGACGTGCCGCTCCCCCTCCCACCGCATCGGCACCTCGATGACCTCGCGGCCGTGGAGCCGCGCGAGCGACAGGAACGGCATGTACGCAGGGGTGGGGATGATGATCGCGCCATCGGCGGGCAGCAGGTGATCAAGCGCGGCGCGGTAGCCGGCCAGCACGCTCGGCAGCCCCTGCACCCAGCCGGGGTCGACGTCCCAGCCGTAACCAGCTTGCTTCTGCGCGGTCGCCTCGCGCAGCGCGGCGAGCTTATGCGGCGGGAGGTAGGCGAGCAGGCCCTCATCGGCCGCCGCGTGAACCGCGTCGATCACCGCGGGGGCGGTGCCGAAGTCCGCTTCGGCGACGAACGCGCCGATCGCCCCATCGGGCAGGCTCCACTTCATGGCGCCTCGTGTGCGCAGGTCATCCAGGGTGATGGCATCCAGGGCCGACGGGTCGGTGGGCGGGGTGCGAGGCTCGGGCATGGATCCATCGTGCCGTATGGGTGCGGTGGCGGGGCGACCGATCCACCCCAGGGGCGATCACCGCGCTGCGCTGATATCCGGGGCTCAAATATCGACAGCAGCTCCGCTACTCACCGTCCGAGTACCGGCGCTTCCACCCCGTGTAATCGGGTGGTTCCGGATGACTGATGCCCTCGCGCCGGACGAATCGCTTGGCCGCCTCCTTGAGCCGCTCGTTGCAGTCCTTGGAGCATACGTGGCGCTCGCTAAGCTTCCAGTCCAGACCCTCGGGAATCTCCCCGTCACAGCGGATGCACTGGTCACCGGCAGCAGCACGGCCGTCGGGGTGGATCAGCACCTGGCGCAGCCAGTAGTAGTAGTTGCTCGTCGGAACCTCGATGTGACGCGCTTGCCTGAGGACGTAGTCCGGCAAGGAGCTCGTGGATCTGGCGACACGCTGCGCCCGGATCGCGGACTCGATCTCATCCTCACCCAGTTCCAGGTGCTGGTAGAAGTCGTCCTCGGTCCAGATTTCGATGCGCTGCCCTTGTTCTGCGAGCCGCATCGCCTTGGTGAGCTTGCTCGACATGGTGGCCCCGGGCCGCAGGGTGGCGGGGTTGAAGTCACCGGTGACCACCATGGTGGTCTTCCTGGTGACACCGCTCTGCGGGGTCCCTCCGAAATGTTCGACGAGTGCTTGTGCCTCGGAGCGCGTGGACCGCTGGAGCGCGCCGGTGAAGACCACCATCTCCCCGGCGAGAACGACGGAGGAGCTGAGGGAGGAAAAGTCTCCGGTGGAGCGGAACGCGCCGCCGTCTGCAGCTATGCCTGGTCGGGCCCCGGGTGCGAGATCCTCCAATGTCGCTGCCCCACAGCGACCTGCGAGCGCGAGCGCAACGCGTGCGGCCTGAAGGGCGTCAGCACCAGCCTCATGGTGCGGGAGCTCTTCGAGCCCGAGCGCTCGAGCCACGAAGGGCAGCTGGTAGGACCCCAGCATGAGCTCGGCACGTGCGATGGTCAGGGTGTCGTACCAGAGCATCTCCGGCCAGTCGATGTCATATGCGGTGCAGGCCGAGCGCAGGACAGAGCGGTCGAACGGAGCGTTATGGGCCACCAGGTCGTCGCCATCGGCGAAGTGAGCGATCTGCGGGAACACGGCGTCCCAGCCGGGCGCATTCGCGACGTCACCGGGCGTGATGCCATGGATCGCGACGTTGACCGGTGCGAACTCATCATGCCCAGGCGGGGGCTTCACCAGCCAGCTCGCGGTCTCGGTGACCTCTCCCCCGCGCACCTTCGCGAGCCCGACGGCACAGACGGATGCCCGAGAGGAGTTGGCGGTCTCGACATCGATCGCGGTGAAGTTCAGTTCGGGAACGGGGGTGGCTTCCATGAGCACACAGTAGGAACGGGGGCCGACACTCTCCCGGGCCCCTTAGCCCCACCCCTGCCCGAGGTCTCCTGTGTCCCATGCCCCTCCCTGATCCCCGATACTGGATCTCATGACCTCGGCGCCTTCGGTGATGAAGCTTCTGGACCGCATGTACAACGCGTCGACTTCCACCTCGCATCGGGGTGAGCAGTTCGAGCGGTTCGTGCAGTCCTTCCTGCAGACGGACCCGCTGTGGGCGGATCAGTTCGCGGACGTGTGGATGTGGGATCGCTGGCCGGGCAAGTGGGGGCATGACTCCGGGATCGATCTGGTCGCCAAGCGTCGCGATGGCGGGCTGACGGCGATCCAGTGCAAGTTCTACGCCCCGCAGTACCGCGTCTCGAAGGGCGATCTGGACAAGTTCCTGGCGGCCTCGGGCCGCGGCGGGTTCACAGAACGCCTGGTGGTTTCGACGACCACACAGTGGGGTGCGACGGCCGAGGAGACGATCCGCGACCAGGCGATCCCAGTGCGGCGCTTGGGACTGGAGGACTTCGTGCAGTCCCGAGTGGACTGGGCGTTCTTCGACCCGGAGACGCCGACGGCACTGTCGCTGCAGGGCACCTCGGATCTGCGCCCGTATCAGCGCACGGCGATCGACCAGGTGACGGCCGGTTTCGCGAAGCATGACCGAGGCCGGCTAATCATGGCCTGCGGCACGGGCAAGACGTTCACGTCGCTACGCCTGGCGGAGGAGACCGTGGGCGCAGGCGGCAGTGTGCTGTTCCTGGTGCCGTCGATCGCGCTGCTGTCACAGGCACTGCGGGAGTGGTCGAACCACACGCAGGTGGGGATCACGGCCTTGGCGGTGTGCTCGGATGCGAAGGCCTCGCGCAGCACCCGTCGTTCTCAGGACTCTGCGGAGATCTCGGTGGTGGATCTGGCGCTGCCGGCCACGACGGATCCGGTGCGTCTGGCGGAGCGGATGAAGCTGGCGCGCACTGATGGCGCGGGTATGCGCGTTGTCTTCGCGACGTATCAGTCGATCGATGTGGTGGCGCAGGCGCAGCAGAGCGCGGATTTGGAGCCGTTTGATCTGATCATCTGCGATGAGGCGCACCGCACCACGGGCGCGACGCTCGCGGGTGCGGAGGAGTCGGCGTTTGTGAAGGTGCATGACGCGGACTATCTGCGGGCCGATAAGCGCCTGTACATGACGGCGACGCCGCGCATCTATGACGACGCCTCGAAGGCGAAGGCCGGGCAGGCGCAGGCGGTGCTCGCCTCGATGGATGACGAGGACGTGTTCGGCCCGGAGCTGTACCGCCTGGGCTTTGGCGAGGCCGTCGCGATGGGGATGCTCACGGACTACAAGGTCCTGATCCTCACTGTGAACCAGGAGACGGTCAGCGGCGCGATGCAGGAGGCGTTCGCCCGCGATGGCGAGCTGACGCTCGATGATGCGACGCGGCTGATCGGCTGCTGGAACGGCCTGGCCAAGCGCGGCGACAGTGAACACACCTTCGGGCAGGACACTGCGCCGATGCGCCGCGCGGTCGCCTTCACAAGGGACATCAAGTCCTCCAAGCGCATCGCTGCGCAGTTCACCGACGTGGTCTCCACCTTCGTGGATGCCCACGAGGAGGAGGACGCGGAGGATCTGCTGTCGGTGCAGGCCCGGCACGTGGACGGCACGATGAACGCGATGGAGCGCACGGAGCTGCTGGATTGGCTGAAGGAGGAGGCCGACGGGAACGAGTGCCGGGTGCTGTCCAATGCCCGGTGCCTGTCCGAGGGCGTCGATGTGCCCTCCCTGGACGCGGTGATGTTCTTGAATCCGCGCCGCTCGGTGGTGGATGTGGTGCAGTCCGTGGGGCGGGTGATGCGCCTGGCCAAGGGCAAGAAGTACGGGTACATCATCTTGCCGGTGGTGGTGCCGGCGGGGGTAGCGCCGGAGAAGGCGCTGGATGACAACCAGAACTTCAAGGTGGTCTGGGATGTGCTGCAGGCGCTGCGGGCGCATGATGAGCGCTTCGACGCCATGGTCAACAAGGTGGAGCTGAACACCACCCGCGACCGCAAGATCGACGTGGTGGGCGTGGGCTTCGAGGGCGGCGACGGTGACGGTTCAGCCGACGGAACCGATGGGGCCGACGGGGACTCCTCGCCGACGGCCACCGCGCAGGGGATGCTCGATGTGCGGCTCTCGCAGATGGATGAGCTGCGCAATGCGATCTACGCGAAGATGGTCCAGAAGGTGGGCTCGCGCCATTACTGGGATGACTGGGCGAAGGACATTGCGCAGATCAGCGAGGCGCATATCCAGCGGATCCGCACCCTGGTGGAGGATCCCAGCACCCCGGCCTCCGCGCAGTTCTCGGTGTTCGTCGAGGCGCTGCGGCGAAACCTGAACGAGTCGATCAGCCGCGAGCAGGCAATCGAGATGCTCGCCCAGCACATGATCACCGAGCCGGTGTTCGATGCCCTGTTCGAGGACTACGCCTTCACCGACTCGAACCCCGTCTCGCGGGTGATGGATCGGATGGTCGAGGCGCTCACGGCGATGCACGTGGACGCCGAAGCGCAGTCGCTGGAGAAGTTCTACGACTCGGTGCGGCTGCGCGCGAAGGGCATCGACAACGCGGCGGGCAAGCAGAAGATCATCACCGAGCTGTACGAGAGCTTCTTCACCAAGGCGTTCGCCAAGACGGCCGATGCGATGGGCGTGGTCTACACCCCGGTGCAGATCGTGGACTTCATCATCCGCGCGGTCGACGACGTGCTCGCCCAAGAGTTCGGACGCCGCCTCACGGACCCGGGCGTGCATGTGCTGGATCCGTTCACGGGGACGGGAACGTTCATCGTGCGCCTGCTGCAGTCCGGGCTGATCGACCCCTCCGACCTCGCCCGGAAGTACGCGAGCGAGCTGCACGCCAACGAAATCCTGCTGCTGGCGTACTACATCGCGGCGATCAACATCGAGACGACGTTCCATGACCTGCGGGCCGAGCAGCAGGACGTGACCCTCGCAGCCCAGCCCTATGTGCCGTTCGAGGGCATCGCGCTGACGGACACGTTCCAGATCACCGAGGACGGCGACCTGCAGGACGAGCGGGTGTTCCCGGTGAACAACACGCGCGTGGAGGCGCAGAAGAAGCTCGATATCCAGGTGATCCTGGGGAACCCGCCCTACTCGGTGGGGCAGACCAGCGGCAATGACGACAACGCGAACGTCAAGTACCCGACTCTCGATGCGCGGATCGCGGAGACGTTCGCGGCGCGGACGGACGCGGTCAACAAGAACTCGCTGTACGACTCGTACATGCGGGCGATCCGCTGGGCGAGCGACCGCATCGGTGATGAGGGTGTGATCGGGTTCGTCACCAACGGCGGCTGGATCGACGGCAACACCGCCGCCGGCGTCCGCAAGACCCTCACCGAGGAGTTCAGCGCGATCTATGTGTTCAACCTGCGGGGGAACGCTCGTACGGCAGGAGTTTTGCGCCAGAAGGAGAAAGGAAACGTCTTCGGCTCCGGCGCCCGCACGACCGTCGCGATCTTCCTCCTTGTCCGTACCGCCGGGCACCACGGAGACGCGACGATCCACTACCGCGACATCGGCGACTACCTGAGTGCCGAGCAGAAGCTCGCCATCGTCGATGAGGCGAGCCTTGCGAGCGTGCCATGGCAGCAGATCACCCCGAACGAATACGGCGACTGGATCAACCAGCGGGATCCGCGGTATCTGGAGTATCCGATTCTGGGTGGACGGGCGGAGGAAGGCGTCCGAGTGTTCGAGTCCTTCACTGCCGGGCTCCAGACCAACCGCGACTCCTGGGTCTACGCCTCCTCGAGGCGCGCGCTGGACGACAAGCTCGCGACCTTCGTGCAGACCTATCGCGAGGAGCAGGAGCTTTTCCTCGAACATGCTCAGTCCACCGGGCTTTCCGCGCCGAAGGGATCGGATACCACCGGGGTCGTGACCACTGATGAGTCGCGGATCAAGTGGAACCGCTCGCTCCGCGACCAGCTCGCCAAAGGGCGGGAGGTTGTGCGCCAGCACGGGCGGACCATGCGCTCGCTGTACCGACCTTTCTTCACTCAGCACGTCGACGTCAGCGATGGCCTCGTCTATCTCCCGGCTGTCGCCCGTCGGTACTTCCCCACCGCCGCGCATGAGAACTATGGGTTCTATGTGACTGGCGTCGGCAACGACCGGCCCTTCTCCACGCTCGCAACTCGATCTGTGCCTGACCTTGCCATGTGGGGCTCTTCCAACGGCCAGTTCTTCCCCCGCTACACCTGGCACCCGGTCGATGCCGGCGAGCTCTCGCTGGACCTCGACGGCGAAGTGGTGGATGGCCACCGCCGCGAGGACAATATCTCCCCACAGTTCCTGCAGCTCATGCGCCAGCGGTACGGGCAGGGGACGTCGGCCGACGACCTCTTCTTCTTCCTGTACGGGCTGCTGCACTCCCCCGAGTATCGAGAGCGGTACGCCGGGGAGCTCAAGCAGATGCTGCCGCGGGTACCGGATGTGCCGGCATCGTCCTTCACCGGGTTCGTGGAGGCGGGGCGGGAGCTGTTCCACCTGCACGCCGACTACGAGGACGCGCCGCTGTACGAGGGCATCACCGTGGAGCAGGGCGAGCAGCCGCCCATCGGCGGCGAGGCCGAGTACTACCGGGTGACGAAGATGCGCTTCCCGTCGGGCCAGAAGGCCGCGGACGAACCCGAGCGCCTGATCTTTAACCCGCACATCACGCTCGCCGGTATCCCGCCAGAGTTCTACCGGTACCAGCTGGGCTCGCGTAGCGCGCTGGAGTGGATCATCCGCCAGTATCAGGTGAGCACGGATAAGGCCTCCGGGATCGTGAACGACCCCAACGACTGGGGGCTCGAGCACGGCAACCCGCGCTACATCCTCGACCTCATCCAGAAGGTCGCGACCGTCTCGATCCGCACCGTCCAGATCACCGAGGCATTGCCGCCGATCGGTGAGCCCGCACGCACAGAGGACTGAGCATCATGGCAGCTCCGACCTACACCTGGAAGCGCATCTTCCCCGTGATGCTCGGTGTTGCGCTGGACGGCGCCGAGCACACCACGGCCGACTACATCGCAGCAGTCCAGGAGGTCACAGAGCGCGACTTTCCTGACCAGGCGCATCGAATGCTGCAGCATTCTTCAGTGCCAGAGGATCGTGCGCGATGGGCGATCTGGCAGGCACGGCACTTCGGATTCCTCGAGGATGTGGCCCGAGGCGTCACCCGGATCACGGATGCGGGCCGCGTTTGGGCTGCGGACCATCCGTATCCCCTGGGCACCGTGGGGTACAGAGACCTCTCAGTGCGGCAGGCGGAACTGCGACGAGCCCGCGAGGAAACCCAGGCTGGCCAGCCCGCTCTTGAGCCGGACCCCGAAGAGGTGGGGAGCACGGAGGCGGACTACTTCTGGGTGATCCGCGCCGGCTCGAACGGTGAGCGCGAACAGCGGGCCCTTGCCGAAGGGCTCGGGCTGCCGGGGCTGTACATCGGCCCGGTCACGTCTATTCCGGGCACCCGCCGCGAGATCGAGCAGGCGATCCGCGCCCACGACCCGAACATCTCCCGCAAGCTCCTGGCCTCCACCGCCGGCCAGGCCTACCGGCTGCTGCACGAGATGCAGGTGGGGGATACCGCCGTTATGCCCAGCAAGCTGCACCCCGGCAGGCTCTACGTCGGCACCGTGTCGGGTCCCGCCACCATCGACTCCCAAGACCCTGACCCAGATAGCCGCTCCCGCATCCCCATCACCTGGAATGCGGAACCACTGGAGCGCAGTGACCTGGCACTTGACCTGCGTAACTCCATCCGCGGCCTGCTGACGCTGTTCACCGTCTCCCGGCACAACGCCCTGGAGCGCCTGCAGTCCGTCGTGGACGGGCAGGGCGACCCGGACCTCAGCCCCGAGACCACCGCGCCCGCTGAACCGAACCTCGACTGGATCCCCTTCTTCACCGAGTTCACCCAGGCCCTGCTCCCCTACCGCGAGGATCGGCCCGCGTTGCAGGAGACCCTGCGAGAGGCAGCGCAGCTCTCCGGCCGCCCCTCGATGTTCAACCCGCTGTGGAAGTGGGTACGCGATGGCGTCAAGGAGAACGCCACGGACGTGGAGCCGTTCACGATCCTCAGTACAATCCACCGCGGCATCACCCCCGCCAACAGGATCGCGATGTGCGCCGGGATCAAGGAAGCCTTCGCTCTCAGCGCCGAGCTGCCCACCAGCTTCGACGGCATCCCCGTCAGCAATAACATGCGCGTCCGCTTCGAATCCGCGCCCGACGATGCTGGCGACCCGAACTTCTACGACACCCGGTGGGACCTGTTCGCCGCCGGGATCGCTCTGGCCGACGGCGGCGGACTGAACGCCCCCGAGCAACTGCAGCAGGAGTTCGTCACCGCCTTCGATGCCGCGACCGCCGGGCGATCCCTGCCCAGCTACACGATGGGGCTTTTCTGGACCCGGCCCGAAATGTTCCTTCCCCTGGACCGACGCACCATCGCGTTCGTCTCCTCCGAGGACGGCGCCGGACTCCCCAGCGCCCGCACCATCACCGACGGCCGCGAATACCTGGGCCTGCTCGGAGATATCACCACGTGGCTGCCCGATGCGGAGGTCCACCCCGCGACGATGGCCGGGATCTCCGTGGCGGCGTTTTCCTACACCACGTCTGCCAGCGCAGCACCGGCCGATGCCCCCAGCTCCCCATCGGCCGTGGTGGAAAAGACCGCCGAAAGCAGCACCCCGGCCTACACCATCCAGAGCATCCTCAGCGAGGGCGCGTTTATGCCTCGCAGCCAGCTCGAATCAGCTCTGAGCCGCTGGCGGACGAAGAAGAACATCATCCTCCAGGGCCCGCCCGGCACCGGGAAGACATGGCTGGCCCGCAAGCTCGCCCACGCCCTCATCGGCAGCGAGAACGAAGAGCTCATCACGGTGGTGCAGTTCCACCCCTCCACCTCCTACGAAGACTTCGTGCAGGGATACCGCCCCACAGCCGAGGCCGGCGGGCGCCTCACCCTCATGAATGGGCCGTTTCTGCGGGCTGTCGAGACCGCTCGGGACAACGCTCCGGACCCGCACGTGGTGATCATCGAGGAGATCAATCGCGGCAACCCCGCCCAGATCTTCGGCGAGATGCTGACTCTCCTCGAGGCCGATAAGCGCAACGCCGAATCGCAGCTGACCACGCTGTACGCGCAGGAGGACGACCAGCCGCTGTTCCTGCCGGAGAACCTCTACGTCATCGGCACGATGAATCAGGCGGACCGCTCTCTGGCGATGGTGGATATGGCGCTGCGCCGCCGTTTCGCCTTCATCAGTCTCACTCCTGCGCTGAACGACGCCTGGCTGGAGTTCTGCACGACGGAGCGCGGGCTTGATCGGGCGACCCTTGAGGATGTGCGCGAGCGCATCGCGGCGGTCAACGATCTGATCCGGGCGGACTCTCTGCTGGGTGAGGCGTACCTGATCGGCCACAGCTTCGTGACGCCCCTTGCTAGCTCGTCCAGCCCGGCGAGTTCATCGGCGACCAGGGCCTGGTTCGAGGCCATCGTCGACACGGACCTGCAGCCCCTGCTCGAGGAGTACTGGTACGACCGTCCGGAGCAAGTCGAGACCGCCCTCGCCATCCTGCGCGCGTGACAGCTATGGCCGCCGCCATCGCCGCTACTGCGGCCGAGGATGCCGCCCCGGCGAGCGCTTACGTTCCGCTGCGCAGCATCTGGCTGCTGCAGCTATATGCCTCCGAGCTCTACCGTCGCGGTTTCATCGAGGACTCTGGGATCGAGCAGGTGGGCGAGGACCTGAGTTGATGCATTTGCTTAGTGTCCCGGGCCTTCGGTGATCTGCGTGATGATCTCGGCGATGTCGTCGGGGATGTGGGCAGGGATGAGCTGTGTTTCGTCTCCGGCGGCCAGCAGCGCGGACTGGATCGGCCGGAGGGTCTGGATGATCTTCTTCAAGCTCAACCCGGTCGCGTTTTGCATGTAGCGCGCGATGGCGAGAGCGGTGAACACGATGGTCAGGTGTGCTTCGATGGCGTCGCGTTGGTGGTGGAACATGGGGCGGGCCTGCAGGTCTGTTTTGCTCATCCGGAACGACTGCTCCACGTGCCACAGGTCGTGGTAACTGGAGATCACCTCGCCCGGGCCCATGATCGTGGCCGGGATATTGGTGACGTAGCCCTTGAGCCTCACCAGACGCCGCGCCGCCTCGAGAGCGCTGGTGTTCAGCACGTTCTTACCCCCGGCGCGGGTGACGAACCTCGTGGGGTGGGGCCGCTTCTCACCCTCGATGACCGCGATCGCCCGGTTCTCCTGCGCGGTCAGTGTCTTCCCATCCCGCACGGCCCGTTTGCGGGAGTAGGCCCAGACCGCCCTCCAACACCCCGGATACTCTCCCGGATCCCACCCAGGAGCCTCACGCCGGTGCAGGTCAGCTACGGGTTTGGTGTTGCCGTGGCGGGGTGTGATCGTGTCGATGATCTGCCCGTCACTGAAGGCGTCGCCGTGCCAGTGGAAGTGGTGGGCAAGGTCGCTGGGGGCTTTGGTGACGCGTGAGCCGACGATGAACCGCAGCCCTGCCTCATCCAGCGCCGTCAGATTCGCCGCTGAGAGCATCCCGGCGTCGGCGACGACGACCATGTCTGCGATCCCGTGGCGGGCCTGGAACTGCCGGATGATCGGCAGGATCGTCCGCGTCTCGGCGTGGTTGCCCTCGAAGCAGCCGATCTCCAGCGGGAACCCCTGGCGGTCCACCAGCAGACCGACCACGATCTGCGGATCCACCCGACGTTCCTTGGAGTACCCGACCTTACGCAGGGCATCTTCGTTCTCCGCCTCGAAATACAGGGTCGTCACGTCATACAGCACCAGCGAGACATCACCCCTGTTCAAGGCATACTCGAAGCAGGCAGTGGCAATCTGGTCGCGGTAGTTCTTCTGCTGGGCCTTGCGCAGGTGACGGTAGATCGTGGTGTGGTGCGGAGCGTTCACCCCAAGGCTCTCCAGCACCCGGGGAACATCGAGCTTGCTCGTGGGCTCCACCAGACGAGCCAGCACCACCTGCTCGAACACCTCATCGCCCACGGCCGCGAACCCGAGGCGGGAATACGCCGCCCGCAGTACCTGCCACAGCACGTCACTACGCGTGCCCACAACCCGCACCCCACCCCTGCTGGGCGAGAGAGGGGCTACGGCAGGTCGCGCTTCTCGCGCCGTAGCCCCCGCCGAGGGAAGCGGCAGCTCCTGCTGCCCTTTCCGGGAGGCCGCTGCGACCGTGTCCGCGGGCGTCTCCAGATCCAGATCCAGAGCCTGCTGAGCGCCCTGGACGACCTCCCGGCCTCGCTGGACCAACAGGGCGACCTCTACCGGAGTATGCGCTGACCCGAGGTGCTTGATGATCTCCAGCCGGCCCTGCCGCTTCTGGACAACCTGGACCGCAGTAGCCCCCGACCCGGTCCTCACCTTCCGCACAAACACCGAATTAGTATCCCAAAACCACCCCACCACAGACCGAACCTACAGGTCACAGCACTGCGCCACGCCAACGCGACACCCCATGCATCAAGTCAGGCTATATGCCTCCGAGCTCTACCGTCGCGGTTTCATCGAGGACTCTGGGATCGAGCAGGTGGGCGAGGACATCCCGGCTCTGCTGATCTCCATACTCAACGAGACGGTGAGCCGTCGGCTCGCGCGCGACCTCAGCGTCGGGTTCCGCCGGACCAGCAGTGTGCTTAGCCGCGTGCGGGGGCGGATCGACGTGTACCGCAGCGAGCGCGACCAGCTGTTCGACAAAGGCATGGTGCGCTGCGAGTACAACCACCTCACGGCCGATAACCTCACCAACCGCTTCCTCCTGCGGGCGCTCGAGCATGCCACGCGCCTCGGGGAACGGGCAGGGCATCATGACCTGGCGCGGCATTCCCGCGCCCTCGCCACCGCGCTCACCCAGCAGGGGGTGCAGCGCGACCCGCGAGCTACAGAGCCGCAGCATCGGCTGGGGCCGATGGACATCCGGCCCGTCACCACCGCATCGCTCCTGCTGGACCTGGCAATTCCGCAGCACGGTGCGACGGCACGGGCGGGCCTGCATCGCGGAGCCTTCGCCGAACGGGAGCTGCGTCGGCTGTTCGAGAGCGCCCTTGCCGGGTTGTACCGTCATCATCTCGAGTCGGCTGGCTGGACTGTGGTGACCGGGAAGAGGGTGCCGTGGCCTGTCGGATCCCAGGAGGTGGCGGTTCCGTGGGCGAACGCGGCACTGCCACAGATGATCACGGACATCGTTCTGCGCGATCCGCATGGTGCCGTCACCGTGGTGGACGCGAAATTCACCGCCATGGCGACGAGCAGCTGGCGCGGAGGTGCCACGACGTTGAAGTCCAGTCACCTTTATCAGCTGCTTACCTACGTCAGCGCGGCGGAGGCGACAGATGTGTTCGAGTCAAGCGGACCCGTACGCGGTGCACTCGTGTACGCAGCGCTCGGTGAAAACGCTGGGGCAGGGTTCGGGGCGAGACAGCAGGCGCGGCTCGGGCGGCACGAGATCACCGTCGGCGCCCTGGACCTGATGGGCAGCGCACGAGAGATCCGGGAAGCGGCAGTGGGCATCGTGACGCCCGGAGATTTGTCGACCCGAGGCGCAGGAGTCGCCCGATGATCTTCCACGAGGAGGAGCGCAGCACCACCGTCGTCCTGACCACCTACGCAATGGCCCATCCCCACGCCCGGTTGCTCATCGAGTTCGGGGAGCAGGAGTCCTACATCGGCGCATTCGACACGACGTACGAGAGCGACAACTCCGGCGAGCTGGACATCGAGATGGAGGACCCGCGCTACGACGAGTTCCGCCAGGTGAGCTACGGGGTCCTCGAGATCATCCAGGACGGGCCGCGGCGCTTCCGCGATGTCCGGTCCACCCCGCAGAAGGACTGGCTCACCATCGACTACCGCGACTTCCCCACCCGCGTCGTAGACGTGGACCGCGGGGTCGTCGTGTATCCGGTGGATGCATCGGGGCAGGCGGGAGAATCGGAGAGCCCAGCGTCGGCCTGAGCCCTGCCGGAACCGCACCCAGACCAGCCAACCATGCGCACCCTCGGCACCTCACCAGTCGTCGGTCTCCTCAGGGGCGAGGGTGGCGCGGGCCAGGGTGATGGCGACATCGGAAAGGCGCTCATCACGCCGCGAGGCTGCGTCGGGCCGAAGGTTGCGCAGGATTGAGCAGGCGGGCAACTCCCTGATCAGCGCATGCAGCCCCCACCGATCGCTGGTACTCCACCCCAGCTCCCCGAGCAGCCGCACCACAGCATCAATACTCAGGGCCCCGCCCGACGGAAGCATGCTCACGTGCAACAGCAACACGGTACTCGCGTCACGCTCAAAGCCGTCTCGCTCCGGGATCAGAGTGCTGCGCAGGTGCTCCCAGAGCCCCCAGGGGTCCTCCAGCAGCGGGGCGATCTTGGCTGGCAGCCGTAGCGTGCCCTTGTGCTTGCGCAGCAGCTTCACGGTCTGCAGGGCGTGACGGAAGTGCCGGACGCTGGCGGCGTGGACCTCCCGGTTGTCCTTCCCCAGGCCGGTGATCTGCGTGGGCACCACCTCGCAGGCGCGTTCCACCAGCGCGGGCGGGAGGTGCCCGGCAGCGGTGAGCGTGATGCCCTCCCCGTCGGCCTCGCGCATGAACCACAGGATCGGATCCAGCGCCGCGATGAGCTCATCCTCCTCCGGAGGCTCCGGGGCGACCATGAGGTCCAGGCCGGGCATCTTCAGCCGATGGTGCACCGGGTGCCCGGTGGTGCGCTCAAGCAGCTGCGTATAGGCGGGGTGGAAATCCGGCTCGGCACGAGCGTCGCCCTCAGCCCACAGCAGATCGTTCAGCTCCGCGAGGTCCAGATGCGCGGGATCCGGTAGCACGGTGGCCAGATCTTCCGCGTCGGTCAGACCCCCGCAGTCCTCCGGTGGGGCCGCGCGGCGCCCAGCGATCGCGCGGACCTGCCGGTCCTCCCTCTCCGCCGGGCGGATCTTCTCCAGCTTCAGCCGGACCTCCCACATGTCGCCGTAGTCGTAGACGTAGCGGACCGTGTCCCCGACCGCCGCGAACGCCTCATCGAGATGCACGTCCTTGGCGGGAACCCCGTCCTCCTCACCGTCCTCGACGTCGTAGGGGCACAGCAACAGCTGCGCCTCAGGGCTGAAAGGGCTGCCGCCCAGGCCGAAGCGCCACAGGTGGCGGTCCTCCCAGTCGAAGACGGCCTGCAGGATGTGGTGCAGCTGCTGGAACGTGAGATCGCTGGGCATCTCCAGGCGGCGCCAGATCGGCGGTCGGGCCTGCTCGATATCGGCCCGGATCGTGAGGACCACGGGCTCCTCACGCCGAGGGCCGCGCCGTTCCGGGCGCGCCAGCGCCGCGGGCATCGCGGCTGCCCCCGCGTGGTCCAGGAGGCTCGTCACCGTCTGCTTCTGCTGCTCCAGCGGCATGGAGGACATCAGCTCCTCCAGCCAGGCGCGGATTTCCTCATGGTTGCGCTTCTTCGAGATCACGGATCTACGGTAGTGGGAGCGCGCTGACTGGTGACCGGGCTTGCGCTCCCGGGCCACGACTCCGCCAGCGCACACCTCCGCGCCGCCACGGCCTTCCGGGCCTCGCGCAGCTCACGCAGGGCCTGCTCGAGGTCCTTCGGGGTGCTAGCAATCAGAAGCTCAAGCCCTCGTCGTCCCCGTGCATGAGCAGATCCCGCAGCTTCCCGCCGCTGAACAGCAGGAGCAGGAAGCTCGCAAGGTTGCCGTGGTACTTCCCGTCGGCGTCCTTCCACACCAGGCCAATGTCGGCGGCATTGTCGAGGCGAACTGCCACGCGGACCAGGCGCCAGCACTCCTCGATGGGGTGCTCGCGACGCTCCGGTTGCTCGTAGAGTTCCACGAGGTCCGGCTGGGGCGGCAGCTGCAGGCCTTCCGGCGCGGACGCGAAGGTCAACGCGAGCAGGAAGTCCATGGTCGTGTCGATGTCCGCAGAACTGCTGCGATCGACCAGCACGAGATGAGTGAGCGCGATGTTCAGGAGCGTCTTGGCGAAGTCGCTGAACCCCTCGGGATCCTCCTCGAGCGCGACGTACGGCTCCATCGGCTGCTTCCCCGGCACTGCGCGGGTGACGCCGAGCTCCACCCAGCCGCCCTGGCAGAGGGCCGTCCACGGCGCTTCCACCTCCAGCACATCCCACATGCTGCGGACGTTCGCATGCTCGGTCAGCCCCCAGCTCTCCACAACCTTGCGCAGGTCCGCGCGCTTGAGCGCCCCGGTATCGGTGACCGGTAGCCGCTCCCCCACCAGCTCCAGCAGACTCACGGCGCGCTGCACGAGCGGCAGCTGCGCCCACTGCTCGGCGGGGATGTCAGCATTCGCGTCCCCGTCGTTTTCCTCGATACGGCGTGCGATCCGACGCTCGAGCTCGTCGGCATCGGGGAGGAACCAGGGCCACTCCGGCGCCATCTCCTCCTCCGCCCATTCGCCCGCCCCGGGAACGTACGGCGGCACAGAGGCGGGCAGACGGCCCGTGTCGCTGATCGCGGTGCGCTGTTCGCGCGTGAGCTGGTTGTTGTACCAGTGCATGAAGTCGTCGAACTGCTGCTTATCGGCGAGGTCCACCCCCGCATCCATGGCGTAGGTGAGGACGTTGCCGCTCGAGCTGCGCCGGGTGGGGTCATCGAACGCTTCGAGCACCTCGAGCTCCAGCTCATCCAGGAGGCCCCTGAGGTCTGCCAGGTGCGCCGGTGCGCGCCGCCAGCGATCCGTCTCCTCCAGGAAGTCGAAGTACCTGACGAGGGCCGGCACGAGGTTCATGGCCTCCACCCGGGAGATCAGCCACTTGCGCGGTGCGACGTACAGCAGCAGCTCCTCGAGCAGGGTCAGGTCCCACTCCGCGGGACCCGGGCTCCCGAGGTGCTCGCGCTTCATCCGCAGCAGGACCGTGAGCGTCTGCGCCTCACCCTCCGCGACCTCCGGGTCCGTGGCCGCCTCGCGCCAGGAGCGGTAGTGCTTCATCAGCGTGGCGAGATCACGCTCCGCCCTGCGTTCCCGCTCGGCAGGGCTGATGCGGGAGGACGCGGAGGACTTCTTGCGACGAGAGGAACGCTTGGCCATAGGTCCATGGTGCCGGGTCCGCCGCGCAGCTGGGCGGTTTCGCGCCGGGGTCAGGTGTTGGAGTCCGCAGCGTCATCCACGAACGGCACTCTCCTGACCGGCCGCGTGCAATATGCAGGTAGCCGGTCAGCTGGGTACCTTCCGCGGAAGCAGCCACTGCTGCGAAAAGTCCCGCCGGCGAGCCCGGTCACGAGCTCAGCATCTGCAGCAACATTGTGGATCGGGACCACACGATCCCAGGGCGCTTCGGTCACCGCAGCGCGGCTACGGCCCCCTCGACGATGAGGTCCTCGTCCTCATCGAGGCGAGCCAGTCCCTCGGCGCTCACCACGACGACGTTCTCGTGGAAGATCCGGTCTTCCAACGGGATCTCGCGGAGGAAACAATGCCGCATCGCAGCATCAGGGATCACGACATGCTGAGCCCCGGGCTGGTAAGCATCACGCCATGGGGACTGTTCGTGGGTGAGCCGGCACAACTGAGAGGCCGAGAAATCCTGGTAGCGGTCCCAGAGCTCGTCCAGGAATGCCCGGGTGTCGGCGGGCAAGAGGTCCGCCGGCCAGCTCTCCTGCGATGACGCGATCACTCGATCTCGGAAGCCGCGGAATCGCGCCCGGATGGCGGGAACCACCGGGCCATGTTCGTATGCCTGAACATCGGCGTCGAACAGCCGCTACCCCATGGATGCAAGCGCATTCGCCTGCGCCCGATACAGCAGCTTATGCAGCTTCAGCTGCGCTACATCAGGCTCCGGGCGCTGTGCATCCAGGGCGATGAGGTACTCCGCGAGAGCGACGGGGTCGAGGTCATGGGAGACCTGCGGAGAGATCAGATCGGTCAGTTCTGTGGTCACGCCAGGCCTCCTTCCGCGGGTCGATCCGGCTCTGGCCGTGCCGTCAGTCTAGGAAGGCCCAGCGTTTGCGATCTCATCCCCCAACGCCTCAAACGTCCCAGGCGTGTAGGGCGGTGTTCCGTCCGGCAGTCGTCCCGTATCCCTGAGCGCGACGCGCTCGTCAAGCCTGAGCTGATAGTTGTAGCAGGCCAAGAAGTCTTCCAGATCATCGGAATCGGTGAGATCCACGCCCTGCTCCATGGCATAGGTGATGACATTGACGTGCATGCCGCGTCGGCTTGGACCACCGAACACCTCGATCACCTGAAGCTCCATTACATAGACGAGGTCGGCGAGATCCGCGCTGGACTCCGCACTGTTCTTCCAGCGTCCTGTTTCCTCGAGGAACTCGAAGTACACAGCAAGCGCCGGCACCAGGTCAGCGGCCTCCTCAAAGGGAAGCGACTACGTGCGCGGCGCTACGTGCAGCAGCAGCTCCTCCAGGAGGTTCATGTCCCACTGCGCAGGATCTGGGCTGTCCAGCTTTTCCCATTTCATCCGCAGCAGGATGGCGAGATAGCTCGCTTCCCTCTCCACTTCGTCTGCGGGAGCGTCCGCCCCGCGCCAGGTGCGGTAGTGCTCCACCTGCGTGGCGAGATCACGCTCCGCCTGGCGCTCCAGCTCAGACGGACTGAGGCGTGACGTGGAACGGGAGGAACGCTGAGCCATAGGTCCATGGTGCCGGGTTCATCGCGCGGATGGTCGGTTTCGCGCCGAGGGCCAGGTACTGGAGTCCGCGGCGCCATCCACAAGCGGCACAAAGGGGCCACAGCTGACAGCCCTCCTCGCACATGGGACGATTGAGCGAGAACGAGTTACCGGGGAGGTGCTGATCATGCTGACGCTCGACCGTGATGCTCTCGCTGCGATCAGCCGAGCCCACAACGTGCAGCGCCTCGTGCTCTTCGGCTCCGCAGCGACCACAGCGTTCGATCCCGAGACGAGCGATGCGGACTTCATCGTGGAGTTCATTCCAGGGTCCGCCACGCCGTTCGAGGACTACTTCAACTTGAAGGCAGAGCTCGAGGCCCTGCTCGGACGGCCGGTGGATCTGCTGTCCGCGAGCCGCATCGAGAATCCGTACCTCGCGGCCTCCGTGGCGGAGACGGCGGTGGAGATTTATGCGGCGTGATCCCCACACCGCAGCATGGGATGCGCTGAAGGCTGCCAGGAAGATCCAGCGCTTCACACAGGGCATCGAGCGCTCCGCCTACTTCGAGGATGACCTTCTACAGTCGGCCGTCGAGCGGCAGTTCGAGGTCATCGGGGAGTCGCTGAACCGGCTGAGCCGACTGTCGTCCGAGCTCGCGACGCAGATCCCTGACCTCCCCAAGATCGTTGCCTTCCGCAACGTGCTCATTCACGGGTACGCGGAGGTGGAGACCGCGGTCGTCTGGGATGCCGTTACCACGCATCTCCCGCCTCTCATCGAGAATCTCAGCGCCCTCCTCGGCGAGGCTCCTGCACAGTCGGACGAGCGCCCGTAACCCCTTCCCCCCTCACCCCTCCTCAAACGCCCGGATCTCCTCGAGCTTCTCGCCGTACGCCGATGCTGGGTCATGCCGCAGGTCCAGCCACAGGTCCACGAGCGCCCGCGCGGCGGTCGGCGCGATGACGTTCTGGCCCATGCACAGAATCTGCGCGTCGTAGTTCTCCACGGCGCCGCGCACGGTGACGAGGTCGTGGGCGGTCGCGGCGCGGATCCCTGGGATCTTGCTGGCGGCGATCGCGGTGCCGATCCCGGTGCCGTAGACCAGGATGTCCCGGTCGCGGCGCCCCTCGGCGATCTCGCGGGCGGCCTGGAAGGACACCTGCGGGTAGGTGATCTCCGCGACCGTCCCGTCATCGGCCCACAACTGCCAGAGCAGGCCCCGCCCCGGGAACCCGCTGCGACCCTCACGCGTCCGCTTCGAGCCCGGCGATGAACTGCTCCTGCGCCTCCAGCTGCTCCGGCAGGCCGGTCGCCGCGTTGGCGAGCAGCACCGTGGGCCCGTCGGGCGTCTCGAGCACCGTGACGGAGATCCGCCAGGCCGGCGTGAACGTCACCCCGGAACCCTCCGCGACGTGCACGTCCACGGTGGCGCGATGCCCGCTCATCCCGTCCACGGTCACCGGCTCGCTCACCCAGTTCTCGGTGACGGGCTCCGCGCCGTAGAGCGGCTCGAGGTCCCCGCGGCTGTACGCGCACTGCAGGATCCAGGTCGCGGCATCCTCCGCCCCCGGGTAGCCGCCCTCGGCCTCGGAGAAATCGCCGCGCCCGAGCGCCGCATACGAGTACCAGCCGGGGCCCGCATCCTGGCTGACCATCGCCACATCCGTCGTGTACGCGACTGCCCCGCGCCACGCCGACCGCCACGCCCAGCCATCCACGACCGCAGTCCGCAGACCCCCGCCCACGAGGTACCCCGCCGGAGCATCCGAGGCGCGGCCGGGATCGGGCAGATGACAGGAGACAGTGGGCAGATCCTCGGGCGCGCCCTGCCCCGTCGGCCCCTCCTCCTCCCCGTCGGGGACGTACTCCCCGGAGGGCTGCGCGGCCGGCTCCTCCTGCGCGGCGGGGCTGCCCTGCCCCTCGCCATCCGAGGCCGGTGCAGGCCGCACGAGCAGCACGATCACGAGCACGATGGCGAGGATCACGGCGAGCAGGCAGCCGCCCCCACCTACCAGCCACGGCCACACGGGCCGACGGGGGTTGGGTGCCGCCTCAGCGGGGCGGGCGGGTGGCGTCGCGGCGGTGTGCTGGAAGTCAGGCAGGCCGGGCGGGGTGCTCATAACCATATGGTCGCCCGACGGGCGCTGCGGCGCGCCGGGACCGCGCCCGGAAGCTCAGCCGATATGCCCGTAGCCACGCTGCGAGGCCTTCTCCTTGAGGTCGTGCAGGACCTTCCCGAGGCCCGTCGGCTCGGGCTCGTCCTCGCGCGGCAGTTCCACGTAGTTCACGATCGCGAGCATCTGCCCGTAGTCGATGCTGGGCGCCCCGCCGTCGAGCAGGCTCGCGATCCGCTCCCCCACCAGCTGCTCGAGCCGCTCCGCAGCCTCGGCGCCGCGGTCGGCCCGGGCGGCCTCGAGACGCTCCCGCAGCAGCGCGGCGGCGCGTTCCGAGGCGGGCACGGGGCTCTCGTGGCCGGCGACGCTGATCTGCTCCATGCGGGTCCCTCCTGTGCTCGAGCCGGGCTGCGGTGCGCGGACTGAGCAGCACCCTATACGGGATGCGGACGGGCGCCCCGGGCCGTCCGGGGGCAGGGCGTCACACCCGCGCTCTGAACGCCCCCGGCGAGCCGACGTCGGCCCCGTCACTCACCCCTCCCCGCGACGACCTCCCGCTTCTACACTTGACCAGGTCATCACCGCTTCCAGCGTCGGCAGCGGGCCCTGTTCGCCCGTCCCCGGAGAGTTGCCGTGACCGCTTCCCCCGACGCCGCCCCGCTGTCCCCCGCGCGTCTGCGCCTGGTGATCCTCGCGATGAGCCTGGGGGCCTTCGCGATAGGCACCACGGAGTTCGCCTCGATGGGGCTGCTGCCACAGATCGCCGGCTCGCTCGGAGCCTCAGTCCCGCGGGCCGGGATGCTGATCTCCCTGTATGCGCTGGGGGTGGTGGTCGGTGCGCCGGTGATGACGGTGGTGTCGGTGCGGATTCCGCGCTCGCGCCTGCTGGTGCTGCTGGCGGGGATGCTGGCGCTGGGCAACCTGATCTCCGCGATAGCGCCGACGTTCGCTGTGCTGGCCGTGGGCCGTTTCGCGGCGGGATTCCCACATGGCGCCTACTTCGGGGTCGCGGCACTGGTGGCGGCGCGACTATCCCCGCCGGGCCGACGCGCGCGATCGGTGTCCCTGGTGATGCTGGGGCTGACCGTCGCGACAATGGTGGGTGTGCCGGCATCGACGGCGCTCGGCCAGCTTGTGGGCTGGCGCAGCGCCTATGTGCTGGTGGTGCTCGTCGCTCTCGCGGGCACGCTCGCGATCTGGCGCCTGGTGCCGGAGCCGCCTGGCGGCGGTGGCCAGGCCTCGATGCTCACGGAGCTGGGGGCACTGCGGCGCGGCCAGGTGTGGTTCGGCCTGGGGATCGGCGCGATCGGCTTCGGTGGCATGTTCGCGGTGTACAGCTACATCGGGGAGATCGTACCCGGGGTCATGGGCCTGCCGATCCGCGCGGTACCGATTGCGCTGCTGATCTTCGGGATCGGGATGACGCTCGGGACGCTGCTGGCCGGACGGCTCGCGGACCGGTCGATCTACGCCACCCTGTTCCTGGGACTCGCCGGAATGGCGGTGGCGCTCGCGGTGTTCGCCGTGGTCGCGCAGTGGGCGGCCGACGGAATGCTGCTGCTGTTCATCATCGCGGTGACCTCGCAGCTCATGGGCCCGGCGCTGCAGATCTTCCTCATGGACGCCTCCCCCGATGCGCCGTCGCTCGCGGCGGCCCTGCAGCATGCAGCGCTGAACATCGGCAACGCCCTGGGTGCCGCGCTCGGGGCAGCGGTCCTCGCCGCCGGCTGGGGGCTGCTGGCCCCGTCCTGGGTGGGTGTGGGACTGGCGCTCGCGGGCATGGTGATCACGGGGGCATCCTTCGCGGTGCACCGGCGCGACGCCCGGCGCAGCAGCATGCACGTGCGGCCGACGCTCACCGGAGAGATCCCGGCGCTGTCCTGAGCCGGGAGGATGGCCGTCCTGAGCCAGGGCGCTGTCTGGGTCACAGGAGTCACTCTCCCCGGCCGGCGCTCCGCCCTGAGCCCGGTGGTTCGCTGTCCTGAACCGGTACCCACCTCCGCCTATCCGCGCGCCTCGCTCTCGCTGAACGGTCCCTGCCCCTCACCACTTACCTCGGCGTAGTGCGGGTCTCAGCGGCATATACGGGCCTGACTTAGGACATCGTTAGTGCCCTATCTCGGGGGCGATGGCGGTGATGATGTGACGGGCGTCGGTGGTGATTTCGGGCGGGAAGTCCTGGGAGGTGCCGTTGATCGCGATGCGGGCTGTTCGGAGGGGCCGGAGGGTCTGGATGATCTTTTTCAGGCTCAGCCCGGTCTGGTCTTGCACGTATCGCGCGACCGCGAGGGCGGCATGGGGTGTGTCAAGGATTTCGGACAGTCGATGTGTTCTCCGGTGGTCAGGCGACCACTGGGAGGGTGGTGGGGGTGGTCTGCTCGGTCCACGCCTTGGCGGGGG
>NZ_PNHL01000001.1:339230-343263 GCF_002871795.1 Brachybacterium sp. UMB0905 | reverse complement strand
GACGACATCGCCGAGATCATCACGCAGATCACCGAAGGCCCGGGACACTAAGCAAATGCATCAACTCAGGTCCGAAATCCTTGACACACCCCAAAGCTCGGGTACGCGTTCGTCCACACGGTCATCGATGACCACTCGCGTGTCGCGTACTCCGAGGTCCACGACGACGAGACCGCCATCACCGCCGTCGCCGTCCTGCACCGCGCTGTCGGCTGGTTCGCCGAGCGCGGCGTCACCATCGAACGCATCTTGTCGGACAACGGCGGCGCGTACCGGTCCCATCTGTGGCGTGACACCTGTCAGGCGTTGTCGATCACGCCGAAGAGGACCCGCCCGTACCGCCCCCAGACGAACGGGAAGGTGGAGCGCTTCCACCGGACCATGGCCGACGGGTGGGCCTACGCTCGCTGCTACACCAGCGAGCACGAACGCCGCGACGCACTGCCCGACTGGCTCCACCACTACAACGAGGTGCGTCCGCACACCGCGTGCGCCAACCAGCCGCCCTTCTCACGATTGATCAACGTCCCCGGTCAGTACAGTTAGAGGCGACCCCCGCCCCGCCTCCGTCAGTCCTCCTGCTCGGGGTGGCGCAGGAGGTTGATGATCGCGAGGCCGAGGCCGCCCCATACGGTGAGGATCGCGACGGCCATCATGATGATCGCGGAGAGAGACATGGGAGCTCCTTCAGTCAGAGATGAGCAGGTCAGGTCGCGCTGCTGCGGGCGTGCGGGGTCTTCGCGGCAGGGTCGGCCGCGAGGCCCTTGCCGGGCACCACGGGCGGGGCGATCGGATCCCCGTCGGAATCTGCCTTATGCAGGTTCGACCAGGTCGGCCAGGGGATCAGCGAGAGCCCGATCGCGACGACCACCAGCCCGATCGCCATCAGCCAGCCGAACACGAGGACGAACCAGCCGGGGTAGTCCTCGTAGGTGCCCTCGGTCCCGACCAGCGACACCGTGGAGACAATCAGGGAGATGCCCAGCACGATCGGCGCCACGACGGCCACGAACGCCATCCACAGCTTCCCGGCGGGGAAGGAGCCGAAGTGGTTCAGGTGGTCGCGCAGTGTGGGCAGGCCGCGCACCACGTACGCCACGATCAGCGAGCTGACCAGTGCCGCGGCGACGATGCCGTACTCGTTGACCCACTTGTCCATGACATCCAGCAGCGGCAGCCCCATCGTCGTGGAGTACAGCGCGGTGGAGACCACGGCGATCGGCAGACACACGATGAGCGTGCCGGGCAGGCGGGAGAGCCCGAACTTGTCCTGGATCGCCGCGATGATGACCTCCACGATCGACACCAGCGAGGTGAAGCCGGCCAGCACCAGCGAGCCGAAGAACAGCACGCCGATCAGCGCGCCCGCCGGGGCTTCGGAGATGATCGTGGGGAAGGCGATGAACGCCAGGCCCACGCCGGCGACGACGACTTCGTCGATCGCCACTCCCTGCGCCTGCGCCATGAAGCCCAGGGCACTGAACACGCCGATGCCGCACAGGATCTCGAAGCCGGAGTTCGCGAAGCTCACCACGAGGCCGGAGCCGGTGAGGTCCGTCTTCTTCTTCAGGTAGGAGGCGTAGGTGAGCATGATGCCGAAGGCCACGGACAGCGAGAAGAAGATCTGCCCGTAGGCGGCGATCCACACGCCCGGGGTCAGCAGCGCGCTCCAGTTCGGCTTGAACAGGGCCTCCAGACCGTCGACGGCGCCGGGCAGGAACAGCGCCCGCACCACGAGGATCAGGAACATCAGCACCAGCAGCGGGATGAACACCACGGAGCTGGCGGAGATGCCGCGCTGCACGCCGAGCGCCATCACCACGATCACGGCCACCCACACCGCGATGAGGGAGATCAGCACCAGCGGCACCACGTCGAAGGTGACCTCGACGTCGTCCCCACCGAGCGCCTGCGTGTACTCGCCGAAGAACCCCGCGGGGTCATCGCCCCACCGCTGGTTCAGGGAGAAGATCGTGTAATTCGTGGACCACGCCAGGATCAGCGCGTAATACAGGGCGATGATCAGGGAGATCAGCACCTGCCACCAGCCGATGAACTCGGTCCAGCGCGACAGACGGCGCCAGGCCATCGGGGCCGAGCCGCGCCAGCGGTGCCCGATCGCGTAGTCCAGGAACAGCAGCGGGATGCCGGCGGTCAGCAGCGCCACGAGGTACGGGAGGATGAACGCGCCGCCGCCGTTCTCGTACGCGACGGCGGGGAACCGCCAGATGTTCCCCAGGCCCACGGCGGAGCCGATGGCCGCGAAGATGAAGGCGAGGCGGCCGGGGAAGGCGCCGCGGTCGGCGCTCTGGGCGGCGGGAGCGGTGGGTGTCGATGAGCTCACGAGGAGGCCTCCGGGGGACATCCCGCGCAGGGCGGGGAGGAGCCGGCGCGCTGGGGTGATGCGGCCGACGGGGATGGCGTGCGTCCCGTCACCGGGGTCGGCGACGAGCTTCGATGGCGCCGACAGGGGTGGCGACGGCACCGTCGCGGGGTGCCCGTGGGCCGGGGTGTGGCCCGTGAGCAGGGGTGACGAGCAGGATCGCTGCCCGATGTGCGGCACGTTAGCCATGCGTCCACGCCCCGTCTCACGCTGTCCACGTGCTGGACGGGGTGGGGTGTCCGACGGGTAACGGGTGCCGCTGTGCGCTAGAACGCCGCTGTGCGCGAGAACGCAGCTGTCTGTCAGAACAAAGCTGTCCAGCAGAGCGCAGCTGGAACGCAGGAGGGCCGCCAGCGGAGATCACCGGAGATGTCCGGTGGTGATAGGAAGGAGGTATGACCGATCTCGCCGCTCGCCTCCGCGTCCTGCCCGGATTCCCACCTGACCTGCCTGTCCTGGACCCGGACCGGGTTCCGGAGGATCCGCTCGAGCTGTTCCTCGCCTGGCTCGAGGACGCGATCGCAGCGGGTGCGAGGCAGCCTCATGCCATGACGTTCGTGACCGTTGGCCCGGATGGCGCTCCGCGCAGCCGCACCCTCATCCTCAAGGACGTCGACGAGCATGGCCTGCACGTCTCCACCCATCGCACGTCCCGCAAGGGCGCCCAGCTCGCTGCGGACCCGCACGCGGCGATGCTGTTCTTCTGGCGCGAGAGCGGCCGACAGGTCGAGGTGCGTGGGAGCATCACGGCGCTCGACGAGCAGACCTCCCAGACCGACTGGCAGGCGCGCCCCACCTATGACGGGCGCCCGAACCTCGACTGGCAGGTGTACGCGCTGCAGCCGGAGAGCATCGAGTTCCTCCAGGCACGGGAGGACCGCCAGCACACGCGCATCGCCTACAAACGGCGCAGCGAGAGCTGGACGCACGAACGGGTGACCACCCCGGCGGGCTGAGACCGACCCAGGGCCACCCTGACCAGGTGCATCGTGTCGCTCTCCCGCCCCCGATGCTGCTGGGCTTGGTCGTGCTGCTGCTCGCCCAGCTGATCGGTCTGGGCATTGCGGCGCTGACCGGGCCGCCCATCCCCGGGGTGGTCCTCGGGCTCGTGCTTCTCATGGTCCTGGGTTTGCTGCGCCCCACGCGTGCCGTGGTGCAGGCCGCGGAACCCGCTGCCCGGCCGCTGCTCACCCACCTCCAGCTGCTCTTCGTGTCGCCCGGGGTGGGGGTCTGAGGGGCCGACGGGGCAGGTAGGACAGCTGGCGGGGCCGACGGGCTGGGTCAGCCCAGGTCGATCACGGTGCGCAGACGTGCGAAGACCTCCGGCACCACCGTGTAATGCGCCCATCGGCCCTTCTGCTCCCGCACCAGCAGGCCCGCGTCCACGAGCTTGCGCAGGTGGTGGGAGACCGTGGGCTGGGTGATGCCGAGCGCCGCGGTGAGGTCGCAGGCGCACACGTCCCCGCAGCCCTCCGCCGCGATGTGGGAGAGCAGCCGCAGGCGCATCGGGTCCGCGAGGGCCTTGAACCCTTCGGCGAGCACGGCCGCGTCGGCAGCGCCGAGCGGACCCTGGCCCAGGGTGCAGCAGGGCTCGGGCAGCGACGACGCGGCGCAGTCCGAGGCGGCTGAGGGGGCAGGGGGCGCGGGGGG
>NZ_PNHL01000001.1:315989-339001 GCF_002871795.1 Brachybacterium sp. UMB0905 | reverse complement strand
CCCCGCCCGCCGCTCCCGCGCGCGATGTTGCTGGCCAGATGTCCTTCCTGGACCGCTGGCTGCCGGTGTGGATCCTCGCCGCGATGGTGCTCGGCCTGCTGCTGGGCCGCCTGATCCCCGGCCTCAATGAGGCGCTGGATGCGGTGAGCATCGCCGGGGTGTCCGTGCCGATCGCCATCGGGCTGCTGGTGATGATGTACCCGGTGCTCGCGAAGGTCCGGTACGACGAGACGCAGCGCATCGGCGCCGATAAGCGCCTGATGATCACCTCGCTGGTGCTGAACTGGATCGTCGGCCCCGCTCTCATGTTCGCCCTGGCCTGGATCTTCCTCGCGGACCTGCCGGAATACCGCACGGGCCTGGTGATCGTGGGGCTCGCCCGCTGCATCGCGATGGTCCTGATCTGGAATGACCTGGCCTGCGGCGACCGGGAGGCCGCGGCCGTGCTGGTGGCCATCAACTCCGTGTTCCAGGTCCTCGCCTTCGGGGCGCTCGGCTGGTTCTACCTGCAGGTCCTGCCCGGCTGGCTGGGGCTGCCCACCACCAGCGTCGAGTTCTCCGTGGGCGCGATCGTACTCAGCGTGCTCGTGTTCCTCGGCATCCCGCTGGTGGCCGGCTTCCTCACGCGGCTCATCGGCGAGCGGACCAAGGGCCGCACCTGGTACGAGGAGCGGTTCCTGCCACGCATCGGTCCCTTCGCCCTGTATGGGCTGCTGTTCACGATCGTGCTGCTGTTCGCGCTGCAGGGCGATGCGATCCTCACCTCGCCCGGGGATGTGGCCCGCATCGCCGTGCCCCTGCTGGCCTACTTCGTGCTCATGTACCTCGTGGCGCTGCTGGTCAGCCGGGGGATCGGCCTGGACTACGCGCGCTCGACCACGGTGGCGTTCACCGCCGCGGGCAACAACTTCGAGCTCGCGATCGCGGTGGCGATCGGCACCTTCGGCGTCGCCTCCGGGCAGGCGCTCGCCGGGGTGGTGGGGCCGCTGATCGAGGTGCCGGTGCTGGTGGGGCTCGTGTACTTCACGCTGTGGATCGGCCCGAAGCTCTTCCCCGGCGACCCCACCCTGCCGCAGCGGTGACGGCGGGGTGTGCGCCACCCTTTCACCGCAGACGGCTGCGTTTTTGTGGGAATGGGGCATGGATAAGCACCAGAACGTAGCCGCATCGAGAGGGGGCGGGGATGATGGGCGCATGAGCTCCCCTGCTGCGACGTCGAATGCCGCCGAGACTGCCGACCGCCGCGATGCGGCCGATGCCCCTGACACCGCCGACTGCCGCGATGCGGCCGAACCCTCTGACGTCCCCGGCACCTCCCGTACCCCGTCCGTCCTCTTCGTCTGCGTGAAGAACGGCGGGAAGTCCCAGATGGCCGAGGCGCTCATGCGTCACCGTGCGGGCGAAGCCATCGCGGTCCACTCCGCCGGCACCCAGCCCGCGAGCGCCATCAACGCCCTGTCCGCCCAGGTCATCACCGAGGTGGGGGCCGACATGTCGGCCGGAGTCCCCACGCCGATCGACCCTGAGCTGTTGGCTCGCGTGGACCGCGTGGTGGTGCTCGGCGGCGAGGCGCAGGTGGACCCCGTGCCCGGTATGCGCGGCACCATCACCA
Source organism: Brachybacterium sp. UMB0905 (assembly GCF_002871795.1). Classification (GTDB taxonomy): domain Bacteria; phylum Actinomycetota; class Actinomycetes; order Actinomycetales; family Dermabacteraceae; genus Brachybacterium. Next base: position 337,389 of record NZ_PNHL01000001.1, on the reverse strand, counting down.
CCTGGCATACCGACGAGCCCTCCGAGCGCGGCATTGAGGGGGAGGAACGCATGCGCCTGGTCCGCGACGACATCGACGCCCGCGTGGCACAGCTGCTCGAGGAGCTCACCGGCGAGAAGTAAGGGGCGAAGCGGTGCCCCGGCGCAGGGGGCTCCTCGCTCCGCTGCCCGCACCGCGCCCCGGCTCGCCCCGCCGGCCCCCGGCACGCTCCGCCGGCCCCCGGCACGCTCCGCCGGGCCTCAGCCCTCCCCGCCGGGCCCCAGCGCGCCCCTCCGGGCCTCAGCTGCGCGGCGTGCCGGACCCGCCGGACCCGCCGGACCCGTCCTCCCCAGCCTCGCGGGCGGCGCGGCGGCTCTCTTCGGACAGCTGCCCGTCGCCCTCGACCTCGTCGATCATGGTGTTCAGCTGGTCCTCGGAGATGTCGGAGCCCCACTCGGGCCGGGCCTCCACGCCACCGGCGGCTTCGACGGCCACCCGCTGATCGGCGCGGGTCTCCCAGAAGTCGGCGCCGGGAATCGCCAGCGGCCGCGGATCGAACTGCGGCTCCACGCCCTGCTTCTTCTGCGCGTAGTAGTCCTTCAGCGCCTTCACGGCCGGGCCGTGCAGCAGCAGGATCCCCAGCACGTTCAGCCAGGCCATGGCGCCCACGCCGATGTCCGCGAGCCCCCAGGCGGAGCCACCGGAGTTGACCGCGCCGTAGCCCACGGAGATGACGGTGATCAGCTGCAGCACCCGGATCAGCACGCGGCGCGCGGTGCGGCTCGTCATGTTCCGGGTCAGGAAGGACATGTTGACCTCGGCCATGTAGTAGAACGCGACCAGGGTGGTGAAGGCGAAGAAGAACAGCGCGATCGCCACGAAGGCGGAGCCGAGCCCCGGCATGACGGTGTCGAAGCCGCCCTGGACGTAGCCGGGGCCGGGCTCGATCTCAGCGCCGATCTCGCCCACGTAGATCGTGGGATTGCCGTGCGTCTCACCCTCGAACACGGCGAACATGTCCGTGGACAGGATGATGAACGCCGTCGCGGAGCACACCAGCAGCGTGTCGATGTACACCGCGAAGGCCTGCACGAAGCCCTGCTTGGCGGGGTGGGACACCTCGGCCACAGCCGCGTGGTGCGGGCCCGAGCCCTGCCCGGCCTCATTGGAGTACAGCCCGCGCTGCACGCCCCACTTGATCGCAAGCCCCCAGATCGCGCCGTACACGGCGTGGAAGCCGAAGGCGCTGCCGAAGATCTCCCCGAACACGGTGGGCACCATGTCGAAGTTCAGCACCAGCACCACGAGCGCCAGGAGCATGTACAGCACGGCCATCGGCGGAACCACGAAGGAGGCGAAGGCCGCGATGCGCTTCACGCCGCCGATGATGATCAGCGCCAGCAGCGCCATGAGGAAGATCGCGACGATCCACAGCGGCACCCCGAAGGCGTTGTTGATCGCGGTGCTCATGGCGTTGGACTGCACGCCGGGGCCGGTGAAGCTCATCGCCACGATCGTCACGGCCGCGAACAGCACGCCGTACACGGTGGCGAAGCCGGCGGAGCGGTGAGCGAAGCCCTTGGTGAAGTAGTAGGCGGGGCCACCGCGGTATTCGCCGGTGTCCGGGTCGCGCTCCTTGTAGATCTGGCCCAGGGTGGACTCGATGAAGCTCGTCGCCGCGCCCAGCAGGGCTGCGAACCACATCCAGAACACCGCACCCGGGCCACCGGCGGCGATGGCCGTGGCCACGCCGGCGATGTTGCCGGTGCCCACACGGTTGGCCAGCGACATCATGAGGGATTGGAAGGAGCTGGTGCCGTCGGAGGATTTCTCTCCTCCGAACAGCTGCCGGATCATGTCGGGGATGCCGCGCACCTGCACCGCGCCGGTGCGGACGGTGAAGATCACGCCGGCGAGGAGGATCACGCCGATCAGAGGGAGGGACCACAGGATCCCGGAGACGGAGGAGATCAGGCTGTCGATGTCCAGTCGGATCACTCCGGTAGGTCGGGGCCGTGGGGGAGCACCAGTGCTGACGGTCCCGGGCACGGCCATGTGCGTTGCCCGAACCTACGGTGTCCGACAATCCGATACCGCCAAATGCAGGGGATCGTGACCTCCCCGTTACCTCATGGTGTCGCACAGAGCCGACGAGGGTGTGCCGTGGCTCACCTCCCCGCTGAGCGCGCGGTTGTGCGGCGCCAATGACCGATGCCGGGGGCCGCATCGGTCGTGGGCGCTGCGCAACCGTGAGGTAAGGACACCGTGAGGTGAGGACATGGCGCAGCTCGAGCCCGCCCCGTACGCCGCGACCCCGTCGACTACCCTGGAGCGTCAGGCCCGGCCGCCATCGGCCCCGCCTCCCATGCTGCTTCACACCCCGCCCCGGCGCTGTTTCGCCGCCCGACCGCTCACCCCGCCCGCCCTCGCCCGAGGAGCCCTCATGCTCTGGACCCTGGTCCGCCGTCATTCGCGGCCCTACCTGCCGCACCTGGCTGCCGTGCTGGTGCTGCAGCTGATCACCACGCTCGCGATGCTGTACCTGCCCAGCCTCAATGCGGACATCATCGATAACGGCGTGGCCAAGGGCGATACCGCTCATATCTGGCGCGTGGGCGGGATCATGCTGGCTGTGGCGATGGTGCAGGTCGTCACCGCGATCACCGCGGTGTGGTTCGGGGCACGCGCCGCCATGGGCCTGGGCCGGGACATCCGCCGCAGCGTCTACCGGCGCGTGGACGCGTTCTCCACCGAGGAGCTGGGCCGCTTCGGCGCCCCCACTCTGATCACGCGCGGCACCAACGATGTGCAGCAGATCCAGATGTTCGTGCTGATGACGCTGAACTTCGTGGTGATGGTGCCGATCATGTCGATCGGCGGCGTGATCATGGCGCTGCAGGAGGATCCGGGGCTCAGCTGGCTGGTGTGGGTGAGCGTGCCGGTGCTGCTGGTGATCGTCGGGATCCTGATCCGCCAGCTGCTGCCGCTGTTCCAGCGCATGCAGAAGAACATCGACGCCATCAACGGGGTGATGCGCGAGCAGATCATGGGCATCCGCGTGGTGCGGGCCTTCGTCCGCGAGGACTATGAGCGCGCCCGTTTCGAGGACGCCAACCAGGTCCTCACCGACACGTCGGTCGCGATCGGCCGCATCTTCGTGCTCATGGGCCCGATCATCACGATGATCCTGCACCTGGCCACCGCCGCAGTGCTGTGGTTCGGCGGTCACCGGGTGGACGCCGAGCTCGTGGAGGTCGGCTCCCTGACCGCGTTCATGCAGTACCTGCTGCAGATCCTCGGCGCCGTGATGATGGGCTCGTTCATGTTCATGATGCTGCCGCGCGCCCTGATCACCGCCCGCCGCATCATGGAAGTGCTCACCACGGATCCCACCCTGCACGAGCCCGAGCAACCCCGCACCCCCGAGCGCCGCGAGGGCCGCCTAGAGCTGCGGGACGTGACCTTCTCCTACCCGGGCGCGGAGGAGCCGGTGCTGGACGGCGTGAGCTTCACCGCCCTGCCCGGGACCACCACGGCGATCGTCGGCTCCACCGGCGCCGGGAAGACCACCCTGCTGAACCTGCTGCCGCGCCTGTATGACGCGACCAGCGGCGAGGTCCTCGTCGACGGTGTGCCGGTCACGGATCTCGCCCGCCGTGAGCTGACCGCCGCGATCGGCTACGTGCCGCAGAAGCCGTACCTGTTCTCCGGCACCGTCGGCTCCAATATGCGCTTCGGCGCCCCGAAGGTGAGTGACGAGCAGATCTGGCAGGCCCTCACCACCGCGCAGGCCGACGGGTTCGTGCGCGAACGCACCACGGGGGTGGGGGACGAGGTGGCCCACGGCCTGGATTCCCGCATCAGCCAGGGCGGCACCGACGTCTCCGGCGGGCAGCGCCAGCGCCTCTCGATCGCCCGCGCCCTGGTGGCGCAGCCGCGGATCCTGCTGTTCGATGACTCCTTCAGCGCCCTGGACGTCACGACCGATGCGAACCTCCGCGCGGCCCTCGAGCAGACCACGGCCGGGGTGACGAAGGTGATCGTGGCCCAGCGCATCTCGACCATCACCGGGGCCGATCAGATCATCGTGCTCGAGCACGGGCGCGTGGTGGGCCGCGGCACCCACGAGGAGCTGCTGGCCAGCAGCGAGACCTACCGCGAGATCGTGGATTCGCAGGTCACCAAGGAGGAGCTGGCATGAGCGAGCACAGCACCACCGCGACGCAGGACACCGCCGCCGCCCCGGCCGCCGACGACCTCGAGGAGATGGACGCGACCTCGAACTCGCAGCCCCCGCCGAACCGTCGGGCCAAGCACTTCTGGCCCTCCGCGAAACGGCTGCTGGGGCTGTTCTCCACCCAGAAGGTGGGCCTTGCCGCCGTGCTGGTCATGGTGGTCATCGCCGTGGTGCTGAACGTGTGGGCGCCGCATGTGCTGGGCCAGGCGATGGACGTCATCTTCGGCGGGATCCTCTCCGCGCAGATGCCCGCTGGGGCCACACCCGCGCAGGTCATCGAGGGGATGCGCGCGGCCGGTCAGGATCAGGCCGCGGACATGCTCTCCGGCATGGACTTCGTCCCCGGCGAGGGCATCGACTTCGGGCAGCTCGGTCGGCTGATCGTCATCGTGCTGGTGATGTACGTGGTGGCGCAGACGTTCATGTGGCTGCAGGGCCGCGTGCTCAACGACGTGGTGATGCGCGTGGTGTTCCGCCTGCGCCAGGACATCGAGGCGAAGATGCACCGCCTGCCGCTGTCGTACTTCGACCGCACGCAGCGCGGCGACCTCCTCTCGCGCACCACGAACGACGTCGACAACGTCCAGCAGGCCATGCAGCAGGCCTTCGCCACGCTCGTCTACTCGGTCCTGACGCTGATCGGGATCGTGTTCATGATGTTCTACCTCTCCTGGCAGCTGGCGCTGATCGCTCTGATCTCCGTGCCGGTGGCCGGGGTGGTAGTCGGCGTGATCGGCCGCCGCTCCCAGACCCTGTTCACCGCCCAGTGGCGGGAGACGGGCCGGCTGAACGGGCACATCGAGGAGTCCTTCACCGGCCACGAGCTAGTCACCGTGTTCGGCCGCCAGGAGGACATGGCCGAGCGGTTCGACGAGCGCAACGGCAAGCTGTTCGAGGCGTCCTTCGCCGCCCAATTCTTCTCCGGGATGATCATGCCGATCATGCAGTGGGTGAACTGGCTCGGCTACGTGGGGATCGCTGTGGTCGGCGGGCTGCGGGTGGCGAGCGGTCAGATGACCCTCGGCGCTGTCACCGCCTTCATCCAGTACTCGCGCGAGTTCAACCAGCCGCTGGGCCAGGTGGCGGGGATGGCGAACATGCTGATCTCCGGCGTGGCGAGCGCCGAGCGCATCTTCGAGCTGCTGGACGCGGAGGAACAGGAGCCCGACGCCGCCGGCGCCGTGGACGCTGCCGAGGCCGACGGGGCCGACGGGGCCGACGGGGCCGACGGGGCCACCGGGGCCGACGGGAGAGCGCCGTCCGCTGCTCCCGCCGCCGGCCGCGTCGAGTTCGAGCACGTCGCCTTCTCGTACACGCCCGAGAAGCCGCTGATCACCGACCTGAACCTGGTGGCCGAACCGGGCCAGACCATCGCGATCGTCGGCCCCACCGGCGCCGGGAAGACCACCCTGGTGAACCTCATCATGCGCTTCTACGAGGTGGACTCCGGCCGCATCGCCCTCGACGGGGTGGACATCCGCGATCTCGCCCGCGGCGCCCTGCGCTCCCAGGTGGGCATGGTGCTGCAGGACGCCGTGCTGTTCGGCGGCACGATCCGCGAGAACATCCGCTACGGCCGCCTGGACGCCACCGACGAGGAGGTGCTCGCCGCCGCCCGCGCCACCTACGTGGACCGCTTCGTGCACACCCTCCCCGAGGGCTACGACACCGTGATCGAGGACGACGGCGGGAACGTCTCCGCCGGTGAGCGGCAGCTCATCACGATCGCCCGGGCCTTCCTCGCCGACCCCGCGCTGCTGATCCTCGATGAGGCGACCAGCTCCGTGGACACCCGCACCGAGGTGCTGGTCCAGCAGGCCATGGCGGCGCTGCGCACGGACCGCACGAGCTTCGTGATCGCCCATCGCCTCTCCACCATCCGCGATGCGGACGTGATCCTCGTGATGGAGCACGGCGACATCGTCGAACAGGGCACCCACGATCAGCTGCTCGCGGCCGAAGGCGCCTACCACCGCCTGTACTGGTCGCAGTTCTCCGGCGGCATGGCGGATGACGGCGAGCCGGGTCCGGAGGCCGCAGAGCCCGGTGGGCACGCATCGGAACGCGCGGCAGAACCGAATGCTGACGCCGATGGCGTAATCAGATAGTTTTTCTTCGGAAAGCGTCACGATCCGGTGATCGGGTGTCCAGAAGTCCCGCATGGGCAGAGCGCTATGTGTTGCTGAGATCTCGTGTTCGGCGCCGGATGGATCCGGCCGCATCTCGCCCAGTCGGTAACTCGCCGAGGGAACCTGCAGGTCATAGCCGGTGTCGTCGGGCAGGCACTGCGGCGTGGTGTCTCGCCGCGCGTTTTCTGTGTACCGTATGCCCAGGCTCTCCGTGAGCCTGAGCTGAATTCTCTCCGCGAGGGCGGTGCGGAATGTGAGCATTCCGCACCGTGATGGTGTTGTGATGTGAACATCCCGCATCCGACCGCCTCGCAGCTGCACCACGGTGTGTGGAGCAGCTGCGGTGAACTGACACCGGGGCCGCTGGCCCGAAAGGAGCCCACAGGTGCGCATATCCGAGGTCGCCGAACGTACCGGCGTTCCCGTCGGCACCATCAAGTTCTATCTGCGCGAGGAGCTGCTCTCGCCTGGACGCCCGACCACCCGGACCTCCAGCGAATACGACGACTCCCATGTCGAGCGCATCCGCCTGATCCGTGCCTTGACCATCGTGGGTGGACTGGGCATCGCTGCGGTGCGCAAGGTGGTCCAGGCCCTCGACGAGGGGCAGCAGGAGCACCACATGACGGTGCTGTGCACCGCTCAGGAGGCTCTGCAGAGCGCCTCCCCGGTCCCGGAGGTGGATGCCGCGCGTGCCCGCGATTGGGCGCTCGCGCACGGGTGGAGCGTCCTGGAGGACGATCCGCTGATCGACAAGCTCGCCTGGCAGTGGCAGGCCTGCGAGCAGGCGAAGATCCCGCTGGATGACGCGCGCATGGATGTCTATGCCGAGGCGATGTCCAAGGCCGCCCAGGCGGACCTCACGGACCTGCCCGAGGATTCCGCCGACGCCATCCACCGGGTGGTCGTCGGCGCAGTGATGGTCGACCCGGTGCTGTCCACGCTGCGCCGCATGGCCCAGCGGGAGCTGGCCCTGCGCTGCGCCCGCGAGGAAGGCGGGGAGCTGCCCCCGCTGTACGCACCCGTCGAGGACGACATTGCCGAGTACGGCACCGACACCGCTGAAGCCGACGTCGCCGAAGCCGACCCCGCCGACTGACCCGGCACCCCCGCAGCTGGCCGCCACCGGCTGACCAGGGCCGTCGGCTCGCCCCCTGCCAGTCCCGCGTGACAACGCAGCAGCCCGCCCCGCGGTCCGCGGGACGGGCTGCTGCGTTCTGTGCTGGGGTAGGAGTCGGAGTCAGTGCCCCTCGGCCCTCTGGGCCAGCTCCTCCCCGGTCTCGCCCTGGCGCACCAGGCCATCGGCCCGCAGCTCCCAGAACTCGGCGTTCTTGATGCCCAGCGGACGCGGGTCGAACTGCGGGTCCTTCCCGGCCTTCTTCTGCGCGTGGTAGTCCTTCAGGGCCTTCAGGGCCGGGCCCTGCAGGATGAGGATCGCCACCACGTTCAGCCAGGCCATGGCCCCCACGCCGATATCGCCCAGGGTCCATGCGGTACCGGTCTGGGTGGTCGCGCCGAACACCACGGCCACAAGGATCAGAGCCTGCAGGATGCGCACCAGCACCTGGCGCAGCATCTTGTTGGGGATCCAGCGGTTGAGGTAGGTGAGGTTCACCTCGGCCATGTAGTAGTAGGCCACCACGGTGGTGAAGGCGAAGAAGAACAGCGCCACCGCCACGAAGGTGGGGCCCAGGCCCGCGAACACGGACTCGAAGCCGTTCTGCGCGAACTCGGGACCGTAGTCGGTGCCCTCGGGGATCGACCCCGGGTAGATCGACTCCTCCTCGCCGGCGGCGTTGACCTTGAACACCTGGTACATGTCGGTGGAGATGATCAGGAAGGCGGTCGCGGTGCAGACGAACAGGGTGTCCACGTACACCGCGAAGGACTGGGCGTAGCCCTGCTTGGCCGGGTGCGAGACCTCCGCCGCAGCGGCCGCATGCGGACCGGTGCCCTGGCCGGCCTCATTGGAGTACAGCCCGCGCTTGACGCCCATCTCCACGGCCTTGCCCACGATCGCGCCGAACACGGCGTTCGCCCCGAAGGCGCTGGAGAAGATCAGACCGAAAACGTGCGGGATCTGGTCGAAGTTCACGAAGAACACGATGGTCGCCAGCAGGATGTACAGCGCCGCCATCACCGGCACCACCATCACCGCGAACTGGGCGATGCGCTTGATGCCGCCGACGATGATGAAGGACAGCAGGATGAGCACGGCCACGGCGCTGATCCAGTGGGGCAGGCCCCAGGCCTCGTACGCAGCCGACGCCATACCGTTGGCCTGCACGCCCGGCAGGAAGAAGCACATCGCGACGATGGTGACCACCGCGAACACGATCGCGTAGGCGAGGAAGAATCCACGGGCCGAGGTGTGCTTGAAGGCCTTCTCGATGTAGTACGCGGGGCCGCCGCGGTACTCGCCGGTGTCCTGGTCCTTCTCCTTGTAGATCTGGCCCAGGGTGCACTCGATGAAGGAGGTGGAGGCGCCCAGGAAGGCGATCAACCACATCCAGAACACGGCCCCGGGACCGCCGAGCGCGATCGCGGTGGCCACGCCGCCGATGTTGCCCATGCCGACGCGGCCGGCCAGGGAGATCATGAGCGACTGGAAGGAGCTTGTGCCGTCGGGCGAGGACTCGCCGCGGCTGAGCTGCGTGAGCATGTCGGGGAGGCCGCGCACCTGCACGAACAGGGTGCGCAGCGAGAAGTACAGGCCGGCGAGAAGCAGCAGACCCACCAGCGGCAGTGACCACACCAGGTTGTTGGCCCCGGTGATCAGGGTGTCGAACATGGACGCTCCAAGGGGAGTGGGGACGGGAGGCCGACGGGGGATCGCGCGCCTCTGTGAGCGTGATCACCAGGTGGGCCTGACCGCACAGTAGCGCGACAAAGGTCCCGGTGGGGAGTTCCTACGGGCTGTTACGCGACTGATACCAATCGGTCACTGGCCGTCGTGTCGGGCCGACCGGACGGCACTGGCTCTCGCGCCGTCCCGCGCACATCGGAGGCCGCCCCGCTCACATCAGGGGCCGTTCCGCGCACATCACAGCTGGCCGACGTGCCGCGGACCGGGCTGGTTCGGTACAGTGGCACGCGACCCCTCGTGCGGTGTCATCCTTCCGAACTCCCCCAGGGCCTGACGGCAGCAAGGGCAGGTGGGCTCTGGCAGGTGCACGAGGGGTCGTCGCATGCTCGGCCGGATCCCCGGCGGGGCGTGCAGGCAGGGCGGTGAGGCGCCGCCCGTCGCACGCCGCAGAGCGCGGCCGCGTAGCGTGGTGGTCCCGTCACCCCAGGGAGGTCCTGTGCAGATCCGCTCCACCGCCCGCATCGCCCGTCCCGCCCGCGAGGTGCTGGAGTGGCTCGACCGCCCCGGCGCCGTGGTGCGCCTGACCCCGCCCGGACTCGCCACCCTGGATGACCCGGCCGAGGGCGGCATGCGCGCCGGGCGCGTGGTGGGCGCCCACCTGGGTCCCGCACTGCTGCCAGACCTGCTGCGCCCGGCCTGGGTGCTGCATCACGCCCAGGGTGATCCCGCCGCAGGCCGTTTCGTGGACCAGCAGGCCAGCGGCCCCTGGCGCACCTGGCGCCACGAGCACCAGGTCAGCGCCGACGGGCCTGCGGCCAGCATCGTGCACGATGCGATCGAGATCGAGCTGCCCCGCGCCCTGCGGGCTCTCGAGCCGCTGGTCACGCAGCGGGTGCGCCGCCTCCTCGCCTTCCGCACCCGCCAGCTGCGCGAGGACCTCGCCTTCCACGCTCGCTTCGCTCACGTCCCGCGCCGCACCGTGGCGATCACCGGCTCCTCGGGACTCATCGGTACGCAGCTCGCGGCGCTGCTGGAGACCGGCGGGCACCGGGTGCTGCGCATGCGCCGGGGCCAGAGCGCCAGGGAGGGGGAGATCGCCTGGGACCCGCAGTCCGGCCGCCTGGATGTCGCGGACCTCGAGGGCGTGGATGCGGTGGTGAACCTCGCCGGCCGGTCGATCGCCACCCGCTGGACCGCGTCGGCGCAGCGCGAGATCCGCGACTCCCGGATCCAGGGCACCGAGCTGCTGGCCCGCACCCTCGCGGGGATGCGCGAGGGCCCGTCGGCCCTCATCCAGGCGAGCGCCGTGGGGATATATGGGCCGCGCCGGCCCGGAGAGCTGCTCACCGAGGCGTCGGCCCCCGGGGACGGGTTCCTCGCCGACGTGGTGCGCGACTGGGAGGCCGCGGCCGGCGGCGTTCGGAAGGATGTGCGCCTCGCCCTGCTGCGCACACCGCTGGTGCTCTCCGACGGCGGCGGCTCCCTCCTGCCTCAGCTGCCGCTGTTCTGGCTGGGCATGGGCGGGCGCCTCACCGCGCCGGAGGCGATGCTGTCCTGGATCACGCTGGACGACATGGTGCGCGCCTATACGCACGCTGTTCTGGAGCCCGCGCTCGAGGGCCCCGTGAACACGGTCGCCCCGGACCCGGTGGACGCCGCGACCTTCGCCCGGGAGCTGGGCCGGGCGCTGCACCGTCCAGCCCTGGTGCCGGTGCCGCCGATCGGGCCGCGCCTGGCGCTCGGCGAGGGGGCCGACGAGCTGATCCGCACCGACCAGAAGGTCTCCGGGGCGCGCCTGCGCGCGAGCGGGATGGAGGTGGCGCATCCGCGCCTGCGCGAGGCGCTCGCGCACGTGCTGTGGCGCTGAGGCGGGTGGTCAGAGCCGGTCGGCGGGCTTCTGCGCGAGGGCCTGCGCCTGCTGCGCCGCCGCGTGTTCGCGCCGGGCGGCCTGCTCGATCAGCCGGGTGGTGCCCAGGGCGTTGAGGACCGCGCACAGCACCACGATCGCGCTCGCCGCCACCGGGAGCCACACCGCCACCTGCGTGCCCGCGCTCTCGGCGACCGCTCCGGTCAGCGCGGAGGCCGCTGACTGGCCGACGATCGTGGCCGAGCCCAGCATCGTCATCACGGTCGCGGAGCGGCCCTGCGGTGCGCGTTCGGCCGCGAGGCTGTAGAGCGTCACGATCGTCGGGCCGATGCCGAGGCCCGCCACTGCCATCGCCGCGACCAGGCCGCCCACCCCGTCGGCCCGGGCGAAGCCGAGCATCGAGGCGAGCATGAGCGCGGAGAACACCACCCAGCGGGAACGCAGGCTGAAACCCTCCGGGAACAGGCCGATCGACAGCGCGAGGATCGTGGAGCCGATGCCCATCACCCCGTAGATCAGCCCCGCGGAATCCGCGCGGCCGGACTGGGCGAGCACGGCGGTGAGGGAGGTGAGGACGGTGCCGAAGAACAGCCCTACACCGAGCGCCCCGGCGACGACGATGAGGATCCGCAGGGAGCGCAGCTCATGCGCGGGAGCCTGGCGGGTGGGGGAGTCGGTGCTTGCGGGGGTGGCGCGGGCGGTGGGATGCAGAGCGAAGGCGGTGACGAAGATCAGCGTCAGCACCGCCGCGCCGATCATCGGGGCGACCGGCGTCATGGTCGTCGCGAGCAGACCCACCACCAGGGGCCCGAACACGAAGGCGGTCTCATCGGCCGCGGACTCGTAGCCCATCGTTGCGTTCAATGTCCTCGCACGCCGCGGCTCGGGCAGCCGCGTGAGGATCAGATGCACCAGGCGGGTGCGGGAGAACGGGCCGATCTGCGGGGACGTCGCGCCGATGAGGAACCCGACGGCGAGCACCACCGTATCCGGCAGTGAGCTGTAGGCGACCGCCGCGAGGGCCAGCAGACCCAGGGAGTTCAGCGTCCCGGCGAGCAGCAGCACTGGGCGCTGCCCGAAGCGGTCGGCGAAGAAGCCCAGCAGCGGGCCGACGAGCGCCGAGCCGAGCCCCAGCACCGCCGCGTTCCAGCCGCCCAGCGCGATCGAGCCGCGCGCCGCGACGACCAGGGTCATGGTGCCCACAACCATCATCGCGAAGGGGAAGCGAGCGATGAACGCGATGGGGAAGTAGGCGGCACCGGCCGCGCGCCGCAGCGTGATCGGGGAGCGCGGGGAATGCGGAGCGTCCGGAGCGTCCGGGGAGTTCGGGGCCGACGGTGCAGTGCGCGGGGCCGACGGCGGAGTGCCGGAGGCCGATGGGGCCGTGCGTGGGGCGCCGGAATCAGTGCGGGAGGAGCTGGGGGCGGGGGTGCTGTGCTGCGCGCTCACGAAGCTCCTGACGGTCGGTGCCGCCTTGGACGGTCCGGGTGGACCCGAGGTAGATGCACTGCGGGGCGGCCGACGGGGCCGCGGGGACGAGGGCACTGTAGCCGGGGACGCGCGGTGCACGGAAGGCGCAGGCCCCCGGTGGTGCCGCACCCCACCCCGTCGGCACACGACCCATCGCTCCGCCGCACCGCCCCGCGCCGCCCGCTCTGCGCTCCCGCCCGTCGCGGATCCCGCTGCGAAATCGTGGAAATGACTACCTCATTCCCACGATTTCGCAGCGGTCTGTGGGAAAGGGCCGGGGGTCAGGCAGTTGCGCTCGGCTCCGGGGCGGGTTCGGCCGGCTCGGTGGAGAAGGCGCGGTGCCGGGCGGCGTCGTACTCCGCCTGGTCCAGGATCTTCTCGCGCTTGGCCACGATGACGCCCACGAGGGACTGGCCGGTGACGTTCAGGGCGGTGCGGCCCATGTCCAGGATCGGGTCGACCGCCAGCAGCAGGCCCACGCCCTCGAGCGGCAGCCCCAGGGTGGACAGCGTCAGGGTGAGCATGACGGTCGCGCCGGTCATGCCCGCGGTCGCCGCCGAGCCCAGCACCGCGACCAGCACGATCAGCAGGTAGTGCGTGATCTGCAGCGGCACGCCGTAGAAGTTCGCCACGAAGATCGCGGCCAGCGCGGGGTAGATCGCGGCGCAGCCGTCCATCTTCGTCGTCGCCCCCAGCGGGATCGCGAAGGAGGCGTAGTGGCGCGGCACGCCCATGCGCTCGGTGACGGTCTGCGTCATCGGCATGGTGCCCAGCGAGCTGCGGGAGACGAAGCCCAGCGACGTCGCCGGCCAGACACCGCGGAAGAAGGAGCCGATGGACAGGCCGTTGAGCTTCAGCAGCACCGGGTAGACCACCAGCAGCACGATGAGCATCCCGACGTACACATCCAGGGTGAACACCCCCAGCTGCCCGATGGCATCCCAGCCATAGCTGGCCACGGCCGTGCCCAGCAGGCCGACGGTGCCGATCGGCGCCAGGCGGATCACCCACCACAGCAGCTTCTGGACGATCTCGAGTCCGGAGGCGGTGATCTTGAGGAATGGCTCGGCCTTCTCGCCGACCTTGAGCGCGGCGATGCCCACCGCGATGGAGATGACGAGGATCTGCAGGGCGTTGAAGCTGAGGCTCACCGAGCCGTCATCGCCCGCGGAGCCGGTGATGCCCAGGAAGTTCGTGGGCACGAGGCCGCGCAGGAAGTCCATCCAGCCGCCCTGTGTGCTCGAGGCCTGCGCCGCGGAGGCGTCCACGCCGGAGTTCGTGCCGGGGGAGGTGAGGACCCCCAGGCCGATGCCGATCAGCACGGCGATCAGCGAGGTGATGCCGAACCACAGGAGCGTCTGGGCGGCCAGGCGGGCCGCGCCGGTCACGCCGCGCAGGTTCGCGATCGAGGTGACGATTGCGAGGAAGATCAGCGGCGGCACGAGCGCCTTGAGCAGCGTCACGAAGATGGTGCCGATGGTGTCCAGCGTGGTGGTCAGCCAGTTCGCGCCGTCGGGGTTCGCCTCGGTCTCGGCGACCGGGCCCATCTGGGCGGCGACGAGACCGAGGACGATGCCGAGGACGAGGCCGATCAGGACCTGCCAGCCGAAGGGGATGCGGGCTATCGCGGTCAGCGGGTTGCGCGACCGCGTCGAGGCCGAGGAGGAGGTGGTTGATGCTTTCACGAGCGGGACGCTACGCGCTCATGCTCCCAGGTTCAACAATATTGCTATGGGGTCACATTAGTGCAGCTATGGGGTTGTGTGCTGCTGCCAGGCGCTGAAGGGGGTGAGGGGCCGAGCGGTGGTGCCCGGGACGGTGCGGCGGCGGCGCCGTGAGCGCCTGGCCGACCGGAGGGAGCGCCGCCGTCGGCGGGTCGGGGGGAGCCGTGGGGCCCTCGGCCGATCGGAGGACCTGGAGAAGGCGAGAACCTACGTGCGGAGGATGTCGGTCGCGAGCGGGCCTGGGACAGTGGAGCCATGTCTCGCACACCTGTGGACCACACCGATCCCGCCTCCCCGGATGAGGCGCTGACGAGTGCTGCCGGTACGGCGGACGGCGCCGACGGGATCACCGAGGAGGCGGAAGGGACGCACGGTGCCGCCGACGGGGCCGACGGGGCCGACGGGACGGCGGACGGGTTCGACGGCGCGGCCGACGGGCGCGACGGGAGGACCGACGCCGCCCAGGAGGAGGTCCCCTTCGGAGAGCAGACGGCGAACCGCTTCGCCGCCGACGTCGAGTACAGCGGCCGCGCCGGCGAGCACGACTATCTCGTCCGCGCCCGCCATCGCCTGCTGGACACCTCCTTCACCGTAGTCATCGACGGGATCGAGCACGACCCCAAGGCCAAGGAGAAGGCACGGAAGGCCCGGGAGCAGCGCGGGGCGAGCGACGACGACGCGACCAGCGGCGATGCGATAGATGACGACGCGGCCGACGACGACCTGCAGTTCGGCCTCGACGAGGGGTTCTCCACGCTGCGCTGCACCGTGCGCCGTCGTCGCGAGGACGGTGAGGTCAAGGACTGCGAGGTGATCACGATCCGCACCGCGGGGCTCGGCGGCGCCGGCGAGGTCGAGGTCCGGCACGGGTTCCGGACCACCCTGCTCGTCCCGGCGGAGGGATCCCCGTCGGCCCTGCGCGACGAGAAGCGCACGGCCCATCCCACCCGCTATGCGCTGATCGCTGCGCTGGCGAAGGCGGCGAAGTTCCTCATCCCGCTGCTGGGCCTTGGTGCGCTGTTCAGTGGACTGCTCGATCCCGTCAAGGAATGGATTAAGGCGCGGATCCGGCCCGTCGTCGACGCCATCGTCCAGGCCACCCAGCCGATCCGGGACTGGATCGGGGAGGTCACGCGACCGGTGCGGGAGTTCTTCGATGCCCTGCTGAGCCCGGTCCAGGAGCTGATCGCCGCGATCCTCCGCCCGATCGGCGAGGCGGTGCGCTGGCTGCTGGACCTGCTGCCGCACATCGGCCTCCCCTTCTCCGTGCCCGGCTGGCTGGTGGACGTGATGGTGCCGGTGATCGTCGTGATCGTCGTGTTCACGGCGACCCACCGCGCCCTGCGCACGCGCCGGGAGAAGCTCGCGGAGACGACGAGAGGCGCGGGTTCGGACGACGACGATCGCTCCGCGGGCGAGCACAGCACGCAGAGCTGAACCCCGTCCGGACCGGGCAGGCGGACCCATCGCCGGCCCGTCAGGTGCGGTCCCGATCGCGTCGCTCACGTACCTCGCGCGGCCAGCGCCCGCCGCGCTCGTCCCGTCGTCCCGATTCGACCCGTCTGCCACGTCGTCCCGATTCGACCAGTCTGCCGCGTCGAGGCGATCCGATACCTCCACCTCTGCCTTCCACGCACTCTCTGCCATGCCGCTCATCCCTCGTATCAGTCGTGTCTCTGAGGGAGTCTCGGCCATCCGGGCGGTATCGGCTCTCCCCGCGCGCCCTGTCCACCCCATGCGAAACGGCTGCGAAGTGGTGCTTATGCACGGCGGATAAGCACCACTTCGCAGCCGTCTGGGCTGGGGGAAGTCGGAGCGACGTCGAATGTGATGCGCTGGTGACCGATGCGGGCCGCCGCATCGGTCACCAGCGCATCACAAACGTCACCGGCGGTCGGCAGCCGCCTCCTCGGCCGCAGTCCCGCGGCGCGTGTACGCGGTGTCGGTGCCGAAGATCGTCAGCGGCGTGATGTCGTGATCATCGCTCCCGCGCACCGCACTCCACAGCAGGGACAGCAGGTAACCGGCCGCGAGCGTGACCAGGAACCCGATCGTCGAGACGGTGAAGGGGTTCGCCCCATTCGACTGCGCGATCCACGCCGCCACAGACCCGGCCGCGAGACCCAGCAGCACACCGGCGCCATTGGCGCGCCGCGTGAAGATGCCCAGCGCGAACACCGCCGCGAGCGGCACCCCGAACAGGCCCATGATCGAGAGGAACAGGTTCCAGGTCTCGGCCTGATTGGTGGAGACGAGGTAGAGCGCAACGCCCACGCCCAGCAGACCGGCCACGATGATGATCCCGCGGGCCACGCCCACGGAGGCGGGCTTCAGCCCGCGGCTCTGCCCGAAGCGGTTCCACACATCGACCGTGAGGCACGCGGAGATCGAGTTCATCGAGGAGCTCAGGGTGGACTGCGCAGCAGCGAGGATCGCGGCGATCACCAGGCCCGCCAGGCCCGCTGGCAGCACGCTCACCACGAAGTACGGCACGATCGCGGAGGTGTTCACGCCCTCGGGCAGCGAGGTGCCGCGCGCGTAGTAGCTGTAGAGCATGGTGCCCATGCCGTAGAACAGCGGGATTGTGATGAGCGCGAGGATGCCGTTGGTGATCAGCGACTTCGCGGTGTCCTTGAGGCTGGCGGTGGTCTGGTAGCGCTGCACCACGTCCTGCGAGCCGGTGTACTGGTACAGGTTGTTGAACACCGAGCCGATGAAGATGATCGGGATCGCCGCGGCGGCGGTGTTGGTGAGGTCCCAGTTCGCGCCGGTGATGAACTTCCCGTCGGCCATGCCGTCGCTGATCACGGTGCCCAGGCCCCCGTCGATCGCGAGGAATCCGGCCACCAGGATCACCACCGCGCCCGCCAGCAGGATGATGCCCTGGATGACATCGGACCAGATGACGCCCTCGATGCCGCCCAGGAACGTGTAGAGCACAGCGAGGGCGCCCACCAGGCCGGCCACCAGCAGCGGGCTCATATCCGTCACGGAGGTGATCGCGAGGGTGGGCAGGTACACCACCACGGCGATGCGGCCGATGTGGAACAGCACGAACATCAGCGAGCCGAGCACGCGGATCAGCGGGTTGAACCGCTCCTCGAGGTAGTCGTACGCGGTGGTGACGTTGAGCTTGCGGAAGAAGGGGATGTAGAAGTGGATCAGCAGCGGCACGATCGCGAAGATCGCGAGGTTGCCGGCCGCATACGCCCAGTCGTTGAGGTATGCCTGCTCGGGCGTGGACATGTAGGTGATGGCCGAGAGGGTTGTGGCGTAGATGCTGAAGCCCGCGGCCCAGGCGGGGATGCGACCCTCTGCGCGGAAGTAGGAATCGGTGCTGGTCGAGGCGCGGCGCGTGAAGTAGATCCCCACGCCGAGCATCCCCAGCAAATAGAGGATGATGACGCCCCAGTTGACGAGGCCCAGTTCCACGGTGTCCATCGGTCTCCTTCGAGATGGCGGGTGGGTGCCGGTGCGGGATGCTGGCCGACGGGTGCGGGTGCAGACGTCGGCACCACGCTAGGACATCAGATGTCCGAACTCTGGGGAGAGCGTAGCGCATTGCCGACCCGGCGGGGAAGCGCCGATGCCTCGCGCCGGAGCGCACTACGATGAGGAGACGTCAGACCAGTGACTGCCGGAATGGGGCCGACGGAGCGTGTTCGGCCCGGGTGGTCGCGATTCCTCCAGGAGGACCGGCATGTCCAGGCAACGGCGCCCCAGCGCCTCCGACACTGCCGCGGAGATGATCCGCGACCTCATCGTCCAGCGCGGCCTGCGCCCGGGCGATCTGCTGCCCACCGAGGTCGAGCTCGTCGAGGAGCTTGCCGTCAGCCGCTCGAGCGTGCGCGAAGCGATCCGTAAGCTCGATGCGCTGGACATCGTGGATGTCCGCCATGGCCACGGCACCTTCGTTGGCGCAGTGTCCCTGCGTCCGCTCGTGGACTCGGTGACCTTCCGCTCGCGGATCGATGCCCGCGGCGCGCTCACCACACTGGAGGACATCGTCGAGGTGCGCCGCGCGCTCGACGTCGGCTACGGGCGCCAGGTGGTCGAGGCTCTGGCTGGCACCCATCACGAGGATCTGCATGGGCTCGTGGCGGAGATGGTCGAGCATGCCGAGCGCGGGGAGCCCTTCCCGCAGCAGGACCGCGCCTTCCATGCCGCGCTCATGGAGCGCGCCACCGGGAACCGGCTCGGCGAGCATCTGCTGAGCGCCTTCTGGGATCTGCACACCGACCTGGTGCAGCTGCTGCAGGTGCCGGTCCCCGCGCGGATCCAGCGTACGGCCGAGGCGCATGGCGAGATGCTGCGCGCCGCCGAGGCGGGGGATCTGCCTGCCTACCTCGCGGCGGTCGACGAGCACTATGCACCGCTGATCGAGGTGCTCGAGACGAAGAGTGCGCAGGGCCTTGCGCCGGAGCCGCTCGCACCGTAACCTCGAGCAGACATCAGATGACTGATGTCCACTCGAGTCGACTCCCGCGGCGCCTCCGCGCGGGACCTTGCGAAGGAGCATCGTGAGCACCAGCGAGCAGCCCGCCCCCCGTCTGACCGGCGTCATCCCGCCGGTCATCACACCCCTGCATGAGGACCGCACCCTCGATGTCGAGGGCCTCGAGCGCGTCCTGGAGCGCATGCTCGCCGCCGGCATCGCCGGCGTGTTCGCCCTCGGCTCCACCGGCGAGACGGCCTTCCACCCGATGCGCGTGCGCGAGCAGATCGTCCGCGAGACCGTGCGCATCGTCGCGGGCCGCGTCCCTGTGCTCGTCGGCGTCGTTGCGCCGCAGACCGCCGAGGTCATCGAGCGCATCGACCAGGCGCAGGAGCTCGGGGCCGATGCCGTCGTCGCGACCGCACCCTTCTACGCCATCACCGCCCCGGCGGAGGTAGAGCGCCATTTCCAGATCCTCGGCGAGCACGCGGACATCCCCGTCTACGCCTATGACATCCCCGTGTGCGTCCACACCAAGCTCGACCCCGCGATGCTCGTGCGCCTGGGGGAGAGTGGCGCGATCGCCGGGGTGAAGGACTCCTCCGGCGATGACGTGTCCTTTCGTCGGCTCATCCTCGCCAACCGCGCTGCCGGCTCGCCGCTGTCCATCCTCACCGGCCACGAGGTCGTCGTCGATGGTGCCTACCTCTCCGGCGCCGATGGCTGCGTGCCGGGCCTGGGCAATGTCGACCCCGAGGGCTACGTGCGGCTGGACCAGGCCGCCCGCCGCGGCGACTGGGAGGCCGTGCGCACCGAGCAGGACCGCCTGGCCGAGCTGATGGGCATCGCCTTCGGGGTGCGCGGACAGGTCGGCTGGGGCGCGGGCGTCGGCTCCTTCAAGACGGCCCTGCAGCTGTTGGGCGTGATCGGCTCTCGCCAGGTGCCCCAGCCCTTCGAAGCGCTCGACGAGGCCGATACGGCGATGGTCGCGGGGATCCTCGAGGCCGCCGGCCTCACGCCCGCCTCCCGCTGAGAGTCCCCGTGAGCACGCTGCTGGCCCTGGATATCGGCGGCACCAAGACCACCGCCGCGCTTGTGGAGCGCACGGCAGATGCCGCCCGAGTGCTCGCCGAGCACACCGTCGCGACCCCCGCGCAGGAGGGCGCATCGGCGGTGATCGCGGCGGCCGATGGGGCGCTCGGCACCGTCCGCGCCGCCGCGGCATCACGCGCTCCGGGGAACGCGGCCCCGTCGGCCCCCATGGCCCTGGGCATCGCCTCCGCGGGGGTCATCGCCCCCGGCAGCGGCGAGGTCACCCACGCGACCGATGCGATCCGCGGCTGGGCCAAAACGGCGCTCGGTGCTGAGCTCGCCGCGCGCCAGGACCTGCCGGTCGCGGTGCTGAACGATGTGCAGGCCCACGCTCTCGGCGAGGCCGTCCACGGCGTGGGTCGCGGGCACGAAAGCCTGCTGCTGGTCGCCGTCGGCACCGGGATCGGCGCCGGAATGGTCAGCGGCGGCATGGTGCACGTCGGCACCCGCGGCGCCGCCGGGCACCTCGGTCACCTGCCGGTTCCCGAGGCCGACGGGGTGGCCTGCCCCTGCGGCCGGACCGGTCACCTCGAGGGCCTCGCCTCCGGTCCCGGGATCCTCGCCCTCGCCACCCGCCTCGGGGCCGCCCGAGAGATCACGGCCGATGGGCGGGCGCTCGCCGCGGCCGCCCGCGCGGGCGATGCGATCGCCCAGGAGGCCTACCGCCTCGCGGGCTGGGCCACCGGGCGCGTGATCGGTGGGGCGCTGAACCTGCTGGATGCCGACGTGGTGGCGCTCACCGGCGGAGTCCTCGGCGCGAGCGAGGCCTGGCAGCACGAGCTCGAGCGCGGCATCGCCCATGAGGCCATGGATGTCGTGGCCGCCACCCCGATCCTGCCGGCTGCGGCCGGTGTCCATGCCGCCCTGCTGGGGGCGGCCGAGCACGCCTGGAGGAAGCTGTGCGCGTGAACCCTGCCGACCTGACGAACACCCTGATCGTCTCCTGCCAGGCCTACCCCGGGGAGCCGATGCGCGATCCGCGGACCATGGCGCAGATCGCCGCCGCCGTCGAGCGTGGTGGGGCCTCCGCTGTGCGCGCCCAGGGCCTGGAGGACATCCGCCAGGTCAAGGCCGCGGTGAGCGTTCCGGTGATCGGGATCTGGAAGGACGGCGAGCAGGGTGTGTTCATCACCCCCACGCTCGAGCATGCGCTCGCCGTCGCCGAGGCCGGGGCGGACATCGTGGCGATCGATGGGACCCTGCGCGAGCGGCCCGACGGGCGCACTCTCACCCAGACCGTGGCGGGCCTGCGGGAGCGCTTCGACGGGCCGCTTATGGCCGACTGCGACAGCGTCGAATCCGCGCAGGCCGCCGCCGAGCTCGGGATCGAGCTCATCGGCACGACCCTCGCCGGATACACCGACGCCCGGCGGAAGACCGACGGGCCGGACCTCGCGCTGCTGCGCGAGCTCGCCGGGAGTCTCGGGGAGGGACAGCTGCTGGTCGCCGAGGGGCGCGTGCACACCCCGCAGCAGGCTGCTGAGGCCCGCGACGCCGGGGCGGATGCGGTCGTCGTCGGCACCGCGATCACCCACCCCACCACGATCACGACCTGGTTCGCGGAGGCTGCGCGCAACCACAAGGGCGTCGACAACGTCATGACCAACTACACCTAGTTGCGCCGTTGCTGAGACACCCGACAGCGTGCCCTCCAAGCCAGA
>NZ_PNHL01000001.1:260754-315667 GCF_002871795.1 Brachybacterium sp. UMB0905 | reverse complement strand
CCGTCAAGATGCAAGGAACATTATCAGCGACCAGGAGGTAATTCTTTCGGTTGCGAATGAACTTGGGTTTGAATTTGACGAGGACGAGTCAGTTTATTTCGAGCCACACGGGCGAACTCAGACCGCAGTCGTGCATTCGAGCGACGAAGAGCACATATCCGCCTTTGCCGTCCTGCCCATCTCTGTCAACACAAAGATGCGAATAGAAGATGTCGATATTGAGTCGAGGATTCCGCTAGAAGTGTCCGACGAAACTGTGGCTGAGGTCAAAGAAAGTATCCCCGGTGTTCAGGGTGTATACGTTCGCGAGTCGGATGGCGCTTTGATGGTCGACGCAGTACCAACAACAGATGGTGCCCGGGCCTCCCGGGATCCTGGCGTACTTAAGGTGCGCGGCTATTCTACAACCATCGTGTCATACGGTGATGAGGCCGCAGATTCCCTACCAATTAGAGGCGGAGCCGCGATGAGCAAATGTACCGCTGGGCTTCCCGCCAAATATGGATCTTACAAAGGGTTCATTTCCGCTGCCCACTGCGACGATGTAACCAGACTGTTCGGCTCAACAAAGAACTCGGGGGTTTCAACCCGAGCAACCATGCGGAAGCAAATCCATAACGCCAATGCCGACATCGCATTCTATAGCGTATCTAGTTCTAATACGTTAACGAGAACCCGCTATGCCTCCTCGGCAACCTCGCCCGTTCGCGTTGGAGCCCCTGCAAGTGTCGGACCGGGAACCGTAGTATGCCACCGTGGTATGACCACGGGGTATCAGTGCGGGAGGGTTACTTCCATTGCATACAAGCCAACCTATAGCGGCGCATGTCCCGGAGGGACCTGCAATTCCGTGTTCGTGAGGGTCTCGGCGAAGCAGGAAGGGGGTGACAGCGGTGGACCTTGGGCTGCAGGATCAAGGCCAATCGGTATCCACAAGGGCGGTAGCTCGACCTTCAGCATTTACTCCAAGCTCCATCGGGTTCCCTCGGGAGTTCAGATTCTGTCTTAGGTCCAGAAAGACTCGATATTGAACGCGAAGAACCGCTTCGGATTATTACTGCTAATTGCTGCCGTCGCTTTATCGAGCTGTGTGTCTGCTGACCAAGGCGGCCACCCGGGAACTCCCGACGATACCTCCAACTTAGAGTGGATCAAGTACGCGGATGCCGGGGATGGCGGTGATGGTGCAGAGGTGTCAGGGGTCATCGTCAGCGTGGACGGCTGTCTTGGAATTGATAGAGATGATTCTGACGACCGCGCGATAATACTGCTAGCTTTTAGTGTCAAGGATGAGCGCCCAGCGTCGCTTGCTGAGGGTGATAAATTCGTTGGAGCTGGAGGTGAGATTCCGGCGCCAAAGACAGACGATTTCGAGTATCCAGCCTCTTGCAGCACCACGGGTTCCGTCTTCGTAGTGTCAATGAAGAGTTAGTGTCGGTCAAGAAACCTAGCCTCGATGTTTCATCGGGGTCGTGAGCTGGCTCGGGTGGCGTCGTTGCCGGTGTCCCGGGGGCTGATTCTGGTATGTGGGTGTGACGTTGTGTCGCAGTGTCCGTTGCGGGCGGCCCGGGTTCCACTGCCGGGGGTGAGGGTGCTGCTGGTCGTAGGGACGGTGGAGCGGGCGCGTCAGGTCTGGGCCACGGTGGTGCGTAGTCGGTTGATGCCGGTCAGGACGGTGGCGGCTTCCGGGGCGTGGCGGGCGAGGTGAAGGACCTTGTGACGGCAGCGCCGCACGAGCGTCGCGGGGATCTCGAACAGCCTCGCGCGTAGCCGTTTGGGCTCCCATTTCCGGGCATCATCGCTGGTGAAAGCGATGGTCTGCATCCATGCGACCAGCTCGCAGGCGAGCTGGATGATCTGGCACCAGATCTGGTTTTGGGTGAAGGACTGCAGCGGTAGCTTCAGCAGGCCCATGTCCTTGGCGTGACGGATCCGGTCCTCACACCGTGCCCGGCGACGGTGGCGCAGCTCCAGGACGGGAAGCTGTCCGCGGACGGTGTTGGTCGCGAACGCGGTGCTGCGCATGCCCTCATGATCGGTGATCCGCAGCTGCGCTCCGGGGTGCGGGCGTTCCTTACGCACGATCACCCGCATTCCCTCCGGCCAGCCTGTCAGGTCCAGCAGCCCGGTCAGCTCCGCCACCCAGGCTCCTTCACGGATACCGTCGCTATCGGTGTCATAGGCGGCAGTCCACGCCCCCGCCTCATCGATGCGCTCCAGCAGGTCAGGGGTGTTCGCTGGGAGGGTGAACCCGACCGAGTAGGCCAGTCGCTGCCGGTTAAGCCAGCCCACGAAATCCTTCGTGCCACCAGCCCCATCGGTGTGGATCAGGATCTTCTTCGAGCCCCGCCCGTCCCGGGAAAGCAGTCCCGCGGGCAGCTGCGCGAGGGCCTCACGGGTGAGGGCGATGTGATCAGCAGCGGTGTTCGAGCCCGCGTTGCCCGGACGCAGCTGGATCGCCAGCGGTTCACCGGTCCCGCCGCTGCCATGGTCGAGGAACGCGCACAAAGGGTGGTAGCCGAAACCACGTGTGAACGTCGGGGCGGCCTGCTCCTTCTGGCTGTGGACGTTGATCAAGGTGGCATCCAGATCGATGACCAGCGGGGTCTTCGCACTGGCCCCTCCGGCTGGGGAATGCTCCCCAGCCAAAGCCCAGGCTCTCTCCCGCGCGGCCTGGCGAGCTGTGGAGATCGCTGCGATCATCGCCGGGGCGTCGTCGGCCAGGGTCCTGAGCGTGCGGGAGATCGTCGGGGTTGAGGCCACCGGACCGAACAGGCCCGGCTCGCACCGCAGCAGATCAGTATCCCGAGCGGTGTCGCCACCGATCGCGCACGTCAGGGCCAGGTCCAGCAGAACCTTCACCGCGTGATGCTCCGCCAACCCCAACTCGATGACCTAAGTCAGGTCGGACGGCTCCCGCCGCTGTCGCAGGGCGCCGAAGGCGCCATGATCCCGGGGCGCTCATGGCGATCATGTGAGCGCCGACGAGAGCTGTGATAGTCCGCGCGCGCCCTGAACTAGCCTGTACGGGTGGCCACCGCTCTGTACCGTCGTTACCGCCCGGAGTCCTTCGCCGAGGTGATCGGCCAGGACCACGTCACCACGCCGCTGCGGCGTGCGCTGAACGCGGGCCGGGTGGGTCACGCCTACCTGTTCTCCGGGCCGCGCGGCTGTGGCAAGACGACCTCCGCCCGCATCCTCGCGCGCTGCCTGAACTGCGCCGAGGGCCCCACCGACACCCCGTGCGGGACCTGCGACTCGTGCCGTGACCTGGCGCGCGGCGGTGCCGGCTCCCTCGATGTGGTGGAGATCGACGCCGCCAGCCACGGCGGTGTGGATGATGCCCGTGAGCTGCGTGAACGCGCCTCCTTCGCTCCCGTGCGGGACCGCTACAAGGTGTTCATCATCGACGAGGCCCACATGGTGACCTCCGCCGGCTTCAACGCGCTGCTGAAGCTCGTCGAGGAGCCGCCGGAGCACGTGAAGTTCGTGTTCGCCACGACCGAGCCGGACAAGGTCATCGGCACCATCCGCTCCCGCACCCACCACTACCCCTTCCGCCTCATTCCCCCGCAGGTGCTCGGCCCCTACCTCGAGGAGGTCTGCGCCGCGGAGGACGTCTCCGTGGGCGAGGGCGTGATGCCGCTCGTGGTGCGCGCCGGCGGGGGCAGCGCCCGCGATTCCATGTCGGTGCTGGACCAACTCATGGCCGGCTCCGGGGACGACGGCCTCGACTTCCCGACCGCGATCGCGCTGCTGGGCTTCACCGACACGGCCCTGCTGGACCGCGCCATCACGGCCGTGGCCGAGCACGACGCGGCGGCGCTGTACGGCGCGGTCGAGCAGGTGCTTGCCACCGGGCATGAGCCGCGGCGCTTCGTGGAGGATCTGCTGGAGCGGATCCGGGACCTCATCGTGCTGGCTGCGGTGCCGGAGCGGGGCGCGGATCTGCTGCCCCAGGTTCCGGCCGATGAGCTCGAGCGCATGCGCGAGCAGGCCGCCGCCTTCCAACCCGCGGACCTTTCCCGCTGTGGTGACCTCGTCAATGAGGCGCTGTCCACGATGACCGGTGCGACGTCGCCGCGACTGCACCTCGAGCTGCTGGCCGCGCGCCTCGTGCTGCGCGCCGAGCGCGCTGCGGGGGCAGCGCCAGCGGGTGCAGGGGTGCCGGCGGGCGCGGGGACGCCGGGCGGATCGGGGCCGACGGGGGAGCGCGGCCGGTCCGCCGCGCCGGGTGGTCCGGCGCCGACGGGTGCAGGCGGAGCCCGGGAGGAAGCCCGGCGGATCGCGCAGCAGAAGGCTGAAGCTTCCCGCCAGGCTCGTGGCGGCCGGCAGCCCCAGCGCGGGGCAGCTGAGGGGGCGCCCGCGCAGCAGCGCCCGGGTGCGGCGCCGCAGCAGGTCCCGGCAGAGCAGGTGGAACAGCAGCGCGCCCCGCAGGGCCCGCCAGAGGCGGGGCCGGGGCCCGAGGCAGCACCGGCGCCGTCCGCAGAGCCCGCCCCGCAGGCCAGCGGAGTCGGTGGTACCGGGGCTGCCGGGGTTGCCGGGGGTGCCGATGCTGCGGAGGAGCTGCGCGGGCACTGGTCCGCGATCCTCGATGAGCTGCAGCAGATCCGTCGGCCCGCCTGGGCGCTCGTCTCCCAGAACGCCCACGTGCATGCCGTGCAGGGCAGCACCCTGGTGCTGGGCTTCCGCACCGAGGGGCTCGTGGCCGCCTTCCACCGCGGCACCGCGGCGCAGAACGTGGCCGATGCCGTCCGGCGCATCACCCACCAGGAGCTGACCGTCGACGCTGTCGTCGGCGAGGATCCGGGCCCCGGCAGAGGCGGCCCCGATGGCGGGCCGCGGGGCGACGGCCCCGTCGGTGGGCCCGCCGGGGGAGGCCCCGGCCCGGGCGCGTCCCCTGCTGCCCCGCCGCGCCAGCAGAGCCCACGCGGCGGCGGGGCCTGGGGCGATGCCGCCGCGGCCATGACCCCCAGCCGCCCGGCACCCCCGCGCGAGGAGGCGCCTGCAGCCTCCGCCGGGCAGCGCGCTTCCGAGCGAGCGATGCGCGCCGCCGAACGAGCCTCCGCGGCACGAGCGAACGCCGGACCGTCGCCCGAGGACTTCCCGCCCGAGCCCGATGACCCCTACCCGCCGGAGCCCGAGGACGCCTACCCCCCGGACCCCCGCGAGGACACCTACCCGGCGCCTGCCCCCGGTGGCCCAGCACAGGCTGCTCCGGGATCGCGCGCCGAGGAGGGGCAGGAGGCTCGCGCGAGCAACGACGCCCAGCCGCGGGAGGCAGGCCGCACATCGCCGCAAACCCCGAACGACCCGGCACCCGAGGTCGAGGACGAGGGGCGAGATTCTCTGCCCGACGGTGAGCCGCGCACTTTCGGCCAGGCCGC
The DNA here is from genome assembly GCF_002871795.1 of Brachybacterium sp. UMB0905. Classification (GTDB taxonomy): domain Bacteria; phylum Actinomycetota; class Actinomycetes; order Actinomycetales; family Dermabacteraceae; genus Brachybacterium. The sequence goes on along the minus strand of NZ_PNHL01000001.1, from coordinate 310,280 downwards.
GCTGCGTCGCGCGATCGCCGAAGGCCGCGTGATCCGCTCCCGCCCCGCACAGAATTCCCCGACCAGCCCCGGGAGCGGCCCCGCGCAGGATGCCGGGAATGACGAGGCTGACGCCCCGACCGCACCGCCGAGCCCGACGGAGTCCGGGCTCGCGGCCCCGCCCATCCAGGGACCGGCGGCGGACGGCCCCGCAGAGAGCACGTCGGCAGCGCCCGCCCCGACGGAGCCCGCGCCCGCTGAGCCCGCGCGCAGTGGGGCAGCGCTCGTGCGGGAGGCCGCGCAGGCCTCGCGGGCCGCGCATGCGCAGCGCGGCCGTGGCTTAGCGCGCACCGCCATGGCCCCACCGCCGGAGGAAGACCCCACCGGCGGTGCGACCCGCGATGACGAGGACGCAGTGATCACCACCCGCTCAGGCCGTGAGGTGATCGAGCAGGTGCTGGGCGGCCGCGTGCTCGAGGTGATCGACGAGACCGCGGGCCGCTGACCCCGTCGGCCCCACTTACCCGCTCAGCCCTCCCGCGGCTCGAGCAGGCTCACCAGATCCGTGCGCAGCGTCGCCGGGTTCACGTCCGGGCCCGGCATCGTCACGTAGAACTCCCAGAACGGGAAGATCATCTGCTCCCCGGCCTCCCCGATCTCTTCGGTGAACGCCCCCCACGCCTCGGCGAGCCCGCCATAGGCCCCGCGGTGGGAGATGCGAGCCACGCGCCCGCCCGGCAGCACCGATCCGGTGACCACATACCCGCTGGGCAGCTCGATCTCGCCCTCAAGCACCCGGCCCACCGGGAAGCCCACCTCGCAGTCCGCCGTGGAGACCGGCTGACGGTGATGCAGCGCCAACGCCGGGCCGATCGGCGCGATAGCTGCCCCGGCCAGCGCCTCGGCCAGATGCGTGAACGTGCCATCCATGAGGGAGGCCATGTCGTACATCGGGAAATCCTGCTGGCGCACCACCGCGGTGGGCACCTCGGGCGCCGTCTCGATCCGGCAGTGCTCCAGGGCCTCCGTATCGCCGTACGGCGTCGGCATCGCCGTCATCGCTCGGCCTCCTCGCGGGAGACACCGGCGAGATCCAGCGCCAGCTCGCAGAACATCGAGTTGGACCAGGAGAACCACTCGCGCGTGAAGATCGTCGGGTCATCCACGTGCACACCCTCATGCATCATCCCGGTGCCACCGTCGGTGCGCATCAGCTGCTCGAGCAGGCGCAGCTTCTCAGCCGGGTCGCTGAGCGTCAGCCCCTCGACCGACTTCGCGATCGGCCACACGTGATCCTTCGGGGTGTGCGGGGAGCCGACGCCCTCGAGGTACAGGCCTGCGAAGAAGAACGGGTTGGTGCGCGAGAGCACCGCGGCGCGGGTGGCGCGGTAGGTGGGATCATCCTGCTCCACGCAGCGCAGGTAGGGCAGGGACAGCAGGCTCGGCACGTTCGCGTCATCCATGAACAGGTGCTGGCCCATGCCGTCGATCTCATACGCCCAGATCTGCTCGCCATCGGGCCCGTCGATCCGGCCGTGCTCCTCGAGCGCCGCGCGGATCTCCCCGGCCAGGCGACGCGCGGTCGCGGCATCGTCCGCCTCCCCGGCGACGTGCTCCAGCAGGTCCCCCAGCCGCTCCAGCGCGAGCGCCAGGAAGAAGTTCCCGGGAATGTTGTAGCCCAGCTCGCAGCGATCATCGGAAGGCCGGAACCCCGCCCACACCAGGCCGTTGGGCACCGTCTTAGAGCCCTTGCCATCACGCGCCAGGGTGTCGGACGGCGGGCAGTTCTCGCGGCGGAAGAAGTACTTTGAGCGCTCCTCGTGATGCTGCTCGGTCTGCACCACCTCGAGGATCGCGCGGGCGGCCGGCAGGAACTGGTCATCGGCCCACGACGTATCCCCGGTCGCGCGCCACAGCCGCCACGCCAGATCCGGGCCGTAGGACAGCGAGTCCAGCTCGAACTTGCGCTCCCACGCCCACGGGTTGTTCAGCTCGGTGTCATCGCTGTCCCAGTGGGAGGCGTCCGCGGTGCGGTTGAAAGCATTGGCGTACGGGTCGATGACGAGGTACATCCAGTGCCGCCGCAGCAGCCCGGCCAGCACCTCCACCAGCTCCGCCCGGTCCGCGTCCGAGCCCACGCCGCCGACCACCAGGCGCAGCAGCGGAGTCAGCTGGGCCGCGGAATCCCGCAGCCACATCGCCGGGATGTCCCCGGTGATCACGAAGGTGGTGCCGTCCTCCTCCCGGCTGACGGTGGTCTCGGCCGTGTTGCGCAGGTAGCCGATGACCCGCTCGGCGATGGCCTCGCAGGTGGGGGCCGGGGCGTCGGTCGCCGCGGCGATGCCGGAACGGACGCGCTCGGCCACGTCATCGAGCAGTGCGGAAGGGAGCTGCACAGTGGTCACCTCGTCACAGGATGGTTGGTGGAGAACCAGGCTAGCGGCACATCACGCCGACGGGGCGCAGTGCCCCCGACGCCGACGGGGCGCAGCGTCCACCGCGCCGCCCACTACAGTGGCCTGCGTGTACGAAGGCATTGTCCAGGATCTGATCGACGAGCTCGGCCGCCTGCCGGGCATCGGCCCCAAGTCCGCCCAGCGCATCGCATTCCACCTGCTGGACGCGGACGATGCTGCCGTGCGCCGCCTCGCGGACGTCCTCATCCAGGTCAAGGACACCGTGCGCTTCTGCGAGATCTGCGGGAACGTCTCCTCCGCCGAACGCTGCCGCATCTGCGCCGACCCCCGCCGCAGCGAGGAGGTCATCTGTGTGGTCGAGGAGTCCAAGGACATCATCGCCATCGAACGGATCCGCGAGTTCCGCGGCCGCTATCACGTGCTCGGCGGCGCGATCGACCCCATCGGCGGCGTGGGCCCGAACGACCTGCGCATCACCCAGCTCATGAGCCGCCTGGGCACCGGGGAGTCCACCGAGGTGATCCTTGCGCTGGACCCGAACATCGAGGGGGAGGCCACCGCCGCGTACCTCTCGCGCCTGCTCGCGCCGCTCGAGCTGACCGTGACGCGTCTGGCCTCCGGCCTGCCGGTGGGCGGGGACCTGGATTACGCCGATGAGATGACGCTTGGGCGCGCCTTCCTGGGCCGCCGCAGCGTATGAGCTGACGACCGGACAGCGCCGACGTGACCTCCCCGATGCTGCACCCGAACCAGCGGGCCCTGCCGCCGCTGCGGAACCTCCCGGCCCCGCCACGGGTCCCGGAGGAACCGGCCTCGCTCGTGCCGCCCGCCGAGATCATGCTGTACTCCCGCCGCACCCTCGGGGCCCGGGTGCTGCGTCGCCTCTGGGCGCCCGCCCTCGTGCTGCTGGCCCTGTGGTACCTGCTGCTGGTGATGTACGTGCTGGGCCCCTCGCCCACCCTGTGGTTCTTCGGGGTGCTGTTCTCCCTGGCCGATGCATCCATGCTGACCTCGCTCACCACCCAGATGGGCTTCTCCGGGACGTCGCTGGCCTGGTCCTTCGCCCTCGTCCCGCTGATCGCGACGGCTGTGAGCCTGCTGCCGGCGCTCGCGGCCCCGCCGCTGCTGGGCGCGATGCGACCGCGCGAGCACCTGAGCGAGGAGACGTTCCGCCGCGCCGCCGCGAACCGCCTGACGCTGCTGCTCATGGCGGTCCCGATCCTCACCGTGGTGCTGCTGCCGCTGGTGACCGCGCTGCCGCTCGGCCAGCCCTGGCAGACCCTCGGGCCCGGCCACCTGTCCATGTGGTGCCTGGCGCTCGCGGTGCTGCCGCTGGCCTGGGTGCTCGTGCGCGCCACGCTCGCGATCCACCGTCTGCTGGGGCTTGAGCGCATGGAGACGCTGCGCAAAGCCGCGATGCTCGGCAGTGACCGGGAAGTGCTCGAGCAGCGCCGCGCTGCCCTGTGGGCGCAGGACCGTCGGCACCTGCCACCCACCCCCGGCAGCCCCCAGGACGGCGCAGAGCTGAGCGGCCGCGGCATCCTCACGGCGCTGCTGGCCATGGGCCGCTCCGCCCTGGTGTGGGTGCTGCCCGCCGCGGCACTCACCGGCTGGACGATCTTCGGCCTCACGGACTTCATCGCCCTGTTCACGGGGCTTGCCGCCGAGGACCTCACGCAGCTGCGCACCCCGGTGCGGCTGCCGCAGCTGCTGCTGGCCGCCCCCGTTCTGCTGCTCGCGACCGCGCTCGGGGGACTCGCCCCGGTGGCCGCGATTCGCCTGTCCACGGCGCAGCGAGCCGAGGTCCGCGATCAGCGCACCGTCCCGCAGTGGGAACGTCGGGCCCGTGCGAACCCGTGGGAGGCGCGCGTCTGCGGCCTCGCCGGCTGGCTGGTGGCCGCCCTGCAGCTCGGCGCGTGGCTGCTCGTCGGCGTGCTGCTGCCCGTCACCGGGCTTGCCAGCGGCGTCACCTGGGCCTGGGTGGTGTTCGCCGTGCTGCTGCTGGTGCCGCTCGCAGGCGGGGCAGCGGCCTTCGCGATGCGCCGCAACCTGCGCGATGTGCTCTACGGGCCCGCGGGTGCGTATATGCGTCGGCCCGCCCCGTATGCCCTGGTCGCCCCCGATATCGGCACCCGGGCGGACCGCGCGCGGGACCCTGCGGTGCGGGCAGCGCTGCGCCAGCGCCGACGGGCCGAGGGCGGCGAGTACGACCTCGAGGCCTTCGACCTCGATGCGGCCGATGACCGGCTGTGGGTGGACGATGATCTGCCCGGCGCGACCGACACCGAGATCCGGGAGGCGGACCTCGCCGCCGGGCGGCTGCCGGACTTCGGCGGCGAAGGGTCGGCGTTCACCGGCGGCGGGCGGGCGGCCGGCTCCCTCGAGGGGGCCGACGGGGGCGCGAGCCACACGATTCCCGAGCAGATCGGGCCGCCGTCCCGCGGCTGAGCAGCCGGTTGCGCGGGCCCGGGTCAGGTGCGCGCGAGCTCGACTCAGGCGATCCGGGTCCCCTTGCCCAGACGCCCGATCGGCACGCCGATACGGTGCACCGCGAGCACGAGCGAGCCACCCCCGGCGAGCATCCACATCGCCAGGCCCATCGGCCACAGCGGTCGGTTGGGCGGCGTCGCGAGATGCTCCGGGTAGCCGGGATCCTCTGGGGAACAGTTCACCCGGTGGGAGGGGTGGTTCGATGTGGCGACGGTCCGCATCCCCGCTTTGAGCAGCACGAGCGCATCCATGTCGGGGCCCTCACTGGCGTTGATGTCCATATTCACGCGGGGCGCGGCCTCCGCCAGCAGCACCACCGGGTTCGCCCACATCAGCGGCAGCGAGAGATCTGCCCGCACCACGCGGCGCTCCCGCATCTGGGGCTCGCAGATCCAGCGGTCGCTCGAGCTGTCGTAGGTCCCGCGATACGTCTGGACCGTCGTGTCGTACTGGAGGAACGCCGCGGAGGTCGCCCAGGTGATCGGCGCTACCGCTGTCACCCCGAACACGAGGGCATACATGAGCACCACGGAGCCCAGCTGCCGTGCCGTCAGCGCCGAGAGCCCCAGCCCGATCGAGGTCACGCACAGGGTGAGCAGGCTCAGCACCAGCACCAAGCGCAGCATGTAGAAGATACCTACCTGGCCCAGCAGCGCCAGCGGCACCACCGACGGCAGGGCGAGAACCTGGAAGGCGAGCCCGGTCGCGAAGCCCGCAAGGAGCTTGCCGAGCACCAGCTCGGCGGGGCTCAGCAGGCTCACCTGCAGCGTCGCGAGTGTCCCGGCGGTGCGGTCACCATTGATCGACCCGGCCGAGAGCGCCGGCACCACCAGCAGCATCGCGAACAGCACGAGGATCATCTGCAGGCTGAACAGCACCCGCGCGGTGACGCGCACGTCCACCCAGGAGCCGCTGTACATCATCGGGCCCAGCGCCAGGAGGCCGATGCCCAGCAGCACCAGCGTCCACACGCCGAGCGCGATGTACCAGCGCAGGGAGCGCAGGCGCTGCTTGAGCTCGAGCGCGGTCACCAGCCACACGCCGCGCGGCCGCAGCTGCCAGCGCCCATTGGCGAGCGGCCGCTTCCGCAAAGCCGCGGGTGGGGACGGAGGCAGCGCATCCCCGCCGGGCGGCAGCGCGGAGCCGGGCGGGGGCCCGGAGGGTGAGGGCATCATCGCGGTCATCACAGGGCTCCCTCACGTCGGGCGGCATCGGAGGCGAGGTAGGCGGCCTCCAGGGTGCCGGTGGCGGGCGCGAACTCGATCAGCTGCGCCTGCTCAGCGGTCAGATCGGCGAGCAGTCGGGCGGCGGTGCGGTCATCGGGCAGGGAGATCAGCGCCTCAGCATGCCCGGAGATCGTCTGCTGCGCGGGCATCACTCCGCCATGCCGCACCCCGAGGCGATCCAGGGCCACCTCGAGCGCCTGATGGTGCAGCGAGCCCACCCGCCAGGTGCGCGGCCGCGCGGCGAGCTCGTGCACGCTCGCGGCGTCCACCACCTCGCCGGCATCCATGAACACCACGTGGTCGGCCATCTCCTCCAGCTCGGAGAGGATGTGGCTGGACAGCAGCACGGTCGATCCCTGGGCGGCGCGCGTCCGCACCACCCGCAGCAGGCGGCGCCGGGAGGCCGGATCCAGCCCCGAGGCGGGTTCATCGAGGATCAGCACCGAGGGGTCATGGACGAGCGCCCGCGCGAGCCCCAGCCGCTGCTTCTGTCCGCGTGAGAGCACATGCGCCCGCTGCTGCGCGAGGCTGGTCAGATCCAGCAGCTCGAGCAGATGATCCACGCGCTCACGTAGCTGCGCGGTGGGTAGGAAGTAGGCCCGCCCCATCGTCTCGAGCACCTCGAGCACCGTCAGCGAGTCCCAGGCGCCGAACTGGTCCGGCATCCAGCCCACGCGGGCCCGCACCGCGGGGGAGTCCTCGGCGGGGTCGATGCCGTCCACGAGCACTCGGCCGGTATCCGGCCGCAGCAGCGAGGCCAGCATCAGCATGAGCGTCGACTTCCCGCAACCGTTCGGCCCCACGAGCGCGGTCACCGCCCCGCGCGGCGCGGTGAAGGACAGGTTCGCGACGGCCTGCACCGCCCCGAAGGCCCGGGAGACCTGCTCGGCCCGCAGCCCGTCGGCCGCGGGGCTCTCCGGACCGGGCTGAGGGGATCCGGGCACGCCGAACCACGGCCCGTCGGCCTCGTATCCGTGGGTCCCCGGCCTGTCTTCCCCCACCCCGGTCATGGGACCTCAGCCCTCCATCGCCGCGTTGCCGGCTTCCTGCGCCTGCGGGACGCCCTCCTCGGCGGGCAGGCGGCCGATGAAGATCTCCTGGAAGATCGGGATCGCGGCCATCAGCCCGTCGTTCGCGCGCTCGCCGGTGTCCGCGGGCGCTGGATCCTTCGCCGCCTCGACGAACACCGAGACATCCACGCCCTTGTCCGCCCAGAAGTCGATGAACGCATCCTGCGCATCCACATGGCCGGGGAAGGAAACGCCCTGCTCGCCCAGCGGCAGCTGGCCCTCCTTCGAGCCCAGCCAGGTCAGCAGCGCGGCGATGCCCTCCTGCTGGTCCTCGTCGGCCTTCGCGTTGCCCACCGCGACCACGCCGTGGACCAGGGACTTTGCGCCCGCCGGGCCCTTCACGGGCGGGGCGATCGCCCACGGGAACGAATCCGCGACCCCCTCGCTGATGGCCAGCAGGTTGTACGGACCGGACTGGAACAGCCCCAGCTTCCCCTGCGTGAACAGGTCTCGGGAGAAGTCACCGTTCTCATTGGTGTCCGCGGCCGACGGGGCCACGTGATCCTCGTTCACGAGCGCCTGCATGTAGTCGAAGGCCGCGATGCCCTCCTCGGAGGCGAAGACGTAGCGGTCATCCTCCTGCCAGGTCGCACCGTTGGAGGCGAGGAAGGGGCCGATGATGGCCTGTCGGTCTGCGGCGGAGTTGAAGCCGTACTGCTCGCGGGCATCGGCCGCGAAATCGTCCTCGCCCGGGTGGCGGCCGTCCTTGTCGAGGGTCAGGGCCCGCGCGGCGTCGCGCAGCGAGTCGGTCTCCGCATCCGGATCGAACTCCAGGGCCTCGGGGTCCACGTCGGCGGCCTCCACCAGGTCCTGGTTGTAGAACGTCGCGATCGAATCCCAGATCTGGGGGACGCCCCACAGCTTGTCGTCTCGCGTGTACAGGTCCACGACGGACTTCTCCCACTGGTCGGCGCCGCCCTCGACGACGTCATCGATCGCCAGCAGATGCCCGGCATCCGCGTAGCGCACGAAGTTCGCGGAGTTCATCCAGTACACATCCGCGGCGTCACCGCTCGCGGTGTCCAGCGGCAGGCGCGTCCAGTAGTCGTTCCACGGGACCACATCGATCGTCACCGACCAGCCGGTCTCCTCCTTGAAAGCGGCGAAGGACTCCTCATAGGCGGGCACGGCGTTCTGCTCCCACAGGCGGAAGGTGAGGCTCTTCTCCCCGCTGGCCTCACCGCCGCCTTCGTCGCCGCCTCCGCTCGAGGACGGAGAGCAGGCGGCGGCCACGCCGAGCAGACCAGCGGCGGCAGTGGCAGAGAGCATGGTGCGGCGAGTGAACATGGAGAGGTCCTTCCGATGGGCGATCACCCCATTATCTCTGCCTAGACCCGGTCGTGGGGGACGTGAGGGCGGCGGGGATGGACCACGCGCGAGCCAGCGGCGGCGGCATCACCCGCGGATCATGCGGCAGCACCCGGGCGAACAGCCACCGCGAGAGGTGCCGACGCATCCCGCGGCGCAGCGTGAGCGCCTCCTGCGGTGTCGCGCTCAGCTGGATCAGCCGGCCGGTTCCGGTGACGGTCACACGGTGCGGGGCCCGACGGATGCGCGCGTGCGCGTACGGCTCGCCGAGCCACAGCAGCCACAGCGGCCGCGGACTCAGGCCATGCCATCCGCTGCGGTGCCGCAGCGTGGACAGGCTCTGCGGCGAGGCCTCTGGGGAGTACCAGGGGGTGGCGCCGCGGATGCTCACCCCGCTGATCGGGGCTGCCTGCGCCGCGAACGCTCCGGTGTGCTCCGCGACGCGCACCAGCAGCTCCGCGACGGCATCGCGCTGCCGGTCATCGCGCAGGGCAGAGACAGGGACGGTGGCCGAGGCGCGCCAGAAAGCCCGCGCGACGGTGCTCGCATCCGGGATGAGCACCGCGCCGGGCAGCAGCTCGGCGCCGATGGTGCGTACAGCCGTGGCGGGGTCCGGGGCGGGGGCAGTGTCGCCAGGGGAGGGGGTGGCGTGCAGGCCGTACCAGCTGAGGGTCAGCACCAGCCCGGCGGGCGGATCATCGGCCGATGAGTGGGCGTGCGCGACGTCGGAGTCCGGGGCAGTGGGGAGGCGCCTCAGCGGCACCTCCTCCTGCGCGCTGCGCACCCAGAGCGCCTCGGCGTCATCGAGCAACGCGCCGCCGTGCTCTGCCGCGAGGTGAGCGCAGGCGTCCAGCACTCGCTGCAGCTCCTCATCGGTGCGGGCCTCGATCCGCGCTGTGAGCTCCACCAGAGCGGTGCCCGGGGTGATGTTCGCACCGCGCAGATCCCAGGCGGTGGGTGCGGCCGGAGCGGGATCCTGCTGGAGGCTCACGCAATGGATCACGGGCCGGCCCGTCGCGCCATCGATCACCTCGGTGCCGCCATCCAGGCCAGCCTGCACCGTGTCGGCGCTGTGTGCGGTGACGGTCAGGCCGCCGACGCCCTCGAGCGCTGCGACCTGCGCGTCCTGGGGTATGCGCGCGGGAGAGAGGAGCGCCAGCTCGATGCTCATGGCGCCAGCGTACGGGGCCGCTTGCCCGTCGGCCCTACCGGAGCGTCTCGCCCACCGAGCCCGTGATCTGCTTCTGGAACACGATCATGAGGATCACCAGCGGCAGCACCGCAAGGGTGGTGCCGGCCATGACGAGGGTCCAGTTGTTGTTGTACTGCGACTGCAAGGACGCTGTCGCCACGGTGATCACGCGCCATTCGGGCCCGGAGGTGATCACCATCGGCCACATGAAGCTGTTCCAGTGCGTGACCACCGTGATCAGCACGAGCGTGACGATGATCGGGCGGTTCAGTGGGACCACCAGGCTCCACAGCAGCCGCAGCGTCCCCGCACCATCGACCCGCATCGCGTCGATCAGCTCGCCGGGCACACCGCGGAAGTTCTCGCGCAGCAGGAAGATCGCGTACGGCGAGCCCAGCACGAAGGGGATCACGAGCGCCCAGAACGTGTTGCGCAGCCCCACCTCGGACAGCATCAGATACAGCGGCACCACCACCACGACCTGCGGCACCATGAGCGTCGCGACATACACCCAGAACAGCAGGTCACGGCCAGGGAAGCGCAGCAGCGCGAAGGCGTAGGCGGCGAGCACCGAGAACACCATCTGGCCGACCAGGATCACCGCGACCATCTGCACGGTCACGACCACGGGGGTGAGGAAACCATCGGGCGTGGTCAGCAATTCGACGACATTGTCCAGCACCGGCGGGGCGGGGATCGAGAGCGGGCCCTGCTGCGCGAACTGGCGCGTCGAGGTCAGGGCCGTCATCACCGAGACCGCGAACGGCCCCAGCGTGAGCAGGACCGCGACCAGCAGCACCAGGTAGGTGGCGACGTAGCCCAGGAGCCGACCGGGGGAGCGGTGACGGGATCCGGTGCGGGGCGCGTCGGGCTGTGCTGTGGTGTCGTGAGGCATCGGCGCTCCCTAGCTCATGTCGTAGGTGATGCGCGAGGAGAACCAGCGCTGCTGGATCAGCGTGATCACCACGAGCAGGACGAACAGGATCACAGCCACCGCACTCGCGCGGCCCAGGCGGCCGGAGACGAAGGCCTCGTTGTAGATCAGGGAGGCGATCACCTCGGTGCGACGCTGCGGACCGCCGCCGGTGAGCGCGAAGACCATGTCGAACACCTGGAAGCTCGCGACCACCTGCGTGACCGCGAGGAAGAACGTGGTGGGGCGCAGCAGCGGGATGGTCATCGCGGTGAGCCGACGCAGCGGGCCCGCGCCATCCAGGGTCGCGGCCTCGTAGATCGAGACGGGGATCCGGCCCAGGCCCGCCTGGAAGAACAGGGAGATGTAGCCGACGTTCTGCCAGATCGCCACAAACGCCACCGCCGGCAGCGCGAGCGACGGATCCGTGAGCCACTCGATCCGCACCCCCAGGATCTGGTTCAGCGCGCCGACGGAGGGCTGGAAGATCCACTTCCACACCACGCCCAGGGCCAGCGGTGCGCACACCCACGGGATCACCACGACCACGCGGGCCACCGCCGAGCCCGGCAGGGCGCGCACCAGCTGGGTCGCGAGAATCAGCCCCAGCACCAGCGAAACCGGCACCGAGATGAGCGTGAAGATCGCGGTGACCAGCAGGGAGTTGGCGAGCACCCCGTCGGCCAGGAGGCTGCGGTAGTTCTCCAGGCCCACGAATTGCTGTTCGCCCAGCAGGCTCCACCGGAACAGCGAGACCACGAACGCGAGTGCCACCGGCAGGATGAGGAACGCGGTCACGCCGATCAGGCTGGGCGCGATGAGCAGCCAGCCCGCCAGGGGACGACGCGGGCTCACGCCGCGCTCCCGCAGATGGTGGAAAAGTCATTCACCTGCACCACGGTAGTCCTCCGCGGCAATCCGCGCGGCGCGGGCCCGTGCGGCCCGGGCCCGTCGGCCCCGCGCCCGGCGACGTCGGCCCGATAGCCTCGTGAACCAGACCACCCCGGAAGGACCCCCATGACTGCGCTGACCGCCGCCGCCCTGCCCCAGATCGCCCAGGAGGGCCGCGTCGCTGTCCCGGATTACCCGCTCGAGCAGCGCCAGGTGGGGATCGTGCACATCGGCGTGGGCGGTTTCCATCGGGCCCACCAGGCGATGTACCTGGACCGCCTGATGCGCGCAGGACGCGACCTCGACTGGGCGATCTGCGGGGTCGGCCTGCTGCCGGGCGATGCCCGCATGCGTGATGCCCTCGCCACCCAGGACGGCCTGTACACGCTGGTCACCAAGGCGCCCGACGGGTCGCGGGAGCCACGCGTGATCGGCAGCATCGCCGAGTATCTTCACGCCCCCGAGGACCCCGAGGCCGTGCTCGCGCGGATGGCGGACCCGGCGGTGCGGATCGTGTCCCTGACCGTCACCGAGGGCGGCTACAACTACAACCCCTCCACCGGCGAGTTCCAGGAGTCCACGCCCGAGGTGGCCGCCGACATCGCCGCGGACGTCACGACGAGCGCGCCGCACACGATGTTCGGGTACGTGGTGGAGGCGCTGCGGCGTCGGCGCGAGGCGGGGACCGCTCCGTTCACTGTCATGTCCTGCGACAACGTGCGCGGCAACGGGGATCTGGCCCGGCGCATGATGCTCGCCTACGCCGAGCTGCGCGACGGTGCCGGCGGCGCCGGGAGCGAGCCGATGGCGCCGTGGATCCGCGAGCACGTCGCCTTCCCCAACTGCATGGTGGACCGCATCACCCCCGTGACCGCGCCCGAGGACGTGGCGATGGTGGAGCAGGACTTCGGGATCGCGGACCGTTGGCCGGTGGTCAGCGAGGACTTCGTGCAGTGGGTGCTCGAGGACCATTTCCCCACCGGCCGACCCGCCTGGGAGAAGGCGGGCGTGCAGATGGTCGGCGATGTCGAGCCCTACGAGCTGATGAAGCTGCGCCTGCTGAACTGCTCCCACCAGGCGATCGCGTACTTCGGGCTGCTGCTGGGGCACACCTACGCCGACGAGGCCGCCGTGGATGCGGACCTGGCGCCGTTCACGCGCGTGCTCTACATGGAACGGGAGGGGGCGCCGACGGTGCCCGCCGTGCCCGGCTTGGACCTGGACGCCTATCAGGACCAGCTCATGGAGCGTTTCGCGAACGTGCATGTCAAAGACACGCTCGCGCGGCTCGCGGCGGAGAGCTCCGACCGGATCCCCACCTGGCTGATGCCCGTGATCCGCGAGAACCTCGCGGCGGGTCGGGACGTGAGCGCCTCGGCGGCGATCGTGGCGTCCTGGGCGCGCTATGCGGAGGGCACGGGAGAGAACGGCGAGCAGTGGCCGGTGGTGGATCGCCTGCGCGACCGCGTCATGGGTGCGGCCGCCCAGCACGACGAGGACCTGCTGGCGTTCCTGCGCGATGAGGAGCTGTTCGGTGACCTTGCGGAGCACGAGGCCTTCACGCGGCCGTACCTCGCGGCGCTGACCACGCTGCGCGAGCGCGGAGCCCGCGCCCTCCTGCGCGAGCTCGTGCAGACGCTCTGACCCGCGCGGGGCCCTGCCCTGCCTGGCCTGCCTGGCCTGCCCCGCCCTGCCCCCTCGCCCCGTCGGACCTCCTAAAGCGCAGACGGCTACGTTTTCGTGGGAATCGATGGTCAATTTCCACGAGAACGTAGCGGTCTGCACTGGGGCTTCCGCGCTGGGGCTCGGGCGCATCGCGGGGGAACGCACGGGTGTCGGACCCGGGCGCGGGCACCGCACGATAGGTCATTGACCTGCGAATTGTGGATAACTGTCGGAATGCTCTCCGGGCTGCGGGATGCTCGGGTCATGTCTCGACCTCCGACGCTCCTGCCGTCGCAGCTTCTCGCCTCTGTGTTCACGTCGGCCGAGGCAGCTGCGCTCGGCGTGGATCCCAACCGGCTGCGCGCACAGGACCTGCAGCGCATTGGTCAGGGCCTCTACCTGGCCGCCGGTGCGGTGCCCACGGAGATTGGCGTGGCGTCGGCATTCACCCGAGCTGATCCGCGTGTTGCCGCGCGGGGACTCACTGCGGCGCGGCTGTGGAATCTCCCGCTTCCGCGGCAGCTCGGCACGTGGAGTCCACCGACGGCGGGAGACATCAACGCGGGGTATGAGATCGGGGTTGATCCGCGGATCCAGTTGGCTTCCGGTGGTCATGCGCGACGCAGTACGCAGCTCGTGCGCTGGACAAGGCATCGGCTCCAGTCGCACGAGGTCGAGATGCATGGCGGCGTGCGGACCACCGGGCGGCTGCGCACGTGGCTTGATCTGGGCCGGACACTGTCGGTCGATGACCTGGTCGCGATCGGAGATCATCTGCTGCGCATCCCGCGCCTGTGGGCGGAAGGACGCGATGAACCCCATGCCACGCCGCGACAGCTGAAGGAGTCCCTCGAGGCCTATACCGGCAATGGCACTCCCGGGCTGCGTCAAGCAGCGGAGCTGATTCGCGTCGGATCGGACTCTCCGGCGGAGACGCGGTTACGACTCGCGGTGGTGCGTTCAGGGCTGCCGGAACCGGAGCTGAACCGCCCCATTCTCGTGGGAGCAGTGTCGCTGGGGGAGCCGGATATGTCCTGGCCAGCGTGGAAGGTGTGTCTGGAGCACGACGGCGCTCATCATCGTGAAGCTGAGCAGCAGCACCGAGATATCCAGCGCCGTGAGCGTCGCGAGCGGTATGGCTGGATCGAAGTGCAGACGGTAGCGAAGGATCTGCGCAGCTCCTGTGAGGCTGCGACCAGTTGGGTGCGCGATGCCCTGATCCGACGAGGATGGACCCCGACAACCTGAGGTCGCAGAGCCCTACGAACCCCTCGACCTGCAGACGGCTACGTTTCCGTGGGAATGAGTGGCCTATTTCAACGGAAACGTAGCCGTCTTGGCGGGGTAGCGGGCGCGTGCTTGGCGGGGTAGCGGGCGCGTGCCCGTGGGACGGCTCGGCAGGTCCCGGCGGGGCGCTCGTAGACTGGCGGACGCCCCTGCCCCCGCACCCCACGCCGAGAGGAACCGCCGATGAGCCTGGTCGTCCAGAAGTACGGGGGATCCTCCGTGGCCGATGCGGATGCGATCCGCCGCGTGGCCCGCCGCATCGCCCTGTATGCGCAGGCCGGGCATCAGGTAGTCGTGGTGGTCTCGGCGATGGGTGACACCACCGATGACCTCATCGACCTGGCCCACCAGGTGGCCCCCACCCCGCCGCCGCGCGAGCTGGACATGCTGGTCACTGCCGGGGAGCGGATCTCGATGGCGGTGCTGTCGATGGCCCTGAACGCCCTGGACGTGCCCGCCCGCGCCTACACCGGCTCGCAGGCCGGGCTGATCACCGATGAGGAGCACGGCCGCGCCCACATCCTCACCGTCACCCCGGGCCGTATCGAGCAGGCCCTCGAAGCGGGGCAGGTCGCGATCGTCGCCGGCTTCCAGGGCGTCTCGAGCACCACGAAGGACATCACCACCCTGGGCCGCGGCGGCTCGGACACCACGGCGGTGGCGCTCGCGGCGGCGCTCGGCGCCGATGTGTGCGAGATCTACTCGGACGTCGACGGGGTGTTCACGGCCGATCCGCGCATCGTCCCCTCGGCCCGCCGCGTCCCCTGGATCACGAGCGAGGAGATGCTGGAGCTCGCGGCGAACGGCGCGAAGATCCTCATGGCCCGCAGTGTGGAGTACGCGCGGCGCTATGACGTGACGCTGCATGTGCGCTCGAGCTACTCGGGGCGACTGGGCACCGTGGTGTCCGATGATCCTGCGCGCGAGATCCCGGTGGACCCGACCGTCACCGTCCGCACCGCCGAGGTCGCCCGCCGCGACGCCGCCGATCCCAGCAAGGAGATCCCCGTGACGACACCGTCGCCCCAGAACCAGAACCAGAACCAGAACCAGAACCAGAACCAGAACCAGGACCAGGACCCGACCGCCGCGCCTCAGCCCGGCAGGGATCCCCACTGCCCGGATTTCACCGCGGAGGGCCTCGAGGCCCCGCTGATCTCCGGCGTCGCACATGACCGCAGCCAGGGCAAGATCACCGTGGTGGAGGTCCCGGACAGCCCCGGCAAGGCCGCGCTGCTGTTCGACGTGGTCGCCGCGACCGGCGCGAACATCGACATGATCGTGCAGAACACCTCCACCACCGACGACACGGTCGCGATCTCCCTGACCCTCCCGGAGGCCGACGCTCCCGCGGCTCTGGAGGCGATCGAGCAGGCGCATGAGGCGATCGGCTACGCGGAGGTGCGCTACGACGACCAGATCGGGAAGGTCTCGATCGTCGGCGCGGGCATGCGCTCCCACCCGGGCGTCTCCGCTCGCCTGTTCCGCTCCCTCGGGGAGGCTGGCATCAACATCGACATGATCTCCACCTCGGAGATCCGCATTTCGGTGGTCACTGACCGGGGCCGCCTAGATGATGCGGTGCGCGTGATCCATACGGCGTTCGGCCTCGACGCCGAGCAGACCGAGGCCGTGGTCTACGGAGGGACCGGACGATGAGCACCCAGCAGCCCACCACCCAGCACACCCCCGATTTCTCGGCCACCCCCGGATACGCGGCCGACGGGCCCGTGATCGGCGTGGTCGGTGCCACCGGACAGGTGGGCCGGGTCATGCTGACCCTGTTGGCCGACCGGGCGGTCGCGCATTCGCGGATCCGTGTCTTCGCCTCGGCCCGCTCGGCCGGCAGCACCGTGCGCTACGCGGACCTCGACCTCGTGGTCGAGGACGCCGCGAGCGCGGACCTCACCTCGCCCGGGCAGCAGGTGGACATCGCGATCTTCTCCGCGGGCGGCGCCACCTCTCGCGAGCTCGCGCCCCGCTTCGCTGCGGCGGGGGCGACGGTGGTGGACAACTCCTCGGCCTGGCGGCGGGACCCTGACGTGCCGCTCATCGTCTCCGAAGTGAACCCGCAGGACCTGGCTAAGCGTCCCAAGGGCATCATCGCGAACCCGAACTGCACCACGATGGCGGCGATGCCGGCCCTGAAGGCCCTGCATGACGAGGCGGGCCTGACCCGCCTTGCGATCTCCACTTACCAGGCGGTTTCCGGATCGGGAGTCGCAGGCGTGCAGGAGCTCGCCGCGCAGATCCGCCGCGCCGCGGACCGCCTCGAAGAGCTCGCGCTGGACGGCTCCGCGGTGGATCTCGGGCAGCCGACGGTGTACGCGGAGCCGATCGCCTTCAACGCTGTCGCGCTCGCCGGCAGCCTGGTCGATGACGGCTCGGGGGAGACCGATGAAGAGCAGAAGCTCCGCCACGAGTCCCGACGCATCCTGGGCCTTCCTGACCTGGCCGTATCCGGGACGTGCGTGCGCATCCCGGTGCTGAGCGGCCACGCCTTGACCATCCATGCCGAATTCGCCGAGCCCCTCGCCGCCGAGCGCGCCCGGCAGCTGCTGGAGGCGGCCGACGGGGTGAACGTCATAGACCTGCCGACTCCGCTCAGGGCAACCGGCCATGATGGCACATTCATCGGACGGATCCGGCAGGACCAGGCGGTTCCAGGGGGGCGTGGCCTCATCCTCTACGTGGTTGCCGATAATCTGCGCAAGGGTGCGGCGCTCAACGCGGTCCAGATCGCGGAGCTGCTCGCCGCGCCCTCACCAGCGAGAGACGTCAGGCGAAGGAGCAGACCATGATGCGCGCCGCGGGAAGTGGCCCCACCGGAACGGGCCCGGTCCCGGCGCCACTGTCAGCCCAGGCCTCGGACCGCACGCACACGGAGGCTCCCGGCTCCCGAGGACCGGCAGCCGGGGATCCGCTCACGCGGGCGCTGCGGGCCTTGGACTCGATCTCCTCGGTCGACTTCGAGGGCGGGGACGGACTGCGCACGGCGACGTCGGTCCCGAACACCCCCGGGACGGCCGACGGCTCCAAGGCCTCCTCCTCGCAGTCCTCGGGGCGGCGCGAGGCGATCCTGGATGCGGCCTCGGCACTGTTCGCCGAGCGCGGATATCACGGGGCGAGCCTGCGGGAGATCTCGCGTCGGGTGGGGATCTCCCATCCGGGCATGCTGCACCACTTCTCCTCCAAGGAAGTACTGCTCAGCGCGGTGATCGACCGGCTGGAGGCGCATGCGCAGGGCCTGCTGAACTCGGTGGATTCCCTCGCGGGATCCCCGCAGGTGCTGCTGGCGGCGCTGGCGGGACCGTGGGATCCGCGCGGGCATCAGATGGCGCTGATGGCGACGCTATCCGCGGAGATCGTCAACCCGGATCATCCGGGCCGGTTCCGGATCGCGCGGCTGCGCCTGGTGCATGAGCATGTGCTGGAGAAGGCGCTCGAGGGCCTCGCGGAGGCCGGGTATCTGCGGGAGGGCGCGGGGCCGACGTTCCTGGCCCGCACCGTGTTCTCCGAGCTGCTGAGCCTCACGGTGCGTGAGCACACCGTCCGTGAGCTGCAGAAATCTGCGGTGGCTGATCCGATCGACGATGTGCGTGAGCTGATCGGCCTGCTCTTGGTCGACGCGAAGGACGAAGCGCAGAACTGAGCTCCGCCCACCGGCGCATCCGGGCCCGCGGCAGGGAGCCGGATCGCTAGGATCAGGAGCTGTGAGCACTGCACCCTCTAAATCCCCGGCGCCGCCGCTGCGCCCGGCTGACCTCGAGGGCGTCACAGTGCACGGGGCCGACGGGGTCGTCGTCGGCCGCGTCCGCGACATCTACCTGCGCGATGCCACGGGCGAGTTCGCCGCCCTGGCGGTGATCCGCCGGCAGCTCAGCTCGCGCACGGTCCTGCTGCCGGCCACGGTGATCGCCGCCCTGCCGCGTGAGCCGGATCGGGAGCGCGCCGAACCCGACGGGCTGCACCTGAGCATCCCCGCCGCGATCGCCCGCGGCGGCCCGTGCCCGCCCGCGACCGGGCACGTCGGCGCCGCAGAGCTGCGCGAGCTCGAGCAGTGGTACGCCCGCGCCGCCCGGCCGGACGGTGCGACCCACGCCGCATCATGAGCCCGGCCGCCCGCCCGCGGAGCCACGCCGCAATGCGCAGCGCGAACCTCTCGCTGCTGCTGCGCGATCTGGCCGATCACGGCCCGAGCACCCGGGCGAATCTCGCCCAGCGCACCGGCCTGTCGAAAGCAGCGGTGACCTCGCTGGTCACGGATCTGTCGGAGCGCGGGCTGGTGCGCGAGGGCCCGACGCAGCGGCAAGGCGGCGTGGGCCGACCCGGCACCGCGCTCCACCTCGATCCCACGCGGGTGGCCGGCATCGGCATGGATCTCGCGGCGGATCAGCTCACCGTGTGCCTGCAGGACCTCGGCGGTGGCGTCCGGTTCACCACGGCGCGCCCTACCCCGTTCATCGCCGGCGGAAAGCGGGGACGGGACGCCGCCGCTCAGGGGGCCGACGGGCAGCCTGCCGCCGACGCTGAGCCCGCCCGCACCTACCCCGCGGCCACGGTCCTGGATCTTGCGGCGCAGCTGATCTGCGAGGCACAGCAGGTGGCCGAGGCGGCCGGACTGTGGGTCGCGGGCGTGGGCGTCGCCGCGCCCGGCCCGATCGACGAGCAGTCCGCGACGGTGCGCTTCGCCTCGAACCTCGGCTGGCAGCAGGTGCCGCTCGCCGCGGAGCTCGACCAGCGCCTCATGGGGGAGGAGCTGCCGGTCGCGGTGCAGAATGACGCGAAGCTCTCCGCGCTCGCGGCCGCCCCGCGCCTGGCCCGCCGCGGGGTTGCGGACCTCATCTATCTCACCGGCGATGTCGGCGTGGGCGCGGGCATCATCGTGGGCGGCAACCTGCTGCGCGGCTTCTCCGGCAGCTCCGGCGAGGTGGGGCACATCAGCCTGGGCGCACCGACCCCCACCGCCCCGCTCCGTGCCTGCCGCTGCGGCCGCCGCGGCTGCTGGGAGACGCTCGTCGGCCTCGAGGCGGTCCTGGACCTGCTGCCCGCCGAGGATCCCGGGCGCACCGCGGACTGGTCGATGGCGCGGCGCCTCGCCCGCCTGCGCGAGCTCGCCGCCGCACGAGAACCCGCCATCACGGAGGGCATGGCGCAGCTGACCACCGATCTCGCCCGGGGCCTCGGGGTGCTCACCGATGTGCTGAACCCGCAGGTCGTGATCCTCGGCGGGGCCTTCGGCGAGCTCGCCGAGCTGCTGGTCAGCCCGGTGCAGAAGGCGCTGGATGCGCGGCTGCTGGACCCGGCAGGTCGCGTCGAGGTACTCGGCTCATGGCTCGGGCTCCAGGCCGCGGCTCGCGGCGGAGCGACGCTCGCCCTGCAGCGGGTGCTCGAGGATCCGCTGCGCGTCCCGGTGCTCAGCCCGCCTGCGAGTAGCGCTCGCCCGGGACCGGATCCGGCAGCAGCTGGCTGACGGTCACGAAGGTGAAGCCCGCGGCCTTCAGATCCTCGATCACCTGCGGCACCGCGTCGACGGTGCTGGCGTGGATGTCGTGCATGAGAGCGATCGAGCCGCTCGCCGGATTCTGCATCGCCGTGCGCGTCTGCGCAGGATCGTGGTGGCGCCAGTCCTCGGTGTCGATGTTCCACAGGATCTGCGCGACCCCCAGCTCCGCGGACACCTCATCGACGGTGCCGTTCGTCGCGCCGTAGGGCGGGCGCAGCAGGGTGGGCCGTGCGCCGGTGATCTCCTCGATCGTCGTGGAGGTGCGGTCGATCTCCTCCCGCACGGCCTCGGCCCCGAGGCCGGAGAGATCCGGGTGGGACCACGAGTGGTTGCCGATCTCATGCCCCTCGGCGACCTGCCGCACGAGCACATCGGGGAAGGCCTGCGCCTGGGAGCCGAGGACGAAGAACGTCGCGGGCACCTCATGCTCGGCGAGGATGTCGAGCAGACGCGGTGTGGTCGAGCCGGAGGGCCCGTCATCGAAGGTTAGCGCGATGAACTTTCCGTCGCTGGGGTCCACTGGCGGGTGGACGGTGACCTCGGGGCGGTCGGGCAGGTCGGCCGGGGCCGGGTCGAGCGTTGCGGCGAGCCCCGTGCGGCCCGTCTCAGTCAGCCAGCCCGCACCGTCCGGGTCGGGCAGGGCGACCGCGGGGGCGCCCGCGGATCCGGGGCCGACGGTGTGCGAATCGAAGCCCACCAGCAGGTCCCCGTCGGCGGTGAAGGCGATCAGCGCGCTGCCCTCATCCAGCGCGGAATCCACCCATGCGGAGTCGACGTCGTCGATGTGGTCCCCGAGCTCCGCGGTGACGGCCTCGGCGATGTCCCCGAGATGCTCGGACACGAACAGGTCGCCGGGGGAGAGCACGCGCCCGGCCCGAGTGTCGTACCAGAGGCTGCGCCGCTCCTGCCCGATGCTCGCGCCGGGGGAGTAGCTGGTGGTCAGCACGAATCCGGCGATGTCCGCGCTGAGCGCGGTGGCCTGCCAGGTGCCGGAGATCCAGATCGGCGGAGTCTCGCTGTCGCCGCCATCGGAGGGGGCGGGCGGCAGGCCGTCGCGGAAGTCCTGTTCCTGCCCCTCGGCGAATTCTCGCGTCGCGGTGTTCAGGGTGTCGTGGCCGCCCAGCTGCGGGACCACGATGTGCATGCGCAGGGTGTTGTCGGAGATCGTGAGCACGTCGAGGTCCGGCAGGGCAGAGGGGTCGACGGCGGCTGGCTGCGGCCACGCGGGGGCCGGGGTGCCGACGATGTCCTCCCCGTCACCGCTGGTGCCCCCGTCGGAGGGGCCGCCACCATCGGAGGGGCCGGGCGATGCAGTGGGGTCGGTGCCTCCGCGGTCGGTGCAGGCACCGAGGGCGAGGGATCCCCCGAGGGAGGCCAGGAGCACACGGCAGAACTGGGAACGCGGCAACTCGGAACGCAGCACGCCGCCAGGTTACTGCGAATAACACAGGGGGGAACCTGTCGAAAGTCTTGACGGCATGCGCCCGTCGTCGTAGTTTGTTCACAACGTGAACGTATTGGCGGGAGGCTGCCCCACCCCGCCGCCCCGCCCGCGAAGGAGCATCCATGATCAGGTTCGGCACCGGTGGCTGGCGCGCCATCATCGGTGATGAGTTCACCCGCGCGAACGTCCGCTTGCTGGCCCAGGGCCTCGCGGACCGCATGCACGATGAGGGCGTCGCCGAGCGCGGCATCGTCATCAGCTACGACCGGCGGTTCCTCTCCGACGTCGCCGCCTGGTGGGCGATCGAGGTGCTGGCCGGCAATGGCATCCCGGTGCGCGTGATCACCCGCCCCGTGCCCACGCCGATGTGCATGTGGACGGTGAAGCAGCAGGAGGCGCCCTACGGCCTCGCCGTCACCGCGAGCCACAACCCGGCCCTGTACAACGGCATCAAACTCTTCACCGCCGGCGGACGCGATGCGACCCTCGAGGTCACCGATGAGCTGGGTGAGCGCATCGCCCCGCTCACCGAGGCGGACGTGAAGGCCCTGGCCCCGCATGAGGCACGCAGCAGCGAGCTGGTCACCGAGCAGTCCTCGATCAACTGGTACCTCGACGCGATCATGGAGCAGCTGGACCTGGAGACCATCCGCCACGCCCATCTGCACGTGGTGCTGGACCCGATGTTCGGCGTCGCGCAGACCAGCATGCAGACCATCCTCATCTCCGCCCGCTGCCAGGTGGATGTCATCAACGCCCGCCACGATCCGCTGTTCGGCGGCCGCATGCCCTCCCCGGCGGAGGGGTCGCTGGCCCCGCTGCGGCAGGCCGTCCTCGAGCAGGGGGCGGATCTGGGCATCGCGACCGACGGGGATGCGGACCGCCTGGGCATCATCGATGACACCGGCGAATACCTGAGCCCCAACCAGGTGCTCGTGCTGCTGTACGAGTACCTGCTGAGCACCAAGGGCTGGTCCGGCCCGGTGGTGCGCAACATGTCCACCACCCATCTGCTGGACCGGGTCGCCGCCGCCCACGGCCAGGAGTGCCATGAGGTGCCGGTGGGCTTCAAGTGGATCAGCGCGAAGATGGCCGAGACCGGCGCGATCATCGGCGGTGAATCCTCCGGCGGCCTCACGGTGGCCGGGCACATCCCCGGCAAGGACGGCATCCAGGCCGGCAGCCTGCTGGTGGAGATGGTCGCGGCCTCCGGAAAGAAGCTTTCGCAGATCTACCAGGACATCGTGGACCGCTACGGGCGGCTCGAGATGGTCGAGGCTGCCTACGCGTACACTCCTGCCCGCCGCGAGGAGCTGCAGCAGCGCATCTTCGTCGAGCACGAACTGCCCTCCTTCGACCGCGATATCGCGCGGATCAGCTGGGAGGATGGGGCCAAGGTGTACTTCGCTGACGACTCCTGGCTGACCATCCGCTTCTCCGGCACCGAGCCGGTGATCCGGGTGTTCGCGGAGGCCCCGACCCTGGAGGAGGCGCAGCAGCTGGCGAGCGCCGTCGCCGACCGTTTCGACCTGGGAGAGTCATGATCACCACCGCCGTCGTCCTGGCCCGGGGACTGGGCACCCGTATGCGCGCCGCGGGCGGGGAGAACCTGAGCGCCGAGCAGGCCGCCGCAGCGGCCAGCGGGCATAAGGCCCTGATGCCCATCGGCGAGCACCGCCTGGTGGACTATTCGCTGTCCGCCCTGGCCGATGCCGGGATCACCCGGGCGGTCCTGGTGGTCGCCCCCGAGCATGCCGAGTTCGCCGAGCACATCGCGCAGGTGGCCCCACAGCGCCTCGAGGTCCTCTTCGCCGTGCAGGAGGAGCCGAGGGGCACCGCCGATGCCGTGGCCGCCGCCCGGGAGGCGGTGGGGGAGGAGCCGTTCCTCATGGTCAACGGCGACAACCTGTACCCGGGCGAGGGTGTGCAGCAGCTCCTGGCCGCCCCCGGCAATGCCCTGCTGGGCTTCGAGCGCACCGCCCTGGTGGAGCAGTCGAACATCCCCGCGGACCGGGTCGCCGCCTTCGCGATCATCCAGCAGCAGGACGGGATCCTCACCGGCATCCTGGAGAAGCCCTCCGCGGAGGATCTCGCCGCCGCGGGTGAGAACGCCCTGGTGAGCATGAACTGCTTCGCCTTCACCCCGGAGATCTTCACCGCCTGCGAGCAGATCACCCCGAGCACCCGCGGGGAGCTCGAGATCGTCGATGCCGTACGGGCCCTCGCGACCGTGCAGGTGATCCCCTTCGCCGGGGGCGTGCTGGACCTCTCCCGCCGCGAGGACATCGCCGATGTGCAGCGCCGCCTGACCGGAGTGGAGGTCTCCCTGTGACCGGCCCCGCCCGCACCGCCGCGACCTGGCGGATGCCCGGCCGCATCGAGGTGCTGGGCAAGCACACCGACTACGGCGGCGGCCGCGTGCTGGTGTGCGCCGTCGACCGCGGCATCACCGTCCGCGGCGAACTGACCGGCGGTGAGCCCGGGACCGTGCGAGCCCGCACCGATGTGCACCCCGATGCGGTGAGCCTGCGCAGCGGCGAGGAGCCGCCCCTGCCACCTGGGCATTGGGGCCGCTACGTCCACACGGTGCTCGAGCGGCTGACCAAGAACTTCGGGCCCCTGCCGGCCGCGGAGCTGAGCGCCACCTCCAACCTCCCACCCGCCTCGGGCATGTCCAGCTCCTCCGCGCTGCTGACCGCCACGGCGATGGTCCTCGCGGACCTTGCGGGCATCACCGACTCCCCAGCCTGGACGGCGCAGATCACCGACCGGGTGGCGCTCGCCGGCTATGCGGCCTCGATCGAGAACGGCAAGACCTTCGGCACCTTCGCGGGCCGACCGGGAGTGGGCACCTCCGGTGGTTCCCTGGACCACACCGGCATGCTCACCGGGCGCGACGGCATGATCTCCTACGCCGAGTTCGACCCGATGCGCGTGATCGACACCGTGCCGCTCGCCAAGGACTGGTCCTTCGTGGTGGCCGTCAGCGGGGTGCTCGCCGAGAAGACCGGCGCCGCGCGTGAGGCCTACAACCGCGGCCCCGCCCTGCTGACCCAGGTGGTCCAGGAGTGGAACCGCCGCACCGGCCGACGGGACGCCTCCGTGCAGGCCGCGGTCCGCTCCCTGGTGGGGGAGGACCTTGAGGAGCCGCTCGCGGCGGAGGATCCGCGACTGGACCCGCTGCGGGAGATCCTGCCCGTCGGCGCCGAAAGGGACCGCCTGGAGCAGTTCCTGCGCGAATCCGGGGAGATCGTGCCGCGTGCCCACCAGGCTCTTCGCGCTGGGGACATCGAGGCGTTCGCCCAGCAGGTGGAGGTCTCCCAGCAGCTCGCCGCGACGCACCTGGGCAATCAGGTGCCCCAGACCATCCAGCTCGTGGACCTCGCCCGGGAGTTGGGTGCGGCGTCCGCAAGCTCCTTCGGGGCGGGCTTCGGCGGCAGCGTGTGGGCGCTCGTGCCCACCGCGGACGCCCCGGCCTTCGCCGCGGAATGGCTTGAGCGCTACCGCGCGGGCGGCGATGCCCCCGAGGGCGCCGATGTGCTCATCACCCGCCCGGGCGTGGCCGGGACGCGAGTGGACGGGGCGGCGGATAGCCTGGGTCGATGACCCTCGCCGAGCCGACCGCTGAGCAGCTGACTCTCCTGCAGGACGAGGCGGTGCGGATCACCCGCGAGCTGATCCGCATCGACACCACGAACTACGGCGGCCACGACCCGCAGACCTGGGGCCCGGGGGAACGGGAGGCCGCGGACTACGTCATGCAGCTGCTGCAGGAGGTGGGGCTCGAGCCGGAGCTGCTGGAGTCCGAGCCGGGCCGGGCGAGCGTCGTGCTGCGCCTCCCGGGCCAGGACCGCGAGCGCGGCGGACTGGTGATCCACGGGCATCTGGATGTGGTGCCCGCGCACGCCGGGGACTGGTCGGTGGACCCCTTCGCCGCGGAGATCATCGACGGGGTGCTCTATGGCCGCGGTGCCGTGGACATGAAGGACATGGACGGCATGATCCTCGCGGTGGTGCGGCACCTGGCCCGCACCGGCCAGAAACCCCCGCGGGACCTCGTGATCGTCATGTTTGCTGATGAGGAGGCGGGCGGCACCTACGGCTCCCGCTGGATGGTCGAGCACCACCCCGAGGTGTTCGACGGCTGCACCGAGGCGATCAGTGAGGTGGGCGGCTACTCGATCACCCTGCCCACCCCATCGGGCACTGCGGAGCGCGCCTACCTGCTGCAGACCGCAGAGAAGGGCATGGCCTGGCTGCGTCTGCGGGCGTCCGGCCGTGCCGGCCACGGCTCGGTCCCCAATGACGAGAATGCGATCGTGCGCCTGGCCCGCGCGATCGCCGCGATCGACGCCCACGAGTTCCCCCGCGAGTACGTGGCGAGCGTGCGCACCCTGTTCGATCGGGTCGCCGACATCACCGGGCAGGACTGGGATGAGGCGGACCCGGAGGCGTTCCTGCCGCTGCTGGGCGGGGCCCGCCAGTTCGTGGCCGGCACCCTGGCCGACAGCGCGAACGTCACCACCTTCCATGCCGGCTACAAGGGCAATGTCATCCCCCAGACCGCCGAGGCGCAGGTGGACTGTCGGTTCCTGCCCGGCCACGAGGATGCGCTGCTGGCGCTGATCGACGAGCTCAGCGGCGAGCACGTGGAGGTCATCGTGGAGACGCTCGGGGTGGCGCTCGATGCGCCCGATGACACCCCATTCGTCCACGCCATGCACCGCGCCATCCTCGCCGAGGACCCCGGGGCCCATCTGCTGCCGTACTGCCTGAGCGCCGGGACCGACAACAAGCAGCTCTCCCGGCTGGGGATCGCCGGGTACGGGTTCGCGCCCCTCCAGCTGCCCGCGGACCTCGATTTCGCCCCGCTGTTCCACGGCGTCGATGAGCGTGTGCCGGTGGAGGCGATCCGCTTCGGGGCCCGCGTGCTGCTGCGCCTCGTGGCCGACTGCTGAGGGACCTGCGGAACCTTAGAAGGCGCCCTCGGGGTCTCGATGCTAGGAACCGGTGTTCACGATCTCAGCCGAAGGGGTGAATGCGCGAACTTCAGGCTCCGGCACTACGCTGCGGGGACCGGGAGGAGCTGAGGTCATGTATGAGGAGCAGACGCCGGGTGAGGCAGGAGCCGGCGTCGGGGATCCGGAGCGTTTCGCGCAGGTGCTGCGCGAGGCGATCGCGGGCAGCGGGCTGACGCTCGCGGCGATCAGCCGCACTCTGCGCCGCCGTGATCTGCCGGCGAGCCCCGCCACCCTGTCCTCGTGGCAGAGCGGCGCCCGGCACCCCGACTGGGAGCGTTCGCGCGAAGTCCTCGAGGCTCTTGAGGAGGTCGTGAAGATCGAGCCGGGGACGTTGTCGAGCCTGGTGGCGCCGCGGCGCCGACGGGGTCGTCCGCCGGAGCGCGGGGACCTGGCCATGCTCATGCCCCCGGGGACGAGCGCTGTGCGCGAGGCCCTGGTCGAGCTCGGGTTCAGAACTCCGGAGGACTTCCCGATGGAGCAGACCATCGTGGAGCACGCCCTGGTGGACACCGACGCCTCCACCCTCGAGATGACCTTCCTGACGCAGGTGAAGGCCACGGCCGATGGCATCTGCGCCCTGCCGAACGTGCATCTGCTGGAGACCGCGGGAGGTCCCGACGGCCCGCAGATCGGCGCGCTCGGCGGCTGCCGTGTGGCCCGTCGGGTGAGCAAGCGGGACGGCACCGTGGTGGGGGCCCGGATCGAGGTGGACGGCCCCCTCCAGCAGGGGCAGGTGGCGGTCGTGTCCTACCGGGTGGCGCTGCCGGTGCAGATGGATGAGGTCACCGACATAAAATACTCCGTGTCCCGGCGCATCCTGAGCCTCATGGTCGAGGTCGAGTTCCGGGGCTCCCGGCCCCTGCGCGATCTGCGCACCGTCATCCATCCCGAGCCCGGGGAGGTGACCTGCCGCCCCGCCGTTCTGGATCAGCGCGGCCGCGTCCAGTGCGCCGTGACCGGTTTCGGCCCCGGGCTTGTGGGCGTGACCTGGAACTGGGCGGACTGAACCGCGCAGTCCCAGGTCACTGCCGCTCAGCTCACAGGGTCTGCGCGGTCGGGTCGAAGTCCGCGGGGACCACCGGGATCTCAGGAGCCGCGGAGTCCACGCGCACGAACTCGCCGCGCTCGGCGGATTCCTCGGCGCTGAGCATCACATCCAGCACGTGGTAGCCCACTGCGCCGCTGGCCACATGCGGGCGGTCCTGGGCGATCGCGCGGACCATGTCCAGCAGCCCCAGGCCCCGGCCGGTCGTCGGCCCCGCGGGCGGCACCTCGATCCACTCCTGCTCCCCGGGCGTCTCCCCGGAGGGCTCGAAGGGCCGCACATACGCCACCCGGCCCTCGAACATGTTCGGATCCGGCACCACGAGCGAGCCTTCGGTGCCGTGGATCTCCACGACCCCTTGCCGCGCGAGCGGCGAGTCGAAGCTGACCAGCGAGGTGCCGGTCTGCCCGCCCGCGAAGCGCGTGAGCACCGAGATCGTCGACGGCGGGATCACCGGGAAGCGCTGCCCGGCCTTCTCGCCGACCAGGATCTCCCGCTCCTCGCTGGCCTTCAGCCCCATCGCCGCCACCTCGGTGATGGATCCCAGCAGGTTCACCAGGGCCGTGAAGTAGTAGGGGCCGATGTCCAGCAGCGGGCCCGCGCCCTTGGCGAACAGGAAGGCTGGATCGGGGTGGAACACCTCGGGGCCCTGCCACTGCATGGAGGTCTGGGCGAACAGCGGACGGCCGATCAGCCCGTCGACGATCGCCCGCCGCGCGGTCTGCACTCCCGCGCCGAGCACCGTGTCCGGGGCGCAGCCCACGCGCAGCCCCGCCGCTTCGGCATCACGCAGCAGCTGGGCGGTGGACTCTCGGTCCAGGCCCAGTGGCTTCTCGGTCCACACGTGCTTGCCCGCGGCGATCGCGGCAGCGGAGACCTCCGCGTGCACGGCGGGGATCGTGAGGTTCACGACCACCTGCACCTCGGGGTGTTCGAGCACGGTCTGCGCGGTGCCGTGGACGGGAATGTCGTATGTCTGCGCCTGGGTGGCGGCGCGCTCGGGCAGTAGGTCGCCGATCGCGAGCACGCGCACATCGGGGAAGGTCGCGAGGGTGCGCAGGTACTGGTCGGAGATGAACCCGGCGCCGATGACGCCGATGCCGACGGGGCTTTCGAGGGTGGTCATCGGGCAAGTCCCTTCTCGAGGAGGAAGCGGTGGCTGTCGGCGATGTCGGTGAAGACGTCACCGGGGGCGTGGTCGTACTCGATCACGGCGTACTGCACCTGGGTCGCAGCCTGCATCGCCTCGACGGTGGGGACGTCCCCCTCACCGGCGTGGCGCTGATCCAGGCTGTCGGAGGTGAAGGCGGGGGCGCCGGGAGCGAAGGGGTTCGACGCCGGGGCCACGCCGTCCTTGACGTGGATGGCGGTCAGCCGCGGGCCGATCTCGCGCACGAGGCCGACGACGTCCTGTCCGCCCACAAGCGCCCAGAACAGGTCCAGCTCGATCTGCACCGCATCGTCGGTGAGCTCGAGGAAGCGCTGGTAGGCGGTCTTCCCGTCGAAGTCGGCGAGGAACTCCTGGGCGTGGTTGTGGTAGCCGACGGCCAGCCCGTACTCGGCGGCCTTCTGGGCGGCGGTGTTCAGCCGCTCGGCGGTGTCCTTCACCCCGTCCTCGGTGAGCCAGCGCTCAGTGGGGACCATCGGGTCGATCACGACCTGCATCCCGATCTCGGCGGCAGCCTCGAAGACCACCTCATTGCTCGGGGTGGGGATGGAGCCATCCGGGGTCCACAGCTCATCGGACAGCAGAGGCGCATGCCCGGTGGGGGAGGTGAGGCCGGTGGCATCCAGCGCCTCGCGGATCTGCCGCGGCCGGCCCACGAAGTCGAAGGCCTCGACATGCTGCAGCCCGATCTGCGCGAGGCGCTCGAGGGAGCCGTGCATATCGGCGGTGAACTCCTCAGCCAGGGTGTACAGCTGGACGGAGGCGAGGGGCAGCTCGGTGGGGTCCTGGGGTGGTGTCACGGTGACCTGCTTTCGTCCTATCGCGTCAGGGTGCGTCGAGCCTAACAGTGAAACCACCGCGTGGAGGTTTTTATGGCAGGCTCGGGTCCATGAGCACTGAGGGGAAGGACGCCGACACCGCGGAGCCCACGCGGGGCCGCGGTGCGATCGGCCGCGCCGGCTCCTATCGCAAGGGCATCGCCCGGCGTCAGGAGATCCTGGATCGCGCGATCGAGGTGTTCCGCGCCCGCGGCCCTGAGGGCACGTCACTGCGGCGCATCGCCGAGGCGATCGGCGTCTCCCACGGCGCCCTGCTGCACTACTTCGCCTCCCGCGAGGAGCTGCTGGTGGCGGTATACCAGCACCATGAGCAGCGGGAGGGGCAGGAGCGGGCCGATGGAGGCCGCGAGCGCGCCGCCGAGGTGATGGCCAATGCGGCGGTGCGCAATGTGCACGTCCCGGGCCTGGTCCAGCTGTACTCGACGCTGCTGGCCGCCGCCCTAGAGGCGGAGCAGGGCCCGGCGAACGAGTACTTCACCGCCCGGTTCGGGCGGGTGCGCGGGAACCTCGCGCGTCGACTGCGCGAGGATCAGGCAGCAGGACTGGTGCGAGCCGATGTGGATCCCGCACGGATGGCCGCGCTGATCGTGGCGGCATCAGACGGGCTGCAGATCCAGTGGCTGCTGGATCCCTCCGTGGCACTGCAGCGCACCCTCAAGGATTTCGCGGTGCTGCTGGCCCCAGGCACAGAGCAGTCAGCGCCAGGGCAGGGCTGATCAGCTGCGGCGACGCCGCGCGTACCAGAGCATCCCGGCCCCGCCGAGCAGGGCGAGGGCACTCAGGCCCACGAACGCGCTGGCCTCGATGCCGGTCTGGGCGAGCTCACCGCCGCCATCGGACGCCTCCGCATCGGAGCCCTCGCTGGAGCCGGTGCTGTCCGCGCCGGTGCTCTTCCCGCCGAAGGACAGGAACGCCCGCAGGATCTCTACGGCGCTCAGCCGCTGCTGCTCGGTGACGGTGGGCCCGGCGGCTGGGAAGTCATTGGTCGCCGATCCGGGAGACGCCGGTGCAGGAGGCTGCGCGGCCGGCTGCTGTCCACCGGCCTGCACATCGCCATCGCGGTTCCCGCGGTCATCGCTGTTCCCGCGATCGTCGGAGCCCTCGCGGTCATCGCTGCCCCCGCGGCCATCGGAGCCCTGCTTCTCATCGCTGCCCCCGGTCTCGGGAGCGGAATCGCCCGGAGCTTCTTCACCGGGCTCTTCGTCGCCGGACTCGTCTTCGCCGGACTCGTCGTCGCCGGGGTTGTCGTCGCCGGGGTTGTCGTCGCCGGGGTTGTCGTCGCCGGGGTTGTCGTCGCCGGGCTCGTCCTCGCCGGGCTCGTCCTCGCCCGGATCCTCCGGCGCGAGCACCTCGAAGCTGCCGTTGGCGTCCTCGCCGTTGATCACCACGGTGACGGTGTGCGAGCCCGCCTCCTCCGTCGTAAACGTCTTGGTGAAGGACCCGGAACCGTCCGTGGTCACCGGAAGGGGCTTCGGACCGCTCGGGGTGTTGACGTTCAGGTCGCTTGAGGCACGGGTGGGGAAGCACGTGCCGGTGATCGTCACGGTCTCACCGACGCTCACTCTGTCGGGCGAAACACTCACCGAGGTCGGCTGGCCCTGACAGTCGCCCAGCTCCTGCTGCGGCTCGGCGGGGAAGGTCGCCAGAGCGCTCGCCGAGGTCGGCATCGCGATGCACGCGGCTACCAGCATGGCAGCAGCCCCCCGTCGCATCGGTGCAGTGCGACCTCGCGCGCTCATCTCTGGTCCTCTCCTGTGTCGACGAACCGCCCGGCGGGCGGGAACCACCCGTCATACTGTACGGACCGGGAAGGCGCAGGTGGAGCCCCAGCCCGGATGGAAGACGAATTCTTCGTGAACATCGACGTCACAGCGGGGCAGGAGGCGCGGGAATGCTCGACCGGGCGGCAGAGGTGCCGATGCTGAGTGAGCCGCAGGCCACGGCCATCGCGGAGGCGGCTCATGACGTCATCGCCCAGATCACCACGGTGGTCGAGGGCAAGGAGGCGACCGCCCGCACCGCGGTGCTGGTGCTGCTCGCCGGGGGCCACCTGCTCATCGAGGACATCCCCGGGGTGGGCAAGACCATGCTCGCCAAGTCCCTCGCCGCAGCGCTCGGCGCGAAGCGCCACCGCATCCAGTTCACGCCGGACCTGCTGCCCGGGGATGTCACCGGCGCGAGCGTGTTCAACCAGGCCACCGGAGAGTTCGAGTTCCGACCCGGTGCGGTGTTCACCCAGATCCTGCTGGCTGATGAGATCAACCGCGCTTCCCCGAAGACCCAGTCTGCGCTGCTCGAGGCCATGGAGGAGCGGCAGGTCAGCGTCGACGGCACCACCTACGCGCTGGACGAGCCGTTCATGGTGGTCGCCACCGCCAACCCTGTGGAGATGGAGGGCACCTACCGCTTGCCGGAGGCACAGCGCGACCGCTTCCTCGCCCAGACCTCGATGGGATACCCGTCGGCCCCCTCCGAAGCGCGGATGCTCGCCGCCCAGACCGCGCCGGTGCCCACCGGGGACCGGGACCTGCTGGATGCGATCACCCCGCGCACCACTCCGCAGCGGGTGGCCGAGCAGGTGCACGCTGTGCGCCACGTCTACACCTCCCCGGTGCTGCTGGATCATGTGGTGCGCCTGGCCGCCGCCACCCGGCAGCATCCGCAGGTGGCGCTCGGCGCCTCTCCGCGCGCGGCCGTGCACCTGGTGCGCGCCGCGAAGGCCCATGCTGCGCTCGCCGGGCGCACCTTCGTCACCGGGGAGGATGTCGCGGAGGTCATCATGCCGGTGTGGGGCCACCGTCTGCACCTGACGCCGCAGGCCCTCTCCCGCGGGGCCGATGCGGGCGATGTGCTGCGGCAGGTCCTCGTGAGCACCCCGCAGACGTGACCCCGCGCCCCGGCACCGTGCTGCGGCCCACCGGCCGTGGCATCGTCCTGGCCGTGGCCGCGCCGTTGCTGTGGCTTGCCGGTGACATCACGGGCCTGGTCGCAGCCCGCCAGATCGCCGCCGCGCTGCTGCTGATTCTGCTGCTCGGCGCCCTGTGCATGGCCGTGATCAGCCCCGGCCTGCACCTGCGGCGCGAGCTGCTCGATGACGCCGTGCCCGCCGGGGGCACGGCCCGGGTGCGGCTGCGCCTGGCCGCGCGCGCCCCGATCACGATCCTGCCGCTCGGCCGCGGCGTGGTGCGCGAGCACCTCCCGGCGGCGCTCGGCGGGCAGGGCGATCTGCCGCTCGGGCCGCGCAT
Source organism: Brachybacterium sp. UMB0905 (assembly GCF_002871795.1). Lineage (GTDB taxonomy): Bacteria > Actinomycetota > Actinomycetes > Actinomycetales > Dermabacteraceae > Brachybacterium. The sequence continues at coordinate 277,574 of NZ_PNHL01000001.1, read as the reverse complement.
GGACCACCTGCTCGCCGTCGAACGTCGCGGCACCCACCCCCTGGGGCCGCGCAGCATCCTGGTGCGCGACCTCCTCGGCGTGCTGCACCTGCGCCGCACCGAGACCGATGACCTGCAGCTGATCGGCCTGCCCGCCGTGGAGCAGATCAGCGCCCCCGCCCTGCGCCGCGCCGGGATCGCCGCCGAGGCAGGAACGGAGGCGCACGGCGCGGCCGGACCCGGGGAGATCGGGCCCCTTGCCCGCCCCTATGCCACCGGGGACGACATCCGCCGCGTCCACTGGCGTGCGAGCGCCCGCACCGGCCGCCTCATGACCCGCGAGGAGGAGCCTGCCTCCGCCCGGAGTGCCGTGATCATCCTGGACACCACCGGTCGTACCGCGCTCACCCCCGCCCTCGAGGACCGCCTGGTCTCCCATGCGGCGAGTCTCCTGCAGGCTCTCAGCCAGGCCGGCTGGGAGACCCGTGTGCTGGACGCCTCCGGCGATGAGATCACCCGCACCCCCGGGCGTGATGGCCGCAGCACCGGCTCCCCGCTGCGCACCGAAGCCGATGCCCTCGCCGCCCGTACGGGCCTGCTGGCCCTCGCCGATACCGGCTTCGACGACGACCCCGCGAGCGGACGCGGACGTGACCACGCCGCCGGGCACACCGCCTACGCGATCGCCCTCGGCATCGATGACCGGGAGCCGTTCGCGGGCCTGGACCTCGACCGTTTCGCCGGCCGCGCCGCCCGCCGCATCGCCCTGGCTCTTGCCCCAGAGCCCGCGGACCCGTCGGCCCCAGAGCCCGCAGCCGAGCCGGTGCGCGGCCGCCGCGGGGCCTGGGAGCTCGTGCGCGGCAGCACCGGCCACGCGCTGGATGCCCTCCTGGCAGTCACCGCACCGGATCATGAGGTGCGCCGATGAGCCCCCTGCTGGGCCGCCCCGCCCTGACCGGTGCGCACCTGGTGGGCAGGGCGCTGCTGCTGATGCTCGCGGTGCTGCTGGCTGCTGCGCCGCTGGATCTGCTCATCGCCGACGGCGCCTGGTTCGCCCGGATCCTGCTGCCGTCCGTCGTCGTGATCGGCGGCGGGGTGGTACTGCGCGTGATCGTGCCGCGACCGCTGCTGGTCCCGGTGCTGCAGGGCCTGCTCGTCGTCGCTCTGCTGGCCTGGCTCGAACTGAGCCAGGGGCTGCTGGAGGGTGCCGAGGGACTGCGCGGTCTGCTCGCCGCGCAGCCGCAGATTCTGCGCGCCGGGATCGCGGAGCTCGCCACCGGGGTGGCGCCCGTGCAGCTGCAGGGCCCGGGCACCGTGCTCGTCGTCGCCCTGTTGGCGCTGCTGGTGCTGATCCTGGACCTCGCCTACCTGGACCTGGGCTGGCACACCCCGGTGGCGCTCGCCCTGCTGGGCGCGATTGCGCTGCCGGCGCTGCACCATCCCGGCGGCGTCACCGGCTGGGCGGTCACCGGCCCAATCCTCGGCGCCACCCTGATCCTGCTGACCCGCACCCTGCACGGGGATCCGCGCTACCTCGCGGGCGATCCTCGCCCCCAGGCCGGGCCGCTGCCTCGCCCGCTGCTGACCCTGGGGGCGGCGGCGCTGTGCGTCGGCCTCGTGGCGGCCCTGACCCCCGGGCTCGCCCAACGTCTGCCTGTCCTCACCGCCACGCGCTTCCCCGTGAACCTGGACACCGTGAAGCAGGGATCGGGGGTGGGGCCGGCGCTCGGACCGGTGATGATCGACGATGACGTCTCGGTGCGCCGCAGTCTCCTGCAGCCGGATTCCACGGAGGTGCTGCGCTTTTCCACCGACGCCGCCGAACCCTCCTATCTGCGGATGAACACTCTGAACCGCTTCGACGGGGAGGCGTTCACCGCCGATGGCGCGACGCATCCCGACGACGACCTCGGCAGCGAGTTCTCCGCGGCACGCGATACCGGCTCTCCGATCGGGGGCGGCGAGCTGGTCACCTACATGATCGAGCCCACCGACATGGGCGGTGGCCGCCTCCCGGCCCCCGATGCGGTGCGCGCCATCGCCGCCGATCAGCCGCGGCTCGAGAACGCCATGTACGTGCGGCAGGGGGCCGGGCAAATCCTGGTCTCCGGGCGCAACCTCACCCTCTCAGGACAGACGTACTGGGTGGGGGCCGAGACGAACCCCTTCACCCCCGATGACCTGCGCGCCGTGAATCCGGGGGTGCTCGCAGCCCCCTTCGAGAGCGGCTATATCGACCCCGACGAGGTCCCGCAGCCCGCCGCCGACCTCGCCGCCCAGGTCGTCGAGGAGACGGGCGCCGACACCGCCTACGACACGGCACTCGCCTTCCAGCAGTACTTCCGCAGCTCCTTCGGCTACTCCCTCACGGTCCGCACCCCGCCCGGGCAGGACCCGCTGGAATCCTTCCTCGAGGAGCGGATCGGGTACTGCGAGCAGTTCGCCGCGACCTTCGCTCTGATGATGATCGCCCAGGGCTACCCCACCCGGGTGGTCATCGGTTTCACACCGGGCACGGCCGACGGGGACGAGTACGTGGTCACGACCGCGAATGCGCACGCCTGGCCGGAGGTGTGGTTCGGCCCCCAGATCGGCTGGGTGCGCTTCGAACCCACCCCGGCGGCCGCGGGAGGCGCCATCCAGCCCGCACCCCTCAGCACCCCCGAGGGAGGCGAGCCCGAGCCGGACACCCCGGATGCCGGGTCCACGACCGCGCCCGAGCCGCAGGTTCCGGAGGCCCCCGAGGAGTCTGAGACCAGTGAGGAGTCCGAGTCCGAGGACCCGAGCACGAGCGCGGAGGAGACGACGACACCGCAGGGGAGTGCCGACGGGGAGTCGGGGCCCCGGCGTGAGGGCTCGAGCCTTGCCTGGGGGAGCGGCCTGCTGATCCTTGCGGCGCTCTCCGCGGTGCTGGGCTGGCTGGCCGTCCGGGCACGGTCCCGCACCGCGCGGGAGCAGGCCTGGGCGCGAGCGGGCGGGGCCGACGGTCCGGCGCAGGCGCGCCGGCGCGAGGCCGCCCAGCTGGCCTGGGGCGAGATCCAGCAGGCCACCGCCCGCCGCGGGGCCGGGGGGCTCCAGCTCGATCCTGCGCTGCCACCCTCCGTGGCTCTGAGCGACCTGCTGGATCAGATCGCCGCGCGCGGCATCACCGTGGGAGACGCCGATCGTGATGCGGCCGCACGCCTGGCCGCCGCCCGCAGCGACGCGCTGTACGCACCGCCCGTCGGCCCGGAGAACGCCGACGGTGCGGAGCAAGCCCGGGAGGCGGACCCCGTCGGCCCTCTGCGGGAGGACGTGGACCGCCTCCTGGCGCTCATCGGGGCTCGGGCGCCTCGCCGTCGCGCCCCTCGATGACCTGATCGGAGTCCTCGCGGGCTCCGGCGCCGCGGCCGAACTTCCGCGCCTGGGCCTCCGCCTCGAACACGCGCGCGGCCTCGAGCGAATCCACCTCGCCGACCACCGGGTTCGGCTGATGCGTGGCGCGCGTGCCGCCGTACAGCGACAGCAGGTTCATCGCCACTGCCCGCTGATTGCGGTGCCCGATCATCTTCGTGATGTGCACACCCAGCCAGGAGAACCAGCCGATGGAGCCGGAGAGCCCTTTGATCAGCGGGAACGGCAGCTCCGCGATCGCGGCGTGGCGGCCGATCGTGGCCATCGTGCCGAGGTTCCGGTAGCGGAAGGGCCGGGCGGGCTTACCGGCCACGTCGGCGGCGATCGAGCGGGCCGCCCCCTGCCCCGTCTGGATCGCGGGCTGGGCGAGCTGCGGCAGGGCATGCTCCCCGCCGGCCACATCCCCGGCCGCATACACACCCGGGAAGCCCTGCACCTGCAGATGCTCGTCGACGATGATCCGGCCGCGGTCATCCTGCGGGAAGCCCCAGTCCGTGACGTCATCGGCGATCGCGACCCCGGCCGCCCAGATCGTCACATCGGACTCCAGCACCCGCTCGTCATCGAGGATCACGTGGTCGTAGCCCACTTCCTTGACGCCATGCCCCAGGCGCAGCAGCACCCCGCGATCTTCGAGCTCTTGCGCCGCGTAGTCGCGGTAGGTGTCGGCGAATCCCTTGAGCAGATCCTGGCCGCGCTGGATCACGGTGATCTGCAGTGTGCCGGGATCCATCTCGGGATAGAGGATGTCCAGCTCCTGCTGCCGGAAGTCGGCGAGCGCCCCGGCGATCTCTACGCCTGTGGGGCCGCCGCCCACGATGCACACGTGCAGGCGGTCGCTGCTGGGCGCAGCCTCGCGGGAGGAGCGCTCCAGCTCGGAGAAGATCCGGTCGCGGATCGCCAGGGCCTGGCTGCGGGTGTACATCGGCATCGCGTGCTCCTCAGCCCCCGGAGTGCCGAAGAACGTCGTGGTCGCACCGTTGGCGAGCAGCAGGTAGTCGTAGGCCAGCTCCTGCGGGGCCTCCTGCCCCTCCTCCAGGCGCACCACCTTGCGCTGCGGATCTACGCCCACCACCTCGCCCTGGCGGTAGCGCATATTGGGCACCTTCAGGCTCAGCCCGCGCAGGAACATCGTCACATCCCCCGGGTTCAGCCCGGCGGTGGCCACCTGGTAGAGCAGCGGCTGGAAGGTCTTGTACACATTGCGGTCGATCAGCGTCACCCGCACTCGTACATCCCGCAGCGCCATCACCGCATGCGCCCCGGCGAAGCCGCCGCCGATGATGATCACATGCGGCCAGCTCGCGCCGTCCTTCGCGGGCACGGTGGGGCGGCGGCTGAACAACGGCATGACCATGGCGGGCTCCTGCGGGGAGGTTGGGAGAGCGGCGGGAGAGGGCGGTGGGAGAGTGCGGCCTCCCGATCGTAGCGAAGCGCCGTCGGCCTGTGTTCGTGTGGGGGCCCGGAAGGGGTCGCATGGTGTTCACCGAAGGGATCACCACCGGTAACGCGCGTCGTCTTCACTGGTCATGCGCGGTCTGCCAGGAATGCCGCGCTCCCTACCATCCCCCGTCGCCCGCTCGTGCCCTGCCGCGCCGTCGCGCCCGTTGTACGAGCTGCGTCCTGCCCTGCGAAGGATCTTCCGTGAGCACTCGTCGCCCGATCTTTGACCTCGATCTCCGCCGCCGCCTCGCCTCTCTGGCCACATTCGCCCTGGCTGCTGGGTGCCTGGGCGCCTACGGTCCCCTCGCCTACGCCGATCCGAGCACGGACCCGGAGCCGACAGTCACGGCGCCCGCAGACCCGACCGCTCCCGATGCCCAGGTCGACGAGCCGACCCTCGCCCCCCGCATGGTCGCCGTGGCCGACAATCCCGGTGCGCTGCCCGCGGGCGCCCCGGACACCGATGTCGAGCCCGGCAGCATCGTCGGCGGACACGGATACCTCGACCTGACGATGGGCGGCCGGGCGGTCGTCACCCAGCAGGAAGAGACGGTCATCGGCCCCGGGGTGGTCCTCACGCAGTGGGAGCGCCTCGAGCCGGGCGGCTGGCAGCGCGGTGCCGTGCTGGATATCGATCTCTCGCATGAGGCCGTCTCGATGGACTACCTCTACACCGGGAAGGTGGCTGACACCGGCACCCTCACGGAGCTGACCGACGCCTCCCAGGGCGTCGCCGCCGCGGTCAACGGCGACTTCTTCGACATCAACGATTCGGGCGCGCCGATTGGGATCGGGCTCGACGAGGAAGACGGTCTGATCAAGTCCTCCGATGGTGCTCCGAACGCCCTCATGATCAGTGAGGACAACGTCGCCATGATCACCGAGGCCATCACCCGCGGCAGCGTGGTCGCGGGCGGCGAAACCCTCATGCTGGGCGGCGTGAACCCGCTCGGCATCGAGAGCGATGAGGTGGCACTGTTCACCCACCACTGGGGCGAGCATCAGCGTCTGACCCGCAACGACGACGCTGCGGCGTCCGGCATCGAGGTGTGGGTCGATGCCCAGGGCAAGGTCATGCGGAGCCAGCCCGTCTCGGACGAGGTGATCCCCGAGGGCGTGCGTGTGGTGGCCGCCCGACCGGGGCCCGCCGCCGATGTGCTCGCATCCCTCCCCGACGGCGCCTCGGTGCAGATCGAGCACTCGATCCTCACCGACCTCGCGAACCCCGTGGTGGGCATCGGCTCCGGGGCATACCTGGTGCAGGACGGCGCCGCCGTCGTCAGCAAGGACCCCAACGCGCATCCCCGCACCGCGGCCGGCGTCAGCCAGGACGGGCGTCGTCTGGTGCTGGCCGTGGTGGACGGCCGCAGCACTGACTCGCGCGGCATGACCCTCACCGAGCTCGGCGAGCTCATGGCCCAGCTGGGCTCCCACACCGCGCTGAACCTCGACGGCGGCGGCTCCACCACCCTCAGCGCCCGCGAGCCCGGCGAGAAGGATCCGGAGGTCCGCAACGACCCCTCCGACGGGAAGGAGCGCAGCGACGGCAACGGCATCGGGGTGGTCATCACCCCCGGGACGGGGGAGCTGGATGCCTTCCGGGTGCGCCCGGTCACGGCGGCCGATGGGGCCACTCGCGTGTTCCCCGGCCTGCATCGCGACTTGGTGGCCCGCGGCGTCGACGACCATCTCACCCCGGTCGAGGGCAGCCCTGAGGAGTGGGGCGTGGATGACGCGACGCGGGCGAGCGTGGATGCGGACGGTGTGGTCACCGGAGCGTCCCGCGGTCCGGTGCAGGTTCGCGTCAGCGGCGGTGGCGCCGAAGGAACGCTGGATATGGAGGTCCTGGGCGACCTGGCCCGCCTGACCTCCTCCTCCCTCACCATCAGTCTGGAGAACGCCGACCAGACCGGAACTCTCGCCCTGACCGGCTACGACAGCGATGGATACGCCGCTCCGATCGATGTGCGCGATATCGACGTGGACGTCCCCGAGGGATACACCGTCGAACCGCTGGACGGGAACACCCTCGTCATCGGTGCGACGATCGACTCCGGCTCCACGGTCCTGACCTTCACGGTCGGCGAGCATCGCATCCAGATTCCGGTCACCGTCGGCTCCTCCTCCGCTCCGATCACGGACCTGGCCGATGCCGCGCAGTGGGCGCATGCGTCGGATCGCGCCACCGGTTCGCTGGCGGTGGTCGAGGATCCTGAGGGTGATACGGCGATCGAGCTGAACCACGACTTCACCCAGTCCACCGGGACCCGCGGCTCCTACGCTGTGGCGCCCGGCGGGGGGATCGAGATCGAGGGCCAGCCCACGCGGATCACCATGCAGATGCGCGGCGACGGCACCGGTGCCTGGCCGCGCCTGCAGATGCGCGCCGGTGACGGCTCCACCGTCCAGGTGAATGCCTCCGCTCCGCAGTACGTCACCTTTGAGGGCTGGCAGACCGTCAGCTTCGACATCCCCGCCGGCACCGCCTATCCGCTGACCCTGCAGCGGGTGCGGCTGATGGAGACCGGCTCGCGCAAGCAGTACGAGGGCTCCGTGGCGTTCAGCGATCTGGTGGCGCACGGCGCTCCCGAGGTCGAAATGCCCAGCGGCACCATCTACCACGACCCCGCGGTCTCCCCGGCCGGATCGGTCGACGACAAACCGCTGCGCATCGCCGTGATCTCTGATCTGCAGTTCGTGGGGGAGAACCCGGATTCAGCACTCGTGCAGACCGCACGGGAGGGCCTACGAGAACTCGTCGCCGAAGCGCCGGACCGGATCATCATCCTGGGTGACTTCGTCGACGAGGGCGAGGTGGACGATATCGAGCTCGCCCAGCGGGTGCTCGATGAGGAGCTCGGCGACTCCGGCATCCCGTGGCAGTACGTCCCCGGCAACCATGAGGCGATGAAGGCCGAGGACCTAGGGCCGTGGCAGGACGCGTTCGGCGACCTGTACACGGTCACCGATGTGGACAGCACCCGGATCATCACCCTGAACTCGGCGCCGTACATCATCTCGCACATGCCGGAGCAGGTGCAGTTCCTGCGCGAACAGCTCGACGCGGCCGCCGAGGACGACTCCATCACCGGTGTCGTGCTCGCGATGCACCACCCCACGCGCGATGCGATCCTGGATCAGTCGGCGCTGCGAGACCCGCAGGACGCGGCGATGATCGAGAAGTGGACCGCGGAGCTGCAGGCGGCTGGGAAATCCACCGTGGTGCTCGGCGCCGGGGTGGGAGCGTTCGACGTCTACCAGGTTGACGGTGTCACCCACGTCGTCAACGGCAACGCCGGCAAGTCCCCGAGCTCCACCCCCGGGCGCGGCGGGTTCTCGGGCTGGACGATGCTGGGCATCGACCCCTCGCAGGGGCTGTGGCGCGACAACCATGGCACGTGGCTCGACGTCGAGGTCAACCCCTTCGTCGAGGACATCAAGATCCTGGGCCCGTGGGCACTGCGCCCCGGCCAGGTCGCACAGCTGCAGGCCTCGGTGCTGCAGGACGACCGTTCCGTGCCGGCCTCCTGGCCGGTGTCCGTGCGCTGGTCCGCTCAGGACGGTGCCTACCTGGGCGATGCGCAGGATGCCGGTGCCGCTGATGCGGTGGCGGTGAACGGCAGCGGTCAGGTCACGGTGCTGGACCGCGCCATCGTGGACGGCGAGGTGGTGCCACTGACCGATGACCTCGAGCTCACCGGCGGCTACGCGACCACCCTCGCGACCGTCGCGGTGCTCGTGAACGACGTGGAGCACACCCGCACCCTGACCGTGACATTCCCGGTCGCCGAAGCGCCCGCCCCGGTCTCGCCGTTCGTGGACGTGGACCCGTCCGATGAGCACTTCGCGGCGATGCTGTGGGCCTACGAGGAGGGGATCGCCAAGGGCTGGGCCGACGGCACATATCGCCCGCTGGAGGGCGTGAACCGAGACGCGATGGCGGCCTTCCTGTATCGGATGGCGGGTGAGCCCGCCGTGGACCTTCCGGCATCGTCGCCCTTCACGGATGTGAAGCCGGGAGATGAGCACTATGCAGCCATCGTGTGGGCGCATCAGGAGGGCATCACGACGGGGTGGTCGGATGGATCGTTCCGTCCGACGCAGCCGATCGCGCGCGATGCGATGGCGGCGTTCCTGTACCGGTACGCGGGCTCGCCGGAGGTCTCGGCGCCGAGCACGGATCCGTTCTCCGATGTCTCCAGGTCTTCGAAATTCGCGCTGGAGATCGCCTGGATGAAGGAGGAGGGGATCTCCACCGGCTGGTCGGACGGGACCTACCGGCCGCTGCAGGACGTGAACCGCGATGCGATGGCGGCGTTCCTGTACCGGATGCAGGTCGAGCGCGGCATCGAGCGCGCCGACTGACCCCTTCAGAAACCGTGCAGACCCCCGAAACGACTCCAGGAGAGACTGTCATGACCACCACCTGTGAACTCCACCTGCGACGCCGCACCCTGCTGGGCGCCGGCACACTCGGCACCGCCGCGGTGCTGGGGCTGGATCCGGCAGCGCGAGCCGCCGGCTCGGAACCCGGGCTGCAGCCTGACCACATCACCCTGAACCCCACCGAGGACAACACCACGACCCTCACGGTCACCTGGCGGACGTCCCCCGAGGTGCAGACACCCCACCTGCAGGTCTCAGCGGATACCGCGAACCCCTGGGGCTTCGACACCGTCACCGTCGATGCGAGCGACTCCGTCACGCGCGACAGCGGCGCGGGGTACGAGCACACCCATCACAGCGCGACCGCTACAGGGCTCCAGCCCGGAACCACCTACCTCTACCGGGTGGGCGATGGGACCAACTACTCCGGCTGGATGCCGGTGACCACCTGCGACCCGGACGCCCAGCGCACCAGCCTCATCGCGATGGGGGATATCCAGACCGGGCACACCGAGCACTGGACCCGAGTGGCGCTGGCCGCGCTGAAGGACCGGCCGCAGGCGCGTGCGCTCATCACCGCGGGCGACCAGGTGAACACCTGGGACTCCGCCGCGGAATGGCATGCCCTGAACCGTGCGGCCGGCAAGCTGCCGCGCACGATGATCTGGAACCCCGCGGTGGGCAATCACGAATACCGCTCGACCGACTCCGGTGAGCTCTCGGCCCAGTACCGCGATCAGTTCGACCTGCCGTTGAACGGACCGGACGACTTCGAGCACTTCGCCGAGACCGTCTACTACCACGATGTGGATGACATCCGGGTGGTCACCATGAACACCTACTACCGCATTCCGCGGAACACCGCCGACGAGCTGCGCTGGCTCACCTCCCAGGCGGCGTGGCTCGACGAGATCCTCACGGACAGCCCGCGCGAGTTCACCATCGTGGTCATGCACTACCCGGTGTACTCCTCGTCGCCGGACCGGGGAAATCCGGAGCTGCGGGCGTACATCGAGCCGGTCCTCGAGAAGCACGGGGTGGATCTGGTCCTTGCCGGGCACGATCACGCCTATGTCTCCGGGCAGCGGGAGATGGCGGGTGAGGACACCGGCCCGGTGTTCGTCACCTCTTCGTCCTCGAACCGTCAGTACCCGCTGCAGGTCACCGACTGGTACGACAACGGCGCGCTGCCCCGTACCGCGTACCACTCCCGGTCCACCTACCAGCTGATCGATGTCGAGGACGGGACGCTTAGCTACACCGCGAAGGACTCCACCGGCGCCGTGACCGACGAGTGGGAGATCATCCACCACCCGGAAGGCGGCCGCACCGTCACCCATGTGGGAGGCGTCGGTATTCCGGAGGAGCACCTGCCGGAGGAGGACCCCACCTCGCCCTTCGTGGACGTCGATCCGTCGGACGAGCATTTCGAAGCGATGCTGTGGGCCTACGATTCGGGCGTGGCCCGCGGCTGGGCGGATGGGACGTACCGTCCGCTCACCGCGGTGAACCGCGATGCGATGGCAGCATTCCTGCACCGTCTGGCAGGGGAGCCGGCCGTGACGCTGCCGAAGACATCCCCGTTCTCGGACGTGGCGCCGAGCGCCGAGCACTACGCCGCGATCATCTGGGCGCACCAGGAGGGCATCACCACCGGATGGAGCGACGGGACGTTCCGCCCCACCGCTCCGATCGCACGCGATGCGATGGCTGCCTTCGTCTACCGCTTCGCCGGCTCGCCGGACGCCGCGGCGCCCGACGTCGATCCGTTCACGGACGTGTCGAAGACGTCGAAGTTCGCCAAGGAGATCGCCTGGATGAAGGCCGAGGGCATTGCGGAGGGGTGGTCCGATGGGACCTATCGCCCGCTGCAGGATGTGAAGCGTGACGCGATGGCCGCGTTCCTGTATCGGCTGCAGGTCGAGAACGGGATCGAGTACGCCGGCTGACATCGGAGCCGATCGGGGCCGGGCGGCGTGCACCGCCCGGCCCCGACGTTCGAGACGACAGTATCCGACCCTGCCAGATGAACACTCGGTGACGCCGGGATACCGATCTCGGGAAACGCCGGGCGTGTCACCTCCGGATGGGGTGAGATATGAGTGCACATCCCGATCCCCTCTCCAGGAGCCAACATGACGGACGCGTTCGCGCACCGCATCGCCCGTGGCACCACAGTGGGCCTCGGGGCGGCAGCGGTCGCCTTCTCGACCCTCGTCGTCCCCCTCGGTCCCGCCGCTGCGGCCGATGCCGGTGACCAGATCAACCTCATCGGATTCAACGACTTCCACGGCGCGCTGGGCGCCGCTGATGCCTTCGCCTGCTCTGTGGTCACGGAGCAGGCCGAGCATGACCGCAGCCTGTTGCTGTCGATGGGCGACAACGTGGGGGGCAGCGCCTTCCCGTCGGCCATCCAGAATGACGAGCCCACCATCGACTTCCTCAACGCCCTCGGTGTGGATGCCGCTGCGATCGGCAACCACGAGTACGACCAGGGGCAGCAGGATCTGCTGGAGCGTATCGCGCCGCGCACCGACTTCCCGGACCTGGCCGCGAACGTCTACAAGGCCGACGGCACCCGTCTGCACGATGCCTACACCGTCATCGAGGCCGATGGCGTGAAGGTGGCCGTCATCGGTGCCGTGACCACGAAGACGGTCTCGAAGGTGAGCCCCGCGGCGATCGAGGGCCTCGAGTTCCGTGACCCGGTGGATTCGGTCAACGCCGCTCTCGAAGAGCTCAAGGCCTCCGGCGAGGAGTTCGACGTCGTCGTCGCCGCCTACCACGAGGGCGCGAGCGTGGACGCGAAGGACGGCGAGGCCCCGGCGAACACGGATCCGATCTTCGACAAGATCGTGACGGAGACCTCCGGTGAGATCGACGCGATCTTCAACGGTGACTCTCACCGCCGGTACATCTACCAGGCACCCGTTCCCGGCCAGGACGGCGAGGAGCGGCCGATCATCCAGACCGGCGCGTCCGGCGAGAACATCGCCTCCGTCACCCTGGAGCTCGGTGACGACGGGGACTGGGACGTCGTCAAGGACAGCATGAAGATGATCCCCACCGAGGGTGCGGACCTGGATGCCTGCGCGGGCAACCCGGTGTACGACGCCGCCGCCGGCGTGGCGGAGCAGGCGCTCGCCGACGCCGAGGAGATCGGTGCGGAGCCGGTCGGCAGCATCACCGATGACGTCACCACCTCCTGGGCCGACTCCAAGGCCGAGTACAAGGACGGGGTGCGCGTGCCCTCCAAGCCGGTGAACGACCAGGCCACCACGAAGGGTGACAACCGCGGCCGCCACTCCGCCGCCGGCAACATGCTGGCCGACTCCATGAAGTGGTACCTCGAGGAGCGCGGCACCAACGCGGGCGAAGAGATCATCGGGTGGATGAACCCCGGCGGCATCCGTGCCGAGCTCTGGTACGACCAGGCCGCTGACGAGGGCGACGGCGTGATCACCTACGCCGAGGCCAACAACATGGTGCCCTTCGGGAACACGCTGAACTCCGGCAAGGTCACCGGTGCGCAGTTCATCCAGATGCTCGAGGAGCAGTGGGCGGCCGACGGCGCCCGCTTCCTGGCGTTCAGCGTCTCGGAGAACATCGAGTACACCTTCGACTCCACGCGCGAGCGCGGCGAGCGCATCCTCGATGTGCGTGTCAACGGCGAGCCCATCGATCCGGATGCGACCTACACCATCGTCGCCGCCAGCTTCCTCTTCGAGGGGGGCGACGGTATGGAGACCCTGGCGCAAGCCACTGATATCGCCGACACGGGCGTGCTGGACCGGGACGCCTTCGTCGAGTACCTCGCGGCGAACGAGGGCATGGACCCTGATTACTCGCAGCGTCAGCTCGACATGCAGCTGGAAGCGGGCCCGAGCTCCACGCTCACCATCTCCGGCCTGGAGTCCCAGAGCCTGGGTGCTCCCGAGCTGACCGAAGCCACCGTGGACCTCGGTGAGCTGGGCACCTTCACCGCCCCGGTGGAGAAGGACGCCGAATCCGGTCGCCTGAGCGCCGCGGTCGAGCTCACCGATGTGTGCCTGGAGGAGGGTGAGACCGCGACCGCCGTGATCACCGCTGCCCCGGACACCGGCACGTCCGTCACCGCCCAGATCACCGGCAGCGCCGATGCCTCGTGCGAACTCGTGTTCTCTGATGTGAATGTCGGGGATATGTTCTATGACGAGATTATGTGGATGGCTGAGTCGGGGTATTCGACGGGGTGGAAGGAGGATGATGGGACGTCGACGTTCCGTCCTCTGGAGCCGGTGAATCGTGATGCGATGGTGGCGTTCCTGTATCGGATGGCGGGGTCGCCGGAGGTGTCGTATCCGCGGTCTGAGCCGTTCCGTGATGTGAAGCGTGGGGATGAGCATTACGATGCGATCATCTGGGCGTATCAGCAGGGTGTTGCGCGGGGTTGGTCGGATCGGACGTTCCGTCCGACGGAGCCGATTGCGCGTGATGCGATGGCGGCGTTCGTGTATCGGTATGCGGGGTCTCCGGATGTGCCTGAGCTGACGGAGGATCCGTTCTCGGATGTGTCGAAGGATTCGAAGTTTGCTGCGGAGATTGCGTGGATGAAGTCGGAGGGTATTACGACGGGGTGGCCGGATGGGTCGTATCGCCCCCGGGCGTCGACGAAGCGTGATGCGACGGCGGCGTTCCTGTATCGGATGAATGAGGAGCAGGGCATCACCTACCTCTCCGAAGCGGACTGACCAGCGCGTGGGTCGGGAGCGATGCTCCCGGCCCGCGCCGTCTTGCCCCCTTATTTTTTCTTGATCTTTCCCGCGACGGCTGACGCCGTCCTCACTCCCCGCACGAGGAGATCCCCATGACCACCCGTACCACCGCGGCTGGGAACCGCTCCCGACTGCAGCGTCTCGGCGCCACCACGGCCACCTTCGTCCTGGGCCTGAGCCTGCTGCCGGCCCTCGCCCCCACCGCCCAGGCGGCCACCGTCAGCCTCGGCGATGTGCAGATCAACGAGATCTACGGCGGCGGCGGCAACTCCGGCGCCACTCTCACCCATGACTTCGTGGAGCTCGTGAACACCGGCACGGAGGACATCTCGCTGGACGGCTGGACCCTCCAGTACTCCTCCGCCACCGGGAAGTTCCAGGCCGGCGGCAAGGTCACCCTCAGCGGCGTCATCCCCGCCGGCGGCACCTTCCTCATCCAGCTCGCGCAGGGCAGCGGCGGCACCGAGGCGCTTCCCACCCCGGACGCCACCGGTGATGTCACCGTCTCCGGAACCAAGGGCGTGTTCGCCCTCTCCGACGCTGATGGCCTGCTGGCCTGCACCGGCACCACCTGCGCCGAGGACCCGGCCGTCGTGGACCTCGTGGGCTGGGGCGGCGCGACCACCTTCTCCGGTGATTCCCCCGCACCCGCCACCTCCAACACCACCTCGATCTCCCGCATCGACGCCACCGGCGAGAACTCGAGCGACTTCGTCGCGGGCGAGCCGACGCCCACCCCGTCGGGCGGCGCGACCGACCCCGAGGACCCGAGCGACCCGGAGGACCCGACCGATCCGGTGCCCGGAGAGCAGGTGTCGATCGCGGAGATTCAGGGCACCGGTGCGAGCAGCCCACTCGACGGCCAGACCGTCACCACCGAGGGCGTGGTCACCGCGGTGTACGCCACCGGCGGTCTGAATGGCTACGTCATCCAGACCGGCGGCACCGGCGGGGCGCTGGACTTCTCCTCCCATAAGGGCTCCACCGCGCTGTTCGTCTACTCCCGCGACACCATGGACCAGGTCGCCATCGGCGACTCCGTGCGCGTGACCGGTGAGGTCTCCGAGTACTACGGCTCCACCCAGATCACCGTGGGCGCCGACGGGCTGGAGATGCTCGAGCAGGATCTCGAGGCCGTGGAGCCGCTGACCCTCGAGGGCGGCTTCCCCACTGCTGAGGAGGACCGCGAGAGCATCGAGCACATGCTCTACCTGCCCGGCGAGGGCGACTTCACCGTCACCGACGTGTACAACACGAACAAGTTCGGCGAGGTGGGGCTCGCGATCGGCGATGAGCCGCTCAAGCAGGCCGGTGACATCATGCGCCCCGGCGCCGAGGCCACCGAGTACTACGACGCCCAGGCTCAGAACCTCGTGCTGCTGGACGATGGTCGGACCACCAACTTCCAGAAGAACCCCACCGAGCCGATGAGCTGGCTGACCACGGAAGAGCCGGTGCGCGTGGGCGCGGCCGCGTCTTTCACCGAGCCCGTCGTCATCTCCTACTCCTTCGACCAGTGGCGCCTCAACGTCACCACCCCGTGGGAGTCCCATGACACCGACGGTGTGGACTTCGAGAACACCCGCCAGGACGCCCCCGCCGAGGTGGGCGGCGATCTGCAGCTGGCGACGTTCAACGTCCTGAACTACTTCACCACCCTGGGTGAGGACACCCCCGGCTGCGAGCCCTACACGAACATGGAGGGCGATGGCACCAACGTGCGCGGAGGCTGCGATCCACGCGGCGCCTGGGACGCCGAGGACCTCGAGCGCCAGCAGTCGAAGATTGTCGACGCGATCTCCGGCACCGAGGCTGAGGTGGTCGGCCTGATCGAGATAGAGAACTCTGCACGCCTGGGGGAGACCCCGGATGAGGCGACCGCCACCCTGGTCGAGGCCCTCAACGCGAAGGACGGCGAGGGCACCTGGGCATACGTGCCCACCGGCGATGCCTACGCACAGCTGGGCCTGGACGGTGGTCAGGACGTCATCACCAACGCCCTGATCTACCGCGCCGATGCCGTCAAGCCCGTCGGCGACCTGCAGATCCTCGCCGACGACCCGGCCTTCGACAACGCCCGGGAGCCGCTGGGCCAGGTGTTCGCGCCGCTCGGTGCGGAGGGCCAGGAGGGCAAGCCCTTCTTCTTCACCATCAACCACTTCAAGTCCAAGGGCTCGAAGGACGCGGAGGACGCGAACCTGCCGGAGGATCCGGTGCAGGGCAACGCCCGCACCTCCCGCCTCCAGCAGGCGGAGCGTCTGCTGGAGTGGGGTGATCAGACCGCCGCCGACCTGGGCGTCGAGGACGTGTTCCACGGTGGTGACTTCAACGCGTACACCCAGGAGGAGCCGCTGCAGCTCTTCTACGATGCGGGCTTCACGAACATGGCCGAGGCCCACGACGCGGACGGCTGGTCCTACAGCTTCGGCGGCATGGTCGGCTCCCTCGATCATGTGCTGGCCAATGAATCCGCTGCGGCGCGCGTCACCGGCGCCACCGATTGGCAGATCAACGGCGCCGAGTCCGTGATGACCACCTACGCCCGCTACAAGAACAACGCGGTGGACCTGTACGAATCCGGCCCCTTCGGCTCTTCCGATCACGACCCGATCGTCGTGGGGCTGAAGGCGGAGGCCTCCGAGTCTCTCGTGTTCTCTGATGTGAATGTCGGGGATATGTTCTATGACGAGATTATGTGGATGGCTGAGTCGGGGTATTCGACGGGGTGGAAGGAGGATGATGGGACGTCGACGTTCCGTCCTCTGGAGCCGGTGAATCGTGATGCGATGGTGGCGTTCCTGTATCGGATGGCGGGGTCGCCGGAGGTGTCGTATCCGCGGTCTGAGCCGTTCCGTGATGTGAAGC
>NZ_PNHL01000001.1:164796-260294 GCF_002871795.1 Brachybacterium sp. UMB0905 | reverse complement strand
CGCCCCGCGCATTGAAGGCGCCCTTGCCCCGTTTGCTGATTCTCTCGTCATGGATCAAAGCCGTGTGACCAGCACACCTCATTCTTCGTCCCTCGCCCGCCGCCTCGGCCTGCGCGACGCCGTGGTGATCGGCCTCGCCTCGATGATTGGGGCCGGAGCCTTCGTTTCCCTCGGCGCCGCTCAGGACCTCGCGGGGGTGCTCGCGCCCCTGGCGGTACTGCTGGCCGCCGGGGTGGCGCTGTGCAATGCGACCTCCACGGCACAGCTCGCCGCCCAGCACCCCACCTCCGGCGGCACGTATCACTTCGGCCGGGAGCAGCTGGGGCCGTGGTGGGGCTTCCTGGCCGGCTGGTGCTTCGTGATCGGCAAGATCGCTTCCTGTGCCGCGATGGCCCTGGTGATCGCCGCCTATCTGGTGCCAGTGAGCTGGCACCGCCCGGTCGCGGCGCTCATCGTGGCGGTGCTGACCGCCGTGAATCTCGTGGGCATCACCCGCACTGCCGCTCTGGCCCGCGTGCTCGTGACCATCGCGATCACCGCGCTCACGCTCACCGCGGTGCGGCTGCTGATCGGCGTCGCGGGGGTGCGAGGTGAGCCGGGCGGGCAGGGTGAACCGGGGGTGCCGGGGGAGCCTGGGGCGCCGGGGGAGCCGGGCGGGCAGGGCTCCCCGTCGGGCGGCCTTGCCGCCCCGGACACCCACGCCGCCGGAGAGGGCAGCGGTATCCTGGGCGCGCTGTGGGACGGTGGCCTGCCCGCCCTGCTGGGCGGCGACGGCGGCCCACTCACCGTGCTCGCCACGCTTCAGGCTGCGGCGATCATGTTCTTCGCCTTCGCCGGGTACGCCCGGGTCGCAACCCTCGGCGAAGAGGTCACGGAACCGCGTCGGACCATCCCGCGCGCCATCCTCGCGGCCCTCGGCATCGTGGCCGCCCTGTACCTTGCGCTGTCTCTCGTGCTCGTGATCGTCAGC
This sequence comes from Brachybacterium sp. UMB0905, assembly GCF_002871795.1. Classification (GTDB taxonomy): domain Bacteria; phylum Actinomycetota; class Actinomycetes; order Actinomycetales; family Dermabacteraceae; genus Brachybacterium. The sequence continues at coordinate 259,324 of NZ_PNHL01000001.1, read as the reverse complement.
GGCACCACCGGCCAGCCGGGCGATGCCGGCTGGGGGCCCGCGCCCTTCCGCGCCGCCCTGGAGAGCGTCGGCGCCGGCGGCGTGTGGCTCCTCATCGTGTCCATCGGGGCGGTGGCCGCAGCCTCGGGCGCGCTGCTGGCCCTCGTCGCCGGGATCTCCCGCACCATGCTCGCGATGGCACGCAACCGCGACCTGCCACCCGTGCTCGCGCACGTCTCGCCGCGCTTCTCCGTCCCGCAGCGAGCGGAGATCGCCGCCGGCGCCGGAGTGCTGCTGCTAGTGCTGCTGGCCTCTGACGTGCTCGTGGCGGTAGCGGCATCCTCCTTCGGCGTGCTGCTGTACTACGCGATCGCGAACCTCTCCGCGCTGACCCAGCAGAATCGCTGGCGCCTGTACCCCCGCCCGATGCAGATCCTGGGGCTGCTGGGCTGCCTGGCCCTAGTGATCATGCTGCCGGGCAGCACCATCGCCGCAGGCCTGCTGCTGATCGGCGCGGGCGTTCTCTACCGCCTGGCCGTCGCCGGAGTGCGAGGAGCACGCGCGAGCGCCTGAGGGGCCAAGCGTCTGAGAAGCCGAGTGCCTGGGGGCCGAGCGTCTGAGGAGACGAGCGCCTGGGCGGGCGATGCGACCGGAGGCGGCGGAGCGCTGTGTGAGCAGGCCGCCGCCTCCGGGTGTTCCCGCTGGTCCGGTCATGGACCACCTCCGTCCTGGGGTCGCTGTCGGCTGTGCGCGCACCACCATCGTGGGCTGCCAGGGTGGTGCGCTGCCACCGTCGGCCCCGGATTGTGGACAGAGGGCCGTTGTGGAGGAGAGGTCACTCAATAGAAAACCAGTGCGATTCATTGTGGAGGAGAGGTTGCGCCCTCCTGTGGAAGTTATCCACAAATTTGCGATCCCCTCTTCCGTGGTGTGTAGGGCGGCGTTACCGTCGAGGTGTTGCAGCGCGGACGCTCCTCTCCCGGCCCCCGCCGGGGCGCCCGCAGCGCAGCGGAGAGGAGGTGTGCGATGAGCGCTCCCGCGATGGCCCCCAGCCCGTTCGACGGCGATGGCGCCCACAGAGATGGCGCCCACGGCGGCGGCGTCCACGGTGGCAGCCTCCAAGGTGGTGGAACCCCCGATGACGGCGTTCGTAGCGACGGGCGCGCCCCCGACACGGCCCGCGAGCACGCCGTGCTCTCCTCCCTCCCGGACCGCTACCGACGAGTGCTCGCCCGTCAGGAACTCACCCGTGACTCCCTTGTTCAGCGCGGCGGCAGCGGTGATGATCCACAGCTCAGCGCCGCAGCGCAGGCGCTGTGGGATGCAGAGCGCGCCCACGGGCGCTCGCTCGCCGCCAAGCTCCGGGCGCTGGCCGCGCTTCATGCGATGGAGGGCGAGTACGAGGAGCTCACCGAGGTCGCAGAAGTGGATACCCTGCGCGCCGCCCTTGCTCTGCGCGTGACGCGTGGCGCGGCGGAGTGGCAGCTGCGGGACGGCTATCAGGCCGTGCATCTGTTCTCGCGCACGCTCGCCCTCCTGGAGAACGGCAGAATGCCGGCCGCGTGGTTCCAGAAAATGCTCGTGACCTCGCGCAAGCTGAGTGACGCGTCGCGTCGGGAGCTCGATATCGCTATCTCCACGTGGTCGATGCATATCAGCGCCGAACGGTTCTTCCAGCTCCTCAAGGGCCTCATCGCCCACCTCGAGCATCGGGAGGCGCAGACGGAACCTGCGGCGCCCCCAGAGCGTTCGGTGACGCTTCTGCCCTGCGAGCGGCCCGGGACGGCAATGCTCCAGGTCGAGGGGCCCATCCATGAGGTTCTCGGGGCGTGGAAGGAGCTCGATGAGTCCGCGCGAGCCGTCCAGGCCGCGCAGCGCGCCGCCCTGCGCGACGGCACCGAGATCCCCCTGGACCCCGACCGCACGGTCGAGGAGGAGCGTCGTGCCCTTTCTCTGCCCGTCCTGCGGTTCCTGCTGCTGACCGGCGCGGACCTGCGCACCGAAGGCATCCCGGTGCCCACCGAACGGTTCCGACTCAACATCACGGTGCCGATGCTGACCCTGCTGGGCGGCAGCGATGAGCCCGGCAGCATCGATGGACAGGCACCGCTGCCGCCCACCCTGGCCCGCACCCTCGCCGGTGGACAGGACACCTGGTACCGCGTCCTCACGGACCCCAGCAGCGGAGCCTTCCTCCCGCTGCCTGCCGACCGCTACCGCCCCACCACCGCGATGCTCGAGCACCTCCGGCTGCGCAACAGCCTGTGCGCCGCCCCCGGCTGCACCCGCCCCACCTCGTGGGCCTCCGAATGCGACCACATCGAGGAATGCCACCGCGGCACCCCGGGCTACGGCGGGCTCACCGAGGTCGAGAACCTGCACCTGCTGTGCTGGCAGCACCACCTCGACAAGACGAACGGACTGCTGGACCCGGTGCGGCTCCCCACGCGCTCACGCCGCGCCCCCGGCTGCACCCATTGGTCGATCGGGGCCGACGGGGATGCGATCACCGTGATCGACGATCTCGATACAGCCAGCCTGCGGATGGTCGAGACCCTCGAAGCCGCCTGGGCAGAGCACCTGCGCGGCAAGCAAACCGCCGAGGTAGTGCAGGAGCCTCCGGGAACGGCCCCTCCGCCCTCGGCCACACCGCTAGCGCGCTCGGAGGCCCGCGCGGCGATCCCACCGCCTCGGCAGCCCCGGTCGCCAGCGCCCCGGCAGCCTCGGTCCACTGCATCCCGGCAGCCGCGATCCACACCACCCCCGGCTCCACCAGCCCCACCGCCCGGCGGCTGGGGTGATGTCGGGCCGCCGCCGTTCTGATCGGGGCTCATGCCCCCGTGCCCTACCCACGTCGCTGTGTCATACCCCCTTCGTAGAGTCGAGGCCATGAAGATCCTGCACACCTCGGACTGGCATCTGGGGCGCACCCTGCACAAGGTGGACCTCCACCCGTATCAGGCTGCGTTCCTGGACTGGCTGGTGGACCTCGTCGTGCGCGAGTCCGTCGACGTCGTCGTCATCCCCGGAGACGTATACGACCGTGCCGTCCCCGCCGTCACCAGCGTGACGCTGCTGGATGACGCCCTGGCCCGCCTGGCCGCGACGGGCGCGACCGTGGTCCTGACCTCCGGGAACCATGACTCCGCCGAGCGCTTGGGGTTCGGTCGCAGCCTCATGCGCGCCGGGATCCACCTGCTCACCGACATCCCCGGCATCGACCACCCCGTCAGCGTGCAGGATGAGCACGGCGAGGTGCTGTTCTTCGGCCTGCCCTACCTCGACCCCGACCGTGCCCGCATCGACCTGGTTGGCGACGAGGAACCGCCCCTGGCACGCAGCCACGAAGCCGTCACCCGCGCTGCCCTCGAGCGGGTGCGGGAGCGTGCCGCCGCCCATGCGGACAGCGTCGGCCAAGCTCCCCGCACCGTCGTGCTCGCCCACGCCTTCGTCACCGGCGGCGAAGGCTCCGATTCCGAACGCGACCTCACCGTCGGCGGCGTGGACTCCGTGCCCGCCGGGATCCTCGGTGGCATCGACTACCTCGCCCTCGGCCACCTGCACGGCTGTCAGGATCTCAGCGCCCTCGTCGGCGCCCCCGCCTGGTACTCCGGCTCCCCACTGGCCTTCTCCTTCTCCGAACGCCACCACCGCAAAGCCGTGCTCCTCGTCGAACTCGGCACCCCCGGCATCCCCGCGCAGGTCACCCCCATGCCCACGCCTGTGCCGCGCCCCCTCACCGAACTGCGCGGCACCCTCGAGCAGATCCTCGCCCAGCAGGACGAACACGCCGGTGACTGGCTCAAAGCCGTCGTCACCGACCCCGCCCGGCCCGCCCACCTGCAGGAGCGCCTGCGCGAGGCCTATCCGCATCTGCTGCTGACCGAGTACGCCCCCGAGGGGCGCGAGGCCCGCACCGCCACCCCCGTCGTCCGCCGCGAACAGAACCCCCTCGAGGTCATGGACGAGTTCCTCGCCCACGTCACCGGGGCGCCGCCCACCCCCGCGGAGCACGACGTCATGGACCGTGCCTACGCCGCGGTGCGCGGCCGACGGGAGGCCTCATGAAGCTCCACCACCTGCGACTGATCGGCATCGGCCCCTTCGCGGGCACCGTCGAGATCGACCTCGCCGCCCTTGGCGCGAGCGGCATGTTCCTCCTCGAAGGCCCCACCGGCTCCGGAAAATCCACAATCCTCGATGCCATCGTGTACGCCCTGTACGGGCAGGTCGCCGGGGACACCAGCCCCGCCCGCATCCGCTCTCACTTCGCCCCGCCGCAGCAGGCCAGCGTCGTCGATCTCGTCTTCGAGACCGGCAGCGGGATCTACCGGGTGCGCCGCAGCCCCGAGTATCAGCGGCCCAAGCTGCGCGGCAGCGGCACCACCAAGGAGCAGGCCAAAGCGGTGCTGTGGCGCATCAGCTCCCCGCAGGCACTGCCGGAGGTGATCGCCGATGTCGCCGGCGGCGGTGGGGGAGTGGACGTGGTCGCCACGCGCATCGATGAGGTGGCCCGCGAGATCGAGCGCGCCATCGGACTGACCCGCGAGCAGTTCACGCAGACCGTCCTGCTGCCCCAGAACGAGTTCGCCCGCTTCCTGCGCGCTGACACGAAGGATCGTCAGCAGGTGCTGCAGCGCGTGTTCGGCACCGAGATCTACGCGGCGGTCGAGAAGGAGCTTGAGGAGCAGCGTCGGCAGGCCAAACGCGATGTCGATGCCGCCCGACAGACCCTCGCCACCGCCCTCGCCCGCTTCACCGAGGCTGCCGCGGTCGAGGACGAACCGGCCGCCCAGCTCGCCGACCACGCGGATGCGCTGCGGCTCGATACGCTCGCGGAAGGGGCCGACGGGATCCTCACCGCCGCGACCGCGCAGGAGGCCGAGGCCGTGACCGCCGCCCAGACCGCCCGCGCCGCCGAGAAGACCGCCCGCGAGGCAGCCGATGCCGCGCGCGCCGCTCGCACCCGGATCCAGCGCCGACGTGACCTCGACGAGCTCGCCGCACGGCTCGAACGCGAGGCCCCCGCCGCGGTTGCCGCGACGGCAGCGCTGCAGGCCGATGAGACCGCCCGGCCCGTCGTGGATCTGTTGCGCCGCCGCGACCGCGCCGCCACCCAGGCCACCCGGGCCGCCGAAGCGCTGACCGACGCGATGACAGCGGCGCGCGCCGCGCACCCGCACCTCGTGGGCCTGCTCGAGCAGCCCGAGGCCGCCGCCCAGCTCGCCACCGCTGCCGAGGAGGCGACCGCCGCGGCCGGTGCCCTCGCCGAGCTCGCTGAGCTCGAAACGGCGCTGCCTGCTCGGGAGCAGAAGCTCACTGCGCGGCGGGAAGCGCTCGCCACCGCGCAGCAGGCCCTTGCCGACCTCACGGACCAGCTCGCGGCCCGCCCGGCGCAGCGCACCGACCTCCTCGCCCAGCAGGAGCAGGCCCGCGAGCAGGCCGGACAGCTGCCCTCCGCGCAGCACGCCCTCCAGGAAGCGCAGCAGACCCAGCAGAACCTCTCCGCCCTCGCCGCGCAGGAGACCGCCACCGCCACCGCCCGCGACACGGCCGCCGCCACACTCGAGACGGCCCGCGAACTCGCCGAGACCGAAGCGGATCTGCGCCGCCGACGCTTCGCCGGAATCGCCGCGGAGCTCGCCGGGGGGCTCGAACCCCAGCAGCCCTGCCCGGTCTGCGGCGGCACCGAGCACCCGAGCCCCGCCGAGCCCGGCCCCGATGCCGTCTCCCCTGAGCAGGTCGAGGCTGCGGAACAGCAGCGCCGCCGTGCCGAGACCGCTCAGGCCGCCGCGCAGCAGGACCTCGCCCTGGCCGAGCAGAAGACGGCTGACCTGCGGGAGCGGACCGCCAGCATCACCGCCGAGGATGCCGCCGCAGCTGTCACCGCAGCCCAGCAGCAAGTCACCGCCGCGACCACCGCCCGGCAGCGCACCGCCGAGCTCGAGCAGCAGCTCACCGCCCACGACGAGGAGACCGCCCGCCTGAGCGCCACCCGGGAGCGCGACGCCCTCGCCGTGGAGCGCGAGGACACCGCGATCACCGCCACGCAGGACGCACTCACGGCGGATCGCGCCCGGATCACGGAGGCCCGCGGCGAGGACGCCACGATCACCGCCCGCCGCACCGCGCACACCGCGACCGCGCGCACCGCGACCGTCCTGCGTGAGGCCCTGCGCGAGCGCGAGGACGCCACGGAGCGCGCTGCCGAGCTCGAGCAGGAGACCGCCGAGGCGCTCGCCACGAGCGGCCTGATCACCGCCGAAGCCGCCCGCGCCGCCGCGCTCGCCGACACCGAACGCACGCGCCTGCGGCAGCAGACCCAGGCCCGTGCGGTCGACGAACAGCGCCTGGCCGACGGGCTCGCCGAGGACGGCATCGCCGACACCGACGCGAGCGACACCGCCGCCGAACAGGCCGAGCAGGCGGTGCACGCTGCCGCCGCGGCCCTCGAGCAGGCGTCTGCCCGCGCCCGCGAGGCCGGTGCTGTCTCCGCGCGCCGCACCGCCCGCGCGGAGCGCACCCGCGCCGCCCGCACGCTGCTGACCGAGGCCACCGCGCAGGTGCGCCGCGTCAGCGAGGAGGCCGGGGTGATCGTGCGGGTGGCGGACCTCGCGACCGGCCGCAGCGCCGACGGGGACCGCGTGCAGCTGTCCACCTACGTGCTCATGTGGCGCCTGGACGCGGTGATCGACGCCGCCAATGAGCGCTTGGCGCTCTTCTCCGGCTCCGAGCTCGAGCTGATGCGGGACACCGGCGCCCGCGGCGCCCGTCGGACCGGACTGGACCTGCTGATCCTGGACCGCCGCACCGACTGCACCCGCGTCCCCGAGACCCTCTCCGGCGGCGAGACGTTCTTCGTCTCCCTCGCCCTCGCGCTGGGGCTCGCCGACATCGTCATGGGGGAGGCCGGCGGCGTGCAGATGGAGACGCTGTTCATCGACGAGGGCTTCGGCTCCCTGGACCCCGAGACCCTCGAGACCGTGGTCCGCGAGATCGGGCGGCTCGCCCAGAGCGGCCGCACCATCGGCGTGGTCAGCCACGTCGGCGACATGAAATCCCAGATCGCCGAACAGATCCACGTGCGCCGCGGAGAGGACGACCGCTCCACCGTGACCATCACCGCCTGAGCGCGGCGCACCGCCCCAGGCCAGCGCACCACCCAGACCGGGGCGTCCCGATACGATGTTCCCTGGCCCGTGAACGCTCCCCAGGAGGACGAGAATGGTGGACTCCCTCACCGTCCAGATCGTCGTGACGATCCTCGCGGGTCTGGCCTACATCGTGGGGCTCGCCGGAATCATCGTGCCCGTCCTGCCGGGCACCATCACGATCGTGATCGCCACCCTGATCTGGGCGATCATCGTGGGCGGCTGGCCGGCCTGGATCGCCTTCGGCATCGTCCTGCTGCTCGGCGCGGCCGGTATGACCACCAGCTACGTCCTCACCGGGCGGCGTCTGCACCGCGCTGAGGTGCCGATGTGGCCGATCTACGTCGCCATCGTCTCCGGCATCGTCGGCATCTTCGTGATCCCCTTCCTAGGGCTGCCCATCGGCTTCCTGATCGGCCTGTACATCAGCGAGGCGATCCGCCAGAAGGACTGGCGCAAGGGGCTGACGACCATGTGGATCGCGCTGAAAGCCCTGGGGGTGGGGATCCTCATCGAGTTCAGCCTCGCAATGGCCTCCACCATCGTGTTCGCCATCGCCGTCACCGCGCACTTCGTCCTGTGATGCGCCAGCACCCCGCCGTGCTCTGGCCCGGTCTGAAACGGCTCCTCACCGGCTCCTGGGAGCAGCGCACCTGGTTCATCCTCGCCGTCATCGGGGCGATCGCCTTCGCGCTGCTGCAGATCGCGACCTCCTCGATCATCGGCCGCGTCACCGAGGACGTCATCGTGCCGTCCTTCGCCGCCGGGGAGGCCCGCCCGGCTCTGCTGGCCGGTGGGGGACTGGCGATCCTCGGCATCGCGGTGGCCCGCGCCGTCTCCGTCATGGCACGCCGCGTCTTCGCAGCCGCCGCCCAGTTCGACCTGTTCCGCCTGTACCGCGAACGGCTGGTCGCGGTCTATTCGCGCGTGCCGCTGCTGTGGCACCGCCGCCAGGCCACCGGCACCCTGCTGAGCTCCGTGTACTCCGATGTCGAGGCGACATTCTTCGCGATGGCGCCATTCCCCTTCGCGATCGCGACCATCGCGATGCTGATCTACGCCACGATCGTCGTGTTCCGCATCGACCCGGTGATCCTGCTGATCATGGTCGCGCTGATCGGGATCCTCATCATGCTGAACATCCTGCTGCAGCGCATGGCCACCCCGATCGCGATGCGCTCCCAGCAGCTGCGCGCCGAAGTCGCCGAGATCGCCCATGAATCCTTCGACGGCGCGCATGTCGTGAAGTCCCTGGGCCGCGAGAACGTCGAAGAGCAGCGCTTCACCCGCACCGCCGAAGAGCTGCGCACCACCGGCATCCGCTTCGGCTACGTGCGCGGCTGGTTCGACCCCGCGATCGACGCCCTGCCGAACCTCGGGATCCTCGCCGTCGCCGTGCTCGGCGCGTGGCGGATCTCCGAAGGGCACCTCAGCACCGGGCAGCTGGTGGAGGTCGCCTACCTGTTCACCCTCATGTCCCTGCCCATCCGCTCCTTCGGCTGGGTGCTCGGTGACCTCTCCCGCACCGTCGTCGGCGGTGGGCGCGTCCAGCAGATCCTGGATGTCACCGACCGCCGCACCTACGGCGACCGGACTCTTCCCGACGGACCCGGGGCGCTGCGCCTTCAGGACGTGAGCTTCGAATACCGCGATGACCCCGCGCAGATCATCCTCGGCCGCGGCGGCCGCCCCTCCGAGCATCTGCGCATCAGCTCCGCCCTGCACGACGTGACCCTGAGCGCGGACCCGACCGCCGGCACCCGGGTGCTCGCCGTGGTGGGGCCGACGGGATCCGGCAAGTCCTCCCTCGCCCTGCTCGCCGCGGGCCTCGTCCCACCCACCAGCGGGCGCATCACCCTGGACGGCGTGGACCTCGCGGACCTCACCGCCGAGGCGCTCACCGCGGATGTCGCCCTCGTGCTGCAGCAGGCCTTCGTCATCGACGCCTCGGTGCGGGAGAACATCACGCTGGGCACCGACATCGATGAGGAGACGATCCGCTGGGCCCTGCGCGTCGCCCAGGCCGAGCAGTTCGTCGACGCCCTGCCCGAAGGGATCGACACCGTGCTCGGGGAACGCGGCGGTTCCCTCTCCGGTGGGCAGCGTCAGCGCATCGCCCTCGCCCGCGCGCTGGCCCGCAAGCCCCGCCTGCTGATCCTCGATGACGCCACGAGCGCCTGCGACCCCAGTGTGGAGCTCGCGATCCTCGAGGGCATCCGCACCGAGATGACCGACTCCACCCTGCTGCTGATCGCCTACCGCAAATCCACGATCTCCCTCGCCGATCAGGTGGTGCTGCTGGACCACGGCCGCGTCACCGCCCGCGGCACCCACGAGCAGCTGCGCGCCACCAGCGGTGACTACCGCGCCCTCGTGGACGCCTACGACGAAGCGGCCATCTCCCACGAGCTGCTCGAAAGCCATGGCGCGAGCGACCAGTCGGGAGGTGACCGATGAGCGCCCCGACCTCCTCCCGCCTGGGCGGCGAGACCACCGCCGATGAGGGTGCGATCCGCACCATCCGTCGCGGCCTCGCCCTCACCCCCGAACTGCTGCAGGGCCTGTGGTTCACCCTGCTGCTCGCCGTCATCGCGACCGCCGGCAAGGTCGTCGTGCCAATCGCCGTGCAGACCATCCTGGACCGCGGCATCATCGCCCCCGACACCCCGGACATCGGATTCGTCGCAAGCGCCGCTGGGCTCGCCGCCCTCGTGCTGCTCGCCACCGCGAGCTGCAACGTGCTTATGAACCGCCGCCTGTTCCGCCTCGCCGAGACGGCGCTCGCCACCCTGCGCACCCGCGCCTTCCGCCATATTCACGACCTGTCCCTGCTCACCCAGGGCACCGAGCAGCGTGGCGCCCTCGTCTCACGCGTCACCAGCGACGTCGACACCGTCAGCCAGTTCATGAGCTTCGGCGGCATCATGCTCGTGGTGATGAGCTTCCAGCTGCTGCTGGCCACCGTCGTGATGGCCCTGTACTCCTGGCCGCTCGCCCTCGTGGTGTGGCTCTGCTACCTGCCGATCCTCGCCCTCATGGGCGCCCTGCAGAAACGCATCCGCGCCCGCTACCAGCAGGTCCGCACCCGCGTGGGCGCCATGCTCGGCACCGTCTCCGAATCCCTCGTCGGCTCCGCGACCGTCCGCGCCTACGGCACCGAGGAACGCACCCGACGCCAGCAGGTCCAGCGCATCCGCGATGTCCGTAACGCCCAGTTCGCGGTGCTCAGACCCCAGTCCGCCTCCTTCTTCCTCTCCGAGACGGCCGATGGCTTCGCGACCGCCGTGGTCGTCGTGGTCGGGGTGCTGCTCGGCACCGGGGCGCTCGGCATCGACCTGCCCGGCGCCGACCTCACCGCCGGGGGTGTTATCGCCTTCGTGTTCCTGGTCAGCCTGTTCAGCCAGCCGGTCCGCATGGGCATCGAGATGCTCTCGGAGGCGCAGAACGCTGTGGCCGGATGGCGGCGCGTGCTCGGCGTCCTGGACACCCCGGCCGATGTGGCAGATCCCGGCGGGGCGATGGACCCCCTGACCGGGCGGCGCACCGCCCCGCATCCGGAGGCGACCGCGCTGCCGGAGGGGCTGCTGGACATTGCGGTGCGCGAGCTGCGCTACCGCTACCCGACCGGCCCCGAGGTGCTGCACGGCATCTCTGTCACCATTCCGGCTCGTTCCACTGTCGCGATCGTGGGGGAGACCGGCTCGGGCAAGACGACGTTCGCGAAGCTCCTCACCCGCATGATGGACCCCGCCTCCGGCAGCATCGAGATCGGCGGTGTGCCGCTGGACCGCGTGCCCTATGCCTCTTTGCGCTCGCGCGTGATCATGGTGCCGCAAGAGGGCTTCCTGTTCGACACCACCGTCGCCGGGAATCTCCGCTACGGCAGACCCGATGCGACCGAGGAGCAGATGCGCCAGGCGCTCGCCGAACTGGGCCTCGCCACCTGGGCGGAGGAGCTTCCCGAAGGTCTCGACACCCCCGTCGGCCAGCGTGGAGAGTCCCTCAGCGCGGGGGAGCGGCAGCTCGTGGCCCTCGCCCGCGCCTACCTCGCCGACCCCGATGTGATCGTCCTCGATGAGGCGACCAGCGCCGTGGACCCCGCCGCGGATGTCCGTCTCCAGCAGGCGATCGACGGGCTCGCGCGCGGCCGCACCACCATCACGATTGCGCACCGGCTCTCGACCGCTGAGCGGGCCGACCAGATCCTCGTGCTCGACCACGGGCACCTCGTCGAGCATGGCACCCATGCCGAGCTCGTGCAGCTCGACGACGGGATCTACGCGGGGCTGCACCGCTCGTGGGTGGCGCACCGGGCCCAGCGATGACCGGTCCGCGCTTCCGCGATGCGGCCCGCAAGCGCGAGCTCGCGGGCGCCTTCGCCGGCCAGGGCGCGGACTACGACCGGCTGCGGCCCGGCTATCCGGACGCGGCGATCGACGCGATGCTCGCACCGCTCCAGCAGGCCGCCCCGCTCGCCCGGTTCACCCCGCCGCTGCGCGCGATCGACCTCGGCGCCGGCACGGGCAAGCTCTCCTGGGCGCTCGCGGAGCGGGGGCTCGAGGTCACCGCCGTGGACACGAGCGAGACCATGCTCGAGGTCGCCCGGGCCCGCGGCGGTTCGGTCGCCGGAGGATCGCTCGCGACCCACCTCGCCCGCGCCGAGGAGACCGGGCTGCCCGGCGCGTCCGCCGAGCTGGTCACGGTGGCGCAGGCCTGGCACTGGTTCGAGGCCGAGGAGGCGTCGGCCGAGGTCGCACGGCTGCTCGCGCCCGGGGGAGTGCTCGCCCTGGTGTGGAACATGCTTGACGTGACGATCCCGTGGGTGCACCGCCTCTCGCGGATCATGCACGCCGGTGACATCCACCGCGAGGACTTCCTGCCCACGGTCGGCCCCGGGCTCGAGCTGATCGGCCGCGAGGTGCACGAGTGGGAGGACCCGATGTCCACCGGCGACGTCATCGACCTCGCCCGCACCCGCAGCTACGTGATCACCGCCCCCGAGGTGCGCCGGCAGAAGGTGCTCTCGAACCTCGACTGGTACCTCCACGACCACCTCGGACACGCCCGCGGCGCGACCGTCGGCGTCCCGTACCGCACCGACCTGTTCCTCTATCGAGTCATATGATCCTTGGGCGGCCCAGTGCGCAGGTCATCGAGACTCTGTGACCGTTCCGCCCTCGATAGTCAGCTGGACATCGCTCAGGGATTCGATCTCACGCTGATCATGCGTCGTGAAGACGACGGTCTTCCCTGCCTCACGCGCCGAGGTGATGACGGAGCGGACGATCTCCACGCCGGAGGTGTCCATGGCGTTGAACGGTTCGTCCAGGATCAGCACCGTCTGATCCTCCATGATGGCCTGGGCCAGAGCCAATCGCTGTCGCATACCCAGCGAATAGCGGGACACTTTCTCGGGATTGTCCGGATCGAGCCCCACCTGGCTCAGCACCTCTCGGATGTGTGACTCGCCGATCACGTCGCGCAGCGAAGCGAGAAAGGTGAGGTTCTTGAGCCCGGTGCGGGTCGGGATGAACCCCGGACGGTCGATGATGAGCCCGAACTTCTCGGGGAACGCCCCGTCCTCGGACAGGAAGGAGGGGTCGATGGTGATGGTGCCGTCGTCCGGCGGGATCAGTCCGGTGAGCAGCCTCAACAGCACCGACTTCCCGGAGCCGTTCGGGCCCACGAGGCCGTATACGAGCCCTTGTTCGATGGTGAGGTCGACTCCGTGGAGGACGGGGCGGCGACGAAAGCGCTTCGAGACGTTCTGCGCAGTGATGACGTGCATGGATCATGCCTCCGGGGCGATGAGCTGGTTCTTGACGGCGAGGACGATCGCGATGCTGAGAGCGGCGAGCGTCATCGCGAGGACCGCGAGGTTCTGGATGGCGTCGTGCAGTGAGCTCTCGTCGAGGACGAGAAGATGATTCAGGCCGACGGGCACGGTCCGCGGTGCGATGAGCTCCGGGGCGACGAAGAGCACGCCGAAGACGGCGCACCACAGCGGAATCGACGAGCTGGCCAGGCGGACCGTGCACAGCACAGTGGCGTACAGCGTGGCCTGCAGCACGGTCGCGAGAACCCAGTAGGCCCCTGTAGCCAGGTCGCCCAGGTCCACGCTGCCGAGGGCACGGGGCTGCCCGAGAGCAGCGAGCAGGAGGGCGACGATCGGGAGCATCGACACTGCGAGGGCGACGCGCGCCGAGTCCCGCACGAGGAAGAGGAACCATCGCAGGGAGCCCGCTCCGCGTGCGTGCACCATCGGCCACAGAGCGATGTACTCCTCGACCTTGACCAGCATGACCACGGCGGGGAACAGGCTGAACACCTGGACGGTGAGCAGAGCGGGGAGTGACGGACCGATGTCGGAGCCGAGTCGCGAACCGTGGAGATCGATCAACAGTGCATCTCCGAGATCTCCGGTCACGTCGAGGACCCGCCCGCTGGATATCGTGAGACCGCAGGTCAAGGCTGCGATGACGGCGAGAATTGCGCGGCGTGCGGGAAGTCGTCCGGAGCGATGGATGTCGGCTACCGCGCCGATCAGGAGCGGGAGCGCACCGATGGCGAGAAGGACTGCAGTCGCCGAAATCCCGGGCGGGAACTGCCTCATCACCGCTTCGATGCCGAACCACGCCCCCAGCGGGATCACCGAATCCCACAGGTTGGACGCGTACAGCACGACCACCAGGGCGAAAAGGCAGATGGCGACCGCTCGACGGGAGATGAACGTCGCGGCAAGACCCGCCCAGAGACTGATCGCAAGAAAGGTCGCGGAGAGGTTCAGCAGGGCGAGCACGATCGATCCGAGTGGGGAGATCGATCCGGCGGGAAGCGCCTCAGCAGTCGCTGGGCTCAGAGTCTGGATCCCGTCGATCGTGACCCAGCGGTCGACCCAACGGGCGCGGGAGGCGAGGATTGCGCAGACTCCTAGCCAGATGGCCATGCCGCCGGCGAGGGCCGGGGCGGCCGCCCGCGCGGGTAACCAGACGGCGCGGGCACGTGAACCGATCCGGGCGATCACATGGGCGTCCCCCACGGGCGGGAGGGTGGCGATGAGGGCGAGAGCGATCCCTGGGACGATGTAGTCCGACAGCGGCACAGCAGCCATCGCGATGATCTCGGGTGCGGTGGCAGGACTCTCGAAGAGAGGCGCGTCGATGAAAGAGCTGATCTCCCGGAAGATCCCCAACGTCTGGTACACGACCCCCGCGATGTAGAGGGCGATGACCGCTGCCCAGGCCCATCGAGTGCCGATCACGTCAGGGCACGGATCTGGTCGGGACGGCGCCAGATCCATATCGCGCAGACCACCGCCGGAAGGAGATAGATGGCCGCAGCGATGAGCGGGGTCGCGATGGGCCAGGGCTGGATCGAGGACATCATCGGGAACACCGCCAATGTGTAGTCCACGGCCCCGATCCCGAAGGAGACATCGGCGAGGACGACGTTGAGCGCGTACCCCCAGGCGAAGGGGATGAGGACGGCGATTCGCGGCCATGGCAGGACCAGTGAGAACACCGCCGCATAGGCGCCGTGGAGACCGCCCCAGACGCCTGTCCAGACGGCCAGGACCAGATAGAAGAGGGTGAGCGACGAACCCGCGACAGGAGAGAGGATCCCGACGCCGGTGTACTCGCTCATGATGAACCGGTCGTAGCTCGCGCTGAGATCCGTCAACTGCTCGGGACGGTCAATCGCCGTGTAGAACACCTGCGGCTCGAAGGAGATGAGAATGCCACCGACGATCGTGATCGTCGAGGCGATGAGTATCGTGGCGAAGCCGCTCGCGAAGGTTCCCACGACCGCGCGCATCACGAATCGGGGAAGCGGGGTGCGGGAGCTGGTCGCGATCCATCCGCGATCGATGCTCATCGTCGCCAATCGTGAGGAAGCCACGATGGGGGTGCCGATCAGCAGCAGATACGGGAAGAGTCCCGACATCCCCCTGCCGACGACTCCCGAGCGGGACCAGAAGGTGTAGTCGCCGACGACTGCCTGCAGGTACACCACACTCGCCACCCCGAAGACGACGCCGACGAGCACGGAGAGACGCAGCGGGCTGAGCGAGAGCGCGACGCGCCAGGCGCGCCGACGGGCAACATTGCTCGTCGACGCGCCCGGTGTGCGGACAGGCGTGGTCAATTGCTCCTCCACGTCCCCGTTCCGGCGAGCGCGCCGCCCATGGATAGTCCCAGAGCCAGTGCCATGGCGCCGAGGATCTCAGCAGTTTTCAGGAGAGGGGGGGCTTAATTGGGTGTGCCTCTTTCTGGTTTCGGTGGATGCCGAGGCGCATGTCCTGAGCATGCGACGGTGCTGCGCGCTCAGGATCCCTCGGCGCGGCTCACGCTACTCCCGTCCGCGTGACAGTCGTCGGAGAAAGTACGCCCGTGACCAAACCGTGATCTAGGGCACGGTATGTGTGCGGACGTTGGGCTTTATCGAGGGCTGTCTCTCCGTCGACCGCTGAACGTCCGGCTCGCCCTGTCCGCTCCCGTGGAGCGGGTGAACCGCCCCTTCCAATGTCTCGTCGTCGTCGCCCCGCGCTCGTGCTCCTGGTCCCCGTGGGGGCGATCGGCATCTCCCAGCTGCTGAACCCCGACGGGCAGGGGCAGCGGCTATGCATCGCTCGCGCGCTCGCGGGGCGGCGGGTTCTCGCCCCGAGCGGGGTGCTGGCCCTGGTGTGGAATCAGCTGGATGTGACGATCCCGTGGGTGCACCGCCTGGCCCGGATCATGCACGCCGGGAATGTGCTGCGCGAAGGGTTCCGGCCGGCAACGGGAGAGGGGGTGGAGCTGCACGAGCACCTCGGACACGCTCGCGGCGCGACCGTCGGCATCCCGTACCGCACCGAGCTGTTCCTGTACCGGGCGGGGTGAAGATCAGCTATCGGAAGCGCCGCCGCCCCCATCGGAGGGCCTGCCGGGCGGGGCGATCGCCATATCGGTCACGCGCCAGCGCTCGCCGTCCCAGGCGACCGTCGCGATGATCTGCCCGGAGACCGATTCGAGCGGCAGCGGCTCGAGGTTCGGGTCATCCACCAGGGTGCTTTCGGCCTGCGTGAAGTCAGCGGTGACCGTGCCGGTCGCGGGCGGCTCCCCGGTGCCCTCGAAGCTTGCATCGTGCACCTCGAAGGCACCGCCCACGAGATAGCCGCCCCGGTCCTTCAGCACCTCGGCATTGTCCAGGAAGCTCAGGCACACCTGGCATTTCGGGTCCACGCTCTGGCGCCACACCTCGGTGTCGCCGCTGCTCATCATGTAGTCATAGCTCAGCAGCAGATGCGCGAGAGTCGCCTCCGCTCCCGCGGCGCTCTGCTCAGTCAGCTCCGGGGGATCCTCCGGACGCGGCAGCTCGGGGCGGGGCGGCTGGTCGGCAGGATCCATCGCCCGACGCCCCTCGGGCACCGGCGTGTCCTGAGACGACGAATCGCCACCGCGCAACGCCCCGATCCCCGCAATCCCGAGCGGGAGCGCGAGGAGCAGGGCGAGCACGATGACGACAAGGCGTTGGCCGGGCTTGTTCACCCGGCCAACGGTAGATCACTTCGCTCAGTGCTCGTCGTAGTGATCCTCATGCACGGCGTGCTTGTGGCCGTCATGCAGGTAGTCCACGTGATCCTCGTGCTTCACGGCCTCGTGGCCGCAGTTCTCGCCATGCTTGTGCTCGGCGACGGTGTGCTCGGCGACCTTCTTCTCGCAATCGGTGCTCATGATGTCTCCTCAGGGTTGTGCTGGTGATGCAGGACATGGGCCACGGCGTCTTCGACGACGTGTGCCACATGCGCATCGGCCAGGGAGTACACGGCTTCCCGGCCGATCCGTTCCACGGTGACCAGGTGCGTCTGTCGCAGAGTGCGCAGATGCTGAGAGACCAGGGGCTGGGACAGTCCGGTGGCCTCGGTGAGGGCGCCGACGGAGCGCGGGTGCTCCGCCAGCAACCGCACGATCTGCAGCCGCGACTCGTGGCCCAGCTGCTTGAACAGCAGGGCCGCGAGCTGGGTGCCGCGATCGATGGTCATGGAGCCATCACATCACACATATAAGAAGATTGCAATATGCGCATGAAGCTATGCGTGTTCGCGCGAAGAGTTCCCCGGGCGTGCGCTGTGAGAGCTGGGGAACATCAATTTGTAGGCATGCATAGGGCTGCATACTCTTGAGGGGTGTTGGTCAGTCATCCCCGTCGGCGCGTTCTGCTGGGCGCCATCCCCCTGGTCCTTGCCGGATCCGGGCTCAGCGCCTGCACCCGCGCCTCCGAACGTCTCGATGCCGAAGCCGCCGCCGTGCCCGTCGTCGATCTCTCCGACGTCACCGAAGTCCCCGAGATCGCCGACCTCGTGCCGACGGCGATCCGTGAGCGCGGAGAGCTCGTCAACGGCGCCGAGCTCAGCTACGCGCCCGCTGAGTTCGTCGGCTCTAACGGGGAGGCGGTGGGCTTTGACATCGACCTGCTGAGCGCCATTGGAAAAGTGCTGGGGCTCGCCACCCGCACCGAAGCCGCCGTGTTCGCGCAGATCATCCCCGCCGTCGGCACCACGTACGACGTCGGCATCTCCAGCTTCACCATCAACGCCGAACGGCTCGCCTCCGTGACCATGGTGTCCTACCTGCGCGCCGGCATCTCCTACGCCGTGAAGACCGGCAACCCCTACGGCATCGACCCCGCCCACCTGTGCGGTCAGCGCGTGTGCCTGCAGGTGGGCACCTACCAGGAGGAGCTCGCCGAAAAGCGCTCCGCTCAATGCCACGCCGATGGCCAGGGCGGCTACGACCTGCTGACCTACACCTCCAACGCCGACGCCGCCACCAACGTCGCCGGCGGCAAGGGTGACATCTTCATGGCCGACTCCCCGGTCACCGCCTACGCGATCGCCCGCTCCCGCGGCACCCTTGAGGCCATCGGCGAGATCGAGGAATCCGCCCTCAACGGCATCGTCGTCGCCCCCGACCAGCCCGAGCTCGCCGACGCGATCCGCGCCGCCGTGCAGCACCTCATCGACACCGGCCTCATGGAGCGGATCCTCGCCGCCTGGGGCAACGCCGATGCCATGATCCCGACCGCCGAGGTGAACCCCGAACCGTGAGCAGCCTGACCGCACCCTCTCCCGCGCCTGCGCCCATTCGCGCCAAAGCCGCCCCGCGTCCCGGGACCTGGATCTCCGCCATCATCGTTGGGCTGCTCGCCATCGGCCTCATCGTGTTCCTCGTGACGAACCCGGTGCTCGCCTGGGGAACCGTCGCCACCTACATCCTGGACATCAAGGTGATCCAGGGGGTGGGCTGGACACTGCTGCTGACGCTGCTGTCGATGGTGCTCGGCACCGCCGTCGCGCTCACCGCCGCGATCATGCGCCGCAGCGAGAACCCCGTGCTGCGCGGCGTGAGCTGGGTTTACATCTTCGTCTTCCGTGGTGTGCCGGTGTATACGCAGCTCGTGTTCTGGGGCCTGTTCACCGTAATCGTCCCGAGCATCATGGGCCTATCCACCCGCGACCTGCTCACCGCCTTCTGGGCCGCCGTGATCGGCCTGGGCCTGAACGAGGGCGCCTACCTCGCGGAGATCATCCGCTCCGGCCTGAACTCCGTGGACAAGGGGCAGACTGAGGCCTCACGGGCGCTGGGCATGAAGGAGAGCACCATCCTGCGGCGCATCATCGTGCCGCAGGCCATGCGGGTGATCGTGCCGCCGCTGGGCAACGAGACCATCGGCATGCTGAAGACCACCTCGCTCGTGCTCGCTGTGCCCTTCACCCTGGATCTCACCTTCGCCACCAACGGCATCGCCAACAAGCTGTTCACCCCCATCCCGCTGCTGATCGTCGCCGCCCTGTGGTACCTCGCGATCACGAGCGTGCTCATGGTCGGCCAGCACTACCTCGAGCGGCACTTCGGGCGCGGCATCGACACCGCCCCCGTCGGCCGCCGCTCCCGCCAGGCCGCCGTGAACCGCGCCGGCACCACCCCGAACGACCCGCTCCCGGAGGTGGAGCTGTGATGAGCGCTGAGATGAGCCCTGAGATGAGCTCTGAGATGAGTACTGAACCCCTGGTCCGCCTGGAGAGCGTCCACAAGTCCTTCGGCGATGTGCACGTGCTGCGGGGCTGCGACCTCGCGGTCCAGCGTGGCGAGGTGGCGGTGCTGCTGGGCCCTTCCGGCTCCGGGAAATCCACGCTGCTGCGCTGCATCAACCAGCTCGAGGAACCCACCGCCGGGAAGGTGCTGATCGACGGCGTGCTGCAGGGGTACGCGCCTGAGCCGTTGCCCGATGGGCGCTGGCAGAAACTCTCCGCGGCGCAGATCGCCGCGCAGCGCTCCCGGATCGGCATGGTGTTCCAGCGCTTCCACCTGTTCCCGCACCTCACGGCGCTCGGCAACGTGATGGAGGCCCCCGTGCAGGTGCGCGGGGTCTCGAAAGCAGCGGCGCAGGCACAGGCCCGGGAGCTGCTCGCGCGGGTGGGCCTCGCGGATCGGGCCGACCACTACCCCTCCGAGCTCTCCGGCGGGCAGCAGCAGCGCGTGGCGATCGCCCGCGCGCTCGCCATGGAGCCTGAGCTCATGCTGTTCGATGAGCCCACCAGCGCCCTGGACCCCGAGCTGGTCACCGAGGTCCTCACCGTGCTGCGGGACCTCGCGCGCGAGGGCATGACGATGGTGGTGGTCACCCACGAGATCGGCTTCGCCCGCGAGGTCGCCGATCAGGTGGTGTTCATGGACGAGGGCCGCATCATCGAACGCGGCAGCCCCGCGCAGGTCATCGACCACCCGCGCTCCGAGCGCCTGCAGGAATTCCTCGCCTCGGTGCTGTGACCCGTCGGCCGTGCCGGAAGCGGCTCAGGCCGCGGGGATCTCGAACTCTCCGCGGAACTCCGGGATGGTCTCGTCCTCGCCGAGGACCTTCACCTCGGGCCGCACGTAGGCGCCCTTGAGCGCGTCGCCGGTCTGCTCGACGTAGATCGGGATGTACCCGGTGGCCTCGCCGTCGCGGCGCGGGGCGCCCTCGAAATAGGTGAAGCCGGCGGCGGTGAGCTCCTCGTCCGCGGTCGAGGCGTAGTTGACCTCCTCGCCGCCGTCGTCCAGCAGGAAGTCCCGCTGGCTGACGACGCCGCCGAACTGCTCGCCCGGCACCACCTTCACCTCGAGGTAGACCATCTCGCCGTCGGGGTTGTCGGAGGCCGCGTAGTACTCGGTGGGGTTGTTCCGCACGGCCGAGACGATGGTGACCACGTCGCCGGTCTCCTCGTCGACGAGCTCGGTGCCGATCTCCACGACCGTCCTCTCGTCGGCCGGCTCGGCCTCCTCCTCGGCGACGCCGGCTGCCGGGTCCGGCTCGGCCGGGGCCTCGTCGGCGCCGCCGCAGGCGGTCAGGGCGAGCACGGTGACGGCGGCCAGGCCGGCGAGAGCGCTACGCAGAGGCGCCCCTCCGCGGCTTCAGGACCGGGCCGGACGCTCCTCGAGCTGCCGGCGGCGAGAGCGGCCCGCCCCACCCGCCGGGGGCGCCGCGAGGGCGGCGGCGATCGCCGTGGTCAGCGGGATCGCGAGCACGAGGCCGATCGAGGCGACCAGGGTCCGGAAGATCTCCGCGGCGATCTCACCGGAGGTCAGGGTGTCCAGCAGGGAGCGGTTGATGGTGCTGGCGTACATCAGCAGCGGCAGCGCGGAGCCGATGTAGGCGTAGGCCAGCGTGTAGACGGTCGAGGCGATGTGATCGCGACCGATCCGCATGGTCGCGCTGAACACCGCGAGCCTCGAGGCCGAGGGCATGGCGGCCCGCAGCTCCCAGGCGGAGGAGGCCTGGGTGATGGTGACGTCGTTGAGGGCGCCGAGCCCGGAGATGATCACGCCGGCCAGGAACACGGCCGACAGCGACAGCTGCGGGTAGCTGGAGAAGAGGATCTGGGCGGCGTCCCCGTCGGCCCCGGTCATCCCGGTGGCGCGCCCGGCGAGCAGGGCGATCAGCACCGTCACCGCGATGCCGCCGAAGGTGCCCAGCACCGCGGTGGTGGTGCGCACCGAGATCCCGTGCGCGAAGTAGACGCAGGGGAAGATCATCGCCGACGCGGCGACCAGCGCGACCAGCACCGGGTCCTGACCGGCGAAGATCGCCGGGAGCATGAACCACAGCACGATCGCGACCCCCGCGGCGAGGCCCACCATCGCCCGCAGGCCGCTGCCGCGGGCGACGAGCGCCACCAGCAGCAGGTAGGCCAGCAGCAGCAGGCCGAGCGGCAGCGCCCGCTCGTGGTCGAAGTAGAACAGGACCGGGGCCGACGCCTCCTCGACGCCTCCAGCGTCCTGATCGCCGAGGTCGAGCACCCGCAGCCGGTCACCCGTGCGGATGCCGTCGGCCGCGATCTGGGGCGGCACCTCCACCTGGACGCTCTGCCCGTCCAGCGGGTCCGCACGGCCGACCGCCTCGACGAGGACGCTCTCCTCGGTGTCCCCGACCTCCGGCACCTCGGTGACGGTGACCGGGACGATCTCGACGCCCGGGGCGAGGAACTCGGACTCGGCGGCGGGGGCGGACGCGCCGGGCCACAGGATGATCAGACCCGCGACGGTCGCGGCGAGCAGCGCGAGGACCAGCGCGGTGAGCACCCTCCGCGGACGGCGGCCGACGGGCGCGGGGGAGCCGTCGCCGTGGGAGTGCGAGTGGGTGTGCGCGGGGGCGGGCGCATCGTCCGCGCGACGCGCCCGCCTGCCGTGGCTCACCACTCCAGGATCTGCCAACGCTTCTTCTTCGCCGCGGCGTACAGCCCCAGGTCCGGGGCGATTGCGGCGGGGTGGCCGACGAGCTCCAGCCAGGCGGCATCGGCGTGCGAGTCGCCGTAACCGTAGGAGGCGGCGAGGTCCGCGCCATGCTGGTCCGCGTACTTGCGCAGCCAGTTCGCGCGCGCCTCATCCACCAGCGGCGGGGTGGCCAGGAACCCGGTCATCACGCCGTCCGCGTCCTCATCCATATGCGTGGCGATGACGTCGTCGAACAGGTCCGCGATCGGCGCCACGAGCACATCCAGCGCCCCGGTGACCAGCACCGTGCGATGCCCTGCGGCGCGGTGGCGCTCGATGGTCTGCAATGCCTCCGGGCGGATCGAGGCGCGGATCCGCCGCCCCGCCTCCCCGGCCATGATGCGGCGCAGGTCCTCGCTGCGATGCCCCGCATAGCGGCGGTTGACCAGGCGGATCAGCTCCGAGCGGTCGCGCTTCTCCGCCCGCAGGTAACCGGGCACCGAGGTCAGCAGGGCGGAGACCTCTCCGGGCCAGGTGCGGCGCGGCCGCGTGGCCCGCACCACCGCGAAGTACTGCTGCACGATGTTCGTGGCCAGCACCGTGCCGTCCAGGTCGAAGACCGCCAGCGTGCCCGTGCCGGGCTTCAGATCCTCCGGCGGGCGGTTCGCGCGGCGCCGCGAGGCGGCCTTCGCCCGCGAGTACGCCTTGGTCAGCTCGGTCACGGCCGGCAGATGCTGCTGCTGGAAGTACTCGCGCCAGGAGATCTCGGTGACATCGAAGTCATGCGTGGTCAAAAACTGCGCGGGTAGCTCCTTGCGCAGCGCCCGGGTGTTCGCATCGTCGAAGACCATCTCGGTCTTCGTGTAGTGGCGGTACAGCTCGATGTACTTGCGCAGAGTGGACAGGCCCGAGGTCGCCTTGTGCAGGGAGCTGGTCCATTCGCGGGTGCGGCGCGTGGCCGGCAGATGCGCCACCACCTGCGAGCCGAGCCGGGCACCGAGCTCCTTGGCCCGGAACCGCTGCTCCACCATCTCCACCGCGGGGAAGGACCACTCGGGCACCACGATCGGGCGGCCCCTGTCATCCTCCAGCGGATGCTCCAGGAAGTACTCGCGCACCGCGGAGACCATGTCGTGGAACGGCAGCGGATTGGTGTTGCCGGAGACCACCTGGAAGTACGCCTCATCGCCGCGCCGCTCGGTGTCCTGGGTGGCCAGCGCCACGATCACATTGACCACGAAGTCCACCGGGATGACGTCCAGGATCGTGTCCGCGACGCCCGGAAACTCCGGCAGCAGACCCTTGCCGTAGGCCATGATCAGCGGGTCGGCAACCTTGTAGCCGTCGATCCAGCCGGGGTAGGGGCGGCGCACCGCGGACTCGATGATCGACGGGCGCACGAAGGACACGCGGTGCCCGGCATCGGCCCACATCTCCTCAGCCACCTGCTCGGCCATCGCCTTGGTGAAGGTGTAGATATCGGTCCAGCCGACGGACTGGGCGCGGGTGCGGCCGAAGTCCACCAAGCGCTCATCGACCCACGCCTTGCGCGCCTCCTCCGAGGAGGCGGCCACGGCCTTGGGGCCCATGCGGCCCACGGCGTGCTTCGCGCTGCGGATCTGCGATCGCAGGGTCTCGGGCCGACGGGACTCCGCCTCCACGCGGGTACGCGCGGCCAGCGCCGCCTCGTACTCATCGCGCCAGTTCACGGTGGCTGGCAGGCGACCCTCCCGGCGCAGACCCTTGGAGATGCCGCCCACATAGGCGGTGGACACATGGATCACATGCGGGTCCTGCCCGGAGGCCAACAGGGCCTCGTACAGGTTCTTGGCCCCGCCCACATTGGTGCGGAACGCCTCATCGATCGGCGGGTCGAAGGACACCGAGGACGCCGAGTGGATCACCACATCGACCGGTTCGGTGATCTCCGGCATGTCCGTGAGGTCACCCTCGAGGGCGCTCACGCGCTCAGCGAAGATCTGCGCGACGCGCTCGGTGCCGCCCTCGCCCAGCTCGTCCGCCCACGAGGCGAACACGGGCTTCTTCAGCAGCTGCTCGAGCCGCCGGTTCCCGGAGACGGAGCCCTTGGGACGCACCAGGGCGGTGACATGGACGTCCTCGGTGGTCTCCAGCAGGGAGCGCAGCACGGCCTGTCCCAGAAAGCCGGTGACACCGGTGAGCAGGATCCGGCGGCCGCCGGGCACGGCTGCGGCAGAGCGGTCAGTGGTGTGGGGCATGGGATGTATCGTAGCGGCCATGCACAGGGCCCTGATCACCGGCGGCACCTCAGGCATCGGGGCCGCGTTCGCCAGAGCGTTCGCCACGCGTGGCGTGTCTCTCGTGCTCGTCGCACGCAACGCCGCGCGCCTGGATGAGACCGCCGCACAGCTGCGCGCCGACCACGGCATCGAGGTGGAGACCCTCGTCGCCGATCTCGCCGACCGCGAGGCTCAGCAGCGCGTGGCCGACCGGCTCGAAGCCCCCACCGACCCCGTCGACGTGTTCGTCAACAACGCCGGTTTCTCCGTGCGCGCGGGCCTGCTCGATGAGGACATCTCCCCGCACGACCTCGGCTTCGAGGTGATGATCCGCGCGGTCCTCAAGCTCGGCGGCGCCGCCGGACGGGCCATGCGCGAGCGCGGGCACGGCTGGATCATCAACATCGGCTCCGTCTCCGCCCTGGTCACCCAGAACAACTACTCCGCCATCAAGGCCTGGGTGGGCAACTACTCCGAATCCCTGGGCGTGCAGCTGGCCGGCACCGGCGTGCAGGTCACCGCGCTGATGCCCGGCTGGGTGCGCACCGAGTTCCATTCCCGCGCCGGCATCAAGGGCTCTTCCATCCCCGGGGTGCTGTGGCTGGACGCCGACCGCCTGGTGGAGGACTGCCTGCGCGATGTTGCCCGCGGCAAGCCGGTCTCGATCCCCTCGACGCGCTGGAAGCTCATCGCCGCGGTGCTGCGCACCACCCCGCGCGGCCTCATCGCCCGTCTCAGCGCTCTGCTCAGCCACCGCCGCAGCCGGGAGAGGTGAGCCGATGATCTCGCTGTCCGCTCGCAGCCGCGGCCAGGGCTGGGAGAAGCCGCCGCCGGAGCTGGCGAAGTTCCGCTCCCGCTGGCGGGCGAACGTCCGCTTCGTGCTGCAGCGCGTGATCTTCCGCGCGGTGGTCAACTCCGCGGTGACCCCGAGTGCGACCGTGCCCCGTCGGGTGCGCTCCGTGCGCGGTCCCTTTGTGCTGGTCGCCAACCACACCAGCCACGTCGATGGGCCGCTGCTGGCGATGAGCATGCCGTGGACGCAGGCGCGCTACCTCTCCACCGGGGTGGCGGCCGACTACTGGTTCGATCATTGGCCGCGCCGCGTGTTCGTGCGCTGGATGATGAACGCCTTTCCGATCGACCGCGGCGGCTCCCGCAAGCACTCCGGGACCTCTCGCCGTCTGCTGCGCTCGGGTGTGCCGATCCTGGTGTTCCCCGAGGGTGGGCGGCAGAAGACCGGCGTCATGGCCGAGTTCAAGCCCGGTGCGGCGGCCCTCGCGATCGGCGTGGGCGTGCCCGTGGTGCCGGCGGCGATCATCGGCGGCCACGAGGCGATGCCCAAGGGGCGCTCCTGGCCCAAACCCGGCCGGCCCCCCGTCGGCGTGGTCTTCGGCGAGCCGATGATCTCCTACGAAGGGGAGTCCGCCGTGGACTACAGCGCCCGCATCCAGCAGCGCGTCAAAGAGCTGTACGACGAGTATCACGACGAGATCCTCGGCCCGGGCGGGTCGGGAGAGAAGGAGTCCGCATGAACCAGAGGCTGAGCGCCCGCGAGGTCAAGCGGCACAAGTGGTGGGGCTGGGGCCTGGATGACGTCACCTTCCGTTGGGACAACAAGCCTGCCTTCGCGCCGCTGGCGAAGCGGAAGATCGGCGTGGACCTCGCCTCCCTCACCCCGAGCGAGCCGCAGCTGAGCGACCACGAGGTGCCGCCGACGCGCCTGCCGGGCGCGGTGCGTGAGCTGCTGGCGGGCGCCGTCGGCCCCGAGAACGTGCTGGATGACGACGAGTACCGCGTGGTCCACTCCTTCGGCCGTTCCCTGCCGGACCTGTTCCGCGTGCGCACCGGCGACTTCGCCCGGCTGGTGGATGCGATTGTCTACCCCGCGAGTGAGGAGGAGGTCGCCGCGGTGCTGCGCGTCGTCCTCGAGCAGGACCTCGTGCTTATCCCCTACGGCGGCGGGTCGTGCATCTCCGGCTCGGTCACCCCGGACCCGGCCGAGGAGCGCCCGGTGATCACCATGAACCTGGGCCGGATGCGGGATGTCCTCGAGATCGACGAGACCGCGGGTCTGGCCCGTGTGGAGGCCGGCGTGTACGGCCCCGACCTCGAGGAGCAGCTGAACGCCCGCGGCTGGACCATGGGCCACTTCCCGGACTCCTTCACCTACTCGACCGTCGGCGGCTGGGCGGCCACCCGCTCCACCGGGATGCAGTCCGACAAGTACGGGGATATCGAGGACATCGTTCGCGGCATGCGGGTGGTCCACCCCGAAGGCACCGTGGTCACCAAGCCCATCCCCGGCCGCGATGCCGGCCCGAGCGTCCACGACATGATCCTGGGCAGCGAGGGGCGGCTCGGCATCATCACCGAGGCGACCGTGCAGGTGCACCGCATCGCCCCGGTCCGCCAGGTCATCGCCTACATGTTCCCCGACTGGGAGCATGGCATCCGCGGGATGCACGCGATCGCTCGCAACACCGATGTGGCGCCCACCTTCGCGCGGCTGTCCGACGGGCCGGAGACCGAGTTCTCCCTGTCCATGGTCAAGGAGCCGACGTCGGCGAAGTCCAAGGTCGCCGCGAAGGTGCAGGAGGGGCTGTTCGCCTATCTGCGCTCCCAGGGCTGGGACACGAGCGAGGAGATGTGCATCTCCTACGTGTGCTTCGAAGGCTCGAAGCAGTCCGTGGACGCCCAGAAGGCGATCGTGAAGAAGATCGTGAAGAACAACGGCGGCATCACCCTCGGTGCCGGGCCCGGCGCGATCTACGACCAGAAGAAGTTCGACACCCCCTACCTGCGGGACTTCCTCATGGACTACCAGGTCTTCGGCGATGTCTGCGAGACCGGCGCCACCTGGTCACGGCTGAACGAGGTTCACTCGCGGGTGTACGACGCGTTCTATGCGGCGCAGGCGCAGCAGGGTCTGCCCGGCTTCATGTTCTGCCACATGTCGCACAGCTACCACGGCGGGGCCTGCCTGTACTTCACCTTCGCCTTCCCCTTCTCCTCACCGGAGCAGGCGCTCGAGCAGTACTACACCGCCAAGCGCGCCGTCCAGCAGACCTTCGTGGACCTCGACTCCGGGGTGTCCCACCATCACGGCGTGGGCACCGAGCATCTGCCGTGGATGCGTCAGGACCAGGGCGAGGTGGGGATGCGCCTGATCGAGGGCCTGTTCGAGATGACCGACCCGGGCCGGAACCTCAACCCCGGCAAGGTCGCCACCCCCTGAGCTGACGCGGGCTAGGACCACGATGCCGACCGCACCCCACCCGGTGCTCGTGCTGCGCCACGGCGAATCCACCGCGAACGTCGAGGGGCTGATCGCCTCCGCCCCCGGCCCGCGCACCCTGGTGGAGGTGGGGCTGACCGAGCGCGGACGCGAACAGGCGCGAGCGGCCAGCGCCGTGGCGCGTCGAGCCGGGCTCGGAGCGGACACCGTGATCATCACCAGCGACTTCGCGCGCGCCCGCCAGACCGCGGAGCTGTTCGCCGCGGGGCTGGGAGCGGGCGCGCCGCTGCTGGATCAGCGTCTGCGTGAGCGTGACTTCGGGATCCACGAC
This sequence comes from Brachybacterium sp. UMB0905, assembly GCF_002871795.1. Taxonomy (GTDB): domain Bacteria; phylum Actinomycetota; class Actinomycetes; order Actinomycetales; family Dermabacteraceae; genus Brachybacterium. The sequence continues at coordinate 231,641 of NZ_PNHL01000001.1, read as the reverse complement.
GGCCGCCCGCACACGGCCTACGACGGGATCTGGGCGGTGGACCTCGCGCGCGGCGAACACACGGACGAGGTGGAGAGCGTTCAGCACGTGGCCGACCGGACCCTCGCCGTGCTGGAGCGGGCCGATGCCGCCGCCCGCTGTGCTCCCGTGGTGCTCGTGGCCCACGGAGATGTGCTGCAGATCCTGCTGGCGCTCGCCGCGGGCATGGACCCGCATGACCATCGAAAGCAGCCCCCGCTCGGCAATGCTGAGCTGCGCGCAGTGGGGAATGCGAGACCGCCGCTCTCGAGTCGAAGCTGAGAGCGGCGGTCGCCGACGCTGAGAAGTTGGCGCGAGGGTCAGGCGTTCAGGACCTTCATCATGCCCGGGAGGTCCTCAGCGAGGTTGTCCCGCCACAGCCCCCACTCGTGGGTGGCTCCCCGCACCACCTGGAAGTCGTGGTCGATGCCGGCGGCGGCGAGCTCTCCCGCGAAACGCTCCTGATTGGGATGGACGATGTTCTCGATGAAATCGGCGCCCACCTCCCCAAGCTTCTCCTTGAAGGTGGCCAGCAGATCCGGGTTGTCGAACAGACCGTCGAAGAAGTCTCCCCAGGGGCCGTCCCCGGTGCGCAGGAACACGCGCTTGCCCTTGTACTTGTCGATGTTGTCGATCGGGTTGTAGCCGCGAGCGATCTGCGGGTACCAGTCGTGGCCCCAGGTGGCGCCGGGCAGGTTCGAGGTGCCGAAGTACTTCTCCGCGTCAAAGGCAGGGCAGATCCAGATCGCCCCGCCCACCAAGGTCGAATCGGGGTGACGGTCCGAGCAGTCAGCAGGACCGGAGTAGGAGCTCACGGACCGGAAGTGGCCCCAGTACCGCTGGCCGAGCGCGAGGGCGCCCCAGCCGCCCATCGACAGTCCGCCGATCGCCATGGAGTCCGGACGGGTGCGGAAGTTCTCGTGCACGAACGGCAGCACCTGGGTCATGATGAACGATTCCCAGGCGGCCTCGCGTCCCGGCAGGGGGAAGTTCGCGTTGGAGTAGAAGGAGCCCGCGCCGCCATCGGGCATCACGACGATGACCTCATGCTTCTCGGTCTGCTCGAGGACGCCGCCGGCTTTCGTCCAGTCCAGGAAGAGGCCGCCGCGGCCATGCAGGAGCAGCAGCACGGGGTAGCGGCGGTCGGAGTTTTCGGTGTAGCTGGGCGGGACGGTGACGCGGAAGGACGGCGGGAAGGTCTTGACCATGCCGCCGGTGTCCACCCGGAAGTCCACCGAGCGGATGTCGTGATGGATCCACGGGCTGCCGTCGATCATCTTGAGCCCGGCGGCGTTGTGGAAGTCGCCCAGCTGTGCGGCGTTCGCGGCGGTGCCGCCCACGGCGACGAGAGGGGCGAGGGCCGCGGCCCCCATAAGCAGTCGGCGGCGGGTGGTGGTCAGCGGGGTGGTCGGGCTCATGCGTGCTCTCCTCCAAGACGCGACGTGGGTGCGAGCGGCACAGGTAACAGATGTGCGCAGCGCCACCGTGTGAGGAGCGGGGCGTGCATCGCAAGCAGCGCAGGTCACAGCGCGTTTTGGTGGAGAAGGTGGGCTAGCACTTAGGTGCTGGGCCGGGGCGGCGTCGGCACTTTCGATCGATGGCCGAAAGGGCCCGTGCAGGGTGCGGGCTCCCTCGCCGTTGAAGGAGCCCTTCGCTGCAGGCTAACGGGGTGGCGTGCGGCGCAGGTCACGCCGAGGTCACGATATTGTGAGCACCTGTCTTCGGGGGTGGGGGCTTTCTCAGGGGTGGAGGAGCGGTGACCGCGGTCCTTCTCAGCGCCGGGGAGCGACCCTACGATGGGAGCTCCCCAGCGCCGCGCGTGCGCGTCGGCGACCGCCCCACCGCGAAGGATGGACATGACACTGCGCATCGCCGTGTTCGGCGAGAACCGGCACGAGAAGGTGGACCCGACGGTCCAGAAGATCTACCCCGAGGGCATGCATACGGTCATCGCCGACGGGCTGCGTGAGACCCTCGCCGCGGATGGGGTCGACGCCGAGGTGCGGATCGCCCTGCTCGATGACATCCACGAGAGCCTCTCCGAGGAGGCGCTCGCCGAGACCGACGTGCTCACCTGGTGGGGGCACATGGCCCACCAGGATGTGCCCGATGAGGTGGTCCAGCGCGTTGTCCGCCGCGTCCATGCCGGCATGGGCTTCATCCCGCTGCATTCGGCCCACTACTCCAAGCCCTTCATCTCCCTCATGGGCACCACCTGCAACCTGCTGTGGCGCAATGAGGGTGAGGAGGAGCGGGTGTGGACCGTGAATGCCTCCCACCCCATCGCGCGGGGCGTGCCCCACCCCATCGTCATCCCCGCTCAGGAGATGTACGGGGAGATGTTCGACATCCCCGCCCCCGATGAGCTCGTGTTCATCTCCTCCTTCGCCGGGGGCGAGGTATTCCGCTCCGGCTGCGTGTTCCGCCGCGGCAAGGGCAAGATCTTCTACTTCAGCCCCGGGGACCAGGAGTACCCCGTGTATCGGCAGACGGAGATCCGCCGCGTGCTCGCCAACGCCGTGGTGTGGGCGCGCCCTGAGGAGCGCCCCGCCGTGCCGGTGAAGATCGATAATGCGCAGCGCGACTGGTTCCGCGGCCAGGAGGCCGAGCGTGTCATCTGAGGCTCGAATCCCCGCTGACCGCAGAGCACGGGTGGTCATCGTCGGCGCCGGCTCGATGGGGGCCTGGTGGGCGCGCGAGGTGGTCGCGAGCGATGTCGCCGAGCTGGTCGGGGTCGCCGACCTGGCCGAGGGCGCGCCGCAGCGGGTCATCGACCAGTCCGGGGCCGCGGACCCGTCGGCCATTGCGACGGGGACCGACGGAGTGGAACTTGCCCGTGAACGGGGAGCAGACCTGCTCATCAACCCGACGGTGCCGCTGGCGCATCATCCGGTGACAGTGCAGGCGCTGCACGCCGGAATCCCGGTGTTGGGGGAGAAGCCGGTCACCGAGACGCTGCCGGAGGCGCTGAGCCTCGTGGCGCATGCGGAGCTGACCGGCGTGCCGTTCATGGTCTCCCAGTCGCGGCGGTTCTTCCGGCAGGTGCGCCAGCTGCGTTCCTTCGTCGCGTCCCATGGGCCGACGGTCATGACCAGTGCCTTCTTCTCGCTGTTCACCGAGCATGACGGGTACCGGCGCGAGCAGGACCACCCGCTGCTGCGCGATATGGGCATCCACGCCTTCGATGCCGCCCGCTACATCCTGGACGCGGACCCGGTAGCGGTCACCGCCGTCGGGGCGCGACCCGAGTGGAGCGTGTACCGGCATGACGCGACGGTCTCGGCGACCTTCGAGATGTCCGATGGCTCCCTGTTCGCCTACCACGGCACGTGGAATGCCCGCGGCCTGCCGACCTGGTGGAACAGCGAGTGGCGGATCGGGGCGCAGCGCGGCAGCGCCACCTGGGACGGGACGGGCGTGCCGGTGCTCGGTACCGAGGATGAGCAGGAGACCGAGCGGCTGCGGGCGGCGATCGCCGCCGAGGACGCCCCGGAACCCGATCAGATCGCCGCCTCGCTCGTGGAGTTCGTCTCCGCCCTGCGGGAGGGCCGCACACCCCTGTGCGAGGTCCACGAGAACCTGCTGAGCTTCGCGATGGTCGAAGCGGCCGTCGCCGCCGTGGAGCGGGGAGAGCGCGTGCTGATCGATAATCTGCTCGAGGAGGCCCGGCGCGATGCGATCACCGCCGAGGCCGACCCGGCGGCGCGGGAGATCCTGCAGTCCTGGCCCACCGTGCGCGAAGCGCTCGTGGCCCCACGCTGAGCGGGGTGTGCCGGGCGTGTGCCCGGACATGCGAATCGCCCCTCATCTGCGCGTCTCGTGCAGATGAGGGGCGATCCCGCTGGCGCGCCCGGAGGGATTCGAACCCCCAACCTTCTGATCCGTAGTCAGATGCTCTATCCGTTAAGCTACGGGCGCCCGTCGGCCAAACCGACCTCACCGATACTACTGGCGGGCTCCTCCCGGCGCCAATCCTGGCGCCATGAGCCTGCTCACAGCCGGTAGATGAGGTGCGCTGGGGCTTGGCCGACCCGTTCTCACCAGCCCTGCTGCGGAGGCTGCGGGGGCTGCTGACCGCCCTGGTTCGGAGGCTGCGACCACGGCTGCTGGCCACCCTGCTGCGGAGGCTGTGACCACGGCTGCTGACCGCCCTGCTGCGGGGCCTGCGGTGGGGCAGGAGGCGGCGACGGCTGACCCCACGGCTGCGGCGAGGACTGAGGCTGCGGGGAGGGCTGACCGGGCATGCCCTGCGCGCCACCCTGCGGGGCGGGCGAGGGAGCGGAGGCGTACGGGGTCTGCCCGCCGCCACCGCCGCTGTTCTTGCCCTTGCGGCTGCGCAGCACGAAGAACGCGACCGCCGCGAGCGCCAGCAGCAGCAGGAAGCCCAGGAACAGCACCACCAGGATGACGATCAGCCAGGGGAAGCCGCCGGCGTCAGCGCGGATCTCGAGAGTGTCGGTGTCGAGATTGCTCAGATCGGTGATGGTCACCGTGTTGCCGTCGATCTCACCCGCGGTGGCCGACTCCACCTTGCCCGGGAAGGAGAAGCTCATACGGTAATCCAGGCCCTGCATAGAGGGATCGGTGACGTCGGCTTCCGCAGTCTCCGCGCCGAGATCGAGGGTGAGGATGAGCTGGCCGTCCTCCTCGACGAGCGAGAGGCCGTCACCGAACTTCCCGTCGACCATCACCCCGTTGACGGTGCACCCGAGCCGACCGTCCTCTTCATAGGGAGCGACCTTGGGCGCGTTCTCGTTCGCGAAGTCGATCTCCTTCTCGATGTCGCGGCAGAAGTCCTCGGCACTGGAGTAGAGGCCGGCGAGCATCTCCTCGTCCACGGCGACGTCGAGGGCGAACTCGATAGTCTCCGCGTCCTTGATCTCGAAGTCCGCGTGGAACTTGCCGCATCCCGCCATCACCAGAAGGAACGGCAGCAGCAGAAGGGCGGCAATCCGGCGCCGCACAGAAGAAGTGGTGGTCATCGATCCCCCAGATGGTCGGTGCGTAGTGCGCGCACCGCCGGGATCGGCATTGGACGCCTGGCGGGTGCGCGTGTTGCTGAGCCTACTCGGGCCGCGGGGCGTTCCGCCGAGCGACGGGGGAGTCGTCACGGGAATGTGACGGTGCGTTCAGATCACTACTTCCAGAACATGAGCATGCCGCCGCCCACCAGCAGGAGCCCGAATCCCGCGGCGAGGTTCCAATCCCCGATCGGCAGCGGCAGGGTGCCCGACGAAATGTAGTAGGTCACCAGGTACACAAGCCCCAGGATGAGGAACACGACGGCGGTGGGAGCGAGCCACTGCGGATTCTGCGTCGCCGCGGCCACCCGTCGGCCCCGGGTGCGGCGCGATTCTTCTGCCGCGGCCGTGCGCACCGAGGTGGAGCGGGTGGAGTCCTTCGCCTTCTCGGGGACCTCGCCGCCGGCGGGCTTCTTCGCGCCCTTGACGGGATCTTTCGCCGTCGTAACCGGGTCCTTCGCGCCCGCGGCGGGGCTCTTCTGGTTCCGCGTGCTCTTCACCGGGGTCTTGGCGCCCTTCGTCTTCCTGCTCTTGGCCATCTCCCGGTGCTCCTTCAGGGCTTCGACGATGTGACGCACGGGTATCGCCGCGCGGGCCCGCGGACACGGGCCGTGGCCTAGGGTAATGGGCGTCCCCTCCACCGTGCGAGGCGAGGAGCCGCCATGGACCGCCGCACCGGCCCGCAGACGTCGCCGCGCAGCCTGCGTTCGCGCACGGGTGTGGTCGCCGTGATGCTCCTGGCAGGCGTGCTGTTCGCCACCACGGCCCGCCTGGGAGACGGTGGCTCCATCCGCGATGAGAGCGCCGACGTGAGCAGTGTGCTGCGTGAACGCACCCAGACCATCGAGCGGCTCTCGGCGGACAACGCCGCCAAACGCGAGCAGATCGAGGAGCTCACCGGGCAGGCCGCCGGCCAGTCCCTCGCCTCCCGCACCGAGGAGGTGGCGCGCACCGTCGGGCTCTCCGAGGTGACCGGACCCGGCCTGCAGATCACCCTGACCGATGCGCCTAGCGGCTCCCTCGGCACGATCCCCGGGGCACGGCCCGATGACCTCGTGGTGCACCAGCAGGACCTCGAGGCCTACATCAACGCGCTGTGGGCCGGTGGTGCCGAGGCGATGATGCTGCAGGACCAGCGGGTGATCGCCGGCAGCGCCTTCCGCTGCGCCGGCAACACCCTGCTGCTCGAGGGCAGGGTCTACTCCCCGCCGTTCACGATCACCGTGATCGGACCGACCGAGCAGATGCTCCAGGCCTTGGAGGTTGCTCCCGGGGTCGCGGTGTACCGTGAATGGGTGGAACACGTGAGCCTGGGGGAGCAGATCGAGATCCTCCCCGAGACGACTTTGCCGGCCTACTCCGGCTCCCTCACTCTCACCGCGGCGGTGGCCGGATGAGCGACCGTCGCCGTGGCGCCCAGCCCAGCCGCGGCGTCGCGGTCATCGGCATCATCGGAGAGCTGCTGCTGACCCTCGGCGCCCTGCTGCTGCTGTTCCTCGTGTGGCAGCTGTGGTGGACCGACGTGATCGCCGATCGCGAGCAGGCCAGGATCATCGACACGATCAGCGATCAGTGGGGTGAGGTGGACTCCCAGAAGATCGCCACCCCGCGCGAGGGCCCGCCGCCTGCCCTGGACACCCCCGCCGACACCATGGTGTTCGGGGCCATGCACGTGCCCGACTTCGACCGCGAGACGTTCCCCCTGGCCGAGGGCGTGAGCCTCGAGGAGGTCCTCAATGTCAAGGGGGCCGGTCACTACCCGGAGACCGCCCTGCCCGGCGAGGTGGGGAATTTCTCCGTGGCCGGGCACCGCAACACCTACGGCCGCGTCTTCGAGGACATCGCCCGTCTGCAGGAGGGCGATCCGATCGTGGTGGAGACGGCCGATGCGTTCCTGGTCTACGAAGTCACCTCCTGGGAGGTGGTCATGCCCGGTGACGTCGACGTGATCGCCCCGGTCCCCGGTGATTTTCAGGCCGAGCCCACCGAGCGGATGCTCACCATGACCGCCTGCCACCCGATGTACTCCGCGCGAGAGCGCTACATCGTCCATGCCCGCTTTGCGTACTGGACGGCGCGGGAGGATGGCATTCCTCCGGCCCTCGCCGAGGAGGAGGGTGCCTGATGTACGGCTGGCTGTTCCGCCATCTGCCCGGTCCGCTGTGGGTCCGGATCCTGCTGATTCTGCTGCTGCTGGCCGGAGTGATCGTGCTGCTGTTCGGCTGGGTGTTCCCGGCGATCGCCCCGCACATGCCGTTCAACGACGGGCTCGTGGGATCCACGGCACCGCCGGACAGCTGAGCGCCGCTGGACAGCTGAGCGCCGCTGGACAGCTGAGCCTCAGCCGGCTGTCATCAGCGGCCGCAGACCTTCCGCCCGGGCCTGGGCATCGACGCCGTCGCACAGCTCCAGGAAGTTCGCCAGCATCAGGTGCCCGTTCTCGGTGAGCACCGACTCCGGATGGAACTGCACCCCATGCAGCGGCAGCGTCCGATGCGCGAGCCCCATCACCATGCCGTCCGCGGTGCGGGCCGTCACCTCGAGCTCCTCCGGGACCGTCTTCGGCACCACGGCGAGCGAGTGGTAGCGGGTGGCCGTCATCGGCGAGGGGGCGTGGGCGAACACGCTGCGGCCCTCATGCGTGAGCGAGCTCGTGCGTCCGTGCATGAGCTGCGGGGCGTGCGTCACCGTCGCCCCGAAGGCCTGCCCCAGCGCCTGGTGGCCCAGGCAGACCCCGAGCATCGGCACCGCGAGCTCCGCGCAGCGTGCGATCACCGCCAGGCTCTGGCCGGCGGTCGAGGGCGTGCCGGGGCCTGGGGAGATCAGCACCCCGTCGTACCCGGTCAGATCCACCGTGCCGTCCCGCCGCGGCACCTCGTCATTGCGCACCACGTGGGTGTCGGCACCCATCTGCTGCAGGTAGCCGACGATCGTCCACACGAAGCTGTCGTAGTTGTCGACCACCAGGATCCGGGCGCCGCCCGGTCCGTGCTCAGCCATTGCCGCCGTTGCCGCGGTTCCCGCGCCCGTTGTTCTCCCCGGGCGCATTGCCGCCCGCGTTGTTGCCGTTCCCGCCCGAGGGATCCTCCTCCGTGGGCTCATCCGTCGGGTCCTCCGGATCCGGCTCTTCGGTCGGATCCTCCGTCGGTTCCGGCGTGGGCTCCGGGCCGGAGGAGACCACGATCGTGATCGTGGTGCCGCGGTCGGTCTCCTCGTTCGCCGGGGGATCGGTGCGGATCACGTGCCCCTCGGGGACGGAGTCGGAATGCTCCTGGACCACCTCGGAGCCGGTGAAGCCGGCATCGCGCAGCGCTTGTCGCGCATCCTCGAGGCTCTGCCCGGTGACATTGGGAACCGCGACCGGGCCGGGCTCCGCCGCGACCACGAGGTCCACGCGCGAGCCGAAGCGGGCGGTGCCGGCATCGGCCCCCGGCGTCTGGCTCAGCACCGTGTTCGGATCCGCATCCTCGGACTCCCGGGCGGAGGGATCGGGGACCTGGAAGCCGCGGGCCTCCAGCTGCTCCTTGGCCTGCTCGAAGGGGATGCCCACCACATCGGGCACCTGCACATCACCGGAGGCGAAACGCACCGTCACCTCGGAGCCCTGGTCCACCGACGCCCCGCCCTGCGGGTTCGTGCTGGCCACCGTGCCCTGCTCCTGCGGGACATCCTCTGTCTCCCCTTCGACCATCACCAGGCCGACCTTCTCCAGAGCTTTGCGGGCCTCCTCGCGGGTCTTGCCCTCCAGGTCCTCCGGCACGGTCACCGCATCGGGTCCGGCGGAGACCGTCACGGCGACCGCGGAACCGGATTCGACCTCTTCACCGGCGGGGGGATCGGTGCTGATCACCTGCCCGGTCTCCACCTCTGTGGAGGCCACCTGCTCGAAGCTCGGCTCAAGGCCCTGTTCGGTGAGCGCCGTGCCTGCCTCCTCCTCGCTGAGCCCCACCACGTCCGGGACCGTCACCATCTGGGGGCCATCCGGCTTCCACGGCTGCAGGACAGCCAGGGCGGCCGCGATGAGACCCAGCACCGCGAGAACGATCAGGACGAACAGCCACCAGGGCTTCTTCTCTGGCTCGAGCTCCTCCTCGGAGCGCAGCGCCAGCGGGCCCGTCGCGGGGCTCGGGGACGAGGCAGAGTCCGCCCCGGCAGCCCCAGTGCCCGCGGCACCGACCCCGGCGGCGACCATCGGCAGCGCCTCGGTGGCATCGTCCACGGTGGACAGCACCGTCGTGGCCTCCGGATCCTCCCCGGCTGCGGCCGCAGCCGCCGTCAGTTCCGGCGTTCCACCGGCCAGCACCGTGCGGATGTCCGCGCCGAACGCCTCCGCCGAGGGGTAGCGCGCCTCCCGGTCCTTCGCTAGGCCCGTGAGGATCACGGCATCCATCTCCGGCGTGATCGCGGGGTTGAACATCGAGGGAGCCTGCGGCTCCTCGCGCACATGCTGGTACGCGATCGAGACCGGGGTGTCCCCGGTGAAGGGCGGGCGCCCGGTGAGCATTTCGTACATCACACAGGCGGCGGAGTAGATATCCGAGCGCGCATCCACCAGCTGCCCGCGGGCCTGCTCGGGGGAGAGGTACTGGGCGGTGCCCATCACCGCTTGCGTGGCGGTCATCGCGCTGGTGGCATCCGCGATCGCGCGGGCGATCCCGAAGTCCATCACCTTCACGGCCCCGGCCTGGTTGATCATGATGTTGCCGGGCTTGATGTCCCGGTGCACGATCCCCGCCCGATGCGAGTACTCGAGCGCGCTCAGCAGCGGCCCCATGATCTCCCCGGCCCGCCGCGCATCCATCGGCTGCTCGGGGTCGATGAGCTCGCGCAGCGTGTGGCCCTGCACGTACTCCATGACGATGAACGGGATCGTCAGCTCGGAGCCGGTGACGGTGCGCTGCTGCTCCTCACCGGTGTCATACACGGCCACGATCGCGGGGTGGTTCAGCGACGCGGCGCTGTGCGCCTCCCGGCGGAAGCGCTCCTGGAAGTTCGCATCCTGGGCCAGGTCAGAGCGCAGCACCTTCACGGCCACGGTCCGATGCAGGCGGGTGTCCTCGGCGAGGAACACCTCCGCCATGCCGCCGCTGCCGAGCACCTCGCCCAGGCGGTACCTGCCGCCCAGGAGCACGCTGTTCTCGTTCACTCCACACCTGTCCTCGGTCCGGGACCGATCGTTTCGGATCCGATCATGGTACGTGCCGTCCACAGCTCAGCGGGATCCTGCTCGGCGAGCGCATCCAGCGCCCCCAGCGGCAGCACGCCCGTGGCCGCGAGCACCGCAGCGATGATCGCGACCAGCACGATCACCAGCAGCACGAGCCCCGGCACCGACATCCCGCCCACGCGGCGGCCCGTTGTCGTGCCATGCACCGTGCGCTCCGAGGCGCGGCTGTCCACCCCCGAGAACGGATCCTCGCCGCGGCGGCCGGGCGACGCGGTGCCAGAGACCGGGGACGAAGCGCCGCGCTCCGGGGATGATGCCGAGGGCGGCGAGGCGACCGACGGACCGGAGCTCGCCGAGGGCGCCGAGCGGGAGCCGGCCCGGCGACGCGGGGTCGAGGGCGCCGAGGAGGCCGAGGCTGCGGACAGCGCCGAGGGGCCCGAGGTTGCCGAGCGATGGCGGATCCCGCCGCGGCCCGACAGCGGCAGCGGCATCGCCGCGGTGCGGGTTCCCGTCGGCGAGGCGCCCGGGCGGGACGACCGCGTGGGCTGCTCGCCGGTCCAGTCGTGGTCCTCCACACGCGTCACCGGAATTGCACCGGTGCTGAAATGCGGCTCCACCCCGCGCTGGATGGACTCCAGGATCCGCGCCACCGCCGAGGCGGAGCGCGGCCGGTTCGCCGGCGCCTTGGCCAGCATCATCATCACCAGATGCCGCAGATCGGGCTCGATCACCTCGGGCAGCTCCGGCGGCTGCTGCTTGACCTGCGCCATCGCGATCTCCACCTGGCTCGAGCCGGTGAAGGGCCGCTTGCCTACGAGCATTTCGTAGGCCACGATCCCCAGCGCGTAGATGTCCGACAGGCTCGTGGCCTGCTTGCCCATCGCCTGCTCGGGGGAGAGGTACTGGGCGGTGCCCATCACGAGACCCGTCTTCGTCAGCCGCGCCTGATCCTTGCTGCGCGCGATCCCGAAGTCCGTGACCTTCATCGACCAGTCGTCCTCGACATCCACCAGCACGTTCTCCGGCTTCACATCGCGGTGCACCACACCCTTGGAATGCGCGGCATCCAGGGCGCGTGCCAGCTGGATCAGCAGGGAGATGACGCGCTTCTCCGGCAGGCCGCCCGGGTTCTCCTCGATCAGGTCCGACAGGGGCCGACCGGGGCACAGCTCCATCACGATGTAGGCGCGCCCGTCCAGCTCGCCGTAGTCGTACAGCGCCGCGATCCCGTCATGGGACAGCGCCGCAGTGTGCCGCGCCTCGGCGCGGAAGCGCTTGAGGAAGCCCTCGTCTCCCGCGTACTCCTCGCGCAGCACCTTCACCGCGACCTCGCGGTCCAGCTCCTGGTCCTGGCCCTTCCAGACCTGCCCCATGCCGCCCGTGGCGATCAGCGACGTCAGCTCGTAGCGCCCTTCGAGCACGAGCCCTTTCTCCGTCCTCATCCGCGGATCACCGCCTCCATCACGTCACGGGCGATCGGCGCCGCGGTGCGCGAGCCGTATCCGCCCTCCTCCACCAGCACTGCGACGGCCACCCGTCGGCCCTCGACCTGTCCGTAGCCGACGAACCACGAATGCGGGTTGCGGCCCTCCCCCCACTGGGCGGTGCCCGTCTTGCCGCCCACCTCGACGCCGTCGATCATCGCCGCACCGCCGGTCCCGTCCTCGACCGCGCTCACCATCATCTGGCGCATCTGGGAGGCGTTGGCGGCTGAGAGCGGCTGGCCGAGCTCCTGGGCGCGCAGCTCCTGAACTGTGGACAGGTCGGCGGTGCGCACGCTGCGCACCAGCTGCGGCTGCATCACCACGCCGTCGTTCGCCACCGCCCCCGCCACCATCGCCATCTGCAGCGGCGTCACGCGCGTCTCGAACTGGCCGATCGCCGTGGTGGCCAGCTGCGCGTCATCCAGGTCCTCGCCGATCCGGGAGGGCGTGACCCCCATCGGGATGGTCAGGGACTGCCCGAAGCCGAACTCCTCGGCGGTCTTGGTGAGCTGCTCCTCGCCGAGCTCCACCCCGAGCATCGCGAAGGACGTGTTGCAGGACTGCCGCAGCGCATCGGCGAGGCTCGAGCGGTCATCGGGCCCGCACGGGTCCTGCCGTCCGGCCGCGAAGTTGTTCATCACCGAGGAGGAGCCCGGCAGCGTGTAGGTGCCCGGCCCGGGAATCTCCGTGGCCGCGGTGTAGTCGCCGCTCTCGAGCGCCGCTGCGGCCGTGATCAGCTTGAACACCGATCCGGGCGGGTACAGGTCCCCGCCGATCGCCCGGTTCGTCATGGGCCGGGCGGGATGCTCGTTCAGCTCCTGCCAGGCCTGGGACACCGCCGCGGTGTCATGGGCGGCCAGACGGTTGGGGTCGTAGCTGGGTGCGGAGGCGAGCGCGAGGATCGCCCCGTCGGTGGGATCCAGCGCCACCACGGCGCCGCGCTTGCCCTGCAGCGCATTCCACGCGGCCTGCTGGGCCTGGGGGTCGATTGTCAGCGAGACCGTCGCGCCGCGACCCTGTCGGCCCGAGAGGATGTCCGAGATGCGGTGGTAGAACAGCGCATCGGCCTCCCCGGAGAGGGTGTCATTGAGCGACCGCTCGATCCCGGTGAAGCCGTAGATCACCGAGTAGTGCCCGGTGATGGGGGCGTACATCGCCCCGGGATCGTAGGTGCGCAGGTAGCCGTAGGTGTCCCCGGACTGCTGGGAGGAGGCGATCACCGTGCCGTCCACGACGATGGGGCCGCGATGCCGGCCGTACTCGTTGTAGATCGTGCGGCGGTTGCTCGCGTGCGCATTCAGCCGGTCCTGGGCGATGACCTGGAAGTACGTGGTGGAGGTGAACAGCAGCGCGAACAGCACGCCGATCACCAGCCACACGTGGCGCAGGGGCTTGTTCATGCCGTCACCTCCTGCTCGCGTCGGTTCGGGGTGGTGGTGCCGGGCACCTGGCGGGCGGCGGGCCGCCGGGCGGCATCCGACAGTCGTACCAGCAGCCCCACGATGATCCAGTTGCACACCAGCGATGAACCGCCAGCGGCGAGGAACGGCAGGGTCAGCCCGGTCAGGGGGATCACCCGGGTGACACCGCCGACGACGACGAACACCTGCAGCGCCATCACGAAGCCGAGCCCTCCGGCCAGGAGCGTCCCGAAGCCGTCGGAGATGCCGACTGCCGCCCGCACCGCTCGCTGCACCAGCACGAGGTAGAGCAGCAGCAGTGCGAAGGCGCCCACCATCCCCAGCTCCTCCGCGAAGGTGGCGAAGATGAAGTCGCTCTCCGCATGCGGCACCACATCCGGCCGCCCCTCGCCCAGGCCCGCGCCCGTGAGCCCGCCGTTGGCCAGGCCGAACAGGCCCTGATTCAGCTGCTCGCAGGCAGAGAAGTTCTCGCGCGACAGCGGGTCCAGCCAGCAGGTCAGGCGGCGGCGCACATGCCCCATCTGGGTGGCGGCGAACACCGCGGGCGGAAGGAACATCACCGCGCCGATGATCAGCCAGCTCAGCCGGTCCGTGGCCACGTACAGCATCACCACGAACAGACCGAAGAACATCAGCGAGGTCCCCAGGTCCGTCTGGAAGACGAGGATCGCCATCGCCAGGCCCCAGGCCACGAGGATCGGCCCGAAGTCGCTCCAGCGCGGCAGGTGGATGCCGAGCACCTTCGGGCCCGCGAGCGCGAGGGTGTCGCGGCGGGAGACCAGGTACCCGGCGAAGAACACCGCGAAGGCGATCTTCGCGAGCTCCGCGGGCTGGAAGCTGTTGCCGGCGATCGTGATCCAGATCCGCGAGCCGTTGCGGGCCGAGCCGATGCCCGGTGCGAGCGGCAGCAGCAGCAGGACCGCGCCGGTGACCGCGCTGATCCACGTGTAGCGGCGCAGATTCCGGTGGTCCCGCAGCAGCAGGATCACCCCGGCGCACAGCAGCACCCCCAGCGCCGCCCACAGCATCTGCCGGTCGGCGCTGGCCGAGGTGCGGGACCCATAGATCGCATTGGCCTGGTACACCGTCTCGATCATCGCGATGCCCAGCAGGTTCAGCAGCGTCACGGTGGGCAGCAGCACCGGATCCGCGTACGGCGCCCGCCACACCACGGCGATCTGCAGGATCAGCACGCACACGGCGGTGGCGATGCCGTAGGTCATGAGGTTCTCGGGCACGGCGTCATGCCGCCCCAGGTGCACCAGGGCGTAGGCGCCCACCCCGATCGCCGCCGCGAACACCAGCAGCAGGGCCTGGAGCGTCCGCCGCGGCCTGGCGGTGTAGGAGACGATCGTCGCCACTACGACTCCCCGCCGTCCGAGGCGTCGTCGCCTCCGCCGTCCGAGGGGGACTCGCCCCCGCCGTCCGATGGCGTGATCTGCTGCAGCGGCTGGTTGGTCAGCGCCGCCTGCCGCAAGCGCTCGATGATCTGCTCGGCGCTCTCGCGGTCCTTCGCGGTGATCGTGCCTTCGACCTGCTGCCGCGTGACCTGCGGGAGGTCCGCGAGAGCGATGTCGGTGGTCTGCACCGGGTGGGACAGTGAGATCGGCCCCAGGTCCTGAGAGATGCCCTGGTAGAGCACCACGGAGGTGCCGTCGGTGCCGACGTAGAACTGCCGCTGCGACCACGCGTACCCGGCCGTCAGCAGTCCGCCCAGCACCGCCGCGAGCAGCACGAGTGCCGCCAGCGCCGGCCAGGGGCTGCGCCGTGGCGGCTCCTCCTCTGCGAAGTCCTCATCCTCGTAGGGCGCCTCGGACTCTTCGCGGGTGAGGGCCGCTGCCTTCGCCGCCGGCCCGGAGGCTGCGGTGGGGGCGTGGCGGTTGCGCGCCGCGGAGCCGACGATCTGCGGGGTCGTGGAGGGCGCCTCCTCGCCCCGTGGCAGCTCGCGGAGCCCGACCACATCGGCGACGATGCACGTGATGTTGTCCGGCCCCCCGCCCTTGAGGGCCAGCTGCACGAGCTCATCGGCGCATTCGCCGGGGTCCTCGAAGTTCTTCAGGGTCGCATCGATCGTGTCCAGGGACACCAGGCCCGACAGCCCATCGGAGCACAGCATCCAGCGCTCCCCGGGATGTGCGGTGCGCAGCGAGAGATCCAGCTCCGGATCGGCGTCCACATCGCCCAGCACGCGCATCAGCACCGAGCGCTGCGGGTGACGTTCGGCCTCGTCCTCGGTCAGTCGCCCCTCGTCCAAGAGGCGCTGCACGAAGGTGTGGTCCTTGGTGATCTGCACGGTTTCGTCATCGCGCAGCAGGTAGGCGCGCGAATCGCCGATATGCGCGAGGGCGAACTTGCCCTCGGACCGCAGCAGGGCGGTGATCGTCGTGCCCAGTCCTCGCAGCTGCGGCTCATCCCGGGCGCGGCGCAGGATCTCCTGATTGGCCTCCAGCACGCTCTCCTCGAGCGTGGCCACGATGTCGCTCGCGGGCGTCTCGGAGTCCAGGCGCGCCAGGTGTCCGATCGCCACGGAGCTGGCGACATCGCCGCCGGCGTGACCGCCCATCCCGTCGGCCACCACCAGCAGGTGGGATCCCGCGTAGCCGGAGTCCTGGTTGTTGGAGCGGACCAGACCGACATCCGATCGTGCGGCGTAGCGCAGGGTGATGCTCATCGGGGTCCTCGTCTCAGCTCAATCTCGGTGCGGCCGATCCGCACCTGCGCCCCGGGACGGAACGGGACGGCCCCCTCGATGCGCCGCCCCGACACCAGGGTGCCGTTGGTGGAGCCCAGATCCTCCACCATCCATTCGTCCTCCCGCCGGAACACGCGGGCGTGCCGGTTCGACGCGTAGTCGTCATCCAGTACCAGGGTGCACTCCGGGGCGCGGCCGATGAGGATCGGCGTGGAGCCCAGGGTGATCGAGGTGCCGCGCAGCGGTCCGGCCGTGACCACGAGCGTGGTCTGGGTGACCTCCGGATCGGTGCAACCGGTGGAGAGGTCTCCGGAGGCGCCGGGCGGTGCGGAGGCCGGGCGCTGCTCGCGGCGCGGATCCCGGCTGGACCGTGTGACGACGGTGGTGCCGAACAGGTCATTGCGCAGCACCAGCACCACGGCGATGACGAAGATCCACAGCCCCAGGACGAAGCCCAGGCGCAGTGCGACCAGGGTCAGCTCGCTCATCGATGCATCACCCGAGGCCCGGACCGCCACCGGGCAGCAGCACGCTCAGCCGGGTGCGGCCGATCTTCAGCAGGGAGCGGTCCTGCAGCGGGACGGGAGTCTGGATCCGCTCGCCGTCCACGAAGGTGCCGTTGGTCGAGCCGAGGTCCGTGGCCAGCAGCTGCCCGCCCTCATTGCGCAGCTCCAGGTGATGGCGGGAGACCCCGGTGTCCTCGAGGATGATGTCGGCGTCGCCGCCACGGCCGATCACGGTCACGGGTCCGGTGAGCATGTACTGCTGGCCGTCGATCTCGATGATCGGGCTGCCGCCGGGCTCCTCCTGCGCCGCGCCGGTGGCGGGGGCGACGGAGCCCCGCTCGGTGCGCGACTCGGTCTCGAAGCGGCCGGCCCGCACCTCGTCATCGCGCTCGAGCGCCACCGACACCCCGCCGACGAACATGTACCGCTGCTTCTCGGCATGCTCCATGACCACGCGCTCGAGCTCGTCCACGAGCGTGTCCTGCCAGGAGGCGAAGCGGTCGAAGTCCTGGGAGTGCAGATAGACGCTGTACACGTTCGGGGCGAGGGTCCGGGTGCGGTCCAGAACCTGGATCTGGTCATCGCATTCGCGCTTGAGCCCCTGCGCGAGGTCGAGCGGCTTGAGCTGCCCGCGGCCGGGCGAGAACACGCTCGTCACACCCCGATCGAGGGTGCGCTCGATCCGATCCAAGATCCCCACGGCGCTCCTCACTGTCACTGCTGCTGCGTCGGCACGGTCGCATCGGCCGATCGGTCTATCCCGTCTGCGGCGTGAGCGCAGAACGGTTCGCCCCCGATCGTATCGCGATGCATCCGCCCCAGCCGTGCCCGCCCGGCGCGGGCCGGGCGGGGGTTCGGTGCAGGTGGTGTGAACGCGGTGTCGCGCCCGGATCAGCGCACGAGCACGCGGCGCCCCTTGCGGAACCAGTTGCGCGACCACAGCATGTCGCTGGCCGCCGTGGTGATGCGGGAGCAGCCGTGTGAGGCGGGGTAGGGCGGGATCGACCGCGAGCCGTGGATCGCCCAGCCGCGGTCGTAATAGCCGGGGCGGTACATCGAACCCAGCGGCCCGGTCTGCCAGCCGCTGCTGTGGAAGGAGTACATGCGGAAGTCGCCCTTCGGCGTGGTCGCCGTCTTCCAGCGGCCGCCGGAGTAGTAGCGCTCGCCGCTGCCGGTGGAGGTGTTCAGGATGTACAGGATCTTGCCCTCGTGGATGCACAGCAGCAGCAGCTGACGCTTCAGGTCCACCTCGAACAGGCGGCCGCGGGTCACCTTCTGCGGCGGCTGCACGCCGCGGCGCAGCGCTTCGCGGGTCTTCGGCCCCACCGTGCCGTCACGGCCGATGCCGGCGGCCTTCTGCAGCGCGTACACGGCCTGCTCGGTGAGAGCGCCGAAGGTGCCGTCGGGGGTGCCGCACCAGTACTTCAGGTCGTTCAGATCGTTCTGCAGGGCGCGCACGGCATTACCGCGGGAGCCGCGCTTGAGCGTCGTCGCGGCCTGGGCGGGAGCGGTGGCGAGGCCCGTGGCAAGGGCAGTGGTGAGCAGGCCGGTTCCCAGCAGAAGAGTGCGGCGGGTGGGCGCAGAGTCGGTCAAGTGCACAGAGTCGGTCAGGTGCGCAGAGTCGGTCAGATGAATGGTCATGGCGATCAGTTCCCCCGTCAGATCGTGAGCCGATGAGGCTCCGCCGCATCGGGTCCCGCGGTGTGTGGGACGGCTCCATCCTGCAACAGTCAACGGGTGGCAAAAATAAAGTAAAGGGGAGCGTGTGGTGGATGATATGTGAAGGGGGTGTGAAGGCCGCGGCGGGCGGTGGTGCGGGCTGGGGGCGGCCGGGAGAAGGGCGGTGGCATGGAGGACGAGCGGCGACAGGGATGACGAGCGGGGACAGGGACGACGAGCGGGGACATGGAATAGTGGCGGGCGTGGACACCGTGCACAGCCCTGAGAACCCCGGAGATCCCGCTATCCCCGTCGACCTGGACCTCCCACATGAGCTGGGCGTCACCGATGCCGACGGCCCCGTGCACCTCCAGGGCGATCCAGGCCGCGTGCGCGACCTGGCGAGCGTCTCCAAGCCGGTCACGGCCCTCGGCGTGCTCATCGCCGTCGAGCGCTCTCTGCTGGACCTCGACGAGCCCGCTGGCCCCGACGGGTCAACCGTCCGCCATCTGCTCGCCCACACGGCCGGGTTCCCCTTCGAGGGCGAGGAGACCGTGGCCGCCCCCGGCACCCGCCGCATCTACTCCAACACCGGCTTCGAGGTCCTCGCCGCCCACCTCGAGGACGCCACCGGCTATCCGATCGACGAATGGCTCGAGCAGACCGTCGTGGCGGGACTGGACCTCACCGACCTCGAGATCACCGGCTCTCCGGCCGCCGGATATCGCGGCAGCATCCGCGACCTGCTGGCCATCGGCCGGGAGCTGCTTGCGCCCACCCTCATCGGCGAGGAGCTCTGGCGCGAGGCCACCAGCGTGCAGTTCCCCGGACTGAAGGGCATCCTGCCCGGCTACGGTCGGCAGGACCCCAACGACTGGGGGCTGGGATTCGAGATCCGCGGCACCAAACAGCCGCACTGGACCGGCGCCGGATCCTCCCCGCGCACCTTCGGTCACTTCGGCCAGTCCGGCTCCTACCTGTGGGTGGACCCCGAGGTCGGCCTCGCCGCCGCATTCCTCGGCGAACGACCGTTCAGCGAGGAGCACGCGCGCGCCTGGCCCGCCGTGACCGACGCGATCCTGGAGCGCTGCGCCCCCGGGGCGGCCTGATGGACGCCCTGGACCTGCTGGAGGACTTCGGCTTCGAGGCCGCCGCGATCGTGCTGGGCCCCGAGGGGGAGCGGGCCCGCCGCGGGGACGTGACCCGGATCCGCGCCTGGCGCTCGGTCACCAAGACCCTCACCGGCACCGCCTGCGTCCTCGCCGCCCAAGCGGGGAAGGTCAAACTCGACGATCCCGCGGGTCCCGAGGGTTCGACACTGCGCCACCTGCTCTCCCACGCCTCCGGGTATTTCTACGAATCCGACTCCACGCTCCAGGCGCCGGGACTGCGCCGCCACTACTCCAACTACGGCATCGACGAAGCCGCCCGCCACGTGGAGCGCGCCGTGGGCCGCGACTTCGAGGACTGGCTGCGCGAACGCCTGACCGACCCGCTGGGCATGCGGGACCTCACCTGGGAGGACTCGCCCTCCGTCGGCGCCCACGGACCGCTGACCGACCTCGCGCTGCTGGCCGCTGAGCTGCTGCGCCCCACCTTGCTCGACCCCGCCTGGGCTGCGGAGCTCACCACGGCGCAGTTCCCCGAGCTGGTGGGGATCATGCCCGGCTTCGGAAAGCAGGACCCGAACCCCTTCGGCCTGGGCCTGGAGATCCGCGGCGCCAAGAGCCCGCACTGGACGGGCACGCGCAACAGCCCGCGCACCATCGGCCACTTCGGCATGCGCGGGACCGCCTTCTGGGTGGATCCGCAGGCGGATCTCGCGCTCGTCATCGGCACCTCCCATGACTTCTGCGACGCCCACCGCGAGGTCATGCCGCGCCTGGGCGACGCGGTGCTCGAGCAGTTCGCCGTCCGCTGAGCGAGAGCGTTCCCGACATGCGGGACGATGGTGTGACCAGTGCCCTGGTGAGCCGATAAAGTCGGTGCACCCCGGGACCGCTGATGGCCCGCGCCGCTCAGGCACCACCGCAGAAAACACCCCCGCCCGCGAACGCGCACAGGAGTCGCACCATGTTCGACGACAGGGAGCTCACCGAGGCTCGCATCCGCCGTTTCGCCCAGGACAACCTGGCCGCGAAGATCTATCAGGACACGGCGGAGGTGACCATCACGGCGCACCGCCTGCCCGGCGAGCCGATCCCCGCGCAGGAGGCCATCGGCCTGGACTACGAGCCGCTCGAGGTGGGCGCGCCGCTGGGTCGCGCCTGGTCCACCACCTGGCTGCACGTGACCGGCACCGTCCCTGCACAGTGGGCCGACGATGAGAACTCCGGCTGCGAACTCGTCGTGGACCTCGCCTTCACCGGCATGCCCGGCTTCCAGGCCGAGGCGCTCGTGTTCACCCCCGATGGTGTGCCCGTCAAGGCCATCAACCCCTTCAACCGCTACGTGCCCGTCACCCCCGGCGAGGAGATCGACCTCTACCTCGAATGCGCCGCCAACCCGCTGGTGGCCGGGAGCTGGGACTTCAAGCCCACGCCGCTGGGTGACCTCGCCACCATCCCCGAGGAGGACCTGTACTCCGTCAAGGAGCTGCACCTGGCCCGCCGCGACAAGAACATCTGGGAGCTCGCCGAGGACTTCCGGGCCCTCGCCGGACTGATGCTCGAGCTGCCCGAGCACAGCCAGCGCCGCCACGAGATCCTGCGGGCCCTCGAGGCCGCCTGCGACGCCGCGGATCCCGATGACATGCCCGGCACCGCCCGCGCCGCCCGCGAGGTGCTCGCCCCGGCGCTCGGCCGCCCGGCCGGTTCCTCCGCGCTCACGGTGCTCGCCACCGGACACGCCCACATCGACTCCGCCTGGCTGTGGCCCGTCCGCGAGACGGTCCGCAAGGTGGCCCGCACCTTCTCCAACGCCTGCACCCTCATCGAGAACGACCCCGAGATGGTCTTCTCCGCCTCCTCCGCCCAGCAGTACGCCTGGCTCAAGGAGCGCTACCCCGAGCTGTTCGCCCGCATCACCGAGCGGGTGGCCGAGGGCCGCTTCGTGCCCGTCGGCGGCATGTGGGTGGAGTCGGACACCAACATGCCCGGCTCCGAGGCGATGGCCCGCCAGTTCATCGCCGGTAAGCGGTTCTTCCTGGAGAACTTCGACGTGGAGACCCGCGAGACCTGGCTGCCGGACTCCTTCGGCTACTCCGCCGCGCTGCCGCAGATCGCCGCGCTCGCCGGGCAGTCGAACTTCCTCACCCAGAAGGTGTCCTGGAACCAGATCAACACCTTCCCGCACCACACCTTCCACTGGGAGGGCATCGACGGCACGAAGGTGTTCACCCACTTCCCGCCCGCGGACACCTACAACGGCATGCTCTCCGGCAAGGAGCTGGCCTACTTCGAGCGCAACTTCAAGGAGAAGGGCCGCTCGAGCATCGGGATCGACCTGTTCGGCTGGGGCGACGGCGGTGGCGGACCCACCCGCGAGATGATGGCCGCGGGTCGGCGTGCGAAGGACCTCGAAGGATCCCCGAAGGTCGAGTTCGGCACCTCCGATGAGTTCTTCGACCGGGCGAAGGAGGAGTACCCCGACGCCCCGGTGTGGAACGGCGAGCTGTACCTCGAGCTGCACCGCGGCACCTACTCCGCACAGCTGGCCACCAAGCAGGGCAACCGCCGCAGCGAGCACCTGCTGCACGAGGCGGAGTTCCTCGCCACCCTCGCCGCGCTGCGCAGCGACTTCGCCTACCCGCACGATGAGCTCGAGGAGCTGTGGCACACCACGCTGCTGAACCAGTTCCACGACATCCTGCCCGGCTCCTCGATCGCCTGGGTGCACCGCCAGGCCGAGACCGAGTATGCCGCGCTGGCCGAGCGCGTCGAGGCGATCATCGCCAGCGCCCTGGAGGCGCTCGGCTCCGGGGTCGCCGAGGGTGAGGATGCGCTGCTGGTCAACACCGCGCCGGTGACCCGTCGGGGCGTGGCCGCCTACGGCGCCGCCGCTCCTGCGGATGACCCGGAGCCGGTGACCCTCACGCGCGAGGGAGATCGGATCACGCTCGCGAACGCCGCGCTGACCGCGGTGATCGATGGCGCCGGGGACATCGTCTCCCTGGTCGATGCCGCGAGCGGCCGCGAGGCCATCGCCCCCGGGGCGAAGGGCGCGCTGCTGCAGCTGCACCGCGACACCCCCAACCAGTGGGACGCCTGGGACATCGACGAGTTCTACCGCCACGTGGTGCGCGACCTCGATGCCCCCACCTCCATCGAGGTCACCGAAGAGGCCGATGAGGTGCGCGTGGCCTGCACCTACACCACCGCGCTGGAGGCTGGCGCGGAGACCTCCGGTGTCACCGGCGCGGGCTCGCAGATCATCAAGACCTACGTGCTGCGCCCGGGCGATCAGTCCCTGGAGATCGTCCACGACATCGACTGGCAGGAGACGAAGAAGGCGCTCAAGCTGGGCTTCGGCCTGGATGTGCGGGCTGCGCACATGTCCAGCCAGATCCAGTTCGGCCACGTGGATCGGCCCATCCCGGTCAACACCAGCTGGGACTTCGCCCGCTTCGAGACCTGCGCGCACCGCTTCGTGCACGTGGCCGAGGGTGAGTACGGCGTGGCGATCGCGAACGACTCCAGCTACGGGCACGACGTCCTGCGCTCGGTCCGCGAGGATGACGGCGGCACCACCACGACGACCCGTCTGACCCTGGTGCGCGCCCCCGAGTACCCGGACCCGGGCGCCGACCACGGCCAGTACCGCCTGCGCGTGTCCGTGCGCCCCGGCACCGGCATCGACGGCGCAATCGAGGAGGGCTACCGCATCAACCTGCCCGAGCGCACCGTCGCGGCGGCGGAGGCGCTGGCCGCCCCGCTGGTCACGGTCAATGGTGTCGATGGCGCGGACAGCAGCGTGCTGGTGGAGACCGTGAAGCTCGCCGAGGACCGCTCCGGCGATCTTGTGCTGCGCCTGTACGAGTCCCAGGGCGTGCGCACCACCGCGCAGCTGGCGGTGGATCCTGCGGTCGGCGGCGAGATCGGGGCCGTGGACCTGCTGGAGCGGCCGTTCAACGAGGACGCCCCGGCCTTCCGCTCCGCGCTCGAGCGCGGCGAGGACGGTACGGTGCGCCTCGCCTTCTGTCCCTTCGAGATCAAGACCCTGCGGGTGGCGCGGAAGGGCTGATCGCAACGGCTGAACCGGCCAGGTCGCTCACACGTTGTGGACGAGCGGCCCGGCCGGTTCGCGCCAGCCGGCGAGAACCTCGAGCATCCGCACCAGGCGGACTGTCGGCTCCACATCGTGAACGCGCAGGATCCGCGCGCCCTGCCGCATGCACCAGGCGGCCGCGGCGAGCGATCCCTCGAGGCGTTCCTCCTTGGGCAGCCCGAGCGACTCGCCGATCACGTCCTTGCGGGAGACCGCCGCCAGCAGCGGCAGCCCCAGGGCGCGGTATTCGCGCCAATCGCGCAGCAGCTCGAGGGTCTGGACCGTGGATTTGTTCAGGTCCGGGCCGGGATCCAGGATGATCCGTTCGCGCGCCACCCCCGCCTCGAGGGCGCGCTCCAGCCGGGCGGCCAGGAAGTCGCGCACCTCCTCGACCACGTCCCCGTACTGCGGGGACGGCACGGGCCGACGGGGCTCGGCGACCGAATGCGTGATCACCACGCTCGCGTCGGCTGCCGCGATGACCGGGGCCATCTGCGCATCGGCCAGCCCCGTGGTGTCGTTGATGATGTCCGCGCCCGCTGTGATCGCCTCCTGCGCGACCGCCGCATGGAAGGTGTCCACGCTGAGCAGCACCTCAGCGGGCAGCTGCGCGCGCAATTGCGCGATGACGGGGACCGCCCGGTCGATCTCCTCGGTGACGGGCACTGCGCGGCCCGGCGCGAACTTCACGCCGCCCACGTCGATGATGTCCGCGCCCGCCGCTGCGGCAGCGAGGCCTGCGTTCACCGCATCGTCCAGCTGCCAGGTCCGTCCCTGGTCGTAGAAAGAGTCGCGGGTGCGGTTGACGATCGCCATCACGAGCACTCGGCGTGCGAGATCCGGCAGCGGCCGCGGGTTGCGCCCACCATCATCCAGGCTGTTCATGATGCGTTCCTTCGCTGTTCAGGCCGCCGCCTCTCGTCTTTGAGCCGGGCCGCACCCGTACTAACTTAGGAGTGCATCGCATGTTGCACAATCCATTCCCGGGAACGGTCCCGGGAATGGCACCTGACCCATGGAGGACTCACTGATGAAGATCGTCGTCGCTGGCGGAGATGGCTTCTGCGGCTGGCCCACTGCCCTGTACCTCTCGCAGAAGGGCCACGACGTCACGATCGTGGACAACCTGGTGCGTCGCGAGATCGACGAGGAGCTGGGCTCGAACTCCATGACCCCGATCCTGCCGCTGCCCGAGCGTGTGGCGGCCTGGAAGGAGGTCTCCGGCAAGGAGATCGCCCTGGAGATCGCCGACCTCACCGACTACGAGGCCGTCTCCCGCATCTTCCAGGAGATCCAGCCCGAGGCCTTCGTGCACTTCGCCGAGCACCGCTCCGCGCCGTACTCGATGATCGACCGCGAGCACGCGATCGAGAACCACCGCAACAACGTCAACGGCACCCTGAACGTGCTGTGGGCGATCAAGGACTACGCCCCCGACTGCCACCTGGTGAAGCTCGGCACGATGGGCGAGTACGGCCAGCCCAACATCGACATCGAAGAGGGCTGGATCGAGATCGAGCACAAGGGCCGCAAGGACCGCCTGCCCTACCCCAAGCAGCCCGGCTCCTTCTACCACCTCACCAAGGTGCACGACAGCGACAACATCATGTTCGCCTGCCGCATCTGGGGCGTGCGCGCCACCGACCTCAACCAGGGCGTGGTCTACGGCCTCGAGACCGACGAGACCCGCCTGGACCCGCGCCTGGTCAACCGCTTCGACTACGACGCGGTGTTCGGCACGGCCCTGAACCGCTTCATCATCCAGGCCGCCATCGGCCACCCCCTCACGGTGTACGGCAACGGCTCCCAGACCCGCGGCTACCTGGACATCCAGGACACCGTGCGCTGCATCGAGATCGCCTGCGAGAACCCCGCTGACCGCGGCGAGTTCCGCGTCTACAACCAGTTCACCGAGCAGTTCTCCGTCAAGGAGCTCGCCGAGAAGGTGCAGAAGGTCGGCAATGACCTCGGCCTCGACGTCACGATCGAGAACACCGAGAACCCGCGCGTGGAGAAGTACGACCACTACTACAACGCGGTCAACACCAACCTGCTGGACCTGGGTCTTCAGCCGCACCTGCTGGACGATGCGCACCTGGCCGAGGTGCTCAAGGTGGCGATGAACAACACCGACCGGGTCAAGCGTGAGCTGGTCATGCCCACCGTCACCTGGAAGTGATCGCTTCTTCGTGAAAATAGCGATCGTCACCGAGACCTTCGTCCCCTCCGTCGACGGGGTGGTTACTCGTCTGCGTCACGCCGTCGAACGGTTCACCGACTTGGGGCACGAGGTCATGGTGATCGCCCCCGACCTCGGGGTCACCGAGCATCACGGGGCCCGGGTGGTGGGCATCCGCCCGGTGACCCTGCCGTTCTACAAGCATCGGCGCTTCACCCTGCCCAACCCCACCGTGGATGGCATCATCCAGGGCTTCCACCCCGATATCGTCCACGCCGCCCAGCCGATCCTGCTGGCCTCCTCCGGGGCGTTCGCGGCCCGCCGTCGGCGGATCCCGCTGCTGGCCAGCTACCACACGCATCTGCCGCGCTATATGGACCTGTACAAGGCGTGGACCTGGGGCAAGCCGGCGGTGTGGTGGCAGATCAAACGTAACCATGCGCTCGCGGACATCAACCTCGCGACCTCCGAGTCGATGAAGATCGAGCTGGAGCAGCACGGGATCCAGGACCTGCATGTGGTGCGCCGCGGCGTGGACACCGAGCAGTTCCATCCGCGTTTCGCCTCGCCGGAGATGCGTGAACGGCTCACCGGCGGGCATCCGGAGAAGAAGCTCCTGGTGTTCGTGGGGCGTCTGGCGGCGGAGAAGGAGATCCACACGCTGCGGCCCATGCTGGACCGACGGGACGATGTGGCGCTCGCGGTCGTGGGCGATGGGCCGTACCGGCGTGAGCTCGAGGAGCTGTTCGCCGGCACGAACGCGCTGTTCCCCGGGTTCATGGAGGGGCAGGAGCTCGCGAGCGCCTTCGCGAGCGCCGACGCGTTCGTGTTCCCCTCGGTCACCGAGACGCTGGGGCTGGTGATCCTCGAGGGCATGGCCTCCGGCCTGCCCGTGGTCGCTGCGCGCTCCGGTCCCACCATGGAACAGGTGACCGATGGGGAGAACGGCCTGCTGTACGACGCCGGGGATCAGGCAAGCCTGGATACGGCGCTGAACCGGCTGGGCGATCCAGGGCTGCGCGAGCAGATTCGCACGGCCGCGCGGACGGAGGCGGAGAAGTTCTCCTGGGAGAACGCCTCCGATGACCTGCTGCGCTACTACGAGATGGCGATCGAGAAGCACCGGGTTAACGCGTAAGCAGGCGGTTGACGGTCAGTCCTCCCGGTCCCGCTCGCGCCACAGCAGCTCGAACCACACCTCGCGGTCCTCGCCGACGGTGTGGACATCGAAGTCGCCACGCTCATCGGACAGGGTGCGCTGGGAGCTCGGATGCTGGCCGAGGGCCGCGAGCACCTCGTACTGGTCCTCGACCCGCAGCACCCGGAAGGGATGCTCCTCCTCACCGGTGCCGCTGCTGCGGATCGCGTCCATGGACAGCAGCGCGAACTTCCGCTCCCGGTCCGCGGCGGCCTGATCGCCCAGCTCCGTGTAGGCGCGGAACAGGCGGGCATGCGCCCCGGGAGCCAGGAACAGCCCCGGCATCCGCGAGGTCAGCGCATCGACGATCCCCTGGTGATCGCCCGCCTGCTGCAGCGGCGTGGTCACGGCGGCGATCTGCACCAGCGGGTCGTAATCGGGCAGCGCCATGATGTCCCGCTGCAGCACCTCCAGGTGCTCCGGGGTGGGATCCAGCGCGTAGGTCTCCATCGACTGATCGAACGACATCACAGGTCTCCTTCGGGGCGGGTCAGGGAAGCTCGAATCCAGCTTCCCACGGGGCGTCGGGCTGGGCGGAGCTGTACACGGGGCCGAACTGCGGGGAGATCGCGTACAGCACGTCCCCCTCGAGGGAGAAGCAGGTGGTTCCCACCGCGTGCGGGGGGCGCGGCAGGTCGATCCGCTCTTCGCTCACGCGATCCCAGATCATCATCCGGTGGCCGAACCGGGGGCTGACCGCGATGCGCCCATCGGCGGCCGGGGAGATCATCCCGGCATCTGCCTCCTGCGGGGCAGGCAGTTCGAGCATCGACCCGTCGGGTTGGACCTCCTCCAGCACCGCATCGATCGGGTCGAGGGTGTAGTCACGATTCATGCGTGGCCCTGTGCCGATCAGCAGGGTCCCGTCGGCGGTGTGTGCGAGTCCCGCCGAATGCGGGGCGGCATCGTCGAGCGTGCGGAGCAGCTCACCACTGGCAGCGTCATAGATGCGCGGTGCCGCACGCGGTCCGCAGACGGCCAGCTCAGCACCATCGGGGGAGAAGGAGACGGAGGCAGGCCGCATTTTCTGCAGTGCGAGCACCGTGCCGGGAGCGCACTGGGCGCCCACCGTCCACAGCCGCACGGTGCCGTCGGTGCCCACGGACGCCAGCCGGTCCCCGGAGGGGCTGAAGGCGAGGTCGAGCACAGCGGTGGCCGGGCCCTTGCGGTGGTCGCCGTGTCCCTCCAGGCGCCACAGCAGCGTCCCGTCCAGCGTGGTCAGGTCGATGTCCATCCGGCTGCCGCAGGCGAGCATGTCGCCGGAAGGGTGCCAGGCCAGTGCCCGATCCATCCCCGTGTCGATCACGGTGCGGATGCGCCTGGTCGCGGTCTCCCAGATGACGGTCCCCCAGGTCGGGGAGAGCCCGAGCAGCTGGCGGTCCCGCTCCTGGTTGGCGGCCAGGAGCGAGCCGTCGGGGGAGAGCGCGAGCGCCCTGTGCCAGAAGCGGTTGTCCTCCTGTGGCCCCACGTAGCGGGCGCGGGATCTGCGGCTGCGCTTGCGGGGCTCGGGCCAGTTATGCTCGCCGGCGTCCTGCGGGGGGATGCAGCTGCTCGGGTCCGGCCCGGCGCAGCCTCCCAGGCTCGCCGCGAGCGGTATCGCCGCGGCGCTGAGCAGGGCGGTGCGGCGTGAAAGGCGCGGGCTGGTCATCCGGTGGGCTCCACTCCTGCCGCCGATCTCGAGTCCACGGCTACGGTACGCCGTCGGCGGCAGCAGCGCTGGCGCTTTGTGGATAACTTCGGCGGCGCCGGTCCTGATCAGGGCAGATCGAACTGCCGCCATTGCTCGCCGCCGCTCCACGCCACGACGCCCTCCCCGGGCGAGGCGGCATACAGCGTCCCGCCATCGGGAGAGAAGGCGAGACGACCGGTGACGCCGGGCACGACGGGCAGCTCCCGCACCTCATCACGGGTGCGGTCCCACAGCTGGACCCGGTTGTTCCGACGCCCCACGACGGCGACCCGCTCACTCGCGGCAGCCACCCAGAAGGGGCCGCGCTGGTCATGCTCCGGCCCATCGGACAGTTCTCCCTCTGGGGTGAGGACATACAGCGCCGACGGGTTCTCCGCGGCGATGAAGAGGGTTCCGTCGGCGTCATAGGTGAGGCCGCCGACGCGACCGGGCACTCCGTCGACCAGGCTGCTGCGTTCGCCGGTTCTCGTATCCCACAGCTCGACGGGCCCGCCCGGCCCGCACAAGGCGAGGGCGCCATCGGCAGGACAGAGCGCCAGGGCGGTGACCGTCTCGAGGTCCGTCTCCAGCGGGCCGGTGGCCTCGCAGGCCTCACCGTCGATCCGCCACAGCGTGACCTGCCCATCGGCGCCGAGGACCGCCAGATGGGAGCCATCGGCGGTGATCGCAAGATCGGTGATGCGTGAGCCCGCCCGCGGGGCGAAGGGCTCGTCCTCCCCGCTGGTCAGCAGCTTCTGCACGG
Source organism: Brachybacterium sp. UMB0905 (assembly GCF_002871795.1). GTDB lineage: Bacteria > Actinomycetota > Actinomycetes > Actinomycetales > Dermabacteraceae > Brachybacterium. The sequence continues at coordinate 202,659 of NZ_PNHL01000001.1, read as the reverse complement.
TGAGGTCACGGTCGCGGATCTCCACGCTGACATGCCCGGCCAGGGCCAGCTGACCGTCGGGGCTCGCGGCGATCGCGCCCACCAGCCCGTTATCGAGCTGCTCGAGGATCGTCCCGCCGGCGGTGTTCCAGATGACGGTGCCGTACGTCTCCGCCTCGCCCAGCAGGATTGCATCGGCGGTGTGACTGGCCGCGATGCGGTCTCCGCCGGGCAGGAGGGCGAGGCCGATGCCGCTCAGATGCTCCCCGGGCAGCGCCTCATGTTCGGGCCCCTGCTCCTCGCGCGGCGGTGGAGAGGGGCGGGTGCGCTGCGCGGCTTCCTCGGCGCTGAGGCACTGGGTGGGTGACGCGGTCGGCAGCGCAGATTCGGGGGAGTCGGCGTCGGGGGAGTCGGAGTCAATTGGCTGCGTGGGCTCGGGATCCTTCCTGCGCAGGAGCCCGCAGCCGGCGAGGGGCAGTGCGGCCAGCAGAGCTCCCGCGACCAGCAAGGGGCGTCGATGCGGCTGAGGGGGCATGCTCAGTTCTCCTCTGTGACTCCGGCGTCCTCCATATACTGTTCCAGATCATCCATGGTCAGGTCATCGGAGAACTCGGCTCCGCGGTCGCGGGCATCGAGCTCGACGGGCTGGTCGAGGTACGGACCCCGCTCATCCTTCGGAGTATCCCAGTGCTCCCGCCAGGCATCGATCTCCTCGCGCGTGAAGCCATGCTCGTTGTACAGCCGCTCGTAGTCGTTCTTGGTGGAGTCTACGAAGGGGAGCCAGTCCCACATCCCGGGCTCAGTGTCCTTTGTGGCTTCCCACTGCGCGGCATGGCGTGCCTCATGGGCGAGGGTGTGCAGCAGGCGCGGGTTGTGCAGCGCGTCGCCGTCGATGGAGATCGAGTGGTTGCCGTCAGCATCGACCTCCCACCAGCCGTTGTAACCGGGGGGTGCTTCGAAGTCGATATCCACGTCCTCGAGCCCGTACCGCGCCAGCTCCTGCTCGATGATCTCGCGGGCGACAGCTTCGCGCTCCTCGTCGGACAGCTCGCGCCAGCGCTCGGCAACCTCGGGGTCCACCTCGCCGTAATAGGGGTCTTCGCCGGGATGGTTGGTCTTATCCACCGGTCCGTCCCCGGCGGTCTCGCCATCGCCTCCGCTGCCGGGGGCCGATACGCCGCCGTCGCTGTCGCCGCGGGAGGCCTGCTCCTGCTCCTGCAGATGCTGCGCGAGCTCCGTGGAGCGTGCGGAGACCTGCGTCGCAGTATCGGCCAGACGTTGCAGAGCCGTGGCGAAAGCGGCCCGGAAGCGTTCGGCATCCTCGCCCCGCCAGAACTCCTGGCTGCGAGTCAGGGAACTGCCGAGATCCGTCCCCAGCTCCTCCAGGCGTTGCTGATCGGTGCTCATCAGCTGGAGGTGCCCAGACACCTCGTCGGTGGTCATGCCGCAGAAGTTCATGGGCCCTCTCCTGGGTGAGCTCGTCAGTGCGGGCACGGGGTGCCCCGCCAGATCATCTCAGCGTAGAAAGGGCCCGGCCGGATGGCCATGGGGAGAGGTGCCCATTGATAAGGCCTTCGTGAGCTGAATTGAACTTATCAACTGGGCGCTCTCCGCCCTGTTCACCTGGCCGCAGCGGCGCGGGCCGCGCTAGGCAGGACCTCCGCGATCCGGTCCAGGATCTGATCGGTGTGCGCGGTGGAGACGAACCAGGCCTCGAAGGCCGACGGCGGCAGATGCACCCCGCCCTCGAGCATCGTGTGGAAGAAGCGGCCGAACGCGTCCGTGTCCTGCACCTGTGCATCCGCGTAGTTCCGCACCGGCTCGCTCCGGAAGAACACCGAGAACAGGGTGCCGGCCCGCTGGATCACATGCGGCACGCTCGCGGCGTTCAGCGCCTCGGAGACCAGGTCCTGCAGTGCCTGCGAGGTCGCGCCCAGCTGCTGATACGCCGCCTCATCCAGGCCCGCGAAGGTCGCCAGGCCTGCTGCCGTCGCGAGCGGGTTCCCGGAAAGCGTGCCCGCCTGGTACACGGGGCCCAGCGGCGCCAGCAGGTCCATGAGGTCTGCCCGGCCGCCGAAGGCGCCCACCGGCAGCCCGCCGCCGATGACCTTCCCGAAGGTCATGAGATCCGGCGCCCAATCCTGCTGCGTGCCGTCGGTCCCGCCGGGGCCATCGATCCCGTAGTAACCGGTGCGGGTGGCGCGGAAGCCGGTGAGCACCTCATCGGTGATCAGCAGCGCCCCGTGCTCATGGGCGAGGTCGTGCAGGAACGGCGTGAATCCCAGCCCGTCCTCGCTGCTCGGCGGGACGACGCCCATATTGCAGGGAGCGGCCTCGACGATCACCGCGGCGATCTCGCTCCCGCGCGCGGCGAACAGCTCCTGCACGGCTGCCCGGTCCCCGTAGGGGAGGACGACGGTGTCCTGCGCGGTGCCCGCGGTGACGCCCGCGGAGCCCGGCAGACCGAAGGTGGCCAGGCCGCTGCCGGCCTCGGCGAGCAGCGCATCGACATGCCCGTGGTAGTTGCCCGCGAACTTCACGATGACATCGCGGCCCGTGGCGCCGCGGGCCACCCGCAGGGCGCTCATCACCGCTTCGGTGCCGGAGTTGACCATGCGGATCTTCTCCACGGGGCCGATGCGCGCGATGACCTCCTCAGCGAGCGCCACCTCCTGCGGCTGCGGCGCGCCGAAGGAGAGCCCGCGGGAGGCGGCCTGCTGCACGGCCTCCACCACCTGTGGGTGCGCGTGCCCGAGGATCATCGGCCCCCAGGAACCGACGAGGTCCACGTACTCGCGCCCGTCCACATCAGTCAGCAGCGCCCCGGCGGCCGAGGCGATGTACGGCGGGGTGCCGCCCACGGAGCCGAAGGCCCGCACGGGCGAGTTCACTCCCGCGGGGATGACGCGCCGGGCGCGGGCGAACAGCTCCTCGGACAGGCCGTGCGGGGCAGGGGTGTGTGGGGCGATGGGCATGGGGGTCTCCTGGCTGAGAACATCGGGGGCTTATCCAGGCTACTCGGGTGATCAGAGCGACTGTGCGCAGCCTCGACGACCACCCGGCGACGCGGTAGAATCATCGACTACAAAAGTGATTCATGCGGCGTGGCGGTCTATACCGGCAGGCGGCGCCGAGCAGATGCGCGAGCGATGTGGAGGTGACGGTGATGGAAACCATCGGGCAGCGAGTCGATGCTGCGCGAGAGCGTGCTGGTCTGACGCAACGTCAGCTGGCGGCACGGACAGGTCTGCCCCAGGCCACGCTCAGCCGCGTGATCAACGGAACCCGGACTCCCAAGACGCCCGAACTACTGCGGATCGCTGCGGCAGCAGGGACGACCTTCGCGGAGCTGACCTCACAAGACCTGCCCGAGCGTGTGCAGACCGCCGCACGGACCACCAACGGTGGGGCGGCTGCTGATCTGCGCAAGCGGCTGCTCTACTTCATGGAGATCGACGTGCATCTCGATGATTGCGGAATTCAGGATCGACGGTGAGTAGACGTATCGAAGAGCAGGCCCGCGAGGCCGCGCTCGCGTTCCGCACGCAGCATGGCCTCGGAGTTCAGCCGATCGGGGACCTGATCTCCATGATCGAACAGACCACCGGGCATGACGTCGCGATCATCTCTGCTGATACGGACTCGCATGGACTGTCCATGCGTGACCCGGCGACGGGGCGCGTCTATATCGCGGTCGCCGCGACCCCGCACCCCATGCGGCAGCGCAGCACTCTCGCCCACGAGCTCGCCCACGTGATCTTCGAGGACTGGGAGGGACATGACCGCGACGGAGAGCGCCCGATGCAGGAGATTCGTGCCGACGCCTTTGCCCGGCATCTGCTCGCTCCAAGCAGCGGTGTCCAGCAGACGACCGAGCGGGCAGCAGGCGACCCCAGCGGGCACCTCTCCGATGTGGTGCAGCGTTATCTGGTATCCCCGGCGATCGCCGCCATTGTGCTGGCGGACTGCGGACTCATCTCTGCTGAGACCAAGACGGACCTCATGGGGCTCACCACGTATCAGGTCGCAGCCCGAAACGGGTGGCTGGACCAGTACCGTTCCCTCCAAGACGCCTCGAACCGCCAGAGAGCCCCGCAATCTCTGCTGCGTCGCGCAACAGCTGCCTACAGTGAGGGCCTTATCGGACTGCCGATCATCGCTGCGCTCCGCGGCTTACCCCTTGCGACGGTCCAGGCGGAATTCGACGACCTCGGTATCACGCCGCAGCCAGCTGACCCCACCGCATTCGAGCTGGACGAGCTGCCCGCGGTTGAGGTGGATCTGACCGGGCTCGCGGGAGACGAGCCCGATCGATGACTCACCGCCCGATCATGGACGCGGGGCCGGGCCTGAATTTCTTCTCGCAGAACAAGGAACGGCTGCTGTTCGCCATGCTCGGAGCGATCTGCGTCCCCGAGGCCGTTCACGAGGAAATCCTGCGCAAGGCACGAACTGATCGGCGGTTCTCCGCTGCGGAGCGAGTGCTCGGCAAAGTACCCGACCGTCTGCTCACGGTGCTGTCTGATGACGTGACCCCAGACCTTGAGCGCGTCGTGAGTCGCATGTGCCGTATGCCCTACGCCCAACGCATGGAGGCGAGCAAGGACCTCGGAGAAACCATGGTCATCGCCCACGCTGTGGTACTTGCAGAACAGGGGCGCGATGTCATCGTCCTTATCGATGACGGTGGGGGCCGAAACATGGCGGCGACGGAAGCTCAGCGCCTGCGCCGTCTGCGGGTAGCGGGCAGACCCGTCGGTTCCCTCTCGATCGTTGGCACGCTGACCATCTTGAAACGGGCCGCCGGATCGGAGCACCTCCCAGACCGAGCGGCACTGCGAACCCTCTACGCCAAGCTGCGCACCGTCGACGACGGCCTCCCGCCACTGACATCGACCGGCCTGCTCAGTCTTCCCGTGTGGTGATCACCAGGTCGCTCACGCGAACTCGCGCAGGTGATCGGGCAGGCCGGTGGTGAACCAGTCGGCCACCTCGCTGGCGTAGTAGGTCAGGACGGTGCTCGCGCCGGCGCGGCGGAAGGCCAGCAGGGACTCCAGCACCGTGCGGTCGCGGTCGATCCAGCCGTTCGCGGCGGCCGCCTCGATCATCGCGTACTCGCCGGAGACCTGGTAGGCGCCCACCGGCACGGGGGAGGCCTCAGCCACCTGGGTGAGGACATCGAGGTAGGGCAGACCGGGCTTGACCATCACGAGGTCCGCGCCCTCGGCCACATCCAGGGCGAGCTCCCGCAGGGCCTCGCGGGCGTTCGCGGGATCCTGCTGGTAGGTGCGGCGATCCCCGGTCAGCGAAGAATCCACCGCCTCTCGGAAGGGGCCGTAGAACGCCGAGGCGTACTTCGCGGTGTACGCGAAGATCCCCACATCGGCGCAGCCTGCCGCATCCAGGGCGTCGCGCACCGCGGCGACCTGGCCGTCCATCATCCCCGAGGGGCCCAGCAGATGCGCCCCGGCCTCCGCCTGCGAGAGCGCCATCTCGCGGTAGCGCGCAAGCGTCGCATCGTTGTCCACGTGCCCGGCAGCATCCAGCACGCCGCAGTGCCCGTGGTCGGTGAACTCATCCAGGCACAGATCTGCCATGAGCACCGTCGCATCCCCCAGCTCGGACCGCAGCCGGGCGAGCGCCCGGTTCAGCACGCCGTCCGGATCGGTGGCACCGGAGCCGACGGGGTCCTTGCGCTCGGGCACGCCGAACAGCATCAGCCCGCCCACACCGCGCTCCACCGCCTGCTCGGCGGCGCGCAACAGCGAATCCTCCGTGTGCTGCACAACCCCCGGCATGGAGCTGACGGGCCGATCCTCCCGCGCACCCTCGCGCACGAACATCGGCAGCACCAGATCGGCCGGCCGCAGCGTGGTCTCCCGCACCAGGGAACGCATCGCTAAGGAGCTGCGCAGGCGGCGCGGACGCTCGATCGGGCCCGGCACATCAGGCAGGGCAGGAAGGGCAGAGGAGGCAGGCTGAGCATTGGAGGCAGGCTGGGCAGGGGGAACAGGGCGGGTCATGAGGACTCCTTCGTGGTGGGGGAGAGGACAGCGCAGACGGCATCGGCGAGCGCGGCATCGGTGGGGGCGCTGGCCTGAGCGGCGACCACCAGCCCCGCCTCGCGCACCGCAGAGGAGGTGGGGGAGCCGATGGTCACCAGCGGGGTCAGTGGATCCGGATCGAGCTCCGCGAGGCGCCGGGCGGCCTGAGAACTGGTGAGCACGACCGCACCGTAGCCACCGCCGCGCAGACGCTCGCGCATCGCGGGCTCCACAGCGGCGGGGACAGGACAGTAGGCGTCGATCCGCTGCACCTGGTAGCCGGCTGCGCGCAGGCCGTCCGGGACGGTGGGGGCGGCGGCCGTGGAGACCGGCAGCAGCACCCGGGAGGTCTCCGGGGCGGGCGGGAGCTGTTCGATGAGCGAGGCCCCGGATCCGGCCGCGACCCTGTGGGGGCGTATCCCGGCGCTGCGCAGCGCCGCTGCGGTGCCCGCCCCAACGGCGAGCACCTGCGTGCCCCCGTCGACGTCGAGCTGCCCATCGGCCCCGGTGAGGACCTCCACCGTGGTGCGGGAGGTGACCACCAGATGCGTGAACGCCCCGGCGGCGAGACCCTCCCGGGCGCGGGCAAGCTGCGCGGCATCCCCAGGCACGAGCTCCAGCAGCGGCACGTGCTCAGCCGTGACGCCCCGCGCCGCGAGCAGGGTGAGCAGCCCGCCAGCCCGGCCCGCGGGCCGGGTGACCAGGACCGGGAGGGCTGCTGCGGCCGACGGGGAGACCATCAGGTGCGGGCCTGCTCGAGGATCTCGCCCGCCCCACGCTCCAGCAGCTCGGCGGCGAGCTGCTCCCCGAGGCGGGCGGGCGCGGACTCCGGGCCGCTCAGCGGACCGGCGGCCGGATCCCACGGGATCTCGGCGCTGCCGGTCACGGCGTGGCTGCCATCGGGCCGGATCGCCAGTGCCCGCAGACGCAGGGCGCCACCGGCGGTGACCTCGGCAAGCGCCGCGACGGGGGCGGAGCAGCCGGCTTCGAGGGCCCGCAGCAGCGCCCGCTCCGCGGTGACGGCAGCGCGGGTCTGCGGATCCTCGACCACCTGCAGTCGCTCGGCGAGCCAGGGGCTTTCCTGCACGGCCTGCGCGGTGACCTCGACGGCGAGCGCCCCCTGCGCGGGGGCCGGCAGCATCACCGCGGGATCCAGCAGCTCGCTGATCGCCTCCGTGCGCCCCACCCTCATGAGCCCCGAGGCGGCGAGCACCACCGCATCCAGATCCGCCTGTGGACCGAGCGCGCGGGCCAGGCGCGTGCCGACGTTCCCGCGGATCCCCACCACGTCGAGGTCCGGCCGGGTACGCCGCAGCTGGGCTGCGCGGCGCGGGGAGCCGGTGCCCACCCGGGCCCCGTGCGGCAGCTCGGCAAGGGCAAGCCCCTCGCGGGCGCACAGCGCATCGCGGGGATCCTCCCGCGGCGGGACGCAGCCGAGCACGATCCCGTCGGCCGCAGCGGTGGGCAGATCCTTCAGGGAGTGGACGATCGCATCCACCTCACCGCCGAGCAGCGCCTGGCGCACGGCAGTCACGAACACGCCCGTGCCGCCGAGCTGCGCGAGCGGGGTGGTGCGGTCGCGGTCCCCGTGGGTGCTCACATGCACCAGCTCCACCGCGCGGCCGGAGCCCGCCACGAGCTGCTCGCCCACCTGTCGGGACTGGGTGAGGGCGAGCTCGCTGGCGCGCGTGCCGATCCGCAGCGGGGCTAACTCAGTGGTATCGCTCATGCGTCCTTCCCGGCGGCCGCGCGGGCCCGCTCCACGTCCTCAGCGGAGTCCACGCCGCTGGTGGTGGGGCGGCACAGCCGACCCACGCAGCACTGCGGTCCGCACACATCGGGGGTGCCGCCGAAGTCCGTGACCTCCTGGCGCGGGAAGTCCGGATCCAGCCGTTCCTGGATCAGGTCCGCGAGCGCCGCGATGAACCGCGGATCCGCCCCCGCGGTGGGGATGCGACGGAAGGCCAGGCCCTGCTCGGCAGCGGTGTCCTTCGCCTCGGTGTCCAGGTCCCACACCACCTCCACGTGGTCGGTGACGAATCCGATCGGCACCACGATGACCGCATCGGCCGCCTTCGTCGCGGCCAGCTCGGTGATCACATCGTTGACGTCGGGTTCGAGCCACGGCACATGCGGGGCACCGGACCGCGACTGATACACCAGCTCCCAGGAGGGCAGCGCGGCAGCGCCCCCATCGGCTCCCGTGCCCGCGAGCTGCTCCATCACCCAGCGGCAGGCCGCCACGTGCTGATCGACGTACCAGCCACCGGATCCGGGCCGACGGGTCTCCGCCGGGCCGGATGCCTCCGCCATCGACAGCGGCACCGAATGGGTGGAGAACAGCACCCGGATCCGATCGGGCGCATGGCCCTCGGCGGCCAGCTCATCCAGGGCCGTGCGCACCCCGTCCGCCACCGGCTCGAGGAAACCGGGGTGGTTGAAGTACACGCGGACCTTGTCGATCGTCACCTCACCGACCAGGCCCGTCTCCTCGAGCGCCATCGCGAAGTCCTCGCGGTACTGGCGGCAGGAGGAGTAGGAGGAGTAGGCGCTCGTCACCAGGCCCAGGGCGTGGCGTTTCCCGTCGGCGTGCATCGAGCGCAGCGCCTCGGTGTTGTACGGCTCCCAGTTGCGGTTGCCGAAATAGACCGGCAGGTCCACGCCGCGCTCGGCGAGCTCGGCCTCAAGAGCGCTGATCATGGCGCGGTTCTGCGCGGTGATGGGGGAGACGCCGCCGAGCGCCCGGTAGTGCCCGGCCACCTCCTCGAGGCGCTCATCGGGGATGCCGCGCCCGCGCGTGACATTGCGCAAGAACGGGATCACATCCTCCTGCCCGGCGGGGCCGCCGAAAGAGGAGAACAGGATCGCATCGAAGGCCCGAGGCTCACCGCGCCGGGTATGCGTCTGGGAGGTCTGAGTCACCGGAGTCATCTGATCGGTCATCGGGTCGCTCCTGGGGGTTCAGGCCAGCAGCGCCGCGACGTCCGCGAGGGAGTTCAGGCGGCGGCCGGTGTGGAAGGGCAGCTCATCGCGCACATGCAGCCGTGCATCGGAGTAGCGCAGGTGACGCATCATGTCCACCAGGTCATGCAGGTCATCGGCCTCGAAGCTCAGCAGCCACTCGTAGTCCCCGAGGGCGAAGGCGGCCACGGTGTTGGCGTTCACCTGCGGGAAGTCGCGGCCCAGCATCCCGTGCTCGCGCAGCATCCGGTTCCGCTCATCGTCCTCGAGCAGGTACCAGTCGTAGCTGCGCACGAAGGGGTACACGGTGATCCACTGCTTGCGCTCGGTGCCGGGCACCATGAAGGAGGGCACGTGCCCCTTGGCGAACTCGGCCAGGCGGTGCACCCCGACGGCCGCCCACTCGCGGTTCAGCCAGGTCCCGGCCACGGAGCGCTCGAACTCCCGCAGCGCGGACTGCAGGGCAGCGGGCTCATCGGCCGCGAGCCACAGCATGAGGTCATCATCCGCCCGGAAACCGGAGACGTCGTAGAAGCCCAGCAGCTCGGCGCCCTCGGCCTCGATCAGCTGGGTCACCTCCTCCAGGGCGGTGACGCAGGCCTCCTGCGTGAGGTCACCGTCCTCGGTGAGGCCCGAGATCCGGCGGAACACCGTGTAGCTCGTGTAGCGGGTGGTGGTGGCGATCTCTTCGGGGGTGGGGCTCATCAGGGGTTTCCTTCCTTACGGGTGGGAGACGTGGCGGCAGAATCGGAGGTGGTCGGGGCGTTCTCGGCGCGGAGGATCGCGTCGATCCCGGTGCCCGAGCGCCAGGAGCCGACGAGCTCGAGCGTCGGCTCCGCGGCGAGGGTCTCGGTGAGGCGGGTCAGCGCCGCGCGATGCCCGGGCAGGCGTTGGCGCATGGCACGGTCCCAGTCGATCACCGCCGCATCGTGCAGGTGCTTGCGCGTCAGCGGCGTGCGGAGGATCGCGGCGGCATCGGCGAGGGCGAGGTCCACCAGGCCCTCTCGGTCCGGCAGCTCCTCGCCGGGCCGGCCGTAGGACAGGCGCACCAGGTGCGGGGCAGTCAGCTCCGGCAGGGCTTCGTGCAGCTGGCGGGCGATGTGCTCCCATTTGGCGCTCGCATGGGTGAGGGCCTTCGCACGGATCCCGGGGGTGCCGGGGGCGACGAGCGCCCCGGTGCCCGAGGGGAAGGCATCCAGCGCCGGGGCGTCCAGCAGCAGCGCCACCAGGCGCACCCGGGCCGATGGGGCCTGCGGGATCGCCGTGGAGATCGCCGGTGCTGCCTCGGCGAGCAGGTCCCGGGTGGTATCCGGCGGGCAGGCGAGCACCAGATGCGCCGTCTCCAGGTGCTCCCCGCCCGCGGTTCGCACCTGCCAGGTGTGCTCGGTGCGCTCCACCGAAGTAGCGGGGGTGCCGGTGCGCAGCAGCGCCCCACCGGCCAGCAGCTGCTCGCGCAGCGCGGCCGGCAGCGCCGCCATCGTCGGGGCCAGGGAATGCACCCGCGTCCCGGCACTGGAGGTGCTCCTCCCGCGCAGGTGCCGCACGGTACGCACCAGGGAGCCGTGCTCGCGCAGCCCGGTGGCGAGCTGTGGCGCGGCAGCCGCGAACTCGGTGCTTTCGGGGTCGGTGGAATGCACTCCGCCGATCACCGGGGCGACCAGCCGCTCGAGCACCCGTCGGCCCAGGCGCCGCTGGATCACCTGCGCGACGGTTGCCCCGTCGCGGGAGCCGAGGCGGGCCGGCAGCAGCGGTTCGAGGGCGGCGCGCAGCGCCCCCGGCCAGCCCAGCACTGCCCGCACATCCCGTGCGAGCGGCCGCGCCGGCACGCCCAGCAGCGCCGCCGCCGGGGCCCGGTGCACCCCCGCAGCAGAGACCAGACGCGATCCCAGGCCCTCCCGCGGGGAGACGATCTGCTCCTCGAGCCCCAGCTCAGCGGCCAGCGCGTCGACGGCCCCGGCGCTGATCGAGTAGGCCTCGGCGCCGCTGTTGATCGGGCAGCCGCCGAGGTCCTGCGCGGCGATCGCCCCGCCCACCTCATCGGCCGCCTCGAGCAGCACGACGCGGCGCCCAGCGGCCTGGTGACGCCGGGCGGCGAGAAGCCCCGCAAGGCCCCCGCCGATGACGAGCACATCACCGCTCATCGCGGCTCCCGACGCTGCTCATGCAGGAAGGCGACGAGATCGGTGAGGACCTGCGGATCGGTCTCCGGCGGCACGCCGTGCCCCAGGTTCACCACGTGGCCGCTCGCACCGGCACCGGCCGCGAGCACATCCAGGGCCTCGGCCTGGCGCACCTGCTCGGAGCTGAACAGGACGGCGGGGTCGATATTGCCCTGCACCGGGGTGCCCTCGGGGAGCGCAGCGATCGCCGTGTCCAGGCGCAGGCGGTGATCCACGCCCATCACGGTCGCACCCGCGGCGTGCATCGGCCCCAGCAGATGCGCCGCGCCCACCCCGAAGTGGATGCGCGGCACCGGCAGGTCGGCCACATGCGCGAACGCGGCGGCGGAGTGCTGCTGGACGTGCCCGAGGTACTGGGCGGCACTGAGCGACCCCACCCAGGAGTCGAACAGCTGCACCCCGGAGGCGCCGGCGAGCACCTGGGCGCGCAGGAACCGTCCGGAGAGCTCAGCGACCCAGGCGGCCAGGCGCGCCCACAGCTCCGGGCGGGTGCGCATGAGGGAGCGGGTGCGCAGGTGGTCACGGCTCGGTCCGCCCTCCACGAGGTAGCTCGCGACCGTGAAGGGGGCACCGGCGAAACCGAGCAGCGGCGTGGTGCCGAGCTCCCGCACCGTCAGCGCGACCGCCTCACGGATCGGTGCAAGCGCCGCCTCATAGTCCTCCCCGAGCTGCGGCAGCGCAGCGATATCCGCCTCGCTGCGCAGGGGATGCTCGACCACGGGCCCGACGCCGGGGCGGATCTCCACCCCGAGCCCGGCCAGGCGCACCGGCACCACGATGTCGGAGAAAAAGATCCCGGCATCGACCCGGTGGCGCCGCACCGGCTGGACGGTGATCTCGGCGGCGAGCTCGGGAGTGAGGCAGGCATCGAGCATCGCGGTGCCCTCGCGGGCGGCCCGGTACTCGGGCAGGGACCGCCCGGCCTGTCGCATGAACCACACACTGGGTGTGAGGCCGCGCACGCCACGCAGCTCGCCCAGCAGCGCGGAATCAGCGACCCCACCGTCGGTGGTGGGGCGGGTCGCGGGGTGGTCGGCGGGGAGGGCTCCCGCCCCTTCGCGGGGGCCGACGGGGGCAGCCGACGGGGCGCCGCCTGCGGCGCTGCCTGCGGCGATTTCGGTATCTGACAGATGCCGCGTCTTTTCTGACGGAGTGTCGCCAAAAAGGGGCTCTGACGTGCTGTTCTGTGTCATGACGCCCCCATTGTGCACGCCCGAAGGATCAGACACCACCGGGATGACACGTCACCTCGTCTCGTGCCTACACTGGCGCTCATGCTCGCCGCTCTCCGCGCCACCCACGAGCACCTCGACCTCGAGGTGCTCGATGCGCTGACCCGGGATGCGGCCTCCCTGCCCGCGCTGCTCACCGAGCTTGCCGCCGCGCGGGAGGAGGAGCTTGAGGGCCCGGGCGCGCTGCTGCGCGGACAGGTGGTGGTCTCCACCTGCAACCGCCTGGAGATCTACCTGGACACCGACCGCTTCCACGACAGCATCGCCCTGGTGCTCGATGCGGTCGCCACCACCAGCTCCTTGCCGCGCGAGCAGGTCGCCGCCTGCTTCGACGCCGCCGTGGACACCCCCGTCGCGGAGCATCTGTACGCCGTGACCTCCGGGCTGCGCTCGCTGGTGATCGGGGAGGCCGAGATCGCCGGGCAGGTGCGCCACGCCTATGAAACCGCCCGCGCCCAGGGCCGCACCTCCACCCTCCTGCATGACCTGTTCCAGCACGCCTTTCGCTGCGGAAAGGCCGTGACCACGCAGGCGCCCGTCGGCGCCGCGGGCCGCTCCGGGGCCGCAATCGCCCTGGACCTCGCCGCCGCACAGCTGGGCGGCCTCGCCGACGCCCGCGTGCTCGTGATCGGTACCGGTGCCTACGCCCGGCTCGGCGTCGCGGAACTGCAGCGCCGCGGCACCGACCCCGCCGCCATCGGCGTCATCTCCCTGTCCGGACGGGAGGAGACGTTCGCCGCCAGCCACGGCATCACCCCGATCCCCGCCACCCAGCTGGGGGCGGCCGCGCGCGCCGCGGACCTGATCATCGCCTGCTCCGGCCACGGCACCGTCCTGCACCCGGAGCATCTCGAAGGGGCCGGCCGCACCGTGGTGCTGGATCTGGCGCTGCATTCGGACGTCCACCCCGGCGTGGCGGATCTCGCGGGCGTGAGCGTCCTGGGGCTGGCGGATCTGCGACGCAAGCTACCGCCCACTGACCAGGCCGCATACGCCCAGGCCCAGCAGATCGTCACCGAGCACGTGGCGGCATTCACCGCCCGCTGCGAGGCCCGCCGCCTGGATCCGGCCACCGCCGCCCTCCGCCAAAAGGTGGCCGAGGCCGCGCAGGCGGAGATCGACCGTCTGCACCGCGATGCCGCCGACGAGACCGCCGCCCAGGTGGAGCGATCCGTGCGTCGCATCCTCGCGCGCGTGCTGCATGAACCGGCGCAGCATGCCCGCCGCATCGCCGCCGAAGGCGGGGCCGAGCAGTACGCCCAGGCCTTCCACACCGTGTTCGGGATCGACATCACCGCTGCGGCGCCGCCCGGGACTGCGCGCACCGGCGCGGAGCACACCGGGAGCGAGCAGCAGTGGATGCGGGCCGACCGCACCGTCCCGCCCGTACTCGCCATGACCGAAGCGGAAACGTCCCAGCGCTGATCAGCGCCGACGGAACAACCTGCGGCGCTCGCGCCGCCGTCGGCCCGTCACCGGGGCGGAATCCTGCGCGGTGACGTCCTCGATCTCCTCGATCTCCTCGGGGTCCAGGTGCAGCCCGTCCTCATCGACCCAGCGGTCCGTCCAGCCGATATCGGACTCATCATGCGGCCGGAAGGCGCGGCGCCGCGCCGTCATCTCCTCCAGCTGCGTGGCATCGACCTCGGGTGCGGAGCGGATCTCCTCGCCGCGATGCGGCACCGGGCAGGACCAGAAATAGGGGCAGCCGGGGCAGCCGGCGGTCTCCTCATCCGGCACCGCTTCCCGCTGCATCTGCACGCCATCCTGCAGCTGCAGCATCCGCAGCCGGGTCTCATACGGGTTGATGTCCATGCGGCTCAGCCCGCGGAGCTTCGCGCATCGAGCGCCGTGCGCACCGCCGCCGCAAGCCCGGCAGCATCCGGGGTCTGCGCCTGCCCGTGGACCACGAGGCCGCGGGCCTCAGCGGCGCGGGTCGTGGCGGGATCGCGGGAGATCACGCGGATGTCCCGATGCACCCCGAGGCTGCCGACGAGGTCCGCGAGCAGCGGCTCGGTGAGCACCACGGCGCCGTAGCCGTGCAACCGCAGATCCCGCACCACCTGCGCATCCAGGTGCACGCTGCGGGGCCGATGCGTCGCGACCACCTCCACGCTCCAGCCTGCTGCCGTCAGGGCCCGGGCGAGCGCCGGATTCAGGGCCGCCGATCCCGCGACGAGCGCAGCTGCGCCCGGTTCCGCGGGGGCAGGGAGAGCAGCGAGCAGCGCCTCCAGCGGCTCGGGAAGATGGTGGCTCACCGCGAGGCCGAGCTCAGTCACTGCGGTGGCGGCATCCTCCCCGGCAGCGGCGATCGCCGTGCCCTCCGGCAGTGACGCCGTGGGATCGGCGAGCAGCACTTCGGCATCGAGCGGCGTGGTGAGCAGCAGCAGTGCGACCTCCTCGGCAGTCAGGCGCTCGCGGGCGCGCCGCACATCCCCATCCCGCTGCGCGCGCAGCTCCACGAAGGGGGAGTGGTCCACCGTGAGCTCCGCCTCGCGCAGCGCGGCCAGCAGCGTCCCGGCGGTGCCGACGGGATCGGGGACCAGGATGGGCAGGCCACGCGATGAGGTCATGGGCTCCATTGTGCCGGAGCAGGAGGGGCGCCGACGTAGCATCATCGGGCACCCGCCCCACCGTGGAGGAATCATGAGCACACCCCAGCAGCGCGTCCACGAGATCACCCGTTCCCTGCTCGAGCTGCTCGAGCACGGCGAGGCCACCACCTACGAGGCCATCACCCTGCGCGCCGAGCTCGCCGAGGCCACCGCTGAGGCCGGGCATCTCGAGGATGCCTACTACCAGGTCGAGGAGCTCATGAAGGACGCCCGGCGCGAGCACCCCGCCGAGAGTGACGCGGTGGAGCGGGCGCGCCAGGCCGTGCTGCGGGTGCGGGAGCTCGGCGGGGCAGACGCCGAGGACTGACGCGGGCGCGACCGGTGCCGGCCCGTCACCAGGGGAAGCCGGACTCTGCGAGCTGCCGCTCGACCTCACCGCCCATGGTCGCGCTGTAGGTGGCGGTGATGTGGAATGCATCCAGGTGCACCCGGACGTTCCCGATGACCGGCGGGCAGACGCCTCCCGGGCAGATCACCGGCGTGAGATCCAGCGGATGCAGCGGGCCTGCCTCCGCGAGCTGCGCGAGTGCGGCTGCATCAGGGCGCTCTGGCGCCAGGAGGGTTTGGTCCTGCGTCAGTGTGCAGGAGGCGATGTCCCCACCCTTGCTGAGGCACGCGTTGGGATTCTCTGCAAAACGGGGAGTGGTGCGCAGGGCGATCACCGCGATCCCGTCGGCCAGGAGATCGCCGACGGTCTCCTCCAGGACAGGGCTCGCCACCTCGGGCTGGCCGGAGGATGAGCGGGTGGTCTCGAGCATCACCGCCGTGGGGGAGATCTGCTGCAGATATGCGAGAGCGGCCTGATTGTGCTCGGCGCATTCCGGGCTGACGAGGTCCCTCTCGCCGGGAATAAAGGGGCAGCTGCGCTGACGGATCAGCACCACCTGCCAGCCGTGTTCCCGGGCGGGTTCCACCACGCTCATCGCCGCCTGCTCGGCGCGGGAATTCCCTAGCACCAGCAGCACCGGTGCATCGGGCCCAGCCGGATCAGGCGCGCTCATACGGCAGTCCTCGGCGAGGTCCGGATCCGTGGGGGTGAGCGGCCCGGTGCAGGGCCCGTCGAGCTACCCCCGGTCCCGGGAGACCAGGGCCGCAGTGGGCAGCGGCTCGACCATCGGGTCAGAGATCGCGGGATCCCCGGCCCAGTCCGGAGCCAGGACGCGGGCACCCGGATGGCGGGTTCCGGCCTGTTCGAGGGCTGCCTTCTGGGCGGCCAGCAGCTGCTGCTGCACACCGAGCACCGGCAGCAGAGCGAGCACGAGCACACTGAGCACCACCAGACCGGAGCGGCGGGCCCGTGCTCCCGCCCACCGCCAGCGCCGGAACGGCGTGTCCACGAAGCGTGTTAGCAGCCAGGCCAGCACCAGGGACAGCAGGATGATGGCCGCGCCGGTCACCGGATCGGCGCGCTCCGCGCCCGTGCGCACCAGGTGGAGGGTCAGCAGCGGCCAGTGCACCAGGTAGAGCGCATAGGAGACGTCGCCGAGGAAGCGCAGGGGCGCCGAGGAGAGGAAGCGGTCCGGGCCGAAGCGATGTCCTGTGCGGCCTACCCACAGCACGAGCGCCGCCGCGCCCAGCGGCCAGGCGGCGATCCACCCGGGGAAGGCCCCCTGCACGTCCAGCAGCAGGCCGCAGGAGATGAGCGCTATGAGCCCGAACCAGCCGATCACGGCGGCGGGTGCGGACCGGGAACGTCGCACCGCTCGGTGCCGTCCGCGAGGGCGGCCGGTGGCGCGCCGCTGCTCCCACGCCGGTAGGAGGATCCCCAGCAGCGATCCGGCGGCGAGCTCCCAGGCCCGGGCGGCGGTGTCGAAGTACGCGATGGTCTGCTGCGTCGCGGTGGAGTGGATCGACCAGGCCAGCGAGGAGACCAGGAGCAGCAGGAACAGGATCACCAGCGCCCTGCGCACGGATCGGCCCAGGGCGCGGGCAATCGTCACCGTGAGTGCGATCAGCAGCGGCCACAGCAGGAAGATCTGCCCCTGCACGGATAGCGACCAGAAGTGCTGGAAGGGGGACGCCCCGGACTGCTCGGGGGCGTAGTAGTCCACGCCGCGGTGGATCAGCACCCAGTTCTCCACCTGCAGCAGGGAGCCGAAGGCATCGGTGATCGCGGGCATCCACCGCTCGGCCGGCAGCAGCAGCCGTACCGCCAGCAGCGTGAGCAGCACCGTCACCGCGGCAGGTGGCAGCAGACGTTTGAAGGCCCGGGCCCAGTACGCGGCCGGGCGCATCGGCTCCCCGGCATCGGCGCGCCGCACGAACGTGCCCACCAGCAGGAACGCGGAGAGGAACAGGAACACGTCCACGCCGCCGGAGACCCGATCGGCGAACACGTGGTAGAGGACCACCAGGCCGATGGCGAGGCCGCGCAGCCCATGCAGATCGGGGCGGAATCGGGCAGGGGCGGATGGCGGGGTGGTGGCAGTTGTCATCGTCGAAGGAGCGGGGCGGTTCTCAGCCCGCCAGGAACGCGCTGCATGAGCGCTGCAGCAACAGCGGATCCACGGCCGCGCACATCTCCCGGGCTGAATGCATCGACAGCAGCGTGATCCCCACATCGATCGTGGTCATGCCCAGGCGCGTCGCGGTGATGGGGCCGATGGTGGAGCCGCAGGGCATCGCATTGTTGGACACGAAATGCTGCAGCGGCACCTCGGCGCGCTCGCACGCGGCAGTGAAGGCCGCGATGCCCACGGCATCGGTCGCATACCGCTGCTGGGCGTTGATCTTCAGCATCGGCCCCGCGCCGAGCCGCGGCCGGGTCACCGGGTCGTGCCGCTCAGGGTAGTTGGGGTGGGCGGCATGCCCGGCATCGGCCGAGAGCACGAGCGAGGAAGCCATCACCTCGCGGCGCGAGACGTCATCCCCGCCGAGCGCCGCATGGATCCGCACGAGCGCATCCTCGAGGAACGGGCCACCGGCACCGGACCGCGTGGCCGAACCCACCTCCTCGTGGTCATTCGCGATCATCAGCGCGATCGGGGCGGGACCGCCCGCGGCCGGCTCCTCCCGCTCACCGGAGGCGAGGGCGATCAGGGCCTGCACCTCTGCGTGGACGGAGGAGAGGTTGTCCAGGCGGGCGGAGGCCAGCAGCTCCTCGCGGACGCCGAACAGGGCGGGGGACTGCGCATCCACCGTCACCACATCCATGCCGACGATCTCCACGGGCTCCACGTCCGCATGCTCGGCCAGCACCGTGAGGACATCCACCTCGCCGAGGCCGATGATCGGCTGCATGTGCCGCTGCGGATCCAGGGCCAGGCCCTCCTTGTTCACCGCGCGGTCCAGGTGCACCGCCAGCTGCGGCACACGCAGCAGCCCGGGGGTGTCCACCAGGACGCTGCGGCCATCGCGCAGGGTGAGGCGCCCGGCCATCCGCAGCTCCCGGTCCAGCCAGGAGTTCAGCAGAGGCCCGCCGTAGATCTCGACGCCCACCTGGGCGAAGCCTTCCGCGCCCAGCTGCGGGTTGGGCTTGAGCTTCAGCGCCGGGGAGTCGGTGTGCGAGCCGACGATGCGAAACGGCGAGCGGGCATCGGCGCCCTCGGGCGCGGACCAGGCGAGGATCGCCCCATCGCGCTCCACGAAGCGGTTCCCGGCCACATCGTCGCGCTCCCAGTGCTCCGTCTCCTCCAGGCGCGTGAACCCGGCCTGCTCGAGGCGGCGGGCGCTCTCGCGCACGGCGTGGAAGCTCGACGGGGATGCCGTGACGAAGGCACCCAGGTCCAGGGCGTTCTCGCGGGCGGCAGCGGACGGGGCGGGGGCGGTGTGGGTCATCCTGCTATTCAAGCAAACCCCGCCCGGCACAGGGGCCGGACGGGGCGACTGCTCAGGTCAACAGCGCGGGAGCGATCAGGGGCGACCCATGGACTGGTAGGTCCAGCCGGCCTCACGCCACTGCGCCGGATCCAGCACATTGCGGCCGTCGATCATGTGGGGGGTGCCCACCACCTCGCGCAGCTTCACCGGGTCCAGCTGCTTGAACTCATCCCACTCGGTCAGCAGCAGCACCACATCGGCGCCGGTCGCTGCCGCGTAGGCGTCCTCCGCCACGGCGAGGTTCGGCCGCTCGGCGTGCACGCGGGAGTTCGCCGCCGGATCGGTGACCACCACATCCGCGCCGCGCCCGGAGAGCTTCGAGGCGATGTACAGCGCGGGGGACTGGCGGGTGTCATCGGAGTTGGGCTTGAACGCAGCGCCCAGCACCGCGATGCGCTTATCGGTGAAGGAACCGCCCAGGGCCTTGCGGGTCATGTTCACCACGTGGTCGCGGCGGCGGTTGTTCACATGGTCCACCTCGCGCAGGAAGGCGAGGGCCTCGGTGACGCCCAGCTCACCGGCGCGGGCCATGAAGGCGCGGATGTCCTTGGGCAGGCAGCCGCCGCCGAAACCGATGCCGGCGCGCAGGAACTTCGGGCCGATCCGGTCATCCAGGCCGATCGCCTCCGCGATCACGGACACGTCCGCGCCGGTGGCCTCGCACACCTCCGCGACCGCGTTGATGAAGGAGATCTTGGTGGCCAGGAAGGAGTTGGCGGAGACCTTCACCAGCTCGGCGGTGGCGTAGTTGCCCACCACCAGCGGGGTATCGGCCTCCAGCATCGTGGCGTACATCCCATCGAGTACCTCGCGGGCCCGCGCGGCCTCCGCGGGATCCTCCGGCAGGCCGTACACGATGCGGTCCGGGCGCAGGGTGTCCTCGATCGCGAAACCCTCCCGCAGGAACTCCGGGTTCCACGCCAGCGGGGCCTGCACCCCGGCGTCGCGCAGCCGTTGAACCAGAGAGTCCGCGGTGCCGACGGGCACTGTGGAGCGGCCCAGCACCACGTGGTGGTCCTGCAGATGCGGGATCAGGGAGTCCACGGCGGCATGCACATAGGTGAGGTCTGCGCGGGCGGAGTCCACCTGCTGCGGGGTGCCCACGCAGATCACATGCGCCTCGTAATCTGCCGCCAGGGAGTAGTCGGTGGAGAAGGTCAGCCGCCCGGTGTCCAGGGCCTCGCGCAGCAGCTCGTCGAAGCCCGGCTCGTGGAACGGCGGGATCCCCGCCGCGAGGTTATCGATCTTCTTCTGGTCGACATCCAGGCCTAGGACCTCATGCCCGATCGACGCCATCGACGCGGCGTAGACCGCGCCCAGGTACCCGCATCCCACGGTGGTGATTCGCATGTCGTCGATGGTAACCGGTGGTCGCGGGTCCCGGCCCGAAACGCCCTCCACGGCTGGTCAGTGCTGTGGCGCACTCCCAGGGTGATGAGGCGGCCTCACCGAGGTGACGTCCGGGTGCCCTCGGATCGGGCCCGCGGTCCGCGATCCGGGGCCGACGTGGTCGGCGGAGTCCTCGGGCCCTGCGCGGGCCGCGGTCACTCGACCAGGAGCCCGGCCTCCTCGAGTTCGTCCTGCAGCTCACCTGGGAGGACCCACACCTTGTACGTGTAGTACCCGGATCCCGCGATGGCCTCCGCCCCCATCTCCTGTCCTCTCGGCCAGTCGCCGCAGGCGATGACGATGTCGGAGTCGTAGCTCTCGCCTCGGCGAGGATCGATGGTCTCCACTTCTCGGGGCGAGAGCCAGAAACCGGACCAGTTCGTCACCTGGTGGTGGGTCAGCGCAGGTCCGTGACACTCCATGTCCAGGTCGACAGACAGCGATCCCTCCGGGGCTCCTGCGGTGTCCTCGGCTGACTCCAGGGCTTCCGTGAACGGCGCCGGAAAGTCTCGCGACTGGGAGGGATTCGCGAAGAGGGAGAGCACGGCGAACGAGATCAGCATGAGGATCGCGAGAACGCGGGGTCGGGTGCGGACTGCGAGCATCACAAGCACGCCGGAAACCAGGCAGAGGCTTGCCCAGAACCAGAGCTCGTTCGCATTCCCCGGCGCCGGGATCAGAGGGTGCGGGAAAGGATCGGACGGTCGCAGGGGAGCCCACGCCAATATCGCGGCGGAGTTCGCGGGCCCGTACATCGTGCCCCAGGTGTTCGCCCAAGGCGCTACCTTGAACAGCACCACTGCCGTGTCGGCAAGGACCAGCCCGACTGCGGCAAGCAGGAGCGGTCGGCGCACCGTACGCAGAAGGGCGACTACTCCCAAGAGCATCGCAAGCACTGCGAACGGGTCGATATAGCGGGTATATACCTGGGCGTCGAAACGTTCCTGCGGCCCCGCGTTCGACCAGGCGATCACCGAGACGGCGGAGGCGACGAACAACAGCCCCGCCATGAAGCCGTATGGGCCCACACGCAGCGTGCGCAGCTCCCGCCAGACGAAGAAGGCGAGGACGACGAGTCCGAGGGCGGTGACGCCGAAGGAGCCCGCGAATTGCCCCCACGCCTGCGCGAAGGCGACTCGGAGGAACGGGCCAGGGGCGAGATTCTCGAGCTTGTCGCCGAGCAGTTCGCCCTGCCCGAATCCCGACAGCAGTATGGGGATCGTGATCTCAGCCACCAACAGTTTGACCAGCCAATAGCCGCCGACCAGCAGCGCGGCTCCACCGACCGTGACCCGCCAGTCGCGCAAGGCGAACAGCAGCAGCCACACGGCAGCGGCGAGGACGACGGCAAGTGCGCGCGCATGCGTCAGGTACGCCGCAGTCACGGCGAGGATGAAGAGAAAGAGCGTGAGCGGAGACGGGCGCTGCCACAGCCGGAAGGCCGCCAGCGCCGAACAGGCGACCAGCAGCGCCAAGAGGTTCTCAGCGAGGACGTAGTCGGCGTTGACGGTGCGAGCAGGAACGGACAGGGTGAGGGCCGCGGCGGTCACCGCCTGGGCCGTCGGCAGGCCGAGCAGCCGGGCGATTTGCATCAAGGGAAGTACCGTGACCATCGCGAGTGCGATGACGACGCCGATACTGGCCGTGTAGACGGCGGCCGGATCCTGTGTGAACCACCAGATCGGAGTGAGGAGGATCGCCCATCCCGGGAAGTAGCCCGCCCCCGACATCTGCGATACCGGACCTTGCCCGGCAAGTTCTCTCGCCATCTGCAACGGCACGATCTCGTCCCAGGGAGTCCTCGGAGCGACCGCAGTACGGGAGACCGTGACGTTGACCGCCAGAAGCACTGCCACGGAGACGACCGCTGTGACGGTCCAGAACGGGCCGGCGGCAGGGGGCAGTCGGTCCGAGAGAGGAGCTGGATCGACGATCTTGTCGGGCTTGTCTTCGATCGTGGCGCCGCGGACCTCGCCGCTAGCCAGTGTGGTCATTGAGATCCCATCGCGCCTGTGGGCGCCCCTGTCGAGAGGTGCTGCGTCCAGTGTACGACCGGAGACCATACCAATCGGATGAGACGGGAAGATCTCCTGGACATGGATGAGACGGAACGGCTCAGCCAGCTGGAGTCGAGTGGTGGGAGGCCGGGTAGCATGCTCCCGCATGCCATACGTGCGGTCAAGGGAGGGCGATGAGCCAGCAGGCGGATTTCACAGCGCAGAGCGCAGGTGATCGTCGCTCGGCGCTGCGGCGCGTTCTCGTCGTCGCCTCGACATTCCCTGCCGACCCTGGCGACCCCGTTCCTGGATTCGTCCGGGACCAGGTGATCGCCATGAAGGAGTGTGAACCGGGCATCGAGTTCACGGTGCTCGCCCCTCACGATAGGTACACGAGGACGCGGAGCCACGTCGAGCACGAGCACTACACCGAGCGCCGATTTCACTATGCGTGGCCGCACGGGTGGGAAGCGCTGACGGGGCGAGGCATCCTCCCGGCGCTCCGCGAGAAGCCGCTGCGGTACTTGCTCGTGCCCGGGCTCTTCCTCGGGGAGTTCATCGCCCTGCTTCGTTTGACCAGGACTCTGTCCCCCGATGTCATCTACGCACATTGGTTCACTCCGCAAGCGCTGTGTGCCTGCGCGGTGTCCGTACTCACGGGAGTCCCCTTCGTCTTCACCACACATGCCGCAGACGTCGACGTGTGGCACAACGTACCCATCCTGGGCCGGATGCTGGTGCGATGGGGGACGCGGAGGGCCCGGGCAGTGACGGCTGTCAGCCGACGTTCGATGGCAAAGCTGGCCGCCTTCCTCCCCGGTGCGCAGCCCCCTTCCGACTCTTCGGAAATCATTCCGATGGGCGTCGCCCTCCCCGGACAGGACTTTGCTGGGGCCGACGACCTGCGTCAACAATTCGATCTCCCCCAGGGGCCGGTGGTCTTGTTCCTGGGACGTCTGGCGGAGAAGAAGGGCGTCGATCACCTCCTGCACGCGATGTCTCGGGTGGCTCCGAAGTGCGACGCGAGCCTACTGGTCGCGGGAGACGGTCCGCTCCGGGGAGAGCTTGAGGGACTCGCTGCGAGGTTGGGCATCTCGGACCGAGTCACTTTCCTCGGATACACCACGGGGAAGGAGAAGGACCGAGTTCTCCGCGCGGCCGACTTAGTCGTCCTTCCCTCGATAATCACGGACGGCGGTGACGCCGAGGGGTTGCCCGTCGTTCTCATGGAGGGGCTGGCCTACGGCAGGATCTGCATCGCGACTGACGTGAGCGGCGCCGACGACGTCCTCACCGACGGAGTAGATGGGTACCTGATTCCACAACGAGACCCGGAAGCGCTGGCAGCTGCGATCGAGCGAGCGCTGGCCCTTCCGGAGGATTCGCGCATATCCATGGGGGCGGCGGCGCGGCGTACCGCGCTCCAGTTCGAATGGTCCGCCATTGCCCGGCGCCATCTCGACTTCTTCGAACGATTCCTTCTGCCTGGAGGCGAACGGTGACTAAAGAGCCCATGAAGATCCTTCTGATAAATAGCGACCTCGCGAAGAATCGCGGGGACCGCGCAATAGCCGAAGGTAACATTGAGCTCATCCGTGAGCGTTTCCCGAACTCACGGATCCTAGGCATCTCTCAGTATCCGGAGAGAGATGAAGCGTGGTATGGGATAAAATTCCTGGACATGGATTTTCAGTCCTTGAATCCACTTGATTTGCTGCGGCTCGCACGCATAGCGCGCCAGAGTGATGCAGTGTTTTGGGGTGGCGGCGAGATTCTCAAGGATTACACGAACAAGATGGCACTGTGGTACTGGTGCCTCAAGATCGCTATCATCTCGCTCTTCAACCCGAACATCTATGGCGCGTATCAGGGGATCGGTCCGACACGTTCGATCTCCAGCAAGCGGCTGATCCGTTTTGTGGTCGGCAGGTGCCGGCTGTTCATCGTCCGTGACGAGGAATCGCGGCGAAAGCTCATCGACTGGGGTGCCCCCGGTGATCGAGTAATCGCATCATCGGACCCTGCGGTGCTCCCGATCCCCAGAAGGCCCGACGTGCACCTCGTGCGGAAGCTTGAGGCTCAGTTCGATATCGACCCGGAGTTTCTGGAGAACTTCGTCTGCGTGGCGCCCCGCGAGTGGTTCCACTATAAGCAGAGCGGGCTGATTCCGTTCAAGTACAAGAAAAAGCTGTTGACTGCGCTTGGACGGGACTCCAGTCGTAGGACAGAGGAGTTCGACACCTACGTCCGTCGCGTGGTGGAGCTGGTCTCGCAGATTGCTGAGAGGTATGGCACCAACGTCCTCTTGGTTCCCATGCACATGGAGGAAGGCGACACTGAGCTCTGCCGTCGAATCGCAGACGGGTTTAGCGGCACGGGCGTCATGAAGGTACTGGAGCGCGACATCCTGTCTGCGGCTGAGTTGCGCTCGGTGATCTCCGCGGCCCGCATGATGGTGGGTTTCCGTCTGCACTCAAACATCATCGGTGTCAGTTCGGGTGTTCCTTCGCTGAATATCTACTACGTAGACAAGGGGCGTGTCTTCTTCGATCAGATCGGTCAGGAAGCGTTCGCGATCCCGATTGAATTCCTGCTGGACGATGACTACTACGAGAGGTTTTTCGCGCTGCTGGACAGCCTGGACCGGGACTCGCGAAGGGTGCGGAGGGAGATTGAGGGGTCCACGGATCGCCTGCGCGACTCCGTGCGCAAGGCGTTCGGGCGTGTCGATGCATAAGCTCGCGAACTTGGCGAGAAGGCTTCCGAAGAAGACCTTTGCGATACTCTTCTATGTCCTCCTGGCTATATTCCTCGTCTTGTATCTGAGGTCGATCGACTACACGCAGCTCAGCGAAATTCGGATCGCACCGATGTACTTTTTGATCGCATGCGTGCTGGGCATGATGTTCCGGTACTGGAGTGCGTTCGTGTGGATCTCGATTCTCCGGACTCTCGGAGCGCGCGATGTTCGTTGGGGCCGAGCGCTGCTCAACGTCTACGCGAAATCATGGATGGGACGTTACATTCCGGGAACCGCCCCGTGGATCCTCGGAAAGATTTACTTCGCCGCACAGCATGGGATCTCCAAGAACAAGCTGGCGGTGAGCTCACTGCTCGAGGGCTTGCTCCAGATCGTCGTGCAGATGCTCTTTGCCGTGGTGATGATCCTGCTCTCTCCGCAGACTCGTGTGCTGGGGAGCAGCTTCCGCCTCTTGCTCGCACTTGCTGCCATCGCGTCTCTGGTGGCGATCGCACCGCCGGTGTTCAACCGGCTCGTCGCCCTCGCGTATCGGCTCGTAAAGCGCAAGCAGTTCCCGAGGGAACACTACGTCAATACGCGCCTCGTCGTCGGCGGGGTCGGAATGTACTCCATAGGCGTTCTGTTCACTGGGTTGTCGCTGTTCTTCATTGCCAAGAGCGTCTATCCGGAGTTGCCGTACGAGTCGATCTTCTTCGTGATGGGCGCGAGTTGCTTGGCCAGTGCAGCGAGCATGATCGCAATTTTTGCGCCTGGTGGTATCGGCGTTCGGGAGGGCATCCAGTTGGTCTTGTTGGGAATAATTCTCCCTCCGTCGATCGCACTTGTGATCACAGTGATAATGCGACTGTGGACGCTTGGCCTCGACCTGCTGTTCTTCCTTTTGCACGCGCGAAAGCACGAGATGCGACCTGCCCCACACCCCGAGGTGTCCAGCAGGTGAAGTGTCAGGAAACGCCGAGTTCCCCCGTGGTGACCGTCCGGATACCGATGGTCGCTGTCAGTACCCTAGGTCGCACTGCACTCCGGTGCGATGAGCCCGCCCCGGGCGCGCGGTGCGCGTCCGGCCGATGATTGCAAGGTGCCCATGAAAGTCTTCGTGCAGATCCCCTGCCTCAATGAGGAGGAGACCCTCCCGATGGTGCTGGACACCATCCCGCGGGAGCTTCCCGGGGTGGACTCCGTGGAGATCCTCGTGATCGATGACGGTTCGACGGACCGCACCGTCGAGGTGGCCCGTGCGCACGGGGTGCGGCACTTCGTGCGGCACACTCGCAACATGGGCCTGGCCCGCTCCTTCCGTGACGGCGTGGACTACGCCCTCGCCCACGGCGCGGACATCGTGGTGAACACCGATGGGGACAACCAGTACAAGCAGGAGCGCATCGCGGACCTCGTCGCCCCGGTCCTGGCGGGGGAGGCGGACATCGCCATCGCCGACCGGCAGACCAAGACCATCGCGCACTTCTCGCCGTTCAAGAAGCTCATGCAGCAGGTGGGCTCGCAGGTGGTGAACATGGCGGCGGAGACCAAGCTGCCCGACGCCGCCTCCGGATTCCGCGCCTACTCCAAGAAGTCGCTGCTGCAGCTGAACGTCGTCACCCAGTTCTCTTACTGCATGGAGACGATCATCCAGGCCGGCAACAAGCGCCTGCGCATCGCCTCGGTGCCGATCACCACCAACCCCAAGACCCGCGAGTCGCGGCTGTTCAAGAACATCTTCCAGCACATGGCGAAGTCGGGCACCGCGATCATCCGCGCGTACCTGATGTTCAAGCCGCATGTGGTGCTCGGATGGCTCGGCACGGTCACCGGCGTGCTGGGCCTGATTCCCTTTGTCCGCTTCTTCATCTACTTCTTGCTGGGCGACAGCGGCGGCCGCGTGCAGTCCCTGCTGTTCGGTACCACGCTGCTCACGCTCTCCTTCCTCAGCTTCGTGCTGATGATCATCGCGGACCTGCAGCGCACCAACCGGGTGCTCATGGAGGAGACGCTCGAGCGGATGAAGGAGATCCAGTACGGCAAGCCCCGCGGCTCCGATACCGACGACGGCACCGGCATGCCCGCCCACGAGGCAGGCAAGAGCTGGGACCCCTCCGTGCTGCCGCTGCCCGAATCGGGCCAGGCCGTCCCGGTGCAGCGCCCGCAGGAGCAGGAGCCCGGCCCCACCGCCTGACCGGCGCACGGCCTTTGACGCCAGAGCCGCGTCCGGACCGCCCATCGGCGGACTCCGGGCGCGGTTCTTATATCGCGCCCTCGCGCTCCAGTTCCTCGAGCATCTCGGTCATCGTCGGGGTGAGCACCGCGCGCACGAAATCCTTCGTCAGGTGCCCGTCGTCCATGTAGACGTAGATCTCCCCGAGGATCGGCGCGCACCGCCCGTCGGGGCAGAACGCCTCCGTGTGGTCCACGAGCGTCACCCCGGCCCCGTCGGCCCCCTCCAGCTCAGCGAGCTGCTGAGCGGGGTTCTCCGGTAGCAGCTTGTCCTCCACATCGGCGCCGCACTCATCATTGGCATCCTCCGGGGTACCGCCGTCCTCGATCACGGCCTCCGCGCACTCGTACTGGTCCTTTGCCCACTTGGGGTTGTCGCGCACCGCCACGACATCGATGCCGCGATCCAGGATGTTCTGCACCGCCACCTCGGTGCTACCTGGCATGAACTCCGGATCCTCCGGGCTCTGCAGCGCCCGCGTGACCGTCGCGACCACCAGATCCGGCTCCACCCGGTCCAGGTAGTCATACACGTACTGCTCGTAGCCGGCGCAGTAGTCATCGGGCGCCACCCCCGCGTGCAGCCAGCAGCCATCCATCGACAGGTTCACGATCTGGGTGTCGTTCTCCTCCGCCCAGGTGCGCATCGCGGGGATCTGCTGGCGCGAATGGGAGCTGCCCACCACCACAATCGTCCGTTCGGCGCTCGCATCTCCGGGAAGCAGCTGCTGGCAGGTGACGTGGTTGAAGGGCTCCTCCGGCTTCCACGGCCCGCCGCATCGATGCGGGAGGTTCGGCCACTGCTTGTCGAGCTCCCACCCCTTGGGCTGCAGCTGCGGCGGGGCGGAGGTCGGCACCTCATCGGTGGGCAGCGTAAGGGTCGGCTCCGCCACTCCCGGCTCCTCGGTCTCCGTGCTGTCGCGGGTCAGCAGCGTCCACCAGGCGCCGCTCGCCCCGACCACCAGAGCGATGCTCGCCGCCACCGCGGTGAGGGAGCGCCAGGCCCGGGCCTCGAGCCAGCGGGAGCGACGCACCGGCGAGTCCACCGCACGGGTGATCAGCCAGGCCAGGACCATCGACACGGCGAGCACCGCGAGCCCGTCGGCCAGTCCCGCCCGCTCCTGATCGCTGTGGTGCAGCCACAGCACCAGCAGCGGCCAGTGCACCAGGTACAGCGCGTAGGAGATATCGCCGATCACCGCGGCCGGGCGCGTGGACAGCAGGGCATCGGCGCCCCAGCGTCGCCCCGAATACCCGGCGAGCACCACGGCGCCTGCGGCACCGAGCGGCCAGATCGCGATCCAGCCAGGGAAAGACCCGGAGACGTCCACGACGATCCCGCAGGCCAGCAGCCCCACGATCCCCGCCCATCCGGTGAGGGCCCGCACTGCTCCCAGGCGCGGGGCCTCCTCATCCTCGGGGCGCCGCGCCCCTGTGACCCGGTCCAGCCACGGCAGGGCGAGCGCGAGTAGTGACCCGGCCGCGAACTCCCACAGCCGCGCGGTGGTGTCGAAGTAGGCGACCTGCTGCTGGGTCTGCGTGGAGTGGATCGACCAGGCGAGCGAGGCTGCGCCGATCAGCGTGAACAGCATCGCGAGCGGCCCCCGGACGGGTTTGCCGGTGCGGGCTCGGCGCGCCACCGCGTAGAACAGCAGCGGCCACACCACGAACACCTGCCCCTGCATGCTCAGCGACCAGAAATGCTGCAGCAGCGGCGCAGAGCTCGCATCCCGCGCCTGATAGTCCACCTCCGCGACCACCAGCGCAATGTTCTGCACGTACGTCACCGATGCCACGGCCTGTCGCATCACCGTTGCCCATTGCGACGGGGGCAGCAGCGCCGCCGTCGCCGCGAGGGACAGCAGGATCACCAGCGCCGCCGGCGGCAGCAGACGCTTGAAGGTGTGCAGCCAGTAGCGCGGCACCGCGAGCGGCCGCCCGCCCTCCAGACGCCGCACGAACGTTCCGGTCAGCAGGAACGCGGAGAGGAACAGGAACACATCCACCCCGCCGGAGACCCGCCCCAGCCAGATGTGATACACCGCCACCAGCAGCAGGGCGAGGGCCCGCAGCCCATGCAGCTCCCGGCGGAACGCACGCCGGGAGGGCTGCGGGGGAGTGGCCGGGGCCGACAGGGCCGTGCCGGACGGATGCTCGGGGACCGCGGGGCTTCCGTCGGCGGTCGGCGCCGCGGTGGCGACGGGGGCGGTGGCCGACGTGAGCGCTGCGGTGCCTGCCGCAGGCGTCTCGGTGCCGACGGCGGGTGTCTCCGTGCGACCTCGCTCCGTATCGCGCCAGGTGCCGGTGATCGCATCGGCCGTGGACCAGGCGTCCTCCGCCTCCTGCTCCACATGCGCCTCAACGGGGCCCTGCAGCCAGTCCTCCAGGCTCGAGGTGGCGCGCGGCGCGGGCTCGGTCAACCAGGCAGTCAGCTCAGAGCGCGGGGATACCCGGTCGGACGTGTCTGCCAGCTCCGGGGAGGGCTCCTGCGTCCAGTCCTCCAGGGAATCCGCGGGCAGCTCGGGCTCCTGCTGCCACGGATCAGCCGGATCCGGGCCGGGGCGCGAGGGACCGCTGGGCGAGCTGATCGTGAACCCCTTCCTCGCGGCGGGCCCGGGGCCGGACCCGTGCACCCGGAAGCCCCGTGGCGCTCCCGGGATCCTAGTGGATCGGCTCAGCATGGGACCATGGGAACGTGAGTGATCAGCGCCCCGCCCCCACCCCGTCGGCCGCAGCGTCGGCCCCCTCCTCGAGCCTCCCCGCGGACACCGGGTTCACCATTACCGCGCGTGCCGGGCAGAAGGCCCGCACCGGCGTGATCACTACCCCGCACGGACAGATCGCCACCCCCGCCTTCATCCCCGTCGGCACGAAGGCGACCGTCAAGGCGGTGCTGCCGGAGGCGATGCGGGACCTGGGCGCCCAGGCGCTGCTGGCCAACGCCTACCACCTCTACCTCCAGCCCGGGCACGACCTCGTCGACGACGCCGGGGGACTGGGCGCCTTCATGAACTGGCCCGGCCCCACCTACACCGACTCCGGCGGCTTTCAGGTGATGAGCCTCGGCGCGGGCTTCAAGAAGGTCCTCTCCAGCGAGTTCGCCGGCGGCAAGACCGCGCGCACCGCGAGCGGTCAGGACGATGACGTCGCCGCGGGCAAGGAGCGCCTGGCCCACGTGGACGATGACGGCGTCACCTTCCGCTCCTTCATCAACGGGGACGTGCACCGCTTCACCCCCGAGATCTCCATGCAGATCCAGCACGGCCTGGGCGCGGACATCATGTTCGCCTTCGATGAGCTGACCACCCTCATGAACTCCCGCGGCTACCAGGAACGTGCCCTGGAGCGCACACGCCTGTGGGCGATCCGCTGCCTGGCCGAGCATCAGCGCCTCACCGCGGAGCGCACCCACCGCCCGTACCAGCAGCTATGGGGCGTGATCCAGGGCGCCCAGTACGAGGACCTGCGCCGCCAGGCCGCCCGCGACCTCGGCGCGATGGACGTCGACGGGCAGCGGTTCGACGGCTTCGGCATCGGCGGGGCGCTCGAAAAGGAGAACCTCGGCACCATCGTGGGTTGGGTGACCGACGAGCTGCCGGAGGAGCGGCCCCGCCACCTGCTGGGCATCAGCGAGGTCGATGACCTGTTCGTCGCGATCGCCGCGGGCGCAGACACCTTCGACTGTGTCTCTCCCTCTCGCGTGGCCCGCAACAGCGCCGTGTACACCCGCACGGGCCGGGTGAACCTCACCGGCTCCCGCTACCGCCGCCAGTTCGCGCCGATCGACGAGACCTGCGACTGCTACACCTGCACCCACTACACCGCCGCGTACATCCACCACCTGTTCCGCGCCAAGGAGATGCTCTCCTCCACGCTGTGCACCATCCACAACGAACGCTTCGTGGTGCGGCTGGTCGATGAGATCCGCGCCAGCATCGCTGAAGGCAGCTTCGAGCAGCTGCGCGAGGAGCGCACCGGCGCCTACTACGGCAGCCCCCGGTGAGTCGCGGTGACGTCCACAGAGGACCGTGACCCCCTGATCGCCCTGGGCATCGCGGTGGTGCTCGCCGCGCTCGCCGGGATCAACGCGATGCTCGGGGCGCACCTGCTGATCGGGGCGCTGCGCCTGACCGCCGGGATCCTCGCCGGCGCCGCCGCCGGGGCCGGGATGCTCGCCGTGCCCCGCCTCGCACGCCACCGCATCGGCCGCTTCCTCGCCCTCGCCCTCGCGCTCACCCTCGCGCTCGCCCTCACTGTCCCCGCCGTGATCGCCGCGCGACCGGCGGGTCTGGGACCGCACACGATCGCCCGCCTCGACCCGCTCAGTGCCGGAGACGAGCTGCGCACCCGACCGGCGCTCGATGCCCCAGCGTTCATCCACCGCGCCGACGGAACCGTCGAGCTGATCGACGATCTCGGGGTGCGCCGGGTCGCCACTGCCTCCGGCGCGACCATCGCCGTCACGGCCGATGGGCAGCGTCTCGTGGAGGTTGCGGGGGAGACCACGACTCTGCACCTGCTGGATCCCACGCTCTCGAGCCCCGACGGCACCCCGCCCACGACCTCTGCGCCCGGCATCCCCCTGGCTATCGACGGCACCTGGCTGGTGATGCGGGAGTGCGAGGATGCGGGCTGCTACCTGCACGGCTACGACCTTTCCGACGGCAGCGAGAAGCCTGTCTGGACCACCGCCGCCGCCGACCTCGAGGACGCGCGCGGCCCCGACCCGGCCGAGACCCTGCTGCCCGCCCGCCCCGAGACACCGCCCGATCTGCTCGACGCCCTGCGTACCACAGGTCTGCTGCCGACGATCCCACTGCACTTCGACCCCGCGCAGGGCTGGCTGCAGCTGGATCCGAGCACCGGCTTCCCCCTCGGGGAGGTGCTCGCGCGCCCCGAGGAGACCTGCCGCATCGCCGTGACCACCGCCCCTCCCGGAACCGGCGACGCCCTCACCGGGCCCGCCCACCCCTGGCAGGTCCTCACCGTCTGCACCGAGCAGGACGGCGCCCTGATCGCCCGCGCCCACGCCGACGGGACGGTGCTGTGGGAATCCAAGGCCTCCCCGGGCGGGGACTGGGAGGTGCTGATCGGGAGCGGCCGCGTGCTCGCCACGGGTACCGAACAGGGCACTGATGTGGTCGGTGAACTGGTCGTCTCCGAACAGGCCGCGGCCTGGCAGGCCCCCGGCGGGGAGGGCGTCCAGCAGGCTGCGATGTTCCGCGCCCGCGTCGGCATCGACCCCGTGCGCATGGTGGTCGCCAATGACATCGGTCAGCTCGTCGCCTACGACACCGTGGAGGGCACTGACCTGTGGAGTGCGGCGCTGACGAGCCCGGACGCCCCCGTGCGCGGGCGCCTCGCGGCCGGCACCGCCGTGGTGCTCGACCCCCTGGAGCGCACCCGCCCCCTCACCCCGCGCGGCGCCCAGCGACTGCGCGTGATCGACGCTGATAGCGGTGAGGTGAGTGTGCAGGCGCAGGTGGGGCGCGGGATCACGGAGCTGCATCCGCTGCCGGACGGGCGGGCCCTCGTGGTCGATGGGACACAGCTGGTGCTCATCGGGCCGTGAACGACGAGGGCCCCGGACCAGGGAGGTCCGGGGCGCTCGTCGTTCAGGTGCTGGTTGGCGCTGCGGCCAGCGACGATCAGGCCGACAGGTTCTTCTGCGCGGTCGAGCGCGCGAACCAGCCGCCCAGGCCGATCATGGCTGCCACGAACAGCACACGCAGCAGGTCCACGCCGAGGATGACCCGCAGTGCACCCGCGGTGACCCCGACATTGGGATCGATCATGCCGGTGATCCCGCCGATCATGCCCATCAGGAAGGTGCCGATGAAGAACAGGATCGGTGCGAGCACGATGATCACCGCGGCGAGGATCCCGCCCAGGCGGGCACGACCGCGCCCCATGATTGCCGTGATGACGCCGATGACGAGCACCGCCAGGCTCACGACGAAGTTCGCGATGCTCAGCAGGATCGAGATGAGCCCCGTGCCCAGACCCACAGCCCCGAGATCCCCACCGGCGTCCGCGGCCACCTGCTCCTCGGCGCCGATGATCCCGGCCAGGTTCGACCCTCCCCGGATCAGCAGGATGAGTGCGGCGCCGATCAGCAGCAGCATGCCCAGCATCTTCACGCGCCGCCAGTTCGTCCCGTCGGCGCCCACCCCGGGGGCAGATGCGCCAGCCGCACCCGGGTAGCCACCAGCGGTACCCGGGTAGCCACCCGCAGCACCGGGATAGCCGCCACCAGCGGCCGGAGGTGCGGCAGGAGAACCCTGACCCCAGGAGCCCTGCTGCTGGGGTGCCGGGGAGGGCTGCCCCCAGGAGTCCTGCTGCGGCGGAGCCGGTGGCGGGCTCTGCCCCGCGCCGCCCTACTGTCCCTGCTGCTGCGGATCCGGACCGTATCCCTGCGTCATGTGTCCCCTACGTCCTATGCGTCCTCAGGCGCCCCGACGACGCCCGGACCCAGGGTATCGGTGATGTCCACTCACCCTGGGCCCGGGGCGCGCCGTTCAGGACTCGAGCGGCCGCAGGTGCACTCGGAACGTCTCCTCGTGGGCGCTGAGGATGTACTGCGGCAGCGGCTCGGGGCCGCAGGCCGCGGAGCCCACGCCCTGCAGCGCCGCCGAAAGCGTCACCCAGGTCAGGCCATCGGGCGTGAGCGAGCCATCATGCGCCGCCCGATCCAGCTCCGCGGTGGACCACGGCCGGGCAAGGAATCCCAGCCCATCGGGCGCCGTGATCTCCAGGCCGCCGCTGCCGCCGCTCAGGGTGGCCCGCACGGTCCCGGCCCGATTGCCGTTCTCCTGCGGGAACACGTACGGCACCTGGAAGTCCGCCAGGCTCGCCGACCAGGAGCCGAAGGTGGTGCCACCACCGGTATCCGGGTACGACTCATGCGGGCCATACCCCTCCCAGGCCACCTGGTCGGGGGCCGCGGGCAGCGCGAAGGACCAGCCGATGCGCGGCAGCGGCAGCGACTCGGGCCAGAAATCCACCGGCGTCACCGTTACCGTGAGCCCCACACCCTGCGCATCCCCGCGCCAACGCTCCACGACATCCGCCCCGAGCTTCGAGCCGTCCAGGCCCACGCGGGAGCGCACCACCAGCTCCTCACCCTCGGCGGCGATGCTCACCAGGCGCCGACGAGCGTGGTCCAGGCCGATCCGCTTCCAGCGCGCCTCCAGCGGGTAGCGCGTACGGGCACGCTCGTTGTCCACCGGGGCGCGATACAGGTCCACCCCGGCGTGCTGGATCTCCTGCTCGCCGAGCCCCACCAGGCGCCCGAGATCATCGAAGTGCGCGGCGCCCACCCTCCAGGTGCCATCGGCCTCCTGCTGCGGCGCGATGACCGCCGGCGCATCCCCGGCCACTTGGACCGCCAGGTGCTGCGCATCCACGTGGTCGGCGCTGACCACCAGGTGCCCGGCCGGCACGGGGCCCTCGGCCTCGCGCGTCACCAGGCGCACCGTCGTCACCGCCCCGTCGTGCCCGGGCAGGGGAACCTCCGCGTCCTGGCCGGGAACGATGGCGGGTAGCTCGAGCTCCTGCCAGCTGGCCTGTGCATCCACCGACACCTCCGCCCGCAGATGGCTGAGGTCCCGGAAGGCGTACCGGTTGCCGATCACCGCCGCGTCCTCGCGGACCTCCAGGCGCACCGGGGAGTAGTGGTGCTTGGCATCCAGCAGCGCGGGGGAGGGGGTGCGGTCCGGCAGCACCAGCCCGTCGGCCACGAAGTTCGAATCATGCAGCCGCTCGCCAAAATCTCCGCCATAGCCGTAGATCTCCCGGCCCTCGGCGTCGGTGGTCACCAGGCCGTGATCGATCCACTCCCAGATGAAGCCGCCGTGCAGCGCCGGGTAGCGTTCGGTGAGCTCCATGTACTCCTTGAGCGAGCCCGCGCCGTTGCCCATCGCATGCGCGTACTCGATCCACAGGAACGGCTTGTGCATCGCCGGCGGATCCGCGAAATGCCCCTCCGGGACATCCAGGGCGAACCCCCGCAGCATCCCCGACAGCTTCTCCTGGTACTCCGCCCCGAGCTTGCGCTGCCCGATCTGCTCGGACTCCTCGATCGTGGAATACATCAGCGAGAAGACATCCACGTACTCCGCGGCGTAATCCTGCTCGTAGATCACCGGGCGGGTGGGGTCGGTGCGCCGCACCGCAGCGACCATCTTCTCGGTCACCGGCCCGGAGGCCGCCTCATTGCCGATCGACCACATGACGATCGAGGGATGGTTGCGGTCGCGGCGCACGAACCGCTCCGACCGCTCCACCAGCGACTCTTCGAACAGGGGATTGCGGGCCGGGCCCTCGGCGGCGCCCGTCGGATCCTCACCCCAGGTCGAATCGGCGTGGAAGCCATGGGTCTCGAAATCGCCCTCGCAGATCACATACAGCCCCACCTCATCGCACACCTCGAGGAACCGCTGATGCGGCGGGTAGTGGGAGGTGCGCACGGCATTGAGGTTGTGATGCTTCATGAGCGCCGCATCGAGGTCCTGGTTCTCCACGTGCTGGGTGCGGCCCACCACGGAATCGACCTCGTGCCGGTTCACGCCGCGGAACACGATCCGCTCGCCGTTGACGCGGAAGATGTCCCCGTCCACCTCGACGCGGCGGAAGCCCAGCTTCAGCGTGACCGTCTCCGTCTCGGTCGCGACGGTCGCCTCATACAGGTGCGGCACCTCCGCCGACCACGGCTGGACCTGTCCGACCTCGAACGGCTCCTCCGCGGTGGGCTGTTCGATGCCGAGCGCCGGGATGGAGATGGTGGCGGGAACGGGCTGCCCGTCGGCCCCATAGGCGGTGGCGCGCACGGTGCCGTGCCCGGTCGCGGGATCGAAGTCCGCGTCGGTCACCAGGTCATGGATGCCGCCGGTGGGGCGCAGCAGCAGGTCCACGCTGCGGAAGATCCCGGACATCCACCACATGTCCTGGTCCTCGACGTAGGTGTTGACCGACCACTGCACCACCCGCACCTCCAGCAGGTGCTCGCCGGGTGCGCTCAGCGCCTCGGTGACGTCGAACTCCTGGGTGAGGCGCGAGCCGGAGGTCACGCCGATCTCCGCGCCGTCGATCCAGATCTTCGCCGCCGAGTCGACGCCCTGGAAGCGCAGCAGCAGCCGGGCGCCGTCGGTGAGCGCCTCTGCCCAGTCCGCGGGCACCTCGAGGGTGCGCGAGTAGTGCCCGGTGGGGTTCTCATCGGGCACATGCGGAATATCCCGCGGGATCGGGTAGATGACGTTCGTGTACTGCGGGGCGCCATGGCCCTGCAGCTGCCATAGGCCCGGCACCTGGATCGTCGTCTCCTCGCCGAGGTCCGCGCCATCGGCCCGGGTGCCGTAGCGGAAAGCCCAGGTGCCATCGAGGTTCAACGCGGGAGCACTCGAGTGCAGGTGGGCGCGGCCGGGCAGGCGATTGCGGCCCGCCGGCAGCTCCTCCCACCAGATGTCTGGGGCGGCAGTGGGGGTCTCGGGGGCGGTGGCAGCGGGATGGGCGGGATGCGGGGTGCTCATCGGCGAGTCGTCTCCTGGTCTGGACGGTGCAGGTCCTCGCGGCCCCGCTGCGTCGGGTGTCAGTCGCAGCGAAGGACCGAGGGGTCCGTGAACGTTCCCGACCCAGGGTACCCGGGACGGGGGCGTGGAGCAGCATCCTGTGGGCCGACGTGCTACGCGGGGTTCGTCAGCCGGTATGCCCGGCGTCGGCTGCGGGCCGGCGCCGTAGCCCGCACGTTTCCTGACTCGATGAGCGCATTCAGGTCCTTGATGATGGCGCTATAGGAGCAGCCGAGGGCTTCGGTGATCTCTGCAGCCTTCACAGGTGTCTCATGGTCGAGCAGTGCGAGGATCTGCTGCTGCCGCGACGTCCGATTGATTGCTACAGCTGGAACGCTGCGATCAGGATCTGGCGAGATCGGCCGCTTCGGGGGAGTTTGATCGGTGTCAGGCGAGGCATGAGCGTCGGCTAGAACGTACGAGGCCCCTCTGCGGTCCCCGACTTTCCGTGCGAGTCCGCGCGCAACAAGGTTTGTGAGCTCCTTGGTGGCGTCAGCCGGATGTACGCCCCACCCTTGCAGCGTCTGATTCCGTACCGATGCCCCGGTGCGCAAGACAGCGAGAGCTTGCAGCTGAGGAGGCGTGAGGCCGCCCTGCCCCAGTGAGGTGACCCAATCGAGCGCCTCGTCGGTGAGCAGCGCGTGGTGGGGAACCGTCACCTCAACTTTGCGCAGCGTGACGTTGAAACGCGGGGGCGACATCCCTGCGGCATTCAGGGAGCGCATGATGGTGGGGATCCCAGAGCCGCGGTT
Source organism: Brachybacterium sp. UMB0905 (assembly GCF_002871795.1). Classification (GTDB taxonomy): domain Bacteria; phylum Actinomycetota; class Actinomycetes; order Actinomycetales; family Dermabacteraceae; genus Brachybacterium. Next base: position 165,153 of record NZ_PNHL01000001.1, on the reverse strand, counting down.
CTCAGCGACGAACAGCGATGAATCGGACAGGCGAGTTTCCGACAGGAGTTTTGCCAGAAGCGCATTACGGCTCGATGAGACGTCGGGGGCGCCGAAGTCGTCGGGGTCGACGGGCCCGTAGAGCCCGCCGGGGCTACGGACCACCAAGCGGTCCGCGAAGAGCTCGACCTGCACCTGAGTTCCGCGAGACATCGGTGAGTAGTCGCGGTGCATAAGGGCGTTGACGACCAGTTCGCGGACCACCTCGATGGGGTACTCGAGTCGGTCTTCCCGGAGAGAACCCTGCATGACAGACCTGACTTAGGACATCGTTAGTGCCCTATCTCGGGGGCGATGGCGGTGATGACGTGGCGGGCG
>NZ_PNHL01000001.1:73802-164682 GCF_002871795.1 Brachybacterium sp. UMB0905 | reverse complement strand
GGCCGGAGGGTCTGGATGATCTTCTTCAAGCTCAACCCGGTCGCGTTTTGCATGTAGCGCGCGATGGCGAGAGCGGTGAACACGATGGTCAGGTGTGCTTCGATGGCGTCGCGTTGGTGGTGGAACATGGGGCGGGCCTGCAGGTCTGTTTTGCTCATCCGGAACGACTGCTCGACGTGCCACAGGTCGTGGTAACTGGAGATCACCTCGCCCGGGCCCATGATCGTGGCCGGGATATTGGTGACGTAGCCCTTGAGCCTCACCAGACGCCGCGCCGCCTCGAGAGCGCTGGTGTTCAGCACGTTCTTACCCCCGGCGCGGGTGACGAACCTCGTGGGGTGGGGCCGCTTCTCACCCTCGATGACCGCGATCGCCCGGTTCTCCTGCGCGGTCAGTGTTTTCCCGTCCCGCACGGCTCGTTTGCGGGAGTAGGCCCAGACCGCCCGCCAGCATCCTGGATGCTCCACCGGATCCCAGCCGGGAGCCTCTCGTTGCCGCAGGTCAAAGGTGGGTTTGGTGTTGGCGTGGCGGGGTGTGATGGTGTCGATGACCTGCCCGTCACGGAACGCGTCGCCGTGCCAGTGGAAGTGATGCGCCAGATCAGCGGGGGCTTTCTTCATCCGGGAGCCGACGATGAACCGCAGCCCTGCCTCATCCAGCGCTGTCAGGTTCGCGGCTGAGAGCATCCCGGCGTCGGCGACGACGACCATGTCGGCGATCCCGTGGCGGGCCTGGAACTGCCGGATGATCGGCACAATCGTCCGCGTCTCGGCGTGATTGCCCTCGAAGCAGCCGATCTCCAGGGGGAACCCCGTGCGGTCCACGAGCAGACCGACCACGATCTGCGGATCCACCCGACGTTCCTTCGAATACCCGACCTTACGCAGAGCATCCTCGTTCTCCGCCTCGAAATACAGGGTCGTCACGTCATACAGCACCAGCGAGACATCACCACTGGTCAAGGCATACTCGAAGCAGGCAGTGGCAATCTGGTCGCGGGTGACCTGGGTGACGCCCGCCAGGTGGCGCTGCAGAGTTTTGTAGGAGAACGGCTCTGCGCCGCACTCGGCCAGGACCCGCAGCGAATCGACCTTGCTGGTCGGCTCGATCAACCGCGCGATGACCAGATCACGGAACACCCGATCATCCACCACATCGAACCCCAGACGGGTATACGCGCTGGCCAGCACGTCATAGACGAGCCTGGAGGTGCTGGAGAGCACCCTCCCTGACGGCGCGGTCTTCGGCCGTTCAGTGACCGCAGGCGCGTGCGTGCGGTCGCTCCAGTCCGCGACATCCTCCACACGCGTGACCGCCCGCGGCACCTCCAGTTCAAGACTCATCTGCTCGCCCTGGAGGATCTGCCCGGCCCGCTCCAGCAGTAGCCCGAGCTCCGCATCGGTATGCGCAGACCCCACATGCTCGAGCACCTCGAGACGACCCCGGGATTTCTGCACGACCTGCACCGCCACCGCGCCCGAAGCCGTCCTCACCTTCCGCACGTAGGCCATAGAGCAACGCTACCCGTTAGTGCCCCACCACACCCCCGCAAACATGCAACACCCCAGGTCACAGCCCCATACGGGCTCTTCGCAGATGAGGGTGTAGGTGGTCGCGGGGTGGGCGCGTCGGTGTGGGGGTAGAGGTCGAGGTCTCCTTCATGCTGGAAGCTCTGACCCAACCTGCATGAGGAAGACCTCGACGTGGCCTACGGTACCTTCGCTTCGCCTGACCTGACGACGTTCTGCGACCTTGACGACCTGGGCCTGGTGGCAACCGGGCAGCTCCTGGAACCGGACCGGGCGGTGCTGGAATGCCGGGTCGCCAACCCGGATCCGTGGTGCCGCCGTTGCGGCTCGCAGGGTCTGTCGCGGGGCACGATCACGCGCACTCTGGCGCATACCCCGTATGGTCACCGCCCGACCACGCTGCTGCTACGAGTTCGCCGGTATCACTGCAGGTCCTGCGGGACCTCGTGGCGGGATGACACGACCCGGGCCGCGCCTGCACGGGGCAAGCTCACCCATGGCGGGATGCGCTGGGCCCTGACCGCTGTGGTGGTCGATCACCTCTCGATAAGCCGCGTCGCCGCGGGCCTGGGCGTGGCCTGGAACACCGCGAACCAGGCTGTGCTCGAGGAGGGCTACCGGCTGTTGATCAGCGACCCTGCCCGCTTCGAGGGAGTGCGGGTGATCGGCGTGGACGAGCACGTGTGGCGCCACACCGGCCGGGGCGAACGCTACGTCACGGTGATCATCGACCTCACCCCCATCCGCGAGGGCTCCGGACCCTCCCGCCTGCTGGACATGGTCCCCGGGCGTTCGAAACAGGTCCTGAAGACCTGGCTGGCAGACCGCCCCCAGCAGTGGCGTGACGGGATCGAGGTGGTGGCCATGGATGGGTTCACCGGTTACAAGACCGCCACCAGCGAGGAACTGCCCCAGGCGATCGCGGTGATGGATCCCTTCCATGTCATCCGCTTGGCTGGCGATGCCGTGGAGACCTGCCGACGCCGGATCCAGCAGCAGCTCACCGGCCGCCGCGGCCGCAAGACCGACCCGCTCTATGCTGCGCGCCGGCTGCTGCTGACCGGCACCGGGCTGCTCACCCCCACCCAGCGAGTCCGTCTGGATGAGCTCCTCGCAAAGGACGAGCACGCCGAGGTCGAGGCGACCTGGGTCTGCTACCAAAACCTCGTGGCCGCATACCGGGAGAGCAGTCGTGAGCTGGGTCGTTTCGCGATGGAGCGCGTGATCACACCGCTGCGCGAGAGCGTCCCTGCCCAGCTGCCCGAGCTGCGCAAGCTCGGCCGGACGTTGAACCAGCGGATCCAGGACATCCTGGCCTACTTCGACCTGCCCGGCACCAGCAACGGCCCCACCGAAGCGATAAATGGCCGTCTCGAGCATCTGCGCGGCTCCGCACTCGGCTTCCGCAACCTCACCCACTACATCGCCCGCAGCCTCCTCGAAGCAGGCGGATTCAGACCCCACCTACACCCTCAAATGTGAAGAGCCCCCATACGACGGCGAAACCCGAATCGATGTCCTAAGTCAGGCGGGGGCGCCGAAGTCGTCGGGGTCGACGGGCCCGTAGAGCCCGCCGGGGCTACGGACCACCAAGCGGTCCGCGAAGAGCTCGACCTGCACCTGAGTTCCGCGAGACATCGGTGAGTAGTCGCGGTGCATAAGGGCGTTGACGACCAGTTCGCGGACCACCTCGATGGGGTACTCGAGTCGGTCTTCCCGGAGAGAACCCTGCATGACAGAGGCCCGGGTCATGCTGCGGGTCAGTGCCGAGATCGCCTCAGCAGCCATGAGGGGAAGCGGCCCGTCGATCGACCTGTTGTCGAGGAAGCGCTCGCCGGAAGGGCCGAGCTCTCCGGCCGCTGTCCCCGGATAGACGACAACGGAGACGAAGAGCTGCGGGAAGAACTGCTGCGGGTACTGGCCAAAGGTGAGGAGGCCTGCGAGCGTCGGGAACAGCTCACCGTCGCGTGAGGCGATGATCCCCCTCTCCTGATCGGATGAAGGAGCCGTGGTACCGGCCTCGCGTCGAGACATAGCAGGGCTTGTCCTCGAGAGGGACTTCTGGCACATCGAACCGGACGATCCGATGCTTCCCGTCGATCACCTCGATGTCGATCTCTCCCCGCAAGGGTGGCACGAGATCTGTCGACGCCATCCGTGATAGCGCATCGCGCAGCGCCTCGACATCTGCGTCGACAGGCCGAAGGTCGTTGTCGATGTCAAGCAAGAGAGTTCCGCCTCGGGCGTTGGCGAAAGCGCTGAGGGTCTCAACCGTCGACTTGGGCAGCCCGCCTGCGGCAGCCTTGAGCTCCACACGTGTGGTCTCGACTCCGCGACGACGGAGGTCGTCGACCAACTCCTGGGTTTCCACGCTGCCCGCCTCTCATGCCACGTCTCATGGCACGCTCATATCATCTTTCTTCCCTATGCGTGTTATGAGCGTGTTATGAGTGTAATGAGCTGTGCCTCTCCTCTGGGGCCACTGTGGATAACTCATGCCGCCGGTAGACTCCCTCCCCGTGACCTCGCCCCTGGACCCCGGCCCGCCTGCGCGCCGCCGCGACGCCGTCGCCGCGCGCAAGGAGGACTATGAGCAGCTGCGCCGCGCCTCCACGTGGCGTCTGCTCGCGGCAACCAAGGCCCCGGCCGTGCTCGCGATCCTGCAGGCCGTGTTCCCCGCGGGGGACCGGCGCCTGCCCCGCAGCGAGCTCGTCGCCCGCGTGGGCACCCACCTGGCGCTTCTGCATGACACCGACGCCGAGCATGCCGACGCAGTGCATGCGGACGCAGGGCATCCCGGCACCGAGCACGCGGACGCCGAGCACCCCGGCGACCCCCGTGAGCAGCCGGGGCGCTCCGGCCGCACCGCCGCGGAGTACGTCGATGCCTGGGTGCGCGAGGGCTACCTGACCCGGCGCGATGACCCGCAGCGCACCGAGACCACCTTCGAGCCCTCCCCCGCGACGATCGATGCGATCCAGTTCATCGCCTCGCTGCAGGAGCACCGCCCCACGACCACCGAGTCCCGCCTAGCCCTGGTGATCCAGCAGTTCGAGCGCCTGGCCCAGGAGACCGAGACCGACCGGGATGTGCGGCTGGCGGATCTGCAGCGCCGCCGCGAACGCATCGAGCAGGAGATCCGCGACCTCGCCGAGGGGGAGCTGCTGCTGCCCTCCACCGAGGCGAGCCTGGACACCCTGCGCGACATCCTGCAGATCGCCTCCGAGCTCTCCGGCGACTTCCTGCAGTATCGCGAGGACCTGCGCGCCGTGGACCTGCACCTGCGCGAGCAGATCCTCTCCCCGGAGGGGTCGCGCGGCGACATCCTCGAGCAGCTCCTGGCCGGTGATGACCTGCTGGGCCAGTCCACCGTCGGCCGCACCTTCACCGCGTTCTTCCGCATGCTCAACGACCCGGTGCAGACCCGCACCGCCCAGGAGCTCGTGGACCGCCTGCTCGACCGCGACTTCGCCCGCTCCCTGCGCCGCGAGGAGCGCGAGCGCCTCGCCAATGTTTTCAGCGACCTGTACGAACCGGCGCAGGAGGTGCTGGACGTCAAGACCGAGCTGTACCGCTCGCTCGCCCGCTTCGTCCGCTCCCAGGACTTCCGCCAGCACCGGGTGCTGCTCGAGGCACTGCAGGAGGCGCAGGGCCTCGCACTCGCCCAGAAGGACGAGGTGCCCACCCGCGCCCCGTTCCCCCTGAAGCTGGACCTCTCGCGCGTGCAGCTGTCCTCCGTCTCCCAGCACCGTCTGAAGGACCCCACCGACCCCGGCGCCCCCGCCGAGGCCGAAGTGCATGACGCCACCACCCTCAGCGTCGAGGTGCTGCAGGATCTTGTGCGCACCAACGACATCGACATCGCCGGCCTCACCGGGGACGTCAACGCCGTGCGCGGCCGCAGCGGCCAGGCCAGCATCGGCGAGGTTCTGCGCGAGCACCCGGCCAGCCAGGGGCTCGCAAGCGTGATCGGCCTGATGTTCCTCGCCACCCAGCATGCGCAGCGCCGCGAGGGCTCCACCGAAGTGGTGACCTGGCACGAGCTCGACGGCACCGACTACGCGGCGCTCGTGCCCACCTATTACTTTCTCGAGGACCTGCCGGCCGCGTGAGGGCCTGCGGACTCGGGGGCTGAGGGCTCCGTAAGCTGCTCCAGGCGCGGTCGCGCAGCCTCACGCAGCGCCGTGAGGTCCGCGCCGAACTCCGCCATCCGGCATCCGCGCCCGCTTGGTGCGACGACGATCCCTTCCGCGCGCCAGTGCGGCAGCGCTCGCTCCAGCAGCGGATGATCCCCTTGGTGGTTCGTCACCCGCCACCACGGGACCGACGAGCCCCACTCTCGCAGGATCCGCCCCACCAGGCGCGGCCCCACCCCGACGATCGCTCCGATCTCCCCGTAGGCGGCGACGCGGCCGGGCGGGATCGCCTCCACCACCCGCAGGACGCGTTCGACGGTGAGGTCATCCATCCGGGTGCGCGGCGTGCTCATCGGCCCAGTGTCCCGCACCGGCCCCATATCGCTCATCGGGCCTACGGCCCGCGGACAGCAGACGGCCCGGACACCGTGGGGTGCCCGGGCCGCCTGTGGTGCGGATCAGTCAGCTCAGCGACGCGGCTCGTTGCCGTCGACGCCGTGGCCGTCGCCGTCCTGCAGGTAGCCGTCGCGCTGACGGTCATCCTGCTGGAGGCCGTCCTGCTGGTAGCCATCCTGCTGGAGGCCGTCCTGCTGGTAGGCGTCGTGGTCGCGGCGGTCGCCGGGGCGGCCGAAGCCCTCATCGGCGTTCGCGGTCACGGAGCCGCGTTGGCCGTGCTCCTCGTGGCCGGTCAGGCTGTCCTGCGCGGGACGGGCGGCATGGCGACCGTGGCCCTCGGCGCGCGGTGCATCGGAGTCCACCCGGTTCTGAGCGGGGACCTCATGGTCCAGGCCGTCCTGCTGGTAGCCATCACGCTGGTCGTAGCCATCGTGCTGCTGGTGCTCATCGAGCTGCTCGTGACGGCCGTGCTGCTCGTACCGCTGGTCGCGGTCGGCGCCGTCCGGATCCAGACGATCCGCCTCGGCGCGACGATCCTGCAGCGCGGTGCGCTCCTCATCCACGGAGGCGCGCTCGCGATCGACCTCGTTGCGCTGACGCTCCGCCGCCAGCTGCTCCTGCTCGGCCTCCTTGGCCTTGCGCTCGGCGTCCAGGCGAGCCCGATCGGCCTCGATCTCCTGCTCCCGCACGGCCAGGTCGCGCTCGGCGATCTGGTGCTCCCGCTGCTGGGTCTCCTCGCGGATCTGGGCCGCCCGACGGCGGTCCTCCTCCTGCTGCTTGGCCCTCTTCTTCTTCGACGCGGCGACGCCCGCGGCGATCAGTGCGATCACGAGCAGGACCACGATCACCACGACAATGATCAGGACCCACGGGTTGCGGGAAAGGTTCACGGCAATCTCCTCGGGGTAGAGAGACCGCACCAGCGGTGCGGAGTGATCCACATTACAGGGATGATTCCATCATCTGTCGGCCCGTGGTGGGGAATTCGACGCGACATTGCTGCGCGGTGCGCCCCGTCGGCCGCACCGATCCCGCCGGTAAGGTATGAGGCCGTGATGAGCTCTGCCCCCACCTCCGAGGCCGTCGAGGACACCGCCGATACCACCGACCCCGAGGCCTCCATCCCGCAGCCAGCCCTCGTGGATGAGTCCCGACGGGTGCTCGTGCATCTGCTGCAGGGCCCGTTCCTGGACGGCCGACGGGACGGCGGGCGCTACGCCCAGCTGCTGCGCGACCGCACCGCGATCGAAGCGCGCCTGGCGGATCTGTTCCTCGAGCTCGTCGTGGACGACGACGCCCAGGTCGCTTTCGTGCGCCAGAGCGAGGAGGACCCCGACGCCCCCAAGCTGTTGCGCCGCCTGACCGGCATGAACCGTCTGGACTCGGTGCTGCTGCTCGTGTTGCGCCAGATGCTGCTCACCCAGTCCTCCCGCGGCCAGCGCACCGTCGTCTCCGAGGCGGAGATCCAGCAGGCGCTGGCCGCCTACCGCCGCACCACCTCCACCGACGAAGCCGGCTTCGCCAAGGAGGTGCGCGCCTCGATCACGAAGATCCAGCGTGCCGGGCTGCTGGACGAACAGGGCGATGACTACGAGGTCTCCCCGGTGCTGCGCCTCATGATCGGTCCGGACACCGCGCGGGAGTTCATCGCGCTGTACCGGCAGGCCGGGGTCGACGGGCTCGAGGACCCTCGAGACGCCGAGGATCCGGAGGGTGCGGACAGCGAGGACGGGGCGGCCTTGACCGACTGATCCTCGGGGTGATCTGAGACGCATTCCCGTCGGGGTGCGGGGGCTGTGACCGGCACGCTTGTCCGGAGGGTCCGTGTCGGAGGCCGCGACGACCCTCTCGGCAATTGAGTAACACGAGTGTTGCGTAATAAGGTTAGGCTCGCCTTACCCCTGGGCCGGGGGTACCGAGAGAAGGATCGCCCCATGTCGAGCTCGTTCACGCGCCGCTCCGTCGTGCTCACCGCCCTCGCGCTGCCTGCCCTCGCCGCCTGCAGCGGCGGCGACGTCGCCGGCACCGGCGCCTCCGATGCGGGCGGCAGCTCCGCCGCTGCCGACGCCTTCCCGGCGACCGTCGAGCATCTCTACGGCACCACCGAGATCGCCGCGGAGCCCACCCGCATCGCGACCGTCTCCTGGGTCAACGCCGACACCGTCCTCGCGCTGGACATCGTGCCCGTCGGCCTGCCGCTGGTCGAGTGGGGCGGCAACGACAACCAGTCCACCGACTGGATTGACGCGAAGCTCGAGGAGCTCGGCGCCTCCTGGGGCGGCGAGAACGCCCCGACCACCTACTCCGAGGCCGACGGCGTCAACACCGACGAGATCGCCGCGCTGACCCCGGACCTGATCATCGCCGCCTACTCCGGCCTCACCGAGGAGGAGTACGCGACCCTCAGCAAGATCGCCCCCACCATCGGCCCGCTCGCCGCGAACTACACCGCCTCCTGGGAGGAGGTGCTGACCGCCGTCGGCACCGCCACCGGCCGCAGCGACGCCGCCGCCGAGCTCGCCGAGCAGCTCACCGCCGACCTCGCCGCCGTCGGCGAGGAGAACCCGGCCGTGGCCGGGTCGACCTTCATCGCCGCGAGCCTGTCCACCACGGACCACACCATCTCGATCTACTCCGGCGACGACACCCGCCCGCGCTTCTTCACCGCGCTCGGCATGACCCAGGCCGAGGTCGTCACCGAGAACACCGCCGACGAGAACACCTTCTACTTCGACTGGTCCGCCGAGCGCGGCGACGAGCTCGTCTCCGACGTCCTGTACACCTGGGCCGCCGCCAGCGACACCGTCGAGACCTTCCAGGACGATCCGCTGTTCGCCCAAATCCCCGCGGTCGCCAGCAGCGCCCTCGTCCTCACCCCCGACGACCACCAGACCCTCTCGAACTCCGCGGCGAGCGTGCTGAGCCTGCCCTGGGCGCTCGAGAACGTGGTCCCCTCTGTGATCGAGGCCGCGCAGACGGCCCAGGCCTGAGCGGTGACCGCCCGGCCCACCCTGCTCGCGACCGCCGGGGCCCTCGTGGCCCTGGCGGTCACGTGTGTGCTCTCCCTGCTGGTGGGCGCCCGCACCGTCCCCCTCGACGCGGCCTGGGAGGCCGCGCTCGCTTTCGACCCGGGCAGCGCCGATCACGTGGTCCTCGCCAGCCGCCTGCAGCGCACCCTCGCCGGGCTCGCCGTCGGCGTGGCCCTGGCGCTCGCCGGCGCGGGGCTTCAGGGCATGACCCGCAACCCGCTGGCTGATCCCGGGATCCTCGGACTGAACTCCGGCGCGGCCGCGGCCGTGGCCACCGGCGTCTACCTCTTCTCCTTCTCGGGCGTCACCCAGTTCATGGCGGCGGGCTTCATGGGCGCGGCCCTCGCGGCCGTGCTCGTCTACGCCCTGGCCGCCGCGAGCCGCACCGGCGCCACCCCGGTCACCCTCGCGATCGCCGGCGCCGCCGTCACCGCAGGCCTCGGCTCCCTCGTCCACGCCCTCGTGATCCTCGACCAGGGGGCGCTGGACAGGATGCGGCTGTGGCAGGTGGGCACCCTCGGCGCCCGCGACCTCGGGGACCTCGCGGCCGTCGCGCCCGCCCTCCTGATCGGGGCCCTGATCGTGCTCGGCGCCGCCCCGTCCCTGAACGCCCTCGCCCTCGGCGACGACGCCGCCGCCGGGCTCGGCGTCCACGTGGGCCGCACCCGGGTCGTGCTCGGCGTCGGCATCGTGCTGCTGGTCGGGGCGGCGGTCTCCCTCGCCGGACCGGTCGGCTTCCTCGGCCTCGTGGTCCCGCACGCGGTGCGCCTGCTCGTCGGCTCGGACCACCGCCGCCTGCTGCCGCTCTCGCTGCTGCTCGGCCCCGTGGTGCTGCTGCTGGCCGACGTGGTCGGCCGCGTCATCGCCCCGCCCGCCGAGGTGCAGGTGGGCGTGATGACCGCGCTGCTCGGCGTGCCCGTCTTCCTCGTGCTGATCCGGACCCGGAAGCGGGTGGCCCTGTGACCTCGCGCCGCCTCCTCCTCCCGCTGCTGCTGGTCCTGGCCGTGGCGGGCCTCCTCACCGCCCGGGTGCTGCTGGGCACCCCCTTCGTCTACGCAGACCTCGCCGTGCGGGCCGTGCTCGGCGAGCAGATCCCCGGCGTCTCCTTCATCGTGATGGACGACCGTCTGCCCGCCGCCGTCGTCGGCGCGCTCGCCGGGGCGGCGCTGGGCCTGTCCGGCACCGTCTTCCAGACCCTGCTGCGCAACCCCCTGGCCAGCCCCGACGTGATCGGCGTGACCCTCGGCTCCTCCGCTGCCGCAGTGCTGGCGATGGCCGTGCTGGATGCCCAGGGCATGGCCCTGTTCTGGTGGACTCTGCTGGGCGGCCTCGGTACCGCGCTGCTGGTGCTGTGGGTGGCGCGGGCGCACCGGCCCGGCGGTCCGGGGGCCGGCGGCGCCGGTGCGGTCGACGACCGCTTCGTGCTGGTGGGCCTCGGGGTCGCCGCCGGCTTCACCGCGCTGATCCAGTACCTGCTCAGCCGAATGGAGTCCCAGCGGGCGGGCGATGCGATGCACTGGCTGGTCGGCTCCGTCGCCGGCTCCACCTGGCCGCGCGCCGCCGTGCTCGCCGCCTCGCTGGTGGTCCTCGTGCCGCTTCTCGCCGCGCTGGTGGGCCGGCTGCGGATCCTGCAGCTGGGGGACGAGACCGCCACCAGCCTCGGCCTGCCCGTGCCCGCCACCCGCATCGCGCTGGTGATCGTGGGGGTGCTGCTGAGCTCCTTCACCGTCGCGGTCGCCGGCCCGCTCGCCTTCGTCGCCTTCCTCGCGGGACCTCTCGCGCGGATGATCGCGGGACGGCCCAGCTTCCTCCTCGCGGCGCTGCTCGGCGCCGTGCTCGTGCTCGCGGCCGACGTCGCGGGCCAGAACCTCTTCGGCCGGCACGAGATGCCGGCCGGCGTCATCACCGGAGCGCTCGGGGCGCCGTTCCTGCTGTGGATGCTCGTGCGCTCGAAGACCTCCGGAAGTGGAAGGTGATCCCGTGGCCCAGCTGACCGCCCGGAACCTGCAGCTCGCCTACGAGCGACGCGTCGTCGTCGAGGACCTCGACCTGACCCTCCCCGAGGGGAAGGTGACGATGATCGTCGGCGCGAACGGCTCGGGGAAGTCGACGATGCTGCGGGGCCTGTCGCGCCTGCTGCCGCCCCGTCAGGGGTCAGTGCTGCTGGACGGCGCCGACATCCACTCCCTGCGCGGCAAGGAGCTCGCCCGCCGGCTCGGCCTGCTGCCGCAGTCCCCGCTCGCGCCCGACGGCGTGACCGTGCGCGAGCTGGTCACCCGCGGCCGCTACCCGCACCAGGGCCTGTTCCCGCAGTGGAACGACGAGGACGAGCAGGCGGTCGCCGAGGCGCTGGCCCTCACCCGCACCGACGAGCTCGCGGACCGTCTGCTCGACGAGCTCTCCGGCGGGCAGCGTCAGCGGGTGTGGATCGCCATGGCCCTCGCACAGCGCACCGAGGTGCTGCTGCTGGACGAGCCGACCACCTATCTCGACGTCACCCACCAGCTCGAGGTGCTCGACGTGGTCAGCGAGCTGAACCGCACCCGCGGCACCACCGTCGCGATCGTGCTGCACGACCTCCAGCTCGCCGCCCGCTACGCCGACCATCTCGTCGCCGTGCACCGCGGCGCCGTCCACTGCCAGGGCGCCCCGTCCGACGTGATCACCTCGGCCATGGTCAAGGAGGTCTTCGCCCTCAACGCCCTGATCGCCCCCGACCCGGTCACCGGCACCCCGATGGTGCTGCCGCTGGGTCGGGAGACCGCCCCCCACGCCGTCGCCTCCCGGGGCGCCGACGGCACCGACCCCGAATCCGCACGCCAGGCCGACGCCGGGACCGCACCCGGCATTTCCGACGAGTCCGAGGAGGACCCCATGCCCGTCGCCACCGACCAGCACCGCACCGCCGCCCGCGTCTCGGAGGAGCCCGTGCTGGTCCCCGCGCTCGAGGGGAGCCCGCAGCTCGCCTTCACCCTCACGGTCGGCGCCCGCACCATGGTGGGCGAGAACCTCGTGCGCCTGACCCTGACCAGCCCCGAGCTGCGCCACCTCGGCGTGGGCGGGCCGCTGCTGGACCTGCGCATCAAGCTGATCATCCCGGGCCCCGAGGCGAGCGTGGACCACTTCGCCGCGCTGCGCCCCGACGCCGTCTCCGACCCCGACGCCTTCGCGGGCTGGTACCGCGACTGGCTGCAGGTCGACACCGCCGAGCGCGGCTGGATGCGCACCTACTCGATCCGCGAGATGCGCGGCGCGGGCCATCCCGGGAACCTGGGGGAGGACCCCGAGCTGGACATCGACATGGTCCTGCACCTCGAGGAGCCCGTCGTCCCCGGCTCCGGGGTCGCGGCGCGCTGGGCGGCCGCCGCCGAGGTGGGTGACACGATCACGATGCTCGGCCCGAACCGCCGCCTCGTCGGCCCCGACTACGGCGGGATCGAGTTCCGTCCTGGCACCGCCCGGCGCCTGCTGCTGGCCGGGGACGAGACGGCCCTGCCCGCGATCTGCGCAATCCTCGAGACGCTCCCCGCCGGCTTCACCGGCCACGCCTTCATCGAGGTGCCCGACGCCCGGGACGAGCAGCGCGTCCTCTCCCGCTCCGACGTGGAGCTGACCTGGCTCGCCCGCGGCGACGCCCCGCACGGCACGCTGCTGGACCCGGCGGTGCGGCGCCTCCTGGATGAGCGGCCGGAGCTGTGCCAGGACTGCTCCGTCGGCGTGCCCGCCGAGCCGGGCGAGTTCGAGGAGGTCGACATCGACCAGACGATCCTGTGGGAGACCACCGAGGGGCACGGCCCCTTCTACGCGTGGCTCGCCGGGGAGGCCGGGGTGATCACCACCCTGCGCCGCCACCTGGTCAAGGAGCTCGGCGTGGACCGCAAGCAGGTGAGCTTCATGGGCTACTGGCGCAAGGGGCGTGTCGAAGGCTGATCGACGTGCTGCGAGGGACGAGCGGGAGGAGATCAGCGGGTGGGCGGAGCCTGATCGACGTGCTGCGAGGCACGAGCGGGAGGAGATCAGCAGGTGGGCGCAGCCTGAGCCTGACACACTTGTCACCATGCGCGTCGTCGTCATCGAGAAGTTCGGGCGCCGTCCTGAGGTCCGCGACCTCTCCGCCCCGTCGGCCCCGCCGGGCGGCGTGGTGCTGGACGTGGAGGCGACGGGGCTGTGCCGCTCGGACCATCACGCCTTCGCCGGTCATGACGACTCGGTGACGCTCCCGCGCGTGCCCGGGCACGAGATGGTCGGCCGCGTCGCCGCGCTCGGGGAGGGCGTCCGGGCGGTGCGGGTCGGGGACCGGGTAACCACCCCCTTCGTCGAGGGATGCGGGCGCTGCCGCTGGTGCCGCCAGGGCGCCGCCCAGATCTGCCCGGACCAGACCCAGCCCGGCTTCACCCACGACGGCTCCTGGGCTGAGCAGGTCGTGATCCGCGCCGCCGATCACAACTTCGTGCCCGTCGGCGAGGGCGACGCGGACGGTCTGCGAGCCCTGGGGCGCCATCACGCGCAGTCGAGCATTCTTGCGGCCTGGTGAGTTGTTAGCCGACATGACGCCGATGTGTACATCTCCCCAGGATTCCATCGCGCCCATGTTCAATCGCCGACGTCACATATGTTTACCCGATCCCCTTATTGCTGCAGTTATTGAACGCAGAGCTTACTAGCTTTGCTTCGGGTCGCCGCAAATGCGTCCGACTCGATTTTTTGGATGCGTACGACGTGCCTGTGACCCGGGCGGCTTACCTCTGACCCCTCGCGGTGTCCATTCCGTAGAACGTCATCGTGTGGTCAACTCCCCGTGATTCGGCAGCGCGGGGATCTGATCTCGCGCGGAATGTGGTGTGGGCCTGATCCTCGCCGAGGAGACGGAGGGGGTGCAATGGGGAGGAGTCCCCATCGGCCGATGACATACTCGCCCCATGTTTGAGAGCCCCATCGGATCGCTCGTGGCTATGGCTGTCTGTCTCGTCACCCTGGTGCTCACGATCCTGACCCGCGTCGGCGTGCTGCGGTTCTGGATGAGTCCCCACGCGGAGAATTGGCAGCTGGAGCGGCTCGTGCTGCTCGGGCTCCCGCTCGTCGCGGTGACCGCTTTCGCGCTCGCACTGATGACGGCACCGGTCGAGACCCCGGTGCTGCGGCTCATCGGCGGTGCCATCCTCCTGCTCACGGTGGTCCCGTGGGTTGTCACCGTCTTCCTGCCGATGATCCGGATCCCGGGAATCCTCTACCCGCGCTGGGCGCGTGAGATGATGAGTCGCCGGATGTTCGGGCGCGGCCGCTGGGGTGCGTGAGACGGGTGGGGCGCCGTGGGTGCGGCTGAGCTGATCCCGGTACCCTGTCGGGGTGGAAAACGACGCGAGCACCCTCGACCTGCCCGGTATGACCGCCCCGGAGCAGGGATCCGATGCCCCCGCCGTCACGGACCCCGATCATCCGCACCCCGGCCAGTGGCGGCTGACCCATGTGCAGGTCTCCAACTGGGGCACCTTCCACGGCACGCATGACCTGGACATCTCCACCAAGGGTTTCTTCCTCACCGGCGGCCCCGGCACCGGCAAGTCCACCCTGCTCGATGCCATCAGCGCGCTGCTGACCCCGCCGCGCACCCTCCAGTTCAATGCCGCCGCCTCCGACGCCGGCCCCCAGCGCTCGAAGTACCGCCGCACCGTCGCGAGCTACGTGCGCGGCGCCTGGGCCATGCACTACGACCCCGCCACCGGCGAGTTCAGCCAGGAGGTGCTGCGGGAGAAGACCACCCTGTCGGTCATCACCCTGCGCTATGGCGACGGCCAGGGCGGCACCGTGCAGCTGTCCCGCCTGCTGCTGCTGCACGCCGGGCATGCCGCCGACTCCGATGTGCGCTCCCTGTACGTCATCTCCCGCACCCCGCTGGACGTCACCGACCTGCGCCCCTTCGTCTCCACCCAGATCGAAGGCAAGGCCCTGGAGGCCGCGCACCCCGGCACCGAGACCTTCCGGCAGTTCCGGGAGTACCGGGCCGCGTTCTGCCAGGTGCTCGGGATCCCCGACGAGAAGGCCCTCGGGCTGCTGCACAAGATCCAGTCCGCCAAGGAGCTCGGGGACATCAACGCCCTGCTGCGCGACTACATGCTCGACCAGCCGCGCACCTTCGAGCTGGCCGACCAGGCCCTCGCGAACTTCCACAACCTCTCCGAGGTCCACGAAGCCCTCGTCACCGCCCGGGAGCAGCGCGACCTGCTGCGCGGACTGCGCCGCGACCACGACGACTGGAAGGCCATGCGCGAACGCGGCGGCGAGCTCGTGGACCGCCGCGAAGACATCGACGTATTCGCCGCCCAGCACCTCGTGCGCCTGCTGGGGGAGGAGACCGAGCGGCTCCAGCTCGAGCGCGACCGCCTGAGCGCCCAGCAGCGCCGCCTCACCCAGGACGTCAACGAGGCCCGCGCGGACCTCGCCCAGCTCAAGGAGCAGCGCCGCCGCGCCGGCGGCGGTGAGATCGACGACTGGAAGCAGCAGATCGCGGGCCTGGAGGTGGAGCGCGAGCGCCGCCGCGAGCGCGCCACCGAGTTCTCTGCCCAGCTGGCCACCGTGGAGCTGCGCACCCCCGCCGGTGAGGACATGTTCCTGGCCCTCCAACGGGAAGTCGCCGCCCTGCGGGAGACCCTCGAGACCGAGGAGAAGGGCTCCGATGCCTCCCGCTGGGAGGCCGAAGCTGCCGTGCGTGAGCTTGAGGCCCGCCTGGCACGCACCCGCGAGGAGCTCGCCTCCCTCACCCGCCGTGCCTCCAACCTCCATAGCGAGGACGTGGCGCTGCGCGACCACATCGCCGCCGAAGTGGGTATCGCCCCGACCGAGCTGCCCTTCGCCGCCGAACTGCTGCAGGTCCGCTCCGGGGAGGAGGAGTGGACCGCCGCCGCCGAGCAGGCGCTGCGGGGGCTCGCCCGGTCGATCCTCGTGCCCGACCGTGTGTACCGGCAGGTCGCGCAGGTCATCGACCGCACCAAGCTGCGTCGGCGCATCTCCTACAACCGCATCAACACCGACCTGCGCCGCCCCGCCAAGTCCGTGGACCCCCGCTCCCTGGCCGCGAAGCTCGAGGTCAAGGACGGAGAGTTCCACGCCTGGCTGACCGGGGAGATCGCTTCCCGCATGGACTACACGTGCGCGGAGAGCCTCGAGGAGTTCACCTCCCTCACCCGCGCCGTGCTGCGCTCCGGGCAGATCAAGCACTCCGCCTCCCGGCACGAGAAGAACGCCGACAACCGCATCAACGACCGCTCCCAGTGGGTGCTGGGCTTCGACAATCGTGCCAAGCGCACCGTGTTCGAGCAGGAGCGTACCCGCGCTGAGCAGGCCCTGTTCGAGGCCCAGGCCCGTCGCAAGGACGTCGAGACCGAGCGTCAGCGGCGCCGCGAGCGCCTCTACGCCCTGCAGGGCATTAGCACCGTCACGTGGGATGACATCGATGCCGCCTCGGTGGCGCGGCGCATCGCGAACCTGCGCGACATGGTGCGCGCCGCCGAGGACGGCTCCGCAGCGCTGACCGAGCTGGCCCGCCAGATTGAGGACGTCGAGCGCTCGATCGCCGAGAGCGACGAAGAGCTGCTGGAGGTGGTGCGCTCCGCTGGCAAGCTCGGCGAACAGGCCGAGCGTGCCGAGGAGCGCCTGGCCGCAGCCCGCGAGCGCGTGGCCGACTCCGAGCTCGCCCCCGAGGTGGAGGAGGAGCTCGCCGAACGTTTCGCCGCGATCGCCCCCACCCTCGTGCTCGGCACCATCGACCAGGTCACCAAGGACGCCTCCGCCACGCTGGATGCCGAGCTGATGGACCTCACCCGTCGGACCTCCCGTGCCGAGGAAGACATGCGCACCGCCATGCGGGAGTTCTCCCGCCGCTGGCCCGCCCAGGCGGGGGACACCACCCCCACCCTGGATGCCGCCGGGGACTACCTGTCGATCCTGCAGCGCATCGAGGAGGAGAAGCTGCCGGAGGTTGAGGACCGCTTCTTCGAGTTCTTCACCGGCAACACCCTGGGGGATGTGCAGGCGCTCGCCACCGCGATCGCCCGCGAGCCCGCCGAGATCAAGAAGCGCCTGCAGCGCATCAACGCCCTGCTCGCCCAGGTGGAGTTCCACGCTGGACGCTACCTGCAGCTGTCCATGCGGCCCGTGCACCTTGCGGCGTTGGACGAGTTCAAGCAGGCCCTCGAGGCGGCCGTCGCGGACACCGCGCTGAACGACATCTCCCGCGACCGGGAGCTGGCCGAGCAGCGCTTCGTGTCCCTGCGCCACCTCATGGATCTCATCGGCGCGGCCCGTACCCGCGAGGACCAGGTCTCCCGCGTCATCCTCGATGTGCGCCGCCACGTCCACTTCCACGCCGAGGAGGTCGACGAGACCGGCGCCGTGGTCCACGCCCACGAATCCGGTGGCCCGCTCTCGGGTGGCCAGAACGAACGCCTGACCACCTTCTGCCTCGCCGCGGCGCTGCGCTACCAGTTGGCCGGCACCGGCCAGGAGGTCCCGCGCTACGCCCCGATCATCATCGACGAGGCCTTCTCCAAGGGCGCCGGGAAGTTCATCACCGCCGCCATGGAGTCCTTCCGCCACTTCGGCTTCCAGGTCATCCTCGCCAACCCCGGCAAGAACCCGCAGGCCCTGGCGCCGTTCATCGGCGGCGTGGGCGTGGTCTCGATCGCCCAGGACCGCTACTCGCAGGTGGCGCCGGTGAAGTTCGTGCCCGTCCCCGAGTGAGCGGGCCCCACCGTCGGGCCTTGCCCCACCGGGACGTGGGGCCGATGGGGAGTTCTCCCCATCGGCAGCATCCACCGAGCTCGTTAGCCTGGTCGCCGACCGTGCTGGTCCCACGGTCACGAAGGACGGTGCGACCCTCGCGGTCGAGGGCGGAAGGAGCCAGGCTGTGACAGCTCTTCCCCGCCGCACCGAGGATGCCGACGTCACTGAGGACACCATCCCCACGCAGGATGAGACCCACGCGCGTATCCGCGATCTGCTCGCCGACGTCGCCGAGGTGCTGCTCGACGTCCAGCCCGCCCTGCACCGTTTCGTCGATCACCAGCCCGAGCGCGACCGCCCCTCCGGCGGCTCCTGGCACGGACTGCAGACCCACTGCCACGTCAGCGCCCTGCTGGCCGCCGAGGGCGACCCCGAACCCGGCGAGCACGTGACCGATGAGCTGCTCGGCGCAGTCGCACGGTTCGCCGACGCCCACGCCATGGACCACCGGTCCTCTCAGGACGCGGTCGGGGTACGCGGCGCGACCTGGACCAGCATCGACGGGGACCTGCTGGAGGTCCAGGTGGGGGTGCGGGTGCTGCTGCGCGCGGTGAGCGCCCCGTTCCTGCCCGGCTCCCTCGCGGTGCCGACGACCACCAGCCCCGTCAGCGCGATCAGTCCGCTGACCCCGCCTCCGCGGCTCGTGCGCTGATCCGCTCGAGCGCCCCCAGCGGGATCGGCAGCCAGTCCGGCCGGTTCCGTGACTCGTACAGCGCCTCGTACACCGCCTTGTCCGCCTCGAGCGCCGCCAGCAGCACCAGCAGCGAGGTCTGCTCCTGCCGGGCCGCGGGGTCGGCACCGGTCACATAGCCCTCGAGGAACGCCTCGCGGGCGGCCTGCGCCCACGCTGTGGCATCCGTGCCGTGGTCGAGCGCGACCGCCCCGGCCACATAGTCCAGGCTGCGCAGCATGCCGGCGATGTCCCGCAGCGGCGTGTCGGGCAGGTTCCGCTGGGTGAGGGGCCGCAGCGGCTCACCCTCGAAGTCCAGCAGCACCCAGCCGCGGCCCGGCACCTGCAGCACCTGCCCCAGGTGCAGATCACCGTGGATGCGCTGCATCGACGGCCAGTTCGCTTCCGCCGCATCCTGCAGCAGGGCCTCGAGCGCCGCGCGATGCTCCGCGACCTGCGGCACCTCCGCGGCCACCGTCTCGAGGCGCTCACGCATCTGGGCGAGCATGTTGCTGACATCCTCGGCCCCCGACTCCGCCGTGCCCAGCACGTGGGCCAGATCGTGATGCACCTCGGCGACCGTGCGCCCCAGCTCTCGGGCCGGGCCGGTGAAGTCCTCGCCCGTCTGGGCCAGCTGCAGCGCCACGCGCCAGGCATCCTCCACCCCTGGCAGGAACTCCTGGGCGAACAGCGCATGGGTGCGCAGCTGCCCGTGGCGCAGTGTCGCCGAGCCCAACATCGCGGGCACCCGCGTGCTGCCCACCGCACTGAGCGCCCCCTGCAGCAACACATCGGGATTCTCCCCATCCTGCAGCACCCGGAACAGCTTGACGATCAGCGGCGATGCCCCGTCGGTCTCCACGATCATCGAGGAGTTGGACTGCTCTCCGGCCAGCAGACGCGAGCGCATGCGCCGTCCGAGCGGCAGCGGGGCCGACGGGTCCGTGCGATGTACGGCCAGCGACAGACCCGGCCCCAGCGCCCCCTCGCCGCCGACCAGCGGCGCCACCAGCGCTGCGCGGCCGTCCGTGTCCCGGCAGGCATCATCGGCGCGCAGCGGGCCCCCGGGCACGGCGATGACTCCCACCTCGGAGCCGTCCTCCCGCGGCGGGGCCGGTGCATCGGGATGCCGCAGCACGAGCGGCACCTGGTAGAGCGCGCTGGACCCGCCCTCGAAGCGCACCTCGACCACCAGCTCGATGACGAGGTGATCGGGGGCGACGCGCAGCGGGGCCCAGCCCGCCACCTGAACCGTCGGCGCACCGGCCCCCTTGTGGGCGTACCAGCGCTGCAGCGGCATCCACGCTGCGAGGTGATCGGTCAGCAGATCCAGCACGTCGGCGAAGTCCGGCAGCGCGGAGACATCCAGATCGGTGGCCGGCGGAGGGCTCGGCGGGGCGGAAACGGGAGCAGTGGCGTCCATGCGCCCCACTGTACGGACCCCGCCGGGTCCCGGCGCGGCGGCTAGGCTGACCGGGTGCCTGAGCAGACTCCGCGACCCCTCGCGCGCGTGCGTTCCACCGCCCGCGTGCGCGTTGTGGACCGCATGCACCGGGTCGCCGCGGCGCTGGCGGTGCTGATGCTCGCGGCGGTCACCGCCCTGCCTGCCTCCGCCCTGGGCGAGGATGGGCCGTTCGAGCTGCCGCTCGCGGCGGAGACCGTGGCCATGACCCCCGGCGCAGTCACCCGCATCCCCCTGCTGTCCCTGGTCACTGACGACGCGGCGGAGGACCTCGATGCGGATACCGCCCAGCTGACCATCCCCGCTGAGCTCGACGCCCCCACCCGGGAGCTCATGACGCTCGGCGATGACGCCACCACCCTGGCCATCGGCGGGGAGGGCACCTGGAGCGTGCAGGGCCATGAGCTGATCTTCACCCCGGAACAGGACGGCACGAACCCCAGCACCCCGATCGCCCTGACCATCGGCTCGGTCCACGGCAGCCGCTCCCTGCCGGGCACCCTCACCCCCGAGCTGCTGGAGCTGACCGAGGTCGCCTCGCGCGGCGCCGCGGACGCCCCGACCGCGATCGACCTGGACATCGACGTGCCGCCGGGCGGAGCGGTGCGGCTTGAGCTCGAGGGCCTGCCGGCCGGTTCCACCGTGCAGTCCGACGGCAGCCGCGCGATCGTCCCCGACCAGGGCATCTGGCAGCTCTCCGAGGACGGCACGACCATCAACCACACCCCCTTCACCCCCGGGCCGGGTCGCCAGCCGGACCCCATCCGCTACATCGTGGAGGACGCCGACGGGGTCCCGCGTGCCGCCGGCCGCGTCACCCTCACCGTCCCGATCATCTCCGATCTGCACTGGTCCGCCCCCTTCGGAGAGGACATCCTGTTCGTCGTCGGCCAAGCGCAGCAGCACGTGGACCCCAGCACGCTGCGCCTGCAGCCTCTCGGTGGCCCGACCGTCACGCAGATGAACGATGATGGCACCCGCGTGCAGGTCGACGCGGAGGGCACCTGGGAGCTGGACCGCAAGGAGGCCACCGTCCGCTTCACCCCCCTGGACGAGAACGTGCGCGCCACCGCGCCGATGGGGATCGTCGGCGCCGACGAGGAGGGCAACAGCTCCGCCATCGCCCTGCTGAGCACCGCCTACCCCGTGCTCATGGACCGCACCCAGGCCGCTGCACCCGGTGAGGAGGTCACCTTCGACCTCTCCTCGGGAGTGCGTGATGTGCGCACCGACTCTTTCCACTTCGACCGGGAAAACCTCCCCGATGGCGCCGCGATCGCCGAGGGCGGCCGGGAGCTGCACATCGACGGAGAGGGCACCTGGCAGATCGACATCGAGGGCCGGGCGCTGCGGATGATCCCCGAGCCCGGGGTCGTCGGGCCCACGCATCGGGTGGGGATCCTGGCCAGCGGCGTGTATGCCGCGAACCCCGTGCGCGCCGAAGCACAGGTGATCTTCACCGATGTGGTCGCGACGCTGCGCGATGACGAAGGTCGGACCGCGCCCGGGGCGCCGGTCACCGTGGATGTGCTCAGCAACGACACCGCGGGCTCGAGCGCGCAGCCGCTGCAGCCGCAGACCGTGCAGATCGCCTCGCTCGCAGCCACCAACATCGCCGAGCTCGACGACGGTGCCGGGCAGCGCCTGGTCATCCCCGGCGAAGGGGTGTTCACGGTGTCGCCGAACGGTGCGGTGACCTTCGAGCCGGCCGAGGGGTTCACCGGTCGCACCACCCCCATCACCTATCTGGTGCGGGACAGCGCAGAGATCCCGGTGAGCGCCTCGCTGGTGGTGGATGTGGATCCCGAGCTGCTGGGCAGCGAGAGTTCCGGTTCGGAGGTCTCCGGCATCAACAGTCTGCTGGTGGGCCTGCTGCCCTCCGCCCCGGGCACCGCCCGCCTGTTCGGCACCATCGTCATGCTGCTGGTGTTCGGCGGGGCGGTGTCGCTGGCGATCGGCGTGCGGATGGAGACCGACCGCCGCGACTGGGAAGACTGACCCGAGACGGGGACTGCGCCGACGCGGGGGATCGAGCCGGGCTCAGCAGCCCTCGGGGATCGCGACCGGCTCCTTGAGCGCGGCAGCGGCCTTCTTCGCCGCGGCCAGCTCCCGGTAGCCATCTCCCAGCAGGACCTCCACCGTCGTGCCCTCGGCCTTCTCATCGAGCTTGAGCTCCGGGGTCACATCACCGGCCCGGAACTGGGCGGCCACCGCCGCTGCCGCGAGGTACCCCTCGGGGCCGTGCACGATGGTCACCGCCCCGGAGGCGCTGCCGGTGTTCCCGGGCTTATCGGTCGCGAAGCCGCGCTCGCCGAGCTCCTCGGTGACCGAGCCGGCGAGTCCGGAGCGGCTCGTGCCGTTGAGGACCCGCACCGTCACGTCAGCGGGATCCGCCGGGGTGTCACCCTCCTGGGGGCACACCAGCGCGGAATCCTCAGCGGTGGGGGAGGCGCCCACCGCGATCTCGCCCGGGTCCTCGGCGGGGCGGCGGAACTCGCCGAAGGCGTAGACCCCCACGAGCACCAGGGCGATCGCGAGCGCGGAGAACACCACCAGCTGCGTCACCCGCAGCCGCCGAGTGCGGCGCAGACGCTGGTCACGACGCCGAACATCGTCGGCGGATCGCCCATAGGGGTGGGCGTCCCGATGCGAGGAGCTCATCTCAGTCCAGCGGGCGGTACCGGATGCCGAAGGCATCCAGGCGCGGCAGGTGGGCACGCAGCCGCTCAAGGAACTCCTCGTAGCTCTGCTGCGGGGAACCCCAGGCTCGCTCCGCCACCGCACACATGCGCGGGAACGCCATGTACTGGACATCCTCCGCCGTGGGCAGGTATTCGCTCCACAGCTGACCCTGCAGGCCCAGCACGAGCTTCTGCTCATCATCGCTCAGCGGCTGGGGCGCGAAGTCCGTGGTGTAGATGTCCTTGAGCGTGGTCAGCCCGCCGATCGCCAGCGGTTCACCCTCCGGATCCGCCTGGTAGTGGTCCAGGTACAGGTGCTCATTGTTGGCGATGATGGTCTGGAAACCGCGCTCGGTGGAGGTCTTCAGGCCGTTGCCGTGACGCCAGTTCATGATGACGATGCCGTCCGGCAGCGGGGAATCCAGCACCTCGTCCCAGGCGATGACCTTCTTGCCCTGCTCGCGCAGCACATCGGTGGCGAACTGGGTGAAGCGCCCCTGGATCTCGGAGACTCGGGTCATGCCCCACTCGTTCATGCGGGCACGGGCCTCGCTGGACCGCTCCCACTCCACGCGCGGGCACTCATCGCCGCCGATATGGAAGTACGGGGCGGGAAAGATCTCGCTGACCTGCGTGAGCACATCCCGCAGGAAGTCGAAGACCTGATCAGAGACCCCGAGCACGTGATCGGAGATGCCCCAGACCTCGCGCACCCCCACCTGACGCTCCGGGACGTTCCCCAGCTCCGGGTAGGCGGCGATCGCGGCCTGCATATGGCCCGGTAGATCCACCTCCGGCACGATCATCACGCCGCGGCGGCGGGCGTACTCCACGAGATCCTTCAGCTCCTGCTGGGTGTAGAAGCCGCCATGACGAATCCCGTCGAACTCCCAGCTGTCCTCGTCCTCGCTCATATGGCCGACGAGGGTCTGCTCG
Source organism: Brachybacterium sp. UMB0905 (assembly GCF_002871795.1). Lineage (GTDB taxonomy): Bacteria > Actinomycetota > Actinomycetes > Actinomycetales > Dermabacteraceae > Brachybacterium. The sequence goes on along the minus strand of NZ_PNHL01000001.1, from coordinate 141,065 downwards.
CGCCAGCCGCCCACCTCGGTCAGCCGCGGGTAGCCCTTGATCTCGACCCGCCAGCCCTGGTCATCGGTCAGATGCAGGTGCAGGACGTTCAGGCGGTGCAGCGCCATCGCGTCGATCATCTTCTCGATCTCAGGGATCGCCATGAAGTGGCGCGAGACATCCAGGTGCATGCCGCGCCAGGCGTGCTTCGGCTGGTCCGAGATGGTCACGCAGGGGATCGAGCCATGGGCGTCCGCGACGATCTGCGCGAAGGTGTTGCGGCCATCGGCCAGCGCCGCCTCGCTGCCCGCGCTCAGCGCAGCACCCCGCGGGGAGATCGACAGGCTGTACTCCGCCGGCGCTAGATCCTCGTTCACACCCACCGACAGCTCCGCCCAGGGGTCGGAGGTCTCCCAGACGCCCTCGGACCAGACGACGGAGCGGGGGAGGGGAACGAGGGCGATCGGATCAGGCATCGGACTCTCCTGGGATCTGAGATCGGACGGGTGCATCCAGTCTGCCACGCCGCGGGTGGCCGGACGTCCCGTCCCGGGGATGCATGAGGGCCCGGTCGGCGGTGCCGACCGGGCCCTCCACGTCGTCCTGCTCCTTCCCGGTGACGCGTCAGCGTCGAGCAGGTCGCCGTGGTCTGTGGTGTCTCCGGTGTATCAGCCGCGCAGGCGGGCCGGAGGCGAAACTCAGCGGTAGGTGACGAAGAAGTGCGGCTCGTTCCAGATCTGACGCTCGGACACGCCGTTCATCAGCGGGGCCGAGTCGATGAAGGTGTTGCCGCTGACATAGATCCCGATATGCCCGTAGTCGTTGCCGGAGAAGACCACGAGGTCTCCGGCCTGCGCCTCGGACTTGGGGATCACCCGGCCGTTGAAGGCGTAGCCCTTGGCATTCCGGCGGGGAATGGAGAAACCGGCGTCGTTGTACGCGCGGTACACCATCCCGGAGCAGTCCATACCGCCGCCGGGGGTCGTGCCACCCCAGGTGTAGCGGGAGCCGATGAGGTTGCGCGCCGCCGCGACGATCGCCTGACCGTCGAAGGACGACGGCGAGGACGGGCGGGAGCCCGACCGGCTGGAGCCGCTGCCGATGCGAGTGTTGCTGTCCAGAGCGCGCCAGGTCTCGGGGCCCACGACGGCGTCCACGCCGATGCCGGCGGCGGACTGCAGGGAGCGGACCGCGGACGCGGTGCCGCGGCCGAATACGCCGTCCACGGCGATGCTGGCGCCGCGCTGGTTGAGCTTGCTCTGCAGGGTGCGCACGGCATCCCCGCGGCTGCCCGGGCGCAGCTTGGGCTGCCCGGACGCGCTCGGGGTGCGGGGGGTCGAGGTGGACCCGCCGCCGATGCGGGCGTTGCCATCGAGCGCCCGCCACGTCTTGGGACCCACAACGGCGTCCACGCCGATGCCGGCGGCGGACTGCAGGGAGCGGACTGCAGACTCGGTGGCGCGGCCGAACACGCCGTCCACGGCGATGCTGGCGCCGCGCTGGTTGAGCTTGCTCTGCAGGGTGCGCACGGCCTGCCCGCGGCTGCCCGGGCGCAGCTTCGGCTGCGTGGAGGAGCTCGAGGAGCGGGTGCTCGGAGCGGACGATCCGGTCAGCGCGTTCCAGGTCCGCGGACCCACCACGCCGTCCACGCCGATGCGGGCGCTGCTCTGGTGGGAGCGCACGGCCCGGAGGGTGGCGCTGCCGAACACGCCGTCCACCGCGATGTTCGCGCCGGCGCTGTTGAGCTGCTTCTGCAGGTAGGTCACGGCGGCGCCACGGGAGCCGTAGCGCAGCTTGAGGGACACGAACTGAGAGGGGGCGGCGGCAGTGGGGGAGGCCGGAGCGGCGGAACGGCTGCCGATGGTCGTGGCAACCGGAGCCTGGGCCTGGGCGGACGGGGAGCCGACCACCGCGCCGGTGGTGGCGACGGCACCGATCACGGCGACGCCTCCCATCCCTCGGGCGGCGGGGGCGGCGAGCCCTCGGTAGTCGATGACAGCTGGGCCGGGCGCGCGGTGTGTACCCCGTGGTGCAGTGCGGAACATGATGCTCGGTGTCGCTTTCTCCGGCGCCTCGCTGTGGAAAGACGCGACGCGCGCATCCGTGCTCCTGCGCCCGTCACCCAGGGAAGTGGAGGAAGCGACCGAGGCGGTGACGGGGAAGGCGGCGACTCGGCGGATACCCCGATGGAGCTGGGGCACCGCGACTCACTGTAGGGGGGTATCCCGAAGGGCCCCTAGGGGCATTTGCCGTCCACGGGCCACGATTTGACTGAAGTTTTACTCCTAGAGGTCATTTCGCGGCGCGTCATCATCGACATATGAATGACGGCATGGTAGTTACATCGATGGTATTTCGGGGGCCATAAGGCGCCGCTGAGGAGTCCGCAGATGACGAAGGGCCCCGATCTGCTGTTGCAGATCGAGGCCCTCGATGGTCGGGGTGACAGGATTTGAACCTGCGACCTTACCGTCCCGAACGGCACGCGCTACCAAGCTGCGCCACACCCCGGGTGGGGAACCTGAACGGCTCACCGAGGAGCGATCCTAGCAGGATCCCCGGGGCGGCACCGACCCGATCACGGGGCCGAGGGGCGCAACGTGAGCAACGTCGCCTCCGGTGGTGTCATCAGGCGATAGTTCGAGTACGGGCTCGCCCCCATCCCGGCGCTCACGTGCAGGGGGACGCCCCGCCAGCGCGTCAGCCCGCGGGCCTGCGCCCGGGGCAGATCGCAGTTGGTGACGATCGCCCCGATGCCGGGCAGGCGCAGCTGTCCGCCATGGGTGTGCCCGGCCAGCATCAGATCCGCGCCATCGGCCACGAAGGCATCCAGCACCCGGCGGTACGGCGCGTGCGCCACGCCCAGGTGCAGCACGGCCCTGGGCTCGCGCGCGGACGCCGCAGCGTCCTCGGGCCCCGGGCCCGTCTTCGGCGCGGGCATCTCATCGCGCTCCAGGTGCGGATCATCCACCCCCACCAGGGTCACCTCGAGCTCATCCAGCACCAGGCGCGCACGGGTATTGGTCAGGTCCTTCCACCCATGCTCAGTCAGGCGCGCGGCGAGCTGATCGGTGGGCAGATCCGGCTCGGTGCGCTCGGTGAAGCCCTTCGGGCGCGGATCGCGCAACAGGTAGCGCGCCGGGTTCTTCGGCATCGGGGAGAACATGTCATTCGAGCCCATGACGAAGGCCCCGGGCCGACGCAGCAGCGGCGCGAGCGCCTCGGCGAGGACCGGCACCGCGGCGGCGGAGGCGATGTTGTCCCCGGTGTCGATCACCAGATCCGGCTGCAGCGTGGACAGGTGGGTGAGGAAATCCAGCTTGCGGCGCTGATCGGGCAGCAGATGGATATCGCTGATATGGAGCAGTCGCAGCGGGCGGGCGCCGGGCGGCAGGATCCGCAGCTCTGCCTCACGCAGGGTGAAACGGTGGATCTCCACATGGCGCGCCCAGACATGCGCCGCCGCGGCGGCGGTCAGGCCCAGCGCGCCGAGCGCAGCACCGGCTCCGACGGCGGGGTGGCGGCGCATATCAGCCCTGCCCGGAGGACTGGATGATCACGACCGTCTCGCCGTCGGACAGGCGCGTGCCCGCAGCGGGTTCGGTGCGGATCACGAAGCCGTCGCTCACGGTGTCGCTGGCCTCCTGCCGCACCTCGGGGCGCAGCCCCGCGGCTTCCGTCGCCGCGGTGGCCTCCTGGATCCGCATGCCCGCCACCTGCGGGACGACGCCCGGCTGCGCGGCCTCGCCCGCTGCGTTGTCCGTGGCTGCGGGAGCGGACGGGAACGGCTTGGCCGGGAGGTCGCGATGCACGTTCGTCATGTATTCCTGCCAGGTGGGCAGGGAGACGGTGTTGCCCCACACCTGGCCGCTCTGGAGCACCTGACCATCCACAGGGAAGCCCCCGGGGCGGATGTTGGCCTGCGGGTGGCCGAACCACACGGCCGTGGACATCTGCCGCGTGAAGCCCACGTACCAGGTGTGGAACTGACTGCCCGAGGTGCCGGTCTTGCCGCCGGCCGCATGGCCCTCGATGACGCGGCCCTTGCCTGTGGCCCGCGGATCCTCCAGATCCTGCTGCAACACGTAGGCCATGGTGTCGGCGACCTTCTTATCGACCGCCTGGTGGCACTGCGCCCCGGTGATCTCCATCGGCTCCCCGTCACGGTCCATCACTTCAGTGATCGCCTGGGGGCGGCAGTAGGTGCCCTCCGCCGCGTAGGTCGCGTAGGCCGCGGCCATGTCCAGCGCGGAGATCCGCAGCTCGCCGAGCACCACCACGGAGGGCGCCAGCTCGGTCTTGTAGACGTCCTCGATGGACATCTCCCACGTGGCGGGGTCATAGGGGTTGAACGTCGCCGGGACCACACCGATGTTCCGGGCCGTCTCCGCGATATCGCACAGATCCAGCTGACGGGCCATGTTCGCGTAGGAGGTGTTGATCGAGAACTTCGTGGAGTCCAGGACGGACATCTGGGGTTGCAGCGTCACCGAGACGGCGTTGTCGGGGTCGTACCCGGGGCTCTCCCGCCACGCCCCGCTGGGTAGGCAGCGAGCGGGGAAGTTCGGCATCTTCTCGCGGCGGGTGCTCACCGTGTCAGCGATGCTGCGACCGCTCTCCAGCCAGGCCTGCAGCACGAAGGGCTTGAAGGTCGAGCCCACCGGGAAGCCGCTGGAGCCGCCGAGCTCCTGCGGCACGTTGTAATTGATCGCAGTCTCACCGGGCTTGATGTCCTGGTGCGGGTTGAACGTCCGGTTCTGCGCCATCGTGAGGATCTTGCCGCTGCCGGGCTCGACGGTGACAATCGAATGGCCGAAGCCGCTGGGCGAGTCGCCCGGCAGCTTGCGCTGCAGGATGTCCACCGCCTGCTTCTGGATCGCCGGATCCAGCGTGGTGCGGATGGTCAGACCGCCGCCGTACAGCAGCTTGCGCCGCTCCTCATAGGTGGGAGCGAACGCCGGGTCGTTCAGCAGGGAGCGCGTGACGTAGTCGCAGAAGAAGCCGCTGGTGCCCGCGTCCGCGCAGCCTGCGCGGACGTTCTGGACCTTCAGCATGTCCTTCACGTTCTGGGAGGTGTACTTCTCGTGCTCCTCCTCGGTGATGTAGCCCTCGCGGAGCATGTCGGAGAGCACCTCGTTGCGGCGCTTCTTGCCGGCCTTCGGATGGCTCACCGGGTCGTACTGGTTGGGGCCGTTGGTGATACCCGCCAGCAGCGCGGCCTCACCGGGGTTCAGATCCTTGGCGCTCTTGGAGAAGTAATGGCGCGCACCGGTCTCCACCCCGTACTGCGAGGGCCCGAACTGGGCGACGTTGAGGTAGGCGTTGAGGATCTCGTCCTTGGACCATTTCTTCTCCAGGGAGATCGCGAGCTTGGCCTCGCGCAGCTTGCGCCCATAGGTCTGCTCGGTCGCCGCCAGCTGCGCATCCTGGTCCCCGCGCTGGACCGCATCCATCAGCAGCGCGTTCTTCACGTACTGCTGGGTGAGGGTGGAGCCGCCCTGGGTGGCGCCACCGGCCGCATTGGACGCGAAGGCGCGGGCCATGCCCTTGGGATCCACCCCGCCGTGCTCATAGAAGCGGCGGTCCTCGACGGCGATCACCGCGTGCTGCATGTGCGGCGAGATCTCCTCCAGCGGCACCATGATGCGGTTCTCGGTGTAGAACGTCGCCAACAGCGACCCATCGGCCGCTTCGATCCGGCTGGCCTCGTTCAGCGGCTCCACCTCGAGCTCGCTGGGGTAGGCCTCGAACAGGTCCACGCCGTCCTTGGCCACCGCCGAGGTGGCCGAGACCGCCGGCAGGAAGAACGCCGCCAGCAGCACACCGCCCAGCGCGGACACCGCGAGCATGCCCAGCAGCAGGTAGAGCGTCTGTGCCAGTGCGACGGGCAGCGAGCGTGCACCGGTCGCGGAGCCGGTGCCGGGCCCGAGGTTCGAGGAAGCCATGAGATCAATGTACGCAGCAGTCCTGCCAGCGGCCATGAGGCGTGCCACGCCCCCGCGGAATCTTCACCAGATAGCAACGCTGGTCATGCTTTCCATGGCCCCGCAGGGCTGTCCGTCGCATGCAGCAGCGTCGTGCGGTGCAGACGGCGGGCGTCGGCGCGTTGAATCCATTAGCACGTCAAGGCTCCCGATGTGGGGAGATCCGCGGCGTTTTGCGCTGTGGCGGTGCTCTCTTTACAGTGGGCAGCGATGCCGCGGGTCACCGTCGACCCGCCGTAAGGGGAAAGGGACCAGATGACCATCGTGGGAACCTCCATCGATGCCGACTCCAGCTGGGCCACGCGCGGGGCGTGCGTCTCGATGGATCCAGACCACTTCTTCGTCCAGGGGGCCGAGCAGAACGCCGTCAAAGCTGCCTGCACCAGCTGCCCCGTGCGCACTGAGTGCTTGGCCGACGCCCTGGACAACCGGGTGGACTACGGCGTGTGGGGCGGCATGACCGAGCGTGAACGTCGTCGGCTGCTGCGCCGCAACCCCGACGTCACCGACTGGCGGGCGGCGCTCATGGAGGCCTCCCGTCAGGTGGTCGGCGCCGGGGTGCGATCCGGCGCATGATGTCCCCTCCGCGCGGCGGTAGGCTCCTGCCATGAGCACTGTGACCCGTTGGGAGTACCTGACCGTCCCCCTGCTGATCCACGCGACCAAGCAGATCCTCGACAACTACGGCGATGAGGGCTGGGAGCTCGTCCAGGTGGTGCCTGGCCCGAACCCGGAGAACCTGGTCGCCTACCTCAAGCGTCCCCGCAGCGAGGTCTGAGCGATGAGCGAGCAGAGCACCGAGACCACTCCCGCGCTCCAGCATTCCGCCAGCCCGCGCACCCGCGCGCGCCTGACCGAGCTCGGGCTGAGCCTGCCCACCGTCGCCGCGCCCGTGGCGTCCTATGTTCCGGCCGTGCTCAGCGGCTCCCACGTCCACACCTCCGGGCAGCTGCCCTTCGTGGACGGCGAGCTGCCGCAGCGCGGCAAGGTCGGGGCCGAGGTGACCGAGGAGCAGGCGAAGCAGCTGGCCGCCACGTGCTGCCTCAACGCCCTGGCGGCGATCGAGGCGCTGATCGGAGACCTGGACCGCATCGCCAAGGTCGTCAAGCTGACCGGCTATGTGGCCTCCGCCCCGGATTTCACCGCCCAGCCCGGTGTCATCAACGGCGCCAGCGAACTGCTGGGCAGCCTGTTCGGCTCTGCCGGGCAGCATGCTCGCTCCGCCGTGGGTGTCGCGGTGCTGCCGCTGGACTCGCCCGTGGAGGTGGACCTCCTGGTCGAGCTGCACACCCCGCTGACCCCCTGAGCGCCGTGCCGGAGGAGCCGCTGCGGGCCCCCGACGCCCCGCCGGTCGAGCTGATCGCGGTCCGGGCCGACAACCCCGGGCCGATGACACTCACGGGGACCGTCTCCTATGTCGTCCGCGACGATGACGACTCCTGGGTGGTGGACCCCGGCCCCCGGGACCCCGAGCACCTGGCCGAGCTGCTGCTGTGCTGCGAGGGCACCCATCCCCGCGGGGTCCTGGTCACCCACCATCACGAGGACCACGCCGCCGGAGCGGCGGCGCTCGCCCGTCGGCTCGGAGCACGCAGCGGCCACGCGGTGCCGCTGTGGGCCGCTGATCAGCAGCGGGTCGCGGGATCCGATCCGCTGCCCTCCCAGCTGATCGGCGCGCACGGCACCGTCGGCCACATCATCCACACCCCCGGGCACACCGATGACTCCGTGTGCGTGCTGCTCGACGGCGGGCGCCTGCTCAGCGGCGACACCTTGCTCGGCGGCTCCTCCACCGTGCTGATCCCTGAGCACGGGGGCTCGGTCGCGGAGCATCTGCAGAGCCTCGCGATCCTGCGCGCCATGACGATCGACGGGCGCATCGGTTCGATCCACCCCGGCCACGGGCCCGCGATCGAGGGCCCGCACGAGGCGGTCGAGGTGCTCGAACAGCAGATCGCCCACCGCCGCGAGCGGATCGACCAGGTGCGCCGGGCCCGTTCCGTCGGCGTGCTGACCCTGGACCGTCTGCTGCGCGTCGTCTACGGGCCGGACCTCGCCGAGGAGCTGCATGAGCCCGCCCGCCACACGCTGCGGGCGATCCTCGCGCACCTGACCGAGGGTGGCTGAGCACCCGTCGGCCGCTCCTGAACCATAGGCAACAGAACGCCCCCGTCGAGACAGCTCGGCGGGGGCGTTCTGATCGGGCGGGGTCAGCGTGCGCGGCGGCGCAGACGCTCCACGTCCAGGATCAGCACGGCGCGGGCCTCCAGACGGATCCAGCCGCGCGAGGCGAAGTCCGCCAGAGCCTTGTTGACTGTCTCGCGGGAGGCGCCCACCAGCTGGGCCAGCTCCTCCTGGGTGAGGCCGTGGGCCACCATCACGCCGTCATCGGTCTGGCGGCCGAAGCGCTGGGCCAGGTCCAGCACGTTCTTGGCCACGCGGCCGGGGACGTCGGCGAACACCAGATCCGCGAGGGATTCATTGGTCTTGCGCAGACGCCGGGCGAGCGAGGCCAGCAGGTGACGGGCCACCTCGGGGCGCTGGGCCAGGACCCGGTACAGATCCTGCTGGCTCAGCGAGTACAGGGTCGACTCGGCCACCACGGTGGCGGTCGCATTGCGCGGGGCCGGATCGAACAGGGACAGCTCGCCGAGGGTCTCGCCGGGGCCCAGGACCGCCAGCAGATTCTCGCGCCCATCCCCGGAGGCATGGCCCACCTTCACCTTGCCCGAGCCGATGATGAACAGCCGATCTCCCGGATCACCCTCCCGGAAGATCACCGCGCTGCGGTGGTAGTCCTCCTGCTTCATCGACGCCAGCACGGCCTGCTTGCCGTCCTCGTCGAGCGCGGCGAACAGGGGCGACGACCGTACGATGTTCTCGTCCACGGAACCTCCTGGATGCGGGGCCCCGATGCGCGGGGCCGTGTGCGGTGCGGCTGTGACCGGGACCACCGCACCCGGTGGTGACGATCACATGATGGAAGAACCCTACCGCGCCTGGGCCCCGATCACCCGCGACTGCCCGCCCGGAAGGAGCATCGGCATGTCCGAGACCGCCGCCCGTGAGCCCGCGCGCCGCGCCGGTGCCGCCGCCGATCCTGCGGAGGTGGCGCGCCGCCTCGCCGCGGAGCACCCGGACGCCCGCACCGAGCTGGACCATCGCGATGCCTTCGAACTCCTGGTCGCGACGGTCCTGTCCGCCCAGACCACCGATGTGCGCGTCAACCAGGTGACCCCCGAGCTGTTCTCCCGCTGGCCGGGCCCCGCCACACTCGCCGGAGCCGAGGAGGGCGACGTCGCTGCGGTGCTGCGGCCGCTCGGGATGGGACCCACGCGGGCCCGGCGCGTGATCGGCCTCGCCCGCGGTCTCCTGACCGCGCACGACGGGCAGGTGCCCGATGACCAGACGGCCCTCGAAGCCCTGCCCGGGGTGGGCCGCAAGACCGCCCATGTGGTGCGCGGCGCCTGGTTCGGCCACTCGCTGCTCGCGGTGGACACCCACGTCGGCCGCCTCGCCCGGCGCCTGGGCTGGAGCGAACGCACCGATCCGCGGCACGTGGAGCAGGACGTCACGCAGCGCCTGCAGGCCCGGGGCACCGGCGCCGACGCCGAGAACCTCACGGTGCTGGGGCTGCGGCTGATCCTGCACGGGCGTCGCGTGTGCACCGCCCGCGCGCCGCGCTGCGGCACCTGCGTGCTCGCGGACCTCTGCCCGAGCGCGGGGGAGCAGGCGTGAGGCGGGCGCAGCCCCCCGTCGGCCCCGATACGGTGCCCGCTTACCTGCACCCCCTGGCCACCCGGGCCGCCCGCGGGGAGGTGCTGCTGGATCGGGCAGGCGCACGAGAGCAGCTGCCACCCGCGCGCGACGTGCGGCGCAGCGCCGTGCTGATCCACCTCGCAGGAGAGTCCGCAGCGCACGCGCATCTGCTGCTCGAGGAGCGCGGGCATCAGCTGCGCTCCCAGCCGGGCCAGTTCGCCCTGCCCGGCGGTGGCGTCGAGCCGGACGATCACGACGTGGTGCACACGGCGTTGCGGGAAGCGCAGGAGGAGACGGGGCTCGACCCATCGGACGCCAAGGTGCTGGGGGCCTTCGCACCGATCCCCATGCCGTGGCGTGCGCAGGAGGTCACGCCCGTGCTCAGCTGGTCCCCGCAGATCCCGACGCTCGGCCCGCATGACCCGGTCGAGGTGGAGCGCCTGGTGTGGGCGCCGCTGGTGGGCGGGGCGTCCCTGACCGACCCGGCGCGGCATGCGCGCGGGCGACTGGACGGCCGGGACGTGGGGCCGGTGTTCGACCTGCCCGGCGATGCGTTCATCTGGGGTTTCACCGCGATGATCCTCGAGCAGGTGCTCGCCGGGGTGGGGCTTGAGGTGGTCGGCGGGAACGTGCCGCTGCGGGACATCCCACCCGGGCGCCGACGCCGCTGAGCAGGATCGGCGGAGGGCGCGCGGTGGTGCCCATCACCTCCCCTCCGAGGGCCCGCCGCGGCGTGGGGACCGCACGATAGACTCACCCGATGCCGGGAGCCCCCGGCCCCGCAGCAGATAAAGGAATGGGATCCAGGTGCCACGCGGCAAGGTGAAGTTCTACGACGCCGAGAAGGGCTTCGGCTTCATCCTCGACGAGGAGGACGGCCAGAGCGTCTACGTGCACGCCACGAACCTCCCCGACGGGGTGACCACGCTGCGTCCGGGCACGCGCGTGGACTTCGACATGGTCGACGGTCGGCGCGGCCCCCAGGTGCTGTCCCTGCAGCTGGTGGACCCGGTGCCCTCGATCTCCCGTGCCCGCCGCGCCAAGCCCGAGGACATGGCCGGCATGGTCGAGGACCTCATCCGTCTGCTGGATGACGCCTCCAACGGGCTGCGCAAGGGCCGCTACCCCGACCGCGGGCACTCCCAGAAGATCGCCACCGTGCTGCGCGCCGTCGCGGACAACTTCGAGGCCTGAGACATGACGTCACCGTCCACCACCACGCGCCGCCGCACCGCCCGGCCCAAGCTCGACCAGATCGCCGCGGAGGCCGTGGAGCTGGCCCGCGAGGCGCTCGCGGAGGTCACCGAGCCCGGCCAGGTCGGTGAGCATCTGCGCGCCGAGGCGAGCGCTGACCGGCTGGTCACGCACGTCTTCGAATGCACCATGCCCGGGTATCGCGGCTGGTCGTGGGTGGTGGTGCTGGCCCGCGCGCCCCGCGCGAAGGTCGCGACGGTGGCGGAGACCGCGCTGCTGCCGGGCGAGGACGCGATCCTCGCCCCCGAGTGGGAGCCCTGGTCGGAGCGTCTGCGCCCCGATGATGTGGGGGTCGATGACCTCCTGCCCTACCGCGAATATGACCCGCGGCTCGAGCACGGCTATGAGTCCACCGGCGAAGAGGACGAGGATCGCGTAGCCCAGTGGGAGCTGGGCCTGGGGCGCGTGCGCGTGCTCTCCCCGGAGGGGCGCGGCGACGCCGCCGAACGCTGGCTCGAGGGCGACTTCGGTCCCCGGCCCACCTCACGTCGCGGCCGCAAGGGCACCGTCCCCGCGCACTGCACCAGCTGCGGATTCTTCACCCAGCTCGCCGGGTCGCTGCGCGGACAGTTTGGCGTGTGCACCAATGAGTGGTCCCCGGCCGATGGGCGCGTGGTCCACCTGCAGTATGGTTGCGGGGCGCACTCCGAGACCGGGCGCGAGGAATCCATGGGCCGCGAGATCCCCCGCAGCGAGGGCGTGATCGTGGACGAGCTGGAGGTGGAGTTCCAGCAGAAACCCGCGGCGCAGGATCAGCCGACCGAGCCCGCGGCGGACGATGCCAAGGCAGAGGGCGCTGAGCCTGGGCAGGCTGAGCAGCCCGCTGCGCAGGAGCAGCCGCCTGCATCCGCGGAGCTCCCGGAGGCGGATTCCCCCGAGGACACCACCGAGACGCCCGCCCATCAGGACGAGAAGTCGAAGACCGCGGAGAAGAAGCCTGCGGGCGGCGCGGAGGACAGCGGGGCCGAGTCGGCTGACGGCGCGGACACCCCGGGCGTGGTCTGAGACCCGGGCTTCGGCGCAGCAGTCCTGCCGCGTTCATCTCAGCGCAGCGAGATTGCGATCCGCGCCAGCAGCGCCTCGATCGCCAGCAGCGGCGGGACGTTCCCAGCGATGCGCTCGCGCGCGGTCTGCACCCCATCCAGCAGCCCCAGTGTGACTCGGCCATCCCCGGCCCGGGCCGCCTGATCGATCTCCGGCTCGACCTCGAGGTTCACAAGCTCACCGCCGGTGCCGAGCTGCCGACCCAGCACATCGCGCAGCACCGAATGCGCATCCAGCAGGTAGCGGTCCAGCACATCGCGCACCAGACGGGTCTGGCGACGCTTGGCATCATCCTCGAGCTGCTTGAGCTGGCTGCGTAGCGCCGGCGGCACCTTCCCGTCCTCGATCCCCGCGGAGCGCAGGAACCGCTCCCGCTCTTCCGCAGCGACCTGGTCGGCGTGCTCCTTCGCCTCCGCGGTCGCGCGGTCCACGAGTTCCTGCGCGGCGAGCACCGCCTGCCCCGCCGAGCGCAGCCCCAGCAGTGTGCGGGCGGACTGCTCGCGCGCCGCGAGCGCCCCCTCCTGGGTGGCGTAGCGCAGCGCGAGCCCGATATGCCCCTGCGCGGCCCGGGCCGCCCGCAGCGCCAGCTGCTCCTCTACCCCGTCGCGGCGACGCAGCAGCTCAGCCACCACATCGGCCCCCGGGACCGTGAGGGTCACCAGGCGGCAGCGGGAACGGATCGTGGGGGCCAGATCCTCCGCCGACGGGGCGCACAGCATCCACACCGTCGACGGCGGCGGCTCCTCGATCGACTTCAGCAGCACGTTGAAGGTGCCCGGGCTCATGCGGTCCGCGTCCTCGACGATCAGCACCCGATGCCGACCCGTCGCGGGGGCGCGCTGCGCGGTCATCACCAGCGCCCGCACCTCCTCCTTCGCGATCGACAGCTTGTCGGTCGCGACCACGGTGACATCCGGGTGCGTGCCCGCCAGCACGGTGCGGCAGGCCGCGCAGGCCCCGCAGCCGGTTCGGTGCTCGCACTGCAGCGTGGCGGCGAAGGCCCGCGCGGCGGTGGAGCGGCCGGAACCGGGCGGCCCGGTGACCAGCCACGCCTGGGCGAGCGACCCCTCCGGGGAGGCGGCCCGTCGGAACTGCGCGACCGCCGCCTCCTGGCCCACCACATCGGACCACACCCCCTCGAGGGGCGGGGCCGGGTGGGTGATGGTCCGCGTGCTCATTCCTCGTCCCGGCGACGCGGCGGCTCCGCGGGCTCGAAGGTGGGGTCGAACAGGGCCAGCACCTCGGCGACGCCCTCGAGCACCTGGGCGTGCACCTCCTCGCGCGGCAGCGTCCCATCGATCACCCGGAACCTTCCGGGGTCCGTCCGGGCGAGCTCGAGGAACTCCTCGCGCACCGCCTCATGGAACTCCAGGCCCGCCTCCTCGAGGCGGTCGCGGCCCTCCGGGCTGCGGCGCTCATCGAGGGTGCGCGGCGGTACATCCAGCAGGATCGTCCGATGCGGCATCAGCCCGCCCACCGCCCAGTGCGACAGCGAGCCGATGTCCTCGGGCTCCAGATCCCGCCCGGCGCCCTGGTAGGCGATCGAGGAATCCAGGTAGCGGTCCGAGAGCACGAGGCCGCCGCGCGAGAGGTGGGGGCGCACGACGGTGGCGATGTGATGGGCGCGGTCCGCCGCGTACATCAGCGCTTCGGCGCGCGCATCCACATGCTCGCCATGCAGCAGCAGCTCGCGGATCGCTTCCCCGAGCGGTGTGCCGCCGGGCTCGCGGGTGGTGAGGATCAGATCCTCGGCAACGGAGCGTTCGGTGACCAGGTGATCGTGCAGCATCTGCATCTGCGTGGTCTTGCCGGCGCCGTCCCCGCCTTCGAAGGAGATGAACACGCCCCGATGCGGCGGATGCGTGGCCGGGGCGCGCAGCGTGAACGTGGTCTCGTGCGGGCTCATGCCGCCTCCTCCCCGGGGTACACGACGCCAAGGGCGGCGCGGGCCTGATCCATCGTGCGCATCACCGACAGGGTGTCCTCCCAGCTCATGAGTGGTGATTCGAGATCCCCGGCACTGATCCGGCGCGCCGCCTCTGCGATCTCATAGGCCATGCCGTCCCCGAGATCCGCCGGATGCGAGACGGTCGCGCTGCGCCCATCGAGGAGCGTCACGGTGAGATCACCGGGGGCGTAGAACGGCTGTGGGCCCCCGAGTTGGGCGCGGCCCTGCGTGCCCGTGACCACCGCGGTGTTCGCGGTCTGCGCGTGCAGCGTGGTGGCCAGCCGCGCGACGCCCCCGCGGGTGCCGCGCGCGGTGAGCGCCGCGTACGCATCCACGCCGAGCTCTGTGCACTCGCCGGTGACCTGCAGGTCCGTGAGGTCGCCGAGGATCATCTGGGCGAAGGAGATCGGGTACACGCCCAGGTCCAGCAGCGCGCCGCCGCCCAGCGCCGGATCATGCAGGCGATGCGTCGGATCCATCGGGAACGCCTGCCCGTGATCGGCGGCGACCTCCACGATCTCGCCCAGCACACCCTCGGCGATGACCTGGCGCAGCACGTCGTACTGCGGCAGGAAGCGCGACCACATCGCCTCCATCGCCAGCACCCCGCGCTCGCGCGCCAGGTCCAGCAGCTCCCGGCTCTGCGTCTCGTTCAGCGTGAAAGCCTTCTCCACCAGCACCGGTACCCCCGCCTCGAGCACCGGCCGGGCCAGGTCCCGATGCTGGGCGTGCGGGGAGGCGATGTACACCGCATCGATGCCGCCTGCGGCGAGCATGTCCCCGACCGCATCGAAGGGGCGCTCGATGCCGTGCTTCTCAGCGAAGGCCGCAGCCCGCTCGGCGGAGCGGGAGACCACCGAGACCACGCGGGAGACCGTCGCCCGATGCATCGTGGCGGTGAACTGATCGGCGATATGCCCCGGGGAGATCACCCCCCAGCGCAGGCCCGGCGCTGTCGCCGGATCCGGGATCGTCGTGGCGGGCAGGACGAGGGACGCTGTCATGTCAGACGGCTCCTCGCGCGGGTCAACGCTCGGGGTCATGCCTCCAATCTACCCAGCGCCCCCGACACCGGGGCGGCGTCGGGGGCGCTGTGCAGAAGGTTCCGCGGGGAGCGGAATCGTGGGGCGGGGAAGGCTGGGGCCTTAACCCTCTGCTCGATTGGTTGATCTCCTACCGCTCGCAAGCTCGCAGTACGTCGATCAACCCTTGACGGAACCCGCCGTCATGCCGCGCACCAGGAAGTTCTGCAGCGCAAAGAACACGATCAGCGGGATCAGCATCGACATGAACGCGCCCGCGGTCAGCAGCTCCGCGCCCTGACCCTGCGTGCCCAGCAGCTGCTGCAGCGCCACGATGATCGTGGTGTTCGAGCCGCCGCCCAGGAACAGACGGGCGATCAGCAGGTCGTTCCACACCCACAGGAACTGCAGCGTCGCGAACGCGGCGATCGCCGGGGCGGACATCGGCGCCACCAGACGCCAGAACGTCTGGTAGTGCGTGGCGCCGTCGATCTTCGCGGACTCGATCACCGAGTACGGCAGACCGCTCATGTAGTTGCGCAGGATGTAGATCGCCAGCGGCATGCCGAAGCCCGTGTGCAGCAGCCACACGGCCACGAACTGTCCCGAGATCCCCAGGCCGCGCGGGCCCAGCAGGTTCAGCAGCGGCTGGAACGCCACCTGGATCGGCACCACCATCAGCGCCACCACCAGCAGGAAGAACAGCTCCTTGGCGGGGAACTTGATGAAGGTGAAGGCGTAGGCGGCAAAGGCCGCGAACATGATCGGCAGCACCGTCGCCGGCACCGCCACCACCACCGAGTTCAGCAGCGTCCCACCCACCGGGGTGTTCTCGAACAGCCGCTGGTAGTTGTCCAGCGTCCACGAGGCCTCGAACGGATTCAGCAGCGCCGACCACCAGCCGGAGGTCGCTGCATCGGTGCGTGAACGGAAGCTCGTGACCAGCATCCCGAAGGTGGGCAGCGTCCACAGGATCGCCAGCACCACCATCACCACGATCGCCACCGGGGAGCGGCGACGACCGTCCTTCATGCGTCCGACGCTCATCGCTCCTCCTCCAGCTTGCGGTACGAATGGATCTGGTAGAACACCACCGGCATCACCAGAAGCAGCAGCACGACGACGACCGCGGCCGCGTGTCCGGCGTTCTGCTCGGTGAACAGCTTGCGGAAGAACAGGTTCGCGATCACATCGGTGCTGTTGCGCCCATTGGTCATCACGTACACGATGTCGAAGACCTTCAGCACCACGATCAGCACGGTGATGAACACCGCCAGCACCGCCGCACGCACCTGCGGGAAGATGATCTGCCAGAAGATCCGGAACTCGCCCGCGCCGTCGATCCGCCCGGCCTCCACGGTGTCCTCCGGCACCGCCTTGATCGCCGAGCTCAGCAGCACCATCGCAAATCCCGTCTGCAACCAGATCAAGATCACCATCAGCAGCAGCGAGTTCAGGCGGAAGTCGCTCATCTGCAGCCAGGTCTGCGGCTCACCGCCGAGCGCCACCACGATGGCGTTGAGCAGACCGGTCTGCTCCGCCCCGGGGGAGTTGTAGGCGTAGATCAGACCCCAGATCGTCGAGGCGCCCACGAAGCTGATCGCCATCGGCAGGAAGATGAAGGACTTCGCCGCCTTCTCCCCGGAGGCGGAGAGCTTGTCCGCCAGCACCGCGACCAGCAGACCGAACGCCACGGTGATGATCGGCACCACCAGCACCCACAGCAGGTTGTTCGTCAGCGCCGTCCAGAACCCCTTCGAGGCGAAGATCTCCTGGTAGTTGCGCATCCCCACCCAGGCGGTGGAGTTCTTGTTCGCGAAGGAGTACACGACGGTCTGCACCGTCGGATACACCAGCATCAACCCGATCAGAGAGAACCCCGGCAGCAGGAAGGCGTAGGGGATCAACCCGCGCGCGAACCGGGCGGGCAGACCCTCGATCGCCATGTTCAAGAACCAGAAGAAGACGATCGCTCCGCCGATTCCCACCACCAGGCCCAGCAGGCCGATGAGGATCTGGGAGTGGAAGAACACCTTCGGGTACCACGCGAAGGCGAGGAAGATCGTGCACATCAGGTAGATCGTGCCGATCGCGCCGAGAGCGCCCAGGATCAGGCGGCCGGGCCGGGCACCGGTGCCCGATGGTGCGGCGGAGCCCGCCTCCGTGCTGGAGGCGGGCTCCTGAACAGCTGTGCTGCCCTCACTCACGCCGGCCACGACTCCTCGACGGCGTCCAGGGCCTCCTGGGAGGTCTTCTCGTCGCCGATCCACTCGTTCATCGCGGTCCAGAAGGAGCCGCCGCCCACCTCACCGGGCATGAGATCCGAGCCGTCGAAGCGGAACACGGCCGCCTCGGAGGCGATCTCCGCGACCTGGCGGGTGATCTCGTCGCTGTAGAGGGAGGTGTCGAAGCTCTGGTGGGGGCTCAGCCAGCCGCCGGCCTCGGCCCACTCGGCACCGAAGTCCGCGGAGGTGATGAACTCCATGACCTTCTTGGCCTCGTCGTCCTCCTTGTTGAACAGGGCTGCGAGGTCGCCGCCGCCCATGATCGGGTTGCCCTCGGAGTAGCCGCCTTCCCACTGCGGGAGTGCGAACACGCCCACCTGGTTGTCCATATCGGCCTGGATCTCTTCGGGCAGGAAGCCGGTGACGAAGTTGCCCTGACGGTGCAGCATCGCCCGCGGTTCCTCCTCGAACAGCGGCAGAATCGCCTCGGAAAACGCGGTGTTCAGGATGGTCTGGGAGCCGCCCAGCACATTGCCCTCGCCCTTGAGCAGTTCGCCCAGCGCGTCCAGGGACTCCAGGATCTGCGGGTCGTTGAAGGGGATCTCGTGCTTGGTCCACTGGTCGTAGACGTCCGGGCCGTGCATGCGCAGCACGAACTCCTCGAGCCAGTCGGTGCCCACCCAGCCGGTGGCCTGATCGGCGTTCCACGCATCGGACCAGGGGGCGATCCCGCTGTCCTTGATCTCGTCGCCGATCTTCATGAGCTCCTGGAAGGTGGCCGGCTCAGCGTTCCAGCCGCCCTCCTCATAGGCCTTGATGGGGTACCAGACCAGGGACTTCACGGCCAGACGCATCGGGGCGCCGTAGATCGTGCCGTCCTCCGCGGTCGCGGACTCCAGGAAGCCGGCGATCAGCGTGGACTTCAGGCCCTCCACGTCCAGGTAATCCTCGATCGGGGCGATGTGCCCCTCCTGCGCCATCTGCAGCAGCGCACCCGGCTGCGGGAACAGCGCGATATCCGGGGCATCGCCCGCACCGGCGCGGGTGCGGATGGTGTTCACGAAGTCCTGGTCGGAGGTGTACTCGACGGTGATGCCCGATTCCTCGGAGAACGACTTCAGCGCCGCATTGAAGCCCTCGGCCTCCACACCACCGAAGTTGCCGAGGATGGTGACGGTGCCGTCCCCGGCATTGCCGCCGGCGGAGCCGCCGCCTTCACCGCCGCCCTTCTCGTCTGGGTTCGCCAGGCAGCCGGCCAAGCCGAACGCTGTGGCGGCCGCGGCGCCGCCGAGCATCGCGCGCCGGGTGGGATTCACTCGCATGGGAATACTCCTTGCATCGTCTCTGATGAACGGGTTCGCTTCAACTCTAGCCCTCGAGTTAAGGCTTTTCGGCAGCAGACAGCACCGCCCGGGTCATGCGGAGAAACGTTGTGTCCCCGTGACATCCGACCATTTTGCCGGGTGGCCGGATGGGATCGCTCAGCGCGCGATGCGCTCGCTCACTTCTTGGTGGTAGAGCGCTTGCGCGTGCTGGTGCGCCGGGCGGGCTTCTTCGCGGGGCCCTTGGCGCGCTTCTCCGCCAGCTTGTCCACCGCGATCTGCTCGGTGATGTCCTCGATCCGCTCTGTGGAGCGCAGCGAGACGTTCGTCGTGCCGTCGGTGATGTACGGGCCGAAACGGCCGTCCTTGATGACGATGGGCTTGCCCGAGGTGGGATCGGTGCCCAGCTCCTTCAGCGGTGGCTTCGCAGCGGCCCGACCGCGACGCTTGGGCTCCGCGTAGATCTTCAGCGCCTCCTCGAGGGTGATCGTGAAGATCTGCTCCTCGCTGGTCAGGGACCGCGAGTCGGTGCCCTTCTTGAGGTAGGGGCCATAACGGCCGTTCTGCGCGGTGATCTCGGTGCCGTCGGCGTCGGTGCCCACCACGCGCGGCAGGCTCAGCAGCTTCAGGGCGTCCTCGAGCGTCACCGTCGAGAGCTCCATGGACTTCAGCAGCGAGGCCGTGCGGGGTTTGGGCTGCTTGGTCTTCGGCAGCGGCTTGCCGCTGTCGTCAGTGGCCTCAGGCAGCACCTCGGTGACGTAGGGGCCGTAGCGCCCGTCCTTGGCGACGATGTCGTGGCCGGTGGCCGGGTCGGTGCCCAGCACCTTCCCGTCGTCCTTCGCCCGCTCCAGCAGCTCCTTCGCCCGCTCGACGTCCAGCTCATCGGGCGCCACATCATCGGCGACGTTCGCGCGCTGCGGATCCGCCCCCTCGATCAGCTCACCGTTGGCATCGCGGGCGGGACGCTCGAGGTAGGCGCCGTAGCGGCCCACCCGCAGGCTGATCCCTTCGCCGATATCGATCGAGTTGATGGCCCGGGCGTCGATCTCCCCGAGGTCATCGACCATGGGCTTCAGGCCGATGGGGCCCTCGCTGCCATCGCCGCGGTAGAACTCCTCGAGGTACTCGGCGCGCCCCAGCTCACCGCGCGCCATATGGTCGAGCCTCTGCTCCATCTGCGCGGTGAAGTCATAGTCGATGAAGGTGCCGAAATGCTCCTCCAGCAGGCGCACCACCGCGAACGCTGTCCACGAGGGCACCAGCGCCGTGCCGCGGCGCAACACGTACCCGCGGTCCTGAATGGTCGCGACGGTGGACGCGTAGGTGGAGGGGCGGCCGATGCCGCGCTCCTCGAGGGCCCGCACGAGCGAGGCCTCGGTGTAGCGGGGCGGCGGGGTAGTGGTGTGCCCGTCAGGCGCCAGCTCCCGGGTGTCCAGCTGCTGGCCCTCGCTCATCTGCGGCAGACGCTTGTCGCCGCGCTCGTCCTCGCCGTAGCGGGTGGCATCCCGTCCCTCCTCATAGGCGGCGAGGAAGCCCCGGAACGTGATCACGGTGCCGGAGGCGCGGAACGTCGCGGTGCGCTCGTTGCGCGTAAGGGTCAGCTCCACCGAGGAGGTGGTGCCCTTCGCATCGGCCATCTGGGAGGCGATAGTGCGCTTCCAGATCAGCTCGTACAGGCGGAACTCGTCCCCGGAGAGCTTCCCGGCCACCTCGGCGGGGGTGCGGAAATGATCCCCCGCGGGGCGGATCGCCTCATGCGCCTCCTGCGCGGCCTGGGACTTGTTCTGGTAGTAGCGGGGCTTCTCGGGCACGAACTGGGAGCCGTACAGCTCCGCGGCCTGCGCCCGGGAGGCCCGAATCGCCTCACCGGAGAGCGTCACCGAGTCGGTACGCATATACGTGATGTAGCCGTTCTCGTACAGCGACTGCGCCACCCGCATCGCCTGGCGGGCGCCGAGGTGCAGCTTCCGGCTCGCCTCCTGCTGCAGGGAGGAGGTGGTGAAGGGGGCGGCGGGCCGACGGGTGTACGGCTTGGACTCCAGGCCCGTGACCGTCGCGGGGGCGTCCTCAAGCGCGGTCACAAGCTCACGGGTCGACGCCTCGGTGAGCACCGTCGCGTTCTTCGCCTTGGGCTTGAGGGTGCCGTCGTCGGCGAAATCCGAGCCGGTGGCCACCCGGGAGCCATCCACCGTGGCGATGCGGGCGGTGAAGGCGGGGGCATCGGCGCCCGACGCCGGTTCGGCGGCAAACGTGCCGGTCACATCCCAATAGTCGGCGGGTACGAAGGCCATACGCTCCCGCTCACGCTCGACCACGAGGCGGGTCGCGACCGACTGCACGCGGCCCGCCGACAGGCTGGGCTTGATCTTGCGCCACAGCACGGGGGAGAGCTCGAAGCCCACCAGGCGATCCAGGATCCGACGGGTCTCCTGCGCATCCACCAGGTGGGTGTCGATGTCGCGGGTGGTGCGCAGCGCCTCGGCAATGGCGTCCTTGGTGATCTCGTGGAAGACCATGCGCTTGACCGGCAGGGACTTCTTGGGCTTCAGCGTCTCCAGCAGATGCCAGGCGATCGCCTCACCCTCGCGGTCCTCATCCGTGGCGAGGTAGAGGGTGTCGGCCTCTTTGAGGGCCTTCTTCAGCTCCGCGACGGTCTTCTTCTTATCGGGGCTGACCACGTAGTACGGGTCGAAACCGGAGTCGACGTCCACCCCGAACTTGCCGTAGGGGCCCTTCTTCATGTCGGCGGGCAGGTCACGGGGGACGGGGATGTCGCGGATATGCCCCACCGAGGCGAGGACCGTGTAGTCATCCCCCAGGTAGCGCGCGATCGTGCGAGCCTTCGCGGGGGACTCGACGATCACCAGATGCCGTCCACCAGTCACGGTGCGTGTTCCTTCCTCGCCGCGCTCAGCGCGGCCCATCAGCTGCGGCCGGGTGCCGCCAGATCACCAGCCGGCCGGGGTGCCCCCGTGCGGCGTCTGCTCACGGTACACGGTCAGCGGGTGCTCGCCGCAGGGACGTCGGCGTGCGCAGGGCGAGCACGAGCGCGAGCCACACCGCGGTGCCGCCACCGATCAGCGCCGTCATGGCATCCACGGCCGCGAGCTGCTGGCTGGGATCATCCAGGTCCAGCGGCAGGCCGAGCCCGATGAACCGCACGACGCCGAGCCCCAGCGCGGCGAGCCCGACAAGGCCCATGAGCACGGTCACGGCGACCTCGAGGACGGTGGTGCGGTCCCGTCCGATGAGCCGCCGTCGGGCCGGGGCGGAGCCGCCCCGGCGCAGGCGCGCACGGGTCACCAGCCCATCCATAGCGAGAGCGAGGAACGTCCAGGCGGCGGCGACGGTGATCGCGCCGATCACGTCACTGGGCCGATGCCAGCCCAGCACGAGGGTGCCGATCCCGGCGGCGAGCGTCCACGCAGCCCCGAGCGGCGCGAGCAGGATCCGGACCCGCCCAGCGGCGAGGACCAGCGCGATCATGGCTGTCGCCGCGAGAGTGGTGTGCCCGGAGGGGAAGGAGTTCGGGGTCACCTCGATGCCCGGGGCGAGGGCCTCGCGGGTGACCACGAGGTGCTTGAGCACCTGGGTGGTGAGGTTCGCACCGAGCACCGCGACACCGAGCGGCAGCAGCAGGGCGGTGCGCCGCCGGATCAGCACCAGCAGCGCCGTGAGCCCCAGCAGCGCGGCGATGACGGGCAGACTCACGGTCTGCACCGCCGCCGGTGCCACCTGCGACAGCAGCCCGTCGTGCTGTGCAGCGCCGGAGAGGATCAGCTGGTCCAGCCGCTGTCCGCTCGGGGTGCCGACCGCGAGACGGGCCAGGGCCATCACGGCGGCGGCGCACAGAACAGCGGCCAGCAGGGACAGCAGCGGCCGGGCGAGGCTCGGGATGCGCGCGGTGGGGCGGGCCGACGGATGCCCGGCGGCCTCGCTCACAGGGTCACCATGCCGGTGATCAGCAGCTCGCGGATCTGGGGCAGAAGCTGGGCCTGGGCGGCGTCCGCATCGGCGTCGGTCAGCGCGCACACCGCTCCGATCACCTGCCCCAGGGTGAGGGTGCCGTCCAGGGCGCCGACGGTCGCGGCGAGCAGCTGGTCCGCGGGAACGGTGCGGGCGAACCCCGCGCCCTGCACCAGCTCGATGAGCATCGGATCGAACTGCCCGGGAGTGAGGTGGCGGCGCTCGACGACGTCCTCGGCGCGAATGAGGCGGGAGGCCAGCAGCTCCTCATCGCTCAGCGTCGCAAGGCGGGCGATCATGTCCTGCCCGGCAGCGAGGTGGGTGGCGAGCGTGCCGCTGCCGGTGCCGGGCACGACCTCGGTGCGCAGCACGCCACGGCGCGCGGGGGCGGGGCGAGCGCCGGAACGGGCGGTGGGCTGGGCCGCGGACGGGGTAGGGGACTGGGAGTCCTCGGGCCGGTGGAGCAGCAGGTAACCGAAGCCGATGCGCGTCACGTTCCGGGCGGCGAAGTCCTCGAGCCAGGCGGTGATCAGCTCCGCCCAGCGCGGGTCGCGGTCGGTGATGCCACCGTCGCGCGCCCAGGTCTCCGCGTACTGGGCAGGGTCCTCGCTCTCGCGCTGGATCACCCACGCATCCACCCCGTCGGCGAGGGCGTGCTGCAGCCAGGCGGTGGGGTGGGCGAAGGGGTCTTCGACGTCGGTGATCTCCCAGTTGCCGAGCATGACGGCGCGCCCGCCGGGGGCCAGGTGGCCGGGCAGGTCCTGCAGCAGCTCGGCCAGCAGCGTGTCCCCGGCGCGGCCGCCATCGCGGTAGGTCCAGCCCCCGGAGGCGTCCTCATCGGCTGTGCGCGGGGTGATGACGAACGGGGGATTGGAGACGATGAGGTCGAAGCGCTCCCCGGCCACGGGCTCGAGCAGCGAGCCGCGCCGCAGGTCGAGGTCGATGCCGTTCAGTGCCGCGGTGAAGGCCGCGTCGGCGAGGGCCCGCTCGGAGAGGTCGGTGGCGGTGACGTGCTCGGCGTGCCGGGAGGCGTGCAGCGCCTGGATGCCGCCGCCGCAGCCCAGATCCAGCACCCGGCCGGTGGGCGTGCGCGGGGTGAGGCGGGCGAGGGTCAGGGAGGCGCCGCCCACGCCGAGCACATGCTCGGGGTGCAGTGCCGCGCCGGTGGCGAGCTCGGAGAGATCCGAGGCGATCCACCAGGTGATCTCCCCGGCATCATCCGTGGCGGAGTAGGGGGAGAGGTCCAGCAGGGGGTGGACGAGCAGGTTCCCGTCGGCCCCGGGAATGGGGCTGGTGCACGTAGACCCTGTGCCCTCCGAGATCGGGCCGAGGCACACGAGCCCGAGCTGCGCGGCGCCGTCGACGCTGAGCTGGGGCAGGGCGGCCTCGACCGCGGGGCGGGGGAGGGCGACCCCGAGGGTGAAGAGCTGCGCGAGCACCGCCGCAGGATCGGTGCTGGTGGCGAGGATCCGCCGGGCGGGCACGGGGTTCTCCCGGCGCAGCGCTCCGAGCGCCACCTCGCCCAGCAGCTCTTCGATCCGTCCGCTCGTGAAACGCGCGGCGGTGAGGTCCGCCCGCAGGGCTGTGATCAGCGCGGGCAGCACGCGTGGGGGAGCGGGAGGCGTGTGGGTGGGCATGGCTACGATTGTGCCCCAGCCGACCGGGCCCGATTGGGTGGCCTGGCAGGGGAGATGTGCAGGCTCTGTGGGAGTCTGCGCGGGATGGAGGGCCATGCGCGCTGGTGTAGCACGCGACCTCCTGACCGAGCTCTCGGCTCCGCTCACGCGTCGCGGCTGCCTCACCCATATCGAGGAGCGGCCCCGGCGGGCGGGCCGGCAGGGCAGCTTCCCCGAGTGGACCGATCCGCGGCTGGTGGAGGCGCTTGCCGGGCGGGGGATCACCGCCCCGTGGATCCACCAGGAGCAGGCGGCCCGCCTCGCCCACGATGGGCAGGACGTTGTCATCGCGACCGCCACCGCCTCCGGGAAGTCGCTTGGTTACCAGCTGCCGGCCCTGACCGCGATCGGGGCGCGGGAGCTGGACATCCGGGCGCCGCGCGCCACCGCCCTGTACCTCGCGCCCACCAAGGCGCTGGCCGCCGACCAGCTGACGAACCTTCAGGCCCTCGCCGATCAGGCGGGGCTGCGGGATGTGCGCGCGGCCGTGTACGACGGCGATACCCCCACCGAGCAGCGGCGCTGGATCCGCCGCCACGGCACCTTCGTGCTCACCAACCCGGACATGCTGCATTTCGGGATCCTGCCCGGGCATGAGCAGTGGGCGCATTTCCTGCGCGCCCTGCGGTACATCGTGGTCGATGAGTGCCACACGTATCGCGGCGTGTTCGGCAGTCATGTGGCGATGGTGCTGCGGCGCCTGCGGAGGGTGGCGGCGCACTATCGGGCCGAGCCCACGGTCGTGCTGGCCTCGGCGACCACCGCGAACCCGGAGATCTCCGCGAGCAGGCTGATCGGCCGGGACGTCGTCGCCGTGACCGAGGATGGATCCCCGCGGGCCGGGCTCACCATCGGCCTGTGGGAACCGGGCACTGTGGCGCGCGTGGACGGTCGCGGGGACCCCGCGGCCTGGGAAGAACCCGATGGGGACGGGGG
Source organism: Brachybacterium sp. UMB0905 (assembly GCF_002871795.1). GTDB lineage: Bacteria > Actinomycetota > Actinomycetes > Actinomycetales > Dermabacteraceae > Brachybacterium. The sequence continues at coordinate 115,950 of NZ_PNHL01000001.1, read as the reverse complement.
CGCCCCAGCTGTGGATGCGGATGCCCCGGCTGGGGACGAGGAGGCCCCGGCCCGACGTGAGGACCCCGTGCGCCGCGCGGCGACCACCGAGGCGGCGGGCCTGCTCGCAGACCTCGTGCAGCGGGATGTGCAGACTCTCGTGTTCACCCGCTCCCGCCGCGGCGCCGAGCTCGTGGCCTCCGGAGCGCGGCGCCTGCTGGAGCAGAAGGCGCAGCAGACCGACGGGCCGGGCCTCGTGGAGCGGGCCAGCCGGATCGCCGCCTACCGCGGCGGCTACCTGGCGCGGGAACGCCGGGCCCTTGAAGATTCGCTGCGCTCGGGGGAGCTGCGGGCCCTCGCCTCCACCAATGCGCTCGAGCTCGGCATCGACATCGCGGGTCTGGACGCGGTGGTCGTGGCCGGCTGGCCTGGTACGCGGGCGTCGCTGTGGCAGCAGTTCGGCCGCGCCGGGCGCTCCCAGGAAGCCGATGCCGGGGCGCTCGCACTGTTCGTCGCACGAGAGGACCCACTGGACACGTACGTCGTCCATCACCCGGAGTCGCTGTTCGGCGTCGAGGTGGAGGCCGCCGTGTTCGATCCCGCGAACCCGTACGTCATGACCCCGCACCTGTGCGCGGCCGCCTCGGAGCTCGCTATTCGCGATGGGGAGGAGGAGATCTTCGGGCCCACCGCGCGGGAACTGCTGACGACGCTCGCGCGGCGCGGGGTGCTGCGGGCTCGCGCGAGCGGCTGGTACTGGACGCTCAGCGAATCCGCGCATGACCTCACCGATCTGCGCGGCAGTGGTGGCGAGCCGGTGCGGATCGTCGAGCAGGCCACCGGCAGCCTGCTGGGCACTGTCGATGCGGCGAGCGCCCACACGCAGGTTCACGACGGCGCGGTGTATATCCATCAGGGCCGCAGCTTCGTGGTGGACCACCTGGATGTGGACCAGGCCGTCGCCTTCGTGCACCGCGAGGACCCCCTGCACTCCACGCATCCGCAGTCCGCCTCGACCCTGCGGATCCGCCAGGTGGAGCGGGAGGCGCCCTGGAAGGACGGGGTGCGCCTGTGCTTTGGGACCGTGGAGGTCACCGACCAGGTCACCGGCTACCAGGTGCGCGACGTGTACACGCAGGCGGTCCTGGCCCAGCATCCCCTGGACCTGCCGCCGCGCACTCTCACCACCAAGGCCGTGTGGTGGACGCTGCCGCGCGAGCTCACCGAGGGAGCGGGGATCGATGCGGAGGAGCTGCCCGGGGCGCTGCACGCCGCCGAGCATGCCGCGATCTCGATGCTGCCGCTGCTGGCCACATGCGACCGCTGGGACATCGGCGGACTCTCCGCCGCGCATCACGAGGACACCGAGGCACCGACGATCTTCGTGTACGACGGGGCACCCGGCGGCGCGGGCTTCGCTGAACGCGGGGCCGACGACGCCGCCGCGTGGGTGCGCGCTACGGCCGACATGATCGCCGCCTGCCCCTGCGCCGCCGGCTGCCCCGCCTGCGTGGTCTCCCCGAAATGCGGCAACGGCAATGAGCCGCTGTCCAAGCCGGGCGCTGCGACACTGCTCGGGCTGCTGCGTCAGGAGTGAGGGGTGCGGGGCTCGCTGGCAGCAGCTTCTCGCGCTCGTCCCCGCCGCCGCGGCGGCGCACAACCGTACGCAGGCTCCTTGCGGTGCATCACAAGCAGGGCCTCGCCGCGATCTCACGGCAGCTCCTCCGGTCCGGGTCCGGCGCGGGCGCGGGCGCTCGCCGGGGGCAGCGGCAGGGAACCTGCCCGGACCTCCACCGTGACGAGCACATCCCAGCCGCGGCGCTCGCAGGACGTGAGGCGTGCATCGTTGCGCTGTGCGACCTCCGCGGCGACCGCGCAGGGATGTGCGTTCGCGGCGGCGAGCGCATCTGCTCCGGCGAGGGCCGCGAGGTCTGCGGCGGTGCCCGCTTGCTCCTGGGCGAGCAGTCCGCCGCCCAGCAGCGCCATCGCCCCCACCATCACGCTCGCGGTCCCCGTCCAGGCGAGGACCGATGCGGCTCCGGTGCTCATGGGCCACCTCCGGCCTGTGTGTCCGCACCCAGCAGGGTCGGCTCGAGGCGGGCCTCCGCATCGGCGTCGAGCTGCCAGCTGGCCCCCGAGAGAGGTCCTGGCCCGGCCTGCAGGGTGCGGGTGACCTCCACGTGCACCCAGGTGTCAGCGCGCGTGATGCTCACCGCGGTGCCCTGCCCGCCGATCCGCTGCGCGACCGCGACCGCCGCAGCCTCATCCTCCCCACGCGCGAGCTCCCTCGCGGCGCCGCGGGCCGCGGATTCCAGGCGCACCTGGGTAGCAAGGCCCGCCCCGGCCAGGATCAGCACCACCACCATCGTCACCACCACGGGCAGCACGATCGCCGTTTCCGCGGTGGCGGAGCCCCGGTCATCCCGCAGGAGGGATGACCGGGCGCACCGCGGCATCACTGCCCCTTGGACAGGGCAGAGGTGATGATGCCCATCAGCAGCTCGCGCACCTCACCGGAGGCCAGCAGTGCCACCAGCACGGCGGCGAAACCGCAGGCTGCGAGCACCGTGATGGCGTACTCAGCGGTGGAGGCGCCGGTCTGGTCGTGCAGCACGCGGTGCACAGCCCGGCGCATCCGGATCATCGTGAGGGTCATGGTCATCTCTCCTTCGGGGTAAGGACGGCAGGTGCCGTCCGGTGGCGCAGCACCCACACGGAAGCGCTGCAGGGGTACCGGGAGGACGGGTGTCCGCCCGGGGTGGCAGCCGCAGCTGCCGCACGCCGCCTGCGTCGGCGGCGCATCCGGAGCGAGCTCCGGGAGTCAGGGGACGGCGGCGCCGGGGGAGAGCGTGCCGCCGAGCAGGGAGATCACGGTCGGGATGATCCCGAGCGCCACGAACGCCGGCAGGAGCGTCAGCCCTGTCGGCAGCACCAGCCGCACCGCCAGCTGCGCGGCGCGCACCTCCGCGTCCCGGGCCCGGCCCCGCCGACCATCCCGGGCGGCCGAGCGCAGCACCCTCGAGAGGTCCGCGCCGGTGCCCTCGGCGAGCACGGCGCTGCGTCCTAGGGCGGCCAGCTGCGTCGGGAGCGCACGCGCGGCACGTTCGGCACCCAGTCCGGAATGGAGTCCGGAGGCGAAACGCTCCAGCGCCTCACGGTCTGCGCTGGTCGGCAGCGCCTGGGCCACCGCTTGCGCGGCGCTCGCAAGCGGCAGCCCGGCCTCGAGCGCGCCCGCCACGAGCTCCAGCAGCACCGATCCGTCGAGCCCCACGGGCGCGGGCGGGTCCGCCGCGCGAAGCATCCGATGCATCCACCACCAGCCGGCGACAGTCAGAGCCAGGCCTACGGCGCCCAGCAGGTGCCCACCGGGCGTGCTGAGCAGCAGGTGCAGAGGATCCCCGCCCAGCAGCGCCCCGAGCGCAAGCCCGCCAAGCGGCAGCACCAGCAGGATCCGGGCCGTGGACCGCGGACCGGCGAACGCGCTGCGCCGCGCCAGGGCCGCGTCATGCAGATCCCGCAGTGCCTCGGCGAGATGCTCGAGCATCACCGCGGTGGGTGCCCCGGTGCGCTCACACACCGCGAGCGCCGTCCCGAGCGAGCGCACCATCGCCGTGGCGTGCAACCGCCCAGCCCCGGGCCGTCGCGGATCCGCCCCGGCAGCCCCGGCCCGAGCCAGATCCGCGAGGTCCCCCGGGGGCGCGGAGCGGCCCACTGCCGCCCAGGCCTGCCGGATCGTGGAGCCGGAGGCGAGGACCGTGGCCAGCTGCTCCACCGCCCGCGCCACCTCGAGCGGACCTGCCCGATGCCGCCGCCCCGCCCCCGAGACCTGCGGCCCCGGGGCGTGGCGGCTCGGTGGGGCGAGCACCCACAGCAGCATCAGCAGCGCCGCGATCAGCAGAACTGTCATGCCACGGCCCTCCGATGCCCCGCCGAGGGCCCCGTGACGGGGGTTGGGGCATGCAGCCACCGCGAGAGATCCCCCGCGGCGGGTCCTTCCAGCAGAGCGCCCCCGCGCACCTCGAGAGCGGTGCGCGCGTGCAGCGTCCCATCGGCCACGCGGACCAGCAGGGCGATCTCCTGCACCGCGCGGACCCCGGCCTCGCGCCCCAGGTGGATCACGACCTTGAGGGCGCTGGCCACCTGCGCGGCCAGCGCCTGCCGGTCCAGTCCGCCGAGCGCTCCCAGTGCTTCCAGGCGTGCCGGAACATCTGCGGCGGTGTTCGCATGCACGGTGCCGCAGCCGCCCTCATGTCCGGTGTTCAGCGCCTGCAGCAGCTCCCGGATCTCCCCGCCACGGCATTCGCCCAGCACGATCCGGTCCGGGCGCATCCGCAGGCTCTGCCGCACGAGCGTGGCGAGTTCCACCGCGCCGACGCCCTCGCTGTTGGCGTGCCGTGACTGCAGATGCACCACATGCGGATGTTCCACCTGCAGCTCGAGCACATCCTCGACCACGACGATCCGCTCAGCGGGCGTCACCTCCCGCAGCATCGCCGCCAGCAGCGTGGACTTCCCCGTCCCTGTGCCGCCGGTGACCAGGAACGGGATCCGTGCGGCGACCACCTGCTCGAGCACCGCGCGCAGCGTCGGGCTGATCGCCCCCAGGCGCACCAGATCCCCCAGGTCCAGGCGCTGCCGCCCCGGCACCCGCAGGGAGAGGATCGCCCCGCCCGGGGACAGTGGCGGCAGCACCGCGTGGAAACGGATCCCGGAGGGCAGGTGCGCATCGGCCCACGGCACCGCATCATCCAGGCGCCGACCCCCAGCGGTCGCGAGCCGCACCGCCAGGTCCCGCGCCGCCTCCGCATCCAGGCGTAGCTCGGTGCGGTGCAGCCCGCTGGAATCGTCGACCCATACCGTGCCGTCATCGTTGACCAGCAGATCGGTGACCTCCGGGCCGAGCAGCCCCTGCAAGGGGCCGAGCCCGTCGACGTGATCGCGCAGCCGCGCGGTCAGCTCAAGCACCGCCGCGGCCCCGAGCACCCGTCCCTGCTCGCGCAGCACCCGCACCACGCGCGGCACATCCACCACCCCCGGGTGGCGCACCAGATCCTCCCGCACGACCTCCACCAGATCGGTGAGGTCCTCCTCGCCCGCTGCCGGGCTCATGCCGGGATCTCCTCAGCCAGGGCATCCAGCAGCTCCCGAGCCGCCCGATCCGCGCCGCGGCGACGTACATCCAGCAGCGGCACCACCGCCGGGGAGAAATCCCGAAAGCTCGCCGCAAGCGGCAGCGCGAGATCCTCGGCGACATCGCGGGCATCCAGCGGGCCGCGCCGCCGCACCACCAGGTGCGCGAGCCCCACCGGCAGAGCCCAGTCGCGCAGCCGCCGGGCGGCCGCCCGCACCGCATGGTCATCGGCTCGGCTCACCAGCAGCAGCGCATCCAGATGCTCGTGCGCGCTGGGCACGAGCTCCGGCGCGAGATCCACCACCACGGTGCCATCGAGCGCTGCCAGAGCTGACAGCGCCCGCGGTAGCATCACGTCCTGCGCGCCGGGGCCATCGCCCGCCCCGAGCAGCCGCACCTCGTCAATGACCGGCAGGTTCTCCCGCAGCGCCGCCCCGTCCTCCGGGCCCAGCGTCTCGATCTCCGCCCACGTGGCACCCTCCCCGTCGGGCGCCTCCACCAACAGATCCAGGCCCCCGCCGCGCGGATCAGCGTCCACCAGCGTGACGGTGCCGTGCCGGCGTGCCGCCCCCGCGAGCCGCGCCGCGAACGATGAGGCGCCCGCACCACCACAGCCGGCGACGACACCGAGCATGAGCGCCCGGCTGCGCGGCCGCGTGAGGTCCGCCAGCAGGGACAGCAGCTGTTCGGACTCCGCGGGCAGACGCAGCACCGCGAGTGCCCCGAGGGCGAGCGCTGCGCTCCACGTTGAGGACGCGACCTCTTCCTGCGCGGTGACGATGAGCACCGGGGTGCGTGGCGGCAGGGGAGCAGTCAGCGGCAGCGCGCTCGCCGCGACGACCAGGAGTGCACACCCCGAGAGATCGGATTCTGGCGCGAGCTGCGCTCCCGCCGCGGAGACGTGGTCACGGATCTGCGCGGCAAGCGGCCCGTCGGCCCCGATGCATGCCACCCGTGCCGCACTGTGCGCGGTGCGGTCTCGCCCGGTGGGGAATACCGACGGGGGCCGCGTGGGAGCGGAGCCGGTGCGCGAGGTTGCGCGCAGCAGCCCCAGGCGCGGTGCGCTGCCCGATCGTGCCGTGCTGTCCGGTCCCGCGGTGCCGACCGGGGCGGTTTCGCTGTCACGTGCAGGGCCGGCGCCGCGGCGGCTCGTCTTCGCCTGATGCGTCGTGATGGTGCTGGTCATGGCGCCAGCGTGACGAGATCACGGCGGGCGCACCAGGGAGGGGGTGCCGATTGTGGATGAACCCCCGTTGTGGAGGAAAGGTCGCGGGACCCAAGTCCTTGCCACCCCCTCCAGGAAGGCGTAGTGTGATCTGCACAACGACGAAGTACCCCATCGGAACCCACGTACGACTGGTCCCCGCAACGGACCGGCTGTGAGCCGCCGAAAGCGGCACCGCAGCCAGATCACGTGTACGCCTGATCCCGATGACCAGGTCTCGTCGGGGAGCGGCGCCGCGATTCATCGCGACGCCGCTCTTTCGTGTGCGCACCTCGTGCGGCGGTGATGACCAGGGGGCGTGCGGCACCCCGACAGCTCTGCCGCCCCGTGCCCTACAGCTTCAGAGCGCGCTACAGCTCCAGAGCGCGCTACAGCTTCAGCGCGCCTTACAGCTCCAGGTCCACCACCACGGGCGCATGATCGGATGCGCCCTTGCCCTTGCGCTCCTCCCGGTCGATGAACGTGCCGCGCACCGCTTGCTGCACCGTGGGCGAGCCCAGCACGAAATCGATCCGCATCCCCTCCCTCTTCGGGAAGCGCAGCGCCTGGTAATCCCAGTACGTGTACACCCCGGGCCCCGGATGCTCAGGCCGCACCACATCGGCGTACCCCGCCTCCACGACGGCCCGGAACGCCGCCCGCTCCGGCTCGGACACGTGGGTCTTGCCCTCGAAGAACTCCATCGACCACACGTCCTCATCCTGCGGCGCCACATTGAAGTCCCCCACCAGCGCCACCCGGGCCGACGGATCCTCCGCGAGCTCCCGCGCCCCCTCCGCGCGTAGCGCCTCCAGCCAGCGCAGCTTGTACGGGTAGTGCGGATGCTCCAGCTCCCTGCCATTGGGCACATACAGCGACCAGACCCGCAGGCCATCACCCACAACCCCGGACAGCGCCCGCGCCTCGATGACACCGCTGTCATCCTCCGGCCACGTCGGCGCCCCCGGCAGCTCGCGTCGCACATCCGTAAGCCCCACCCGGGAGATCAGCCCCACGCCGTTCCACTGATTGAGCCCGTGCACCGCCACCTCATAGCCCGCCGCCTCGAACGGGGCCAGATCCAGCTGCTGGGGCTTCGCCTTGATCTCCTGCAGCGCCAGCACGTCCACCTCATGCCGGTCCAGGAAACCGATGACGCGGTCCATACGGGCTCGCAGGGAATTGATGTTCCAGGTCGCAATGCGCATGAGCTCGATCCTACGGGCCCGGTGCAGCGCCCATCGGACCCCGCCCGGATAGTGCCGGTCGTATGCTTCGGCCATGGCACGCGCGCTGGTCACCGGCTCCACCTCCGGGCTGGGGCTCGAATTCGCCTGGCAGCTCGCCGGCACCGGGCATGATCTCGTGTTGGTCTCGCGGGATGACGCGCGACTGCGGGCCGTCGCCGAGCAGATCCGTGACGTCCACGACGTCACCATCGAGGTGCTGAGCGCCGATCTCTCGGATCGCGAGCAGCTCGACCGCGTCGCCACCCGCCTCACCGACCCCGTGGACCGTGTGGACCTGCTGGTCAACAACGCCGGCTACGGGCTGCGCGGCGGCTTCCTCGAGATCGGCATCGAGGACCACGAAGCCCAGATGGACACCCTCATGCGAGCCGTCCTGGTGCTCTCCCACGCCGCCGCCCGCACCATGGTCCAGCGCCGCTGTGGCGCCATCCTCAACGTCTCCTCCCTGGCCGGCTACACCACCGCCGGGCCCTACGCCGCCTCCAAGAGCTGGGTCACCGTGTTCACCGAATCTCTCGCCATGGAGCTGAAGGGCACCGGCGTCACCGCCACCGCGCTGCTGCCCGGCTTCGTGCAGACCGAATTCCATGAGCGGGCGAGCATGAACATGGAGGGCCTGCCGCGCGTGACCTGGCTGAAAGCCCCCTATGTGGTGGAGCAGGCGCTCAAGGACACCGCCAAGGGGGCGGTGCTGTCGATCCCGTCGGTCAAGTACCGCACCGCAGGCGAGGTCTCCCGCATCGCCCCGCGTCCCCTCGTGCGGGCCCTCACCTCCCCGAACTGGTACCGACGCCTCCAGGCCCGCACGGTGCACCGCTCCCGCCGCCGCGCCTCCCGTCGAGAGCTGAACGCCCCCTGGCAGCGCGAGGACGAGCCGGACGCCTGAGTCGCTGCATTACCCTGGCGACCATGTCGAATGCCCCCGCCTCGCAGACCCTCTCCTCCGATGCCGCCCGGGAGCGGCTGCGCGAGCTGATCCGTGATCTCGCCGTGGTGCGCGGCCACGTCATCCTCTCCTCCGGCCAGGAAGCGGATCACTACGTGGATCTGCGCCGCATCACCCTCCACCACGAGGCCGCCCCGCTGGTCGGCCGCGTCATGCTGGACCTGTTCGACCGCGAAGGGCTCCTGGACGGGGTTCAGGCCGTGGGTGGGCTGACCCTCGGCGCCGACCCCGTGGCCACCTCGATCCTGCACGCCTCCGCCGCTGATCCGCGCACCACCGGGCTTGACGCCTTCGTGGTGCGCAAGGCCGCGAAGGCCCACGGCCTGCAGCGTCGGATCGAAGGGCCCGACGTCACCGGTCGACGCGTGATCGCCGTGGAGGACACCTCGACCACCGGCGGCAGCGTGCTCACCGCCTGCGAGGCGCTCACCGAGGCCGGGGCCGATATCGCCGCGGTCGCCGTGATCGTCCATCGCTCGGATGCCTCCCGTGAGGCCGTCGAGCAGGCGGGCTACCGCTACCTCGCCGCCTACGACATCAGCGAACTGGAGATCTGACCAGCGCGCCTCGGCGCGGCGCCTACCCTCAGACCTGATCCACGGAGCTCAGACCTGATCCACGGAGAAGGTGTCGCACGCCTTGACCGTGCCCTCCTCATAGCCGGTGGTGAACCAGTGGCGGCGCTGCTCGGAGGAGCCGTGCGTCCACGTATCTGGGCGCACTTCCCCACCGGAGACCTCACCCTGGATGTGGTCATCGCCCACCGCGCTCGCCGCCGACAGCGCCGAGTCGATGTCTTCCTTCGTCAGCGGCTGCAGCATCGCCTGCCCCTGATCATCCGTGGTGGAGGTGGCGTGATATGCCCACACGCCCGCGTAGCAGTCCGCTTGCAGCTCCAGCCGCACCCCATCGGACTGCTCACCGGTGGCCTCCCGGTCGATTCTCTGCATCGTCCCGGCCCGGTACTGGATGTGGTGCCCGTACTCGTGGGCGACGACGTACATCTTCGCCAACTGCCCACCATCGGCACCCAGCTGACCGCTCAGAGCATCGAAGAACGTGACATCCACGTAGATGGTCTGGTCGGCCGGGCAGTAGAAGGGGCCGACGTCCGAGGTGGCGCCGCCGCAGCCGGTCTGCACGCCCTGCTCGAAGATGACCCCCGAGGGGTAGTCGAAGTCGATGCCCGCCTCCGGGGCGAGGCTCTCCCACAGCGAATCCGCGGACTCGATCGTGGCCTGCACCAGGCAGTCGTCGTGCTCATTCGCATCGGCGCCGGTCTGGCAGTGCTCCAGGCCCTCACCCTCCTGCGCCTGCGGGGCCGGAGCCGGCTGCGGCCCGCCACCCAGCAGATCCAGCGGATTGCCGCCCAGCAGCGTGAAGATGAGGATGACCACCAGCAGCACGCAGCCGCCGGCGCCGCCGATCTTCAGGCCACCGCCACCGGGCAGGCCCCCACCGCGCGGACGGAAACCGCCCCCGCCACCGGAAGCTGAGACGTTGTCGGAGCGGATCTCCGCGTTCGGGTTGAAGGTCATGCGCACAGGGTAGACCGCGGGCGTGTCCCAGGTCACCGATGCGACCGGGAGGACGGGGCGGGTGGTAGCGTCCCGATGCCGCAGCGCCCCGCCGCGGCGCAAGGGAGAGAACATGAACATCGTCGACTGGGCCGTGCAGATCATGGGTGACCTCGGGCCGCTCGGGGTGTTCCTGCTGATCCTGCTGGAGAACGTGTTCCCGCCGATCCCCTCCGAGGTGGTGCTGCCGCTCGCGGGCGTGGACGCCGGGCGCGGCGGCAGCTCCTTCGTGCTGATGCTGCTCGCGTCCGTGGCCGGCAGCGTGGCAGGGGCGTGGCTGCTGTACGGGATCGGCCGGGCGCTCGGGCCCGAGCGGCTGCGGCGCCTGGTGATCCGTCTGCCGCTGATCCACGTCGAGGACTACGACTCCTCGGTGCAGTTCATGGAGCGGCACGGCAGCAAGGCGATCTTCTTCGGCCGCATGGTGCCCGGGGTGCGCTCGCTGATCTCCATCCCCGCGGGGCTGTATGCCATGCCGATCGGGATGTTCACGCTGCTCACGGCGCTCGGCAGCGCCATCTGGAACACCCTGTTCATCACCCTCGGGTTCTTCCTCGGGGACAACTGGACGGCGATCGAGCCGTGGACGAACATCATCTCCACGGTCGTGTACGTGCTGCTGGGGATCGCGATCATCTGGTTCATCGTCAAGCTGGTGCTGCGCGACCGGCGGCGTCGCGCACAGGGGCTGCCCGACCCGGATGCGGAGCACATGGACGAGCTCGAGCGGAGGCAGGAGTGAGCAGCGCGGCAGCGGGCCGCAAAGAGCGCGCGGGCCGGGAGACGAGTGCGGACCGGGAGACGAGCGCAGGCCGGGAGGTCGGCGTCGGCCCCCATCCCGAGCCCTGGCCGGACGACCCCCGCCTGGACCCCGAGCTGCTCGCCCACGGCGACCGCCGCAACGTCCAGGACCACTACCGGTACTGGCGACGCGAGGCGATCATCGCCGAGCTCGACACCCGTCGGCACCCCCTGCACGTCGCGATCGAGAATCTTGAGCACGACGCGAACATCGGCTCCATCGTCCGCACCGCCAACGCCATGAACGTCGGCGCCTTCCACATCATCGGACGCCGCCGCTGGAACCGCCGCGGCGCCATGGTCACCGACCGCTACCAGCACGAGATCCACCACCCCGACGCCGCGCACTTCCTGGCCTGGGCGCGCGAGCAGGGCAGGCCCGTTGTCGCGCTCGACATCGTGCCCGGCGCACAGCCCATCGAACACACCACCCTGCCGCGCGACGCCGTGCTCGTGGTGGGGCAGGAAGGCCCCGGACTCAGCCCCGAGATCCTCGACGCCGCGGACCTCACCGTCGGCATCACCCAGTTCGGCTCCACCCGCTCCATCAACGTCGCGGCCGCCGCAGCGATCGCCCTGCACACCTGGGTGGTGCAGCACGCGGACATCCCGGAGGGCCCGCTGGCCTGAGTGCGGACGCCCTCGTCGTCCGCACCAACGAGCCGGGAGCAACGGCTCGATCAATCCCCACTGGGCGTCGGACAACATGCCTTGCCAGCTCATCCGCCCACCGACACACCAAGGACCACCACAAGGTTAGAAGACACGCCCCTAGCGCACCGCTGGGCCAGGACCTCAGGCAGGGGTGCAGCGGTCGCCGATGTGGGAGGATGGTGGAGGATGATCGACCCCGACGACGGTGCCTCACCGAGTAGTCGGTGCGGTGCGCGTGACACGGGTCGCCCCTGACCGTTTTTCCACGAAGGAGACACGCCCGATGGCTGTTGTGAACCCGGACCAGTACAACGAGATGATCGACCGCGCGAAGGCCGGCAAGTTCGCCTACCCCGCGGTGAACGTCTCGAGCTCCCAGACCGCGATCGCGGCGCTGCGCGGCTTCGCCGAGGCGAACTCCGACGGCATCATCCAGGTGTCCTTCGGCGGCGCCGAGTACCTCTCCGGCTCCACCGTCAAGGACCGCGTGGCCGGCTCCCTGGCCCTGGCCGAGTTCGTCCACGCCGTGGCGAAGAACTACCCGATCAACGTGGCGCTGCACACCGACCACTGCGCCAAGGAGGTCCTGCCCACCTGGGTGGAGCCCCTGATCGAGTGGGACCTCGAGAACCGCGTGAAGAAGGGCCTGGACCCGATCTTCCAGTCGCACATGTGGGACGGCTCCGCCGTGCCTGTCGATGAGAACCTCGAGATCGCCGAGCGTCTGCTCGAGAAGTCCGTCGAGGCCAAGAAGATCCTCGAGATCGAGGTCGGCGTCGTGGGCGGCGAGGAGGACGGCGTCAAGGCCGACGTCTCCAACGACAAGCTCTTCTCCACCGTCGAGGACGGCATGAAGACCGCCGAGAAGCTCGGCCTGGGCGAGCGCGGCCGGTACCTGACCGCCCTCACCTTCGGCAACGTGCACGGCGTCTACAAGCCCGGCAACGTCAAGCTCACCCCCTCGATCCTGCTGGACATCCAGAAGGCCGTCGGGGAGAAGTACGGCAAGGACATGCCGTTCGACCTCGTGATGCACGGCGGCTCCGGCTCCACCCTCGAGGAGATCCGCGAGGCTGTGGACAACGGCGTCATCAAGATGAACATCGACACCGACACCCAGTACGCCTTCACCCGCCCCGTGGTCTCGCACATGTTCGAGAACTACGACGGCGTGCTCAAGGTCGACGGCGAGGTGGGCAACAAGAAGGCCTACGACCCGCGCGCCTGGGGCAAGAAGGCCGAGGCCGGCATGGCCGCTCGCGTGGTCGAGGCCTGTGAGAACCTCCGCTCCGCCGGCAGCCACCAGGGCTGACCCGAGCGCACGGCGCCGGGGCCTGAGCTGGCCGTGACCTGAGAAGCCCGCGCGCCTGAGCGCACCGGAAGCGCCTGTTCGCACGAAGCGCCCGTCCTGCCTGTGCAGGGCGGGCGCTTCTGCGTGCGCAGACCCGGCCCAAATGCGCAAATGTCGGATCCGGTGGCATGTTCGTGCCGGGCATGCCACCGGATCTGACATTTGCAGGGTGTGGCCGCTGCGGGGTGGGGCGGCAGAGCAGGTCCGCGGGCCGCGGGGCGGAGTAGGCCCGCGGGCCGCGGGGTGGGCGGTAGGCGGCGCTGCGGGGTGGGGCGGTGGCCGGGCGGAAGGGGCAGGCCCGCCGTCGGCAGGGGCCGCGGCTCAAGCAGCTCGGCGCTGGGCCCGTGCGCTCACGTTGCGACCCGACGCACCTCGGCGCCGAGCGGCGTGCTCTCGGGCACGCACCGCTCCCGGGGTCAGCGCCCCGTCGGCCCAGCGACTGCGCGCGGGGACGTTCCCGCCCCGGGCGAGCATGGTGCGGCGCAGCGCATCCAGGAAACGCTCGGGCTGCGCGAGGTCCCCGGCGTTGAGCCTGCGAAAGGCCCAGCCCACCGACTCCAGGGAGTCTTGTCGGGCGTGGTCCTCGCGCCACACGTCCTGCTCACGGTGCCAATCGCCGTCATACTCGATCGCGACCTGTAGATCCTCAAAGGCCAGGTCCAGCCGGCGCGGCCGGCCGGTGTCCGGGTCCGTGACCGGCAGGTTGATCGTCGGCTCTGGGAACCCGGCCCGAGTCAGCAGCAGACGGGTGCGCGTCTCACCGGGGGACTCGACGCCCTCCCGCGCATCATCCAGCGCCGTGAGGAGCCGACGGCCACCCCGGCGCCCCAGGTACGGCTCCAGGCGATCGCGCAACTCTTCTCGCGTGAGATGCCCGAATGGTGTCGTCGGCCCCAGCACATGGTCCAGCGCGATCACCACATCCTCGTGCGGCAGCAGCAGCGCGAGCTCGAGCAGCATCTGGCCGGGGGCGGGGATGCGCAGCCCGTCTCGGGTGCGAGACATGTGATCCAGCGTCCGGTGCACCGTGACCCGAGGACCGGCTGAGGTATTCGCCCCTGGGGCAACAGTGCAGTGCAGGTGAGGGATGCACAGGTCCGGGGCATCCGCAGGCGTGGAGCGCGCGAGGTCGGCGTCGCTCCCGCGCAGTGCTGCTGGACCGGGGGACCGGAACAGCGTGGTGCGCTCATGCCCGGCGCTCCACGTGGTGCGTAGAAGGGAGATGCCGCCGTCGGTATGCCAGGGCAAGGGAATCCCGTAGAGCGCAGCGGCCGTCGTGTGACTGATGACTGCACCGGGGATGACCTGTTCCTGCAGGACGCGGCAGACGTCCTCGAGGTGCGCGGGGGATACGTGGGGCGTGTGGAAACCGGGAAAGATGCGCACGAATGACGTGGTCAGGCGCCGACTGGAGATTCCCATCGCGATCCAGCGCTCTCGGTGCAGGAGCGCTCCGTGGAGAATTGGAGTACGGCGCATGCCCGGATAGTGCCGGACGCGGCGCACACCGTGCAGCGGGCACAGGCGAGGTGTGGATGACGGGCCGTTGTGGAGGAGAGGTCGTGGGGTTCACGCCGCCGCGCATGCCAGATGCCGCTGCAAATGTGAGGTGCCGCCGCGCATGCCAGATGCCGCTGCAAATGTGAGGTGCCGTGGCATGTTCGGCACCGGCATGCCTCGGGATCTCACATTTGCGGAATAGGGCCGACGAGACGGGGCAGGGGGCCGACGGGGCTGGGCTGGGCGGGTCAGCGCCCGGGCGTCAGTAGCGGTGGCCCTGGGCGCGGCCCATGACGTGCTTGAGCGCAGGCAGCACGTCGGCCAGGAAGATGCCGGCGATGATGATCCCGGCCAGCATGAACAGCATCGACCCGCCGCGACCCACGGGGTAGGGCAGCGACAAAAAGCCCAGCAGCACGGCCACGCCGGTGAGGATTCCCCAGAAGGTCTTGGTGCGCTTGCCTGCGGCGATATAGGCGTCGGGCCGGAAGCGCAGCGCGTTGATCAGCGCCCAGATCTCCACGGCCAGCAGCGCGAGGGACAGCACGACGAAGATCCACATCTGGATGAGGGCGATCATCGGGCCAGGATACGGAACCGAGCTGGACGCCCGACGCTGCGCCGCGCCCCGCCGCCTCGGCACTGCCGCCGCGCTCCGACTCCCGCTCAGCCGCGCCCCGACGCCGCGCCCCGGCACCCCGCTCAGCTGTGGCGGCTGGGGTCGGAGCGGTCGGTGATCAGCAGCTCGATCGCCTCGGTGGTCGCGGGCGGTTCGAGCGCGCGCATCTCCTGGGTCAGCGGTCGCGGCCCGATCGCATCGCCGTCGGCCGCGACCACGAGGCTGGGCAGGAAGCGCTTGGCCTCCGCCGCGGTGAGCCCCGTGGCCTGCAGCAGGTCGATCGCGAGCGAGCGCAGCTGGATCGTGAGCGTCACGCCTTCGAAGTGGCCGGCCCGACCGGGACGCAGCCCCTCGTCGTTGCGCAGCAGCATCTCCGGCGTGAGGTAGGAGCTGAACAGCCGCAGCCGGCGCCGTGCCTCGGTGAAGTCCACGTCCCGGTGGGACACGGCGTTGCTGAGCTCGGTGACGGCATCGCGGGCCGCGAGCAGCGCATCGGCCAGGGTGGAGTGTGCATCCCCGCCCACGGCCTCGAGGAACTCCACCTCGCGCCGGGCGATCATCCGCATGTTCCGCATCGCCCGGTCAGAGCCGATCAGCAGGTGCGCCAGGCGCCCCACATCATCGGCATGCCGCAGCCCGGAGGGGGAGAAGGTCGCCATCTCGTTGGCGACGTCGTTGGCGAGCTTCCACTGGTCGGTGTATTTCTGGGAGACGTTGCGCAGCGCCCGCAGCGCCGCCCGCGCCACCGCGTTCTCGCCGCTGCGGGCGGCGAGAGCGAGGGAGGCCAGGCAGTCCTCGAGCTCTCGGTAGAACGCCTTCGCGGCGCGGGACTGCAGACGCCGCGGATCCCCGGACAGCAGCAGGTGCACGATGATCGCCACGCTCACCCCGGTCAGCGCATCCAGCACCCGCCCCCCGGGCGTCATCTCGGGCGTGACCGGCATGATCATCACCAGCAGCGACTGGATGGAGACCTGGAAGCCGAACAGCACCGAGGAGTCGATGAACCGCGCGAGCATCCCCGCGACGAGAATGGTGACGAGGATCTGCCAGGTCCCGGAGCCGATGAGGCCGCGCGCCAGCTCGCCCAGCAGCACCCCCACCATCACCCCGAAGGCCATGTCCACGACCTTGCGCATCTTCTTCTCGATGCCGAAGCCGATGATGATGAACGCGACGATCGAGGAGAAGAACGGGTGCTCGTGGCCCCACACGAGCCCGGAGACGAAGTAGGCGAGCGCCGCAGCGAGCGCCGCCCGGAGCACGGTCAGCGCATCATTGCGACCGCGCCCCAGCCCGTCCCAGAACCAGGTGCGCACCGCGGCGCGGGCCCGGTCCGGCAGCGGGATCGGGGCGGTCACGGTGGGGGTGGGGCCGGTCGACGTGCCGCCGGTGGCCGACGTGGCGCTGCCGCCGGTGGGCGGTGACCCCGCGGGCGTCGAGCCCGTGGGCGTCGATCCCGTGGAGGTGGAGTCTGCGGGAGGCGCTCCGTCCGGGGATGATGCATCGGCTGACGCGCCCGCTGGCGTCGGGATCGGGTCGGTGGGTGTGGGGCTGCTCATGGTGTCACCGGGTCCTCGAGCCGCATCTGCAGCAGATCCTCCAGGCGGAAGGTGTCTCCGTCCCGCGCCCCGCGTCCCACCACGAGCGGGGCGGGGCTCGGCTCCGGATCGGCGCCGCGCAGACGATTCAGCAGCCCGCCGTCCACTCGCATCACGTAGTACCGGCCCTCGGCATCCACCGCGAGAGTGCGATCGTGCTTGAGGTACCAGCCGTGCAGGGAGGTGCGGATGGTGCCGGAGCCACGGAAGGGTCGAGCGCGCAGCGGCCGAGCCGGGATCCCGGCGGCCTCGAACTGCGCAGCAGCCTCGCGGATCATCGCCGTGGCCTGCTCATGCTCCTGCTCGCGTGCGGCCTTGAGTGCCTGCTCCTTGGCGGCGAACACCTCATGGCGCTTGCGGGTCCACTCCTCGCCCTCGCTCATCATCACTCCATCATCCCAGGCGCACGGCGGAAGGGAAGAGAGCGCGGGAGAAGGAGAAGTGAGAGAAAGGGGGAGAGGGATAGAAGGGGGAGCGGGCGAAAGGGGAGCGGAGGAAGCGCCCGACGGGGGCCGTGCACTCGGACGCCTGCCCACCGCGGATGCTCCGAATGCTTTCCACCGTGGATGCTCCGCATGCTGCGTGCTCAGAGCCGCGCGGTGGTGGGCCGCTTGCCGTGGTCGCGCGGCAGCACGATCGGCTCCTGCGCGGCATCGACGAACGCTACCCGTCCGTCCCCACGGGCCGTGCTGACCCCGCCTGCTCCGTCAGTCCCGTCTGCGTCGTCGCTCTCCGCGCCCTCGAGGGCGACGCTCACGCTGAGCGGCACGTCCACGGGCACCGCCCGCTTGACCACGGCCAGCGCGATCGGCCCGAGGTCCGCGTGGATCGCCGAGCTCGTGACGGTGCCGACGACCTTCCCGTCGGCCCCTCCCATGCGCACCGTGGAACCGGCCGGCACCGGCACATCCTGCGAGCCGTCCAGGTGCAGCATCACCAGGCGGCGCGGCGGCTGCCCCAGGTTCATGACCTTCGCGACGGTCTCCTGGCCGCGGTAGCAGCCCTTGGCGGTGTGCACGGTCCGACGCAGCAGATCCAGCTCATGCGGGATGCTGCGCTCATCGACCTCGCGGGCGAAGCGGGCCCGATGCGCCGCGATCCGCAGCGCCTCCCACGACCCCATCCCGGCCAGCAGCTCACCGGTCCACGGCAGCGCCGCCAGTGCGTCAGCATCCAGCACGGTCAGCACCTGCGGGGCGACGTCCTCGGGGTCGGGCCCGTAGGCCACCCCGCCGGGCGCGACCTCCGGCCACGGCTCGGACCACACCGCCACCGGCTCCGGCAGCGCGAGGGCTGCGTCTCCGGACGTCGCCTTCGCCACCGACGCCCCCGACGGCCCGGCGAGCACCTCGTCGGCAGGCCGCACCGCGCCCAGCACCCGCAGGTCATCGCGATCGGTCAGCTCCACGCGGGCCGCGAAGCGCATCATCTCCAGGTAGCGGCGCAGGCCCGCGCGCGCCCCCGCATCGGTGATCAGCAGCAGCGACTCCTCGCCGGTCACCACCACGGCGGCCAGGTGCTCCACGCGCCCCTGCGGGCTCAGCACCGCCAGCGACGCGGAGGAGCCGACGGGCCGATCGGTGAGCACCTGGGACGTCGTGGTGGTGATCCAGCTGCGCGCATCGGCGCCGCGCACCTCCAGCAGCTCCAGCTGCGCGAGATCCACGACGGCGCGGCCGGCCAGCAGGCGGCGCTGCTCGCGCAGCGGCGCACCGTAGTGCACGGGGACGGCCGCATCCGGGCCCTCGCCGAGCACAGCACCGCTCATGACGAGGGGACGATGGGGGTTCTCAGGCACGGTCGAGCTCCACAGAGAGGTAGGGGGCGAGCTCCCCGTCGGCGCCGGGGCGTTCCCACAGCCACATCAGCCGCCCGGAGATGTACCCGATCATGCGGGTGCCCGCGATGGCGCCGCGCTCACCGAGCGCGAGCTGGATGCGGGGGCCGCGGGCCTCGCCCTGCCAGATCTCCTCCGCCGCCACGGTCGAGGAATCGGAGCTCTCCCCGCTGCGCTGCAGCTGCGCGCTGAGCGCATACGAGAGCTGGCTGGCCGCGGAACCGGGCTTGGCTGCACGTGCGGCCTGCTCATCCTGGCCGGGCAGCAGATCGCCGACGCGCAGCACGCCGGACTCCCGGTGCAGCAGACTGCGCTCACCGGTGCCGCCGGCGGGGGAGTGGGAGCGGGCGAAAGCGCTGTCGGGCGGCAGCGGGGCTGGCGCATCCACGCGATAGGTGCGGCAGGACCAGGCCAGCGTGCCGTCCTCCTGCGGGGTGCACGTGAGCTGCTGCTCGATGCGCACGGAGGCATCGTCACCGTCGTGCAGGGCACCGATGCCCTCCCAGCTGCCGACCAGCCAGGCCAGGGGGTACAGCGACGGTGGGAGCGAGGTGTCCAGCGTGATGGGCATGGACGGAACCCCCGGCTCAGTTGTTGAACAGGCGGGCGATCACCAGGGCGGCGAACGCGAGCGTGGCCACGCCGACGAGGACGACTAGGGTGAGGAAGAAGATCGAGAGAGCGGACATGCCCGCCAGTCTACCGGCCCGCACCGGGTGCTGAGGCCTCATGCGGACCCCACGTGCGTGACGGCCGCGCGACCGTTCAGGGAAGCTGGCTCACCACTAGCAGCGCCACCACCCCGACGGTCGCCACGGGCGCCGCCGCCACGGCGAGCGAGGGCACCGCCTCCCGGGCCACGAGCGTGGAGCCCAGCAGCTGCTGCGCCGCCGCCGCGGCGATCGCGCTGACCGCCCCGATGCCGGAGGCCAGCAGCAGCTCCAACCCCAACAGCTGCATCAGCAGCACCGCGGTGAGCGCTGCACCCATCACTGCGGACAGCAGGAACTGCACGAGCGTGGGGACCGGCGCGGTTCTCAGCAGCAGCGTGGACACCAAGCCCAGGGCGATCGCAGTCAGCAGCGCCGTCCGATCCTGGGCGAGCGCGAGGTGCTGGGCGAGAACCCAGCTGGCCCCCAGGCCAGCCATGAGCGCGCCCGACACCGTTCCGGTCAGGGAAAAGGTGAGCTCCTCCCGCTGCGGGCGGACCATCTGATGCACGAAGGCGCCGAAGATCCCCAGCGCGCACACCATGAGAATCCCGGAGATGGGTTCGATGCGCTCCGGGGCCAGCAGGATCGTCACCGCGGCGAGCACTCCGGTGCCGCTCACCACCCAGCGGGTCCCGCGCGGTGAGGGCAGCTCCAGCAACGCCGGCCAGCCGATCCCCAGCAGGATCGCGGTCAGCGACACCGCACCGACCATGAGCGCGGGAGAGGCCGGCCCCGTGAGCGTGACCAGGGCCAGCAGCAGCGCCAGGGCGGCCCCCAGGGGCGTGCGCTCGGGAGCTCTCACAGGGCCTCGCTCGCAGTCGATCGGATGAACTGGACAGGCGCCGGACCGCAGGGCCGAGGGGGCCGCGGCGGGCGCTACAGTTGCAGTCTACGAGCGTCCGCAGGCGGGGACCGAATCTCTTCGTCGGGTCCCACCGGCCCGGATGCGCTTCACCTCCCCGTCCGGAAGGACCGCATGATCATCACCGACGCCCTCACGCCCGCCCGGCGCGAGACGGTCCGTGCGCTCGCCGAGCGGGCCCGCCTGCACGACGGCATCGGCCCCCTCGATGAGGCCGCGCTGCTGGCCCTGGATGATCCCACCGTCGGCGCCACCCACCTGCTGGTGGAGGCGGGCGCGACGGGCACGCAGACGGGTGCGGATGGCACAGAGGCGGCCGATGGGGATGACGCCGACGCTGACCTGCACGGATATGCGAGCGTTCTGGCCGACGGGACGATCCAGGGGATGGTGGATCCGCAGCATCGGCGGCGCGGACACGGCAGCGCCCTGCTGGAGGCCGCGCTCGAGGCCACGGCCTCCCCAGCGGTGTGGGCTCACGGGGCCCTCGCCGCAGCTCTCGCACTGCTAACCTCCCGGGGTCTCGTGCCCACGCGCGACCTGCTGACCATGCGCCGCCCGCTGGACGCTGAGCATCCCGTGCCCGCGATCCCGGCGGTGCGCGATGCGCAGGTGCAGCTCGGCACGATCGACCTGCCGCGCGAGCTCGAACGCTGGGTGGAGGTCAACGCCCTGGCCTTCGCGGACCACCCCGAACAGGGGGCGCTCACCGCCGAGGACTTCACGCGCCGCACCGCGCAGGACTGGTTCGATGCGGCCGATGTGCACGTCGCACGGCGCGAGGACCGCATGATCGGCTTCGTGTGGATCAAGCGTGAGCAGCCGGGTCAGGACGTGGATCCCGCGCAGCCCGGCGACGCACAGCCTGGCGACGCGCCGCCCCTTGACGCACAGCCCAGCGACGCCGAGGTGTATGTCGTCGCGACCGACCCGGCTGAGCAGGGCCGCGGCATCGCCGGCGCTCTGCTCACGACCGCGCTGCACCGCCTGCAGGACCAGGGCGTGCCCGCTGTAGAGCTGTATGTCGAGGCGGACGCCACCGCCGCGGTGGGCCTGTATGAGCGCTGGGGCTTCACGGTCTCCGGGCGGGATGTGCAACTGCGACCGGAGAGGGTCTGAGGGATGCGCGTCGCTCCCGGGAACCCACCGCCCGTCCTCGCCGCCGGCGCCCTGGCCTGGCGAGAGAAGGACGATGCGCTGCAGGTGCTGCTCGTGCACCGCCCCCGCTACGACGACTGGTCGATTCCCAAGGGGAAGCTCGACAAGAACGAGACCTTCCCCGCCGCGGCGGTGCGCGAGGTGCAGGAGGAGACCGGGTACCGGGTGCGGCTGCATCGGCCCCTGCCGGCGTCGGTGTATCTGATGCCCGATGGGCGCACCAAGATCGTGCAGTACTGGACGGCGACGGTGCGGGCCAAGACCGCCCCGGGTCCGCAGGACGCCGGGGAGATCGACACGGTCCGCTGGGTGAGCCTGGAGGAGGCCGCGCAGCTGGTCACCCGGCAGGGCGACCAGGTGCTGCTGGAGACCCTGCGGCGCTACCTCGCGGCCGATGAGCTCGAGACCGCGACCATCATCGTGCAGCGCCACGGCGCAGCGGTCTCTCGCTCCAAGTGGCGCAAGGGCGAGAAGACCCGCCCGCTGAACTCGAAGGGGAAGAAGCAGGCCAAGGCACTGCCGCCGCTGCTGGACGCCTTCGACCCCGCGACCGTGGTCTCCAGCCCCTGGCAGCGCTGCCGCGCCACCGTGGAGCCGCTCGCGGACATCGAGGGGCTGAAGGTGCGCACCAAGGATGAGCTGACCGAGGCAGGGCACAAGGAGCATCCCTCGCGCACGGCCGCGGTGATGGAGCGGGTGCTGCGCGAGGCCCGGCCCGTGGTGGTGTGCACGCATCGGCCCGTGCTGCCCACGGTGATCGAGGCCGTGCGCGGTCTGGCCGATCCCGGGGCCGCCCTCGAGCTGCCGCGGGAGGATCCTTTCCTCGCGGCGGGGGAAGCGCTGCTGCTGCACACCGCCGAGGAGGGCCGCGTGGTGGCGATCGAACGGCACCTGCCGAACATCGGCTGACGATCGAGCATCGGCTGACGCTCGAGCATCGGCTGCCCCGCGAGCAGCGGCTGATGAGCACGCATCGACGGACCAGCGAGCGTCGGCTGATAATGGGGCGCCTGGAGGCCAGGGCACGAGCATCGAGGGGATCCGCATGACCGATCAGAACCAGGGGTACCACCCGCAGAGCGCGGAGTCCTTCGCGCCGGAGTTCTCCTCCGCGCAGCCGTACCCGCAGCAGGAGCCGTACCCGCAGCAGCAGCCGTACCCGCAGTATCAGTCGTACCCGCAGCACCAGGCCCCGGGAGGCGACGGCGTCTCCTCGGCAATGGGGATCGTGGGCCTCGTCATGGGGATTCTGTCGCTGACGCTGTGCGGCGGGCTCACCGCGCCGCTCGGGCTGATTTTCTCGATCATCGGGCTGCAGCAGGCCAAGCGCTCCGGTACGGGCAGGGGACTGTCGATCGCGGGGCTGGTCACCTCGATCGTCGGTATGGCGGTGCTGATGTTCACAATCCTCTACGTCGTCGCGTATTTCGGGCTGATCGCATCCGTCTCCGTATGACCCGGGGCCCGGCGCTGCTCCCACGCCGCCGTCGAACCCGTCCCGCACCGCCGACGACCCCGTCCCGCGCCGCCGCCGCGCCCTCCCCGCGCCTGCCCGCGCCGCTGCCGTATCAGTGCCGCGCCGCGGTGGCGTGCATCACCGGAAAGTGCCCCCATCGGCCCCCGTGATGATTTCGTGACCGCTTTTGTGACCTGATCGTTTTACGGGTCTGACCTGCGGATTGGATGTTACTGGCGCCGAGTTCACCTGCCGTTCATGTAAGCACGGTCCGGCCGTCATCTGCCCTCCCTAGCTTTTCTGGCGTCAGACCTCCGCAGGACTCCCCGGGCCTCAGTGCCCCGAAAGGACTCGCAGTGAACGTTCGCAACAACAAGCTCGTCTCTCTCGCCGCGCTCGGCCTCGCCGGCGGCCTCGCCCTGACCGCCTGCGGTGGCGGCGACAACGGCGGCGGCGACACCGGCAACGGTGGCGGCTCCGACAACGGCGGCGCGGGCGCCGCGGCCGGTGCCTACGGTGAGCTGACCGGGTCCATCAAGGGCTCCGGCGCCTCCTCCATGCAGGCCGCGCAGACCGCGTGGACCGAGACCTTCAACGGCATGGTCTCCGGGGAGGATGGCAGCGCCTCCGTCTCCTACAACGCCATCGGCTCCGGCGACGGCCGCGCCGAGTTCCTCAACGGCGACACCCAGTTCGCGGGCACCGACGCGCCCCTGGATGAGGAGGAGCTCGCCCAGTCCGCTGACGTCTGCAACGGCGGCCAGGCCTTCAACCTCCCGGTCTACATCTCCCCGATCGCCGTGGCCTACAACCTGCCCGGTGTGGAGGAGCTGAACCTCACCCCCGCGAACATCGCCAAGATCTTCGACGGCAAGATCACCAAGTGGAACGACGAGGCGATCGCCAAGGACAACCCCGACGCGGACCTGCCCGACACCCAGATCATCCCGGTGCACCGCTCGGATGACTCCGGCACCACCGAGAACTTCACCGAGTACCTCGAGAAGGCCGCTGGCGACGACTGGAGCTACGGCACCTTCGAGACCTGGGACGCCGACGGCCCCTCCGTGGACGGCCAGCAGTCCGGTGACGGCACCTCCGGTGTGAAGGGCGTCATCGAGGGCACCGAGGGCACCATCGGCTACCTCGACGCCTCCCAGGCGGTCGAGCTGGGCATCGCCAAGGTCGAGGTCGGCGGCGAGTTCCTCGAGTACTCCCCCGAGGCCGCGGCCAAGGTCGTCGAGGTCTCCCCGCGCGCCGAGGGCCGTGAGGACAACGACATCGTCGTGGAGCTGGCCCGTGACACCGAGGAGGCCGGCGCCTACCCGATCGTGCTGATCTCCTACGTGGCGATGTGCGACTCCTACGCGGACGCCGAGCAGGGCGAGACTGTGAAGGCGTACGTGTCCTACATGCTCTCCGAGCAGGGCCAGCAGACCGCTGCCGAGAACGCGGGCTCCGCCCCGATCTCCGACGCGCTGCGTGAGGATGCGCAGTCTGCTGTGGACGCCGTCTCCGCTGGCTGACACCATCACCGCTGATACGCACCGAGGGCAACCTCGATGAGGGGGATACCGTCGGGCCCGATGCCGGGCCCGACGGTATCCCTGCGTCATCCCTGAACCATCCCGAGAGAGGTCGGATGTGAGCACGACGGACACGGACCGCACGGTCCAGGAGCCCCCCAAGCCGGACATGGTGGGCGGCGCCCGGATGGGCGACAAGGTCTTCTCCGGCCTCAGCGTGGGCTCGGGCCTGCTGATCTTCGCGACGCTGGCCGCAGTGGGCTACTTCCTGCTGCAGGAAGCGTTTCCCGCGATCATGGTCAGCACCGAGGTCAAGGGCAGTGAGGGCAAGTTCTCCCTCATCAAGACCGCGATCCCGCTGGTCTTCGGCACCATCCTCAGCTCCATCCTGGCGCTGCTGATCGCCGTGCCGATTGCGGTGGGCGTGGCGCTGTTCATCTCCCACTTCGCGCCCCGCCGCCTGGCCGGCCCCATCGGCTACATGATGGACCTGCTGGCCGCGGTGCCCTCGGTCGTCTTCGGTCTGTGGGGCGGCCTGTGGCTGGTGCCCCGCCTGGAGCCGCTGTTCCTCTTCCTCAACGAGTACCTGGGCTTCATCCCGCTGTTCGGCGGGCCGGTCACCCCGCCCATGCGAAACATGGCCACCGCCTCCGTCGTGCTCGCCGTGATGATTCTGCCGATCATCACCGCGGTCTCCCGCGAGGTGTTCCTGCAGACTCCGCGCCTGCAGGAGGAGGCAGCGCTCGCGCTCGGCGCCACCCGCTGGGAGGTCATCAAGACCGTCGTGCTGCCCTTCGGCCGCTCCGGCGTGGTGGCCGCCTCGATGCTGGGCCTGGGCCGTGCGCTCGGCGAGACCATGGCCGTGTTGATGATCATGTCCCCCGGTATGGCCGTGAACCTGAACATCCTGGTCTCCACGCAGCACTCCACGATCGCCTCGTACATCGCCCGCAAACAGGCCGAGGCCGGTCCGGATGAGATGGCGCTGCTGATCTTCACCGGCCTGGTGCTGTTCGTCCTCACGTTCCTGATCAACGCGCTGGCACGCCTGATCGTC
This sequence comes from Brachybacterium sp. UMB0905, assembly GCF_002871795.1. Classification (GTDB taxonomy): domain Bacteria; phylum Actinomycetota; class Actinomycetes; order Actinomycetales; family Dermabacteraceae; genus Brachybacterium. The sequence continues at coordinate 90,728 of NZ_PNHL01000001.1, read as the reverse complement.
GCCAAGACCGGCACGAAGGCCTGAGGGGAGTACTGAGATGTCCGTCTCCACCACTGAGACCCGCGCACCGTCGGTGAGCACCGACGAGCGCCGCTTGCCCTGGACGCACATGCTGCTGACCGCTGCTGCGGCGCTGTTGCTGGCGATCCTCATCCTGTTCGTCGCGGACGCCTTCAGCGTCTTTTCGGCGATGATCCTCGGGTTCTTCCTGCACGTGATCATCGGCTACATCTACTCGCGCCTGCGGGAAGGGCCCCGCTGGGCCAAGGACCGCGTGGTCACCACGCTCGTGATCGGCGCTTTCGCGGTGGCGATGTTCCCGCTGCTGTCGCTGCTGTGGGAGGTCTTCTCCCGTGGCGTCCCGCGCGTCATCGGCGCGCATCCGGAGCCCTTCGCCTTCTGGAACCGGCCGATGTCCGGTGTCATCGGCGGAGCGGACGCCGGCGGCGTATGGCACGCCATCGTCGGCACCCTGCTGATCACCCTGTGGGCCTCGCTCATCTCGATCCCCGTGGGTCTGCTGACCTCCGTGTTCCTCGTGGAGTACGCGCGGGAAGGCTGGAAGCGCACCCTGGGCAAGGGCGTGACGTTCCTGGTGGACGTCATGACCGGCATCCCCTCGATCGTCGCCGGTCTGTTCGGCCTGGCGCTGTTCCTGGCGATCCTGCCCGATGACCAGTCCGGCACCCGCATCGGCGTGATGGGTGCGATCGCCCTGTCGCTGCTGATGATCCCCACCGTGGTCCGTTCGAGCGAGGAGATGCTGCGTCTGGTCCCGATGGAGCTGCGCGAGGCGGCCTACGCCCTGGGCGTGCCCAAGTGGCTGACCATCATCCGCGTGGTGCTGCGCACCTCGATCGCGGGCCTGGCCACTTCGGTGACGCTCGCGATCGCCCGCGTGATCGGCGAGACCGCGCCGCTGCTGCTCACCGTCGGCATGATTACCAGCGTGAACTACAACGTGTTCAAGGGGCAGATGGCCACCCTGCCGACGTTCATCATGGACCAGTACCGCAAGGGCAGCGCGGTGTGCCGCAACGATACGGTCTCCGATACATACACCGGCGAGGTCTACCAGTGTGTGGCCTCGGCGAACATCGACCGCGCCTGGGCGGCAGCGCTGACGCTGATCCTCATCGTCATGCTGCTGAACCTCATCGCCCGCGTGATCAGCCACTACTTCTCCCCGAAGATGAGCCGCTGAGCCGGCCGTCCCAGCACCGAAAGGACCTTCGATGGCAGCTCCGATGCCCATCAACGTCGAGAACCTCAACATCTACTACGGGGACTTCCTGGCGGTCGAGGACGTCAACGTCCAGATCCACCCGCGCTCGGTGACGGCGCTGATCGGCCCCTCCGGCTGCGGCAAGTCCACCTTCCTGCGCACCCTGAACCGTATGCACGAGGTCATCCCCGGCGCGTACGCGAAGGGCCTGGTGGAGATCGACGGCCGCAACATCTACGGCCCCGGCATCGACCCGGTCAACGTGCGCCGCCGCGTCGGCATGGTGTTCCAGAAGCCCAACCCGTTCCCCACCATGTCGATCCGCGACAACGTGCTGGCGGGTGTGAAGCTCAACAGCACCCGCATGTCAAAGGCGGACCAGGAGGAGCTCATGGAGGCTTCCCTGCGCGGCGCGAACCTGTGGGACGAGGTCAAGGACCGCCTGGACAAGCCGGGCCTGGGGCTCTCGGGCGGTCAGCAGCAGCGCCTGTGCATCGCCCGCACCATCGCGGTCAAGCCCGAGGTGGTCCTCATGGACGAGCCGTGCTCCGCGCTGGATCCGATCTCCACGCTCGCGATTGAGGATCTGATCCACGAGCTCAAGGAGCAGTACACGATCGTGATCGTGACTCACAACATGCAGCAGGCCTCGCGTGTGTCCGACCGCACCGGGTTCTTCAACATCGCCGGGACCGGCAAGCCGGGGCATCTCATCGAGATCGATGACACCGAGAAGATGTTCACCAACCCGAGCAACAAGGAGACCGAGGACTACATCTCCGGCCGCTTCGGGTGATCGTGCTGGCGCTGCGGCGCATCACCTGCAGCGCCTGACGTGACCTGGCGGCCCCTGACCCGATCCGGCACCCCTGCCCCAATCCGGCACCCCTGCCTCGATCCGGCACCCCTGCCCCGATCCGGCTACGTTTCCGTGGGAATACCCCTGCTATTCCCACTAGAACGTAGCCGGATCGCGTTGTGCGGGCTGTGCTCCGCGTGGGGCCCGATCGGAAGGGCGGGCAGGGCAGCGGCTGGGGCGGTGGCGCGCCCCACAGGGCAGGGATGAGGAGGCCGACGGGGCGGGTCCGACTGGGGGATGACACCGCCGACGCAGGATGATGCCGCGGGCCGACGCGCCAGGCCCGGGCCCGGCGAGATGGTGGGGCCATGAACACCGCACCTCTGCTTTCTCACTCCTCGGCCCGCCCCGAAGCAGGCGCACACCCGAGCGCCTCCGCCTCGCAGCCCGCGGGAGCTGTGCATCCCACGTCCACTGCGCACCTCGGGTCCGCCGCGGTGCCGGCCGCTGCGCAGCCTGCTGCCGCCTCGGCGCCCGCTGCTGTGCACCCTGCGCACGCCGCGGCACAGCCCGTCGGCGCTGCGATCCAGCATCCCGCTGCCGCCCCGGCCCCCATCGGGCTCGTGCCGGTCCTTGCTGGGCGCGCGCTCACCAAGGTCTACGGCGGCGACGGTGCCAGCACCACCGCGCTGGACGGCGTGGACCTCGACATCGCCGCGGCGGACTCCCTCGCCGTCATGGGCCCTTCCGGCTGCGGCAAGACCACGCTGCTGCACACCCTCGCCGGGATTCTTCAGCCCACCTCCGGCACCGTTCTGCACGACGGCACCGACCTCGCCTCCCTCAGCGACCACCGCCGCACCCGCCTGCGCCGCAGCGCCTTCGGCTTCGTGTTCCAGGACGGCCAGCTGCTGCCCGAGCTCACCGCGCTCGAGAACGTGATCCTGCCGCGCATGCTCGGCGGCACCTCGCGTCGCGCCGCGACGAAGGAGGCGCGTGCCTGGCTGGACCGCCTGGGACTGGCGGGCATGCACGATCGTCGACCCACCCAGCTGTCCGGTGGGCAGGCGCAGCGCGTCGCGATCGCCCGCGCCCTCGCCGGCCGCCCGTCGGTCGTGTTCGCGGATGAGCCCACGGGGGCCCTCGACCAGGCCACCGGGCATTCCGTGCTCGATGTGCTGGTCAGCTCCTGCCACGACAGCGGCGCGGCGCTCGTCATGGTCACGCATGACCCGCAGGTCGCGGCCGTATGCCGCCGCACCGTCGCGATGCGCGATGGGCGGATCGCCCAGGAGTTCGTGCGGCCCGACGCGGAGGTGCAGCGCGGCCCCGTCGGACACGCCCCTGTCGGCCCTGCCACGGCTCAGACCGGTATGGCCCCCGTCGGCCCTGGCACCACCGTCCACCCCACCGAGGTGACCCGATGAACGCCCTGCTCACAGCCGCCCCATTGTTGCTGCGCCGTCGCGGCGCTCTCGCCGACATCCTGCCGATCATCGCGTTCGCCGCCGCCACCGCGATCCTCGCGACCGTCCTCGGCGGTACCGCCGCGTTCATCGGCCGCCTCCCCGAGGGCGGGCAGATCCCGCGCACCGGCGAGGGCTCGATCATCGGCCTCCTCGTGCTGTGCGCGGTCGTCGCCTGCGTGCTGCTGGTCCCGAGCGCCATGGGCCTCGGCGGCTCTGCGGCGCGGCTGTCCCTCGCTCGCCGGGAGAAAGACCTGGCCACGACCCGTCTGATCGGCGGCACCAGCGCGCAGGTCGGCGGAATCGCCGTGCTCGACGTCGCCGCGCAGGCGCTGCTGGGCAGCATCGTGGGCATCGTCCTGCACATCCTGGTCAGCCCGCCGCTGTCGCGCCTGGACTTCGGGATCGCGCCCTTCACCACCGCGGACCTGCTCATGCCCTGGTGGGCATACCCGCTGCTCGTGCTCGGGGTGGTGGTGCTGGCCTCCGGCTCCGCTGCGATCTCCCTGACCGGCGTGGTCCTCAGCCCCCTGGGCGTGGCCCGAGACTCCCGCGTGGTGCGCATGAGCGTCATCCGCGTGCTCGTCTGGGGTGCCGCGGTGCTCGGTTTCCTCGTGTTCTCCCAGGTGGGCGGGGCACTGTTCGGTGACGTGGCCGACGGGGGGTTCGTCATCGTGGTCACCGTCGTGTTCGTCGGCGCGATCGTGGCGGGCCTGAACGTCGTCGGCCCCTTCGTCGTGTGGATCACCGCGCGGCTCCTCGCCCGCCTCGCCCCGAGCCCGGCGCTGCTGGTGGGAGCCCGGCGCCTGGCCGCCGACCCGCGGGCCGGCTGGCGCGCCGTCTCCGGCATCACCTTCGCCCTGGTCATCGCCGGGTTCCTGACGGTCCTGTCGCTGCTGTCCGAGCCCACCACCCCGGAAGAGGCGATGATGACCACGGCGCTTGCGACCGGTGGCGTGCTGACCCTGGGGATCGCCGCGGTGCTCGCCGCCGTCTCCACCGGCGTCACCCAGACCGCGCGCGTGATCGACCAGGCGCCCGTGCTGCGCAGTCAGCACATCGCAGGTGCTCAGGTGCCGCAGCTGCACCGCGCCCGCATCGCCGAGATCTCGGTGCCCGTCGTGCTCAGCACGGTGCTTGCGATCCTAACCTCCGCCATGGTGGTCGCGGCGCTCGGGTTCAACACCGCGAACCCTGCCGCAGCCGTGCAGTACCTCGCGAGCGTGGTCGGGGCGTATGCGCTGGTGATCGGCGCAGTGCTGGTGGCTTCGCCGCTCGTGCGCCGCTACGCGCTGCGACCGGTGGGATGAGGCAAGCGGGGCCGCGGTCGCTGGGCGGCGTGCGTACCCTGGGGGTATGGACATTCCCTCCGTGACCCCCAAGGACGTGCCGGACGGCGCGCATCTGCTGGATGTGCGCGAGCAGCAGGAATGGGACGCCGGGCATGCGCCGGGCGCCCAGCACCTGCCCGCCAGCACCCTGCTGCAGAACCTCGACCAGCTGCCCGAGGACGATGCGGACCTGTACATCATCTGCCGCTCCGGTGGCCGCAGCCGCCAGGTCACCCAGTGGCTGAACGGCAACGGCTTCGACGCGATCGACGTGTCCGGCGGTATGGGCGCGTGGATCGAGGACGGTCTGCCGCTGGAGTCCGACGGGGACGGCGAGCCCTACGTCCTGTGACGGCGGCGGGGCCCCTCGGCCCTCCCGACCCGTCTGCCCCGTCGGGCGCGCCCCGTCAGCCCATCGGGTGCGCCCTGTCTGCCCCGTCGGGCCAACCGAGAGAACGGGCGCCCGGCGCCCGCTGATCACAGCGGCAGCACATCGCGCAGCAGCGCGTACCCCACGAACGCCACGACATCCAGCAGGGTGTGGGCGATGACCAGCGGCAGGGTGCGCCCGGTGCGTCGGAACCACTCCCCGAACAGCAGCCCCATCACGAGGTTCGCAAGCCCCGGGCCGATGCCCTGATACGTGTGGTACGCCCCGCGCAGCACCGCCGAGGCGATGATGATGCGCCGGGGCGTCCACCCGATCGCCTCGAGGCGCCGGTACAGGTAGCCCACCACCACGACCTCTTCGAGCAGCGCGTTCTTCAGCGCGTGGAGGATCAGCACCGGCACCGTCCACCAGTACGTGTCCAGCGCCGCGGGGATCACCTCCACGGTCAGCCCGAGGGCGCGCCCGGTGTAGTAGATCGCCAGGCCCGGGATGCCGATCCCGGCCGTGATGAACACCCCGTGCAGCAGGTCGCGGGCGGGCCGGTCCGCGGCGAGCCCCAGATCCGCGAGCGCCTGCCGCAGCGACCCCGCGGTGAGCGTGACCAGCAGGATCACGAGCGCCACGGGCATGAGCGTGAACGTGATCGACAGCAGCTGCTGCAGCAGATCCCACCAGGGGCTGGGGTCGCGGGAAGGATTCAGCGCCGTGGATTGCCCCTTCAGCGGCCCCGCCGCGAGGGCCTGCAGCAGTGCGAGCAGCGAATACACGGCGCTGCGCCCCAGCGACAGCGCGAGCACGATCACCACTTCGGCGCCCAGCAGGCGTCGGTTCGGGGTGGGGGAGGTGCTGGTCGGGAGGCTCGCGTCGGCCTGACCTCGGGAGCCGGCGTCGGCCCGGTCCCGGGAATCGGCGTCCATGCCGCGGCTCGCGTCGGCGCCGGTGGCCGGGGTGCTGCCGGCGCTGTCGGCTGGCGGGACGGCGGCGGGGCCAGAGCCGGGAGGTTCGGGGGTGCGCACCTCCCCATGGTCCCATCCACCGCGGGTCCCATCGCGAAGTCCCCTCCCGGGTCCCATCGCATGCCCCCATCGCGGGGCCGACGGGGGCGTGCCAGACTCGAGGCATGAGCATCACCGACGCTGATCCCGTGCCCACGACCCGTCGACCCGCCGTTCTCATCACCGGTGCGAGCCGCGGCATCGGCCGAGCGATCGCCGATGAGCTCGCCGCTGACCATCACCTCATCTTGGGCGGGCGCGATGCGGATATGCTCGCTGATCTCGCCTCAGCGTTCCCCTCAGCCGAACCTTTCGCCGCGGACCTCACGGATGTGGACGCCTTGGGCCGGGCGGTTGCGGCCCTGGAGCTGCCGGAGGGCCTTGCCGGGGTGGTGCACTCTGCAGGAATCCTGGTCAGCGGCACCGTCGAGGATCTGTCGGCGGGGGAGTGGACGCGGTCCTTCGCCGTCAACGTGGTGGCGGTCGCGGAGCTGACGCGCCTGCTGCTTCCGGCGCTGCGGCAGGCCCGCGGGACCGTCGTGACCATCAACTCCGGCTCCGGCTTCCGGGCCGGATCCGGGGGTGGCGCGTACTCGGCCTCGAAGTTCGCGCTGCGGGCGTTCACAGACGCACTGCGGATCGAGGAGCATGAGCACGGGGTGCGCGTCAGCTCCTTGCACCCCGGTCGGGTTGCCACCGATATGCAGCGTGAACTGCGCTCTTTTGAGCGTGGCGAGTACCGTGAGGACGACTACATGAAGCCCGCGACGGTCGCGGTGACCGTGGGGCTCGCGCTGCGCCTGCCGCCCGACGCCAGCATCGACACCCTTTCCGTGCGCCCGCGCTGAGGCGGAGCGCCGCCTTCTCGCCGCTTCGCACTTTTCCGGGCATGTTCGGGCCGCGGATGCCTGGAAAAGCGCGGAGCGCGTGATGAAGGGAGCTGGGCGGGCGCCCGCGCCACGTCTCAGTGCTGCGGGGTGAACTCCTCCTCGAGCAGGGCTGCGCGGCCGGCTTCGAGCCGGGCCACGGGCACGCGGAACGGGGAGCAGGAGACGTAGTCCAGGCCCGCCCAGTGGAAGAAGTGGATCGATGCCGGGTCGCCGCCGTGCTCGCCGCACACGCCCACCTTCAGGCCCGGCCGGGTGGAGCGGCCGCGCTCGGTGCCGATCCGCACCAGCTCGCCCACCCCGAACTGATCCAGCGACTCGAACGGACTGATCAGCAGGATCCCGCGGTCGCGGTAGGTGAAGAAGAACCCGGCCTCCACGTCGTCGCGGCTGAAGCCCCACGTGGTCTGCGTGAGGTCGTTCGTGCCGAAGGAGAAGAACTCGGCTTCCTGCGCGATCTCGTCGGCCCGAAGTGCCGCCCGCGGCAGCTCGATCATGGTGCCGATGGTGGTGGTGAGGTCCTGGCCGCTTTCGCGCCGCACGTCATCGCGCACCGCCAGCAGCTCCTGTTTGATCTCCCGCAGCTCCCGCACGGAGCTGACCAGCGGGATCATGATCTCCACGCGCGGCGCCCCGCCGTCGGCGAGCGCGAGTGCCTCCGCTTCGAGGATCGCGCGGACCTGCATGCCGTACAGCCCCGGGATCGACAGACCCAGCCGCACACCGCGCAGCCCCAGCATCGGGTTCTGCTCGTGCAGGCGACGCACCGCATCCAGCAGCCGCAGATCATGCTCGGTGGCGCCCTCGTGCTCCTCCGCGCGGGCGATCCGCACCGACAGCTCGGTGATATCCGGCAGGAACTCGTGCAACGGCGGATCCAGCAGACGGATCGTCACCGGCCGCTCGCCCATCTCCTGCATGAGCGCGAGGAAGTCCCTGCGCTGCAGCGGCAGCAGCGCATCGAGCGCCACCTGCCGCTCCCCGGGGGTGGCAGCGAGGATGAGGGCCTCTACGAGGGGCCGACGGTCCCCGAGGAACATGTGCTCGGTGCGGGCCAGGCCGATGCCCTCGGCGCCCATGTCGCGGGCTCGCGCCGCATCTTCGGGGGTGTCGGCGTTGGCGCGCACCCGCAGGCGCCGCACCCGGTCCGCGACCCCCATCAGCAGGTGCACCGCCTGCACAAGCTCCCCGGCCTCCCCGGCGGCGGCCTGCTCCACCGTCACCTCACCGCTGAGGTACCGCGCCACATCGGAGGGCTCGACCGGCTGCGCCCCGAGGAACACCTCCCCGGTGGTGCCATCGATGGAGATCTCATCGCCCCGTCGGGCCGCGATCTCCCCGTTCAGGCGGATCACTCCGTCGGCCTCGTCGACCTCGAGGGCCTCCACCCCCACCACGCAGGTGCGGCCGAGCCCGCGCGCCACCACAGCGGCGTGGCTGGTGCGGCCGCCGCGGGCGGTCAGCACCCCGGCGGCGGCGATCATGCCGGCCAGGTCGTCGGGGTTGGTCTCGCGACGCACCAGGATCGCGGGGGTGCCGTCCCGCTGGGCGGCTTCGGCCTCTTCGTTCGTGAAGGCCAGGGGACCGACGGCCGCTCCGGGGGAGGCGTTCATGCCGCGGGCGATGGCCCGTCGGCCGGGATCCGGGGCGAAGTGCGGGAACATCAGCCGCGTCAGCTCCGCGCCGGACACCCTGGTCAGAGCTTCCTCCGCGCTGATCGTGCCCTCCTCGACGAGGGTTGCGGCGATGCGGAACGCCGCCGCGGCGGTGCGTTTGCCCACCCGGGTCTGCAGCATCCACAGGGTCCCGGACTCGACGGTGAACTCGATATCGCACAGGTCCCGGTAGTGCTCCTCGAGCTGCTCCATGATGCCGCTGAGCTGGGCATACACCTCCGGCATGACCTGTTCGAGCTCGGGGAGGGAGCGGGTGTTGCGGATCCCGGCGACCACGTCCTCGCCCTGCGCGCGCACCAGGAAGTCGCCGTAGATGCCGGGGGCGCCGGTGGCGGGGTCGCGCGTGAAGCCGACGCCGGTCGCGGAGTCCTCATCGAGGTTGCCGAACACCATCGCGCCGATGTTCACCGCGGTGCCGGACTCATGCGAGATCCGCTCGGCGTTGCGGAACACGATCGCGCGCGGCGCGTTCCAGGAGCGGAACACCGCGAGCATCGACCGATGCAGCTGCTCGTGCGGATCCTGCGGGAAATCCTCCCCGGTCTCCCGGCGGATGATCGCCTTGAACTCCTCGACCACGCGCGCCATGTCCGCGGCCGACAGCTCCACGTCGGTGGCCACGCCGCGCTCGGCCTTCTGGCGGTCCAGGACCTCCTCGAAGAGGTCCGCGTCGATGTCCTGCACGGTGCGGCCGAACATCTGCAGCAGCCGCCGGTAGGAGTCCATCGCGAACCGCTCGTCGCCGCCGGCCATCGCGGCAAGCCCGTGCACCGTCTCATCGTTCAGCCCGACGTTCAGCACCGTCTCCATCATCCCGGGCATGGAGCGCGCGGCCCCGGAGCGCACGGACACCAGCAGCGGCTCGTGCGGGTCGCCGAAGCGGCGGCCGATGGCCTCTTCCACGCCGATGAGCTGCAGGCGGATCTGCTCGGTGAGTCCCGCGGGAATGTCCCCGTGGTGCATGAAGTAGCGGCAGGCCTCGGTGGTGATGGTGAAGCCCGGCGGGACCGGCAGCCCCATCCGAGTCATCTCCGCCAGGTTCGCGCCCTTGCCGCCGAGCAGGTCCTTCTGCTCCATCGAGCCGGCGCTGAAGGGGTAGACGTACGTGGTCATCGCGGTGAGCCTCCTTGTGCCCGGGCCGACGGCGGCGTCGGCTGCCCGTCCTCGTCGACGGTGGGCTGTGGGGTCATCGTGCCTCGCCTCCACCGGTCGCGCCGGGGACCTTCGGCGGAGTCTCGAGCGCGCCCGCGCTCAGCCCTCCAGGTGCCGCAGCAGCTCGGCGGCGCAGCCGGTGTATGTCGCGGGCGTGAGGGCCAGCAGCCGCTCGCGCTCCGCCTCGGGCAGCCCGAGCGAGCCGATGAACTCGCGCATCGCGGGCCCGTCCACGCGCTGGCCGCGGGTGAGCTCCTTGAGCCGCTCGTACGGGTTCTCCATGCCCTCGACGCCCTGCACACCGAGGGTCCGCATGACCGACTGCACCGCTTCGCCGAGCACCTCCCAGTTCCCATCGAGGTCCGAGGCCATGGCGTCGGCATCCACGTCCAGGCCCGCGAGGCCCTTGCGGAGGTTCGAGATGGCCAGCAGCGAATGCCCGAGCGCGGGGCCGATGTTGCGCTGCGTCGTGGAGTCGGTGAGGTCGCGCTGCAGGCGCGAGGTGACCAGCGTCTGGCTGAGCGAATCCAGCAGCGCCCCGGAGATCTCGAGGTTCGCCTCGGCGTTCTCGAAGCGGATGGGGTTCACCTTGTGCGGCATGGTTGAGGAGCCGGTGCCGCCCTGCGCGGACAGCCGCTGCCGGAAGTACCCCAGCGAGATGTAGGTCCACACATCGGTGGCGAAGTTGTGCAGGATCCGCCCGGCGCGGGCGATGTCCGCGTACACCTCGGCCTGCCAGTCGTGCGATTCGATCTGCGTGGTCAGCGGGTTCCAGGTGAGCCCCAGGTGCTCCACGAAGGTCCGCGAGACCTGCTCCCAGTCGGTGTCCGGCACGGAGATGGCGTGCGCGGCGTAGGTGCCGGTCGCGCCGTTGATCTTGCCGAGCATCTCATCGGCGGTGATCCGACGGGCCTGCCGGCGCAGCCGATGCACGAACACCGCCAGCTCCTTGCCGAGCGTGGTGGGGGTGGCCGGCTGGCCGTGGGTGCGCGAAAGCATCGGCACCTCAGCGGTGGCGTGGGCGAGCTCGGCAAGCTCGGCGATGAGCGCCTCGTAGGCGGGCAGCCACACCTCGTGCACAGCGCCGCGGATCATGAGCGCGTAGGAGAGGTTGTTGATGTCCTCGCTGGTGCAGTAGATGTGCACCACCTCGGCGAGCGGCTCAAGCGAGGTGCCAGCGAGCCGACGCTTGATGTAGTACTCCACGGCCTTGACGTCGTGGACGGTCTCACGCTCGATCTCGGCGTGCTCGGCGATCCCCTCAGCGCCGAAGTCTTCGGGGATGGCGCGCAGCAGGGTGCGCTCGGCGTCGGTGAGGTCGCGCAGACCGGGGATCGCCCCGGAATCCAGCAGGTGGATCATCCACTCGGTCTCCACCACCAGGCGGGAGCGGTTCAGCGCGGCCTCGGAGAGGTGGTCGACGAGAGGGGAGACCTGGGCGCGGTAGCGGCCGTCCAGGGGCGTGAGGGCGATCGGGGGAGTGATGTCGGCGAAAGGCTGCGGCATGAGGCCCATTGTCCATCACTGCCGGTGCTGTCTGGCCCCCACGGTCGATGCTCCGTGGCCCTCACGGTCGGTGCTCCGTGGCCCTCACGGCTGATGCTGCCCGCAGCCCCCGTCGGCCCCGGGGCGCCGTCCCGCGCAAGTCCCTCTTGCGCCCACCCCACCCCTATGGTTCACTACTCATGTAACTAACCGAGGAGGAGGGCATGGAGTTCACGAGCGACGCCCCGATCTACGTGCAGATCGCTGAGCAGATCCGCGCGCAGATCCTCACCGGGGACCTCGCCTCCGGCGACCAGATCATGTCCACCACCCAGTACGCGACCACCTACCGCATCAACCCCGCCACGGCGAACAAGGCCTTCGGGCAGCTGGTCCAGGAGGGCCTGATCGAAAAGCGCCGCGGACTGGGCATGTTCGTCACCGAGCAGGCCGCGGACCTCCTGCGTGACGAGGGCCGACGGGCCTACCGCGAACAGGTCCTCGCCCCCGCGCTCGAACGCGGCCGGGCCCTGGGCCTCACCCCTGAGCAGATCCGCGACCTCGCCCTGAGCATTCTGGAGGAGTCATGAGCACCCGCCCTGACCGCATGCCGAACCCGTTGGCCGGACCGGCCAGTGCCCGGTTGGAGGACGTCACCTACCGCTACCGCCGCGGCACGACGGCGCTGCAGAACCTCACGCTCGCGCTGCGGCCCGGCGTGATCACCGGCCTGCTGGGCCGCAACGGCTCCGGCAAGACCACCCTCGCCATGCTGCTCGCGGGCCAGAACCGCGCCACCAGCGGTCGCGTCCTCGTCGACGAGGCGCCCGTGTGGGAGGACGACGAGCGTATGGCCGCCGTCGCGCTCGTCTCCTCCGAGACCCGCGTGTTCGCCGACTACCGGCTGCGCGACACCCTCGAGCTGTGGGCCGAAACCCGCCCCACCTGGGATCAGGGTCTTGCCGATCGGCTGCTCGAGCAGTGGAAGCTCGACCCCGCGAAGGACCGGCCCGAGAGCCTCTCGCGCGGCCAGCTCTCCGCCTTCTCCGCCGTCCTCGGGCTTGCCTCCCGGGCACCGCTGACCATCTTCGACGAGGTGCATCTGGGGATGGATGCGGTGGTGCGTCGCCAGTTCACCACCGAGCTGCTCGCCGACTACGCCGAGCATCCGCGCACCATCGTGCTGTCCAGCCACCTCATCGAGGAAGTCTCTGACCTGCTGGAGGACGTGATCCTGCTGCACGAGGGGCGCCTGCTGGATGCCGGGGAGGCCGATGCGGTCCGTGCCCGCCACGCCGATCCCGCGACCCCGGAGCGGCTCCCGGACCTGACCGATGTGCTGATCCGCCTGACCGAGACCGAGCCGACGGGCCAGAGCGCCCCGCATGCCCCGACCACCCCGAAGGAGCTGTCATGACCACGCATAACACCCTGCGCAGCCTTCCGCGCGAGCACAGCGGGCTGTTCCTCATCGGCCTGATCGTCGTGGCCGCCGCGCACACGATCGGCCTGCTGCTGCCCGTGCTCCTCCCACGCCTGATGACCCTCGGCGTGGACATCGAGGTCACCGGCAACCCCGCACAGTGGGGCCTCGGGGAGGGCGGCATGCGCGGCTGGGGCGCGGCGCTGCCGCTGATCCACGCCGCCATGATCTGCGCCCTCGTCTACGGGGTCATCACCGCGTGCATGAGCCGCGTGAGCGTGAGCGCGGGCCTCACCCGCCGCGCCACCTGGCGCGAATCCGCCCGGTACCTCGCCGGCACCGCCGTGGTGCTGTGGGTGCTCGTGCTGCTCGCCGTGCTCGTGGCCCTCGCCCTGAACCCCGCGCCGCAGCTGCTGGAGGGGTCGATGCACCCGCTCGTGCAGCTCATCCCCGCCGCGGTGAAGATCCCGGCCGGTGCCGCACTCGGCTACCTGGTCGGCATGGCGTTCATGCGCTTCCACTGGATCGTGGGCGTCGTGGCCTGCGTGGGTCTCGTGACGCTGCTGACCTCGCTTCCGATCAGCGTCCAGCTCACGCCCTCGAGCATCACCGAGATGGTGGTTGTGACGGTGGGTGCGGTGCTCCTGGCGGTGGCCGCGGCCGCGGCGTCACGGGGGATGATCGCCTCGCTGCAGATCGAGCCGTGAGCGGCTCGGGGGCGGTGGGGCTGGCCGGGGCGACCGGCTGGGGGCCGACGGGCCTGGCCGGGGCGACCGGCTGGGGGCCGACGGGCCTGGCCGGGGCGACCGGTCCAGCGCCAGGGGCGAGCGGTCCGGAGCCGAGGACCGACCGGTCTGGCGGGCCGACGGGCGTGGTGGATCAGCCGCCCCGTCGGCCCGTCCCGCAGTTCACCCGCGCTCGCGCTGCCCCTCGCCCAGCCCGGTCACGCCTTCGATGATCGCGGCCAGCAGCCCGATGATCAGTCCCGCCAGCAGCGCCCACCAGAAGGTGTCGAACTCGAGCGTGAGCCCCAGCAGGCTGGAGATCCAGCCCGCGAGCAGCAGCATCAGCGTGTTGATGACGATCTGGAACAGGCCGAGTGTCAGGCACGTGATGGGCATGGCGAGGGCCGAGAGGATCGGGCGGATGATGGCGTTGACCAGCCCGACGATCAGCGCGATCGCCCCGATGGTGAGCACCTGGTTCAGCACGGGAGCGCTGTCGTCCCCCAGGTGCATGCCGGGCAGGATCAGCGCCGTGACCCACAGGGCCACGCCGGTGGCGATGACAGAGCCGAGGAATCTCATGCATCCATCGTCGCAGCTCGGCTGAGCGGTGGCAGGCCCCGTCGACCCTCAGGCGTCGACGTCCGCGTCGAACCCGACCGAGTCGGCGCAGATGGAGCGGATGGTGAGCGTCCACTCGTCGAATTCGGCGGTGTCGCCGATGCCCAGCTCGTCGAGATCTTCGGCATCTCCCGTATCCGCCTGGACCCGCAGCACGGCGGCCGGTTCCCCGTCCGCACCCTCAGCTCGGATCATCACCGCGCCGTAGAACAAGTGCTCACCGCGGGAATTCTTCGTCTCTGTATCGCGGCCCTGCGTCGAGCCGCGGGTGCTGAGCCGGCCGTCGCGGGTGCAGGTGTCGACGAAGTCCTCCGGATCTCCCGTCGGGCCGTTCGTCGGCCCTGCCGTGGGTGCGGGCTCATCTTCGCCCAGCGGCAGCAGGCCACAGCCCGCCGTCCCGCCGAGCAGCAGCAGGGCGGCAGTCACGGCGGTGACTGAGCGGAGCGTGCGCGTCATGCGGCCACCTCAGGCACCACCCGCACCAGAACCTCGGGGGGATTCTCCGTGATGCGCTCGACATGCACGATCCAGGGGCCGATGCTCACCGTCGAGCCGGTGTGCAGTGCGCGATGGTTGGTCGCGCATGTGGTTAGGAATTCCCCCAGAAACACGTTTTCCCCCTCGGGCTCGTCGGGGCGACGCATGAGGCCGTCCCGCACATCAATCATGAGATGTCGAGAGCTATTGCGCCATGGGGAGAGCTCCCCATGAGGGCCCGCCGAGGCTCGACAAAGGTCTGCTGAGCGCTCGATCAAGGGCCGACCGGGACTCGCGAGTGGCTCGGCGGCGGCGCCCCCGGCCCACCCCGCAGGGCGGACGCCCGCAGCTGTTCCGGCGCCCCCGGCCTACGCTGGAGTCATGTCCACCGCCTCCGCCTTCGACCCGTCGGCCCTGCAGCCGGATTCGGCCGCCCAGCTCCCGTCGGCCCCGGCCAGCGCCACCCCCGCCAGCACCACCCTGCCCGCCGAGCGCATTCGCGTGCGCGCCGCGCTGGAGTCCCTGCCCGCGTATGTCGCGGGGAAGCCGGCCCCCGATGACGGGGTGCGGCGCTTCAAGATCTCCTCCAACGAGTCCCCGTTCCCCCCGGTCGAAACTGTGCGGGAAGCCGCGGTCGCCGCGCTCGGCGAGGCCCACCGGTACCCCGATGCGGCCGCGCAGGCGCTGCGGGAGGCCCTCGGTGCGGAGCACGGCGTGGAGCCCTCCCGCATCGCCCTGTCCACCGGATCCGTCGCCGTCACCGGCGACCTCGTGCGCGCCCTCGTCGACCAGGGCGATGAGGTCGTGTACGCCTGGCGCTCCTTCGAGGCCTACCCGATCCTGGTGGGCTCCCACGGCGGCACCCCCGTGCAGGTCCCCGTCACCGCCCGCGGCGAGCATGATCTCGAGGCGATGGCCGAGGCCATCACCGAACGCACCCGCCTGGTGCTGCTGTGCACCCCGAACAACCCCACCGGCCCCTCGCTGAGCACCGCCGACGTGGAGGAGTTCCTCACCCGCGTGCCCGAGCACGTGGTCGTCGCGATCGACGAGGCCTACCGCGAGTTCCACGACCCCGCGACCGTCCTGGACAGTGCCGGGATCCTCGCGCGACACGGCAATGTGGTGCTGCTGCGCACCTTCTCCAAGCTGCAGGGCCTCGCCGGGCTGCGGATCGGTTACGCCATCGCCCACCCGCGACTCGCCCGGGCACTGTCCCAGGTCACCCTGCCATTCGGAGCGAGCAGGCCCGCGCAGGCTGCTGCGCTCGCCACCCTCCAGCCGGAGGCTCGCGCGGTGCTGGACCGCCGCGCCGCGTGGATCCGCACCGAGCGCGACCGCGTCGCCGCCGCCCTCGCCGAGCAGGGCTGGGACCTGCCCGTCACCCAGGGCAACTTCATCTACTTCCCCCTCGGCGAGCAGTCCCAGGACTTCGCCGCCTTCGCCGATGCCCGCGGGCTCGTGCTGCGCGCCTACGGGGCCGACGGGGTGCGCGCCACCATCGCCGAACCGGAGGCCAGCGACCTGCTGATCGACATCGCCGCCGCCTGGCGCGAGCATTCATGACAGTGACCGCCGCCGCCCAGCCGCTCGGCGGGATCCGCGCCCACCTGGTCTGGCTCGTGGCCGTGGCCGCCTACGCGGTCGCCGTCCTGCAGCGCACCACGATGGGGGTTGCGGGCCTCGAGGCCGCGGACCGCTTCGGTGCCTCCGCCACGATCGTCTCCACCTTCGTGGTGCTGCAGCTGGCGGTCTACGCGCTCATGCAGGTCCCCGCCGGCCTGCTGCTGGACCGCTACGGCTCCCGCGTCACCCTCGTCGTGGGTGCGGTGCTGATGGGCCTGGGTCAGCTGCTCATGGCGGAGACCACCACGGTGGGCGTGGCGATGCTGGCCCGGATCGTGCTCGGGGCGGGTGACGCCCTGACCTTCAGCAGCGCCATCCGCCTGGTGCCCGCGTGGTTCCCCGCCCGACGGGTCCCGATGTACACCCAGCTCACCGGCCTGATCGGGCAGGTGGGGCAGATCGGCTCCGCCGTCCCCTTCGTCGCCCTGCTGTACAGCGCCGGCTGGCCCGCGACCTTCCGTCTCGCCGCGGCGCTGTCCGCGATCGCCGCGCTCGCAGTGCTGCTGCTGGTGCGCGCCACCCCGCCCGGCACCCCGCGACCCCGAGTCCGCCACGACCTGCGGCGCATCCCGCTCGTGCTCGCCCGGATCCTCCGCAACCCCGCCACGCAGCTGGGATTCTTCACCCACTTCACGGCGGGATTCCCC
>NZ_PNHL01000001.1:42901-73552 GCF_002871795.1 Brachybacterium sp. UMB0905 | reverse complement strand
CCACGATCGTGGTGCCCTTGCTCGCGCTCGTGCTGTGGCCCGGCCCGGCACCGCTGTGGCTGCTCGCGGTGCTCGTGTCCGGCTACTCGATCGGCGGACCCGGCAGCGGCGTCGGCTTCGACTTCCCCCGCACGGACCTGGCCCGGCACCGCCTGGGCACCGCCACTGGCGTGGTCATCATGGGCGGGTTCCTCGGCGGACTGCTCGCGATCCTGCTGATCGGCGCGGTGCTCGACCTGCGCGCCCCCGACGGCGACTACACCCTCACCGACTTCCGCGTCGCCTTCGCGGTGCAGCTGCCGATGCTCGCGATCGGCGTGGCGGGAATGCTCATCACCCGCCGCGCGCTGCGGGCCCGCATGGCCAGGGCCGGGGTGCGCGTACCGCCGTGGCGGGACGTGTGGCGTTCCGGGCGCTGGCGCCGAATCTGACGCGGGGCCGACGGGGGAGTGCGGGCCGTCGGCCTGTCGTGATGGGCGCCTGTTGGGGTGCCAGGGTAGCCGCCCACCGCGCCCCCGCCGGCCCCTTTGAACCGTGCCGCTTGAACCGTGCCGTGCCGGTCCCGTAGCCTTGCCTCAACACCTTTATTTCAAGGAGGAACAATGTCGTTCACGCTGGGCATCGTCGGGATCGGGCAGTTCGGCTCCCACTTCGCAGAGCTGTTCGCCGCCCACCCGGACATCGAGGCGATCTACGCCGTGGACTCTGTCCCCGAGCGCATCGACGCCGTCGAAGCCCGCGGCACCCGCTTCGCCGGCCGCTTCGACACGCTCGAGGACCTGCTCGCCTCCGACGTGGACGCCGTCGCGATCTTCACCCAGCGCTGGACCCACGGCGAGCACGCCCTGGCCGCCCTGCGCGCCGGCAAGCACGTGTACTCCGCCGTGCCGATGGCGATCGCCGAGGACGAGATCCGCGCCACCACCGAGGAGGTGCAGCGCACGGGCCTGGTCTACATGATGGGCGAGACCAGCCAGTACAACGCCGCCGTGGTGCTGGCCCGCCGGATCCACGCCACCGGCGCCTTCGGCGAGGTGTTCTACGCCGAAGGCGACTACGTGCACGACATGGACCTCGGCTTCTACGACGCCTACAAGTACTCCGGCGGTGAGGGGTGGAAGGCCACCGCCTCCTACCCGCCGCTGCTGTACCCCACGCACTCGATCGGCGGGATCCTCGGCGTGATCTCCGAACGTCACGCCGTGTCCGTCTCAGCGCTCGGTCGGCCCGACACCCGCGGCGACGGCGTGTTCGACAAGGACGTCTCTATGTTCAATAACGACGTCTCCAACGCCTTCGCCCTGTTCGGCATGGACAACGGCGGCGCCTTCCGCACCAACGAGCTGCGTCGCGTCGGCTACCCCAGCCACCAGCGCGAAAGCCGCTTCCGCTTCTTCGGAGAGGCCAGCTCCTTCGAGGAGACCATCGAGACCACCTACTGGCATGACAAGCAGCGCGTGCTGGACGTGACCGAGCTGATCCGCACGGACGCCACCATGAGCCTGGATGACCCGCGGCTCGCAGATGTCTCCCCGACGCTGCGGGATGCCTTCGTGGCCGGTGCCGCCCGCGTCCACCACCAGGAGCGCCTGCCCAAGGAGTTCCAGGGCCTCCCCAACGGCCACGAGGGCGCGCACCACTTCCTCGTCGATGACTTCGCGCGCGCCGTCGTGGACGGGAAGCAGCCGATGGTCAACGCCTGGCAGGCCGCCCGCTACACCCTGCCCGGGGTGATCGCCCACCAGTCGATGAACCGGGACGGCGAGCGCCTGCCCATCACCGACCTGGGCGACTGCCCCCTGCCGGTGCAGGACCTCGACGTCGACCAGGAGCCGCTGGACCTCGAGGCTCTGTTCGCGGCCCAGGAGGCACGGAAGGGCTCCGCTATGCAGTGAGGAGCTGCCGGGCCGTGACCGGGAGCGTGCTTCCTCTCAGTCGGCGTCCGACTCGGTGTACGCCAGTCCCAGCAGCGTGCCGTCCTCGGCCACGGTGATCTCCGCTCGGGTTGCACGTCCGGTGCGTTCCTCGATCCGGGAGACATGCAGGACACGCCCGATCAGCCTGGCCTGCGGGGGGCCGGCGCGGGTGAGCTCCCCGTACACCGCCGGGACGGCGTCGAAGGCGCGCGCCACGCCGCCGGATCCCGCCATGCGGCGGATATGGGCGGAGGCGCGTTGCTCCAGCTCCTCGTAGCGGCGCTCCGCGGCCGCATCCAGCAGGCCGACGGCAGTGGCCACCTGGGAGGCGGAGGGATCCGGCTGCGGGCGCGTGACCTTGAGGGGCACCTGGCCCCCGAACCGCTTCTGCGCGGCCTGCCGTGTAATGCCCAGCTGCTCCCCGATGGTGGCCCAGGTCATCCCGGTGGCGCGGGCCTCGGCGACGAACAGGTGCAGGGTGCGTTCGGCGGTATCGGCAAGATGGGCGGCCGCCGCGAGCGACTGCTGGACCTGGGCGCCCGGTGCGTCGGCCAGCGGCCCCAGGCACAGGGCCGAGGCCACGCTGATCTCATCGCGCAGTCGGGAACGTTCGTCCATGGTGGCATTGTCTCGCGCCCCGGGTCCCGTGGCTGCGCGACGTCGAGCCTAGAGCGCATCGGGGGTCTGCGGGCCGTGCGGCTGCGGCCCGAAGGTGCCCCGAGCCCCTCGCGGCATGATCAGGTAGGCGGCGAACACCGTCAGGGCGATCCCGATCACCCCCAGCGGGGTGTCGATGAACCAGTTCATCTGCTCGAGCGTTCCCTGGGTCGCCACGATGGACACCGCCAGCCCCACGGTGCTGTTGAGCGTGGAGTGTGCGAAGGCCGCGGGCAGGGGGTTGCCGCCCGCGCGCTCGGTGATCGCCCCGAAAAGGAAGTGCAGTGCCACACACGCGATGATGAACATGCCGATCGCCAGAGGGCGGGGCGCTCCGGGGTAGTTGTGTCCGATCAGCGTGATCGGCAGGTGCCACAGCGACCAGATGAGAGCACCCACCACGATCGCCCCGGTGAAGCCGAGGGGCTTCAGCTGCCGCCACAGCCAGCCGCGCCAGCCGATCTCCTCTCCCAGGGCGGGGATCACGGAGACGAGCAGGTTCACGGCGGTGAGAGCCAGCACGACGGTCACGGCGACCGGCACGGGCATCTCGGCGCCGGCGTCGGCCATCGCGATGGTCGTCGCATGTGCCCAGGTGCTGCCGGTGAGATCACCCGGCACGCCGCGCAGCACCATGATCACGGCGGAGGCGGCGTTGATCGCCAGCATCACCAGCACGGCCAGCGGGATCCAGAGCGCCAGGCGCTTCCAGCGACCGCGGAAGCGCAGCCCCACCTCATCCCGCCAGGAGCCCCTGGTCACCAGATTCACCACGATCACGGTGGCGATCGCAGGGGCGAGCATGCCTGCGGACAGCACCCATGAGTACAGGGGGTGGGCGATACCACCGGGCAGGAACCAGAACGGGGCAGCGCTCAGGGCGAGCAGCGCGTAGGCGATCGCGGCGAAGATCAGCACCGGTTTCCAGGGGACCGAATGAGGCGGGGGCAGCATCTCGGCGGGTCGGTGTGCGGGATGGGGGCTCATGGCAGGAGTGTGATGCGACAGCCACCAGGAAGTCAACTGATGGTTGACATGCGCGGGCCTGCGGCCAGGATCGACCGCTCCTTGTGTAGTGGATGGTCCTCGCACGGTGGGATGCGCGGCTGCCGGAGAGTCCGCTGATGCTGGTGTACGTCGCCCTGCCCTGCATCCTCCTCGCCGTGGTGACCCTTACAGCTGGGATGCGCGCGTGGCAGTCGCGTCCAGCTGCCGCGATCGTGAGCAGCAGTGGTCCCCACGGCGCGCCGGAGTCGGTCGGCGAGGCTCCTCCCTCTCACCCTACGGAACCGTAGGTTACGATCGAGCGGTGAGCGCGTTCTCGACCACCATCCCGCCTGTCGCCGACCAGGAGCCGATGACCCAGCTCCTGGCTCCCGACGGCACCCGCACCCCCCACGAGGAGTTGGACGCCGTCCTGGCGGGGCACAGCACCGCATCCCCCGCAGGTGCCGCTAAGGGCGATGCGTCAGCGACCGCCGACCCCGGACCGGACCTGGCCTCCCCGGAGCGCCTGCGCGGCTACTACCGCGACATGGTGATGATCCGCGCGGCAGACCTCGAGGCCACCTCGCTGCAGCGGCAGGGCCAACTGGGCCTGTGGGCCAGTGCGCTCGGGCAGGAGGCCGCGCAGATCGGCGCCGGGCACGCGGCCCGCACCCAGGACTACCTCGTCCCCACCTACCGCGAGCACGGGGTCGCCTGGGCGCGCGGCATCGAGCCGATGCGCCTGCTGGAGATGTACCGCGGGATCTCCCACTGCGGCTGGGACCCGTACGAGCTGCGCACCCACCCGTACATGATCGTGCTGGGCTCCCAGGCCCCCCATGCCGTGGGCTACGCCATGGGCCTGCAGCGCGACGGCCTGGTGGGAACCGGCGACCTCGACAGCGACACCGCGGTGCTGGCCCTGTTCGGCGACGGCGCCTCCAGCGAGGGCGAGGTCTCCGAGTCCTTCACCTTCGCCGCCTCCTTCCAGGCACCGGTGGTGTTCTACACCCAGAACAACCAGTGGGCGATCTCCGTGCCCACCTCCGTGCAGACCCGGGTGCCACTGGCCCAGCGCTCCCGCGGCTGGGGCATCCCCTCGATCCGGGTGGACGGCAACGACGTGCTGGCCGTGCTCGCCGCCGTGCGCTCGGCCATGGACGCGGCCCGCGCCGGGGAAGGGCCCCGCTTCATCGAGGCCATCACCTACCGCATGGCCGCCCACACCACCAGCGACGACGCCTCCCGCTACCGCAGCAGCGAGGAGGAGCAGCAGTGGGCCGACAAGGACCCGATCCTGCGCCTGCGCCGCCACCTCGCCCAGCTCGACGAGATCGACGAGACCTACGTGAAGGCCTGCGAGGAGGAGGCCCACGACCTCGCCATGCGCCTGCACCACTTCATCCACGACATGCCCGATCCGGACCCGGTAGCCATGTTCGACCACGTCTACGCGGAGCCCCATCCCGTGGTGGAGCGCGACCGCGAGCAGTACCTGCAGTACGTCGCCCAGTTCGAGGACGACGCAGACAGCACCGAAGGATCCGGCGCGACGGGCGGGGGGAGCGGCCGATGAGCACCACCAGCAGCACTCTTCCCATCGCCAAGGCGATCACCGCGGGACTGCGCGACGCCATGCGCGCCGATGACCGCGTGCTGATCATGGGGGAGGACGTGGGCGTGCTCGGCGGCGTCTTCCGCGTCACCGACGGTCTGCACGCCGAGTTCGGCTCCCAGCGGGTGGTCGACACCCCGCTGGCCGAGGCCGGGATCGTGGGCACCGCCGTGGGCCTGGCCTACCGGGGGTATCGGCCCGTGGTGGAGATCCAGTTCGACGGCTTCGTGTTCCCGGCCTTCAACCAGATCACCACCCAGGTCGCCAAGATGCACTACCGCACCCAGGGCCGGGTGAGCCTGCCGATCGTGATCCGCATCCCCCACGGCGGCGGCATCGGCGCGGTGGAGCACCACTCCGAGAGCCCCGAGGCACTGTTCGCCCACACCGCGGGACTGCGCATCCTGGCCCCCGCCACCAGCCAGGACGCCTACTGGATGACCCGCCAGGCCATCGAGAGCGACGACCCGGTGATCATGCTGGAGCCCAAGCGCCGCTACTGGGTCAAGGGCGACGTGGATCCCGACCACCGGCCCGAGCTGTCCCCCTGGGAGGCAGCCGTGGCCCGCCCCGGCACCGACGCCACCCTGCTGGCCTGGGGCCCCAGCCTCCCGCTGGCCCTGGAGAGCGCCGAGGCCGCGGCGGCCGAGGGCGTCGACCTCGAGGTGATCGACGCCCGCTCGCTGGCACCCCTGGACCTGCCCACGGTCTACGAGTCGGTCAAGCGCACCGGCCGCCTGGTGATCGTGCACGAGGCCCCCGTGCTCGGAGGTCTGGGTGGTGAGATCGCCGCCCGCGTGGCCGAGGAGTGCTTCTACCACCTGGAGGCGCCCGTGCTGCGAGTGGGCGGCTACCACACCCCTTACCCGCCGGCCCGCATGGAGCACGCCTACCTGCCCGATCTGGACCGGGTGCTGGACGCCGTGGATCGCGTCCTCGCACACTGACTGTTCCCACCCCCGTGGAAGGATCACCCCATGGCTGACCCCACCGACCCCCAGGCATCCGGCTCCGCGCCCGACAGCCGGATCGTCCGCATCAATCTCACCGACCCCGGTGAGGGCCTCACCGAGGCCGAGATCGTCGACATCAAGGTCTCCGTGGGCGACACGATCGCCATCAACGACGCCGTGATCGAGGTGGAGACCGCCAAGAGCGCCGTCGAACTGCCCAGCCACGTCGCCGGCACCGTCACCAAGGTGCTGGTGTCCATCGGCCAGGAGGTGCCCGTCGGCGCCCCGCTGTTGGAGATCGACACCAGCGGCGGCCCCGCCCCCGAGAAGAGCCCTGCCGCCGGAGACGCGGTGGAGGCCACCCCGCAGGAGACCGCCCAGGCCGCGGAGCAGGAGCAGGACCAGCCCAAGAACCTGGTGGGCTACGGCGCACCGTCGGCCCCCCAGCGCCGCCGGCGTCGCCGCACCGCCCAGGAGGAGGACACCCAGGTCCCCATCGACCGGATCCTCGCCAAGCCGCCCGTGCGCAAGCTCGCCCGCGACCTCGGCATCGCGCTCGCCGACGTGCTGGCCACCGGGCCCGATGGCACGGTCACCCGTGAGGACGTGCTGGCCGCCCAGCAGCGCGCCATGAGCGGCGACACCGTCACCGTGTACGACGGCCAGTACTTCCCCGAGGAGTCCCCGCAGGCCCCCGAGGGCCTGGACGGCGCCATGAAGTCAAGCCGCCACCAGCCCTTCGCCGGCGTCACCAGCGACGAGCGCACCACCCGGGTCCCGATCCGCTCGGTGCGCAAGCGCACCGCTGAGGCGATGGTGGCCTCCGCCTTCACCGCCCCGCACGTGACCGTGTTCAACGAGGTCGACATGACCACCGCCACGCGCATCGTGCAGCAGCTGCGCGGTTCGCGCGAGTGGTCCGGGGTGAAGGTGAGCCCCCTGGTGGTGGTGGCCAAGGCGCTCCTGGTGGCGATCCGCCGCAACCCGGAGGTCAACGCGTCCTGGGACGAGGACGCCGGCGAGATCGTCTACAAGCACTTCGTGAACCTCGGCATCGCCGCGGCCACGCCGCGGGGGCTGATCGTCCCGAACATCAAGGACGCCCACCTGATGACCCTGCGGGAGCTGGCCGAGGAGATCGACGAGCTCGCCAAGACCGCACGGGCCGGTCGCACTCCGCTGTCGGCAACCCGCGGGGGCACCATCACCATCACCAACTTCGGCGTGTTCAACATCGACTCGGGCACCCCGATCCTCAACCCCGGCGAGTCGGTGATCCTGGGGATCGGCGCCATCAAGGAGAAGCCATGGGTGGTGGACGGCCAGGTGGTGCCCCGGCAAATCGCACAGCTCGCCCTGAGCTTCGACCACCGCCTGATCGACGGGGCGCTCGGCGCGGAGCTGCTGCGGGACATCTCCGCGGTGCTCGAGGACCCGGCGCTCGGGCTCGTGTGGGGGTGAGCGCGGGCGCGTGAGCCCGTCGGCTTGTGCACCGGCCCGCTGACTGCCGCGCTGCACCGGCTCCCTGACCGCCGCGCCGCACCGGCCTGCGCGTGGGGCTGGTCACCCCGTCGGCCCCACCGCCGGGGCGGCGGCAATGGTCGGCGCGCAGACCTCGGTACGCTGGGCCGGTGACCTCCAGCCCCACCTCTCCGTCGACGCCGCCGCGCCGCCTGGACCTGCGGATGCGCACGGTCGAGATGGCCGCGCTGCGGGCGGAGGACCTCGAGGACCTGCACGTCGGCGCGCCGCCTGGCGTCATGCGACCGCTGCCCGTGCACACGGCGGCGCTGCTGGTCGCGGCAGGCGGGGCCGTCGGCGCGATTCTGCGCTTCACGATCGCGGTGCTCGTGCCGACCGTGCTGACCCCCACCCTCATCGAAACGCCCTGGCCCACCCTGTGGGTCAACGTCATGGGCTGCCTCGCCTTCGGCGCGATCGCCGGGCACGCCGAGATCCGCGTCGCGCAGCCCTGGGTGATGCCGCTGCTAGGCACGGGGCTGTGCGGCGGCTTCACCTCGATGTCCACCGTGGTGCTGGAGGGGTCGGCGATGTTCGGCGCGGACTTCCCGCTGCAGGCCATGCTGTACGGCTCGCTCACGCTCGTGCTGTGCCTGGGGGCCTCGATCGCCGGTCTGCTGGCCGGTCGCGCCGCCGCCCGCGGCAGGCTGCTCGCGAAGATCGCGGCAGGACGCCGACCCATGCCGTGGGGCGCGGGACGGAAGGTGCGTGAGGATGCTGACGGGTCGGCCGACGGGGGTGCGCCGGGTGCGAGCGCGCACGGGACGGGCGCCCATTGGCTCGATGCGAGCACTCGGGGCGATGCGAGCACCCGGGGCACGCGCGGCGCGGATGGCGACGCCGCCGAGCCGGGAACCGCAGACGACTCCGCGCCCGGAAGGCCTGAGGCATGAGCGCGGGCACCTACCTGCTGGCCGCGCTCCTGGTCGGGGTCGGTGGGGCGCTCGGCAGCGCGGCCCGCTGGGGGCTGCGCGAGCTCGGCACGCATCTGGAGGAGCGCCGTGAGCTGCACGACCCGGCGGCGCTGCGGCCCTGGTTGACGCTCTGTGCGAACCTCGCCGCCTGCTTCCTGCTCGGCATGATCGTCGCGCGCCTGGGCTCGACCACCGGCGGGGCGGCGCTCGCCTACACCATGCTGTCCGTCGGTTTCTGCGGCGGCCTGTCCACCCTGTCCACCGCCGCCATGGACGTCGTCGACCTGTTTCGCCGCGGCACCTATGCGCTCGCCGTCGCCTACGTGATGCTGACTGCGGGCACCGGCATGGGCGCGCTGTGGCTGGGGCTGGTGATCGCGGCGTGAGCGCGGGGAAGAAGCGGGGGCCGGGCCGGGGAGCGCTGCTCATCGCGGGCGGCGTCGTCGTGCTGCTTGCCCTCATCGCCGTGATCGCCGCCGATGCCGCGGCTGCCGGAAACCTTGTGCTGCTGGATGCCGGGGCCCTCACCCGGCACGGCGCGCCCGTCGCCGCTACCCTCGCGGACCTGGCCGCGGCCCTCACCCTGGGTGGTGCCGTCGTGGCCGGCTGGATGCTGCCGCGGGACGCCGAGCGCACCCGCGTCATGACCGCCGTGGCGATCGCCGCGGGCGTGACCACCCTGGCCCGTGGCGCCGCGCTCGCCTTCTCGTATTCGCTGGCCACCGGGCAGAGCATCGGCTCGCCGCGCTTCGGCTCCGATATCGCCGTGTTCGCCGCGACGGACCTCGGTGTCTGGCTGATCGCTGGACTGCTCATCGCTGCGGCGACCACCACCGTCGCTGTGCTCGGCAGCTCCGTCAGCGTGGCGCGCACGGTCGCGGTGCTCATCGGCCTGGTCGCCCTCGCCAGCGCCATGACCGGCCACGCCGCCGGCGACGAGACCCACGAAGTCGGCACCTCCACGATGCTCATCCACCTGCTGGCCGTCGGGATCTGGGCGGGCGGCCTCGCAGCGCTGCAGCTGCTGCCCGGGGAGGGCCGACGGGAGGCTGCGGCGCGCGCGGATGCGTCGGGCCGACGGGGGGCCGTGGGAACCTCGGGTACTGCGATCGAGCAAGCCCGCGAGGCCGAGCAGGTTGTGCGCCGTTTCTCCCACCTCGCGCTGATCTGCTGGATCGCGCTCGCGGGCAGCGGCGTGTGGGCCCTCTCAGTGCGCATGAACGGCTGGGAAGACCTCCTGACCAGCGTGTACGTGCAGATCGCGCTCGCCAAGGCGGTGCTGCTGATCCTGCTCGGGGTGCTCGGGGCGCTGCAGCGGCGCCAGCTGGCCACCGGGTTCACCGGTGCCGACGGGGCCGATGCCCGCTCCACCTATCGACGTCTCGCGGTGCTCGAGCTGGGGCTGATGGGGCTTGCCATCGCGCTCGGCGCCGCCATGAGCTCCTCCCCGCCGCCGGCTGAGGCTGGGATCCCGCCCGGAGGAGCGGCGGGCCTGCTGACCGGCTATCCGCTGCCGGCCGCCCCCGAGCTGACGACGGTGCTGACCGCCTGGCGGCCGGCCCCGGTGGCGCTCGCGCTCGGGGCCGTGCTGCTGCTGACCTGGTGGCGGCCCTCCGCCCCGGTGCGCGACCGCTCCGCCTCGATCCGCCTGCTGCTCGGCGTGGCGGTGCTGGTGCTCGTCACGAGCGGCCCGCTGAACGTGTACGGGAAGGTGCTGGTCTCGGCACATGTGCTGCAGCACCTGCTGCTGATGGTGCCCGCGGGGGTGCTGAACGGTAGCGTCTGGCCGGTGCCGGGCAGGCTGCGGGAGCTGGGCAGGCGCTGGTGGATCGGGGCGCTGCTCGCAGCGGCCGGGCCGATCCTGCTGGTCACCGCCTATGCGGTGCCGCTGACGCTGCGCCTCGCGCTCGATGCGCACGTATGGCATCTCGCCCTGCAGGCCCTCGCGCTCGGGGCCGGGGTGCTTACAGCCCTCGCGGTCCGGGCGGTAGGGGCGGCGGGTGCCCCGCGCCACGTGCTGCTCGTGCCGGCCGCGCCGCTGCTGGTGGGGATCGGCGCGGGACTGTGGCTGCTGCTCGGGGATGTGCTGCTCGCCGCCAGCTGGTTCGGCGCCACCGGCCGTACCTGGTGGATGGATGCGCTGGCCGACCAGCGCCGCGCCGGCTGGGCCGTGCTCGCCGTGGTGGTGCTGAGTGCTGGGGTGGCTGGGCTTGTCGTGGCACGGCTCCGACGTGCCGCCGCGGCGTCACCAGCCCCGTCCCGCCCCCGCTGAACGCGCTGCCTCCGTGCTGGACCGGGTCGCGACGACTCTCACCGCCGCGATGCCCACGATGACGTGGAGCGAGGACTCTCCACCGGGAACGGTCAGCTCGGCGGAGAAACACACCTGCACGTACAGGAGCGCTGGCCTGGTGAGCGCCGCGGCTCCGGAAGACTTTCTCGAGCTGCGGGAGCCTTTTGCTGAGGCCCTGTCCGATGAGGGAGTCGCACTGGAGGACATCCAGAGCTCCACGGAGGGGGGATCTGCACGGCTGTGGGCGCGCCTACCACAGGACGACATCCTCGTTCAGCTCACGGAGCAACCCCAAGAAGGGGCGATGCTCATCATTCACGGTCCGGATCTCCTCTGGGAGATCTGCGCGCCGTGAAGGCGCAGCCCCATGGTGAGGATTGACGCGGTTGTCCCCGGTGCTACACCACTATCAGGGACGTAACCTGAGAGGCGCCGCGCTGGGGTTCCGGAATCTGGGCCGCTACCTCCTCCGGGGCACTGCTGGATACCTGCGGGTTCAGACCGCTTCTACCCTCTCTTTTGCGATGAGCCGCTGAAGCGCAGTATGGCTCACCTGGAGCAGCCGGTGAAAAGACCTGAAGGACAGGTCCACTCACCCTGTGCAGCTCGGATCAAATCCTGCGGTGGCGGGCTTTAGGGTCGATCGGCCCTTCGGTGTCCGGGGTGCGCTCGGGGATCCAGGGTTCCTCTTCATCCTCGTCATTGTCGTCGCCCCCGTACCCGCTGTCTTCGTCCTCGTCCTCGCTGCCGTTGACGAGGCGGGACTCGAGGGACTTGGCGAACAGCTCGACCGGATCGGATTCGATCTCGATGCTGCCCTCGATGTCCTGCCACTCGCCGCCGTCCACCGAGAACTGGCCGGTGAACGTGGTGGTGAGGATGATGTCGTACCAGCCTTCGAACCGGTACTCGGAGGAGATGCGCTCGGAGGGGAAGGGCTTGCCGGGATCGGTGGTGGCGATCGTGTTGCCGTCGCCGAGATCCCAGTGGAACTCCACCGGGGTCGCCCGGATCCGCACAGGCGTGCCCAGGATCTCGGTCTCGAGCTCCTGGGTGTCGGCGTTGGTGTACAGGACGTTGACCATGTTCACCGGCAGCCAGCCACGCTCCGGTCCCGCGTGAGCGATCGGGGTGTGGATGGGCATGCGCTTGAGGTCCTCGATGGTCACGGTGATGACCAGCGGCGGCAGCGAGGCGGGGTCAATGCTGCCGGCCTCGCCGACAGGCACACAGCGATACCCCTGTGGAGTCTTCCTGTCCTCGACGGGGTCATAGAGTGAGATCTGCTGCATGACCATGTCCTCGCCGCGATCCCACTCGCGCTGAGCACGCGGATCCAGAAAGAACTCGCCCGCGGCATCATCGCGACGGTAGTTCAGGCCCGAAGTGCACGATTCGCGGACGGTATGGCACGTCGAGCCGTTGCTGTCTGGAGTGCACGACGTTGCGTGGCTGGTTGGCAGAGTCTCAACGACCGGGTAGGGGGCGAGGCTCGAGCCTCCTTTTGACCCGGGGTTGGGGCTTGTGAAAAAATCTAACGCACTGCTTCCCGAGTTCTGTTCCCACTCCTCAGTGCTTTCTTGGGAGCCCCCGAAGTTGATGGCCCTAGAGCCCTTGTCAATTTCTGTGTGGTGTCGAGGAGGGTCTGCGAGAGCATTCAAGGGGGTACTTATAAGGAGTGCGGCTAGGGGTAGTATTGCGAGCGTTGAGGTTAGGCGTGTAAGTCGCTTGTTAGTCAAGGACATTGGTTCCCCATTTCGCGCGAACGGCATCGATGCGCCACCCCTCTTCTGTCCAAACTAGACCGCCCGCGGTGGCGTACTCCAGTTCGCCAACGTCCACGATCTCTGAAGGATCTTCAATGGACCTCATGTGCGGGGTTGTCGTGAAGTTGTAGTTCACCTGGATGTCGTAGGTGTTCGATTCTATGGCCTCGGACACGACTTCCTGTAGGGAAAACTTAGTCCAAAGATTGTCGTGCTCCCGGATATCCTTGTAAGTTTTCATGAAGTCGTCGCATCCGTCGCAGTCCTCGGTCTGCATCTCCTGCGTCAGAGAGTCGTCGCCCACCTGGTGTGCCCACATGGCAGTGGCGATGTAGTACTTGAAGGCCTGCATCGCACCGTGGTCGGTGTGCTCGTCCATGCCGGGGAAGTCGGCACGGTCCGGTGCGGGGATATCGGGTGCAGCCTGAGTCTCGTCGCCGCCTCCATCGCTGGCTCCGTCTTCACTCCCGCCATCGCTGGGGTTGGTCTCGTCGCCCCCGCCATCGCTGGTCTGGGGCTTGAAGCCGAGGTCCGGGGGTGGGGTAGTGACGGGGCCCTTGCCGTCGTCGCAGGCGGCAAGGCCGAGAACGAGTACTGCAGAAGCCGCAGCGGTGATGAGGCGTCGGGTCATGAGACGAGCTCCCTGTCCGTGTTGTGGAACACAGTCACGGTAGCGGCCTGAGTTCACCTCGTCAGGCCAGTCGCCAAGATTGTGGATAACTCTCCCAGGGACGGGGCTCGCAGCCGCGCTGCGCCCAGCCCCGCCGAGCCTCAGCTCCGGCCCACCCCAGCTTCAGCCGCGCCGGTGCGCCTCGGCGAACAGCTCGCGCACGGAGCGCAGGCGCGCCAGCAGTGTCTCGCGGTCCGCGGCCGGCACCAGGCCCTCGCCGAGCCCACGCGACGCCGGGCTCGTCGCGGCGCTGCGCTCGGTGACGCGATGCGTGCCCACGGCCCCGCCGAGGGTGCCCATCAGGCCCTTCCCGCTCGCGGTCGCCGCAGCCGGCACCGCGGACTCGGAGCCCGCACGCACCCGTCGGAACGCCTCGAGTGCCTGCTGCGAATGCCCCTGCATCGTCGCGGCCAGCATGTACGCGGCCACGTCGGCCTGCTCTACGAGCACCGGCAGCACCCCGCCGGAGACCCGCTGCTGCCCCAGGATCACCAGGTCATCGCGGCCGCGGGCGAAGGCGCCGAGGAACAGGTCGTAGGCGCCATCGGCGGTGCGCGGCACCACGTCCTTCGGCAGATGATCAGCCCCGGACTCGTACCCGGTGGCCAGCACGATCAGGTCCGGCGCGTACTGCTGCTCGCCCCGCTGCTGTGCACCCCGGCCCCCGGCCACGCCCGCGAGGATCACGGTCCCGTCGGCCCCCACCGCGGTGACGTCCCCGGCCGGGGTGATGCGACCCTCGCGCACCCGGTCCAGCACGTCATCGGAGACGATCACGGTGTCCTCGAGCAGCGGTGCGACCGGCCGCGGCAGACCCACCGCCTCCGGGGTGCCGACGGTGCGGCGGATCACGGTCTCGGCGATCTTCGCGTTCAGCCCGCCTAGGCGCGCGGGCTCGCGGGCAGCCAGCACATCCCCGGAGCGGCCGGCGATGCGGCGCGGCACGATCCAGTGTCCGGTGCGCATCGACCAGCGCACTTCGAGGGCGCGGCGCGCGGCGTCCACGGCGATGTCGGCGGCGGACTGGCCGGAGCCCACCACGAGTACGCGCTGGCCCTCCAGCCCGTCGGCCCCACTCCAGTCCTTCGCGTGGATGACCTGCACGGACGTCGGGACGTCTACGGCCCAGTCGGGGTAGTGGGGGTGCTCGGTGATGCCGTGGGCGGAGATGATCGCGCGGTAGATGCCGATCTCGCCGGTGGTCAGCTCCACCTCCCACACGCCGTCGTCGAAGGGGCGGGCGTGGCGCACGCCGGTGCGGGGCCGGAAATGGTCGGTCAGGTCATGGCGGGCGGCGTAAGCGCGCAGGTACTTCGCCATATGCGTGGGGGTGAGGAACTCCGGGAAGCTCACCGGCTGCAGCAGATCCTCATACTGCGTGAACTCGCGCGAGGACACCATCTCCAGGGTGGGCCACACGGGGGAGTCGGTGCGCTGGGGGTCCCAGATGCCGCCGACGTGCGCCGCGCGATCCACCAGGTCGAACGGCACCTCGAGCGCTTGCAGCGCGGCAGCGGCCGCGAGTCCCGCGGGGCCGGCGCCGATGATCAGCACCTTGTCGCGGGTGGGGATCGAGTCGTGGTGCTCGGGCATCAGGGAGGTCCTTCTTCCGGGTCGGCCGCGGGCGGACGGACGCCATCCTAGTCCGAGCGCGTGAGGCCGCGGCACGGCGCGGCCGCCCCACTCCCTCACGTGAGACGGCTACGTTTTCGTGGGAATCGGGGCCTCATAAGCACCAGAACGTAGCGGGATTCGGAAATCTTGAGCCGCGCTCGCCGAACAGGGGCGGGGCGCGATGGGGGCAGGGCGGCGTGCTCTCGCACCTCAGCTGACTGCGGAGATCACCACGGAGACGCCCAGCGAGATCAGCACCGTGGAGATGACATGCGCGAGGATCACGTGATTGCGCACGATCCGACGGGCGGGCGTCGTGAGCGGCACGAACTCGACGGTCCCGCTGGAGGCCTGCACTACTACCGCCGCGTACAGGTAGTCGGAGAAAGTGCGCTCGGGCCCCGGCGTGCCCGGCAGCGAGAAAGCATCACCGCGCGCGTCCTGCGCCATGTATTCCATCGCGTAGGTGACCACGGTGGAGATCCACACGGTGATGATCGCCCCGGCGGTCAGCAGCAGCAGATACGTCACCGACACCCCTCCGGGCCGGATGATCAGCAGCAGCGACGCCGCGACCGCGTTGACCACCAGCGAGACCACGTTGCCGACCGGCCCGGAGCTGCCTCCGACCCAGCGGTACCAGCGCAGGGAGAGCCGGGCTCGCGGCAGACGCGCAAGCGCCACCTGCCGGGCGCGCGGCAGCCCCCGCATCACCAGCAGCACCAGCAGCGCCGTGACCATGAAGTAGATGGAGCCGACGAGAACCAGCAGCAGCGTCAGCAGAATGATGCGCTCGCGCGGGTCCTCTGTGGTCATGTAGTTCAGGTCCGGCACCGCGAGCTGCAGCACCGCCCCGATCAGCCCGGCGATGACCAGCGCGATCAGGCTGCGCACGTTCTCCGAGAGGAGGCGGTGGTGCCAGGTGCGGCGCCGGCGCTCGAGACGCGGGGTCTCGGGCTGCTCCGCCGCCTCCGGCTGCTCGGCCGGCCGCCGCTGCTCGGCGTTCATGCGCTCTGCCCCGCGGCGAGGTCGCGGGCCAGCAGCAGCGCTCCGGGCAGGCCGTCGCGGGCAGTGCCCACCCGTCGGCCCTGACCGGCGATGAGCGCGAGCGCCCGCTCACGCAGCGGCCCATCGGACGTCAGCACCGACCCGGCGAGCACCACCGGCAGGGTGCCGTCCAGGTCGAGCGCGGCGAGGGTGTCCTCCACGGTGCGGGCGGCGGCGTCGAGGATCCCGGCAGCGACCGGGTCGTCGGGCACGCGCGCGGGCAGCGGGGCGAAACGTCCCAGGGCCGACGGGGAGCCTGCCGGGACAGCGTCGTCGAGCGCGCGGATCAGGTCCTGGCGGAGGTCGCCCGTGGGGGAGGGCGGCTGCGTGCCGTCGCGCAGGTCAAGGCCCAGGTCAGCGCCCACCTGCTCGGTGAGGGAGGTGCGGGGGCCGCGGTCGTCGAGGTCTGCGGCGACGACCTCGAGGGTGCGTCGGCCCAGCCACACCGCGGAGCCGATGTCGCCGAGCAGCCAGCCCATGCCATCGCGGCGCCGCACCGGGCGGCGATCCTCGACGCGGACGGCGACGGCGCCCGTGCCCGCGAGGACCAGCAGGCCCGTATCGCCTACGCCGCCCGAGAGGAACGCGGTCAGCAGGTCGTCGGTGACCAGCAGGTTTGTGGTGGTGATGCCGAGGGGGAGGAGTCGCTCGGCGATCGCGTCGCGGATATCGCGGACACGGGCGGGGCCGGCGCCGGAGAGACCGAGCGCGACCGCGCGGACGGCGGCGGGGTCGGCGGCGGCGCGTTCCAGCAGCTCGCCGATGGTGCGGGCGAGGCCGTCGAGTGCGGCGAGCCCGGAGGAGCGCAGGTTCGCGCCGGGCCCCGTGTGCTCGGCGAGGATGGTGCCGTCAGGGCGGGCGAGGAGCACCCGAGAGCTGGTGCCGCCGATGTCTCCGGCGATGACGGTGCTGGTGGTGGGGCTCAGGGCTGCGGCTCCTGCGCCCGCCGCCCGTGTTCCGACGTCGTCCTGCGTCATGTCCTCCCCCTCGTCGACTGCGGCCATCGTAGTCAGCGCCCCGAGCCGCACGCCCCGTCGGCCCCTCCACCCCGAATCCCGCTACGTTTCCGCACCCAGAATCCCGCTACGTTTCCGTGCTTAACCCGCGCTCATTCCCACCGAAACGTAGCGGTCTCGGCGATGGCGACAATGCAGCGGTCTCGGCGAAGGGTGCGCGGGGAGGCCCTAAGGGGCGGGGCGCTACTGTGCACGCATGGATCTGGACACCTCGCTCGTGGACCTCGCCTCTCCCACCGAGGAGCGCAACCCGGCCAGCGCCGAGCTCGACAGCCTCGATGCGCGCGGCATGGTGGACGTGATCCTCGCCGAGGACGCAACGGTCGCTGCCGCCGTGCAGGCGCGCGCCGCCGAGATCGCCGCGCTCGTGGAGGTGTGCGTCGAGGCGATCGCCGCCGGGCACACCGTGCACTACGTCGGCGCGGGCACGTCGGGCCGACTCGGCGTGCTGGACGCCGTCGAACTCGCTCCCACCTACAATGCCGACCCGTCCATGGTCACCGCCCATATCGCCGGTGGCGCCGGGGCATTCCTTGAGGCCGTCGAGGGCGCGGAAGACTCCGTGGAGGCG
Organism: Brachybacterium sp. UMB0905; assembly: GCF_002871795.1. GTDB lineage: Bacteria > Actinomycetota > Actinomycetes > Actinomycetales > Dermabacteraceae > Brachybacterium. Next base: position 56,012 of record NZ_PNHL01000001.1, on the reverse strand, counting down.
GGCCGGGAGCTGGTGCGCAAGGAATGCTCGGCCGGGGATGTGGTCGTGGGGCTCGCCGCGAGCGGCCGCACCCCTTTCGTGCAGGGCGCGCTCGAGGCGGCTCGTGAGGCGGAGATGCCCACGGCGCTGATCTCCGCGAACCCGCAAGCGCCGCTTGCCGAGCTCGCCGACCACCCGATCCTGCTGGCAGTGGGCCCGGAAGTCGTCACCGGCTCCACCCGCATGAAGGCCGGCACCGCCCAGAAGCTCACGCTGAACGCCCTGTCCACGGCGATGATGGTGCGGCTCGGCACCACGTTCGGGAACCTCATGATCGACGTGCGGCCCACGAACGCGAAGCTCGTGGCGCGCACCGTGCGGATGCTCATGCAGGCCACCAGCGTGGATGCGGCGCGCGCCGCTGAGGTGCTGCAGGAGGCCGACGGGTCCGTGCGGGTGGCGCTCGTGGCGCTGCTCGCGGGGGCCGACGTGGGCGCTGCACGCGCCGCGCTCGAGGGCGCGCCCCGGGACCCGCACCGCGTGGGCGACCCCGCCGGGATCCGCACCGCCGTCGCGGCGCTTGCGAGCCTCTAACAAACCCGGGGCGATTCACGTTCACGCAGCTCGGGGGTGTACTTCTTGGGCATGTTCCGATTCTCCTTCGTTTGGATCGGAACGAAACCCAGGGCGCTTCAACGCACGCGCTGCCCAGGGTAATTCTGTGGCGCATGCTCGCTGGGCGTGCTTATGGTGAATCCATGCGCCTGTGATCCGCCCCCGCCATCCGTTCTGAGACCCCGGGAGCTGATCCATGCCCACGCACCCCTACAACGATCCCGTCGTCTACAACGATCCCGTCGGCCCCCTCGATCCCGGTGCCGCAGCCCTACACCTGCGCGCCGACGGCGTCTCCTTCTCCTACCCTGATCGTCGCGTCCTCACCGACGTGTCCTTCGTGGTGCCCGCCGGGCGCCCTACGGGCCTGCTCGGCGAGAACGGTTCCGGCAAATCCACCCTGCTGCGGATCCTGGCCGGCGACCTCACCGCCGACACCGGCACGGTGAGCGCGCCCGAGCCGGTGGGCCTGCTGCGCCAGGAGCTGCCGTTCGCCCTTAAAGCGAGGGTTCAGGACGTGGTGGCCCATGCGCTGGAGCGCTCCCGCCTCCTCGAGGCGGAGCTTGAGCGCGCCGGGGAGGCGCTCGCGAACGGATGCAAGGAGAGGGGTGCTGGAACGCGTGATGCTCCCGGCCCGAGCCCCACCGCCCGGGAGGTTGCGCAGCGCTACGACGCGCTGCTGGCTGCGGCCACGATCGCGGACGTGTGGAACGCCGAGCACCGTGCCGCGGAGGTCATCGCCGGGCTCTCCCTGGAGGATGTGCCGCAGCAGCGACGGCTGGGAGAGATCAGCGGCGGGCAGCGTGAGCGGCTCGCTCTCGCGCACCTGCTCATAGCCCGCCCTACCACGTGGCTGCTCGATGAGCCCACCAACCACCTCGATGATGCCGGCGCCGCGTTCCTCGTTGAGGCCATCACCGATCATCCCGGCTCGGTGCTCATCGCGAGCCACGACCGCGCCTTCTTGGACGATGCGACACAGGCGCAGCTGGACTTGGACCCCGCCGAGTCGCCGCTGCACGAGCACACCGGCGCTCTCACCGCCTACACCGGCGGTTTCACCGACTACCTGCTGGCCCGTATGGATGCTCGGGAGCGCTGGGAGCAGCGTTTTCGGACCGAGCAGAAGGAGCTCAAGGAGCTGCGGCGCGCCGTGCAGGACGCCGGGACTGCGGGGCAGCTGACGGCCAAGCGCGCGGAGGTGCGCATGGCGCGGAAGTACCACGGAGACCGTAACGCTCAGGGGGTCTCGCGTCGGCTGCGTGAGGCGCGGATGCGGCTTCAGCGGCTGGAGGTGGAGCAGGTGCGCAAGCCTCCTGCCGAACTGCATCTCACGCACCTGCCGACGGCGCCAGGATCGTCCGGGGTGCAGGTGGCGGTGACGGACGCGGCGGTCGAGGGACGTCTCGCTCCAGTGTCCGTCGCGCTGTCCGCGGGTGAGCAGTTGCTGGTCACGGGGCCGAACGGGGCGGGCAAGTCCACGCTGCTGGACCTCGTTATCGGCCATCTGGAGCCCACGTCCGGCACCGTGGAGCGCTCACGCAGCCTGCGCGTCGGGCACCTGGGGCAGGACGATGCGGCGATCCCCGGACGCACAGTAGGCCAGCATCTACGGACGGCAGCCGGTGTGGACCCGGGGTCCGACGACGTGCCTGAGCTGTTCGGGCTGGTACACCCTCGGGACCTGGATCGGCTCCTCACGGAGCTGTCGCGCGGCCAGCTGCGCCGGGTCATGCTCGCCGCGGTGCTGCTGGACCCGCCGCAGCTGCTGGTTCTCGATGAGCCGACGAACCACTTGGCGCTGGTCACGGCTACGCGGCTGGAGGCGGCTCTGGAGGAGTGGGGCGGGACCGTGCTCATCGCCTCGCATGACCGCTGGCTGCGTCGCCGCTGGCAGGGCAGGGTGCTCGAGCTGGGGGCCTGAGGGGCGAGGCGCGCCCCAGCTCGTGCTGAATGCGCTGTCCTGCCGCGCCCCGCCGCGCTCTCACCCCGTTCTCTGCGCCATCCCCAAGCGCAGACGGCGACGTTTTCGTGGGAATAGCAGGCCAATTCCCACGAAAACGCAGCGCTCTCGGGAAGAGGGGTGACCGGTACGGGGCGGCGGGCTGCATCGGTCAGGGGCGCTTCACAATCGTGCGTGCAGCGCCGTGAAGGAGAGCCCGGGTCACAGTCCTTCACACTCCTTCGTCCCTGCCGTCCCCACGCGGCACGCTGGCACCGACACCGACCAGCTAGGAGTCCGCCATGACCGATACCGCCCCCCGCTTCGAGACCCTCGCCATCCACGCCGGCCAGGAGCCGGATGCCGCCGCGGGCTCGCGCGCCCTGCCCATCCACCAGACCACGAGCTTCGTGTTCCCCAGCGCCGAATCGGCCGCGAACCGCTTCGCTCTGACGGAGTCCGCGCCGATCTACACCCGCATCACGAACCCCACGCAGGCCGTGGTGGAGGACCGCATCGCTGCGCTCGAGGGCGGGGCTGCCGGCCTGCTGGTCGCCTCCGGGCAGAGCGCCATCACGCTCGCGATCCTGAACCTCGCCGGTGCGGGAGACTCCGTCGTCGCCTCACCGAGCCTGTACGGCGGGTCGTTCAACCTGCTCAAGCACACCCTTGCGCACCTGGGCATCACCCCGCAGTGGGTGGAAGACCCCACGGATCCCGAGTCCTGGCGCGCCGCCGCAGACACCACCACGCGTGCCTTCTTCGTCGAGTCGATCCCGAACCCGCAGCAGGACATCCCGGACCTGCGCGCCATCGCGGACGTGGCCCATGAGGTGGGGGTGCCGCTGGTCGTGGACAACACGGTCGCGACCCCCTACCTGCTGCGCCCCCTCGAGCACGGCGCCGATGTGGTGGTCCACTCGGCCACGAAGTTCCTGGGCGGGCACGGCACGTCGATCGCAGGCGTGATCGTTGATGGCGACAGCTTCGACTTCACCGCCCATGCCGAGAAATACCCGCAGTTCACGGAGCCGGACGAGTCCTACCACGGGCTCGTGTTCGCGGGTCTGCCCGCCCCGCAGGCCACGCGCGCCCGCACCAATCTGCTGCGGGACCTGGGCCCGGCGATCTCCCCGTTCAACGCCTTTCTCATCGCCCAGGGCCTGGAGACCCTGCCGCTGCGGATGGAGCGGCATCTGGACAACGCCCGGAAGGTCGCCGAGTTCCTCGAGGCCGATCCCCGGGTGGAGTCTGTGACCTGGGCGTCGCTGCCGTCCTCCCCGCACAAGGCGACGGCCGACCGCTACCTGCCGCGCGGCACCGGGAGCGTCCTCGGCTTCACCCTCCCGGGCGGGCTCGAGGCCGGCAAGCGCTTCGTCGACGCCCTCAGCCTGCACTCGCACGTGGCGAACATCGGCGACGTCCGCTCGCTTGTGATCCACCCCGCCTCCACCACGCACTCCCAGCTCAGCGAAGCCGAGCAGCTCGCGGCCGGCACCGGCCCGGGCTTCGTGCGCCTCAGCGTGGGGATCGAGCACATCGACGACATCATCGCCGACCTCGAGCAAGGCCTCGCCGCCGCGAGCGCGTGAGGCCAGGGGCGGGCTGGGGCCGACGAGGCGGTTGGCCGACGGGCCTGCTCCGGTGGGCGAGCTCAGTCGGTGTCCGCGGGCTGCGTCACGGAATGGTGCTATGGCGACGTAGCTGGCAATAGTGCCAGCTACGTCCGCACAGCACCCGTGCGTGACGGCGCCCCGGCCCCCACCCAGCCCCTACCCACCCGCCCTGGATACGCTGGGCCGCATGAACTCCTCGACCTCGTCGCTGCCCGCCTCGCCCCTGGACACCTGGCCGCCGCGTTGGGCCCCGTCGGCCGTGGTGTTCGACTGCGACGGCCTGCTGGTGGACACCGAGGGCCAGTGGGTGCAGCTGCAGAACGAGTATCTGGCCGCGCACGGCGTCACGCTGCACCCCACCACCCGCAAGGAGATCACCGGCCGGGATGCGGAGACAGTGGTGCGCACCATCGCCGAGGCCGTGGACAAGGACCCACTGCTGGTGGGGGAGGAGCTGCTGGCCGCGCACCGCAAGCATGTGGGCGAGGAGCTCACACCGCTGCCGGGAGCGCTCGAGACCCTGCGCGCCATCGCGGCGAAGCGCCCGATCGCCGTGGCATCGAACTCGGCGCGCGAGATGCTGGATGCGAAGCTCGCGGGGCTCGAGATCACTGACCTGGTCGATGCGTCGATTGCGATCGAGGATGTCGAGCATCCCAAGCCCGCTGGGGACATGTATGTGGCCGGGGCGCGGGCGCTCGGCGCGGAGCCGGCGGACTGCCTGGCCTTCGAGGATTCGGAGACCGGGGCGCAGGCCGCGCTCGCCGCGGGCACGCAGCTGATTGCGGTGCCGTCGATCCCCGGGCAGGAGCCGCGCGCCCCGCGCCGCCTGGAGTCCCTGGCCGATCCGGTGCTCGCCGAGTGGATCGCCTCCTGGGACGTGGCCCGATGACGGGCGCGCGCATCCCCGAGCGTTTCGCCGCGGTCTTCGGGGACTGGACCCCGCAGGCTGTTGTGTTCGACTGCGATGGGCTGCTGCTGGACACCGAGTCGGTGTGGCAGCAGACGCAGGATGCCGTGGTCGAGCAGCTCCAGGCGCACCTGGATGAGGCCGATGAGGACGTCCTCCACGGCAGCACCCTCGAGGATGCTGCCGACCTGATCGCCAAGCGCGCGAAGCGCCCGGTCGACGAGGTCCACCAGATGCTGCTGGAGAACTTCGAGCAGCGCCTCGCCGCAGGTGTGCACCCGATGCCGGGTGCGCCGGAGATCGTCGCGGCCGCGGGGGCGAAGCTCCCGCTGGGCTGCGCGTCGAACTCGTGGATGGAGGCGCTCGAGGAGAAGCTGACCGCCGGCGGGCTGCGCGAGCACTTCACCGTGCTGAAGGCGTCGGACAGCGTGGAGCACCCCAAGCCCGCCCCGGACATGTATGTCGCCGCCGCCCGGGAGCTCGGCGCCGATCCCGGGCACACGCTCGCCTTTGAGGACTCCGGCACCGGCGCGCGTGCGGCCCGCGACGGTGGCCTGCGGCTGATCGCCGTGCCCGCCCCCGGCTATGACGCACCGCCCGCGGACCTGGCACTGACTTCGCTCGAGGACCCCGAGCTGCAGGAGTGGATCGCCAGCTGGTGAGAGAAGGGGCCTGATCCCCGCCCCGCTGGTTGGCCTTCCCGCCCCGCACGGAGGACACTTGGCCTATGACGTCTCGCTCCGATTCCACCTCGCCCACCCCTGCCCCGGCGGACCGCGCCCCGGCGCCGGAGCTGCGCGGCCGCAGCTGGCTGAACACGGGCGGCGCCGAGCTGGATCTCGCGGCGCTGCGCGGCAAGATCGTGCTGCTGGACTTCTGGACGTTCTGCTGCGTGAACTGCCTGCATGTGCTGGATGAGCTGCGGCCGCTGGAGGAGAAGTACGCCCAGGAGCTCGTGGTCATCGGCGTGCATTCCCCGAAGTTCGAGTTCGAGAAGGACCCCGAGGCGCTGCAGGCGAACATCGAGCGCTACGAGGTCACCCACCCCGTGATCGACGACCCGGAGCTCGCGACCTGGACCGCATACGGCGCGCGCGCCTGGCCCACCCTCATGGTCCTGGACACGCACGGCCGGATCGCCGGGAACCTCTCCGGGGAGGGTCATGCCCAGAACCTCGATGCCCTCATCGGCCGCCTCATCACGGAGGGGGAGGCCGATGGGTCCCTGCGCCGCGGCCCCGCGCCGACGGTCCTCGCGGAGCGTCCCGAGCAGACGCTGCGCTTCCCCTCGAAGCTCGCACTGCTGCCCGATGGCCGCCTCGTGGTCTCCGATCCGGGCCAGCATCGCCTGGTGATCTTCCAGTCCGACGGGCAGACGGTCGATGAGGTGATCGGCACTGGCGAGCGCGGTCACGCCGACGGGGAAGCAGCATCCGCGCAGTTCGCGGAACCGAACGGGGTGCTGCCGCTGCCGGAGGACGTCGCCGAGCAGGTGGGATATGACCTGCTGGTGGCCGACACCGCGAACCACCTGCTGCGCGGCGTGAAGCTGGGCCGCGACCGCCTGCTGCGCTCTCGCACCGCGAGCGCGGTGACGACGGTCGCGGGCTCGGGCGCGCAGTGGATGCAGGGAGATGAGCTGCCGCGCGGCGAGGGTGACCCGCTTTCCTTCGCGCTGTCCACGCCGTGGGATCTGGCCTGGTCGCATGTGCTGGGCCGCGCCGTGATCACGATGGCCGGCATCCACCAGATGTGGACCTTTGACCCGGTGACGGGGACGCTGCTGGTCCTCGCCGGCACCACCCAGGAGGGCCTGGTGGACGGCCCGGTGGTGGGTTCATGGTGGGCGCAGCCTTCGGGCGTGGATGAGCTGCCCGACGGCCGCCTGGTCATCGCGGATTCGGAGACTTCTGCGGTGCGGATCCTGGATCCGCGCACGATGCGGGTGAGCACAGCGGTGGGCGTGGGCCTGTTCGACTTCGGGCACGTCGATGGCCCGGCTCATCGCGCCCGCCTGCAGCATCCGCTCGGGGTGACGGCCCTGCCCGATGGCCGCATCGCCGTGGCGGACACCTACAACGGCGCCATCCGCATCGTGGACCTCGGCGAGACGGGGGCGACGGCTGCGGAGAGCACGCAGACGCAGCCCACACCGCAGATCCAGCCCATTGCGGCGATCACCGGGCTCAGCGGCCTGGGTGGGGCCAGTGGTGGGACCGGTGGAGCGAGTGGCCAGCAAGCGGGGACCGATGGGGCCGCGGCCGCCGGATCGCGTGCAGAAGGACAGAGCGCCGCTGGACAGGCTGCCGCAGGACAGGGCGCCGACGGACCGAGCGCCACTGGATCGGGCGCCGCTGGACAGGGCGCCGACGCGAACCTGGCCGACGCGGGCCCGTTCCCCGCGGCGAGCGTCATCACCGTCGCGACGGACCTCAAGGAACCCTCGGATGCGATCGTCGGCCCGCCGGTGGACGGCATCGGCCAGCTCGTCGTGGTCGAATCCGGCAGCCACAAGGTCACGTGGGTGCCGGTGGCGAAGGCCGCCGAGCGGATGATCGACGAGGGGCAGCAGCGCTCCGAGCGGCCCGTCACCGAGGTGGGGCCGGGCCAGTTGCGCATCCGCGTGCTGTTCACCCCGCCGCAGGGTCACAAGCTCGATGACTCCATGGGCCCCTCCACCCAGGTGAGCATCACGACCACCCCGTCGGCCCTGGTCGCCGAGGGCGGCGGGACGGATACGGCGCTCGAGCGCACGGTCCAGCTGGATCCCGCGTACAGCGAGGGGGTGCTGCACGTGAATGCGCGCGCAGCCTCGTGCGATGCGGACCCGGCGGTGGAGTTCCCGGCCTGCCATATGCATCAGCAGGACTGGGGGGTGCCGATCCGCGTGGTCGACGGCGCGCCCACCGAGCTGGACCTCTCGCTGCTGGACTGACGGGGCCGACGGGGCAGGCTGGCGCCGCGCCGGCCCGCGTCGCCCGCCCCGCGCCCCGCCGCGCCCTCTGTGACCCGGTTGTGGCCTGAACGGTTGCCCGCCGGGGCCGGGGATGCTCTACCGTGCAGGGCGGACCGCCCTCGGGCGGTGGTTCTGCTCGCGCCTGCGAGCCCCGACGTCGGAAGCTGACCCGTGGACCTGATCACCCAATTCCCGCTGGGCGATGACATCGCCTGGATCCTGCTGACCCTGGGCGTGCTCGCGATCGCCGCACTGGTGGTCGGGGCGGTGCTGCCGCGCCGCCTGCAGCGCGACGAGGACCACGCCGAGGTGGACGCTGACCTGGGGAAGCGCCTGGGCGCACAGATCTCCTCGGCGGCGCAGGTGATCGGGATCGTGGGCCTGCCGCTGGCGGCGCTGCTGCTGCTGGCCCCCGGCAGCACCGATGACCGCCTGCTGCGCGCCGGCATGCTGATCGTCGGCCTCGCGCTGGGGCCGCTCGCCGCCTGGCGGGGGCTCGCCGTGCAGATCGCGGCGCTGGGCATCGCCGCGGAGAGTCGACCCGCCTTGGTCTCCCGCCTGGGCGCCCTCACGGTGACGGGGGCGCTGGGCCTGGCGATCCTGCCGGTCGTCATCGTGGTGTGGTTCCTGCAGACCACCGCAGCCCCGGCGCTTGTGGCGCTCGGCGCCGGCGCAGCGATCGCGGCACTCGCTCTACGGGCCTGCCAGGCACCGGTGCAGGCCGCGGCGTCGTCGTCGGCGCTGCTGGTGGGCTCGGATGAGCATGACCTGGATGCGGATGATCCGACGAACCTGGGCGGCCCGCACCTGCGCTCGGTGCGGATGCTGGGCCACGGCGGGCTGCTGAGCGCCGACCTCGTCGCGATCACCACCGCGGGGGCGGGCCTGGGCCTGCTGCTGGGCGTGCCGGTCCTCGCCGCGGAGGGCATCGTCGTGGTGCTGCTCGCGCTCGGCATCGCCCTGCTCGCCGCGGGGATCGCCGCTGTGATCCCGCATGTGGGCAAGCCCGGTCGGGAGCGTGCGGGCCTGCAGCTCGGTGGTCTGCTGTCCGCCGTGCTCGCCGCTGCCGGCGTGGTGGCCGCCGCCTCCCTGTGGGTGCCCGGAAAGTACGCGGACCTGCGCTTCGAAGATGTGGGGATGGCGAACTTCACCGACCCTGCGATTACCGGCGGGCAGCCGACGCCCCGTGAGCAGCTCGAGCCGCAGATCGAGCAGGCGCTGGCGGATATCGGCAGGTTCGTCTCCTCCACCGATGACTCCCAGTACGCCTCCGCGTTCCTGGACACGCTCGCGCTGTACTCCATCACCCCGAACGTCGTGGTCGCTGCGGCCCTGGGGATCGGTGCTCTCGTGGCGCTCGGCGCGATCTGGCTGCTGGGCCGCCTGGGGGAGCGCCAGGGGCCGACGGTGCTGCGCACCGCCCGCACCTCCCGCACCGGCGGCGCGCTGGGCATCACCGCGGGCCTGGGTTCTACGGCCCTGACCGCCGCCGGAGTGCTCGCCGCCGCGACCCTGGGCCTGCTGGTGATCAGCGTGCTCTCCGCCGGAGTGCCGGCGCTGGCGCTCGCGATGCTGGCGCTCGCGGGGCTCGGCGCGCTCGTGGTGGTCGCCGCGCACGCCGGCTCCCTGCTGGCCCCCACCCTGCTGGACCGCCGCGACATCGACGATGCCGTGCGCAGCTCCACGTCGGGCCTGGAGACCGGGCCGCGTGGCGCCCTGCTGCTGGCCGGGACGCTCCTGGGCCTGGCGGCGCTGGGCCCGGTGATCAGCTCCCTGCAGCTCGCGCCGCGCGCCGGCACCGTGTGGGAGGACCGCGCCCTGCATGCCGTGACACCGCTGTCCCTCACGCTGCTGGGCGGGATCGCCCTCGGCGTGGTCGCAACGCTGCTGGTGACCTCCACGCTGCTGGATGCGGCCCGGCGCCTGGGTGCCTCCGCGGTGGTGGAGACCCGCGCCTGCCTGCTCGAGGGTCGCGACCGCGCCGAACTGCCCGAGCTCGCGGAGGCGACCCGCCGCGCCGTGCTGCCCGCTGTGGTGATCGCGGTGCTCGGCCCGATCGTCGCGGCCTTCGGCCTCGGGCCGGCCGCCCTGCCCGGCTACCTCGGCGCCGTCGTGGTGGTCGCCGCGGGCCTGGGCCTGTGGACACTCGCGAGCGGCACCGCCCTGCAGTCCGCCGCGGATCTCATCGCCGACGGGCGCTACGGCGGCCGCGGCTCCTGGGGCCACTCCGGCGCTATCGGTGGCACCGTGCTGACCACGATCCTGCGCAGCGCCGTCGGTGCGGTCGCTCTGCCGCTCACGCTTGTGACCGCACTGATTGCCGCGCTCGGGATCAGCACCGTGGTGGGTATGAACACCGACGGTACCAGCGTCTACCTGCGCTGGGGCGTGGCCGTCGTCGCGATCCTGCTGGCCCTGATCGCCTGGGTCGTCGCCGCCACCGCGCCAGAGGTGGATCTTGAGGACGAGGTCGCCGAGACGTCCAAGCCGCTGTTCGGCCGCGCCGACGAGGAGGCTGGCGGCACGGAGACGCTGGATGCGATGAACTGGGAGTCCGACGAGGAGCGTGACATCCAGGAGGTTGAGGTCAAGGCGCCGCGGCGCCGCGGCGGCGCGGGGAAGGCCGGGACGTCGGGGGCCGGGTCGGGCGATGGCGTGAAGTCCGGGGCGGGCACTGGTGCGAAGTCCGGGACCGACGCTACGAAGGCTGGGTCTGGTGCCGCGAAGTCCGGTTCGCGCGCGAAGGGCAAGAAAAAGCCCCTCCGCCCCCGCCGCTGAGCCCGCTCAGGCTTTCGCCCCGAGGCCGCGCAGGACGAATGCTTCGAGGGCGGCGCGGTCGTAGCGCTTGGCGGAGGAGCCCACGAGCAGCCCGTTGATGATCCGCACGGTCGCGGGCACGTCGAGGTCGGCCCGGAAGTCTCCGGCGGCCACGCCTGCGGTGACGATGTCGATCAGCACCTTCTCGATGAGGATGACGTGCTCGCGCATCCGCGCGGCGGTCTCCGGCGTGAGGGTGGCGCGGCTCGCGGTCTCGGGGACGTGGAACGTGACGGTGAGGTCCAGCTGCGTGCGGATGTAGGCGATCACGGCGTCGCGCGGGGTCGCCGAGTCGCTCACCCCGGCTTTGAGCTGCGCGATGTAGTCGGTGGTCTCGTGGATCGCGTACTCGACCAGCAGCGTCTCGCGGTCGGTGAAGTGGTTGTACATCGCGGTGCGACCCACCCCGGCCGCCGTCGCGATCTTCGAGAACGTGATGGTCTCGAACTCCTGGGACTCCAGCAGCTCGCCGAGCGCGGCGAAGATCTTCTCGCGCGTGCGCTCGCGATGTTCCTCGAGGGAGCCTCCGATGATCTTGGGCATGCGCACAGTCTCGCACTTTCAGACACTGTGACAGAACCCGATGGTCCCGGCCTGTGACGTGCATTCCTGTGACCCTCACCGCGCCCCGCGGCACCTCCTCCACGCCAAGACAGCTACGTTTTTGTGGGAATCAGGCCCCTATTTCCACGAGAACGTAGCCGTCTGCGCAGAGACGAGCGGGACCCGCGCTGCGCCGCGCTCCCGGCGCCCCAGTGCCCCAGCGCCCTCACTCCTCCCCAGCCCACCGCCGCGTCACGGGCTCGGCGCGGAACACTTCGCGGCCGCGGTGGATCGACAGCAGCACGGTGGGGTGCAGCCGCACCACGTCCCGGTCGCTGGCCGCATCGAGGACCAGCAGGTTTGCGGGCCCACCCTCGACCAGCGAGTTCTCGGCCTCGACGCCCAGGTGCCGCGAGGGGTTCGTCTGGATGTGGTCCAGCGCCGTGTCCAGGTAGTCCGCGCTGAGCATGTGCGCCACGTGCAGCCCGGCGTCGAGGTTCCGCTGCCCGGTGTGTCGGCAGTACGCGGGGCCGACGGGGTCGTGTCCGACGGGTCGGCGTCCGACGGGGAGGCGTCCGACGCGCTCTCTTCCCGCGCAGCTGCTGGCGTGATCGCTTCGATGGTGCGGCTCACGCGCAGGTCCCACAGGCCCTCGCGCCTGCGCAGAGTTCTACGTTTTCGTGGAAATGGGGCCTGAGTTTCCACGTAAACGCAGCCGTCTATGCGGGGTGTGGTGGGGCGGGGCTCAGTGCGCGGCGGCGGTGAGGTCCTCGTGGGCGAGGGTGCCGTGGATCGCGGGGCCGGCCATAGCTCCAGCCCCCACGCACATCGGCACATTTGCGGGCGGCAGCACCACGTTCCCGGCCGCCCAGATTCGCGGGTGGCTTGTGCGGCCCTGCTGGTCCACCGCTAGAAGGCTCCCCATCGGCGACTCGGCGCGAGCCAGCTCGAGCCCCGCCACGCAGTCCTCGTTCGGTCGGGCCGCGGGCAACAGGAACAGCGCCGCGAGCTCCACCTCGGCGCCATCGGCCGTGCGCACCCCGCGCAGCTGCGGCGCCTCGCCCAGCAGCTCTGTGATCGGCGCATCCACCACGCGCACGCCAGCCGCTTCCAGCTGCTGGCGTTCCCCCTCGGCCGGGGCGTGCTCCCCGTCGGCGAACAGCGTGATGGGTCCGGCGATGCTGCGCAGCATCTCCACCTGATGCGTCGCGAACGGCGAGGTGGCGAGCACTCCCACCGGCTGATCCCGCACCTCCCAGCCGTGACAGAACGGACAGTGCGCCACCGTCGTGCCCCAGCGCTCCGCGAGGCCCGGAATGTCGGGCAGGGCGTCGCTCACGCCCGTGGCCAGGAGGAATGCGCGGGCGTGCACCGTCGGGCCTTCCACGGTGTGGATCGCCAGGCCCGGGCCGCTTGCGGCATCGGCCACCTCCGCCACGTGCCCGTCGATGAACTCCACCCCGTAGGACGCGGCCTCGCGTCGGCCCCGCTCCAGCAGCTCCGCGGGCGGCGCGTTCTCCAGGCCCAGCACCCCGTGCATGTGGGCGGCGGACTGATTGCGCGGCGCTCCGTCGTCGATCACCAGCACCCGACGCCGGGCTCGGCCCAGCAGCAGCGCCGCGCTCAGCCCCGCCGCACCACCCCCGGCGATGACCGCATCATAGCTATCGATAACGATTCGTATGTAGGTGACGCTAGTGGGGTGTGGGTGGGGCGTCAATGTGGGGCGGGGC
>NZ_PNHL01000001.1:11008-42670 GCF_002871795.1 Brachybacterium sp. UMB0905 | reverse complement strand
CGGGCCGCCGCGCGCCTCATCGGCGAGCACCGCGCCCTCCACCACCACCGTCTCCAGCAGCGCGTCGAGCACGGGTCGCAGCCGCGGCAGACCCAGCACCACCGCCAGGTCCACCACCGGCACATGCCGCGGGATCGGCAGCCCGGCATCGCCCAGCACCACCGTGTCCGTGTGGCCCAGCAGGCTCAGCTGCCGGTTCAGCTCCGCATGCAGGATCCCCGAGCGCCTCATTCCACCTCACCATCCCCACCCGGCAGCGCATCCTCGCTGCTGGGGTAGGACGGCTGGGCGCCGTGGCCCTGGACGGCGAAGGCGCTCACGCGGGTGGCGTAGCGGGCGGCGGCCACGAGGTCATCGCCCGCGGCCAGACGCACCGCGAGCGCGCCGGTGAAGGCATCGCCCGCGCCGGTCGTGTCCACAGCCTGGACCCGCACCGCCTCGACCGCGGTGACCGGAGCATCCACAGCCCCAGACCCGAGCGAACTCGCAGCCCCGGTGCGGACCGACCCATCGGCCGCTCCGGCGCCACGGGCCCCGCGCGCACCCTCCGCCACGAGCGACCCCGCGGCGCCGAGCGTCAGCACCACGGACCGCACCCCAGCGCCGAGCAGCGCCCGCACGGCCCCGGCCGGCGACCCGTCGGAGCCACCGCCCAGCAGCTGCAGCACCAGCTCCGCCTCGTGCTCGTTGACAACAAGCGGATCTGCCGCGAGCAGCGTCTGCCGGTTCAGCTCCATGACGGGGGAGGGGTTCAGGATGAAGCGGCCGCGCACATGCCCCGGCAGCGCATCCACCACCGCGCGCGGCACCTCGCACTGGCTGACCACCACTGCCGCGGCCTCGAGCAGGTCCGCGGCAGGCTCCACGTCGTCGGCCACGGACACCTCGCCGTTCGCGCCGGCGACCACGATGATCGTGTTCTCCCCGGCCTCATCCACGGTGATCACCGCCAGGCCCGTCGGCCCGGGGACGGTGCGGACCCGCGTGAGGTCCGCGCCGGAAGCGCGCAGCCCCGAAAGGGCCGGCTGGGCGTTAGCGTCATCGCCCACCGCGCCGACCATCGTCACCTGGCCGCCCAGCCGTGCCGCGGCCACCGCCTGGTTCGCGCCCTTCCCGCCGGGCAGCACGTGCCCGCCGGTGCCGTGCAGCGTCTCGCCCGGCAGCGGATGCCGGGCCACCGTGGTGATCAGGTCCGCGTTCACGGACCCGACCACCACGATGCTGCCCTGGCGGCTCACTGGAAATCGCCCGCGTTCTCCTCGGAGACGGTGACCACCTCGACCTGGATCTCGGCCTCCGCCTCGGAGCCGTCCAGGATGGCCTTCGCCTGCTGCACCGCCTGCTTGCCCAGCTCCTCGGGCTGCTGCGCGATCGTCGCCTCGAGGGTGCCGGACTCGATCGCGGCGATGCCATCGGCGGTGCCATCGAAGCCCACCACGAACACCTCGGAGCCGGCCTTGTTGCCGAGCGCCTCGATCGCGCCGAGCGCCATCTCGTCGTTCTCCGCGAAGATGCCGACCACGTCGGCGTTCGCCTGCAGGAGGTTCGTGGCCACATCCAGGCCCTCGGCGCGGTCGAAGTTCGCGGTCTGCGTGGCGACCACCTCGATGTCCCCGTACTCCGCGATCTTCTCGGTGAAGCCCTGGCCGCGGTCCCGCGAGGCCGACGCCCCCGGGGTGCCCTGCAGGTGCAGCACCTTCCCGGACTCGCCGATCGCCGCGGCGAGAGCCTCCGCGGCCTGCGCGCCACCGGCCACATTGTCCGAGGCGATGAAGCTGGCTACCTCGCCGCTGGAGGCGGAACGGTCCACGGCGATCACCGGGATATCGGCGTTGTTCAGCGCCTCCACGGAGGTGGAGACCGCATCGGAATCGGTGGGGTTCACGATCACGACGGCTGAGCCCTGCGTGATGGCGTTGGCCAGCTGATCGGCCTGGCGGGCCGAATCATCGGAGGCGTCCTGCACATCCAGGGAGACGCCCTGGGCTTCGGCTTCCGCCTTCGCGCCCTCGACGAGCTGGACGAAGAACGGGTTGGTCTGGGTGGAGACGGCGAGGGTGACGCGGCCACCGGCGCCGCCCTCCCCGCCGTCGCCGCCGCCGCGGTTGCAGGCCGCGAGGGTCAGGCCCGCGAGGACCGCCCCGGAGGCGGCCAGCACCGAGCGGCGAGAGGCGAGCGTGGAACGGGTGATGAGCTGGATGGACATGGTTTCTCCTTGGGTGTCGGACGGGTCAGCGGCGACCCGTCGGCGGGATAGATGGATGGTGGGGTGGGGCGCCGACGTGCGCGGCGCTAGGTGGTGGGGCACCGACGTGCACGGTGCCGGGTGGGTGGTGCCCGCACGGGTGGGCCGACGTCGGCCGTGTCCCTGCGGGCCCGCCCGCATCAGCTCGTCTTCTTCCGACGCAGCACGTCGAAGCCGACCGCCGCGGCGATGACCAGGCCGATCACCACCTGCTGCCAGAAGCTCGAGACGTTCATGATGTTCAGGCCGTTGCGGATCACCGCCAGCAGGATCGCGCCGATCAGGGTGCCGGTAGCGCGGCCGGAGCCGCCCGCGAGCGAGGCCCCGCCGATCACGACCGCGGCGATCGCGTCGAGCTCGTAGCCGGCGCCGGCCTGCGGTCCCGCGGAGGAGAGTCGTCCGGCCAGCACCATGCCCGCGAGTCCCGCGAACAGGCCCGAGAGCGCGTACACGCTCACCAGCACCTTCTTCACCGGGATGCCGGACAGGCGCGCCGCCTCCTCATTGCCGCCCACGGCGTACATCGAGCGGCCCAGCACGGTGCGGGAGAGGATGAACCAGCACAGCAGCCCCGCGATCGCCATCGCGAAGATCGGCACCGGCACGCCCGCCACCGAAGAGCCCAGGAAGGACACGGACTCCGAGGTGGGGATCGGTTTGCCCTGCGAGATCACGAGCGTCAACCCGCGGGCCACGCTCATCATTGCGAGCGTCGCGATGAACGCCGGCAGCTTCCCGTACGCGATCGCAAGCCCCGAGATCGCCCCCGCCAGCAGACCCACCAGCAGGCCGATCAGCAGCGTGAGGATCCCCGGCAGTTCCAGGGACGCGAAGGAGTACGCGGAGACCATCGCGCCGAGCGCCGCCACGGAGCCGACGGACAGGTCGATCCCGGCGGTGACGATCACGAACGTCATCCCGAAGGCGAGGATCGCCATCACCGAGGCCTGGATGCCGATGTTGATGATGTTCGGGACGGTGAGGAATGCGGGCGTGGCGATGAACAGGCCGATGCACAGCAGGATCAGGCCCACCAGCGCACCGTTGTTCAGCGCCCAATCGCCCAGTCGGGAGAGGAAGGTCGACTTCTTCTGCGCGGAGGCGCCGCCGGGGGTGCTGTTCGGGGCGGAGCCTGGGGTGGTGCCGGGGGCGCTGCCCGGGGCGTCGTCAGGGGAGGCGGAGCCCGGGCCCGCCGCTGTAGGGGTATGCGACATCATCGTCAAAGTCCTTTCACGGGTAGGGGCGGCGGTTCAGACCGCGGGAACGGTGTTGGAGACGGCGAGTGACATCACGGCATCTTCGGTGGCGCCCTCAGCGGGCAGCTCACCCGCGATCCGCCCGCCGCTCATCACGAGGATCCGGTCGCTCATGCCCAGCACCTCGGGCAGCTCGCTGGAGACCATCACGACGGCGCCGCCAGCAGCGGTGACCTGGTTGATCAGCTGGTAGATCTCGACCTTCGCGCCGACATCCACGCCGCGGGTGGGCTCATCCAGCAGCAGTAGACGGGAGCTCGCCATAACCCAGCGGCCGAACACGACCTTCTGCTGATTGCCGCCCGAAAGGTTGCGGATCGGCTGGTCGATGCTCGCCATCCGCACCCCGAGAGTCTTCGTGACCTCACTCGAGCGGCGACGCTGCCCCGTGAGATCCGCGAGGCCGTAGCGGCCCGTCGGCACGAGGGTGGCGAGCCCCGCGTTCTCCTGCACGGACGCATCCAGGATCAGGCCTTGACCCTTGCGGTCCTCAGGGACGAGGCCCATGCCTGCGCGGATCGAGGCGGACACATCCCCCGTCGGCAGCGGCTTTCCCTCCACCGTGATGGTGCCGGCATCTGTGCGGTCCACGCCGAAGATGGCGCGCAGCACCTCGGTGCGGCCCGCGCCCACCAGCCCGGCGATGCCCAGCACCTCACCGGCGCGGACCTCGAAGGAGATGTCCTCGAACACGCCATGGCGGGTGAGGCCCTCCACCTGCAGCAGCGGCGCGCCCGGGGTCTCGGGGCGCTCGCGCGGGAACTGGTCGTCGATGTCGCGGCCCACCATGAGGGAGACGAGCTTCGCCTCCGGGGTGTCTGCCGGGACCTCCGCGACGAACTTCCCGTCGCGCAGCACGCACACCAGGTCGCCGATCTGCGGCAGCTCATCGAGGTGGTGGGAGATGAACACCATGCCCACGCCCTCGCGCTTGAGCTCGTGGACCACGGTGAACAGCTGGCGGATCTCCGGGCCGGTGAGTGCCGCCGTCGGCTCATCGAGGATCAGCACCCGCGCCTGCTGGGAGAGAGCCTTGGCGATCTCCACCAGCTGCTGCTTGGCCACCCCCAGCTCGCCAACGGGGGTGCCGAGGTCCACGTCCAGGCCGATCCGCTCGAGCGCCTCCTTGGCGATGCGGCGCATCGCCCCGCGATCCACCATTCCCAGCCGCGAGGGGGCGCGGCCCAGCGTGATGTTCTCTGCGACACTCAGCTGCGGCACCAGGTTCAGCTCCTGGTGGATGGTGGCGATGCCGAGCTTCTCCGCGGCCTTCACATCGGGCAGCTGCACGGGGGAGCCGTCCACGATGATCCGCCCCGCATCGGGCTGATAGATGCCGGACATCATCTTGATCAGGGTGGACTTCCCGGCGCCGTTCTCGCCCAGCAGCACGGTCACCTTCCCGGGGTAGACCGGGACGGTGACATCGTCGATGACGTTCACGGGGCCGAAGGACTTGCTCACCCCCTCCAGCTGCAGGATCGGGGTCTCAGCGTTGTTCATGATCAGCTCCCGGGGTGGGCGCGGCACCGGCGCCGCGCAGATCGAGGGTGGCGGGCAGATGCACGTCCTGCGCCGAGCCGAAGCGGTTCAGCTCCTGCGAGAGCTGCTTCACGGCGGCATGGGCGAGGCCGGGGATGTCCTGGATGATCAGCGGGATCTCCAGGTGGATGAGGACAAGGGACTGCACGGCGTCGAAACCCACCAGCGGCAGGTCCTCGCCGGGGCGGATGCCACGCTCATGCAGGGCACGCACCGCGCCAACGGACATCAGCGAATCCGCGGCCAGCACGCCCTCCACGCCGTGCTCGAGCAGGCTGAGCATGTTGTCGTGCCCGGAGGTCTCCACGAAGGAGCCGTGGCGCACCACCGGCTCGAGCCCCAGGGCACGCGCATGCTCAAGGGCCTGCGCGAGGCGCTCGCGGCCGGTGGAGGTCTCCCGCGGGCCGGCCAGCAGCCCCAGGCGTCGCACGCCCTGGTGGTGCAGGTGGGCAAGTGCGTCACGGATCGCCCCGGAGGTGTCCGATGTGGCCGACGGCACCGGCAGCGTCTCCACCCGGCGATCCAGGAACACGAGGGGGAAGCGTGCCTCGTGCAGCGCGGTGAGGGCGTCGATCGCGGAGTCGAACGGCGCGGTGATGATGCCGTCTACGCGCTGGCGGCGTAGCACCTCCATGTATTCGAGCATCAGCTCGGGGGATTCCGCGGCGCTGCCCAGCAGCACGGTGCGGCCCTGTGCGCGGGCCGCGATCTCCACTTGGTGCGCGAGCTCCGCGAAATAGGGGTTGCGGATGTCTGGGATGAGCAGCGCGAATGTTCCGTAGCGGGCGGAGCGCAGGCTCTGTGCGTGGGCGTTCGGGGTGTAGTCCAGGTCGCGGGCGGCGGCCTCGACGGCCTCGCGCGTGGTGGGGGAGACGTAGCCGTTGCCGGATAGGGCGCGGGAGGCGGTGCTGATGGCAACCTTCGCTTGCGCGGCGACGTCCTTGATCGTGGGTCGGGTCATCGCTCCTCCTTTCCGCCTCATCGCGAAACGTTTCCACATGGGGTGTGCGAGGGTGTGGTGCAGCCTCTGGAAACGTTTCCAGTACGGTACGCCCGCGAGGGGCCGCAGCGCAAGAGGCGGGGCGAGGGAGTTTTCGGGTGGGGCCCTCTAGCCCCTGCCGATTGTGAAGTGCTGGTGACCGATGCGCGGGGCGGGGTGCCGAAGTCCCACGTTGTCCCACGAAAACGAGTTTCCGGGCCCTCCAAACGCCCCGGGCACAGCGAAGGCTGGTCAGGAAACCTCTCCTGACCAGCCTTTTCGCTCTGGAGCGGGTGACGGGAATCGAACCCGCGCTGTCAGCTTGGGAAGCTGAAGTTCTACCATTGAACTACACCCGCGAACGGTGGTCCTTCCTGGTCGATCGCGCTGTCGCGGCCTCGGCCGGGCATCTGGACGCGGACCACCATACCCCGTCGGTGCCCCTGCTCGCGAACCGGGCGGCCCTTATGCCGCGCATACCACGGCCGCGGTGCCGGCGCTCACGACCCCGATGCTGCGCACCCCACGCCCACATCGGCCCCCGCTCCGCACGGCGCATCGCCCGCCCCGCGCACCCCACCCCACTCCCGGAACCGCCCGCCCCGCCGCGCCTGCCCGGACTAGGCTGGCGGCGTGCTGCTGAGTGACCGTGATATCCGCTCCGAGATCGAGGCCGGGCGCGTGGCCCTGGAGCCCTTCGACCCCCAGATGATCCAGCCTGCCTCCGTGGACGTGCGGATCGACCGGTTCTTCCGCCTGTTCGACAACCACAAGTACGCGATGATCGACCCGGCCCAGGAGCAGCCGGAGCTTACGCGCGAGGTGGCGATGGGCCCGGAGGAGGCGTACATGCTGCACCCGGGCGAGTTCGTGCTGGCCTCGACGTATGAGCGGATCACGCTGCCCGATGATGTCGCAGCCCGCCTGGAGGGCAAGAGCTCGCTGGGCCGACTGGGTCTGCTGACGCATTCCACCGCCGGTTTCATCGACCCGGGCTTCGAGGGGCACATCACGCTGGAGCTGTCGAACATGGCGACGCTGCCGGTGGCGCTGTGGCCGGGCATGAAGATCGGCCAGCTGTGCTTCTTCCGGCTTTCGAGCGCGGCGGAGCGCCCGTACGGCTCGGCCGGCAATCTCAACCGCTACCTGGGCCAGCGCGGCCCGACGCCTTCGCGCTCGGCCCGGAACTTCCACCGCACCGTCATCCCCGTCGAGGAGGAGCAGTGAGCCCCACCCCCGACCGCACCGAGCACCGGCTGCAGCTGCCGCGGGACACCGATCCCGCGGATGTCCTGGCGATGATCCGCAATGTCCGCCCCGAGGCCCAGGCCGATGCGGATGGCGTGATCGACCTGGGCGACGACGCCCGGCTGATCCCGGATACCTCGCGACGCGGCGGCGGGCGCTTCACCCTGGAGGTGCCGCGACAGCGCGATGAGCCGACGCAGCTGACCATCGGGGATCCGCGCGGCTACGGCCGGGCATTCCCGGACGGGGAGCCGATGGGCGCTGAGCGGGAGGCCCTGGACCTCGCGTGGGCGCTGGGCCGGCGCCTGTACGGCGCGGTTGTCACGGACTCGGGGACGCGCCTGGAGCCGCACCCGTTCTGCGAGCGGGACCTCACGGTGGTCAGCCCCCACGCGCTCGCTCCGGAGTCCTTTGCGGAGCTCATCGCGCCGCTGGCCCCGGAAGCGGAGCTCGACGAAATCCCTGAAGATGTGTCGCGCGCCGGATACAGCGTGACGGTGCCGCTCGAGACGGGTGATGAGCTCGCCGTGCGGGTGGGGCGCGCCGACCAGCATTCGGCGCTCGCGCAGGTGGACTGGCTGCGCGATGCGGTGGACTACCAGATCGTGCACCTGCCGGTCGATGAGGGTGAGGGCGGCATCGAGATGCCTGATGCGGCGACGTCCGAGCGCTGGCAGGTGGCGTATCAGCGTGTCGGCCTGATCGCGGGCCTGCTCACGGAGACCGTCGGCGGGTATGTGCTCGATGCGGGCGGTTTCCTCGTGGACCCCGCAGATCTGGCCTAAGGCCCCGGCGGCTCATCACCGGCACCCCAGAGCCGATGGTGCGCTGCCCCCGTCGGCCCCTGCGCGCACAGCACCGCGCCCTTACCCCGTCGCTCTGGCGCCTCACGCCTCCTGCGCGGCTCGCCCGGCGGCGCCCAGCTTGATCGGCACGAACGCCACGAGCCCGAGCGCGAGCACCAGCACGATCCCGAGGATCCCCGAGCGGGTATCGCCCAGCAGCCCCACCACCACGGTGAACGCGCCGGTGCCCAGGAACCCGAGGGCCCGCCCGGTGGTGGCGTACAGCCCGAAGTTCTCGGTCTCCCGCCCGGGCTGGGACAGGCGCGTGAGCAGGTTCCGGGAGGCGGACTGCACCGGGCCGACGAACAGGCAGATCATCAGCCCCACGATCCAGAACACGAGCGTGGAGGAGAACAGGAACACGATCATCCCCAGCACGATGATGCCGAGGCAGCCAGCGATGATCACCACGCGCGGCCCCAGCCGGTCATCCACCCGGCCACCCAGGAACACCCCGAAACCGGCCACGAGGTTCGCGACGATCCCGAAGATGATCACCTCCACCGTGGAGAAGCCGTAGGCGTTCGCCGCGAGCACCCCGGCGATGGAGAACACCGCACCCAGCCCATCGCGGTAGATCGCGGAGGCCACGAGGTACTGCAGCATGATCGGCTCGTGCCGGAACGCCCGGATGACTCGCCGGACGATCTGCACATACCCCTGCCACGGGTTCCACGGTTCGCCTGGCGACGTGGCGCGGTGGCGCGGGGCGCGCAGCATCAGCGGCAGGCAGCCCAGCAGAATCCAGATCGCGACGAAGACGGGGATGGCCCGGTAGTTCCAGCCGTCCTCCGCCGTGATCCCGAGGATCCCGGTTCCGGGCATGACGAACAGCACGAGCACCAGACCCAGGCACAGGATCGACCCCCAGTAGCCCACCGCCCACGCGGTCCCGGAGATCCGGCCGCGATTGGCGGGGGTGGAGATCTCCGGCAGCACAGAGTTGACGAACACCCCGGCGAGCTCGCTGGTGACCACCGCAAGGGCGATGAGGATCGCGCCCAGGGTGAGGTAGTCAGCATCCAGCTTCACCAGCGGCATCAGCGCCACGATCGCGACGGTGGCGATGGTGAAGATGCGCAGCAGGGCGTTGCGGGCCCCGCCGCGGTCAGCCAGGTTCCCCAGCAGCGGGGCGAGCAGCGCCACGGCGACCGCGCCGATGGACTGCCAGCCCGCGAGGGTCTGGGAGCCATGGGCCTTCGCCGCCTCGATCTCCGCCTCCCCGACGGCGCCGTGGGTGGCGACGCCGCTGGCCACATACGTGGCGAACACGAAGGTGAGGATCACCGAGGAGAAGGCGGACATGCCACCGTCCCACAGGGCGAAGGAGGCCACCGGGGGACGCCCGGAGCGGCCGACGGGGGACGGGGCGGGAGACGGGGCAGGGGAGGACGCGCTGGGGTCCGGGGAGGAGTCCATGGGGCCACTGTACGGATCAGAGGGTGCTCGAAGCCGCCATAGCCAGCCGGGGGAGCGGAAGAAAGGGGAGGGGGCCGACGGGGCCCGGCCGGTCCTGCGCGTCCCCTGACCCTCACCATCGCTTCAGGGACGACCGGGGTCCTCCCGTAAGATGGCGTCGGCCGCTTCCCAACTCCCTGCCGGATGGAGTACCCCTGTGTTCACGATGCTGCTCGCCCACTTAGTGGCGGCGGTCGTGGGCCCCATCCTGGTGCGCAGCATCGGCCGCAACGCCTTCTACCTGCTGGCCACGGTGCCCGGCGCCTCCGCGATCTGGCTGCTGACCCATGATCCGCGCGCCCTGGCCGATGCGCCGATCGAACAGTCAGTGCCCTGGATCCCCGCCTTCGGGATCGACCTGGCGATGCGCCTGGACACCCTGTCCTGGGTGCTGGCCGTCATCGCGACCGGCATCGGTGCGCTCGTGCTGGCCTACTGCGCCCGCTACTTCAAGGACACCGAGGCGGGCCTGGGACGCTTTGCCGGCGTGCTGACCGCCTTTGCCGGGGCGATGGTGGGTCTCGTGCTGACCGACGACGTCATGGTCATGTACGTGTTCTGGGAGCTGACCACTGTCTTCTCCTACCTGCTGATCGGGCATTACCAGGATAAGCAGGCCTCCCGTCGTGCCGCGTTGAACGCCCTGATCTCCACCACCGTCGGGGGCCTGGCGATGCTGGTGGGCCTGCTGATGGCCGGTTACGCCGCCGGAAGCATGCGCTTCTCCCAGATCGTCACGGATCCGATGTGGGCCGATGCCGGCCCGTATTTGGTCACCGCGATGGTGCTCATGCTGACCGGCGCCACGACGAAGTCCGCGATGATTCCCACGCACTTCTGGCTGCCCGGCGCGATGGCCGCCCCCACCCCCGTCTCCGCGTACCTGCATGCCGCGGCGATGGTCAAAGCGGGGATCTACCTGATCCTGCGGCTCGCCCCCGCGCTGACGTTCCTCGAGGTCGTCGCCGGGATCCTCGTCGCCCTCGGCGCGGTCACCATGCTGGTGGGCGGCTGGCGGGCTCTGCGGCAGACCGACATCAAGCTCCTGCTGGCCTACGGCACCGTCTCCCAGCTGGGTTTCCTCACCGCCGTGACGGGGCTCGCCACGCATGATGCGATCCTCGCGGGCCTGGCGATGCTGATCGCCCACTCGGTGTTCAAGGCGCCGCTGTTCATGGTGGTCGGCATCATCGACAAGCAGTTCGGCACCCGCGACCTGCGCGTGCTGTCCGGGGTGTGGAAGGTCGCGCCCGTCACCGCGGTGATCGGCACCGTCTCCGCCGCGTCGATGGCGGCGATCCCGCCGCTGTACGGCTTCGTCGCGAAAGAGTCGATCTACTCCGCCCTGTGGTACGGCGGCGGCCTGCAGCGTCTGCTGCTGATCGCCCTGGTCGCCGGGTCGGTGCTGACCGTCGCGTACTCGTGGCGCTTCGTGAAGGGCGCCTTCGGTCGCGCCCCCGGCGCCCCGCCCGTCGCCCAGCCCAGCATCTCCGTTCTGTACTGGCTGCCGCCGGCGATCATCGCAGTGCTCAGCGTGGGCCTCCCGCTCGTGGCCGCCCCCCTGGAGGAGGCGCTGCGCGGCGCCGCCGGTGTCCTGCCGGACACCACCCAAGAGGTGCACCTGGTGGTCATCCCGCACCTGGGCGTGCCGCTGCTGGCCTCCGTCGTGACCCTCGCCCTGGGGCTTGTGCTATGCCTGATCGCCAAGCCCTTCCAGCGCTTCCAGAAGGCGGTGTCCCCGCAAAGTTGGGCAGGGGAGCGGGCCTTGGATGTCATCGACTCCGAGCGTGGTTTCCGCCGCATCCTGCGCGCCACGGATTCGCTGTCCGTCGCGATCACCCCGCTGTTCCAGCGCGGCTCCCTGCCCTACACCCTGGGCACGATGTTCGTGGTGCTGATCGCCCTGGTCACTCCGGTGGCGCTCACCCAGTCGCCGGTGCCGGACAACCTGGTGCTGTTCCACAATCCGATCGAGCTGATCGTCCTGCCGGTCGTGGTGCTCGCCGGCATTGGCGTGGTCCGTTCCCGTCGCCGCCTGCGCGCCGTCTTCCTCATCACCGTCACCGGCTACGGCGCTGCCCTGCTGTTCCTCGCCGCCGGCGCACCCGATGTCGCCACCACGCAGGTGCTCGTCGAGACCGCGATGACCGTCGTGCTCGTGCTGGTGCTGCGCCGCCTGCCCCTGCACTTCTCCCGTCGGCCACTGCGGTTCGGCGCTCTCGCCCGCTGGGCGGTGGCCATCACCACCGCGATCGTCATGTGCGGCGCAGTTCTGTACGCGGCCGATGCCCGCTACCGCGAGGCCCTGGGGCCGGGCCTGATCGAACCGGCGTACACCGAGGGCGGCGGGCACAACGTCGTGAACGTGACCCTCGTGGACTTCCGTGTGTGGGACACCATCGGGGAGATCGGCGTGCTGCTCGTGGTCGCCACGGGCGTGGCCTCCCTGATCTTCGTCACCCGGCGTGAGCGGCCCATCTCCCGGGTGCGGGACCTCGACGACGGCTCCACCTCCATCTGGCGGCGCCGCACCGACAGCGACCTGCCGCAGAACGTCCTGGACTTCGATGCCCGGCCCGATGAGGTCATCGGCGACAACCGGTGGCGCACCTGGCTGAGCGCGGGTCTGACTCTCGCCCCCGAACGCCGCATGGTGATCCTCGAGGTCATCACCCGCATCGGCTTCCCGATGCTCATGATGTTCTCGATCTACCTGCTCATGGCCGGTCACAACCTGCCCGGCGGCGGGTTCGCCGGCGGCCTTGTGGCGGGGCTCGCGCTCGCGCTGCGCTACCTCGCCGGCGGCCGCTACGAACTCTCGGAGGCAGCGCCCGTGCAGGCCGGTCTGGTGCTCGGCACCGGCATGGCCCTCGCGGTCTCCGCCGCGGTGCTGCCGCTGCTGTTCGGGGGCACGATCTTCGAGTCCGCCACCCCGGTGGTGCACGTGCCGCTGCTGGGAGAGCTGCACTTCCCGAGCGCCCTGATCTTCGACCTCGGCGTGTACCTCGTGGTCGTGGGCGTGCTCCTGGACTTCCTGCGCTCCCTGGGATCGCAGATCGACCTGCAGCAGGAGGCGGAGACCGATGCCCGTTAGTCTCACGCTGCTGCTGACCGCCGGGGTGCTGATCGCCTGCGGCGTGTACCTCATGCTCGAACGCACGCTGACCCGCATCATCCTGGGCTATGTGGTGTTCGGCAACGGCGTGAACCTGCTGTTCATCATCGCCGCCGGGGTGCCCGGCGCGCCGCCGTTCGAAGGCACCGGTGATCCGCGGGAGATGACCGACCCGCTGCCGTTCGCGATGGTGCTCACCGCGATCGTGATCTCCCTGGGCATCACCGCGCTCGGGGTGGCCCTCGCCTACCGCGCCTGGCAGCTGTTCGGCCACGACGAGGTGCCCGACGACGTGGAGGACCGCCGCGTGCTGCGGCGCCGCCGCCAGCGCAACGAGGGTGCAGCAGACCTGCCGTGGCACCAGGCCCTCACCGAGGAATCCCGCCGCGGCGCCCTCGCGAGCTCCCAGGGGCTCTTGCCCCCGGAGAACGACGACCCGCTGGGCGGGGACCTCACAGGCGCTGAGGATGTGCCTCACGACGACACCGAGGCCGATGCCGAGGAGGATCCGCTGCCGCCGCGCACCCGTCGGGCCCTGCGCACCGGCGCGATCCCCACCACGAGCAGTGGGACCGCCACCGGCGCGACCCCGGCCGTCCCCGGGGCCGACGAGCAGGATCCACGCTCCGCCGCGGCCGCCCCGGGCACCGGACCGGCCACGGACCCGGGCCACCGGCCACCCGGCACCGCAGAACCGATCGATGAGCACACGCGCCACGCGGACGAGGGACGGGGGGATCGCTGAGCATGGAACTGCTGCTGGCCCTACCCGTCCTGCTGCCGCTCGGCGGGGCGGCTGTCACCCTGATCCTGCGCCACCACGCGCGGGTGCAGATGTGGCTGGCGATCCTGACCCTGGTCGCGATCTTCACCGTCGCGATCGTGCTCGGCTACCACGTCACCCAGGAGAGCGTGCTGGTGCTGCGCATCGGCGGCTGGACCCCGCAACTAGGCATCACCCTGGTCGCGGACCGGCTGACCGCGCTGATGCTGCTGGTCTCCAGCTTCGTGACCCTCGCGGTGCTGGTGTATTCGAGCGCCCAGACCGTCTCGGAGAACACCGAACGCACCCCGGTGGCGATCTACTACCCGACATACCTCGCGCTGGTCGCCGGAGTGTCGATGGCCTTCGTGGCCGGTGACCTGTTCAACCTGTACGTCGGCTTCGAAGTGCTGCTGGCGGCGTCCTATGTGCTGCTGACCCTGGGTGGTTCCGCGTCCCGCGTCCGCGCCGCCACCACGTACGTCGTCGTCTCCCTGCTCAGCTCCGTGATCTTCCTGGCCGGCATCGCCGCGGTGTACGCCGCCGCCGGCACCGTGAACATGGCCGAGCTCGCGGTGCGCCTGGACGGGGTGCAGCCCGGCACCCGCATGATCCTCGAGCTGATGCTGCTGGTGGCCTTCGGCATCAAAGCGGCGCTGTTCCCCCTGAGCGCCTGGCTGCCGGACTCCTACCCGACGGCCCCCGCCCCCGTGACCGCCGTGTTCGCGGGCCTGCTGACCAAGGTCGGCATCTACGCGATCCTGCGCCTGGAGACCCTGCTGTTCCCCGCCTCGCAGATCTCCAACCTGCTGCTGGCTGCGGCGGCGCTGAGCCTCATCATCGGGATCCTCGGGGCCGTGGCGCAGACGGACCTCAAGCGCGTGCTGTCATTCACGCTCGTCTCCCACATGGGCTACATGCTGTTCGGCATCGGCATGGTCACCCAGCTGGGCATGGCCGCGACGATCTTCTACGTCGCCCACCACATCGTCGTGCAGTCCACGCTGTTCCTCGCCGCCGGGCTGATCGAGCACCGCGGCGGCACCACGAACCTCATCAAGCTCGGCGGCCTGCAGAAGCTCGCGCCGCTGGTGGCGATCCTGTTCTTCATCCCCGCCATGAACCTCGCGGGCATCCCGCCGTTCTCCGGCTTCATCGGCAAGGTGGGGCTGATCGAGGCGGGCATCGCCTACGACCGCCCGGCCGGGTGGATCCTCATCGCCGCGAGCGTCATCACGAGCCTGCTGACCCTGTACGCGATCGCGAAGATTTGGAGCCGCGCCTTCTGGCAGGAGCCTGATCAGGAGATCATCGACCGCGAGGTGCGCATGCCCGCGGTGATGACCGGCGCAACCGCCGCGATGATCGCCTTCTCCCTGCTGCTGACGTTCCTGGCCGGCCCGATCATGAACTACGCCGGGGAGGCCGCGCACTCGGTGCTGCAGCGCACCCCGTACGTCAGCGCCGTGCTGGGTGATGAGGCGGCCGAGGAGCTGATCTACAAGATCGACGGTGAGGGCCACCGCGTGGACAGCACCGGGCGGGAGGTGACCGGATGAGCTTCCTGAGGCGTCTGCGGGAGCTGCGCCGCGCCTGGCGGTGGGTGCTGGTCGCCGTGGTCATGTGGTGCATGCTCTGGGGCGAGGTGTCCCTCAAGAGCGTGCTGGGCGGCATCCTCGCCGCCGGGATCGTGTTCGTGCTGTTCCCGATGCCGCCGACGGGCCATGAGCTGACAATCCGCCCCCTGCGATTCATCACGTTCCTGGCCCGCTTCCTGCTGGACCTCGTGCGGTCGGCGATCGAGGTGGGCTGGTACGCGGTGCGGCCGGGCCCGCAGCCGCCCGGCTCCGTGGTGGGCGTGAAGATGGCCTCCCGCTCCGATTTCTTCCTGACCTTCACTGGCATGCTGTGCACCCTGATCCCCGGCTCCGTGGTGGTCGAGGCGCAGCGCGCCACCGGCATGCTGTACCTGCACGCCTTCAACGCCGGCAGCGAGGAGGACGTCGAGGAGGTCCGCCGGTCCGTCCGCGCCCAGGAGGAGCGGCTGCTGTGGGCCATCGGCCGCCGCGAGGTGCTGAAGGAGGCGGGCCTGATATGAGCGCCTTCGAGATCATCCTGATCGTCTACGGGATCCTGCTGGCGATCGCGGCGCTCGCCGTGGTGTACCGCATGATCATCGGCCCCACCATTCTGGACCGCGCCATCTCCTCCGACTTCCTGGTCACCCTCGTGGTGATGGCGATGGCGCTGTACACCGCACGGGCCGAGGCCGCCTGGGCGGGCCCGGCGATGCTCGGACTGACGGCGCTCGCCTTCATCGCGACCGTGACGTTCGCCCGCTTCGTGGCGCGCGAGGAGCCCGGCGGGGCGCATCTGCGCCCCCACCCTGATGAACCGTCCACGACCACCGGGCCGTTGGACGCGGTGCACTTCTCGGCCGCACAGGAGGATCCGGACAGTGACGGGCCGGTGAACCGCTTCGAGCCCGGAGCGGCGAGCGCCGCCGCATACGAGCACTGGCCGCAGGCCGGGGGCGCGGGGGAGCGCCTCGGGGCCGGCGCCGGCCAGCGCGCTGGGGCCGATGCCGCTCGGCGCGGCGGGTCCGATGTCGGCCAGCGCCGGGACCGGACGGAGGAGGGCCGATGAGCGTCGTCGAGATCATCGCTGCGATCCTCATGGGCGGCGGGGTGCTGCTGGGACTTGTGGCCGCGATCGGTGTGAACCGCTTCGAGGGCGTGCTCATGCGCATCCACGCCGCCTCGAAACCGCAGATGCTGGGCCTGATCCTGGTGCTGTCCGGGGCGTCGCTCGCCGCGGAATCCTGGTCGCTGGCCGCATTCCTGCTGGTGGTGCTGCTGGCGCAGGCGCTCGCCGTGCCGGTGGCGAGCGTCATGGTGGGACGCGCAGCGTTCCGACGCGGCTTCGTGCGCGGCGGCGACTACGCGATCGACGAGCTCTCTCCGCGTCTGGCCGACGCCGACGACGAGGACGATGACGAGGACGGCTTCATCGACGAGACCGATGAGCTGCAGGGCATGTCCGAGGGCGGCGAGGACCGCTTCCCCGAGAACGTCGTCACCTCGGGCGTCGACCCACTGGTGGAGGAGAACTGGGAAGAGCCCGAAGCCGGCGCCGAAGTGGGGGACGAGGAGGTCGTGGACGCGGATATCGACATCGACCTCGAGGACGAGACCGAGCGCGAAGCCGAGGAGGTCGCCGAGCGCGACGTGCGGCGCTGAGGGCACTAGGCCCCATCGGCCCCCTGACATGCAGCGGCCCCGCCGCGAGCACCCGATCATCGGATGCCCGCGCCGGGGCCGTCGCACCGTCCTCGCGGGGCCGGACGAACCCGGGCCGGTCGCCCGGCCGGGCCCGTCGGCGGATCAGAACAGACCCACGGAATCCCCGGACTCGGTGACGCCCATGCGCAGGGCGGCCGGCTGCTTGGGCAGGCCCGGCATCGTCATGATCGCGCCGGTCAGCGCTACCACGAAGCCCGCACCGATCTTCGGCACCAGGTCACGCACATGCAGCACGTGGCCCGTCGGGGCGCCGAGCGCCTTCGGATCATCGCTGAAGGAGTATTGGGTCTTCGCCACGCACACCGGCAGCTTGTCCCAGCCGTTGCGCTTGAGCATCCGCAGCTGCATCGGGGCGCGGTCCTCGAACACCACGTCGTCGGCGCCGTAGACCTCCTTGGCGAGGGTGCGCAGGGCCTCCTCCACACCGATCTCCGGGTCGTACAGCTGGTGGAAGTCGGCGGTGCCCTCCTCGATGACGGCCAGCACCTGCTCGGCGACGGCCAGGCCGCCCTCGCCGCCCTTGGCCCACACCTCGGACAGCGCCGCGCGGAAGCCGTTCTCCTTCGCCCAGCCCAGGACCGCGTCGATCTCCGCCTCGGTGTCGGAGGGGAAGCGGTTCAGGGCGATCACCGGCTCCAGGCCGAACTTGCGCACGTTCTCGACGTGGCGGCGCAGGTTGTCGGTGCCCTGGATCGCGGCGTCGATGTTCTCGGTGGCCAGGTCATCCTTCGCCACGCCGCCGTGCATCTTCAGAGCGCGGACGGTCGCGACGACGACGGCGGCATCGGGCCGCAGATCGCCCAGACGCGACTTGATATCGAAGAACTTCTCGGCGCCGAGGTCCGAACCGAAGCCGGCCTCGGTCACGGTGATCTCCGACAGCGACAGCGCCAGGCGGGTCGCGGCCAGGGAGTTGCAGCCATGGGCGATGTTCGCGAACGGGCCGCCGTGCACAAGGGCGGGGGTGCCGCCGAGGGTCTGCACCAGGTTCGGCAGCAGCGCGTCCTTCAGCAGCATCGTGATCGCGCCGCCGACCTGCAGATCCTCCACGGTGACGGGCTTGCGGTCGTAGGTGAAGCCGACGACGATCCGGTCGATGCGCGCCTGCAGGTCCTCGAGGTCCGTGGCCAGGCACAGGATCGCCATGATCTCCGAGGCCACGACGATGTCGAAGCCATCCTCACGCGGCACGCCCTGGGCGGGGCCGCCCAGGCCGATCACGGCCTTGCGCAGCGCACGGTCGTTGACGTCCACGACGCGCTTCCACTGGATGCGGCGCGCGTCGATGTTCAGCTCATTGCCCTGGTGGATGTGGTTGTCCACGAGCGCGGCGAGGGTGTTGTTCGCGATCTGGATGGCGTGGAAGTCGCCGGTGAAGTGCAGGTTGATGTCCTCCATCGGCACCACTTGGGCGTGGCCGCCGCCGGTCGCGCCACCCTTGATACCCATCACGGGGCCCAGCGCCGGCTCACGCAGCGCCACCATCGTCTTCATGCCCTTGAGGGAGAAGGCATCGGCCAGACCCACCGTGGTGGTCGACTTGCCCTCACCCGCCGGGGTGGGCGACATCGCCGAGACCAGCACGAGCTTGCCCTGCTCGCTGCTCGGGGTCATCTTCCGGACATCCACCTTGGCCTTCGTGGTGCCATAGGGGACCAGCGCCTCCTCGGGCACGCCCGCCTTCTCGGCGATCTCGGTGATGGGGCGCAGCGTCGCCTGCTGGGCGATCGCCAGATCCGGGTTCTCCGTCGACATCCTTGTCCCTCCGCAGATGGGGTCGGTGGCCTGGGGTGTGGGCCCAGGCTGTGCGCCCCGACGCTCGAGGCGCACGCCGCCCAGCCTAAGTGGCATGCGGGGGCGCGGGGGAAAGGACGCTGCGGGCCTGTCCGTCATCCTGGACGGGGCGGGGTGTCTGCCCCTGCGCACCAGTCAGCGTCCGTGCCGCGGGAACGACGAAGCCCCCTGGGATTTGCCAGGGGGCTTCGTGCTGCGGTGGCTCCGACCGGCGTCGATCCGGTGACCTTTCGATTTTCAGTCGAACGCTCTACCAACTGAGCTACAGAGCCGTGGCCGTGCCGACGGCCGGAGCTCAGAGTAGCAGGTGGCGCGGCTTGGCTGCGAACCGGTATCGGCTGGTGTAAGGCATGCCACGCGGCTGTGCGCCGACGCCCCGACGCGTCTCAGCTGTGGCGCCACCACATGTCTCGGCCTGGTGCGGGTGCGTGTGCGTCTAGCGTATTGAGACCCGCGGTACTGCGGGGTAAGTGGTGGGGCGGGTGCTGCACTGATCGGAGAGCAGCGCCCGGGCCGAGTCCGAGCAGCCCACGCACGAGGAAGGCCCCGGACGTGTGTCCGGGGCCTTCGTGAGGGGCGACCCTGACCGGGCTTGAACCGGCGACCTCCGCCGTGACAGGGCGGCACTCTAACCAACTGAGCTACAGGGCCATCTGCATCTCCCCGCTCCCGGGGCGACCTGGACAACTCTACCGGATGATTTCGGTGCTCACGACCAGATTCGCTGTGAGCCGCCTCGCACTGCTGATCATCGAGGTTTTGACCGGTGGCCGGGGCGCCCGGCCGATGGTGCCAGGTCGACTGATGCAGCACCCCCAGCGGGATTCGAGCCGACAGCAGCCGCACCGGGGACTGCGGGGACTGCTGTCAGGTTCGCGTTACTGGCAAACGGTCGACCGACTGTAGGGGCTTACTTCTGATCGGGATAGATCTTCGACCGGGTCTGCCGCACGATCAGGTGACAGTTGGGGTGTTAG
Source organism: Brachybacterium sp. UMB0905 (assembly GCF_002871795.1). Lineage (GTDB taxonomy): Bacteria > Actinomycetota > Actinomycetes > Actinomycetales > Dermabacteraceae > Brachybacterium. The sequence continues at coordinate 23,146 of NZ_PNHL01000001.1, read as the reverse complement.
GCCGCGACTCTCACACCCTGGTCGTCACCCTCGGCTCAGCTGGTTGAGTGGAGTGGCCGGCAGCCCGAATCATGCCGCGTGATGTAGGAAGAGAGCCTGCCCCGGCTCACGGCTTCTTGGCCAGGACGTATACCGCTTCCGTGGGGAACTCGAGCTCACCCGTGGCGCTGGTCGCCTGGGAGCACCTTTCAAGGAAGAGGTCCTTCACGGCTCTCCGGATGGCGGGAGATTGGGCTAGGTAGGTTGCGCCCACGACGGCGATGCCACCCTCGACGCCCGCCCAAAGATCATCCGGCCGGATGGACCACACCCAGTGCAGTTCCGTTGCAGCGGAGATTTCGCAACCAGCCATCTCGGCAAGAGCTCCGAGCCCTCGGATGCTCCGTTCAAAGTCGAGGGATCGATCGAGGTTCTGACTCGGTATGGGCACGACGTCCGCAGCGCGGAAGATGCTCCCGACGAAGTCTCCCCACCCGCCGGCTGGGGGTGCTGGCCAGGCCGTCATCGCGATCAGCCCACCGGAGCGCGTGACACGCGCAAGCTCGGCGACGGAGTCGGCGGGGCGCCCGACGTGGTTGATGACGAAGTTCGCGGCGACGGCATCGAACGCGCCGTCGATCATCGGGAGCTCAGGCAGGGCAGCCTGGATCGCCGGCCCGCGCAACCGGTCGCGGGCGATGCCGATCATGCTTGCTTCCGCGTCGAACGCGGTGACGGTGCGGCCGCGCGACTCGGCCCGCGCCCCCAGGGTCCCCGTGCCGCAGCCGGCGTCCAGGAGGGATCCCGAGCCGGTGTCGTCGAGCAGACGGTCGATCGGTCCCGCGCACAGCTTTCCGAAGGAACGGTCATAGGCAGCGGCGCGGGCTTCCCAGGTTTTCATACCCCTATCCTCCACGCTCTCGGACGGCCGCCGATGAAGCTAGCTGGAAATTGGGATGGAAGTAGCCGACAGCCTGGTCGAGCTGGTGGTGCGCCACTGTCTGGCGCGTGGCCGCATCACTGTCCTCGAAGGCATCTTTAGATCGGCCTGCTACCAGCAGATGTGCGAGCGGCTCATCGCCGGCCATGACGGGCCGTCGCTCGTGTATTACCTCGATGTCAGCCTCCCGGAAACGCTCCGGCGCCACGCGCTGAAGCCCATCGCCGACCATGTCAGCGATGAACAGGTCGCCCCCTGGTATGGCTCAAACGACGTGCTTGCACTGCCCGGCGAGGTCATCCTCGATGAGCGGCATAGCGAGGATGAGCTGGTCGCGCGGATATTGGGTGACCGCGAGGGCCTCGCGCCTTAGCCTCCAGGGGTGAACAGCTGGCAGACAGATCTCTTGGCGTCCATGACAGATGCACTTCCGGGCGCCGACATCGATCCCTACGGTTCGGTGACCGACCCGGCATTGCTCGATGGCTGGAGTGACCTCGACGTCGTCATCACCTCTCGCGCAGCGTTCGATGTCGAGGAAGCACTGCAGGGACGGCTCTGGGCGTTTCAGTCGACGAGCGATGGCGATGCACAGGTTGTGCGGGCGGTCCTTGCCGATGGTCGACGGGTCGACGCCACGATCCACGGCGCGTCCGGGATGCTGCCCACGCCCCCGGCCGACAACGATGTCCGCTTCGGCACCGCCCTTGCAGCGGTGCGCTTCGGCCACGGAAACCACCTGATCGCCCTCCACCTCACCCTGGGCGTCATCCAAGAAGCACTCGTTCATCGCATGGTCGCCGCCGACCGAGCCGTGGGGACGACTCACCATCGCTCCAAGACCCGATATGACGCAGACGCCCCGTTGGCGTTGGAGGCAATCGCAGAGCCTTTCGGGCCACAGACGGCACTGGACGCCTACGAGCTCTACGGCGCCTGGAGGTCCGCAACAGACCCCGGGCACGCGGCCGACCCGGTCGGCCTGCAGGCTGTGATCGACCGCGGCCGACGCGGCGGCCATCTGATCTAACGGTGAGCCGCCCCCTTCATTCGGTCCGGACGTTCTGTGAGTCGTCGGTTTCCATTTGATGGGTGCACTGCCGAGCGTACTCGGCTGGGGTTAGGTAGCCGAGCGAGGAGTGCCGGCGGTGGTGGTTGTACTCGTCCTTCCAGTCGCCGATGATGACCTGTGCGTGCAGCAGCGAGTAGAAGCTGTTGATGTTGAGGCACTCGTCGCGGATCCGGCTGTTGAACGACTCGACGTACCCGTTGCGCCACGGCGAGCCCGGAGGGATGTAGGACAGGCCGGTGCGGGTGCCGGCCCAGTCGGCCATCGCCTCGCTGATGAACTCCGGCCCGTTGTCCGACCTGAGCACCGCCGGGGCGCCCCGGGCGGCGACGAGGTCCTCGAGGTGGGCGGTGAGTCGGTCGGCGGTAATCGAGCGCTCCACGAGGCCGCCGATGCACTCCCGGGTGTGTTCGTCGACGATCGAGCAGATCTTGATCAATCGTCCGTGCTCGTCGGCGTCGAACTGGAAGTCCACCGCCCACACCACGTTCGGCGCGTCCGCCGTCGGCGCGTCGACGGTCGAGGACCCGACGCGCTTGCGTCGACGCCGCTGCGGGACCCGGAGCCCTTCGTCACGCCACAGGCGTTGGATCTTCTTGTGGTTCACCACCCACCCCTCGGCGCGGGCGTCGTGATACGCCCGCCGATACCCGTAGCGGGGATGGTCCTTCGCCCAGGCGCGCAGCCACTCCCTGAGCGCCCGATCCGGGTCCGTGACCGTGTCGCCCTTGAGCGGTCGCCGGTACGCGGAGCGGCTCAGCCCGACCAGACGGCACGCCATCCGTTCGCTCACCCGCAACTTGCGCTTGAGGTGATCGACGGCGGCGCGGCGCCTGTCCGGGCTTAGAAGTTTCCCTCAGCCAGCTCCTTGAGCGCGGCCTTCTCCAGCTCCGCTTCCGCGAGCAGACGCTTCAGGGTCGCGTTCTGCTTCTCCAACTCCTTCAGGCGCTTTGCGTCGTCGGCCTTGAGGCCGCCGTACTGGTTCCGCCACCGGTAGTACGTCTGCTCGGACACCCCGAGCTCTCGGCACACCGCCGCGACATCCTGCCCGTCGGCGAGCATCCTGTCGGCCTGCCCGAGCTTGCGGACGACCTGCTCCGGAGTGTGACGCTTCCTACTGTTCGTCATGATCTGACCAGTCTCCCTGCCCGCCACCGCGGGCAACAGGACGACTCTCATAACGACCGGACCTACGAAACGGGGTCAGCCCACATCGACGCTCGCGCACTGCGCGAGGTCAAGTTCGGGGACATGGTGCCGGAGGCGCTGCTGCGGGCGGAGGTCGCGGGGCGCTGACTCAGCGAGTCCGACCGTCCAGCACCTGCTGAAACCGTTCCTTCAGCAGCGGATCGACGATGTACACGTACGTCCCGCGCATCCCTCGCGTGAGCAGCACGCGGTAGACGTTGGTGATGTACCGCAGCAAGTCCTCGTCGGTCGTCGTCTGCCCTCGGGTCCGGTTGCTGGCTTTGCCCTTGGTGTCGAAGTAGTTCTTGCGATCGGCGACGAGCAGGCCGGTTTCGGGATCGATGCGCAGGTCGCCGCCGATGATCACGCCAGCGTAGTTGAGGTCGTAGCCCTGCACGGTGTGGATCGAGCCGACCTCCTCGAGGGAGGTCTTCGACGCGATCCAGTCGACGTCGGAGACGTTCCAGTCCAAAGCGACGCCGTCCAGCTCGATGTCGTGCAGGCCGCTCTTCTTCCTGCTGCGCCATTTCCACGCGTAGCCGGCGACGAGCCGGGCGAGGCCGTGCTCGGCGTCGCGCTCGCGGATCCGCTGATGCATGGCGCCGAGGTCTTCGAACAGCTCGAACTCGTAGTCACCGAGATCAGGCACGGACGTGGGTGGGTCGTCGGAGATCAGAGCTCGGGCGAACTCGAGGTACTCCTTGCCGCCCTTCACGCGCATCTGGGTGTCCAGCGGATAGAGCCGCTTCTGCTCGTGCGCCTCGGCCAGTACCCGCTCGAAAACCTCGGCCTCGATGTCGATCGGGCGAACGCTCTGCGCCGTGTCGAGCAGCAGGATCGTGTGGCGGGAGCGCTTGCGGATCCAGTCGAGCTGATTGATCGAATGGTCGTCGCTCCCGAGCAGCCGTCGTGTGATCTCTCCGTACCGTTTGGTGAGGGTGCCGTGGGCCTGTGCGCCGCGCTGGGTGAGACGGTGCGCCTCATCGACCACGATGACGTCGAAGTCCTCATCGGCGTCCGCGACGTCGTAGGGGGTGAGCACCTGAGCGTCGCGCAGGGCCGGCACTTTTCGGAACACCCTGCTGATGGACTGGCGCAGCGACTTCTGAGGGATGACGAGACCGATCCGCAGATCGCGAAACAGCTCGCGGTTCCCCTCGACGAAGAGATCCGAGAACATCGAATCGCCCTCCACCTCGTCGGTGGGATCGAAGTCGGCGAGATCGCGCATGAGCTTCATGAGGTAGATCCCGACGATCGTCTTGCCCGTCCCGGGATCGCCCTGGATCGCGGCGAGGGTGCGCATGTCGGGGTGGTGGAGGTCCTCGACCAGTCCCTCCATGATGTCGAGTACGGCGACGCCCTGCTCGGTGTTGAGTGCCTTGTACGGGGAGAGCTTGAAAAGGTCCGAGTTCTCGATCTCGGGGATCGACCGTTCGAAGTACCCGCGGGAGCGGAGCTCCTCGAAGATCTCCTTGAAGGTGTCGTTGTACTCGCTGCGCTGGAAGTAGTCCTGGTTGGTGATGCCCTCGTTGCGGTTCATCACCTGGAACTTGCCGTCGCCGCCCAGCAGTCGGATCAGCAGGGACTCGAGGTCGAGGCAGGCAGAGGCGTTGAAACGCTCGTCGAACACGATGCGCACTTCCTTGAGGTGCCGCTTCTGCTCGGACTTCAGATGCTGGCGCATGCGGCGATCCGCGCTGCCGGTCTCGCCCACGTAGATGTCGCGGCCGTCCTCGAGCAGGTAGACGACGGGCCAGTTCGAGAAGCGTGGGAGGCGGTTCCTGGTCTCCTCGACGGACTCTGGGGTGAAGCGGAGCTCCTCGATCTCAAAGGCGGTCATACTTCGTGCTCCGCCCCTTGGCCTTCTCGACCGGGTACTTCGCCCGTGTGCGCTCCAGCTTCGCGCGGATGATCTCCTCGGGGTCGAGGTCGAGGCGATCCGCGAGGTGCAGTGCGTAGGTGAGCACGTCCGCCAGCTCGCCGGCCACCTCGTCGCGGTCGGCGTCGGCATTCCACTGATAGCACTCGAGGAGCTCAGCGGCCTCGATCGCGATCGACTTCGCGAGGTTCTCCGGGCTGTGGAACTGGTGCCAGTCACGCTCGGCGGCGAAAGCGCGAAGGTCGGCCATGACGGAGTCGCTGGTCATGAACTCACCGTAGCAACGGCACGCGACGAGCGAGGACCTGCGGTGCGATGTGGGCCGCATGGTGCGGAAAGGACGGCTCCCCGCCATTCAGGAGTCCGTCGCGCCGCTGCGCGCCACCCAGTCCGCGAGCTGCTGCAGCAGTGCCGGGCCGTGGGGCGAGTCGATGCGGTCTGCGATCTGGTCGATGTCGCTCTGCAGCAGATCCAGCAGAGCATCGGTGGAGAGGGTCACAGGGGCGGAGTCCCACACCTCGTCGTCACCGCGGCTGTGGGAGAAGATCAGCAGTTCCACGTCGTCTCGCTCGAAGGGCGTCCCGTCCTTACGAGTGAACTCTCCCTTCCACGCGTCGAGTGCCTCCAGATATGTGCGGTACTGGTCCTTCTCCCATCTCCAGGTGACGAGGTCGATGCCAGCGTGCGTGCGGAACCAGCGCCGCACGACCGCATCCATCACGGGAGTCGTCCTCGCGGTGCTCGAGGCGGCCGTGAGGAAGTACAGGAACTTCGTGCCGAAGGCCGGTCCGAGGTACTTCAGGTACTGAGTGTTCTTCCTGGACTCGGCAATGTGGTCGAACGCATCGATGCCTCCATCGGCCGTAGCCTGGGCCCGCTCCGCCGTCTCCGTGAGGTGGGCGATCGCGCACGGATCCGAGGTGAGCACGCGCGCCGTGCGATACGGGCCGTAGCCGGTGGCCCCGTACCCCCAGATCATCGACGCGAGGAACGCGGTGACCACGGCCTGCTCGACGTACGCTCCGTTCACCACCAGGGTCTCAGGGCTGTGCAACGTCGTCACGAGCTTGCGGTCGATCCGTGGCCGGGAACCGTCCTCCGGCTGAGCCGTTCGCTCCACGATCGTCTGGATGCAGTCCGTCAGTGTGAATTCGGCCTTCGGGATGTCCGTGCTCTGGAGGCGCTTCCTCCAGCTCTCCGGTCGCCAGGCGAAGGATGGCTGAGTGGGATAGCCGGCTTTCTTCCAACGCTCATAGGTGGGGCGAAGGACGTCCGGGGGAGTCGTCATGGGCTGAGACTACGGTGGCCGGTCGGCAGTTCGACGGGGTTCCGCAGATCGAGCAGTCCCGCAGTCTCGGCGGTGCAAGCCACGCCCGTCGCCGCCCGACCTCGGCTCGCCGTTTCGATCAGATCGTGCGCGCACCGGCGCCGACGATCCCCGGCCTCGACTGATCGACTGCCGCTCTCCGTGCGAGTGAGTGCACCCGCCGCGCCCCACCTGTCACACCCCGCCCACATACTCGCTCTATCACCCGAGCAGTGCCACCGGAAGGGGAACCGATGTCCACCGCCACGCTCATCCCGTCCACGCCGCCCGCGGAACCCACCACGCCCGCGGCGCTCGCACCCGTCGTCCCCGCGACTCCCGCGCCGCGCTCGCCGCTGGAGGAGTCCGCGGCGCGGCAGGCGTTCGACCTTGCCCAGCAGGGCTTCCTGGTCGGCGAGATCGTCGAGCTGCTGGACGTCTCCCCGTTGTGCGTGGAGGAGGCGCTGGAGGCCGCGGTGCCGGGCGGTTCCGCCACCATCGCCGGGGCGCTGCGCCGCCGGCTGCGGGCCTGGCGCCGCGAGCACGCGCACAGTCCCTGGTGGGAGGCGGAGGCGGCGTTCGGTGTGCCGCACGCCCACGTGCTGCGCCTGGTGCGCGTGCCGCGGGACCGGGAGATCGGCGTGGTCGCCGCCGGGGAGCCCGGCTACCTTGACGCCGTCCTGGCCGGGGGCTCCTGCCGGGACCAGCGGGCCAGCCGCAGCGCCCGCCTCTACACCTTCTGCGCCACCCTGCAGGAGATCGGGGACCTGTTCGGCGTGACCCGCGAGCGGATCCGCCAGATCCTCGGCAAGGACACCCCGTGGTCCAGCACCGATCTGCAGGCCGCCGCGAAGGCCCTCGCCGCCGCCCGCCGCGCCGAGCACACCGCCGCCGTGGCCCGCTGGTCGCACGCCCACCCGGCCGCGCCGCTGGAGGAGGCGGCCCAGGAACTGGGCCTCGCCGAGGAGCAGGTGCGCCGCCTGCTGGGTCGGCGCCGCACCCACCACGAGCCCGCGTTCGACGGCCCGCGCAAGAGCACCCGCCGCACCGAGGAGGAGATCATCGCCGATCTCCGCGCCTTCCACGCCGCGACCGGTGCCACCACCTGCCAGGCCTACACCGCCTGGGCGCGGGAGCAGGGCGTGCCCGGCCACCAGACCGCTGCGATCCGCTTCGGCACCTGGAACGAGGCGCTCTCCGCCGCAGGGATCGGCGACGAGGCCGGCGCCCCGCGCAGCGCCTTTCGCGATGAGGACCTGTGGGCCGCGGTGCTCGCCGCGGTGCAGGCTGAGACGGGAGGCACCACCTTCCGGGCCGTCGAGGAGTGGCTCGCGGCTCACCCCGCCGCGCCTTCCGGGGCGCTGATCCGCCAGCGGCTGTGCGGGCACGAGGGCGGCAGCTGGTCTGAGACGGTCACCACCGCGCTCGCCGTGCTCCGCGAGCCGGACACCTTTGACCCCGCCTGGGTGCAGGACGTCACCGCGCCCCGCGACTGGGACGCCGACCCCGCGCAGGAGGATCCGCTGGACCACGTGCGCGCCGCGATCGCCGCGCTCGGCCCCCGGATCACCACCGCCCGCTACACCGCCTGGGCGCGGCAGAACGGCCGACCCACCGTCGCCACGCTGCAGCGCCGCACCGGTGACGTGTGGACCGGGATCCTCGCCGCGGCGGGTGGGGAGCCCAACGCCGCGAAGGTGAAGAACCGCAGCCGCGCCGAGGTGGGGGAGTACGTGAGCCGCTTCCTCGCCGCGCACCCCACCGCCACCACCGTCGAGTACGCCCGGTGGGCGCCGCAGCACGGCGCCCCGTCCCTCTCCACGGTGATCGGCCGCTTCGGCACCTGGAGCGAGGCGGTGGAGGCGTGCCGGTGAGCAGGGGCGACGTGAGGTGAGGCTGCCCGCGGGCAGCCCACGCGGACAGTGATCTGAAGCGCCCTGGGTTTCGTTCCGAGGTCAGGACGCAACGGGGAGTCGACGCCTGTGATCGCCCACCCCCGGAGCAAGCCCCGGGCGCTTCAAGGCGCTTCATTGGCGCGCGTGCATGCCGACGTTGATGCCTTGGGATGCTCCTGGACTCGGATGTAGTCCGGACCGTAGTCCGGAGGACCGGCAGTCGAGCATTAGTGCAGGTCAATCGCGTACCCCCAACGGGATTCGAACCCGTGTCGCCGCCGTGAAAGGGCGGTGTCCTAGGCCACTAGACGATGGGGGCCCCGGCCGTGCTCGCGCACGCGCCAAGGAAGAGCATACCGACACCACCCGCTGGAGACACGATGCTTAGCGGCAGGTGCGGCGCATCCGACATCGATGCAGTCCTGCGCGTCCCCATCGGCCACCCAGCAGCACCCCGTCTGCTCCCCGGCAACGTCCCGTCGGCCCCATCTCCCCACCACCCCGTGGTTCGATGGGGGCATGATCCGCATGAGCCGCGCCGAGTTCGAGGAGGCGGTGGACGACGCGCTGGACTCCCTGCCTGACGAGGTGGCGCGTGAGATCGCCCGCGCCAACGTCGCAATCCTCATCGAGGAGGAGCCCGACGAGGAGTACGCCGACGGGTCGGAGCTGCTGGGCCTGTATGTCGGGATCCCGTTGGATCAGCGTTCGGTGTTTGACGGCTTCACCGAGCCCGACCGGATCTTCATCTACCGCGGCCCGCTGCAGCGTTACGCCACCTCACGCGAGGACCTCGTGGAGCAGATCGCCGTGACCGTGAAGCACGAGCTGGGGCACCTGTTCGGCCTGGACGACGCACGCCTTCACGAGCTTGGCTGGGGCTGACGCGAGGGCGGGGACGGACTAACCCCCGGCTCCGCGGCCCGACCCCGGCTCCGCGCCCTGGCCCCGCGGGTGGATCGGCCGTTTTGTTCCAGTTGCTGGAACAGAACCGCCGGCCGGCTGGTTCAAGGCGGCCGATCCGCGATAGACGCCCCGCCTCTACGGCGCCTCGTCGAGGTCGGTGATCCCGGCTTCGTGGGCGATGATCGCGATCTGTACGCGGTTGGTGCAGTCCAGCTTGGTGAAGATCTTCGAGACGTGCGCCTTCACGGTCGCTTCGCTCATGAACAGCCGCATACCGATCTGCGCATTGGACAGCCCCGCGCCCACGGCCCCCAGCACCTCGCGCTCGCGGTCGGTGAGCAGATTCAGCCCGGGATGCTCGTGGTGCCCGCGCGTGGGGTTCGCCTCGGAGAAGTGCCCCAGCATCCGCCGCGTCACGGTGGGGGAGAGCATTGCATCCCCGGCGGCGACCACGTGCACGGCCCGCGCCAGCTCCTGCGGCGGGGTGTCCTTCAGCAGGAACCCGCTGGCCCCGGCTTCGAGGGCCTGGAACACGTATTCGTCCATGTCGAACGTGGTCAGCATGATGATCTTCGGCGCGCCGGGCAGGGCGCACACCGCGCGGGTCGCGGCGATGCCGTCCATCTGCGGCATGCGCACGTCCATCAGCAGCACGTCGGGCCGATGCTTCTGCACCAGCGTCACCGCCTCGCTGCCGTCGCCGCCCTGCGCGACCACCTCGATGCCCGGATCGGCCCCGAGGATCATCGCCAGGCCCGCGCGCACCAGGGAGTCGTCGTCGATCAGGGCCACGCGTGTCACGTCGTCGTCGGCCATGGGATCACCGCCTTCACTTCGAATCGTCCGTCGTCGGTGGGTCCCGACGTGATGGTCCCGCCCGCATGCGTCACACGCGTCTCGATGCCGGATAAGCCCATGCGGGCGCCGGGCAGCGTGGTCGTGAACCCCTTGGGCAGCACGTTACTCACCTCGATCACGAGGTCCGTGCCCGGCTCGCCGATCAGGGCCACGCGCGCCTTGGTGTGCAGGGCGTGCTTGTGGATGTTCGTCAGCCCTTCCTGCACCACCCGGTACGCGGTGCGGGCCAGGGAATCGGGCACCGGGTCGTCGATGAAGTCGAACAGGTCCACGCTGAGCCCGGCCTCTTGTGAGGTCACGACCAGGCGCCGCACATCGTCCCAGGTGGGCTGCGGGGCCAGGGGCGCCTTCTCATCGGTGTCGCTGCGCAGCACGCCCAGCACCTCCCGCAGCTCGTTCAGCGCGGTTGTCGCGGTCTCGCGGATCAGTCCGGCGGAGGCCTGCACCTGCTCGCGATCCAGGTTCGGGTTCACCTCGAGCGCCCCGGCGTGCATCGCCACCAGGGAGATCTTGTGCGCCACGATGTCGTGCATCTCGCGGGCGATATGCGTGCGCTCGGCCCGCCGCGCCGCTTCCTCGGCGGCGGCCCGCCCGGTCTGGGCCTCCTCGGCGCGCTGGCGCAGCTCGCTCATGAGGGCCCGATGGGTCGAGGTGTACATGCCGGTCGCGAGGGTCACCGCGACCACCAGTACGGTCACGGCGAGCGTGGACAGGGGCCCGATCATGTCGCCGCGCGTGAAGATCGGCACGGGGCTCGCGCCACTGAGGGCGGCGAGGATCCCGATGGCGGCGACATGCCCGCGCGACCGCGCCCAGGTGGCATAGAAGTAGGTGGCGAACACCAGCACGCTGATGGACATGCCGGCGGCGTTGAGCACGAGGATCACAGGCAGCAGCCACCGCCAGTGCCGATGCCGCGCCAGCAGCGCCACCCCGAGCGCGATCACGAGCCCGAAGCGCCACAGCGGCGTGCTCGGCTCCGGGTCCGCCATGTTGGCGATGACCGCGAGCAGCACCTCGCCCAGCACAAAGGCGAGGATCAGGGCCTCCTGCCAGATCCTCCGCCGGGGTGTATGCGCATCGCTCACCTGCTCACTGTAACCGCGCCCCACCAGCACCATCGGCGCCGGTGGTCTCGCCTGGCCGCGGGTCGGTGGGGATGGCCGACGAAGGTCGCCCCCGCACCCTGCGCCGACCCCGGCGGCGCCGACCTTCGTCAGGCAGGTCCTGGACCCCTGACGCTCCCTCCGAGGGCCCGGCGAAGAGCAGGGTGGAGCCATGACCACGAGCACCGCCCCCACCGCCCCTGTCCTCGAGATCCGCGGCCTGACCAAGCGCTACGGCGCGAACACTGCCGTGGACGATCTGACCTTCACCTGCGAGCCCGGCAGCGTCACCGGATTCCTGGGCCCCAACGGCTCCGGGAAGTCCACCACGCTGCGGATCCTCACCGCCCTCGCCCAGGCCGACGCTGGCCAGGCCCTCATCGGCGGCGTCCCCTACCGCGCCCTGGAGAACCCCGCCCGCACCATCGGCGTGATGCTCGATGCGCGCGCCCTGCACGGCGGCCGCACCGGCCTGGAATCCCTGCGCATGGCCGCCCTCGCCGTTGGAGTCCCTGCGCATCGGGCCGATGCGGTCCTCGCCCAGGTGGGCCTCGAGGGCGCCGGACGCAAGCGTGTCAGCGGCTACTCCTATGGCATGCGGCAGCGCCTGGGCATCGGCATGGCTCTCATCGGCGACCCGTCGGTGCTGGTCCTGGACGAGCCCGCCAACGGCCTGGATCCCGAGGGGATCCGCTGGATGCGCCACCTGCTGCGCTCCTTCGCTGAGGCTGGCGGCACCGTGCTGCTGTCCAGCCACCAGCTGCGCGAGGTCGAGGCGACCGTCGACCGGCTTGTCGTGATCTCCGAGGGGCGCCTGGTGCGCGAAGGCACCCTGGAGGAGCTCACCGTCGCGACAGGCACACGGGTGAGCCCTCTCGAGCCTGCCGCGCTGCGCCGCGCCCTGGAGAAGCACGGCATCGCCTATGAGCAGCCCAGCCCCCAGCAGTTCATCGTCAGCCTCGCCCCGGAGGACATGGGCCGCCTTGCGCTGCGCGAACAGATCGTTCTG
>NZ_PNHL01000001.1:3311-10856 GCF_002871795.1 Brachybacterium sp. UMB0905 | reverse complement strand
CCCCGCCGAGACCTCCACCCCCGTCGCGGCCTGACCGCCCGCACCCCATAAAGCCCCCGCACCTCATAAAGCCCTCGCCCCCATAAAGCCCTCGCCCCCATAAAGCCCCGGGCCCGGTCACCGCCCCGGACCCCCTCGAAGGAGGAGTCATGCGACCCGATATCGACCTGCGCGCTTCCCTGAACACCCGCGGCGCCCTCATCACCTACACCATCTCCCTGCTGGCCCTCGTGGGCGCCGGCGTGCTGGGCGGCGTGCTGCAGGCGCTCGTCGTGGAGCCCGCGATCGTCGATGTGGAGATGACCTTCATCGTCATCACCCTGCCGCTGTCGCTGATCATTCCGGTGGTCACCGTGCTGATGATCGCGGGGGAGTGGTCCGACCGCTCCATCCAGACCACGTTCCTGCAGCGCCCCGGGCGCCTGGGCGTGCTGGGGTCGAAGATCCTCGCGAACATCGTGGTGGTCGGCGCGCTGCTCGCCCTGTCCGTGGGGCTCGCGGCGCTCGGCACCTGGATCGGCGGAATGGTCGGCGACGGCGCAAGCTTCGAGTCCTTCCGCGACGTGCTCACCACGCAGATGGCCGTGATGGGCGCGACCTGGCTGATGTCGCTCGCCATGGCGGTGCTCGCCCAGTCGGCGGTGGTGGGGATGCTCCTGGCGATCGGCCTGCCGTTCGTCATCTCCACCTTCGCCACCATCGCGATGGCGACGGGATCGGACATCCTCGAGAAGGTGGCGCGGGCCGTGCACCTGCAGGATGCGGCGTACCGCCTCACCGACGGCACCGCCGGTGCCTTCGAGCTGCTGCCGCTGACCCTCATGGTGCTGATCCCACTCGCGCTCGGTGCGCGCCGCTGGTCCCGCCGCGAGATCGGCTGATCCGACACGGCCCCGGCCCGCCCGCACGGCGTGGGCCGGGGCCTAGGATGGCCAGGCCGACGGCCCGGCCTGACCCTGCCCCAGGCCCCCTGCATCGATGGACAAGGACGCTCATGACCTCCACCGCCCGCCCCCTGTGCCGCGCCGCGGCCTCGCTCGCCGCCGTGCTGCTGCTGGCCGGCTGCACGATTCCTGGCCTGGGCGGTGACCAGGGCCCCGACGATGGCGGCACCGACCCGGGAGTCTCCGACGGCGGCGGCTCCGCTGGCAGCGACGGCGGTGGGGACGACGGCGGTGCGCACGCCGGCCCGCCCAGCACCAACCCCGGCGGGCTCGAGGGGCCGCTGCCAGAGTTGCGCAAGGCCGGCACCTCCGCCGCGGAGCTCGACGGAGATCCCGCCGAGGACCCGGCCTACGCCTCCTACTACGAGCAGGAGATCAGCTGGGGGCCGTGCGAGGACCTCGATGCCGATGGCGCCGAATGCGGGATACTCACCGTGCCGCGGCAGTGGAACGACCCCGAGGCCGGGGATATCGAGATCGCGGTCGCGCAGATCCCCGCGAGCGGCGAGAAGCAGGGTTCGCTCGTGCTGAACCCCGGCGGTCCCGGCGGCTCGGGCGTGAACTACCTGGAGTCCGTCCCCTACTTCCTGTCCTCCGAGGTGCAGGCCGCCTACGACGTGGTGGGCTTCGACCCGCGCGGCGTCGGCCGTTCCGCCCCGGTGACGTGCCTGGATGATCGCGAGACCGACGAGTTCCTGGCGAGCACGATCGACCCCACCACCGAGGAGGGGCTCGCGGAGGCGGAGAAGTGGGGGCGCCGCGTTGCCGAGGCGTGCGAGCAGAACTCCGGAGAGATCCTGCCGTTCGTGGACACCTGGTCCGCGGCGCGGGACATGGATGTGCTGCGCGCCGCCCTGGACTCCGAGAAGCTCGACTACCTGGGGTTCTCCTACGGCACCTACCTGGGCTCCAGCTATGCGGAGCTGCACCCGGACCGGGTGGGGAAGTTCGTGCTGGATGCGGCGATCGATCCCAGCCTCGCGCTGAACCAGATCTCCGCCGGGCAGGCTGAGGGGTTCGAGCGCGCGATCGAGGCGTTCCTGCAGGACTGCCTGGATGCCGGGGCGGATGCCTGCCCGGTCAAGGGCGATGTGGAGCGCGCCAAGCAGCAGCTGCAGAGCTTCTTCGCCTCCGTGGATGAGAGCCCCCTGGATTCGGGGGACCCGGATCGTCCGCTGACCGGGGCGCTGGCCCGCAGCGCCGTGCTGCTGATGATGTACCAGGACGAGCTGTGGGGCTTCGGCCGCGAAGCGCTGGGCGCCGCGATGACGGGGGATGGCTCCCAGCTGCTGATGCTCGCGGACCTCGGAGCGGACCGGCAGAACGATGGCAGCTACCGCACCAACGGCACGTACGCGATCTCGGCCGTGAACTGCCTGGATCATCCGGGGGTGGCCGATGTCTCCTGGGTGGAGCAGGAGGCGGAGCGGCTGGCCGAGGAGTACCCGACGTTCGGGCCGATGCTGGGCGGTGACGGGTGCGTGCTGTGGCCGCAGGAGCCGGTGCGTGAGCCCGCGCCGATCACCGCGAAGGGCTCCGCGCCGATCGTCGTCATCGGCACCACGGGGGATCCCGCGACGCCGTACGCCTGGTCACAGGCCCTCGCCGAGCAGCTGGAGAACGGCCTGCTGCTGACCTTCGAGGGCAATGGGCACACCGCCTACGGTCGCAGCGGCGGCTGCATCGAGAAGGAGGTCGACGCGTACCTGCTCGAGGGCACCGTGCCGGAGGACGGACTGGTCTGCTGAGCGGCCGGTGACCGGCGCCGATAGGACCGGCGGGGTGCCGGGATCGGTGCGCGCGGCCGATGGGGCTGGAGCGTGGGCTCCGGATGGTGGGCCGACGTGAGCAGTCTCGCCCTGCTTCGCTTTGCACTGGTCATGCGCGGTCCCGTACAGTGATGCGGTCTGCCGCGCGCGCGTGTCGGCAGCGCCGCCTTAGCTCAGTCGGCAGAGCGATTCACTCGTAATGAATAGGTCACCGGTTCGAATCCGGTAGGCGGCTCGACAGGTCAGAGCACGAATCGGCCCCCTCGGAACCATCTCCGAGGGGGCCGATTGTGTTCAGCGTGTGTTCACGCTACGTCGTAGCGGCTCCGGCGCTGCCTGGGGACGCCCTGGCGCTCAAGCCGACGCCGGTACGTCGCGCGCTGAGCGGCGAGCTTGCACTCTCGACAGATCCGCTCGACCCTTCCGTGCTTCCGCTCGTAGATGATCGTGTTCTCCTCCGTCATCTTGTGCCCCTTCGCGCAATGTGTGCGAGGGCGGCGCGAGCGGATCGCGCGCCGAGTGTTGGTCGACTGCGTGACGGCTTCGAGGTGGGCGGGGTTGATGCAGCACCGGTGCTTACACGTGGCACCGCCCGGGCAGTCCTGATCCGTGTTGTGGCAGACGTGATCGATCTGGGCTCCGTCGGGAATCGGCCCGTTCTTCTCCTCCCATGCGGCGCGGTGGCCGAGCATGGAGCCGCCCTTGCCGTCGCTGACAACGGCATAGCCGCGGTTGTTCAGCGCTCCGGTCCAGGACCAGCATCCGCTGATCGGGTCGATCGTGAAGCGGGTAAGGTTGGCCATGTCAACTCCTCGTGGTTGGCCATGTCCCGGGACGGTTGCCGCCGTCGCCGGGACGCTCTATTAGGTTGCGCGTGATCGATTCTAGCGCATCGTCGCTGGTCATGGCGCTATTTGCGCGCCGTGTGGGCCCAGCGTAGGCAGGGCGTACGTTGGGATGCCCATCAGGTGTCAGTGGAGGTGTGCACACTCTCCCCATGGACTTGATCAAGACCACCCACGGCTGGGTCTACCCCGACCCCGGCCCGTGCGCGTGTGGTGAGCGGGCGGCGTGGCGCGGCTTCCAGTTCTGCCGCTCGGAAATTTCTTCTGCGCACCACTTGACAGGCCCTAATCTAGGCCCTACGCTAGAGGCACAAGGCGAGGCCAGAGGGGCCAGCCGAACCGGTCAGAAAGGACCACCACGATGCAGACCTTCACCACCACCCAGGACGTCATCGACCAGCACGTCGCCCCCGCCCTCGGAGAGCACGCCAGCGACTTCGACCAGCTCGCCATCGCCCAGGCCATCACCTACTGGCAGGACGGAAAGCTCACCCTCGACGAGGACGCTGACTTCTGGGCCATCGCAGCCGAGCACGAGACCACGAACTGATCACCCCCGGAGGGCCTCGCAAACGCGGGGCCCTCCCTTCTGCTACGAGGAGACAGTCATGACCATCGCTCCCCCCGAGCGCATGCCCGCAGCCACCTTCCGGGCTCTCCGGGAGTACCTCGGGCTGCCCGGCTCGTGGCTCGCCCAGCATCTCGACGTCGGCGAGCGCACTGTGCGGAAGTGGGACCAGGGAGAAGCTCCCATCCCAGGCGGCGTAGCCGACGAGCTGCAGCGGCTCGCCACGCTCACCCGCGACTACGTCCAGCAGCATGCGGAACGGTTGCGCGATGACCCGGCCGGTACGTGGCCGTTCGAGATCCCGCGCGGCACGTACGACCTGGACGCGATGACCCCCGCGACCGATTTTCCCGTGGACTGGTGGCGGAACGTCGGCGCGCGGCTTATGGAGGTCGTGCCTGGTCTGTGGCTGGAGTGGATCGACGCCGATCAGGATGTGCCGTGAGTCGGCGTCGGCGGGACCGGTGGTCGCCGTATGGTATGCCCGGGATCCGGCGCGCATACCTCCGCGCAGTCGAAGAGCTCGCGAGCCCGGCCTGGTGGCAGGGGCACCCGCTGCAAGAGCAGATGGCCGCCATGAGCTCGGCGCAAGCGCGAGCAGCTCGGATCGCTGATCTGTACTGGGTGACCCAGGACATGGCCCGTATCGCGCTCGATGCCTCTACTGACGTGCCCGAGACCCATCTTGCCACCAGCCTGCCCACCCGGCACGCCCTCTTGCTCTTCTCTAGCCCCCTGCCCCCGGTCCCCTACCTCACGCCCGCCGAGATGCGGGGACGGGTCGAGGACATCACCGGTGACGCCGTGGCCACCGACGGTCTGCTGTGGCGCAACGAGGGAGACCAGGTGATCATCAACGCCCTCTCCCGCTCGGGGCGAGCCACGGAGACCATGCCCGTCATGGGTCCTCTTGCCGACGGGGCAACCGTCGCAGTCCCCGCGGGCCCGACCGACGTCGAGGATATCGAGGCAGGGCAGGCCCGCGCGGTCGCGGCTTTCCTCCACTCCGTGGTGACGCTCATGGCCATGCCCACGGTCGCATCCGTCCGGGACGTCGAGCCCTCCACCGGGGAGTCCCGGCCTCCCGCGGCTGGGGATCCGGTGCGAGACGGGGAGGTGCGGCTGATCGACCTACGTCCGATGAGGCATCTCCCGAGTGAGGATGAGCGGGGCCGGGAGGGCAGGGAGTATCGGCACCGGTGGGTCGTGCGTGGGCACTGGCGGCAGCAGGCCGTCGGCCCGAAGCGAGGCCAGCGTGAGACGATCTGGGTGCCGTCCTACATCAAAGGTCCTGCGGGCGCCCCGATGCTGCACCGCGAGGACGTGATGGTCTGGCGGCGCTGATCCGGGCACGAGAAAAACCCCCACCCGGCGCTTGGCCGAGTGGGGGCATCACTGGTGACCGCGGGTCTGTCAGTCGTTGATCTCGCGGATTTTCTCACCGGGCGGGATGCTGTCGTGACCGTCGCCTGCGATGACTTCGTGGCCGTCCCGCTGCTCCACCACACGCGAGCGGGGCGTGGTCCAACGGCGCGCAACGATCACCACGAGAGGCGCGACCACGGCGACGACGCCGAGAATCGCCTCCGTTTGCGCATCGGTGAGCTCGACCCCGAACGCGACGAGCAGGGCGATGACCGCGGCTGCAGCGGCGACCACGCCCGCGGTCGTCACCAGCGGCTCGGGGTTCCTCGTCTTCACGTGGGTGTTGGTCATGCCCTCTCCTCGACGATGGTGTTCAGGGCGTGGAGCAGGTGCGCGTCCGTCACGGCGACGGGATTCTGGCCGGGGCGCGGAGCCGGTTCATAGGTCGCTGCGGCGTATTCGTACACCGAGGCGATGGTGTTGCCCTCGTCGTCCACGGGCGCAGCCGCTAGCCGTGTCCGCGCCGCTTCCACGTCGGTCTGTGTGAGGCCGATGGTGGCTCCGAGCGCGACGGCCCGCTGTAGGAGGTCAGTGTCGTGAGATGCCGCGATGATCGCGGCAGAGGATGGGGTGGGCATGGGTGTCCTTTCGGTTAGGCCGGGGTGCCCGGCAGGGTCATGGGCCAGGGCTTCGAGTTCGGGTATGCGCGGAGGTCCCGGAGCCGCGCATTGGCGGGAGGGTTGACTCTGAGGTTCCCGGTGTCGAGACGGACGAAGTTCCCCGTGCTCATGGCGAACATCGAGCCGGGGTAGGTGACGTTATCGCCGTCCACGTCCCACTTCCGACCGAGACTCCGCGGGATGAGTCGCACGTCGGTGGCTGTCCCATCGGTCCGTAGGTCATCAGCGGAGACCCACACGAGGCCGGGAGTCCGGCGGAGCCGGAGACGTCCACTGGAGAATCCGGCGTCAGTGAGGGGGATGATCCGCCACCCGGTGTCACCGTCCGTGACGACCCAGCCCGTCGGGCGTTTCGACCACACCCACGCGCCGACATCCGCGCCGTCGGTGGAGCGATACTCCGCGCCGACCGGGAGCGCTGCGAGAGCCGCTGCGGTCATGCCTGTGGTCGTTGGAGCGTCAGGACGCCCAGGACCCACCACCAGCATCGACTCCGGCGTGAGGACCGCGCCAGGCGGGCCAGTGTCGCCCTTTGGCCCGGGAGGCCCCGGGACGGTCGAATCCTGCCCAGCGGGTCCGGGAGGTCCGGGCACCGTCGAGTCAGCCCCAGCAGGGCCGGTCTCCCCGCGAGGACCCTGCGGGCCTCCGGGACCCTCCGGCCCACGCTCACCCTCCGGTCCGCGCTCACCCTGCACGCCCTGCGGCCCTGGCTCCCCCTGCGCGCCGCGCGGGCCAGGCGGACCCTCGGGGCCTTCGATGCCCTGCGGACCTTCCGGCCCACGCTCTCCCCGTGGCCCCTGCGGACCAGCCGGTCCCGGCTCACCGCGCAGCCCCTCCACAGTCTCCACCGCGTGCGGGGTGAGATCCGCGAGAGCATGAACACCGTCGTCAGGGACGGTGATCGTCCACGAGTCAGCGCGCGCCCCATCACCCGGGTACACCGACACTGTCCAAGGGCCAGACTCCAGCACCGCTTCAAGGTCACCGTCCGCGATGGTGACGGTGTGACGATCCGGCAGCAGCACGGTCGATCCCTTCACACCACGGTGGGCACGAGAGAACACCACCATCCCGGACTGCACGGGCACTGCGCCGTCGTGAGGGTGAGCGATAGGCCCGGTGATTGTCGTCACTGGTCCTCCTTCGGGACGTGGGGGTCGAGGTAGTCGAGCAGCTCGGCAGGGGTCGCGGGCGGGTCGGCGCGGAGCCGGTCCACGATTCCCGCCATAATCGAGCGGTATCGGCGGTTCTCGGTGACGAGGTCCGCGATCTGCGCGTTTAGTTCGTCGATTTTCGTGCGGTGCGCCTGGATTGCCGCCGCGTCACTTTTCCGGCCTTCTGCCAGCCGGGTGACTTCCGCGCGGAGTTCTTCGA
>NZ_PNHL01000001.1:0-3223 GCF_002871795.1 Brachybacterium sp. UMB0905 | reverse complement strand
TCGTCATGCGCGACGTCTACCTCCCGCACACCCTTACGGTGTGATCCGATTGCCTGGATCAGCTGGGAGAGCCCACCCCCGGTGAGGAACGCGAGCACGGCTGCGATCATGGCGTTCTCATTCGTCATCCCTCACTGCCTCTCGCATTTCCACGACCCGCCTGGCCGACATGTCGATCAGGGACAGCTGGATGCAGCGCGAGAGAATCAGCCCGACGAGCGCGGTGATGATGAGGGCACGGGGCGCGTGCCCAAGACCGTCCCGCGCCACCGCCTCCCAGGACAGGACGGAGTAAACCGACAGGCCCATGGCGGCAATCCATCCGGGCAGCCACTCCCACCGGTAGCGGCGAAGCAACACCCCGGCGGCCATCGCCACCCCAGAAAGGGCGCACGCCCCACCCCACACGAACGTCAGCAGCGCGCCCGTGTGCGAGTAGGAGGTGGGCGGGTTGATGATGACGACAGCACCCGCAGCGGCGAGCAGCATGTACGCTGCGGCCCGCGCCACAGTCCATAGCGGGCTCGGCGGGACCGGATACGGTGAGCTAAGCATCGCCGATCACCCCTTGACGGTGATGTCGAGCTGCTCCGCCACATCCTCGGCGCTCACTCGCGCTGATGCCTCCGCCGCCGCGGTAGCGATTGCCTGCACCTGCTCATCGGTGAGGCCCTGCGCACGGCCGGTTTCCTGCACCGCCTCCAGCACCGCAGCACGGGACGTGGCGATCCCGGCCTTGATCTGCCGCAGGTCCTCGGCGTACCAGGCCCGCATCCGGCGCAGCGTCGACTGCTGTCCCTTCCACTTCCCCTCTAGCGCAACAGGCGCGTCAAGGATCATGTCGGGTAGGTCGTTTCGGAATCGCCGGAGCGCGGAGACGAGTTCACCGTCGGTGCGCTTGCCCTTGACGCCGGGTTCGATGCTGCGCTTGATGGTGCGGATGTCTCGTGCGATGTCGTCAATCTTGGCCATGATTCCCTTCAGTTCCTTTCGTGTGGCGGGGCCGGGCTTTCCGTCCACCGGGGTGATGCCGAAGTCCTGCTGCGCGGCCTTAGTTGCAGCCGCCGTGCGGGGGCCGTATTTCCCGTCGACCGGACCGGAGTTATAGCCCAGGGCCTTGAGTCGCCGCTGCGTCTCGTCCACGTCCGCGAATCGCGGGCCGGACACCTTCGCAGCAGCCGCCGATGTGGAGCTGCGACCCCAGCGGGGCCGGATCACGTAGCGAACCTGCGACGGACGGCGCACGCGCCGGTGCACTCCACCGCCGTTCCCCTGCGACCCGGCGCTTCCCGGCGAGGTGTTCCCCTCGATGGTCTGGTAGTTCCCGGAGGGGAGCACTCGCTCGCAGATGCCCACGTGATTCGTGGACGCGGTGCGCCAGTTCCAGTCGAACACCAGCACGTCACCGGGTCGGGGCGGCTTCGGCACGCGGCCACCCTTCGAGGCGCGGTAGTCCGTGTTGTAGGACGCCCCGGCGGGGAGGATGTCCAGCAGCCCCTCCTTCCAGAAGCACCAGGTCACGAAGATGTCGCAGTAGCTGATGCCGTTCGCCAGGAGCCACGTGTCTCGCGGCCAGAGCGCGGGCTGGGTCTCGCGCGCGTACTTCGTGCCCCGCTTCGGATCGGTCCACCGGCTGTAGCCGATTTCTCCGGCTGCGCGGCGCAGGATGCGTGCCTGGGGTGATGCAGTCACTCGTCGTCCTCCTCGTGGTCGACCGGCTCCGGGTCCTCCACGTCAGGGATCAGAGAGCCAGACGAGTCCGGGAGAGTGACCCCCTCGGGGATCTCGGGGATGTCGTCGTGGGTCTGCTGGCCTTCGGTCATGGGGTGCCTCCTTTTGGGCATAGAAAAAGCCCCCACAATCAAGGTGAGGGGGCTTAGGGTGTGTGAGGGCTAGTCGCCGGACGGTTCTTCCTGCTCGTCAAGCTGGGCCTTGTATGCGTCACGCTGCGCCTCAGCGAGGACGGCTCGCTGCGTCAACGCGGCAATCTCGGCGTTGTAGCGGGCGATAATGTCGTCGATGGTGATGTTCATGCTGCTCCTGTCAGTTGACGAGGTAGGAGAAGGGCGAGAGGTGCATGTAGATGCCCTTCGCGGATTGATCTATCCAGACCTCGATTTTCCCGCTGGAGGCGTGGATCTTGCCGAGTACGGTCCTCCCGCTAGAGGTCGGGAGCGCCCGAAGCTGGTCTCCCTTCGACGGGCGAGCCTTCGTGGGGGCGTAGCCGATGGTCGTCCATCCGGCAGAAAGGGTGCCGGTGTGCTTCAGCACCCCGTCCCAGTGGCACACGCCCAGCGTGATCGTGTACTGCGGATCATTAGAGCCGTCCACCACCCACCCCGAGGGTACGGAGAATGGGTTCGGATCCTGCTGCGGATTCAGGTTGTAGTGATCCCAGTACCCAGAGCCATCATCCCTCTTCACTTTTACCCAGACGCCACCCGAGTCCACAGACAGGACGCGCCCGCGCCCGTCAGACCCCTCGGACCGCAGGTACGCCTCACGGCCATTCGAGCGAATCAGCGACATAAAGCCGCCCCCCGGGGCGCGAGTCTCAACGGTGGCACTACTGTTGTTCACGACAACGGCCCCAGAGGAGCCGTCCGCCGCAAGCGCCTTGACGTGAGCCGAGTTGGGGTTGGCCATAATCTGCCCCAGAGCACCACCTCCGGGGTTGGCGGAGATCGCCGCGGTATCTTCCCAGGCGATAACGTCGGAACGCCGACCGTCCTTCTGGTAGGTCATCGACACCGCGACCGGGGAGTAGATCGAGAACGCCCGGCCTCCTGACGAGCTGCGCCCGCCGGTAATAACGAGACCGTTTGGGGTGGGTCCCAAGCCGGGCGGCGATACTAATCCGCTCATGTCGCGCGGGGTGACTCTAATGCCGGAGTGGGTCTCGCGGTTGCCCGGATCGACATAGCCATCGTCCGACAGCATGACCTGCCCGGCACCCCTATCGGAGGTGACGATCTTCCCGCCCTCGACAACGGTGCCGTAAAGATGCTCGCCCGAAATCTTCGAGGCCAGCAGATCGCCCGTCACGTTCACGTTCTCGAAATCCACCGTCCCCGTGAACACACCATCTTTGCCGACCAGCTTGCCCTGGACGTTGATATCGTCCACAACCGTCTGGCCGATCAGCCTCGATCTTTCATGGTGCTGCTGAGCGGCGGTGTCCGGCGTCGTTGCCGGTGTGCGCGAGCTGATTGTGGCATGAGGG